>NZ_CP102480.1:3342500-4746001 GCF_024662015.1 Nisaea acidiphila | reverse complement strand
TCAAACTCTCAGATCTGTCCCGTGAGCATCAGAACCAATTGTAGCAGATAATGCACGCCGATCATGACCAAGCGCATGAAGTGACCGAGATCGATGCCCAGTTCCCTGCCGATGAACGGAAGCAGGAAGAGCAGCCCGACGATGATGAAGATGCCGTAGCGTTCCAGGCGGACATAGCGCCGCGCCAGCTCATATGGCAGCAGCCCCGTCAGGATTCGTCCGCCATCCAGCGGCGGGATCGGAATCATGTTGAAGACCGCAAGCACCAGATTGAGCAGGATGCCATTGACCAGAGTGGCTTCCCACCAGGCGCCGAACCAGATTGGAAACCAAGGCGCGGTGTGCAGCAGTGCCGCCGCAGCGATCGCAAGAAGCACGTTGGTCGCGGGGCCGGCAGCCGCCACCAGCATCATGTCGCGGCGGGGGTTGTTGAGCCGTGACATCGCGACTGGGACAGGTTTGGCATAACCGAACACGAACGGCGTGCCGGCCAGCGCCCAGCCAGAGACGATGCAGAGGATCGGCAAGATCACGGTACCGAACTTGTCGATATGAGCGAAGGGATTGAGCGTAACCCGCCCCATCAGCCGGGCCGTCGGATCGCCGCACAAATTGGCGACGAAACCGTGCGCCGCCTCGTGCATGGTGATTGCGATCAGAACAGGCAGCGCCCAGATCGATGCAGTGAAGAGAACGTCGGAGATAAACTCGCCCATTCAGGCCGCCGTGCCGGTGAGCTCACCGTAGGAGGCCAGAAGCTCGTCCATGGGTGCCGGCTGCGCCTCCCGGCGGATGCGGTCCATGAATGAGAGTGTCGCCTCCGCCCGGCGGAGCGCTTCGCCGGAAAGCTCCGGCACGGCTTCGGCGACTTCCCGCATTTCTGTCTCGTTTCCGTTGCAATGGAGCACGAGATCGCAGCCGGCCTCGATTGACCGGGCGGAAGACACGGCGAGCGGGTCTCCGAGCGCCTTCATGGAGATATCGTCCGTCATCAGCAGCCCGTCGAAGCCGATCTCCGTACGGATCACGTCCCAAATGATTGTGGAAGAAAGGGTCGCGGCGTTGTCCGGATCGATCGCCTCGTAGACGACATGTCCGGTCATCGCCATCGGCAGGCCTGCCAGCGCCTTGAAAGCAGCGAAATCTATTTCTTTCAGAATGTCCGCCGCTATATCCACGCGCGGAAGATCAAAATGGCTATCAACCCGGGCGCGGCCATGTCCCGGAATGTGCTTCATCACAGGACCTACACCACCTGCCGCGAGACCCTCTGCCTGAGCGCGTCCCAGCCGGGAAACAGTTTCGACGTCGTAGCCGAAAGATCGATCGCCAATCGCATCGTGGGTATCGTTCTGACGAACATCGAGGAGCGGCAGACAATCCACGTCGATGCCGCAGGCGGTCAGCTCGGCAGCGATCAGGCGGGCATTCACCCGGACAGCCTGCTCCGCCCGTACCGGGTCTTTCCGATACAGCTCTCCGAACAGGGATGCCGGCGGTGCCTTGCGCCAAAGCGGCGGTTTCAGCCGCTGGACCCGGCCGCCTTCCTGGTCGATCAGGATCGGCGCGTTATGCCCGACGCAATCGCGCAGATCCTCCGTCAACCTGCGAAGTTGCTCAACGTTCTCGCAATTGCGCTGGAACAGGATGAAGCCGAACGGTTCGGTTTCGACGAAGAACTGGCGCTCGGCCCGGGTCAGTTCCGGACCGGCGCAGCCGAGAATCAGCGCGCGCATCATGTGTTCCGATCTGGTCTAGCGTCTGACGACGAGGCAGGCCTGCCCCTTGGCCTTGAGAGCGTCACAGGCCTGTTTCGCGGCATTCTCCGTCAGTGGACCGCCCTGGACCCGGAAGAAAACCCCGTTATCCGTACTGATACGCTGAAAAGTCGGGCTCAGGGCACCGAGCAGGGCCTTGTTCGCCGACTGTACACGGGTCCATTCGCGCTTGGCCGCGTCCTGATTGCGCAGGGCCGCGATCTGGATTTTGTAATTCCCGGCCGCCGGCGCTTTCGTCGTGGGGGCCGGAGCCGGTTTGGCAGCGGCGGTTTCGGCCGGTTTCGGCGCACTTGGCGCTGGAGCCGGAGCTTTTTCCCCGGCGGGTGCCGGTGCGGGCGGGGGCGGCGGAACCAGTGCCTTCGGCGCCGACGCGGCTTCTTCCGGTCTTTTTGCCGGCGGGATCTGGGCCATGGCCGACGGCGCCTTCGGGGCTTCGACCGGTGCAGAGGCGACGGACTGCGGCTCGGAGCCGCTAACCGCTGGCGCCGGCGCGGCCGGCAGCGGTTCCGGTGCCGGGACCGGCGTTTCAGGCGGCGGTAGCAGCCGCTCGACCCGGCTTTCGCCGTTCTGCGCACCGCGACCGGAGCCGAGGTCGTCCAGCACGAGTTTGTCTTGATGTGGAATCTGCATGCCGCCCGGAGAGTCCGGACGTACTTTCGAAGGGCTAGGTTCCGCCTTGATCAATGGCGCAGCCGTCTCGCTGCCGATCCGCCGTCCCTGATCATAGGCGTACCAGACGACACCCGAAAAGGCTGTGACGGCGAGAACGGCGGCCAGGATGGTCAGTCCCCTGCCCTTGCCACGTTCCTCCGACATCAGCGGCGGCGGCCCCGGACGCTCGTCCTCTTCGATAATCCGCGGCCTTTCCGGCGCCCCCGAATGCAAACTCATGCGCGCAGTTCCTCCACGGGCTCGACCCCGATCACATCGAGGCCCGAGGCTATGACGGTCTGTGTCGCCCGCACCAGTGCCAGCCGGGCCATGGTCAGCTCGCTATCCCCATCGACAAGGAAGCGCAGGGTCGTATCGTCCTTGCCCTTGTTCCAGAGGCCGTGGAACGCAGCGGCCACATCGCCGAGATAAAAGGCGATTCTATGCGGTTCGTGCGCTTCGGCGGCACCCTCGACGGTACGGGGCCATGCGAGCAACAGTTTCATGAGACCAAGCTCGGCAGGATCGGTCAAGCGGTCGAGCACTACCGACGCGAGTGCCGTTCCGGAGAGTTCCGCGCCGCTCAGCGCCTCCTCGGCGTGCCGGAGGACGGAATGGCAGCGGGCATGGGCATATTGAACGTAGAAGACCGGATTCTCGCGGCTCTGCTCGGTGACTTTCTTGAAGTCGAACTCGAGCGTCTGGTCGTTCCGTCGCGTCAGCATGATGAAGCGCAGCACGTCCTTACCGACCGAATCGATGACGTCCCGCATGGTGACGAAGGTGCCCGCGCGCTTCGACATCTTCACCGGCTTCCCGCCATCCATCAGGTGCACAAGCTGGCAGAGCTTGACGTCGAGCTCCCCCTCGCCGCCGGTGACCGCTTTCACCGCAGCCTTCATGCGCTTCACATAACCGCCGTGATCCGCGCCCCAGACATCGATCATCTCGGCATAACCGCGGCGATACTTGTCGAGGTGATAGGCGATGTCGTTGGCGAAATAGGTCCAGGAGCCGTCGGACTTCTGGATCGGGCGATCGACATCGTCGCCGAACTCGGTCGCCTTGAAGAGGCGCTGCGGGCGCGGCTCCCAATCGTCCGACTTCTTGCCTTTCGGCGGCTCGAGCACGCCGGTATAGAGCAGATCCCGGCCTTCCAGGGTCTCCATCACCTTGTCGACCGCCCCTGCCTCCACCAGCGCTTTCTCAGAGCTGTATACCGCCATATCGACACCAAGAAGGCCCAGGTCCTCCTTGATCCAGCCCATGATCTCCGCGATCGCGAAGCTGCGGATCTCGGGCAGCCACTCGGCCTCGTCTTTGCCGAGCCACTTGTCGCCGTCGCGCTTGGCGAGCGCCTCGCCGACCTCTTTCAGATACTCGCCCGGATAAAGCCCCTCCGGGATTGCACCGATCTCCTCGCCGAGCGCCTCGCGATAGCGCAGGAATGTCGAGCGGGCGACGGTGTCGACCTGGGTCCCGGCATCGTTGATGTAATATTCGCGCAGCACGTCGAACCCGGCCTTGTCGAGCAGGGCCGCCAGCGCGTCGCCGACGATGGCGCCCCGCGCATGGGCCGCGTGCAGCGGCCCCGTCGGATTGGCCGAAACGTATTCGACCATCACTTTCTTGCCCGCGCCCATATCGGACTTGCCGTACGCAATCCCGGCCTTCAGCAGATCCGCGACCGCTCCCCGCCAAAACGTATCGGCGATGCGCAGATTGATGAATCCGGGACCGGCGATCTCGGCCTCGGAGACCTCCTGCCAGCCGCGCATCCGCTCGGCGAGCAGATCGGCGATGTCGCGCGGCTTCATGCGCGCCTGCTTCGCCAGCACCATTGCGGCGTTGGTGGCGATGTCCCCATGCGACGGATCGCGCGGCGGCTCCACGCCGGCGCGGCTCACGTCAAGATCGGCCGGTAGTGCCCCACCCGCCGAGAGCGATTCGAGTTCTTCGTTAAGCTTAGTCTGAAAGTGATTGAAAACGTTCATTTATGTCTTCGCGTTCAGGTCAAAGAGACGGGCATGTTCGATCATTGCATAACGATCTGTCATGCCAGCGATATAGTCGGCAATGAGGCGTGCCTGCTTGGGTTTGTCGATATCCCCGGGCTGATCGTTGCCGGTGCGCTGCCACTGCGCCGGCAGGCAGTTCGGCTCGTTCATCAGGAGTTCGAACATTTCTTTCACGACTCGGCGGGCCTTGCTGGCCATCCGGTTTACCTTGTAATGCCGGTACATGTTCTGAAACAGGAACTTTTTCAAAGCCTTATTTCGCGCTTCCATGTCTGGCGAAAAGGCGATGATCGGCACCGGCGCCTGCCGGATATCGTCGGCGGAGCGCGGATTGTATTCGGCGAGCCGCTTCCGGCTCTCGCTCAGAAGATCCTCGACCATCATGCCGATCAGCCTGCGGACAATCTCCTGCACCAGGCGCGTGTTCGAAAGATCGCCATAAGAGGCTTGCACCTCCGCGACGATATCTCCGGCGATCGGCGCCTCCCGCAATGTTTCGATTGCGAAAAGATTTGCATGCAGCGCGTCGTCGATATCGTGCGTGTGATAGGCTATATCGTCGGAAATGGCCGCAACCTGCGCTTCCGCGCTGGCGTACCCGCCCAACTGCAAATGAAGTTTATCGTCGAGTTCGGCAATGATCGGGGGCACCTCGCCCTCCAGCCCCGGTCCGACCAGCGGACCGTTATGCTTGATAATTCCCTCAAGCGTTTCCCATGTCGGATTGAGCCCGTCAAAGGCCGCGTAGCGCTGCTCCAGCAGCGTCAGCACGCGCACCGTCTGCACATTGTGATCGAAGCCGCCATAGGGTGCCATGACCGCATCCAGTCCGTCCTCACCGGCATGGCCGAACGGCGTGTGCCCGAGATCGTGCGCCAGCGCGAGCGCTTCCGCGAGGTCTTCGTTGAGCCCGAGCGAGCGGCTGATCGAGCGCGCGATCTGCGCGACCTCCAGGCTGTGGGTAAGCCGGGTTCGGTAATAATCGCCCTCGTGATAGACGAAGACCTGGGTCTTGTATTCGAGCCGACGGAAGGCACCGGAATGCAGGATCCTGTCGCGGTCGCGCTGGAACGGCGTCCGCTCGCGCGCCTCCGGCTCCGGATGCTGCCGGCCGCGGCTGTTGCCGTAATCCTCCGCATAAGGAGCAAACTGCTGTTTAAGGGTCCAATTCTGGGACTCGGGCATGACGGCGGGCCGGCTGCGATTCGAACTTGGCGGAACCTACTCCCCGGCAGGCCCCCGCGCAATGCGAGAACCCCGAAATGGATTGAATTTGCCTAGGGAAACATTACTTTTCTGGTCAGAGCGTGCATAATTGATCGTCAATCGCCTCTATCCGTCTGGAGCGGCCATGAGCCTCGCCGAAAACAGCACTGTCGAGAACGGATCTCCGGCCCCCTCCACGGGCGGCCGTACTTTCGGCCTGAGCGAGAGCGCGGCGAAACGCATCACCAGGATGCTGACGATGGAAGAGCACGGCGAGACCAAATTCATGCGTGTCGCCGTCGAGGGCGGCGGCTGCTCCGGCTTCCAGTACGATTTCGGCTTCGACGACGAGGTCAAGGAAGACGATCATACCTTCGTCAGTCACGGCGTGACGGTCGTGGTGGACGATACGTCACTCGATCTTCTCAACGGCGGCGAGCTGGATTATGTCGAGGAACTGCTCGGCGCCTACTTCCAGGTGACGAATCCGAACGCCTCGTCCTCCTGCGGCTGCGGCACCTCCTTCTCCATCTGATCCGGTTTCCGGCGGCTGGCGAGAACCGGCTTGGCCGGGGGCATGTGTGCGGGCAGTATGGCCCCTCCTCCGAATCTCCAGCCTGAACGGTTCTGCTCATGAAAGTGGCCACCTGGAACGTCAACTCGATCAAGGCCCGCCTTCCCAACGTCCTGGATTGGCTCGACGGCTTCCAGCCCGACGTCGCGCTGCTGCAGGAAACCAAGACAATCGACGAGAACTTTCCGCGCCTGGAGATCGAGGAACGGGGCTACAAGGTGCTTATCCATGGGCAGAAAAGCTATAACGGCGTCGCCATCCTCTCGAAGCACCCGATCGAGGATCCGCTTATAGGCCTGCCGGGAGACGACGCGGACGAGCAGGCACGCTATGCGGAAGGCACGATCAACGGCATCCGCTTCGCCACCATCTACCTGCCGAACGGCAACCCGGTGGAAACTGAGAAATTCCCTTACAAGCTCGGCTGGATGAAACGGCTCAAGGCTCGTGCCGGGGAGCTTCTGGCTTCGGAAACGCCGGTCGTTCTCGCCGGCGATTACAACGTGATCCCGACGGATGTCGATGTGCACGATCCGGAAGCCTGGGCCAGCGATGCACTCTGCCAGCCGGAATCCCGTGCGGCTTTCCGGGAGATCCTGCATCTCGGCTATGTCGACGCTTATCGGGTCTATAACACCGCGCCGCACCGCTACAGTTTCTGGGATTATCAGGGCGGCGCCTGGCAGAACGATCACGGGGTGCGGATCGACCACCTTCTGCTCTCACCGCAGGCCGCCGACCGACTCAGCGCGTCGGGGATCGACAGCGCACCGCGCGGCAAGCCGAAAGCTTCCGACCACACGCCGGTCTGGATCGAACTCGCGGCCTGAGCTCTTCCGATTCCCCTCAATCAATCCCATACAATCGTCATCCTCACGCAAGTGGGGACCCAGAGAACATAGAGCGGTGACCGGGATCCCTGGGTCCCCGCTTTCGCGGGAATGACGATTGATGTGCTGGTATTCAACGCAGAAGCGCTCAGCCCCCGAACGGCTCTCCGAGCGGCCGCACGCGGAGGCCGGGACGGAGATGTTTCCAGGGTAGTGCCCCCGGATCGGCCAGCACCGGTCCCGGTGCCGCGCATTCGATGATTTCCGCGGCGATCGGCGCGAAGTCGGCGCGGTAGTGCACCGAGCTCTTGTTGCCGAGAATCTTCATGGCCTCCGGCTCGATCCCGAGAAAGCGGTACATCATCCTGTCCGCCATCTGCACCTTGCGCGAGCCGACCACAATCTGCACGCCGCCGATCGAAAGCCGGGCCGAGAGGCCGAGCCGCATGTGGGAACCGGAATAGAATGGCCCCGTCGCGGTAAACTGCCCGTCGGAAAGCGCCTCCACCCGGAACGTTCCGTCATAGGGCGCATCCCCGGGAACTTTCGATTTGCCGCCGAGACCGAGCGTGATCTCGGCACCGACACCGGCCGCATGCGCCGCTTCGGCAGCCGCCGGGTCCACGATCAGGCCAATTGCGGCTCCCTCGGCCCCGTTCGAAATCAGCGCCCGTAAGAGACCCGTTGTATCGCTGTCGCCTCCGCCGCCGGAATTGTCCTGCACGTCGGCGATGACAACCGGCTTGTCGGCGGTCGCCGCGATCCGCATCGCCTCGCGGACAGCCGTGTCGGGATCGGGCAGCTGCGCCGCGAATTCCGCCTCGACCGCATTAATTGCATCAACCAATTGTTTCACGGCGAGTTTCACGCACACATCATCCTCGCCATAGGCGAAAACAGAGGCGCCGCAATGGTAGATATCGGCCGCCGGGAAGCCGGTCGCAAAGGCCAGGGTCACATTGTGCTCGGCCTCGATGGCCGGGATCATCCCATAGAGCCGTCCCGCCGGTTCCGCCATCGTGCATTGCCGGACCAGCGGCATCAGGAAAGGTATCTGCTCAAAGGCCCGAGCGGGCTTCGAACTCCCGCTCTTCAGACGCGCGTCCAGCGTCCGCGCAACGCGCGCACCCGTTTCCGCCATGTCGATATGCGGGTAGGTCCGATAGGCATCAAGCCCGTCGGCGCGCGCGACCATTTCGGGCGTCACATTCGCATGCAGATCGAGACTGGCGAGGATCGGCAGGTCGGGGCCGGTCACTTCCCGGATCCGGCGGATCAGCTCTCCCTCCCCATCCTCAAAGCTTTCCGTCACCATGGCACCATGCAGGCAGAGATAAAGTGCGTCCGCCGGCAGGGCCGCCTTCACGCCCGCGACGATCAGCCCCGCGATATGCTCGAAAGCCTCATCGGTCACATGCGCTGACGGCGAGGCCGCGGCCCAGCTCGTCGGTACCAGCTCGTGTCCAAGCCGCCGCGCCTCCCCGATGAAGCCCGCAACCGAAATATTGATCCCTTTGACCGCGTCGAAGAGCGGCGCGCCGGTCACCAGAGCCGGCCAGCTTCCGGGGCTGGTGAACGCCTCAAGCGTGGCCTTGCTGGGGGCGAAGGTGTTCGTCTCGTGCTGGAAGCCGCCGATGATTATCCGCGCCATTGAAATACTCCGGGCCGGTCAGAAGGATATGTACTCAGTTGAGGCCGATGGCGCCGCAGACCGCGACCCAGACGTCTTGCAGGATGTAACTGTCGCGGACCAGGGGAAGAATCGCGGCCGCGGCGAGAAGGAAAAAGCCGAGACCGATAAATTCGGACACCCGCCAGCGGCGGCGTTCTCCCTCCTCTTCGGTTCCGTTCTGATCGTCGGTCATGCGTACTGGCAGCCTCGTTCATCTGCCTGTAAGGAATGACCTTCACATTAACCGCGCGCTACGATCTAACGCAATCGGCGAGCGGCTCCGTCACGGAACCGGTCCGGTTCCGGAAATCATCAAGTGGAGACGACACCGCATGCTCGATATGGAGCCTCTCAGCTTCGAGGAAGCCTGGGCCGGATACCTGAAATGGGCGCACCGATTGCCGCCCGCCCCGCCTCCTGTCGAGCCCCGGCGCATTTCGGGGATTGCCGAGATCATCGGTGACTTCGATGCGGTCATTCTCGACAATTTCGGAGTTCTGAGCCTCGGCCCCCCCGTCATTCCCGCTGGACCGCCCGCCTATGCGGCAATACGGGATGTCGGGGCGAAGATCAGAGTGATCTCCAATGACGGCTCGAAAACACTCTCCGCGATGCTGGAGAGCCACCGGCGCCGCGGTTACCACTTCGACGATGATGAGATCTATGCCGGGCTCAGCCTGCTCGGAGATATGGCCCGGGACACCGGAGACGGTATCTGGGCCGCGATCGGGCTCGATCCTCTGCCCCTGCCCCCCGGTCCTCTTCAGGCCCGTACCTGGACAGCCGGCGGGATAGAGATCGACGACGCCGCGGGTCTCCTGCTGATGGATTGCGGCGAATTTCGCCGTCAGGCATTTCTGCCGGTCATCGAAAGCTTCCGGGAAAGGCCCCGTCCGGTCGTCGTCTGCAATCCGGACGTCACCGCGCCCTATAGCGAGGAGATGAGCCTGGAGCCAGGATACCTCGCGCACTGGCTCGCGGACGAAACGGGTATCGAGCCACTCTTCCTCGGGAAGCCGTTTCCCGACATTTACCGCCATGCTCTCCGCGACCTCGCGCAAATCTTGCCGGAGAGAATTCTATGCGTCGGAGACACCCTGCACACGGATGTACTCGGCGGACGCAATCTCGGGATGAAGACACTGCTCGTCGAAACCGGCTTCACCCGGGGGCGCGATCCCCTGGCACTTGCGGAAGAATGCGGAATCTGGCCTGATTTCATCGCGTCATCCATCTGAGTTGCGGAGGGCCGCCATGCGTGCCGTCGCCGTCAAACTGTTGATGTCCTTGTTCTTTGCCGCGTTACCGGCGACAGCTTTTGCAGCCGACAAGAAGCCCGTCGTGATCGAGGGCGAAGCGCGGGTTATCGATGCCGGAACGATACAGATCGACAACAAGGTGATCCGGCTGTTCGGCATCGTCGCGCCGGGGCCGCGGCAGAAATGCCTCCGCGGTTCGCTGCCCTGGCTCTGCGGCGCGGCGGCCCGGACATACCTGAAAGAATTGGCTGACCGCAAACAGGCCCGTTGCCAGGCCATTCAGAGCTACAATGCCCGATGCATCGTCGCCAACAAGGATCTGGCGAACGAAATGGTGCGGGCCGGCTGGGCCGTCGCGGACGAATCCGGCGAAGCCTACCGACCCGCGGAAGACAAAGCCCGCGCCGAAAAGCGCGGGCTCTGGGAATACGCTCCTGAATAACGGAGTGTGAGATCTAGAGTGCGGCGATCCGCTCGAGGGCGGCGGCGAGCTTGTCGCGCCGGGCCCTTTCTTCCGCCAATCGTTCCCTGTTCTCCTCGACGACCTCCGCCGGGGCCCGGGCAACGAAACTCTCGTTCGAGAGCTTCTTGTCCAGCTTCATGATCTCGCCGTCCAATTTGCCGAGATCTTTCTCCAGCCGCTGGCGCTCATGGGAAAGATCGACCACATCTGCGATTGGCAGCAGGATTACCGCTTCATCGATCACGCCCTGCACGGCGCCGGACGGGATCTCTTCAGCGGCTTCGGCGCTCTCAAGGCGCGCAAGGCGCAGGATCACGTCGCGATGGCCCTCGAGACGCGCTTTTGTCTCTGACGACATGTCCTTCAGCAGAAGAGCGATCTTGGCGCCTGCCGGGACGTTCATTTCCGACCGGATCGAGCGGATCTCGGAAATCAGACGGACGACCCAGTCCATTTCGGCGACGGCACCCGCATCCGCAGCAGCCGCGAGGTCCTGCGGCCAGGCCGTCGTAATCAATTGCCCCTCTCCGCCAAAAGCGCCCCAGAGCTCTTCGGTGATATAGGGCATCAGCGGGTTGAGCAGATTGACCGCCTGCATAAGCGTCCAGGCCGTCACCGTCCGCGTTTCCGCCGCGGCGCCCGCATCGGCACTGGAGAGAATCGGCTTGGTGAACTCGACATACCAGTCGCAGAAGGTGCCCCAGATGAACTGGTAGAGCGCGCCCGCGGCCTCGTTGAAGCGGTACTCGTCGATCGCTTTGGAAACCTTCGCCTCGGTCGCGGCCAGTTCCGAGATAATCCAGCGGTTGACCGTGTGTTCCGCCGATTTCGGATCGAACGAGGCATCCCATTTGCACTCGTTCATCTCGGCGTAGCGGGCGGCGTTCCAGAGCTTGGTCGCGAAATTGCGGTAGCCCTCGATCCGGCTCTCGGCCAGCTTGATGTCGCGGCCCTGCGCGGCCATCGCGGCGAGCGTGAAGCGCAGCGCGTCCGTGCCGAATTTTTCGACCAGGTCCAGCGGATCCATCACGTTGCCCTTGGACTTGGACATCTTCGCGCCGTGCTGGTCGCGCACCAGGGCGTGGATATAGACCGTCTTGAACGGCACCTCGCCCATGAAATGGATGCCCATCATCATCATCCGGGCGACCCAGAAGAAGATGATGTCGAACCCAGTGACGAGCACGTCACCCGGGTAATAACGCTCAAGCTCCGGCGTCTCTTCCGGCCAGCCGAGGGTGGAGAACGGCCAGAGTGCGGAGGAGAACCAGGTATCGAGGACGTCCTCGTCCCGGGTCAGCTCGGTGTCCTTGCCGTAATGCGCCTTGGCGGCAGCATTCGCGGCGTCTTCCGACTCCTCGACGAAAACCTCGCCGTCCGGCCCGTACCAGGCCGGGATCTGGTGGCCCCACCAGAGCTGGCGCGAGATGCACCAGGGCTGGATGTTGCGCATCCATTCGAAATAGGTGTTTTCCCAGTTCTTCGGCACGAACTCGGTCTTACCGGTCTCGACCGCCTCGATCGCCGGCTTCGCCAGGGTCACCGCGTCGCAGTACCACTGGTCGGTCAGCCACGGTTCGATCTCGACGCCGGAACGGTCGCCGTGCGGCACCGTGTGCTGGATCTCCTCGATCTGCTCCAGAAGGCCCGCCGCTTCCATGTCGGCAACGACTTTCTTGCGTGCTTCGAACCGATCCAGCCCGCGATAGGCCTCCGGCGCGTTCTCGTTGATACGCGCATGGCTGTCGAAGACATTGATCATCTCAAGATCGTGCCGACGGCCGACCTCGAAATCATTGAAATCGTGGGCCGGGGTCATCTTGACCGCGCCGGAGCCTTTCTCCGGATCGGAATACTCGTCGGCCACGATCGGGATGCGGCGGCCGACAAGGGGCAGCACCACATTTTTCCCAACCAGGTCTTTATAGCGCTCGTCTTCCGGGTGCACCGCGACGCCGCTGTCTCCGAGCATGGTTTCAGGCCGCGTGGTGGCGACCGTGATGAATTGATCGGGATTATCTTCCAATGGGTACCGGAAGTACCAAAGGTGCCCCTTGCTATCGACCTGCTGCACTTCAAGATCGGAGATCGCCGTGTGCAATTTGGGATCCCAGTTAACAAGGCGTTTGTCCTTGTAGATCAGGCCCTTCTTGTAGAGGTCGACGAAGACTTTCAGGACCGCATCGGAGCAGCCCTCGTCCATGGTGAAGCGTTCGCGCGGCCAGTCCGGCGAGGCGCCGAGGGCACGAAGCTGTTTCGTAATGGTGCCGCCGGATTCGGCCTTCCATTCCCAAACTTTTTCGACGAAAGCCTCACGACCGAGATCGCGCCGGTTGATCTGCTTTTCCGCGAGCTGACGCTCGACCACAGACTGGGTCGCGATGCCGGCATGGTCCGTACCTGGCTGCCAGAGCGCGTCCTTGCCGGTCTTGCGCTTGTAGCGGATCAGAATGTCCTGGATCGTGAAGGTAAGCGCATGGCCCATATGCAGGCTGCCGGTAACGTTCGGCGGCGGCATCATGATGGTATAGGGGACCTTGTCGGAGCCGGGATGCGCGGCGAAAGCGCCGGCCTTCTCCCAATTCTCGTACAGAGTCTGTTCGACTGCGCCCGCTTCGAACGTCTTTCCAAGCATCGTCGGTGCCTTTGGCCTTGCTTCAAACAAACCGGGGCGCGCACACGACTCCATGCGCACGCTCCGGAAGGAGAGCAGGTTTAGGGCATCGGATCGGGGAATTCCAGCCCGGAAAGCTCAGCGGGTGGCGATCCTACCAGGGATCGCGGCGCTGCGACTGCATCACCAGACGCTCGATCTCTTCCCTCACCAGACGTTCCACCATCATCGGCAAGTGCTGATCGAGCCATTCCTTCAGCATGGGCCGCATCAGTTCGCGCGTAAGGCGTTCGAGCGTGATCGCCCCGTTACCGATCGGAAGCTCATGATAATCCTCGTTGAGCTTTTCGTTCAGGCGGCTGAATGCGTCCACTGTCTCCGCCGCCTGAGGCGGGGAAACCAGGCCCTCGCTAGGCTGTTGCGGCGGGGGCGGGGGCGGAGGTGGCGGCGGGGGCGCTTCCGGGGCCTCCTGACGCTCCTCCTCGTATTTCTGTTCCTCGAAGAGCGGTTCCGGCTCCTCTTCCTCCATATCCGTGAGGTCGAGGACGTCTTCATCCTCTTCTTCGGATTCCGGCTCTGGTTCCGGCTCCGGCTCAGGTTCCGACTCGGGCTCCGGTTCCGGTTCCGGCTCTTCCTCAGGTTCCGGCTCGGGTTCAGCTTCGGGCTCCGGCTCAGGATCCGGTTCCGGAGCAGCCTCGGCCTCGGGTTCGGGCTCCGGCGCTGCAGCTTCTTCAGGGGGTGGGGCTTCCTCGCCCTCTTCACCGTCTTCAGAGATAATTCGCCTGATCGAGGCGAGGATCTCTTCCATCGACGGTTCTTGCGCCGTGTCGCTCATTCAGACTCAAACCCACAAGGAATCAAGAGGCTTGAAGCCTATCCTACAAGTCTGTGAAAAACCAGCCTATCGTCTGACAGGGTAGTACTAGACATGTCACGGCAGCTTGCCCGCAGGTTCCGTTCCCCACCACTTGTCCGAGACGTCCCGGTAGTGCTTGTCGTAATCATAAAACTCGACATCAAGACCGAGGTCGCCGGCAGTTAGATTTCCCATGGCGAGCAAAAGTGTATACGCAGCCACGACTTCGTTACGGTTTGCGCCGACGAGGCTAACCTGCGCATCCAGAAGCTCCTGCTCGGCATCGAGGACATCGAGAACAGTACGCGCCCCGACGGTAGCTTCTTGCTCCACCCCCTGGAGGGCGATATCGGCCGCCGTCACGCCCGCCTCAAGCGCCGAGATCGCCGCTACCGACGTCTGCCAGGCTTCGTATGCACGCGCCGCGAGATCCACAGTATCGCGGCGAATCGACTCGACCGCGATGCGGGACCTGTTCGCATCTTCCTTCGCCGCTCGTACCCGAGCGGAAACCTGGCCCTTTTGATAGATCGGAATCTGGACCTGTGCGGTCACGCTGAACTCCGTCGTCTCGTCATCGTTGAGCCCGCTGTCCTTGGTATAATCGGCGCTGCCAATGAGGTTCACCGACGGAAGCAATTCGCCATACACCAAGTCGATGACCTCGATCAGCCGGCGCTCGTCGAATTTCGCCGAAATCAGCGAGTAATTGTTGACGACAGATTGCTCAACCGCGCTTTCCCGGCTCTCGGGCAGCACAATCTCGATATCCGGATCGCTCAGATCCCCGGGCACGTAACCGACGACTCTCTCAAACGCCACGCGCGAGCTGATCAGGTTGCCTTCCGCCTGGATCAGGTCGGCATCGGCGCGGGCGACACGAGCTTCTGACTGGGCGACGTCGGTCCGGGTCACTTCACCGACCTCGAACCTGTCACGGGTGGCACGAAGCTGCGTTTCCAATCGCTCCAAATTCTTCTGCTGAAGTTCGAGAACCGATTGGTCCCGAATCACGTTCATATATACCGTTAGGGCGTCCAGAAGAGTCTGCTGCTCGGTCCCGAACATATTCGCACGTTCGCGCTGGACACTGAATTCTGCCTGATTGACGTCGGCTTCGGTCCGGCCGCCGCGATAAAGAGGCTGCGTAACCGTGAGAGTTGCGTCTTTCGGCGTCGTGTCGCCATTGCTCGAGGAGGTGCTCGTCTCGGTATCGAAATTCGAATAGCCGATTGAGAGTGTCGACGAGACCGTCGGTCTCCAGCCGCCTTTCGCGCGCGGCACGCCTTCGTCGGTGACCCGCAGATTGGCCCGCGCGGTATTCAATGTCGGATTGGTGCGGTAGGTATAGGCCAGCACTTCGGACAAGGTCTCCGCCGACACGCTCGGCGCCGAAACGCCAAGTACGCATGCCGACACCGTAAGCATCGCTGCCGTGCGGTACAGATTTTTCATCACCCTCACCCGAGTCATCCGAGTTCCTTCCATTTGCCCGGCAGGCAAAATTCAGAGTCTAAAAAACGAATTTCGGCTCGTTCCGGAATTCCGGGAGCAACGGAACGGACGCGTCGAAGATCACGCGCTTGGAGACGGTCGAGCCGAACTTTTCGACCAGCACGGCGGTCCCCTGCCGCGCTCCATCTTCATATAGGATCGTCACGAGCCGACCGCCATCGCTAAGTTGCGCAATAAGGGGATCCGGAATGCGCTCCACGCCGCCGCCGATCACGATCAGGCTGTAGGGTGCCTTCTTGGTATAGCCGTCGAGCGGATTGCCAGATACCACGGCCGCATTGTCCACATCGAGCGAGCCCAGGCGTTCGTTAGCCAAGGACACCATCTCTTCGTCGGATTCAATGCCGTAAACAGTACCTGAGACGCGCGAAAGAATCGCGGTCGAGTAGCCGCAGCCGCACGCGACATCGAGCACCTGATCGCTCTTATCCGGCAGAGCGGTCTGCAGCAGGCGCGCGAAGACCATGGCCTCCATCAGGATCCGGCCGGATCCGATCGCGAGATCCTCGTCGACATAGGCCACGCCCATCATCGGCTTCGGCACGAACAATTCCCTCGGCACGAACTCGAAAGCCTCAATGATCGCGGTGTCCGTGACCTTATTCGTCCGGATCTGGCTCTCGACCATGTTGTGGCGTGCAGTTGCGAAGTCCGACATCGCGCGGCGCTGCTCCAGAGGTGATTACGCGAGCCTTAGCAAGGCTCCAGCCAGTTATACGTTGGCGCAATTTCGAAGACAATCCACATACCTCCGCCGCCAGTACAACCGGTGTTGCCGTTTTGGCCATTCGCCACCTTTCGCCGGCCACTCCCCAAATGCGGATAGTTTTTACCCCCGCCCCCTTCAAATAATTGCCTGCTGCCATCGGGGAACCGTCACCTGGAAATCCCGATAGCCACGCAAAGACTGCGGAGAAACGTGATGGACAATGTCGCACTGAACGGAGGGAACCGCCGGAGAGAAACCGATCTCGGTATCCGCCGGGTGCTTATCGTGGATGACATTCACGAGATCCAGAGCACTTTGCGGCGGGTCTTCCGGATGGCCCGGGTAGAAGAAATCGTGACCGCATCGAACATCGATGAGGCGCGGACCCAGCTTGAGGTTGCAACGAAGGCCAGGCAACCGTTCGACATCGTCTTCATGGACCAGATGATGCCCGGAGGTACCGGGACGGAGCTGCTGGAGGAAGTCGTCGCGCGCGGAAACAGTTTCGTCGATCGCCGCTTCACCGGCTTTTTCATCCTTTCAGGGGTAACGGAACCGGGGTTCAGGGAAAAAGCCAAAGCCGCAGGAGCGATCGACGTTATGCAAAAGCCCTTCAGCGCCGAACAACTGCTTCAGTACGGACGGAAATGGATCCAGTTCCGTTCGAGGGCGCAGAGCAAACCGAATCCCGAAGACGGCGCGCAGGAACAAGCCTAGGCCCGCAAGAGTCGGTTACTCGGGCAATCAAGGAGAACGTCCATGTCGATCGCGGTTCTTTTTGTTGATGACGACCAGAATTTTCTCGAGGGACTACGCCGATCCTTCGCGAAATACCGGAACGAATGGCGGATCGAGATTGCGCTTGGCGCAGAGAAGGCCTTCGAGGCGATGGAGAAACGATGCTTCGACATCGTCGTCTCCGACCAGGACATGCCCGGACAATCGGGTGACTATCTTCTGGGCGCAATCGCAGATAGATGGCCCTCAACGATCCGGGTAACCCTTTCCGGGCGAGCCAAAACCGAAATTGCGTCCGCCCTGATCTCGAAAGCCCATTTTATCCTGACAAAACCGTGCGAGTCGGAAGATATCGCGGCCTATGTGACTCGCCTGGCGGAAAAAGCCAAAGAGATCAAGAACGATTTCGTCCGCTCGGCAATGGCGTCCATTACGACCCCCATTCTCCCGACACGATCGAAGCGCGGGATTAGCGAAGGCCGCCTGGACAGCGATCTGATCACTGGCGCAAGTCTGTTGCAGATTGCGGTGAGTCACCTGTCAAACGATGGTAAGAGCGGCGCACAAGCGGTCACAGATTCGACCGTGCGCCTTGCCGCTGAGCAGCTGGTTCGCGTTGCGGGCGAAGAGAAGATGGATCCCTACAGCAACTGCCATGTAGAACGCTTATGGACCGAAACCGTGGAAATCGCCGAAACCGCAAAGGCGATGGGCGCCGCCGCCGGGATCGAGGGGCTCGAAGCGCAGCATCTCGAAATTGCTGCGGCCTTTTGCAACATTGGCTCGATCGCGCTCGCCGCGAAATTTCCGGACCTGTACCAGAAGGAAGTCGGAGAAGCCGAGACGCCGCAGCGCTGGGAAGCGGAACGCAAATTCTTTGGAGCGTCCGGCCTCACAATTGCCGCCTACCTGCTCGCAATCTGGGGATTTAGCGACGCCGTTATCGATGAGGTTATCAACCAGAACGTGACCCTCTCGACGATGGCAGGGCACGATACGACAGAGCGTGTCTTGTCATCCGCACGCGACCGTGAATGGCCGAAGCCAGTCGAGATCGAAAACATCGAAGAAAACGGATCTGAGAGCGCGCAGCCGGCAACCGCCCCGCAGCGCCAGAAAGCCGAGGGCTAGAAAAATATGACCGACACTCAGAGCAAACCTGTCATTCTGTTCGTCGACGACGAACCCAATATTCTGAGCGGCCTTCGCAGGATGTTGCGCACGATGCGCGGCGAATGGCAGATGGAGTTCCTCACCGGCGGACAGGAAGCGCTTGATCGCATGGGTGCCGAGCCGTTCGATGCCGTCGTTTCCGACATGCGCATGCCGTCTGTCGACGGCGTTGCGGTGCTTACGGCAGCCGCGACGCGTAATCCGGAAAGCATTCGTTTCATTCTCTCGGGATATGCTGAGCAGGAGGCGATGCTCGAAGCGCTCGGCTATGCACACCGCTTCATCGCAAAGCCCTGCGATGCCGACGTCCTCGTAAGCTCGCTGAAAAGCGCCTTTGGAGTGCGGGACCTGCTCCCGATGAAAGACCTGCGGGTTCTTCTTGGAAGCCTGAAAAGCGTTCCGGTTCTCTCTGATCGATATCTCCGGCTAGTGCGGGAAATTGACGATCCGACCACCTCGACAAACATCATCGCCAAGACGATAGAGGAAGATCTCGGGCTTTCGGCGCAGATCCTCCGTCTCGCCAATTCGGCATATTTCAACCTCAACCGCAAACTATCGAGCTGCCGCCAGGCGATCGATGTCCTGGGGCTGGACACGGTTCGCGCATTGCTGACCGTCTCGGAGTTTTATCTCTCCGAAGAGGTTTCCCCGGAAGTTGCCCAGGAGAGCAAGAAACTGGCCGAACGGTCTCTAATCCTGGGCGGTGTGACGCGGCGTATCGCTCAGGAACTGAAGATGGACGAAGCTGGAGTGGAACAGGCCGCCTCGGCCGGCCTCCTCGCTCATATCGGGACCGCCATACTGCGCATCAATCATCCAGACACCTTCGAGAAAGCGATGGCGATGGTTGAGACCGGCGAAGCCCAGGTATCCGCTGCCGAACGCGTCACATTCGGAGCATCGCATGCAGAACTCGGAGCCTACTTGATGGGACTGTGGGGCTTTGCAGATGAAGTCGTCGAAGCCGTCGCCTTTCATCATAACCCGGATAACGCCCAGACAACCGGGATAAGGCCCCTGTCGGTCCTGCACATATCGCAGGCCATCGTCGGCGCAAAGCGCGTCTCAGACAGCGGTCTCTTCAGCCGCAATCCGGACATATATCCGCTTGATGAGGCTTATCTTGAAAAAGTTGGACTGAAAGAACGCGCCGGAACACTGGCGGAGAATTTGGACAATTCAATGGGTAGCCAATGAGGTCAGGACGGTGCGGACCAGTTCCGCCTGCCGGGACACTCCTACCTTCAGAAATATGTTCTTCAAATAGGTTCTGGCCGAGCTCTTCGTAATTCCGCACTCCGCCGCCGCCTCGTCGAGCGATATCCCACGAGCGATTTGTGCGGTCAGACGAGATTCGGAAATCGTCAGGCCGAACATTTCGATCAGCAGCTGCGGATCCGGCGGCGATAGCTCATCCTCCGAGAAAACGAACAAGCCGACAAGATCAGATTGTCCAGAGCCGCTCTCGTCGAATGGCTGTGCAGTCAGTCGGAGCGGTTTGTCGCTCTCCCCCTCCAGCGTCAAGGCCGTGGTCGACTGTTCTTCGCGTGCCTTGTTGATAGCGTCTTGCAATCTGCTGGTCTCCGCCGCGCGCAAGGCACGCAGACGGTGCGCCGGATCAAGGGAAAGGCTACGCCCGTTGGAAAGGATGCGTCCTGCCCGGGAATTGACGAACACGGCCTTTCCATCGGCATCGCAGACGATGACGCCGTAGGGAATAAGCTCAAGCGCTGTCGTCGACAGAGCCGTCAGGCCGGGCGGCGGCGCAGCCTCTGATTCCTCCAAATTCGTCCGGTTCTTCCGTGCCCGGACAGCCTCATCGATACCGCGCGTCAAATCCTCCGGTGGGCATGGCTTGACGTAGTAACGGAAAATATTTGCGTCATTGATCGATGAGACCGCCACGTCGAAATCGGTCGAGCCAGAAAGCACGATACAAATCGTTTCGAGCGCCTCGTCCCTCATTTTCCGCGCCAGCTCTATGCCGGTCATATTCGGCATCCGGATATCAAGGACGGCGACATCGGGAAGAAGGGTCCGGAACTCTCTGAACGCCTCCTCCGGATCATTATGGAAAGACATGTCCCATGTATCGCTTCGGCCTCTGAGCGTCCGCTGCAAACCGTCAAGCACGCGGCTCTCATCGTCTACGAATGCGATTTTCGGCCGTGATGTCATTCGAAAGAAGCATTCCTCTCCAGTTGATGCACATATGCGGAAATGCTCCCCAAATGCGGATAGGGAGCCTCGCGCATAACGCTCAATATAGCTGCAATTGTCGATATAACTGTAGCGGCGGTTTTGCGTGGGACGAATTCTCATTGTTGACGACGATCCCTTCTACCGGGAAGGCATCAAAAGAGTCGCCGGAAGGGTCTATGAGATCGAAACCGCAGCGAGCGGGGCTGAGGGTCTGCATCTTCTACGGCACAACGGTCCCTTTTCTGTCGTCGTTAGCGACCAGAAAATGGTCGGCATGAGCGGAATCGAGTTTCTGTCGCGGGCGCGCGAGTTCGCCCCGCAAACCGTGCGCATCATGTTGACGGGGTATATGAACCGGGACGTTCTGGAAGCCTCGATACGCGAGGCAGAGGTGACACATTTTCTTGAGAAACCGCTCGCCACGGACGATTTCCTGGATTGCCTCGCGGCTTACGCTTTGCCCCTTGAGCAGCCGATCGAAACAAGCCGTGGGAACATTGAGCCCGCCGTTGACACGTTGATTTATCGCGCGACGGGGGCCGAAATCTGGGCTGGTCCGAGCTCGGTCGGACTGGACCCAAGCATAAACGCGGACATTCTTGCGGCACCAGCAGAGCCCTCCGTTCTCGCCCGACACATAGAGACGCGAGGTTCAACTATCGATACTGAGGAGAAAGACGATGAAAGGTGAGATTTTTGTCGCGTTCGTCGATCTGGTCGAAAATGAGTTCGGACTTGAGGTTGCCGATGCCGTTCTCAGCCATCCTTCGTTGGCTAGCGGCGGCAGCTACAGCCGCACGGGTACCTATCCGCACTCCGAAATGGTGACCCTTGTCGTCGCGCTTACGGAGCGGACCGGCGCGAGCGCGAGCGCGCTGCAGCGGACTTTCGGACAGTTCCTTTTCTCGGATTTGATGCGTTCGCACACCCGACACGCAGAAGCGTTCAAAGACTGTTTCTCACTTATTCAGGCGATCCACGGTACAATTCACAACCACGTACGCGTCCTGTACCCCGATGCAAGCCTTCCGACGATAAGTGTCACGACCGAAGGCGCCGACGTGTTGACGGTTAAATACAGCTCGGAACGAGGCTTCGCACACGTTTGCCACGGACTTATCGAGGGCTGCATCGATCATTTCGGCGAAAGCATTTCCATCGAGGCGGCGTTGCCGGGCGATGAACCATTGATCAACGAAGCCAGTTTCCGTTTGACGCGTAGCAACTGACGCAGGACACGACATGGAAAGCCCGAACACCATGGATCCAGCCGCATACGCCGAACTGCTGCAGCGGAAACTGGATCGAGAAATCAAGGCGCGCGAAGAAGCCGAACAGGTTCTTGAAACGAAAAGCCTTGAGCTGTTCCACGCCCGCGAATTCGCCGAGCGTAATTTGCGCATGCTCAAGGAAACCCTCTCGATCATGAGGGACGGTTTCGCGATCCTCGGAATGGATTGCGAAATGGTGTTCTGGAACGCGGCCGTTCTCAATCATCTGGAGATCACGCCCAAAACGGACATCAAGGATCAGTCCTTGACCGACCTCATTAAAGCTTGCGAGCCAGTCCAGGTCCGCGGCGAACACGGCGATATTATAAACGGCGATGAGGGGATCCTGCAGACAATATTGGACCAGGGGGTCGTCGAATTGACGATGAGGGACGGCAGAATCCTTGTGATCAAATCGGAACCGCTTTCCTCTATGGGACGTCCGATCAATATCCGCGATATCTCTTCCCGCCGGCAACTAGAGCAGCAGTTGATGGTTGCTAACAAGCAGGAGGCCCTCGGCACGCTCGCCGGCGGTATCGCGCACGAAATCAACACGCCGACCCAATACATCTCGGACAATTTGCGGTTCCTCCAAGACGGGTTCGAGGATGTGCTCGGAGCCTTCGATGCCGTGTCCGAAAAAATCGAAAGCGTGCCTGAGCACACGGAAGCGCTCGCCGGTATTTCCGATCAGTTCGACATCGAATTTCTCCGCGAGGAGGTGCCGCGTGCGATTCAGCAGGCGCTCGAAGGAACCAGCCAGATCGCGAGCATTGTTAACGCTGTGCGTCTCTACAGCCATCCGAGCGGCGAAAAGCGGGAGCCCGCAAACATCGTCGACCTAATTTCAAGCGCCACGGTGATCTCCAGAAACGAGTGGAAATATGTGGCTACTCTCGAATTCGAGCCGCCGAACGACATCCCGCTTGTCCCGGTACGATCTGACGGCATCAAGCAAGTGCTGCTGAATCTGATCGTGAATTCCGCCCAAGCCATAGCGGAAAGCCGGGATCAGAACGCGGCCATAGCGGATCGCATCAGGGTTGAGGTCGGCGCTGACGAACGGGAAGTTTCGATCGTGATTGAAGACACTGGTCCCGGCGTTCCGGAGGAGCTAATCGATCGGATTTTTGATCCTTTCTTCACGACAAAGGCTCCCGGCAAGGGGACCGGGCAGGGCCTAGCGATTTGCCAGCGCATCATTGTCGAAGAGCACCAAGGCACCTTCGAATATCACCAGAGCGAGCTCGGCGGCGCCGGTTTCCGGATTGCTTTGCCTTTGGCCTGACTTCGCTCCCAATATCCTCCGGCATGTGAAATGACGAAGCGCTGACGCAGGTCCAGGCGTTAGTGTTTTCGGAAATGTCACGCGGTGACTCCGCAGGAACTCAAGGGAGCGGCCGGATCAGGTCCGGCCGAACAAAAACCATGAAGCAATTCAAAGTTGCCGCCGTCCCCGGCGACGGAATCGGCCCGGAAGTAATCGATGCAGGCGTGGAGGTTCTCCAGGCTGTGGCTGCGACGGAACCCGGCTTCGCTCTAGATTTCGAGCATTTCCCTTGGGGTGGCGACTATTACCGTGCGCACGGGGAAATGATGCCCGAGGACGGTGTCGACACCCTGCGTGCGTTCGACGCCATCCTTTTCGGATCGGCCGGCGACCCGAAGATTCCGGACCACGTCACGCTTTGGGGCCTGCGCCTGAAGATCTGCCAGACCTTGGACCAATATGCGAACGTCCGCCCTGCCCGGCTGCTCCCGGGAATTACCGGCCCGCTCGCGAATGTCGGATCGGAAGAGCTGGACTGGGTCATCGTGCGGGAGAATTCCGAGGGTGAATATGCCGGCGCCGGCGGCCGGGTCCATGTCGGATTGCCGGAGGAAGTCGGTCTCGACGTCGCCATATTTACCCGCCCCGGCGTGGAGCGAATCCAGCGCTTCGCTTTCGAACTCGCACGTTCCAGACCCCGCAAGAAACTCACGCTGGTCACGAAATCCAATGCCCAGCGACACGGCATGGTGTTCTGGGACAGCATCTTCGAACGGATTCGCGGCGACTATCCGGATGTCGAGACCGATAAGATGCTGGTCGACGCGATGACCACGCGCATGGTGCTGGATCCCAAGAGCCTCGACACCATCGTCGCGACCAATCTGCATGCGGATGTACTCTCCGATCTCGCCGCAGCCCTGACCGGCTCGCTCGGAATTGCGCCGACCGGCAACCTCCGGCCGGAACGCGACATGCCGTCAATGTTCGAGCCGATCCACGGTTCGGCCTTCGACATTACCGGCAAGGGCGTTGCCAATCCGATCGGCACGTTCTGGAGCAGCGCCATGTTGCTCGACCATCTCGGGGAACGGGCTGCAGCCGGCAGATTGATGGCCGCGATTGAACGTGTGACTGCCGAAGGCAACGTACTTCCGCGCGATCTCGGCGGGAAGGCCACGACTCGCGAGGTGACCGACGCGGTGCTTTCGTCGCTCTCGCGAGGAAACGCCTGATCGGAACTGCCTGACGCTTGCCGTCAGCGGATGATCAGCCCTTGGCCTGTCGGCAAGAGCAGAATGTTTGCTCCGCTCCGGGTCGCCCAGTCGTCGATCGCGGACTTCTGCGACACGTGAGCCTGCGACCCGTAATCGTCCAGCACGACCGGTGCGCCCGGCGATAGCAATGGCCAGAAATGCTCGAGAGCGGCGACTTCGGGATATGCGATATTCATGTCGACATGAAGGAATGCCACAGCGCCAAAAGGAACGGTTTCCAGGCTCTCGGGAACCTTTCCTTTGACGACCTCGACATTCGGGAAGTCTTTGAAGCTCTCGAGTACCAAGGAGTAACTGTCGAAATAATGCCGCTGGTTTTTGCTTTCGCTCAAAGCGACTTCATCGTCAGCGGCCTGGTCCAAGGGAACGCCCGCGAATGTATCGAAAAGGTAGAACGTCTTCTCTGCCGTACCGAAATCGCAGTATTCAGCAACCGCCCGGGACGTGATTCCCGTACTCACACCACATTCGACAAAGTCTCCCGCGAGGCTAAGTGCCTGCGTCGCAGCCCAGCAGCAGATATAGACCCGCCATTCGATGTGAAGGTGTTCCGGCGGACAGATGCGATGCCCCGTATTGGCCCCGGCCGAATAGGCTTCCCGGAACTTTTCCGACGACAGGAAAGACGAAGAATGCTCGGTCCGCAGTCCGTCAGCATCGAAGGACACAGGCATCGTTACTCGTGACCTGCCGTCCTGATCCTTGATGAGGCGGCGTCCATCCGCCAACGGAAACTCGATATTGTATCGAGGACCGATACTTTGACCCGACACCAACTCCTCCTCGGACTATCACCGTAGGTAAATATTATAGACAATCAGTTTCCGCTTGGACTGCGGCGCGGCGAAGGTCTCGACACCATGGAAAGATCTGTCGGTGCGGGGAAACATGAAAACCGTATTCGGCAGAAACGGCACCGTACCGACGAGTTCGAACTCGTCACGGGCATGGTGTCCGCTGGAACTATATTGGCGATCGGGGAATTTGGGCTCGTACAATGACGTTCCGAATTCCGACAAACTGTCATCGTCCGGAAGGTAGATCAAAAGGGTCAATAGTTTGTAGTCGATATCTGTATGCGGCCCGAGTTCGTAGCTGCTCTGGTCTTCCAGGAGACGAAGGTCGAGTACAATGTTGCCACTCCCTGGAGCATTAATGCGAGGCGCCAGAATCGATTGGAACTTGCCGAATGCCACTTTCGCAAACGCGGGGCTGCATAACGCATCCCTGAGTCCGCGCCAAAAGTCTTGGCAATGCGTCGGAAGAAGCTCCAGATGCTGATCTTCCAGCCGCAGTTCCCGACGTTTTGGATATTTGTCGTCCTTAATGGCCGAGAGCGGCTCAAAATACTTCTCTTCCGGCCAGTTGGCTTTAATCGCCGCCAGATCCTCAATCGAAAAGAACCGTTCGACAATGGCATGTTCGAACGGATCCGGACGGACCTCAGAGTTCAATACAGATTCTAATATACTATCCCTGTCGATCGCCGCCGTTACGCTCATCTGCCTTCCATGATCCTTCTTCCGCACTTCAAGAGTGCCGCATGTTCCGCTGTATCCAGACTCACCAACCGGGCAAGAAATTCGGCTTCCCCAGGTTCATCCTCGTCTTTGGTTCCACATCCGAGAGCCCAACGAAACAATCCTAAACAGGCCTGGTCAAAATGGGGCCAGAATTTTTCCGTCGGCTCTCCTATCTCCGCCTTTATGAAGTCGGTTATGCCGGTCCGAAACGCCTCAGTCAGTCGGGAGAACTCCGGGGAAAGGAAGATCCACGGGACATGCTCGGGATCTCTCGTGCGCACCGCGCTGGCGCTCCAGCTCGTATCATGCATTTCACGCAGATAATGCAGTTCGTCGATGACCGGGTTCTTTCCCTTGAGGACGCAGATACAGGTCAGGAGGTACTGCCAGTACGTGACATCCCTGGAATAACGAAGCGTATGCTCAACAGCCTCCATGAGTTCAGTTCGCCGATGCACCGCGTAGAGCGTGGCGCAATAATTCTCAAGAAGCAGAACCAGCCGCATCAACGGATTACTCTCGCATCGCGAGCGACGGCTGTATCCGACGGGTGCGATTTCCGTCCGCCCGTCCTGCTGACGAACCTCGACACGTGCCATTCGACCTTGGCAGAGGACGGAATCCGGCTGGTTTTCAAGATGCGCCACGCATTTGACTAACCCGGGCATGATGACGAAATCGTCATCGGCGTGCAGCATCACGTACTCGTCGGCAAGACACTCCGCAGCATCGTTGATTCGCTCCAGAAAGTGTATTTCCGGATCCTGGCGACGGTGTTCGATATCGAGAACACGAGAGAATTCCAGCGATACCGGCCTGCACTCGCTTTGTTGCGCGCGGCTATGGTCCGCGACCAGGATTCGCCCCGAGTAACCGCTCTCGGCAAGGTGCCCGAGTGCTCGGCGCAACAACCCGCTTCTGCTTTCGACGGTCGGAATGATGAGTGCAGGATAGCGCATGAGAATCGACAGAGCGGCAAAGAATTGGAATCAACTCCTTATCAGATGAGTAGAGTTTATCAGAGGAAGATTTTTTGAAGCGCGGAGCAGGAAATGCTCCATCCTGCCGATACCGCGGGCAACAAAATCGGCGAACCACGACGAAATTCGCCATCTTCAGATGCAGTCAACAAATCCCATTGACGTCGCTCTCCGCTGCCGTTACCTATCCCGCCCTGCTGGCCCGGTGGCAGAGTGGTGATGCAGAGGACTGCAAATCCTTGTACGTCGGTTCGATTCCGGCCCGGGCCTCCAGCTTCCAAATCCTGAAATTATCGATCCTGAGCGTGAAAATCGGCGGATTTCCGCTGCGGAACGCTCGCATCATCCGATTTTGTCAAACTGTCACGTTTCGGGTTTGCACTCGCGGAAAAGCACTGCTATATACCGCCTCCTCGTCGGGGCAAACGTCTCGGCGGGCCGCTGATCCCCGGTAGCTCAGCGGTAGAGCAAGCGGCTGTTAACCGCTTGGCCGGCGGTTCGAATCCGTCCCGGGGAGCCAATTGCAAAACGGTCGGAGCCTTGCTCCGGCCGTTTTTATTTTACCTTCCCCCAAGCCAGACAGAACATTGCCGGAGCACGTGTTTCCGGCGACGATTGACGCTCCCTCAACCGCCGGAACGGCCCACCATGCTGTCGGACATCCGTATCATCGAGATCGAGGCCCTTGGGCCCGCCCCTTTCGCCGCAATGCTGCTGGCGGATCTCGGGGCCGACGTGATCACCGTGCACCGCAAAGAGAGCTCGGACGTGCCCGGTAAAGGAGAAAGCAATCTGCTGGACCGGGGCAAGCGCTCCATTGCACTCGACCTGAAGGCGCCGGACGATCTTGCGGTACTAAAAAAACTGCTGCGAACCGCCGACGGCCTGATCGAGGGTTTCCGCCCGGGCGTGATGGAGCGGCTCGGCCTTGGCCCCGAGATTTGCCTCGAGATCCAGCCAAGTCTCGTCTATGGGCGCATGACCGGCTGGGGACAGAGCGGCCCAAAGGCCGCCGAGGCCGGGCACGATCTCAACTATATCGCCCTTTCCGGTGCGCTCTGGTATGCCTCGCCCCCGGGGCAGGCTCCCTTCCCGCCTCCAACTCTGGTGGGAGATATCGGCGGCGGAGCTCTCTATCTTGCCGTTGGAATGCTGAGCGGTCTCCTGAAGGCGCGCCGCACCGGCACCGGGACGGTCGTCGATGCGGCGATCGTCGACGGTTCCGCCCATATGATGAACCTGCTGATGTCGCTCCGTGCGTCGGGCGCCTTTGAGAGCGCGCGCGGGCAGAGCCTGCTGGACGGACCGCACTGGAGCCGCTGCTACCTCTGCCGCGACGATACTTATCTATCGGTTCAGTGCCTTGAGCCGAAATTCTACAGAATCTTTCTCGAGCGACTGGGCCTTGCGGACGACCCTGAGTTCTCGCAACAGTTCGATCGTGACTGTTGGCCGGCCTTGAACGAGCGTCTCGAGGCGCTGTTCAGGACCGCGCCGCGATCCCATTGGGTTTCGCTGTTTGCCGGAAGCGACGCCTGTGTCGGCCCGGTACTGACACCGGAGGATGCCGCGGCGGACCCGCACATGGCAGCGCGCAGCGTCTGGTTGGATGCCGGCGGACGGCTGCAGGCAAGAAGCGCGCCGCGCTTCGACGGCAAGGAGCCCCCGAGACCCGGCCCGAGCCCGGTGCGGGGCGCACATGGCGCGGAAATTCTGGCCGAGCTCGCCCAGTTGCCGGACTAGTGCTAAACCGCCGCTTTCGGCCAGAACCGGCCTGCATCCAGAAATCGGTTCCAGGCGTCCTGAATCTCCCTGTTGGCCTGTACCATCTCCGCACCGTGCCAGCCGATGACCACACCTGCCGCCTTCGCCAGCGACTGCGCTTGGGTGCCGTGATTTGCTTCGAGCAAAGCCGCGAGCTGATGCGCCGAAACCGCGTAATCATTGGCGTAGCCGAGCAAATTCTGGAGTCGGGCTGCCGCCTTCGAAAAAACCTTGGCCTTCTTTGCATCGAACAGAGAGGCGAAGAACTCCGACGCGTATCGCATCTTCTTCATCTCCAGACGAAGCTCGTGGAGCGCTTCCGTCGGTCCATTGAACGCTTTGCGCCCCATCTTTCGCACCTTCCGGAACCGCTTTTCCAGCCGGGAGGCTGCAAACTCCTCGCTCCGCGCAAGATGGTCCAGCCCTCTATTGCCGACGCCGCTCGACAAGCTCTCTATCAGAAGGCCAAGATCGAATTGCAAGGCGGTGAAACGGGCCGAGGCCACGGCCGCCCGGGCATCCCTGTATCCGATTTCCTGTCGGGCCTCGGCCAATCCCCGAAGTTCCTTTAGCGCGGGAATCTCCGCACCGAGCGCGCGCTCGACGGGGAGATGCAGGTCATCGATATAAACATCCCATTCCCGGGCCTCGCCCAACGCGGTCGCAAGCCATTTGGCTTCCGCGCGAACGCGCTCCGTCAGCACGGGTTCGCCGAACGCGCGGAACATCCCGAGCGCCGCCCGCATGCGCCTGAGAGCGACCCGCATCTGGTGCGGCCCCTCGGGATCCATGCTCTCCAGAATAGCCGCCTCATTCGCGGCGACCTGCACCTGGCAGGCCTTCAAAATCGACACTGCCGCCTCGTTAATTCGAGTTCCTCGGGTGAGCGCCGGCCTGATGCCTCTAACCGGTTTCGGTTCAGGCGGCGACGTCAGTTGTTCGGCCCTGAGCGCCTTGCCGCGATACTCGATACGGACCGGAACGGTGCGGTGAATAGCACTGGCAAGTTCGAACAGTACCGCAGGCTCACCCTCCTTAAGCTCCAGTTCGAGCTCCGAGATCGGCACCGACCGGTTCCCGGAACGAACTTCCCCGAGATCGAGATCCGCGGAGACGAGAGCCTCACCAAAATCCCCCTTGAAACGCACCTCGCGGCTCACGCGCCTGAAGTCGGTGACGAAACGCGTCTCCAGCCGGTCCCAGAGCCCATTACGCGTCAGAAACTCACGCGTTCCGGCGTGATGAATCAAATCGAGCACGGGGTGCTCTTCCCGAACCCACCCCTCGATTTCAATTCTCTCTGCGACACCTGCCTGCCACCCGCTGCCAATCTTCAGCGTTTGCACGAAACGCTGTCCTATTTGCCGGATGCGCAAATTCATTCCCGCGGCGGCGAGCGCTCCATCCGGCGTGTCGTAATATGTCGACCTTAGATGCATGCTTCTGGCGCGGCCGACGCCAGATCCGACTAGGAGTGGCAGACGTTTCAGCCTGTTCTGGGACTTTTCGGGAACTGCGAGGCGCAGCTCCGATTCCTTGGGCGCCGCGGTGGATTTACTCTTCATACAAGTTCCTTCGGCGTCACAAATCGGGTCAATGTTCCGATACCGGGGGCTATCGCCGACCACGATTCGATCCGTAGGTCGATAAGCGCGAGCGCACCGGTCGGAAACTTCTCCAGAACGCGCGCCATCTGTTCGCCCGCCTGCCCTTGACAGAGAGAGGCCGTCAGCCGCTCGAGACCCGGATTATGTCCGATCATCAGGATCGTGCCGGCATTGTCGCTGACCTCGGAGAGCGTCTTGTAAAGCTGACCGATTCCCGCCTCGTATATCGCGGCCGTTTCCTCAAACGCCGTACTCTGCGGAAGGTTGGGCCGAATGGCCTCCCAGGTTTGCAGGGTTCTCTTTGCGGCGGAACAAAGGACAAGGTCGGGCGCGACGTTTTCCTGTTTCAGAAACAGTCCGATCACGTGCGCCGCACGCTCGCCGCGCCTGTTCAGCGGACGGTCGAAATCGTCCAGTCCCGGCCGGCTCCAGCTGGACTTGGCATGCCGTAGGAGAATCAGAGACTTCGCCACTTTCCGGTCCCCGTGCCAAAGGCGGATTTGAGCGCGAGCCTAACACACCTACTTCGTGAGTGCCGCTCCGTTCGATGCGGCTGAACAGTCGCAATAAGCCATTTAGATCGGTTTTCCCTTTAAATTTCCGGCGTTAAATTGACAGCGGCCAATGGGGCGGCCAAGGTCGATCTTCAACTGGGCCATGCCCACGGATATATCGACCCAGGTACGCAGATGAGCGCAGATACCTTCCCGCCACCTTCGGCGCTTCGCGACCTGGATAGGACCGCGGATGAAAGCTCAGGAAACGGTCAAATAGCCGTTCGCGAGGCGCAGCCAGACGATGTCGATTCGCTTGCGCTCCTCGCCCAGGAACTCTTGGCTTTCTATGGTTTGCCGGCGCGCAATCAGCGCTCCTACATGGCCCATGTCATGACCGCCGAACTTTTTGAGCGTGAGAGCAATCTGAAAATCCTGGTCTCGGAGACCATGGGAACGGTAAGCGGCTTCCTTGCCTATACGGAGGTCTTCGCCTTCGCCAGCTGTCAGCGAAGTTTTTTCATCCAGGATCTTTTCGTAACGCGGAAAGCGCGCTCCTCCGGCGTCGGAGCCGCGCTTATGGGCGAATTGCTCCGCCTCGCGGATGAAACGAACGTTGCCCAGATCGACTGGACCGCCGATCCTTGGAACGAAAAGGCGGTCGCTTTCTACGAGAAACTCGGCCCGCTTCTGAAGAGCGACAAAATCCTCTACCGCCTGGCCGGCCCTGCCTTGCGGCAATCTGTGCTCGATCAGAAACGGTGAATTCCGCGCGATCCGCACCGACGTGCGGGAACGCACTGGTAACCATAAGACCGGATCACTAAGTTCGTCCGGCAATCACCCGTATGCGAGAGCGGAGAAGAAGAATGCAAATTCGCGATGGCTTCGTAGGTACGATCGGCAATACCCCGCTGATCAAATTGAAGCGCGCGTCGGAGGAAACCGGCTGCACGATTCTCGGCAAGGCCGAATTTCTCAATCCAGGCGGGTCCGTGAAGGATCGCGCGGCGCTTGCAATTATCCGTGACGCCGAAGAACGCGGCGCGCTCCGCCCCGGCGGCGTCATTGTCGAAGGCACCGCCGGAAATACCGGCATCGGCCTCGCCCTTGTCGGCAACGCGCTCGGCTACCGCTCGGTCATCGTCATGCCGGAGACCCAGAGCCAGGAAAAGAAGGACATGCTACGTCTCGTCGGCGCGGATCTTCGTCTCGTCCCGGCCGTTCCCTACAAGGACCCGAACAACTACGTCCGTTATTCCGGCCGCCTTGCCGAGGAAATCGCCGCCAGCGAGCCGAGTGGCGCGATCTGGGCGAACCAGTTCGACAATGTCGCCAACCGCAAAGGCCACTATGAGACGACTGGACCGGAGATCTGGGATCAGACCGACGGCAAGGTCGACGGCTTCATCTGCTCGGTCGGAAGCGGCGGGACGATCGGCGGCGTCAGCTTGGCGCTGAAGGAACGCAATCCCGACATCAAGATCGGCCTCGCCGATCCGATGGGCTCCGCAATCTTCAATTACTACGCCCATGGCGAGCTGAAGTCCGAAGGCGGTTCCATTACCGAAGGTATCGGCCAGGGCCGGATCACCGCGAATCTGGAAGGCATCACGGTCGACGAACCGTTCCAGGTTACAGACGAGGAAGCGCTTGATGTGATCTTCAAGCTGTTGATGGAAGAGGGCCTCTGCATGGGCGGGTCGACCGGAATCAATGTCGCCGGCGCCGTGAAGCTGGCGAACAAGATGGGTCCGGGCCACACCATCGTCACTGTGCTCTGCGACTGGGGGCACCGCTACCAGACGAAAATCTTCAATCCGGCCTTCCTGAAGGAAAAAGGCCTGCCGACGCCGTATTGGCTCGAATAGACGCACCGCCCTGGGAGGAAAAGATGGATTACGTGAACCCGCAGGCTCTCGTTTCGACCGAGTGGCTGGCAGCAAATCTCGACAACACATCCGTCAAGATTCTCGATGCGAGCTATCACTTGCCGAATGTCGATCGGAACGCCGACGAGGAATATCGCGAGAAGCATATTCCCGGAGCGGTCCGTTTCGACATCGACGATGTAAAGGATCCATCCAATCCCCTGCCCCATATGATCCCGGACGCGGAGACTTTCGCGTCCAAGGTTGGGGTGCTCGGAATTTCAAGCGGCGACCACGTCGTCGTGTACGACGCCTATGGGATGATGAGCGCCGCCCGCGTCTGGTGGATGTTCCGGCTCTTCGGGCACGATCGGGTCTCCGTTCTTAACGGAGGGCTTCCGAAATGGCTCGCGGAAAGCCGCTCCGTCTCGAGCGGAACGGAAAGCCTGCCCGCCGCCATTTTCTCCGCGAGTTTCCGCCCTGAACTCGTTACCGACGTTCCTGCTTTGCTCGGCAATATCGAAAGCCGGGAACGCGTCGTGATCGATGCCCGCGCGGCCGAGCGCTATGCGGGTACCGCCCCGGAACCTCGCGCCGGACTGCGCAGCGGCCATATCCCTGGGAGCCTGAGCCTGCCATTCGGCAATCTGCTCGCAGCCGACAAGACCCTGCTCCCGGCGGACGAACTGAAGAAACGTTTTGTGGACGATCTCGGTCTCGACCTGTCCCAGCCGGCCGCGACCACATGCGGCTCCGGTGTTACGGCCTGCGTCCTGTCGCTCGGTCTCTATCTGCTCGGCAAGGAAGACGTCGCTGTCTATGACGGCTCCTGGAGCGAATGGGGCGGCCATCCGGAGACGCCCGTCGAAGCCGGCTGAAACGGGTAAGGACAAATGGCACTGGATATCCGACCGATCGCCGATGGCGACACACCCGCCGTCGTCGCGCTTTGGAACGCGGCCGGTCTCACGGTCCCGCATAACGACCCTTACGAAGACATCCGTTTCTGCCAGCGAAGCGTGAATGCCGAGATCCTGCTTGGCTTCGACGGCGACAGACTGGCTGCGGCCGCCATGGTGGGGCATGACGGGCACCGGGGCTGGTATTATTACGTCGGCGTAGATCCCGCGATCCACGGTGGCGGCCATGGCCGCGAAATCATGGGCGCTGCGGAGAACTGGCTGATCGGCCGGGGCGTCGGCAAGGCGCAGCTCATGATCCGCTCCACCAACAGCAAGGTCAAAGCCTTCTACGAGCGGCTCGGTTACGTCGAGGAAGACCGTCTGGTGATGGCCAAGCGCTTCCGTCCGGTTCCCGACTGGAAAATCGGAGCGGTGAGCACCCAGGTCATCCATCTGGAAATGAAAACACCTCCTGACCGGGCGAAAGCGCGGCCGCCGGAAACCGGTCGCACGGTGACGCTGGAACGTATCGGCATCCCGACGACCCGCTTCTATCGCTATCTCTATGACGGCGTCGGCGGAGACTGGTTCTGGGTTTCCCGCAGGATCATGGATGACGAGAGCCTGGCCCAGACGCTATCGCGAGAGGGCGCCGAGTATCATCTGCTCCGGGTCGACGGCGAGCCGGCGGGATATTGCGAGCTGGAACGCTCCGCCGACGGCAAGGAGACCGAGCTTTCCTATTTCGGATTGCTGCCGGACTTCATCGGGCTCGGGCTCGGCCGGTATTTCATCGACGCGGCCATCGATCTCGCCTGGGGCCCGGAGACTGAACGGGTCTGGGTACATACTTGCGATCTGGATCATCCGCGCGCCATCGGGAACTATATGCGCGCTGGATTCGTACCTGTCGCCCGGGAAACGGAGATCCTTCCCGATCCGCGCGATGCCGGGTTCTCCGCGCCGCCGGCCGAAGCGGATCGCGGTCATGCAGCCGACAGCCTTTACCGGGATGCGGCGGGTTTGGCCACACTGCCCGATCTGACAAAGAGGCAGGAATAGACGAAGGGCGCGTGCGATCTCTTGCGACGCGCCCTCCTCCCTAGGGGTCCCCCTCCGTCCCCCCACTAGCGGTTTCCTTAGTGCGCCAGGATCTGGCTCAGGAACAGCTTGGTCCGGTCGGACCGCGGATTGGTGAAGAACTCCTCCGGCGTGTTCTGCTCGACGATCTCACCGTAATCCATGAAGATCACCCGATCGGCGACACGCTTGGCGAAGCCCATTTCGTGGGTCACCACGAGCATGGTCATGCCGCTGTCGGCGAGTTCGACCATCACGTCGAGCACTTCGGAAATCATTTCCGGATCGAGCGCCGATGTCGGCTCGTCGAACAGCATGATCTGCGGGTTCATGCAGAGCGAACGGGCGATCGCCACGCGCTGCTGCTGACCGCCGGAAAGCTGCCCCGGATACTTCCCGGCCTGCTCAGGGATCTTCACCCGACGGAGAAACTCCATCGCGCGGTCCTCTGCTTCGGCCTTCGGCGTCTGCTTGACCCAGATCGGCGCCAGCGTGCAGTTCTCCAGCACCGTCAGGTGCGGGAACAGGTTGAAGCTCTGGAACACCATGCCGACATCGCTGCGGATCGCGTCGATGTTCTTCAGGTTATTGTCCAGGGTCACCCCGTTGACGATGATATCTCCGCCCTGATGCTCTTCCAGACGGTTGATGCACCGGATGAGCGTCGACTTGCCGGAACCGGACGGGCCGCAGATGACGATCTTCTCGCCCTGATAGACGGAGAGATTGATGTCCTTCAGGACGTGGAACTCTCCGTACCACTTGTTCACCCCGAGAAGTTCGATGACGACCTCGTCACCTTTGGTCGACTTGTGTGGGGAGATGGTTTCAACCTGAGCGTCCATGCTCATGTTCTTTACTCCTTGTTCGATGCGCTGCGTCGGTGGCCGGGAGGCCCGGAATTACTTCCGGACCTGCCCTGCTCCGAGCGTGCGTTCGAGGTGCTGGCTGTATTTCGACATGATGAAACAGAGGACGAAGAACAGACAGGCACCGAAGAAGAGCGGTTCTGTGTGCAGACCGTTCCATTGCGGGTTCAGGCTGACGGCCTTCAGCATCAGCAGAAGGTCGTAGAGGCCGACGATGGAGACCAGGGTCGTATCCTTCAGGAGCCCGATGAAGCTGCCGACGATATTCGGGATCATCAGCTTCAGCGCCTGTGGCATGACGATGAGGGTCATCATCTTCCAATAGTTCAACCCAAGGGCCTGAGCGGCCTCGTACTGTCCCTTCGGAATTGCCTGCAGCCCTCCGCGCACCGTTTCCGCCATATAGGCCGAGGAAAAGATGCAGACCGCGATGATCGCCTGAACGATCTTCACCGGATTGATCTGCTCCGGCAGGAACAACGGAACCATCGTCACCGCCATGAAGAGCACGGTGATCAGCGGCACCGAGCGGAACAGCTCAATGAAGGCCACGCAGAACACACGGATGATCGGCATCTTCGAACGCCGTCCGAGTGCCAGCACGATACCCGCCGGCAAGGAGACCGCGATCCCGATGCCGGAAATCACCAGGGTGACGAACAGGCCGCCCCAGAGATTGGTCGACTGCCCCTCGAGCTGCCAACCCGACTGCCATGCGAAGACCGCGACGAGCAGCACCACGAACGCGCCGATCACCGGGTACTTCTGGACATTGTCCGCCTTGGAGGCGAAGCCCGAGACATTGACGATCGTGTCCCAGAGCGAACGCCCCGTGGACAGGCACAGCAGGACATGCGCCCAGGAGAAGATGAAGGAGGCAATCGCAACGGAGACCATCAGCTGCAGGAACAGCCCCTTCTCGCCCCCGGCAAAGAGATAGCCGAGCAGGAACGGGGAAATGATGATCGCCGAGGCGCCGATAGCCATCTTGCCCGTGACCCGCGGAAACCAGAACGGTGCCATCCAGACGATGAGCGTTCCGAAGGCCAGATTGACCCGCCAGATTTCGTCATCCGGATAGCGCCCGTAGATGAAATTCTTCATCCAGTGCGAGACACCGGCCCAGCAGGCGCCCGAGAGTCCGACCTTGTCGAGACATTCCCGGCGGGATTCGGCTTCCCAGACGGCGTTGATGAAAGCCCACTCGACAGTGTTCGAAACCACGACCCAGATCACATAGAGCGACAGAAGGGTGAGAACGCTGTTCAGCGGGCTGCTGAACAGGTTCTTGCGGACCCAGCCGACGACGCCAACGGTGTTCGGCGGCGGCGGCAGGCTCGGCTTCGGTTTGAACGTTACTTCGGAGGCGGATGCGTCAAGATTTGTCATGGCTTACCGCTCCTTCAGCTGAACGAGCTTGTTGTAGTAGTTCAGCGCCCCGGAAATCGTCAGGCTGACCGTCATATAGAACAGCATCACCATGGCGACGATCTCGATGGCATGGCCGGACTGGTTGAGCGAAGTCTGCATGAAGACCGCCACCAGATCCGGATAGCCGACCGCGATGGCCAGGGAAGAGTTCTTCACCACGTTCATCCAGAGACTGATCAGCGGCGGAACGATGGCCCGCATGGCCTGCGGAATGATCACCAGACGCAATGTCAGTCCCGGTTTCAGGCCAAGCGAATAGGACGCTTCGGTCTGACCGTGGCTGACCGACAGAATCCCGGCGCGCACCATTTCCGCGACGTAGCAGGCATGATAGACGACGAGTGCGATAAAGACCGCGCAGAAGGCCGGCGGAACAGATCCGCCTCCCCTGAAGTTGAAGCCCTTCAGGGCCGGGATATCCCACTCCAGCGGCGATCCGGTGATGACGAACATCACCAGCGGCGCGCCGAAGACAATCCCAACCGCAGTCCAGAAGACCGGAAACCGCTCACCGGTATCGTTCTGCCGCTTCTTCGCCCAGACCGCGATACCGTAGGCCACGACGATCGCGGCCAACAGGGTCGCCATCGTGAGCCAGAACAGCTCTCCCAGGACCGGAGCGGGAAAATAGAAACCGCGGTTGTTCAGCTCGAAAATGCCAAGCCCGAAGACGTCGATACTTTGTTTCGGTCGCGGCAGGATCGCGAAAACCGCGAGATACCAGAAAAGAATCTGCAACAGCAGCGGCGTATTGCGGATGATCTCGACATACCAGGCCGCAAGCTGTGAAATCAGCCAGTTCTTGGAGAGCCGCAGGACACCGACGAAGAAGCCGATCAGCGTACTGAAAATGATCGCGACGACCGCAAGAAGCAGCGTGTTGGTGATCCCGACCAGATACACCCACAGATAACTGTCACCCGCCTCGTACGGGATGACTGAGAATGCGATGGAGAATCCGGCAGTGCTTCCGAGGAAGCCGAAGCCGGCGCTCATGCCGCGCGCTTCGAGATTATGTGCCGTGTTCGAGAACAGGTACCACCCGGCCCACATCACGACGACGGCAACAACGATTTGATAGAAAACGGAACGGTAGCGCTGGTCGTTTACGATTTCCGAAAACGACGATCCCTGCCCTGACGCCCCTCTGTCAACGACAGCCATATAGTCATCCCCGCTAGAGAGAAGAGGATCCAGAAAAACAGAGGCCCGGCCAACTGCCTGGCCGGGCCTGCTGTCTTGGATGTCTTACCGGAACGGCGGGGAGTACATCAGGCCGCCTTCGGTCCACAGCGCGTTCTGGCTGCCCTCACGCGGGATACCGATGGCGAGCTTGCCTTTGGTGCCCATGTACTCGTCGTAGATCTCGCCGTAGTTGCCGACATGCTTGATGATGCGGACAACCCAGTCCTTCTCGAGGCCCAGACCCTTGTTCAGGTCACCTTCGACGCCGAGCATACGGGCCATCTCCGGGGATTTCGGGCTGGCGACCATGTCCATGACATTGGCCTTGTTGATGCCCATTTCCTCAGCCTGAACCAGAGCGAACACGGTCCACTTGACGATGTCCATCCACTGGGAGTCGTTCTGACGGACGACCGGGCCGAGCGGCTCCTTGGAGATCGTTTCCGGCAGGATCTTGTGCGCGCCCGGATCCGGGAACGCGGCGCGGCTGGAAGCGAGACCGGACTTGTCGTTGGTCATCGCGTCGCAACCGCCCTTGGCATAGGTGTCGTTACGCACGTTGGAATCTTCGAACACGACCGGCTCGATTTCCAGGTTGTTGGCCCGGCTGTAGTCGGTCAGGTTCAGTTCCGTGGTGGTGCCGGTCAGCACGCAAACCGTCGCGCCTGCGAGCTCGAGAGCGCTATTGATGCCGGAATCCTTCGGCACCATGAAGCCCTGGCCGTCGTAGAAGTTGACGGTCGTGAAGTCGAGGCCCAGCTGCGTGTCGCGGAACAGCGTCCAAGTCGTCGTCCGGGAAAGGACGTCGGACTCACCGTTGGCCATCGCGGTGAAGCGGACGGCGCTGGTGACGGACTGGAATTCGACCTTCGACGGATCGTCGAAGATGGCCGCGGAGATCGCGCGGCAGATCGAGACGTCGCTGCCGAACCAGTTACCCTGTTCGTCGAGCTGGTAGAAGCCGCTGGCCGGGGTGCCAACCTGGCACCGGAGATGACCGCGCTGCTTCACGATGTCCAGCGTGCTCTGCGCGGACGCCATTTCGGCTGTGAAGCCAAGGCTGGCCATCATGCCGAGGCCAAGGCCCAAAAGACTCAGTTTCTTCATCCTGAAACCCACCCTGTTATCGTTTCGGTTAACGACGGCCGGTTGTCCCGGTCTGCAAATCCCTGACATTTATTCTGGGATCGCCCCCGTTGATCCCGGTCGTTGTTCACCGCCACGTCTTCCGGCTACTCGGCTTTTGTGTTGGCCTCGGTCGCTCTGCATGAACGAATACTGGGCCGCGTTGGAGCCGGTCCACATGACAGCGGAATTAATTCCAACACGCAGTTGATGTGTTTTGCAAGTGCGAGAAGAAACCATCGGGCGGATATGTCCTTGCGGCGATTGCAATCGTGACGGATTTTCGGCGGACATCCGAGGTTTTTTGCCCCTAAGATTTTGCGATCTCGCCTCTCTCAAAACTCAAATAAATCCCGGAGATGTCATGCAACGCGGTGCAAAAGCCGGAAAGAAAACGCTCATCACCCACGCCGGACGCGATCCTCACGCGAACCACGGCGTGGTTAATCCGCCCGTTTATCATGCCTCCACGATCCTGAAACCGTCCCTGGATGCGCTCGAGGCCTCGCGCAAACCCGACTTCACCGGTTTCCGCTACGGCCGGCGGGGGACGCCGACGACCAGATCCTTCGAGGAAGCTGTCGCGGAACTCTACGGCGTGGAAAGCGCCGTCGCCGTCTCATCCGGGCTGGCGGCAATATGCTGCGCGATCCTGAGCCAGGTTTCCGCCGGAGACCACATCCTGATCACCGACAACGTCTATTTCCCCACCCGGAAATTCGCCGGCGGGTTCCTGGAGCGGTTCGGTGTCGAGGCGACCTTCTTCGACCCGATGAAACCGGAAGACCTCGCCGAACTGATCCGGCCGGAAACCAAGGTCGTCTATCTCGAGGCGCCTGGAACCATGACCTTCGAGGTCTGCGACGTACCTGCCCTCGCCTCCATCGCGCACGAGCAAGGCGCAACCGTCATCATGGACAATACCTGGGCGACGGCACTCTATTTCGATGCGTTCGGGCACGGCGTCGATATCGTAGTCGAGGCCGTCACCAAATATATCTGCGGGCATTCGGACGTCATGATGGGGGTAATCGTCAGCAAGGACGCGCAGGCCGCGGCGATCCGCGATACGGTCTTCATGCAGGGAAACTGCTCCGGCCCGGACGACCTTTATCTGGCGCAACGCGGTCTCAGGACCATGGCCGTGCGGCTGGCGGAGAACGAGCGCAACGCGCTGGCACTCGCGAAATGGCTTTCGGAACGCCCGGAAGTCGACCGCGTACTGCATCCGGCCCTTCCCTCCTGTCCCGGCCATGAAATCTGGAAGCGCGATTTCACAGGCGCGAGCGGTCTTTTCTCGTTCCTGCTGAAACCGCTCTCCCGCGCCGCGCTCGCCGCCTTTCTCGACGGTCTTGAGTATTATGGTATGGGAGCCAGCTGGGGCGGCTACGAGAGTCTCATCCTGCCGGGCGACCCGGCCGCCGCCAGAACGGTGACGACCTGGAACGAGCCCGGGCAGTTGCTGCGCATCCATGCCGGCCTCGAAGACGTCACCGATCTCAAGGCAGACCTGGATGCCGGTTTCGAACGGATCGCGGCGCTCGCCTGAGCGTCTTCAGCGGTAGGAGCGGAAGGATATGCCGCCGTCCCGGGCGATCTGATCCACTAGGGCGATCTCCCAGGTCAGGTAAGCGTTCATCCTCCGTTCCATTTCCTCGCGTCCCGCTTCCTTGTCGTAGGGCCGCATATAAACATCGTCCGGAACCGCGAGCGGCTCTCCCATCCCGGCCGCCATGGGCAGTCCGGACGCCTCCCAGGCCTCGGTTCCGCCGGAGACGACGGTCGCCGACAACCCTTTCGAGGCAAGATCGGTAGCGGCCAGCCGTGCCAAGCGCTCGTCGCCGGCGATCAAGATTGCGCTTTCTGAGCCGGTCTTGCCGAGTGCGTCACCGAGTTTCTCACGCGGACACCAGCGTGCACCTTCCGCATGATTGTCGCGGTAGTCGAGACTCCGCGTCAGATCCAGGAAGAGCGCCCCGGCGTCCACACGCGCCTTGGCCTCGGCCGGCGGAATCAAGTCGCAATCGGGAAGCGTTCCTGCCAGAGCTGCCGGTCGCGCACCTTGCTTGAGCTCTGCCCCGTCAAGTCCGCCTTCGAGCACAAACACGTCCTCCCAGCCGAGCTGGCGCAGCCAGCTTCCGGTCATCTCCGCGCGGACCATCTCCGGATCCACGAGGACAACCCGCGCCCTCTGGGTGGCCATATAGGCGTCGGTCGACTGGACGAGCTGGCCGCCCGGGGCATGGCGGGAATCGACAAGGTGTCCGGCGGCGAATTCTTCGGCCGTGCGGACATCGAACACATAGAGCGTGGTCCGGTCCCGTTCGGCACGCCATTTATCGAGCGTGGCAAGATCGATATGCCGCACCCCGAACCGGTCCGCAGCCGTGCGCGAACGCCGGCGCGCCATGCCGGCGCCGTCCGCGCTGACTTCCGGCGGCGGTCGCATATTGCCATGCTCGAGCTTGTAGCCCGCGAGGTGCCAGCCCATCGTCCCGTTCCGCAGAGCGACAATCTTGTTCGGAACCCCCGCATTGATAAGCGACTGGGCCCCGATGATGCTGCGTGTCCGTCCGGCGCAATTCACCACGATGGTGGTCTCCGGACGGGGCGCCGCCTCCTGAACCCGGTAGACAAGCTCGGCGCCCGGCATATCGATGCCGGTCGGGATATTCATCATGGTAAACTCGCCCATCGGGCGGGAATCCAGCACCACCATATCCTCGCCGGCATCCATCATGCCCTTCAGTTCCTCGGCGGAGACCGACGGCGTTTCGTATTCGTGCTCGACGAACTCCCCGAAGGCCTTGCTCGGGACATAGAGACCGCTGAAAAGCTCCAGCCCCGCCGCGCCCCAGGCATTCACCCCGCCTTCCAGGATCGAGATATCCGAATAACCGAACCCGGCGAGTTTCGCGGCTGCCGTCTCCGCCAGCCCTTCGCCGCCATCGCAGAGAACGACGGGCGTTCCAGGCCGCGGCACCAAATCGGCGATCCGGAGCTCCAGGTGTCCCAGAGGAACGTTGCTCGCGAGCAGGATGTGATTGGCGCCGTAGACCGCCTCCGGGCGGACATCGACCAGGGCGATCTCGCCCGTCCCGTAGAGCGCGTCTTTCAACTCACGCGCCGTAATGCTTCGGGCCATGCCTTCCCTCCCCCGCGGTTCCTAGCTTGCTTCTTCCAAAGCGGACTCGGCTTCCAGCCATTCCGCCTCGGCGCTTTCGATTTCCCGATCGACAGCCTCCTTTTTCAGGATGACCTCTTTCAGGTCTGCCGTCGGACCTTCGTAGATTTTCGGGTCGGCGAGCCGCTCTTCCAGCTGCGCCTTGCGCTGAGTGAGCTTCTCCAGCTTCTTCTCGGCCTCGCGAATCTTCTTCCGAATATCGGCCGTCTGCCGGCGCTTCTCCGCCGAGGCCTGACGTGCCTGCTTGCGGTCGTTCTTCTTGTCCGGCTCGTCCTCCGACGCAGCCACGCGCGCCGCCCGTTCCTCCTGCCGCAGCCAGTCCCGGTAGCCGTCGAGATCGCCCTCATAGGGCTTCACCGTTCCGTTCGCGACCAGCCAGAGCCGGTCGACGGTGAGTTCGAGCAGCCTCCGGTCATGGCTGATCAGGATGACCGCGCCGGTATAGTCGTTCAGCGCCTGTACCAGCGCGTCCCGCGCGTCGATATCGAGATGGTTGGTCGGCTCGTCGAGGATCAGCACATGCGGGCTGTCGTAGGTGATCAGGGCCAGCGTGAGACGCGCCTTCTCGCCGCCGGAAAGATGCTTCGCCTTGGTCGTCTGCTTGTCCTGCACGAGCCCGACGCCGCCGAGACGTGCCCGCACCTTGTCCGGCAGCGCGCCCGGCATCAGACGCGCCATATGTTCGGCCGGGGTCGCTTCCGGGTCCAGATCCTCGATCTGGTGCTGGGCAAAGAACCCGACCCGGAGTTTGGCGCTGCGATGTTCGTCACCGTCGAATTTCGCCAGCCGGCCGGCGATCAGTTTCGCAAGCGTCGACTTGCCGTTGCCGTTCCGCCCGAGCAGACCGATCCGGTCGTCGCCGTCGATCCGGAAACCCAGTCCTTTGAGCACCGTCTTGCCCGGTTCGTACCCGACGCTTGCGTTGTCGAAGGTGACCAAAGGCGGCGGAAGCTCCTCCGGATTGGGGAAAGAAAAGCGCGTCGTCGGCTCGTTGACCGCGTCCGGCAGCTTCTCCATCCGCTCCAGCGCCTTGATCCGGCTCTGCGCCTGCCGCGCCTTCGAAGCTTTGTACCGGAAGCGCTCGATGAAGGCTTCCATATGCTTGCGCTGCGCCGACTGTTTCGCCCGCTGCGCCTCGATCTGCGCCAGCCGCTCCTCGCGGGTCTTCTCGAACCGGTCGTAGCCGCCCTGGTAGAGGGTCAGCTTCAGGTTCTCCAGATGCAGGATCGCGTCAACCGCCTTGTTCAAGAGCCCCCGGTCATGGCTCACGATGACCAGGGTCTTCGGATAGCGCGCGAGATAGGCCTCCAGCCAGACCGTCGCTTCCAGATCGAGGTGGTTGGTCGGTTCGTCGAGCAGCAGGATCTCCGGCTCGGCGAACAACACCGCCGCCAGAGCGACGCGCATGCGCCAGCCGCCCGAGAAACTCGACATCGGCGCCGCCTGCATCGCGTCGTCGAAACCAAGGCCTGCGAGGATCGCCGCCGCTCGCGCGGGTGCCGCATGGGCACCTATATCCGCGAGCCGCGTCTGCACCTCGGCGATCCGCATCGGATCGTCCGTCGTCTCCGCCTCGGTAAGAAGACGTTCGCGTTCCTTATCGGCGCGCAGCACGACCTCAAGCGGCGTGTCCGGGCCGCTCGGCGCTTCCTGCGACACCATGCCGATCGGATCCTCGACGCCCCGCCCGCCGCTGACCAGGATCTCGCCCCCATCTGGGTGATATTCGTCGGTCAAAAGCTTCAGGAGCGTCGATTTGCCCGTGCCGTTGCGCCCCACCAGCCCGACCTTATGTCCGTCGGGAATCGTGGCCGAGGCCTCGTCGAATAGGGAGCGGCCGGCAATCCGGAAGGTCATGTCGGTAATCTGGATCATGGCACGCCTGATAGCATCGCAGCCCCGCGGCGCCAATCCCGCGCGAGCGCTCTTGCAAAATCACCGGCGGAGGTAGAGGCTCGGAAGCAACAAAAGGCCATTCTTCGTGTCTCCGAAAAAAGAAATCCTTGCAGAGGGAGCGCAACCGCTGAGCCCCTCGGCTTCCCCTCATTCCGCCGAGCCGGCCGAACCCGGCCCGGCACCCCGGCTCGGTTGGATGCACGGCGCCGCCTGCATGACCGGCGGCATCGGTCTGGTTACGCTGAATGACGGGATCGCCAAATGGCTGACCAGCGACTATCCGGTCGGACAGGTCATCGCGCTGCGCGGAATTCTGCTGCTGGTCCTTGTCTTCGGATTTGCATTCGCGACCGGACGTAAGGACCAGCTCAAGGTTCGTCATTGGCGGCTACAGTTACTTCGCGCTGTCATAATCGTCTTCAGCACCTATAGCTTCATCTGGGCGCTGAAGCTCATGGCAATCGCCGATGCGACCGCGATCGCCTTCGCCGGACCGATCGTCACCGCCGCACTCGTCGTGCCGCTTCTCGGAGAGCAGGTCGGCTGGCGCCGCTGGACCGCCATTCTTGTCGGCTTCTGCGGTGTTCTCATCATGGTCAAGCCGACTCCCGAGACCTTTTCCGCCGTCGCCTTGCTGCCGCTGCTGGCCACGGTATGCGGATCGTTCCGGGATATCGTGACCCGGAAGATGCACGCGACGGAGACCACCCTCTCGATGTTGGCCGTCGGGATGACCATCGTGACCCTCTCCGGCTTCGCCAGCCTGGCTTTCGACGAGTGGAAACCGGTCGGATGGAGCGAGATGGGGCTGTTTGCGGTCAGCAGCCTGTTCGTCGGGGGCGCGCAGTTCCTGATGATCGAATCCTTCCGCTACAGCGAAGCGGGATTCGTAACGCCATTCAAATATACCAGTATCGTCTGGGCGGTTCTGATCGGCTTCGTGGTCTGGGGCAACATCCCGGACCTCTGGATCGTCACCGGCACCTTTTTGGTAATTGGCAGCGGCCTATACATCCTGCATCGCGAACGGATACGCCGCGCGGAGGAAGCTGGGAAATCAAATCCTTAGGTCGCTTGCGGCCCGGCCGGCGCGCTTCGGAGGAATGAAAGTGAAATCACGGACCCCGGCCGACAGCGCATAACAGGCGAGCTCGACCGCCTTCGGAATATCCAGTGGCTCGCCGTCCCGCTCGCCCTTCTCGTAATACTGGATCATCCGCCGCTTCAGCCCGAGAGCCTCGGCCATTTCCTTCTGCGAGAGCTTCAGGAATTTCCGCAGTTTCTTGAATTCGCCAGACGTCATGCCGCCTCCTCAAGAAGCGCATTATATGCGCTTATCGGAGAGAAGTAAGCGGCCAAAATACCATTCCAGAAGACGGAGGAGCGCATATTGCGCTCCTCCGCACCGCCGCATCAGAAAGTCACACGGATCCCCGTAATCACATAGGCCGCCTCGATATCGCCGGCACCGGCAGCGTCGCTCGTATATTCGGAATAACCGAGAGTCGTCTCCGCGCTCACACCCGGCCCCAGAATGTAGCGACCAGCCAGAGCCACTGAGTCCCTGTCGGCCTGGACCGTATCGGGATCGACGCTTCCGGCAATACCGTCGCGCTCGCCGTGTAGATAGGTAAGGCTGACCCCGTACTCTCCGAAATCATAGGATGCGCCCAACGTGTAGCCGTCCCCGTCATTCGCCCCGGAATCGGTAAAGCCGGCATAGGATCCGCCGACCTGGAAACCGGCGTAATCGACGGTGAGGCCAAAGGCGTATGCTTCCGGTTCATCCACCCCATCCCCGGATTGCAGAAAAGTGCCATATCCTGCCGATGCCGCGAGGCCGACGCCGTTGAAATCGCGCCTGAAATCGATGCCGCCCATGACGCCGTCCGTCAGTCCCGAATTCCGGTCGGGCTGTACATTGCTGTCCTGGTTGGTATCGGGAGCATAGGAGATGCCGAGCCGGAAACCCTCAAGACGCGGCGTGTAGTAGGTCAGCTTGGTCGAGTCATTGGTGCGGGCGGGCTCGATGTACGTACCGCCGAACGGCGCGCGGAAATAGCCGCTGTCGCTGATCGAGGTAGCCCCGGTGAGTTCCCACTCGACAGTGTCGCCGGAATTGATCCCGATGCCGTATTCGGTCGGCGCGACGTGGGTCTTGTAAAGCGCCGAGTTCTCGTCACCGATGTCTATCCGGCCAAACTTGCCGCTGACAGTCAGGTAGCTTTCGTCGATCTGGTCGCCTGAGTCGCTGTTGCCCTCAAGCTGTACGTTGACCCCCACTTCGAGGCCGTTGTCGAGCGTGGTCGTTCCCTTGAAATGGATCTCGGTGTCCGATTTGACATCAAAGCCGGTGAGGTCGAGATCCTGATTTCCCTCATCGTCAATATCCGTATAGCCGAACCATTGCTCGGCGTAACCGCCAACGGAGAGCTTGAGCTTCTCCGCCGCTTCCGCCGGTGCCGCAGTCAGGATGAGCCCGGCTGCAACCAGAGTCGTCGTCTGTAAGAGTGCCGCTTTCGAATGACGCATGCGCTTCATTTGGATCCCCATGCACCGGCCGACGATCTCGCCCCGGTGCCACTAGATTGAACGAAAACAACCGGAGACGGCCGCCTGCCGCGCCCGGATCACCGGCAGATATGGTTCGGCCTGAAGGGATACAATGCGGCGGCGCACACAAAAGATTTACGTGCAGCATCAATGCGCTGAAACGCCCAACCATCGGGCTTTTCGGGCTGTTTCCAAAAAGAACACTAATCAGTGTACTTTCCGGCATATTGAAATCTCTGGCAGCCTGCACACCCGGGCTAACGCCGGCACGCAGGAGGTCTGGATCATCGTCCGGGATGGCCGGCAAAACTGCTGCCCTATCCGGAGCGGATGGCCTGCTCGGCGATTTCGCGAAGTTTCTGCTTCTGCACCTTGGTTCCGTTCGGCCCGGTCACGGTCTCGAACTCGGCAACCGGAATGACCGTCCTCGGCACCTTGTATTTCGCGAGATGATCGGCACAATGCCGGCGCAAGGCGTCCGCGTCCGGCGTCTTCCCCTCGACCGGAATGACGAAAGCGACCGCGACCGGAACGGCGCCGTCATTAACGCCGACCACTTGGGTGCTCGCGACATCGGGATGATCGTCCAGCACACCCTCGATTTCCCGCGCGCTGACCAGGAAACCGCCGAGGCGGAGGGTGTCCCCCATCCGTCCGCGGAAGAGGAAGCGCCCATCCGCCTCCAATTCCCCCGCATCCCCGCTGGAGAACCAGCCGTCCTCCGAGAGGACCTCTTTCGTCGCCTCGGGATCCTCGTAATAAGCCACGAAGCGGCTGGGCCCCTTGAACTCGAGCGCACCGATCTCGCCCGGCGCCAGTACTTCGCCGGTTTCCGGATGCGTGACGCGCGCGGCGCCACCCGCGGAAACCGGGAACCCGCCGGGCTTAGCCCGTTCCGAGACCGGCAGATCGGCGGGCTGCGCGGCGTAGAGTGCCTGCAGCTCGCTCATCCCAAAGAGGCCACGCAGGACAATACCCGCCTCCTCCTGCGCCCGCGCCACCAGGGCCTCCGCATTGGTGCCGGTAAAGGAGGCAAAACCGACTTCGCGAAGCGAGGCCAGCTGTCCCGGTTTCGCCTCGTCCAGGATCCGGACCAACATGTCGTCCGTCGCGTTGAAGTGCGTTACCCGGTGCCTCTCGATGATGCGGAGCGCCTCCCCCGAGTCGAACGCCTCCATGAAAACCGACGGCCGGCCGTTCGCCAGAGCGCCCATGAACTGCGAGAAGCCGAATACACCGCAGAGCGGCAAGGCCTGCAGCATTACCGCGCCCTCCGACGCATATCCGAGCGCCTGCCCGTTATCCTTGCCGTGGCGGACGATCGCCCGTTGGCAATGCATCACCAGCTTCGGCGCCCGGGTCGTGCCGGAGGTCGCGAACATGGCGCAGGGATCCTGCTCATTGGCCGGCGCGATCTTATCCGGCGTCGCTGCCGTCAGGCTTTCGTATGACAGCATCTGCCCGACCGGCGCGCCGATGTCCGCCGCAGGCGGACAGTTCACGACATATTTCAGGTGCGAGAGCTTCTCGGCGGGGACCGCTTCAAGGATATCGAGGAACGGGATCCCCCTGAAGTCCGTCGCCAGTGCGAGAACCTTTGCCCTTGTCCGGCTCAGCAGTCCCTCGAGTTCGGCTTTCTGGTACCGCGTATTGATGATCACCGAGATGGCCCCAAGCTTCGCGGCTCCGAGCACCAGAGTGATCATCGGAAGCCCGTTGGGAAGCCAGACGGCGATCCGGTCGCCATGGGCAAGTCCGAGCGCTGCAAGCCCTGAGGCCACGTGATCGACCTCGTCCCTCAAGGCGGAGAAGGTCACCGTCCGGTCGCCGTCGACAATGGCCGGACGGTCCGGATGGGTTGCAGCCAACTCGGCCAGAAGCTCGTGAAGCGTCATCTCGACCGTCCGTCAGACAGTTGCGATCGGAGTCACGGGCGACCCGACGGCGCCCGGGAGCCGGAGCGGCGGCGCGGTCAGCAGGAACCGGGAGCGGCCGTTCTCGCGCAGCCAGTTCGCAAGATCGCTCAGGTACCAGAGTTCGCCCAGATGAATGCCGAGCTTGAAGAGACAGAGTTCGTGGAGCGGCAAGGTCGCGTGCCGGCCCTCCGTCTTCGTTCCAGGGAACGCCTCGACGGAGAAATTGTCCGCGATCAGCGCCGCCAGTCCTGACTCGTCGATCCATTTAAGGAGCTTTTCGTCCCGGCCGTCGAGCTCCACGCAGGAGGAGGCGACGACTTTCGGATCCGGGTTCTTGTTCATGTCGAGAATGACCTTGGCGAAACCGGTATGCAGGCACACGAGATCGCCCTTCTCCACCTCGACCCCGTCCGCCTCGCAGGCCCGCATCACCTCCTCATAACCGATCAGCTTGCGTTCCATCCCGAAATGGTGCGCGAGATCGATCAGACAGCCGCGTCCCTGCACGCCGGTCGCCGCCATGGACTCGATGCCGAGCTTGCGCGCCTCGACCCCGCTATGGGTGCAGCCGGTTCCCTCGTCGAAATGCGGCTCCTCCGGACCGATCACATCGGTGCCGGCGCGAAAGCCGTTGTAATAGACCATCTCGTCCACGCCATCTCCGTCGGCATCGAAATGGCTGCCGACATGGGCCAGCGCGTCCCATTGTGTCGAGTATTGAGTGTAGATCAGCACCGCATCGTCGGTGATCACGTCAGTCAGGTCAGGGTTCTCGTCCTGCATCGCGTAGTTGTAGTAAGGACGCCCGTTTCGCATCCCGGCCATGACCTGCGGCGGCCGGCGGCGTGCGCTGAGCACGGTGCCGCCCGGATAATCGAGCGGCATGCTGAGACAGAAGGACTTGCCGTGTTTAACCTCGGCGATCCCCTGCAGCACCTTCTCCGGCGTCAGGAAATTGAGGCGGCCGATCTGGTCGTCCGGCCCGAAATCGCCCCAGTTCGAGCCTTCCGGCCTGTTCTTCCAGCGCGGGGTGGTCATCTCAATTCTTCTCCTGCATGCAAGACAGCAAATGGCGTCCGATAATCAGCTTCTGGACCTCGCTCGCCCCTTCATAGATTCGCAGCGCCCGGATCTCCTGATAGAGCCGGGCTACCGGCATCCCCGAGACGACGCCGAGACCGCCCCAGAGCTGCACCGCGGCGTCGATCACATGCTGCGCCGCTTCCGTCGCCTGGAGCTTCGCCATCGCCGCCTCGCGGGTCGTGCGGTGCTCGCCGCGATCCTTGGCCCACGCGGCGCGCGCGATCAGCAGCGCAGAGGATTCGAGCGCCAGGGCCATTTCCGCGAGCTTGGTCTGGGTGATCTGATGTTCGCCGAGCATCTGGCCCATCATCGGCCGGGTCAGCGCCCGGTGCATTCCGTGTGCGAAGGCCTGGCGGGCGAACCCGAGCGCGGCCGCCCCAACGGTTGGACGGAAGATGTCGAGGGTCGCCATGGCGATCTTGAAACCGTCGCCGGGCGCGCCGAGCATCCGCGCCGCCGGCACCCGGCAATCCTCGAACCTGAGGGCGCCAAGCGGATGCGGCGCGATCACGTCGATCTTCTCCGCGACCGTCAGGCCGGGCGTGTCCGCTTCGATCACAAAGGCCCCCATGTTGCGGCGTCCCTCGATGCCCTCGATCTTCGCGAAGGTGACGTAGTGATCGGCGATCCCGGCATTGGAAATGAAGGTCTTGAGGCCGTTGAGAACGAACCCATCGCCATCGGGCGTCGCGACGGTTTCCAGTGCCGCGACATCGCTTCCGGCATTGGGTTCCGACAGCGCGAAGGCAGCGATCCGGTCGCCTGTCGCGACATCCGGCAACAGCGCGCTTTTCAGCTCTTCCGAACCGAATAGCGAGACGGACGCCGAACCGAGCCCCTGCATCGCGAAAGCGAAATCGGCGAGGCCGCTCAACTCGCCGAGGGCGCAGCGCATCATCACCAGGGATCGGGATTCAAGCTCGTCGTGGACGCCGCCATATGCCGCGGGCACCGCAAAGCGGAGCCAGCCGCGCTGGCCGAGGCGGCGCACGAACCGAACGCTGATCTCGTCGGCACCGCTCGTGCCTTTGTGTTCGTCTTCGACGATGTCCGCGAGATCGGCGGCCAGCTCCGTCTTGATGCGCGTCTGAAGCGCACGATGCGAGTCGTCGAAGAAGGGCCAGATTGTCCAGTCGAGAGCGGCGTCCGTCAGGATCCGCTGTGTGTCTATCTCGGTCATGGCAAGGTCCGATGCGGTTGCGGCCGAAGCGTTCGGCCGCTGCCGGAAGCTCCGGAAAGAGAGACGGCGCCAAGCAGTAATCCCGGCGCGCCGACAGAGTCGTTATCACGCGTAAGGAGTCCGAACAATCAAAATTGGACCCCATATTTCACTGTGTGAAACACGCATACATTTTTGCTAGATTGCGCCGTAGACCACTCGGATGAGAGCATTACCCCTTGGATTGCGAGGCCAGATGACGAACCGCCGGACGAACCTTCCAGAGGGCACCCAGGACGACCGTCAAGTCGTGGAGTCTCTCGCCAAGGGGCTGACGCTTCTGCGCTGCTTCCAGCACGAGGACACGTTCCTCGGAAACCAGGAGCTCTCGAAACGCAGCGGTATCCCGAAAGCGACGGTCTCACGCCTCACCTTCACGCTCGCCAAGTTCGGTTATCTCATCTACGCGGAAGATCTCGGGCAGTACAAACTCGGCCCCTCAGTGCTTGCACTCGGGTACGCCTGTCTCTCCGGGATGAAGGTCCGCGAGATCGCCCAGCCCTACATGCAGGATCTCGCCGACCATGCCGGCTCCGGCGTCCTCGTCGCTCTCGGCGTGCGTGACGGCACCAGCATGCTCTACGTTTCCTGCGCGCGCAGTTCAGGAATGGTGTCCCTGCTCCTCGGAGTGGGCTCAAGGGTGTCGCTGACCGACACCGCCATGGGGCGCGCCTATCTCGCCTCCCTGCCACCGGACGAGCGCGTCTCCGTCATGGAAGAGATCAGGGCCGAGACCGATCCGTCTAATTGGGATCATGTCGAAGGCGTGATTGCCGATGCGGTTACGCAGATCGGGGAGCGCGGCTTCTACGCCAATCTCGGCGACTGGCAGCCCGACGTCCACGCCGTCAGCGTCCCGTTCCGCAGCCCCAATCTCGGCGACCCGGTATTCGCCTTCAATTGCGGCGGTCCCGCCTATCTCCTCTCGAAAGAGCGTCTGGAGAACGAGCTCGGCCCGAGGCTGGTCGAAATGGCGCGGAATGTCAGGTTTTCGGCCGGCATGTAAGGCGCGGCGAGGAATGGCGACCCCGGCAGGACTCGAACCTGCAACCGTCGGATTAGAAGTCCGGTGCTCTATCCAGTTGAGCTACGGGGCCGCAAAAAGCGTGAAACGCGGGAAATCTCAGTGGGTCCAGGTGCCCCAGGTCGCGAAGCGTTCGGCGGCGAAATTGTCCGCATAGCCTTTCGGCTTCAGCTTGCGGTTATGCTCGCCCTGGACGATGTAATCGAGACCGTGCTTCTTCGCATAGGCGACGGCTTCTTCCTTGGTCTCGAAGGTCAGCCGGATCTGGTTCTTGGTATCGCCGCTGCTGACCCAGCCCATCAGAGGCTCAGGCCGCCGCGCGGTTTCGAGTTCGGGCTCCAGCACCCAGCGCCTGGTCTTGGCGCGGCCGGACTGCATCGCCGACTTGCTCGGCCGGTAGATCCGTACGGTCATCTCTCTCTCCTCGTCCCCGAGGTCCTTACGGACCTTTCAGGCGCCCGAAGGGCCTGCCTTTGGTTCCGTATCGCTCAAAGGCACGCGGAGGTCAATGCGGCAGGCGTTCAGTTCCGGGGGCGCTCGACCCGGGGGCCGATGTTTTCCAGCACTTCACGCGCATCGTATGCGCTCGGACCGTCCGTCCGGAGTTCCTCGCCGCCGATGACGATCTCGGCGATCGCCTCGTAGCGGGTGATGGCGATGCTGTCCGAGGTTCCGTGCGCGAAGGAACTGCGGAAGTAATAGCCGCCGTGATAGCCGTACGCGCCGTAGCCGCTATAGGCGAACGGATAGTAGGTGTGATGGACGTACCGCTTGTTCTTTTCGAGATCGCGGGCAACGACGGTGAAGAAGGTTCCGCCCTTTTCCAGGGTCAGCTCCGCCGCCCGATAGAGGAGATATGTCTCGACAGTTTCCCGATCGGTCGCGGAATTGCCCCGGAAACTGACGCGGAACCGGTCGCTCTCGATCGCGTTTTCCCGATAGCCGAACCGGTCCGTTGCTGGCGCGTAAGGCGTTGGCGTGGTGCAGCCTGCGAGCAGGAAGAACGTCACCGCAAGTGACGCCAATACGCTGCGGGTACATCCCGGATTGCGGTTTTCCATGTTGAGCCCCCATCCTTCTGCAACGCTTGGACATCGCATCCTTCAGGCTAAAAGATAATAGGTCTCATTCGCAATTACCAGCCGGGAGACCGCTTCCCCCGCTCGCAATACCTTCACATTGCGTTGAAATCTCGCGTACCGCCAACCTGTCTCTCGCGCGTTTCAAATAAATGGTCGAACTGACGTACGACAAAATCGGCGAGCCACTTCTCTTTTCAGCCCTGCGAAACTTCGAAAATATTTTCATCGTTCGAATTCAGAAAAAGATTATCATTAATTGAAAATTAATTTCATCTCTTCGCGCGACGCCAATCAGGCCCTGCGTGAAGAATTGTCCTCGGCCAAAGAGGAAACATGCGGAGAAAAACGGTCGGGATCGCGAAGTTGGGAACCGTGCTCTTGAGCGCGGGCATACTCCTTTTGTCCGCCTCCCCGGTGAACGCGGCGGAAAATGCCGAAGGAGGCACGATCCTCACCGGCATTCTGATCTTCGTTGGTCTGGCCGCCGTCATCTACACGGGAAGCCAGGCATTTAACCGCGCAATCCGCGAAACCATAGAAAACGGCTTCCGCGCCCGTTTCATTACCCGGCGCGATGCCTTGACCACGGCAAAAGCGATCTTTGTCGGAACGGCGGGCGTTCTGTTTCTGGCCGCAGCTTTCATCCCCGAGGTCATGAACGATGTGAACAAGCTCGGCAATCTGGCGCCGAATAGCGGCGATTCCGCCGGATCCCCGTCTGAAGAAACTCCCATAAAGAACATCATGGCGATAACAGCGGCCGCCGTTATCAGCATGCTCGTCAGCCAGGATTTCCAGCTCAATCCGTTTACCTGGCTCAGGCGCATGCTTCTGCATGCAGCGTCTATTCCCGAAGAGTTCCACAGGCTGACCGATGCCGTTGCCTCGGTTGTCCCGCGGGACGCCGACTTCTTCGATATGCTTGGCTCCGATTCCCTATTGGGATCTCAGAATTGCCGTTCTCCGGAAAAAATGCGGGAAGCCCCTAAGCCGGAAGACCCATGCCCCTCGCCCGGCCATTTCCAGAAGCCATTCGGCTCGATCGAACGGCAATGGGCGGTGAACTACTATCTGATGTGGCGGCTGTCGCAGCGCGAGCAGTTCGGCCAGGCCGGAGAGTTCTTCAAGGACGCGGCGATTGACTGGCCCGGACTGAAACGAAGCTTTGCCTTGAACTGGCAGCGGGTCCGCGCGTTGAACGAAGCGCAATCCGGCAAACAACCCCAATCAAATCCGGACGACGGCCTCGTCCCGGATCGCGAATTGGTGAAGACCGAACTTACACATCTCCTCGATCGCGTATGTCAGGCATTCGCGGCCTTGCTCCTGTCGGCAAACGACAATGACGAGGATGTCTGGAGCGACCTGCAATACCTTGGCGCAAATGGCCTCGAAGACAAAAGATTCTATCCCGACCCGGTTCGCCCACTGGTCTTGTTATTGGCCGTTGTTCCAGGCTCGATTGCCATTGGCGCAATGCTCCCGCCGGCGTTTTTGTGGTTGTCCGGACTGTTTGTGAATTGGAAAGGAGCGATCGGGTATCTCAGCGGCAACATTCAGACCGACCATATTCTTTATTGGGTTTTCTACGGACTTTTTGCCTTCTTCCTTCCGGTAATGATTTTTCTCGTCGGACAGAAGGTCTCGTATTCCCTCTCGGGCAAGATTCTGGACCGTACGACAGGCGTGGTCGTCGCGAGCCTGATGGGGGTCGTCTTTTCGGTAGCCGGAATGTCGTTCCTCTTCACCCAACTCTCCGGCACATGGGCCACTCCACCGGATGTCGTGCTTCGAATGGCGCCCTGGGGGGCTGGGGCCGGCGTCTATGCCGGCGCGGTCGTTTTTTTCCTCAACCGCTTGCGCCGAGACCGGCGCTATCTCATCCGGGAAGCATGGGACGTCAGGGTCGAGGAACCGGTGCGGCGCTGGCCGCACAGCTCTTCGTCATGGAAGATGACCTGGTGGAAACACGGGACAGCTTTGTTTGCCGGACTGTTCATCGTGAATCTCGCGCCCATACTCTCACTGACCTCCGAGAAACTGCATGCCGGCGCGCCCGCCGACATCGAACATATCCTAGTCAAATATGCGGCTTACTGCAGCTGGGAACGGGAGCTGACACGGTTGGTGCTGGACGTTCCAACCGTATGCCGTGCGGTTGATTTGTTTCCCTTCCGCCACGATGACGCTGTCAGCGATCGCGACATCTTCGATGCGGTTTGGAAAAGCCGGACTCCATCGGATACGCAGATGCGATCCGCTGAACTCCTGACTCAGATCACAGAGTATCGGCGACGCTTCACTCCCGCGGAGAGCCAAAACGCTCAGGCAGCGGGAACGCAACACCTCATGAAGCCCGGCTTGCTGGCGACCGAAACGGCCGACGCGTCTGCCGGCAAGCCTCGGAAGTCCTTCGACACGCTAGAGCTGGATGAATTTCCAAGAAAGACCCGGGGAACGGTTTCCGTCCTGTTGGGGGACGCGCGAAAGATCCTGCATCTCTCGCGGCAGGAACACCGAACCGCGATCATGGCACTTGAGTATCTGGAGGCACAGGGCCCTCTTCCGGTTACTCCGAGATGGAGGAGCGATTTTTTCCATCTCGTCCATGCCAGCCAAGGGTATTCCGCTCCGAACGATCGCCTGGGCGCCCGCATTCAATATGCGTTCTGGAGAAAGCCCCAAGCGCAAAGTCTCTCAATCCAGGATGCTCTCGTCGGGATCAGCATAGGAAAATCGACTGCGTTGCGCCCGCTCGACACCGAACTCGGCACGTTTTTCTGGGCGCAAGCGGTTCTGACAAAGGTTCAGATCGGTTTCATCATCTTGATGCTTTCGAGCTTCACCTATTATTCGCTAAGCCGTTTCAATATCGGCCTGCATCGCGGCTCGCTCAACGAGGTCAGCCCGGAGGCCTGGCGAACGCGCTCGTTGCGCGATCTCTATTTCAATCCTGGCCGACATCGCTACGACGAGGGAAGCGGATCGTGAGCAGAACCAAGCGCTTTGAGGAAGGAAAACTCGTCTTCGGGACCGGCGAGGCCGCTAAAGAGGCATTCTTCGTTGTTGAAGGCAAGGTCCGGATCGTCCCGAGTATAGACCGGGAAAACGACGTCATTGCCGAATTCGGGCCCGGTGAGTTGTTCGGCGAATACGCTTTCATCCTCGACAACGGAAAACGCACCGCGACAGCGATCGCGGCACAAGACGGAACGGTACTCGAAGCCGTGCCCGGTGAGGATTTTCGCAGACGCCTAGACGGGCTGGAGCCGTTTCTGCAGCGCTGGATTGAAGAGCTCATCCGCCGTTCGATACCCGAAGAGATCCCGGCTGACGTCACATAAGGCGCGCGCGGCCCCATCAACCGCATTGATGACGGTTCTCAGCTTTCGCGCTCAGGCAAATAAGATAAGAAGCGTCCGTAACGCTGCGAAGTCGGCGATACTGTCGGCGGTGTGGAAAATTCCTCAAATAACCGTAGAGGAATGGTCGGGGTGGACGGATTCGAACCGCCGACCCTCTGCTCCCAAAGCAGATGCGCTACCAGGCTGCGCTACACCCCGACAAGGCCCGAAGGCGCTCGCTAGGTAACGGTTTTGCGCGGCTGGCGCAACAATGCAGTGCCTCGCCTGACGATTTCCGTCGGAGATTACTTCGCCACAGCCAGTGCAGTGTGTTCCACGCGATCTCCCGCCTTCAAGCCGAGCCTCGAGGCAGTCCCCGCCAAGAGCTCCAGGACTGCCTTTACCCTGAAGCGCGAGGAAATCACGGCTGTCGACTGCGGAACCGTGCGTTCAGCGATATGCAGGATGGTGCCATCCCGGTCCAGAAACAGCATGTCGAGGCTGACATATGTGTTCTTCATCCACATGGAGACTCGCGACTTGCTGGGATAGATGAACAGCATCCCCGCATCGAGGGCGAGTTGCTTGCGATACATCAGCCCTTCTGCGCGCGCCTCCGGCGTGTCGGCGAGTTCGACAGAAAAGACATGCTCATTGCCGCCGCTATGGATGACGAGCGGCGACGTCTTGCCTTGATCGGCCGCAAGGCAGGTCCCCACGACAAACAATAACGCGAGGCAGACACCGAAAAGGCTTTTCCAGCCATATCTTTCCATTCTCCCGACGCGCCCCCCGTTACGTGCTTCCGCGCCTCTCCTAAAGGACCGCTCGGGCCAAGTCGACCACCTCCTGCCGGACAGCCCCTTCCCTCGGGGCGTCGGCGAGCCTCGTGAACCAGTGTTCCGGCGGGTTCCGCCCGCGGCTATGGTTCCAGAAGAGACCGCGCAACACGCTTTCGCTTTCCGCATTGAGCGCAATCCCCCGCGGGTCCTGTCCGTTCAAGGCGGCCCAGATGCCGGTCCAACACCGCGCGACCGCCCAGGGATTGTAGCCTCCGCCGCCGAGGACCAGAACCCGGGGAGCCAGACGGACGAGCCGGTCGACCGCCTCCCAAAGTGCGTTGTTCGAAAGCTCCAGCTTGCTTTGCGGATCGTCGGCAAGCGCGTCGCAGCCGCTCTGGATCACGATGGCGTCCGGCCCGAAACTTTCCACGATCGGCCGGACGCCCTCCGCCACGAGAAACCGGAACTCCGTGTCGTTCAGACCCTTTGGCGCCGGGAAATTCCGGGCCATGCCACCCGCCCGGTCGTCCGCCGGACCGGTTCGCGGCCAGCGGTCCTCCTCGTGGATGGATACGGTAAGCACGCGGTCCTCGTCGTGAAAGGCATCCTGCACACCATCGCCGTGATGGGCGTCGAGATCGACATAGGCGATCCGCGACAGCCCTCCATCGAGCATCGCCAGGATTCCGAGTACCGGATCGTTGAAGAAGCAGAAGCCGAAGGCCATGTCAGGCCGCCCATGATGGGTGCCGCCGGCAAGTGAATGGATGATCCCACGCTCGACACCCGCCAGAGTCCGGCCGGCCAGAAGGGAAGCGCCGGCGGCGGTTGCCGGCCGGCTGAAAATTTCCGGAAAGACCGGGTTGCCGGCCCGGCCGATATTGTATTTCTCCTTCACCGCGTCGCTGACTTGCCTGTCCCTCTCGGCCCGCATAATGGCGGCAACATAATCCGGCGCATGAAACCGGGAGAGCTCTTCCGGCGTTGCCATGGGACTGTCGACGAAGCGGTCCTCGCCCACCAGGCCAAGGGCGCGAGCCAGGTCCATGACCGGGGTCACGCGCTGGATCGACAGCGGGTGTTTCACGCCGTATCGCGAACGGCGATAGATCTCGCTGCCGATCATGAACGGCCGGTCCGGGAACGACGCCGGGATCCGCGCACTCGACGGCGGGTCGAATTGCGAAACCTCGGCGCTCATGCGGTCCTGCCGATGACAGGCTGCTGAGGTGCAGCTTCCCCATTTTCGCCGGGAAGCAGAAACTCAGGCAGATTATAGTCCTTCAGGCTGTCCCAGTGCTGCTCCACATCCTCCGTGAAGAGATCCCTCACAATGCCGGAGACGAGCCGCGGCACAGCGAATTTCATCGCATTGATCGAAGAACCGGAGGGGCCGAAGCTGACGGTCGCGCCGAAGGTGAAAAGCCGCACATGGCTGAGCCACGGCGCAGTGCCGGGGACGCGTTCCTGAAAGGCAAACGTGGAATCGAGATAAGGGTAACGCCCCAGTCTCGGGTTTTCCTCGGACGCCGGCGGATGGAAACGGTCGCGCCAGAGCGCCGCATTCGCCGCGATATCGGAAAATTCGGGAAGCGCGGGAAGGTCGATGTCGAAGCCGGTACCGACGATCAGGTAGTCGGCCTCGAAGGTCTGTCCCGGCGTCTCGATCTCAACCCCGCCGCCCGCAGCGCGGCAGGAGAGCCACGGCGCCCCCGTCAACAGCTCGAACGCCTCGTGCTTCGCCACCCTTTCCCAGGTTTCACGCGGGAATGCTTCGCGCAGTGTCAGAAGGTGGTTCATGAAGCGCCAGCGCCAGGAATCGTCAAGCTCGGCGAAATGCCCGAGGAATCCGGGAAACGACAGCCATTTAAAGGGCTGCACCCTCTGAAGATCCTCACGCCGGCAGCAGACGGTGACCCGCGCCGCGCCCGCCTCCAGAGCCATGGCCGCATTGTCGAATGCGGATGCGCCGGCGCCCAGTACAGCGACCCGACGTCCTTTCAAGCTCTCGAAATCGATGTTCGCGGAGGCGTGTGCCCAATAGCTTCTGTCAAGCGCCGCGACCTCTTCCGGCGTCCACCATTTGCCGGGCGTCTCGATACCGGTCGCGACGACGATCTTGCGCGCGAGCACGGATTCCCTTGCGCCGGAGGCCATATCCACGAGTTCCGCTGCAACCAGATCACCAAAATCCGACGGCGAGATCCGTTCCGCCGAGATCCCGTTTTCAATACGGATATCAAGCGCCCGCCTCAGCCAGAGGAGATATGAGGCCCAGTCCTCTTTCGCAATCTTGTTGAGCGCCGACCACTCCGCCTCGCCGTGCTGGGCAACGAACCATGCGCGGAAGGACAGGGACGGGATATCCAGGTCCGGCCCGTTCACCTCCTTCGGAGATCGCAGCGTCGGCATCCGGGCGTAGGTCATCCACGGACCTTCCAGGCCTTCCGGCGCGCGGTCGACGATCCGCACGCGGTCGATACGCGCCCGCTTCAATGCATGGGCAATCGCGAGGCCGCCCTGCTCGCCGCCGATCACCAGGACATCAAGCACCGGGCGTCCGTCCGGTCCGCGCCGCTCCGGAACCCAGTTTCCGTCAGGGTAGGAAATGATCCTCAGATCGTCGCGGACCCGCGCTTCAAGTGCATCCAGTCCTATGGCCGGTCCGGCGTCGCTCACATGACCTCCGCGAGAAAATCGGTACTGGTTATCTTAGGTAGCGCGCTTTCGTTCCCTCATCCAGAGGCGCGCGCTTCACCCGCTTGCCATGTCGGAAAAGCTCACTCATTATCGGGTCCGTTCAGGGGAGCCGCACCGGCGGCTGAGAGGTTCCATAAGGAACGACCCTTAACCTGATCCGGGTAATGCCGGCGGAGGGAGAGCCAGATGTCCATCGGCGTTAGGCCGCACGTTTCAGCATATCGGTATCCCAGTCGGTCCACGACATGGCGATGATCCGCGCCATCGTAATCGCGGCCGGACTGCTGATGCTCTGGCAGGGCGTCGTCAGCCTCAGCGGCACGCCGCCCTACATCCTCCCGGGACCGGCACTCGTCGCCGAAGCTCTCTGGCAGAGTTCCCACCTCATTCTGCCGCACGCCGCAACGACGCTTGCCGAGATTCTCCTTGGGCTCGGCATCGGTACGCTCTTCGGTGCCGCGGCGGCGCTCTCACTGAGCTGGTCGGCGCGGGTCAGGCCATGGCTGCTTCCGGTACTTGTCATCAGCCAAGCCGTGCCGGTCTTCGCGCTGGCGCCGGTGCTCGTGCTCTGGCTCGGCTACGGAATGGCCTCCAAGGTGGCTATGGCGGCCCTGATCATTTTCTTCCCCGTCACCGCCGCAATGTTCGATGGGCTGCGCCGAACCGACCCGCTCTTCATCGACTGCGCCCGCACGCTCGGCGCGGGGCGTCTCGACCTGCTGCTTCATGTCCGCCTTCCGGCAGCCCTTCCCGCCTTCGCCTCGGGCCTCAGGGTGGCGACGGCGGTCGCGCCGATCGGCGCCGTGGTCGGAGAGTGGGTCGGCTCCAGCTCGGGGCTCGGCTACCTGATGTTGCACGCCAATGCGCGGCTTCAGATCGACCTGATGTTCGCCGCACTCTTTACCCTCTCGATCCTCGCCCTGTCGCTCTACTACGGGGTCGATGTCCTGTTGAGGGCCGCGATGCCCTGGCAGGCCGGCGAAGCCCGGCCGGCCGCAGATACCGCCTATAACTGAACTGGAGGAAACTGAATGTTCACCCGCACCGCCGCGCTCCTCGTCGCGCTTCTTGTCCTGGGATCGGCCCCCGTCAGAGCCGCGGATAAGCTGACGGTCCTGCTCGACTGGTTCGTCAATCCGGATCACGGCCCGCTGATAGTGGCCGAGAACAAAGGCTTCTTTGCCGCGGAGGGTCTCGAGGTGGAGTTGATCGCACCCGCCGATCCGAACGACCCGCCGAAACTGGTCGCGGCTAAGAAGGCGGACATTGCCGTTTCCTATCAGCCGCAGCTGCACATCCAGGCCGCCGAAGGCCTCCCGCTGGTGCGTTTCGGAACCCTGGTGGCGACTCCGCTCAACACCCTGGTGGCGCTTAAGGACGGCCCGGTGAAGACCATCGCGGACCTGAAGGGCCGCAAGGTCGGATTCTCCGTCGGAGGGTTCGAGGATGCGTTGCTCGGCGCCATGCTGAAAAAGCACGGTCTCGCGCTTTCGGACGTCGAGCTGGTGAACGTCAATTTCTCGCTCTCGCCATCGATCATTTCAGGCCAGGTCGATGCGGTGATCGGCGCATTCCGCAATTTCGAACTCAACCAGATGGACATTGTCGGCCAGCCGGGCCGGGCCTTCTTCGTCGAGGAGGAAGGCGTGCCGCCCTATGACGAGCTGATCTATGTCGCGCACCGGGATAGTCTCTCAGACCAGCGCCTCAAGCGCTTTCTTGCTGCGGTGGAAAAGGCGACGCAATATCTCGTGAACCATCCGGGAGAGGCTTGGGAGGCCTTTATCGACGGCCGCAAGGACCTGGACGACGAGTTGAACAAGCGTGCCTGGCGCGACACCCTGCCCCGCTTCGCACTCCGCCCGGCGGCCTTGGATAGCGGGCGCTATCGCCGCTTCGAAGCCTTCATGCGGGAGACCGGTCTTGTGACGAAACCGACCGACGTCACCGCCTACGCGACCGAACTGCAATAGCGATCCATTTCCCCGCGCGTCCGGTACGGGACGCGCGGGGCCATAAATCATTCGGCGGCGGCAGGCACCTGCCGCTCGCTCTCCACGAACTGCATATAGAGCGCACGTGCCCGCTCGAAGACCGGTCCCGGGGTCAGCATCCGGTCCTCGAAGCGGTCGATCGCCTGAATTTTCCCGAAATTGCCGCAGACGATGATCTCTTCCGCTGTCGCGAGATCCTCTGGCGACAGCACCGCTTCCTCGACCGGAATGCCGTCTTGCGTCAGGAGCCTGATCAGACGGCGGCGCGTGATGCCTGAGAGGAACGTTCCATTCGCCGCCGGCGTCTTCGCGACACCGTCCTTCACGATCCAGATGTTCGCCGTCGAGAATTCCGCGACGTTTCCATTCGGATCGAGAAGAACAGGCAGGTCGAAGCCCCGGTCGCGCGCTTCCAAGAGCGCCCGTTGCCCGTTCGGATAGAGGCAGCCCGCCTTTGCGTTCGTAGGCCCTTGGTCGACCGCGCAGCGCCGGAAGCTCGAGAGGCAGGCACCTCCTGCAATAGGATCCGGCAACGGCGCCTCGAAGACGGCAAGCACGAACTCCGTGTCGTTCCCTTCCGGGGCAACGCCCTGGCCCGTCGAGTAGAACATTGGCCGGATGTAATAGTCCCGGTCTGCCGGTAGACGTGCGGCGGCGTCACGGCAGAGACTCTCGATCTCCTTCGCTTCCAGCCCCGGATTGAGCAACATCGCCTTTGCCGAGCGGACCACGCGTTGCGCATGCAAGCCGATATCCGGAAGTGCTCCCTTGATGGCCCTCGCCCCGTCGAAGACCGAGCTTCCGGACCAGAACGAAATCTGAAGCGGACCGCTGACCATCGGTTCGTTTGATAGCCATTCACCGCGATAGAAGAATATTTGTTTCATTCTGCAGACTCCTTGAGCAACAAAACAGGACAGCATTTCTGACCTATTTATGCAGGAGCTACCACGCAAAACTTGTCATGGAGACAATTTTCTGGCGGAAAACAGCAAAAACTCAATCCACCTCGGGCACGACACTTGCCGCGATGCTTCCATCGAGCGACTCGTAATCCGCGTAACCGATATGTTTGTAGATGTCCTTCCGTGCCATCAGCCGATCGAGGAATCCCTCTTGGCCACCAAACTCCGCGAGATGGGCATACAAGTCCCGAACAATCCCGGCGGCGGCGCGCATCGACGTGACCGGCCAGATCACCATCTTGAACCCCCAAGCCTCGAACTGTTCGGCCGTGTAATAGGGCGTCTTCCCAAACTCCGTCATATTGGCGAGCAACGGTACGTCCAGAGCCTCCGCGAATGCCCTGAAATGCCCCTCGTCGGTCAGAGCTTCGGGAAAGATCGCATCGGCACCGGCCGCAACGTAGGACTGCGCGCGCGCGATCGCCGCTTCAAGCCCTTCCGATGCCATGGCATCGGTCCGTGCAATGATACGAAGCGACCGCCGCGCCTTTCGAGCAGCGGCGATCTTCGCGCACATTGAGTCCGTATCGTTCAAGAGTTTGTCGGACAGATGCCCGCATTTCTTCGGCAGCACCTGGTCCTCGAGCTGGACCGCTGCGGCACCTGCCTCTTCCAACTCCCGGCAGAGACGCATCACGTTCAGCGCCTCGCCGTATCCGGTGTCACCATCGACCACGAGCGGCAAACGGGAAGCACGAACTATACCGCGGACCTGCCCTATGAGTTCTTCCATCGTCATCATACCCAGGTCCGGGAGCGCAAGACTGGCCGAGAGGGCTCCGCCCGAGAGATAGAGTGTCTCGAATCCGGTATCTCTGGCGACAACTGCGGAAAACGGGTCGTGCGCACCGGGAATGCGAAGAATCCCGGGGCGCTCCCAAAGGGCCGCCAGCCGATCGCCGGCCGGTCGCAGCGCCGCGTTCTCCAGAAGCCATGTCATTTTTCATTCCTCCCACTACCGGGTGCCACATGCTTGATTAAGCCGGTTTTTTTCGTTTCCGACTCTGCTATCCGATAAACACCTTTCTCCCAGAAATGTCGTCATTATATTGACATCATTGCCTTACTGTCGGATTGGTTCCTGGTACACCAGAGCACGCCAAGCGAGGCAAACGAGTCTGGTTGGGTTGCTCAAGGGGGGGCGCATCGATGGGGCACATCATAAGTCTTGGGGTGAGCCTCGCCGCCTTCTGGATGCTGCTATCCGGCTCCGTAAGCCTGGACCATAAACTGGTCCTTGGCTTTGGCGTAGCCTCGGTGGTCCTTACAGTCTTTCTCGCCCTGCGCATGGACCGGATCGACGGCAATCCGGTTTCCATCAATCTTCGTCCTCGCCTGATTCGGTACTGGATCTGGCTCGCCAAGGAAATCGGCAAGGCGAATATCGACGTCGCAAAAATCGTGCTCTCTACGAAGCTGGAGATATCGCCTCGAATGGTGCGGGTGAAAGCCACGCAGAAGACCGATGTCGGCATCGCTACTTTTGCGAATTCAATCACGCTCACTCCTGGCACAGTAACCGTCGATATCGAGGATGACGAAATCCTCGTACATGCGATCACTAACGAAATGGCCGAGGGACTGCTGCAAAGCGACATGGATGACCGCATAACGGCCGTGGAGGCCAGGATCCGATGATGTTTGCCGCAGCCGCAGCCGGCCTGATCATTCCCATGCTGATGGCTCTCGCGCGCGGCTTGATGGGACCGACCCTCTATGACCGCGTGCTCGCCGGCAACAGCTTCGGCACCAAGACGGTTCTACTGATCGCGGTGCTCGGCTTCATCGGCGGGCGCCCGGACTTTCTCGATATCGCCCTGCTCTATGCTCTGATGAATTTCGTCGGCACCATCGCGATCCTGAAATTCTTCCGTTACCGCAATCTCGGCATCGCCGGAGAGACCGGGAACGGGAATGGCGACGGAGGGGCCGCATGATGGAGATCGTAATCGATATCCTCTCCTGGGGCTTCATCCTGGCCGGGGTCTTCTTCGTCTTTATCGGAACCCTCGGCATGCTCCGGCTACCGGATTTCTATACGCGTCTGCATGCCGCGGGGATCACCGACACGATGGGAATGGAACTGCTGCTGATCGGCATGATGCTGCAGGCCGGATGGTCTCTGGCCACCGTAAAGCTGCTGATGATCTCGCTTTTCATTTTCTTCACCAGCCCGACAGCGACCCACGCCCTCGCCAACGCGGCAAACTCCGTCGGCCTGCGCCCCTACGGAGTGCCCGAGAAAGACCTGCGCCGGACCTCGAAGGAGGACGTGTGATGCAAACCGGCCTTGTGAACATTCTGATCGATATCGCGCTGATGACGCTGCTGACGATCACCGCGATCGGCATCATGCGCTCCCGCCATCTTTTCGCGACCGCGATGCTTTCAGGCATCTACAGTCTGATCACCGCAGCTCTCTTCGTGACGCTCGACGCCGTGGACGTGGCCTTCACCGAAGCCGCGGTCGGCGCCGGAATCTCCACGGTTCTGATGCTCGGCGCGATGACGCTGACCCGGCGGAGCGAGAAGCATGCGGTGAAGCTCCATATCGGACCGATACTGGTTTGCCTCGCAGTGGGTGCGGCACTCATTTACGGTACCGTCGACATGCCGCCATTCGGCTCGATCGAGGCCGCCGGATTCAATCACATCGTTCCGGAATATATCGCCGGATCGCGCGACGATATTCAGGTGCCGAATATCGTGACCTCAATCCTGGCGAGCTACCGCGGTTTCGATACGCTCGGCGAAGTCGCGGTGATCTTCACCGCCGGTATCGGGGTCATGTTCCTGATCGGGCGAAAGCGGAGAGAAGACGATGCCACCGAGACCGGCCCTAAGGCTCCGGGGGACGAGGCATGAGGCATCACCTGATCCTGCGCGTGGTCTCCAAGCTGCTGATCCCCTTCATCCTGCTTTATGCGCTCTATGTTCAGTTCCACGGCGATTACGGGCCGGGCGGAGGATTTCAGGCAGGTGTGATCTTTGCAGCGGCCTTCATCCTCTACGCCCTGATCTACGGTGTGGAAACCGCCCGCAAGGCCTTCCCGGCAAGCTGGCTCGCGATCCTGGTTCCACTCGGGCTGCTGATCTATGCCGCGACCGGTATCGCCTCGCTCCTGCTCGGCGGCACCTATCTAGATTACGACGTCCTCGCCTCGACGCCGACCGGCGGCCAGCATCTCGGCATTCTGGTCGTGGAATTCGGCGTCGGCGTGACGGTGACCGCGGTGATGATCGCGGTCTTTTTCGCCTATGCCGGACGCACCGACGACATTCAGGACGACGACTGGTAAGCCATGCTTGAGCTCATACTCGACAAATATAACTACTGGGTCGTCGTCGCCCTGATGCTGTTCGGGCTCTACATCGTCATCTCCCGCGGCAATCTGGTGAAAAAACTGGTCGGGCTGAATGTCTTTCAGACCTCGGTCTTCCTCTTCTACATCTCGCTTGCCAAGGCCGAAGGCGGCACCGCGCCCATCCTGACGGGCGAGACGGAACTTTTCTCCAACCCGTTGCCGCATGTGCTGATCCTCACCGCCATCGTGGTTGGTATCGCGACGACCGCGCTCGGTCTCGCCCTCGTGGTGCGGATCAGGGAGAGCTACAACACGATTGAGGAAGACGAGCTGGAAGACCTCAACATCGCCGTCATGAAGGCTGAGCAATCGGGCTCAAAGGGAGAGGCACAATGATCGGCGCCGAGCATCTTCCCGTCCTTCAGGTCGTCGGACCGCTGATCGCCGCGCCAGTCTGTTCCCTGCTCCGAATACGGAATCTCGCCTGGCTGTTCACCTTGGCCGTCAGCATCGGTGCGTTTCTCTGCTCGATCCACCTGCTGCAGACGGTCATGGCCAGTGGTCCGCTCGTATACGAACTCGGCGGATGGGCTGCGCCCCTGGGCATCGAGTACCGTGTCGACGCCAGCAACGGCATCGTCCTGCTGATCATTTCCGGCATTTCCTCGATCGTACTGCCATTCGCCAAGCGCAGCTTCGAGGCGGAAGTGCCAGAGAAGCTGCACAGCCTGCTCTACACCGCCTACCTGCTTTGCCTGACAGGGCTGCTCGGGATCACGGCGACGGCGGACGCCTTCAACGTTTTCGTCTTTCTCGAGGTCTCGTCGCTCTCGACCTACGTGCTTGTTGCGGCCGGCGCCTCGACGGACCGCCGGGCGCTGACCGCGGCCTACAATTACCTGATCCTCGGGACTGTCGGCGCGACCTTCTTCGTTATCGGCATCGGGCTGCTCTACATGGCGACCGGTAGCCTGAACATGGCCGACATTGCCAACCGGCTGGCGGATATCGAGGAAACCCGGACTGTCGACGTGGCCTTCGCTTTTGTCGTTGTCGGGCTGGCGCTGAAGCTCGCCCTGTTCCCGCTTCATGCCTGGCTTCCGAACGCGTACACCCATGCGCCGAGCGCGGTAACCGCCTTCCTGGCCGCGACCGCGACCAAGGCCGCCGTCTACCTGATGCTGCGCTTCTCCTTCACGGTGTTCGGGACCGGTTCCGGGCTGCTCGCGCCGATGGCGGGAACCGTCGGCATTCCACTCGCCCTCGCGGGCATGTTCGCGGGGTCGATTGCGGCGATCTACCAATACAATCTGAAACGCATGCTGGCTTACTCAAGCGTCGCGCAGATCGGCTACATGGTGCTCGGCTTCGGGTTCCTCAGCGTGACCGGTGTAATGGCGACCACGCTGCATCTATTCAACCATGCGCTCATGAAGGGGGCGCTGTTCATGGCGCTCGGCTGCGTCTTCTTCCGGGTCCGCTCGGTCAATATCGGCGACCTCGCCGGGATCGGCCGGCAGATGCCCTGGACCATGAGTGCCATTGTGGTCGGGGGGCTCAGCCTGATCGGCGTACCCTTGACCGTCGGCTTCATCAGCAAGTGGTACCTGATCCAAGCCGCGCTTGAGCAGGAAGCCTGGTGGATTGTCGCTCTGATCGTCGCCAGTTCGCTGCTCGCGGTGATCTATGTCTGGCGGGTCGTCGAAACCGCCTATCTCAAGGAACCGGTGCCCGGCCGGACGGTCACGGAAGCGCCGCTCTCGATGCTGATACCGACCTGGGTGCTCGTCGGCGCCAATCTTTATTTCGGTATTGAGGCCGACTTTACTGTGTCCGTCGCCCGTGTCGCCGCAGAAGGTCTCGTGGGGGCGATGCAATGAGTGCCGAAACCGCCATCCTCGCCACCCTTTTCCTGCCGCTCGTCGGCATGATGCTGATCGCGCTCACCGGAAAATCGCCAAATCTGCGCGAAGCGGTCACGCTGGTGACGGCCGTGGCACTCTTTGCAATCGTTCTCTCTCTGCTGAGCGACGTGCTCGACGGCGCGCGGCCGAGCATCGATCTGATCGAGGTGATGCCGGGCCTCTCGCTCTCCTTCGAGGTCGAGCCGCTCGGCATGCTGTTCGCCTGCATCGCGTCCGGCCTCTGGATCGTGAACTCGCTCTATTCCATCGGCTACATGCGTGGCAACGGCGAGAAGAAGCAGACCCGCTTCTACATGTGCTTCACCGTCGCGATCTCCAGCGCCATGGGCATCGCCTTCGCGGGCAACATGTTCACGCTCTTCGTGTTCTACGAAGTTCTCACGCTCTCGACCTATCCTCTGGTCGCGCACAAGGAGACCGAGGAGGCGAAGCGGGGCGCGCGGATCTATCTCGGGATCCTGATCGGGACCTCGATCGGCCTGCAGCTGGCCGCCATCATCTGGACCTGGATCGCCGCCGGAACACTGGATTTCACCGCCGGCGGCATCCTTTCCGGCAAGGTCGACCCGGTACTTCTGCCGTTCCTGCTCGCGCTCTACATGTTCGGGATCGGCAAGGCGGCCCTGATGCCGTTCCATCGCTGGCTCCCCTCCGCCATGGTCGCGCCGACCCCGGTCAGCGCCCTGCTCCATGCCGTCGCCGTGGTGAAGGCCGGTGTGTTCACCGTGCTGAAAGTCGTGGTCTATATTTTCGGCATCGACTTCCTCGCCGAGACCGGAGCGTCGAACTGGCTGATCTGGGTCGCCTCGTTCACCCTTCTGGCGGCCTCGCTCGTGGCGATGAGCAAGGACAATCTGAAGGCCCGGCTCGCCTATTCGACGATCAGCCAGCTCGCCTATATCGTGCTCGGCGCGGCGCTCGCGAACCATTACGCGATCCTCGGCGGCGCGCTGCACATTGCCACCCACGCCTTCGGCAAGATTACCCTCTTCATGTGCGCCGGCGCGATCTATGTCGCCACCCACAAGACCGAAATCAGCGACATGCAGGGGCTTGGGCGCAAGATGCCCTTCACCTTCGCGGCCTTCTGCATCGGCGCCTTCTCGATCATCGGCCTGCCGCCGCTCGCCGGAACCTGGAGCAAGTGGTATCTGGCGCTCGGCGCCGCGGAGACCGGCATGCTGATTGTCGTGGGCGTTTACATGGTCAGCTCGTTGCTCAATATCGCCTACCTGATGCCGATCGTTGCAAAAGGCTTCTTCCGACCGGCGCCGGGACTTGCGACCGCCTCGGCCGGCGCCGCGGTTGCTCCGTCCAAGAGCGGCATTCAAGAGGCGCCACTGCTCTGCGTGCTGCCGCCGTGTCTGACCGCTTTCGGTTGTTTCGTCCTGTTCTTCTACGCCGACGCGATCATCGCGTTGCTGCGCCTGATCGTCGAATGAGGCCGGTGTCATGAGCGAGCATAGCCAACATCACTCTAAACCCGCCGGCGAAGAGCCGCGCTGGCTCGACAATCCGGCGAATGTGAAGAAGATCGTCTATGCGCTCGTCGCGATCTGCGCGCTGCTCTTCGTCGCGGACGCCTTCTATCACAAGCATCCCTACTTCGCGGCCGAGTCCTGGTTCGGCTTCTACGCGATCTACGGCTTCGTCATGTGCGTCGGGCTGGTTCTGGCCGCCAAGCTCATGCGGGTCTTCCTGATGCGGGACGAGGATTATTATGACAATGATCGCTGATCTCCTCTTCCCCATGAGCCCGGGCATCCTTTTGGCGCTCGGCGGCCTTCTCGTGCCGTTCATCGGCGCTAGGGTGGCGCGGATCTACGTGCTCGCCCTCCCGGCCGTCCTCCTTGCCTACATCTTCATGCTTCCGGACGGATCGCATGGCGCCATCAGCTTCCTGGGTTTCGAACTGGAGCTGCTCCGGATAGACAATCTTTCCCGGATTTTCGCGACGATCTTCATGATCGCGGCGATCCTCGGAAACCTCTACGCCTGGCACGAGGAAGACCCGGTGCAGCGCACCGCGGCTCAGGTGTATGCCGGCAGCGCCATTGCCGCCGCGCTCGCGGGAGACATGATCTCGCTCTTTGTGTTCTGGGAGCTGACGGCGATCTCCTCCGTCTTCCTGATCTGGGCGAGCGGGACCGACAGCGCCTTCCGTTCCGGCATGCGCTATCTGATCATTCAGGTCGGCTCCGGCGTCATCCTCCTGACCGGGCTGATCGTTCACGTGAACGCGACCGGCTCGATCGCTTTCGACCATCTCGGCCTCGATGCGCCCGGCGCGCCGCTGATCCTGCTCGCCTTCGGCATCAAGTGTGCCTTCCCGCTGCTGCATAACTGGCTGCAGGACGCCTATGCCGAAGCGACGGTGACCGGCACGGTCGTGCTCTCCGCCTTTACCACCAAGCTCGCGGTCTACACTCTCGCCCGCGGTTTCGCCGGCACGGAGATGCTGATCTGGATCGGCGCGGCGATGACCGCCTTTCCGATCTTCTATGCCGTCATCGAGAACGACCTCCGGCGTGTGCTGGCCTACAGCCTGAACAACCAGCTCGGCTTCATGGTTGTGGGGGTCGGCATCGGCAGCGAGCTGGCGCTGAACGGCACGGCGGCGCATGCCTTCTGCCATATTCTCTATAAAGCACTGCTCTTCATGTCGATGGGCGCGGTGCTGTTCCGAACCGGGACCTGCAAGGGCTCGGAGCTCGGCGGGCTCTACAAGACCATGCCTCTGACGATGATCTTCTGCGTCGTCGGCGCCGCCTCGATCTCCGCTTTCCCGCTGTTTTCCGGCTTCGTCTCGAAATCACTGATCATGTCGGCGAGCGGCAAGGAGGGATACTGGTTCGTCTGGGGTGTCCTGCTCTTCGCCTCGGCCGGCGTGTTCCACCACTCCGGCATCAAGATTCCCTATTTCGCATTCTTCGCCCATGACAGCGGCCAGCGCCCTAAAGAAGCGCCCGTTAACATGCTGCTCGCGATGGGTGCCGCAGCGGTACTTTGCGTCGGAATCGGCGTCTGGCCGGAACCTCTCTATGCGCTGCTGCCCTACGATGTCGATTATGTCCCTTACACGACGTCGCACGTGATCACACAACTCCAGTTGCTTATGTTCTCCGCACTGGCCTTCACCGTGCTGATGCTCACCCGGATCTACCCGCCGGAGCTGAAATCGACCAATCTCGATTTCGACTGGGTCTATCGGCGCTTGCTTCCGCGTCAGCTCCTCGCGCTCGGCCGCGCGATCGACACCGGTTATGTCCATGTCACCAATGTGGGAAGAACCGTCATTGGTGCAGCCATATCGCTTTCTGCGGAAATTTTCGCGCCCGGCGGGCTCTATGGCCGCATGGTCGGAACCGGAAACGCGGTCGCCCTCGTTGCAATCTTGCTGCTGGTTGCCTTGGTGGTCAGCTATTCGGCCGTTTGACGGCGGATATTGCACTGGTTGCAATATTCCGTGCCGATCTGGAACGGTCGCAGGAAAAGTGTTAAGGGCTTCGCCGCAGGTTTTGGATTCTTGCAGAAAGGTTCGTCACCATGGACATGAGCGGCGAGTATCTCGTCCCCGCGCCCCGGCAAAAAGTATGGGAGGCGCTGAACGATCCCGAGGTGCTCAAGCAATGCATCCCCGGGTGCGAGGAAGTGAACCGGACTTCTGACACCGGTTTCGACGCGAAAGTCGCGGCCAAGGTCGGACCGGTGAAAGCACGCTTCGCCGGTGCGGTGACCCTCTCGGACATCGACCCGCCGAACGGCTACACGATCAGCGGCGAGGGCAAAGGCGGAGCAGCCGGTTTCGCAAAGGGCGGTGCCAAGGTGGCGCTGGAAGATGCCGACGGCGGCACGATGCTCAAATACGAGGTCAACGCACAGGTCGGCGGCAAGCTCGCCCAGATTGGGGCGCGGCTGATCGACTCGACCGCGAAAAAAATGGCGAACGATTTCTTCAAGACCTTCAGCGAGGTCGTTGGAGAAGGTAGCGAAGCGCCGGCGGCGGAGGCATCCGCCCCGGTTACGGCAGATCATGGGAAGGACAAGGACATGACCAAAGACGGCATCCCGGCGGAAAACGAGTATCACGGCCTGCACTGGACGGCGGCGCTGACGACGGTCGTCGCGATCGGCAGCCTCATCTGGTTCGCCATGACCGCGCTTTCCTTCTAAGCGGTTGAATTTCCCGGCCGGAGACGGCCGGTCCATAACGGCGTGTGGCTCGGTCCACGCGCCGTTTTTCATTCGAACGGATACCTCCCGATCACGAATGTGCCGTCGCTTCTATCGTCGCTTGACCTCGACCGCGATTGGCTGTGAGACTGAGCGCCAAGGTCGGAAGGCGCGAACTTTTCGGCATATTCAGGATCTTGGGATCCGAGGGCGTCGACCCTAGCGACGCCTTGGGGAGATTGCAGGGAGAGACAATATGACCACCGTATCCATGACGGTGAACGGGAAAGCTGTCAGCGGAGATGTTGAGCCGCGCACGCTTCTTGTTCAATTTATCCGCGAACAGCTGCGTCTGACCGGCACCCATGTCGGCTGCGACACCAGCCAGTGCGGAGCATGCGTCGTCCATGTGAACGGCAATTCGGTGAAGAGCTGCACCATGCTGGCGGTTCAGGCCGATGGTGCCGACGTTACGACGATCGAGGGACTTGCCGACGGCGACACGCTGCATCCGATGCAGGAAGCCTTCCGGGATAATCACGGCCTGCAGTGCGGTTTCTGCACTCCCGGCATGGTGATGAGCGCGGTAGACCTCTTGCAGAAGAACCCGAAACCGAGCGAGCACGAAATTCGAGAATGGCTCGAAGGCAACATCTGCCGCTGCACGGGTTACCACAATATCGTCAAGGCGGTGCAACAGGCCGCCGGCGTCTAAATACCTGAAAATAATAGCGGAACAACCGCTTCAGGATGAGGGAGGATAAAATGCCGGACGGGAATAACGGTACGGGTATCGGCGCTTCGGTGAAGCGGATCGAGGATTTCAGATTTCTGACAGGTAAAGGCCACTATACGGACGATATCGACCGTCCGGGCCAGAGCTACGCCTATATTCTGCGCAGCCCCCACGCGCATGCGAAGATCACGTCGATCGACACATCCGCTGCCAAGGCCGCGAGCGGCGTGCTGGCGGTCTTTACCGGCGAGGACATGCAGGTCGGCTCCCTGCCCTGCGGCTGGCAGGTCCATTCCAAGGACGGCACGCCGATGCACGAGCCCGGCCACCCGCCACTCGCTCAGGGCAAGGTCCGCTATGTCGGCGATCAGGTCGCGGTCGTGATCGCGGATACCTACGCACAGGCCAAGGACGCCGCGGAAATGATCGAGGTCGGTTACGAGATCCTACCCTCGGCCGCAACGATGGACGCGGCGCTCACGGACAAGAGCCTGGTGCATGACGAGATCGGCACCAATCTCTGCTTCGACTGGGAGATCGGCGACGAAGCCGAGGTGGATGCGGCGATCGCGAAGGCGGCACACGTCACCAAGATCGACCTGGTGAACAACCGCTTGGTCCCGAACGCGATGGAACCGCGCGCCGCGGTCGGCGAATTTGATCCGGCGACGGGCGAATACACGCTCTACACAACGAGCCAGAACCCGCACGTGATTCGCCTGCTCATGGGCGCCTTCGTGCTCTCCATTCCGGAGCACAAGCTGCGTGTCGTAGCGCCGGATGTCGGCGGCGGATTCGGCTCCAAGATCTATCACTACGCCGAGGAGGCCATCGTCACCTGGGCAGCGCCCAAAGTCGGTCGGCCGATCAAATGGGTCGCGGAACGGGCCGAGAGCTTCATCTCCGACGCCCATGGCCGGGACAATATCAGCCACGCCGAGTTGGCCCTCGACAAGGACGGCAAGTTCCTGGCGCTCAAGGTGCAGACCAAGGCCAATATGGGTGCCTATCTCTCCACCTTCGCGCCTTGCGTTCCGACCTATCTCTCGGCAACGCTGCTCGCCGGCACCTACACCACGCCGGTGATCCACGCCAATGTGAAGGCGATCTTCACCAACACCGTGCCGGTCGACGCCTATCGCGGCGCCGGACGGCCGGAAGCTACCTACCTGCTCGAGCGCATCGTCGATCAGGCGGCGCGCGAGACCGGGATCGACAAGGTGGAGATCCGCCGCCGGAATTTCATTCCGGCCGACGCCTTCCCCTACCAGACCCCGGTCGCGCTGCAGTATGACAGCGGCGACTACGAGGCGACCCTCTCCTCCGCGACCAAGATCGCGGACGTTGACGGTTTCGCGGCCCGCAAAGCCGAGGCGGCAAGCCGAGGCAAGCTCCGCGGCATGGGCTTCTCGACCTATCTGGAGGCCTGCGGCATCGCGCCGTCGGCCGTCGTCGGCTCGCTCGGCGCCCGTGCCGGGCTCTACGAGTCCGCCGAGGTCCGGGTCCATCCGACCGGCTCCGTCACGGTGTTCACCGGCACACACAGCCACGGCCAAGGGCACGAGACGACCTTCGCTCAGCTCGTCTCCGACCGGCTCGGCTTGCCGCTGGAGAATATCGAGATCAGCCACGGCGACACCAACAAGGTGCAGTTCGGGATGGGAACCTACGGGTCCCGCTCGCTCGCGGTCGGCGGCGAAGCGCTGATCCGTGCCGTGGACAAGATCATCGACAAGGCGAAGAAAATCGCGGCCCATGTGCTCGAAGCCTCGGCCGAGGACATCGAGTTCAAGGACGGCAACTTCACCGTCGCCGGTACCGACCGCTCCATGGCCTTCGGCGACGTGGCGCTGACAGCCTACGTTCCGCACAACTTCCCGCATGACGAACTTGAGCCGGGCCTGGACGAGAAGGCGTTCTACGATCCCGCCAACTTCACCTATCCGGGAGGCTGCCATATCTGCGAGGTCGAGATCGATCCGGATACCGGCACGGTTGAGGTCGTGAACTTCACCGCGGTCGACGATATCGGCCGGGTCATCAATCCGATGATCGTCGAAGGCCAGGTGCATGGCGGTGTCGCCCAAGGGATCGGGCAGGCGCTGCTCGAGAACGCAGTCTATGACGAAAGCGGCCAATTGGTGACCGGCTCCTTCATGGACTACACCATGCCGCGGGCCGACAATCTGCCGTCCTTCAACGTGGCGACGCAGAGCACGCTCTGTACCCACAACACTCTCGGCGTGAAAGGCGTCGGCGAGGTCGGAGCCATCGGCTCCCCGCCGGCGGTGATCAACGCCGTCATCGACGCGCTCTGGGACAAGGGCGTGCGCGATATAAGCATGCCGGCGACGCCGGAGAAGATCTGGTCTGCCCTGCAGGCGGCCGAGTAAGCGATAGCCAGGAAGGAACCCTGACGATGTATGAGTTCGAGCATCACAAACCGGGCAGCGTCGCCGACGCGGTCAGCGCCCTGAAGGGCGCGGATGACGGCAAGCTGCTCGCCGGCGGCCAGACCATGATCCCGACCCTGAAACAGCGGCTGGCAAGCCCGTCCGACCTGATCGACCTTTCCGGTGTCGGCGAGCTGAAAGGCATCACGGTTTCGGGAAATACCGTGACCATCGGCGCCATGACCAAGCATGCCGAGGTTGCGTCCTCCGCTGACGTGAAGTCCGCGATCCCGGCCCTCGCGGAGCTCGCCGACAATATCGGCGACGCGCAGGTCCGGAACATGGGCACGATCGGCGGCTCGGTCGCCAACAACGATCCCGCTGCAGATTACCCGTCTGCCTGTCTGGCCCTCGGCGCGACCATCCACACGAGCCAACGTGAAATCTCCGCAGACGATTTCTTCACGGGCCTCTTCGAAACCGCGCTGGCGGAAGACGAGATCATCACCAAGATCTCCTTCCCGGTGCCGAGCAAGGCGGCATATGAAAAGTTCCCAAATCCGGCCTCGCGCTACGCCCTTGTCGGCGTATTCGTCGCCCAGACCGGCGGCGGCGCGCGTGTCGCCGTGACCGGCGCGGGTCAGGACGGCGTCTTCCGGGTGCCGGAGATGGAAAGCGCCCTTTCAGGTAATTTCTCTGCCGACGCGGTTTCCGGAATCAAGGTGGCGGAAGACGATCTGAACGCAGATATCCACGCCAGCGCAGCCTACCGCGCGCACCTGATTACGGTGATGGCGAAGCGGGCTGTCGCCAAGGCCGGCTAATCCGCCGGAAAATCATCTGAAAGGTCCCGGACAATGTCCGGGGCCTTTCAATTTCGGTCCAATTAGCCGGAAAAACGGTTCTTGCGGTCGTTGTAGCTGTTGATCGCACCGGCGATCTGGCTGACGAGGTCGCCAGTGCTCTCGGACGGGAAGAACGCTTCGAGAATGGCGCGGGACAAGGGTTTCAGAAGTTCGACATCGTCCGCCGACGCCGCCGAGGGATCGGCGGCAATCCGCTTCGCGAGTTTGTGCATCGACTTGCAGAGCTGAGAAATTCCCTCGTACTGCGTCCCGTCCAACCGCTGGACCGCCTCGCCACTCATCATCGCCAGTCTATCTAGATGCTCCTTGGTATCCTGATCGAACTCCCCGACGCCGAATTTCGGTAAAGCGAGATCGACGAGAAAAGAGATCTGGAACCCGATGCGCCGGAGTTTCTCTTCCTGAATCTGCGTGTTGCTGGCCTCGATCTGTTCCTTGAGAGCGGCCGCGTCCACCTGTTCGCCCTCCTGACGCATCCGCAGCGTGTTCGGCGGCTCGAAAGTTGGAATCTCACTCTTACGCGCGGGATCGCGGCGCCTTTCGGGCCCGACATAATCGCTTGTTGCGATGAAAGGCTTGCGGTCCGTTATCAGTTTCTTGATGCGCTCCAGTAGCTGTCCCGTCGAATAGGGGGCAACCAGTAGATCGTCGACGCCGCTATTGATCGCCTCGCGCACGTTCTCCGGATCATTGGCCCATGTCGTCATGATCACAACGGCGAAAGGGTTGGCGCCCAGATCCCCGTTCCGGATTTCCCGGACGGTCTTGACTGCCGCACCGTCATCTAACTGATGATCGGCAACGATGAGATCCGGGATCCCCTGCTGGGTCCACAGGCGCAGCGCCTCGTCGGAGCGTATCCATTCGGCACTACGATACCCGAGTTCCATCAACTCGGAGCGCACAGGCAGAAGGACCTGCCGATTCAGACCGCAGAGAGCGATGCGGATTTGCGAAAGATCCGCTTTAGAAGCCTCTTTGCTCATAGACCTCCCACTCGGTCCCAGGCCTGCTTACCAAACCGTTTGAGAAGACACAATTTTTCGGCAAAAGACCAGAAATCAGTCCACTAGCGTGCGTTCTGTGTACTTTATGGTGCCAATTCGTCACACTTTTACGGAAAACAGCCGAGAAATTCACCGATGAGTTCGATCTGATGATCGAGCATATGTCTTCCGTAGTGAACCTTTGCCCCTTTCTCAATCGCCGCTTCGAGAAGCTTCGTCCGCTCCGGAATCATGATGATCTCGGCGACCAGCAGGTCCGCTCGCAACAGCGAACCGTCGAGCGGCAGGGGATCTTCAGAATGCAAACCGATCGATGTCGTATTGACCAGGATGTCACATCCGTCCGGATCGGCATCGCCGACACTTACCGGAACCTCCGGGTAAGCAGTTAAGACCGCGGATGCCAATTCCTCCGCTTTCTCGCGCGTCCGGTTATGGATCACCAGGCGCGACACTCCGGCATCGGCAAGAGCGAAGGCGATGGCGCGTCCTGCACCGCCGGCGCCGAGCTGGAGAACGGATCGGCCGCCAACCTCATATCCCTCCGCACGCATGCCGGCGACGAACCCGGCACCGTCAAAATTATCCCCGATCATCCTGCGCCGTGAGTCGAACTTGACCGCATTGACCGCCCCGACCAGCTGTCCCTGCCGCCCGACTTCGTCGCAGAGCTCCATCAGGCAAAGCTTGTGCGGAACGGTTACCGCCATACCGCCGAAATTGAGCTGTGCTTTTAGACCCGCCACGGCTTCCCCGAGGCGGTCCGGCGCGACATGCACCGGAACCATAACGGCATCGATGCCGCGATCCTCGAAGAGCGGATTAAAGACCATGGGAGCGCGCACGTGATCGATCGGATCCGCGATACAACCGTAAACGCGCGTTCTCCCCGTTACGTCGAGGGTTGCTGCCATGGGTTCAGAACTTCACCTGGTCGCCGCCTTTGAGTGCGAGCATCTCGCGGGCCTCCTTCGGTGTGGCCACCTCGAGCGACAGATCCTCGACGATGCGCTTGATCTTCGCCACCTGATCCGCGTTGCTCTCCGCCAGCTTGCCTTTCGAGATGAAGAGACTGTCTTCGAGGCCGACCCGGACATTGCCGCCGAGCATCGCAGCCATGGTGCAGAAATTCATCTGGTGACGTCCGGCCGCCAGCACGGACCATTGGTAATCGTCACCGAACAGCTTGTTGGCGATGCGGCGCATATGCATGAGGTTTTCCTCGTCCGCACCGATACCGCCGAGGATGCCGAAGATCGTCTGCACGAAGAATGGCGGCTTCACCAGACCACGGTCGGCGAAATGCGCCAGCGTGTAGAGATGGCCCACATCGTAGCATTCGAACTCGAAACGCACCCCGTGCCCCTCGCCCAGCTCCTTCAGGATGTACTCGATATCCTTGAACGTGTTGCGGAAGATGAAATCGCGGGAGTTTTCCAGGAACTGCGGCTCCCAGGGATGCTGGAAGTCCTTGATCTTGTCGAGGATCGGGAACAGGCCGAAATTCATCGAGCCCATATTCAGCGAGGTCATCTCCGGGCTGGCGCGAAAAGCCGCTGCGAGCCGCTCTTCCAGAGACATTCCGTGCCCGCCGCCGGTGGTGATGTTCACAACGGCATCGCAGGACTGTTTGATGCGCGGCAGGAACTGCATAAACATGTCCGGATCCGGCGTCGGGCTGCCGTCCTCGGGATTACGCGCATGTAGATGGAGAATGGAGGCGCCGGCCTCGGCGGCGGCGATCGCATCCTTCGCGATCTCGTCCGGCGTCAGCGGCAGATGCGGGCTCATCGTCGGGGTATGAATCGATCCCGTCACCGCGCAGGTAATAATCACTTTGTTGTTTGCCGCGGCCATCGCTTCCTCCAGTTTTTTATCAAGCCGTTGAACCGCTTGCAGGCTACTCCCCACCCCAGCGCTTTAAAAGCGCCGCGGCGGCACGAGAGATTTTTTTCTCACCCGTGCGACGGATTCCGGATCCGCCGTCGTTTGAAAGGTTATCCCGCTCACAAGGAACGGGTTAACGAGACAAAGGATCTGCTCAAATGAAAAAGATGATTGTCGCCGCCCTGCTCGGTACCGCGATTCTGCTGCCGACCGTTGCCGAAAGCCACGGAATGCGCGGCGGCCAAGGCGCGGCCGAGCACAAGGCCGAAATGCTGGAGCGGTTCAAGGAAGCGGACGCCAACGGCGACCAGAAGCTCACCAAGGCCGAAATGTATCAGGCCCGGGGCGCCCGCGCCGCCGCTATCGATACCGATAATGACGGTACGATCAGCGCCGAGGAGATGGACGCTGCCCGAAAGGAAGTCCGCATGAAACGGATGGCGCGCATGCTCGACCGGCTCGACTCCGACGGTGACGGCGTGGTCACGACCGAAGAATATGCCCGCGCCGACTCCTTCATGATGCGGCGTATGGACAGCGATCGGGACGGCGTCGTCACGCTGGAAGAAGTCACCGAGATGCGGGGACCTCATGCCGGAAGGCAGGGCGGCAAATTTGGCGGCTCTTGCGACGGCCGGGGTTACCGGCACTAATAGGCGATCAATCCAACAGGATACCGGAAACACGCATGGCCGAGTCGGATAACGACCTGCTCAGCCTGGTCGCCAACGGCGACCGGGCGGCATTCGACAGGCTTGTGTACCGCCATCGCGGTCCGGCATCCGCGTTCGCGTACCGTATGCTCGGCAACCGTAGCGACGCCGACGAGATCCTGCAGGAGTGTTTCGCCCGAGTATGGAGCAACGCACCACGCTGGAACCCGGACGGCAGTGCGAAATCATGGATCTACAGGATCGTGCACAATCTCTGCATAGACCGGTTGAGAGCCAGACGGCCGACCGTCGATATAGAAGGGCGGGAGTTCGAGGACACGAAACCCAACCCGGAACAGCAACTGGCCAGGAAACGCGCCGAAACGGGTATTCACGACGCCGTCGCCCGGCTTCCCGAACGTCAGAGGATTGCGGTCTCTCTCTTTCACTTGAAAGACATGACCGCCGATGAGGTCGCGAATACGATGGAGATCAGTGTCGACGCACTGGAATCCCTGCTCCGGCGAGCGCGTGCGAAACTGAAGGAGATCGTCCGGGAACAACAACCGGATGCCTATGCCAGAACGGCAGTTGGAGAGCATTGATGACCGAGATGACCATTACCCGCTTCCGGGAGCTCGCCGACGCGTTTGGCGGAAATCTGGAGAGATGGCCGGAGCAAGAGCGCGACGCGGCCCTTGCCCTCCTGTCGAAAACACCGGATCTCTCGCCAGTGTTGCACGCGAGTTCCGAACTCGACGCGCTGCTCGACGGCTTCATGAACGACGCCGAGCTCCACGACACCGGTTTCATGCGCGATCCGATTCTGGAACAGGGTGGCGGGTTCGACATTCGCGGCTTGCTGAACTCGCTCTGGCCGTTCGGAGGACTCTGGCAGCCGGCGGCGGGCCTTGCTGTCGCCAGCCTGGCCGGGTTCCTCGTCGGCGTGAATATCGACGACCTATCCGCTACGGAAGCCTCGACCGCCTACACAGACCAACTGACGATCGTTGAGCGGGCACTCGGTGCCGACGCGCTGGAGATAGACCAATGACCTGGACACGGACCCGTACACTCGCGCTGCTGCTGTTCGTCTCTGTCGCTTTCAACCTCTTTGTCGCCGGCATGTCCGTCGGGCGATGGGACCGGTGGGACTGGCACAGGGGCCCGCATGACGGCCCCCGGCACGGCAAACCGATGTCCAAGATCATCGAGTACACGCTCGGAGACAGCTTGACGCCAGAGATTCGGGAGCGCCTCGAGCGGCATCACGATGCGATGCAGGAGACCTTCAGGGAGTCCCGCGAAAGTCGGCGCGAGATCCGCGACATCCTGATCCAGGAGCCGTTCGACAGGGAGGCCTATCTGGTGGCGCTGGATCGTATGAGTGCGGTACATGACCGGATGCGTGCCGAGACGCACAGTTTCATGATCGAAATCATGGAAGAGCTGACGCCCGAGCAGCGCCGCAAACTTGTCGAGAAGCTCGACCGTAAACGCCGATTTGACGACGACTGAGGTTCAGCGGACCACGTTTCGCCGCACTCTCAGGGCTTCCAGAATAACCGCCTCGACCTGGCTCAGGGGGGCGAACCAGTAAAAAGGCCAGAGCGGCATCTCGTGGCGTTCCCGCTCCAGTTCCCACATCAACCATCTCCGCGCTCGCATGGATCTACTCCTCCGCGTCCGACGAAAACGGGCGGCATCATGATCGATGCCACTCCAATCGGATAGACGCGAGGACGGGACCTTGCGTGAAGTCAGTCGGCTTTGGAGAGCGCGGCCGCGCGGATCGCCGAAAGCGTCGTTTTCGGCGTTATCGCTTCCGGATCGATCTTCACCTCGATCAGGGTCGGCTTGTCGGCGGCAAGCGCCCGTTCGAAAGCCGGCGCGAATTCCGAGGTTTCCAGCACCGTCTCCCCGTTCGCGCCATAGGCGCGGGCAAGCGCGGCAAAGTCCGGGTTCTGCAGCTCGGTATGCTTCACCCGGCCCGGGAATTCCCGTTCCTGATGCATCCGGATGGTGCCGTACATACCGTTATTGATCACGATGACGATCAGTTTTGCGCCATGCTGGATCGCGGTCGCCAGTTCCTGGCCATGCATCATGAAGCAACCGTCGCCGTTCATCGACACGACGACCCGGTCAGGATGGACCAGAGCCGCGGCGACGGCCGCCGGCAGGCCATATCCCATGGACCCGCTGGTCGGCGCGAGCTGGGTGCGGAAGCCACGATACTGATAATAGCGGTGCATCCAGGTAGCGTAATTGCCGGCCCCGTTGGTGATGATCGCATCTTCCGGCAGGGTCTTGTTAAGCCAGGCCGCGATCTCGCCCATCTGCACATCCCCCGGGACCGGAGACGGCTCCAGCGTCGCGAGATAGTCGGCATGGCCCTGGGCGATGTCCTCCGCGCGCGCGCTGCCGTCGACCGGCTCCATGGACGCCAGCGCCGCCGCGAAACTCCGCGGCATGGCGTTGATCAGCAGATCGCCCTGATAGACCCGGCCAAGCTCCTCGGCACTGCCGTGGATATGGACCAGCCCCTGTTTCGGGCGCGGGATATCGAAGAGTGAATACCCGCCGGTGGTCATCTCACCGAGCCGGGTACCGAGCGCAATCACCATGTCGCTTTCGCGCACGCGGGCGGCGAGCGACGGGTCGATGCCGATTCCGACATGGCCGACATAGTTCGAATGGCGGTTGTCGAAATAATCCTGACAGCGGAAAGAGGCACCGACCGGAATCCCGTTGGCGACCGCGAACTGCTCGATCTGCTCGCAGGCAGCCCGGTCCCAGCCCCCGCCGCCGACAATCATCAGCGGCCGTTCGGCTTTCTCCAGCATGGAGCGGAAGTCCGCCATCTGCTGCGGGCCCGGATGAGGCTCGACCGGTACATACGGCGCGATCTCCGCCGCCTCCGCATAGTCCATCAGCATGTCTTCCGGCAGCGCCAGAACCACGGGGCCCGGACGGCCTGACACGGCGGTGTGGAAAGCCCGGCTGATATATTCCGGAATGCGGGCCGCGTCGTCGATCTGGGCCACCCATTTCGCCATCTGGCCGAACATCCGGCGGTAATCGATTTCCTGAAACGCCTCGCGCTCGACCATCCAGCGCGCGACCTGGCCGACCAGCAGCACCATCGGCGTCGAATCCTGGAAGGCGACATGCACGCCAGCACTCGCATTGGTCGCCCCCGGACCGCGGGTCACCATGCAGACGCCGGGGCGGCCGGTCAGCTTGCCGTAGGCGTCCGCCATCATCGCCGCGCCGCCTTCCTGGCGACACATCACGGTACGGATCCCGTTCCGTTCCTGCAGACCGTCGATCACCGCGAGATAGCTCTCGCCCGGCACACCAAAGACGAGATCGACCCCCTCGGTCACCAGTGCATCGACAAGAATATGGCCGCCGAGGCGGCTGGCACCGGAACCGTTACTTGAGGGAGAGGAGCTCATCGACATAACTCTTATAGCGTTGTGATTTCGGTTTTTGCCGGTCCGCTTCGTTCAGATAGCGGATCGAGCTTTTGCCCTTCAGATCCTTGGGCAGCAGGAGCACGCGGATGAAGGTCGTGCATTCCTCGGTGCAGGCATTGGCCCAGACCGCCTCGCCGCCCGGTTCGAACCAGGCGTCGCCGGGGTAATAATCCTGCGACTTGGTGTCCGTCGAGAGCGTCAGCTTTCCGTTCCGCATGCAGCGGATGCCCGGACCGATATGGGTGTGAGGGACTGCCGTGCCGCCGGTCGGAAACAGGACGCTGTCGCAGCGGATCAGCCAGTCCTCAAGCTTCTCGACATTCGGCACCGGGTTGCCCACCACGAGTTCGCTGCGGATCCCCTCGCCGAGATCGAGATCGGGATCTGCAGCGGATTCGCCGACTTCCCAGCGCCAGAGTTCTCCGCCTTCCGTTCCGGCCCGCAGCGCATAGCCCGTACGCATGTACAGAGCCTCGTCTGGCCTCAATGCGGCTCCCCCCTCGAAAGCGAGGTCGCCGGAATTGCAATACAGAATCCGGAACGCGTCAGGCAGGCTCTTGGACACGGCATGTGGAGAGAAAACGTCTTTGACGAGACGCAATACGTAGGTGGATGTCGCCATCGGTCCCATCGGCAGGTCTGCTGCCCGCCTCCCTTGAATCGTCCCGCTTCACGCGGGTTACAAAGACGCTACTACCTCGCCCGTGGCGCTTCCGAGGTCAAGGATCGCTTTGCGATCAGTTTCTTTCGAATCCGTGACGAACAATCGTTCCAGCAAAGGAATCAGCTCTCGAACACGAGCTGGAAACGATCCGCCGCATATCTTGCAAGTCCATACTCGATCGGCGCGCCGTCTGGCGTGACGTTGATGGACTCGACCATAAGGACCGGGCGGTTGCGCGGTTGCTGAAGGCATTCGGCGTCCTGGGCATCGGGCATCGACGCCGTCACTCGCGTGACCTTTCGGGTATATTCCCCATGGCCAAGGTGGGTCAGGGTCCGGGTGATCGAGTCCAGCTCTTCGTAAATCCCCGCGAAACCTGGCACACGGGATGCCGGAAAATAATGACTCCCGACCGAGATCGGCCGACCGTCGACCTCGCCGATCCGGTCAAGCCGGATAAGCTCGCTTCCTTCCGGCAATTCGAGCTGTTTCAGGATCGATGGATCCCCTTCCACGGTCTCGACCAACAGGGTTCGCCCACCCGGTGTTCTTTTTTGGCGCAGGACGTTATCCGAAAACCGGGTCTTCTTCGCGACGAGATAGTCCAGGACATGCTCCTGAACGAAACTCCCCCGTCCCTGCTCGACCCGGATCACTCCGTCCTCGGCAAGCTCAGCGACCGCTCGTCGCAAGGTATGCCGGTTCACCCCGTAACGTTCCGACAGCTCGGCTTCCGTCGGCAATTTGCTTCCCGGGGCGAATTGGCCCGAGCGGATGGCGTTTGAAATGTCGGTCGCAATCTGGCGCCACAAAGCCTGACCACTTTTTCGTTCGATCACGCGGCACTCCCCCGAGAGTCATCAAAATTTCACCGGCCGTGCCATTGCGCGGACCGACCGGGAGGTCTATAACATTAAAAGATATAGACATCTAGACAAATATTCGATTTGTCGAACGAGAGGCCCAGATGGACAGGCAGCCCCCCGCCACCCCGACAGCACCCCGCAAGCGATGGATGTCAATCCTCGCAAAAGCTTCCTATGACGACTTGAACAGCCTCTGGCAGAACCTGCCCGATAAGCCCGAATGGAGCCGCATCCGCGCGCCCGAAATCGGCATGGTGATGGTTCGGGGACGCATGGGCGGAACCGGCAACCGGTTTAACGCGGGCGAAATGACCGTGACGCGCTGCACGGTCGGGCTGAAATCCGGGGTTATCGGACACGGCTATGTTTCCGGACGCAACAAGGACCATGCGGAAATCGCCGCAGTAATAGATGCACTGATGCAGCACGAGGAGCGAGCAGAGACCGTCGAGCACTCCATCATCAAACCGCTCGAACTCCGCCACCAGCAAAGCCGGCTCGCAGAAAGCCGAAAGGCGGCAGCGACCAAGGTCGAGTTCTTCACTGTCGCGCGGGAGAACTGACCCAATGCCGAACGCAAACCTTTCCCAGCCCACCGCACTCACACCCGGGTTCCCCGATGTCGTCGCGGACTCTCAGAACGTCTTTCGCCGGCTCCTCGAAGCCATGTCGCGGCCCGGCAAGCCACAGACAATTGAAATTGACATAGACGGGCCGGCTACCCTGGATCTCGCGGCAACGGCCATTGCCCTCGCTCTCGTGGACTACGAGACGCCGCTCTACCTCTCGCCCGCGCTCTCTACCGAAGCATCTCGGGCCTATTTGAAATTCCATTGCGGCACGCAGATCACAACCGAGAGCAAGGACGCGACTTTCGCCATCCTCGACGGCGCGCCCGACGACCTCTCGGCCTTCAATTCAGGTACCGACGAGTATCCGGAAAACGGCGCGACACTGCTCATCCAGATTGAAACCATCTCGGACGACGGCCCCCTCGTCCTGACCGGCCCGGGCATCAAGGATCAGGCTCGTCTCGGCCTTTCCGACGTCCCGGACAGTTTCTGGGCGGCACGGGAGGCAAAGCAGCGCTACTTCCCGCGCGGCATCGACCTCGTCTTCGTTTCCGGTGCCTCCATGGTCGCGATCCCGCGCACCACGACCGTCAGCCTCACGGCAGGAAAGGAATAGTGCCATGTATGTAGCTGTCAAAGGCGGCGACAAGGCCATCGAGAACTCGCTGCACTATCTTGCCGACGTCCGCCGTGGCGACCGGCGCGTTCCCGAACTCACGATCGCGCAGATCCGCGAACAGCTGCCTCTGGCCGTCGACCGCGTGATGACCGAGGGCTCGCTCTATGACCCCGATCTGGCGGCCCTCGCCGTCAAGCAGGCCAATGGCGACATCCAAGAAGCCGTGTTCCTACTCCGCGCCTACAGAACCACCCTGCCCCGCTTCGGAGCGTCTTTACCGATAGACACTGGAAAAATGCACATCCGACGACGCATCTCCGCGACCTACAAGGATCTGCCGGGTGGCCAGATCCTCGGCCCGAGCTTCGACTACACGCATCGCCTGCTCGACTTCACTCTTGCCGCGAACGGCGAAACCGGCGAGGCGCCGAAAGCCGACGAACCGGTAGCCGACGGCATGCCGCGGGTCGCGGATATCCTGGACCACGAAGGCCTGATAGAGCTTGAGATCCCGGACGACGAGGATGCGCCGGTTTCCGACCTGACCCGGGAATCGATGTCGTTCCCCGCCGATCGAGCGACGCGGCTTCAGAACCTCGCCCGCGGCGACGAAGGCTTCCTTCTTGCGCTCGGATATTCGACCCAGCGCGGCTTCGGCAACAATCACCCCTTCGCCGGCGAAATACGCATGGGCGAGCTGGCCGTCTCGTTTGTCCCTGAAGAACTCGGCTTCGAGATCGAAATCGGCGAGATCACCGTTACCGAATGCCAGATGGTGAATCAGTTCAAGGGCTCAGCGAAGGTTCCTCCGCAGTTTACCCGAGGCTATGGGCTGACCTTCGGCCATTGCGAACGCAAGGCCATGTCCATGGCTCTGGTGGATCGGGCACTCCGGGCACGCGAGTTCGGCGAGGAGATCACGGCGCCGGCGCAGGACGAGGAATTCGTGCTCTATCACTCCGACAATGTCGAGGCCTCCGGCTTCGTCCAGCACCTGAAGCTTCCCCACTATGTCGATTTCCAGGGCGAACTGGTGACGGTCCGGGAGCTCAGGGCCGAAATAGAAGCGAGCGAAAACCATAACCAAAGCGAAGACGACGAACTGGCCGCGGCCGAGTAGGACGACAACATGAGCACCACTCAAGAAAATCAGCCCTGGCAGGCGCCCGAACACGACAAGCCGGTCGCGCAGGTCGAGGGATACAACTTCGCCTACCTTGACGAACAGACGAAGCGGATGATCCGCCGCGCCATTCTGAAAGGCGTCGCGATCCCGGGATATCAGGTTCCGTTCGGCAGCCGGGAAATGCCGCTGCCCTATGGCTGGGGCACCGGCGGCATGCAGGTGACGGCGGCGGTGATCGGAGAGGACGACACCCTGAAGGTCATCGACCAGGGAGCCGACGACACCACCAACGCGGTGAACATCCGCCGCTTCTTCGCCAAGACCGCCGGCGTCGAGACGACGGAAAAGACCTCGGACGCGACTGTCATCCAGACCCGGCACCGGATCCCGGAGAAGCCGCTGACCGAGGAACAAATCCTGGTCTATCAGGTGCCGATCCCGGAACCGCTCCGCTGGGTCGAACCGCGCGAGACCGAGACGCGCAAGATGCATGCGCTCGAGGAATATGGCGTCATGCATGTCAGCCTTTACGAGAGCATTGCGCGGTACGGCCGCATCACCACGGCCTACAATTACCCGGTGCTGGTCAACGGCCGCTACATCATGGCTCCGAGCCCGATCCCGAAATTCGACAATCCGAAAATGCACCAGATGGCCGCGCTCCAGCTCTTTGGCGCCGGTCGCGAGAAGCGGATCTATGCCGTCCCGCCCTATACGGACGTGAAAAGCCTCGATTTCGAGGATCATCCGTTCACCATCCAGTCCTGGGACGACACCTGCGCGCTCTGTGGCGCGGATGACAGCTATCTCGACGAGGTCATCACCGACGATGCGGGCGGCAAGATGTTTGTCTGCTCGGACAGCGATTACTGTGCCGAACGGCGCGAAGCCGGCCATGTCGGCCACCTGGGCGTGACGCCTGAAAAGTCCGGCGAAGATGAAATCAAGGGAGCGGCAGAATGACGGCGCGGCGAGATAACGGCCCCCTCCTCGAAGTTGAAGGCGTCACCCAGAAATACGGCCAGAATATCGGCTGTGAGGACGTCCATTTCTCGCTCTATCCCGGCGAAGTGCTCGGCATCGTGGGCGAGTCCGGCTCCGGAAAATCCACCCTGCTCCGCTGCGCCTCAGGGCTGATGCAGCCGACAGGCGGCACTGTCCGCTTCAATACCCGGGTGGACGGCCTGCAGGATATCTATGCGCTCTCGGAAGCCGAGCGCCGCATGCTGATGCGGACCGATTGGGGCATCATCTATCAAAGCGCCCGTGACGGTCTGCGCATGAACGTTTCGGCAGGCGCAAACGTCGGCGAACGCTTGATGGCGGTCGGCGACCGAAACTATGCGTCGATCCGAGAGACTTCGTGCGAGTGGCTGGAAAAGGTCGAGATGGATCTCGGACGGATGGACGATCTGCCCCGGACCTTCTCAGGCGGCATGCAGCAGCGCCTGCAAATCGCCCGGAACCTCGTAACCAAGCCGCGTCTCGTCTTCATGGACGAGCCGACCAGCGGACTAGACGTCTCGGTACAGGCACGCCTTCTAGACCTGGTGCGCGGCCTTGTCCGCCAGCTCGGCATCGCCTGCATCATCGTCACCCACGATCTCGGCGTCGTCCGCCTGCTGTCCGACCGGCTGATGGTGATGCGCAAGGGACGGGTCGTCGAGCAAGGCCTTACGGACCAGGTCCTCGACGATCCGCAGCATGCCTATACCCAGCTCCTTGTCTCCTCGATCCTGCCCGTGTGAGCCCGATATGACCGACACTTCCAACGAAATGATTCATGTCGAAAACCTGGTGAAGAGCTTCACGCTGCACAATCAGGGCGGCGTCACGCTTACGGTGCTCGAGAATGTCTCCTTCTCTGTCGAACGCGGCGAATGCATCATTCTCGCCGGTCCGTCCGGCTCCGGGAAATCCACCCTGTTGCGGTCGCTCTATGCGAATTACCTGCCGCAGTCCGGCAAGGTGGAAGTTCGCCACGACGACGAGCTTCTCGATCTGGTGACGGCACCGCCCCATGTCGTGCTCGACATCCGGGCCCGCACGCTCGGCTATGTCAGCCAGTTTCTCCGGGTGATCCCGCGGGTCAGTACGCTCGATCTTGTTATGGAACCGCTGCTCGCGCGCGGTATGGACGAGAGGGGCGCTCGGGAAAAAGCCGCGACGCTGCTGACCCGCTTGCGCATCCCCGAGAGTCTCTGGTCGTTGCCGCCCGCGACGTTCTCCGGCGGTGAGCAACAGCGGGTCAATATCGCGATGACCCTCATTCTCGACTATCCGGTCCTGTTGTTGGACGAGCCGACCGCGTCGCTCGACGCCGAGAACCGCCAGACTGTTGTCGACCTTATCAACGAGGCCCGCGAGGGCGGCGCCGCGATTGTCGGGATATTCCATGACAGCCAGGTCCGCGAGGCCGTGGGGACCCGGACCTATACCCTGGAAGAAGCGAGGAAAGCCGCGTGAGCAAGACCGAAACGCCGGATGCCGTCCTGACCAATGCCCGGATCATCCTGCCGGAAGGAGAGGTCCGGGGCACGGTGACGGTTCGCGGGGACAAGATCGAGGATATCTCGGAAGGCCCCGTCTCCCTCCCCGGAGCAATCGATTACGAAGGCGATTTCCTGATCGCGGGCCTGGTCGAACTCCACACCGATAATCTTGAGAAACACCTGATCCCGCGCCCGAAAGTACATTGGCCGGTGGTCTCGGCCCTGATGGCGCACGATGCGCAGGTTGCGGCAGCCGGAATCACGACGGTGCTCGACGCCGTCGCCGTCGGCGGGACCGTGAAAGATGATGCCCGGGACGAAATCCTAGTGGAGTCCGCCGCGGCGATCCACGAGGCCAGCGAGAATGACATGCTCCGCGCCAACCACTTCCTCCACATGCGGTGCGAAGTCGGCAATCCCCGCGCGGTAGCCCTGTTCGAGCCGTTCCAGGACGACCCGCTCGTACGCCTCGTCTCGCTAATGGACCATACCCCAGGCCAGCGCCAGTTCGTCGATATCGAGAAATTGCGGGTCTACTATCTCGGCAAGCAAGCCATGAGCGACGCCGAATTCGACGAGATGATCGAGGACCGCAAGAAGAACCAGGTTCTCTATTCGGACAAACACCGGCGGACCATCGCCGCAGCTTGTGTCGCACGAAACATTGTCACCGCAAGCCATGACGATGCGACGGAAGAGCATGTCGACGAGGCGCACGAGCTCGGCCTCACCATCAGCGAGTTCCCGACGACACTCGAGGCGGCCAAGCACGCCCGCAAGAAAGGCCTCGCCAATATCATGGGCGGGCCGAACGTGGTCCGGGGAGGCTCCCATTCCGGCAATGTCTCGGCCGGGGAACTTGCTGAAGCGGGTGTGCTCGACGCACTCTCTTCCGATTACGTGCCCGCGAGCCTGCTGCACGGCGCGTTCCTGCTTAACGAAAAACACGGAGTCCCGCTCCCGGAAGCCATCGCGACCGTGACCCGCAACCCCGCCCGCATGGTCGGCCTCGATGACCGCGGCGAGATTGCCCCCGGCAAGCGCGCTGACATTGTCCGCGTCCGTCAGGCCAAGGACGGCACCCCCGTCATCCGGAAAGTCATGCGCTCCGGTCTGCGCGTCGCGTAGTTCCGCCTGTCTGAAAGTGAGTGAGTGAAATGGGCCAGAAGAAACTCTCCCCAATGCCGAGCGTGCACGAGACCGCAACGGTCCGCGATTCCGAGCTCGGTTCCTGGACGGAGGTCGGCGCCCGCACCTCCGTGATCGAAACGGAGATGGGGGACTATTCCTATGTCGTGAATGACAGCGACATCATCTACGCGACAATAGGAAAATTCTGCTCCATCGCGTCGCATACGCGGATTAATCCCGGCAATCATCCGAGTTGGCGCGCTTCTCAGCATCATTTCCTCTATCGCAGCGAGGCCTACGATATGGGGCCTGACGACGCGGCATTCTTCGATTGGCGCCGTCAGCATCACTGCACCATCGGGCACGATGTCTGGATCGGGCATGGCGCGACCATTCTCGCCGGCGTCAATGTGGGCACGGGGGCGGTCGTCGCCGCGGGCGCGGTCGTCAGCAAGGATGTCGCCCCCTATACGATCGTGGGCGGCGTCCCGTCGAAGGAGATCAAGCGCCGGGTCGACGAAAAAACGGCGGAAGGCCTTATCGACCTAGCATGGTGGGATTGGCCGCACGACCTCCTGGCCGAGCGAATGGGTGATTTTCGCGCCCTTTCGGCGGCCGACTTTCTCGCGAAATACCGGTAACTATCCGGCACGATTGCCGGACATTCTCCGCCGCCCGCTATCGCGCGATGAGCGCGGTGAAATCCGCTACGGACTCTTCCAGCGGGCGGTCATTGGAGAATTGAATCACGTCGGGGCCTTCCAACCTCACGCTCTCCGCGCGATCGAGGCGGCGGAGAATATCCTGCTCCGTTTCCCGCCCGCGACTGCGAAGACGCGACTCGAGGACATCGCGCGGCACCGAGATGTTGATCACTCGGACGTCTTGGAAACGTTCGCGCGCCTCGTCGATGACCGAGCGGGAGACATTGACGATTACATGCGCGCCGCGCGCGAGCTCCACCTCAATTGAAGCAGGAACGCCGTAGAACAGTCCGTGAGCTCCCCAACTGAGGCTGTATTCACCGCGATTCCGTTTGCTCTCGAAGATCTCCACGGAAACCGGATTGTGGTCCTCTCCTCCGGCCTCCGCCGGACGGGTGATGTCACGACGCACGAAGACGTGCTGCGGACTTTCCCGCAGCAACTCTTTCGCACCGTCAAGAAGACTATCCTTTCCGGCCCCTGACGGGCCGACAACCAGCCACAGAATCCCGGTTCCGGCTTCATTCTGCATCGCACGGCCTCACGCTAAAAATCATACTCCCGTAGTACCCGGCGGCATCACTTTTGGCGAGGGCTCTGCCCGCGATTTTTTCAATTTAATCAAATGGTCACATAGTTTTTTCGGAACCGAATAGCGGTTTGGCTCTCGATCATGCAAATTCGGCACTTTCAGATATTTCAAACCCAAACTAAATTCTCCAGCATGTTTCAGGAACTCAATTACGTAATGGGCGACCGCCGCCCCGAAGACGGCACGCTGCTCGAAGTGGCCCCGGGTATTTACTGGCTCCGGCTGCCGCTGCCTTTCGCGCTCAATCACGTAAATCTTTACCTACTCGAAGACGATGCCGGCTGGGTCATCGTCGATTGTGGCCTCAACTCGGAGAACTGCCGGGCTGCCTGGTCGCGCATCCTCGCCGACGTCATCGGCAGCGACCCGGTGCAGGCCATCATCGGCACCCATTTTCATCCCGACCATGTCGGCCTCGCGGGCTGGCTCCAGGAACGGACCGGCGCACCGCTATGGATGAGCCGTACCGAATGGCTCAACGCACGAGCCTACTATCTCGATACCTCCGACGACTTCGTCGAACAAATGGTCGGCTTCTACGGGCGTCTCGGACTGGGTGGCGAAGTCAGCGGCGAAATGCGGGCGATCGGCAACGAGTACCGGAAACTGGTCTCTCCGATCCCGCCCGCCTTCAACCGGATTGGGCCCGACACGCGCCTCACGATCGGCGGCCGGGTCTGGCGGCCGTATTTCGGCGCCGGTCATTCACCGGATCATGTCTGCCTTTATTCGGAGACGGATAACCTGATGCTCGGCGGAGATCTTTTGCTGCCGCGCATCACGCCGATCATCGCCGTCTGGTGGACCGAACCGGACGCCAATCCGCTGCAGGACTTCCTCAGTTTTCTCGGCCGTATGGAGGGCAGCGAGGACGAAATGCTCGTACTGCCCGGCCATGACGGCCCCTATCGCGGCGTGAATTTCCGCATCGGCGCCCTCAAGAGCCACCACGAGGAACGGCTGGACGAAACGATCTCGGCCTGTGAGCGCCCCGCCTCGGCGGCTGTGATCATGAAATCACTCTTCGACCGCGAACTCGACCTGCACCAGACCCGCTTCGCGATCGGGGAGACGCTGGCGCACCTGCATCTGCTGATGCGGGACGGGGAGATCCGGAGGGACGAGGCCGAAGACGGGACTTATCTTTACGGGCGCGCCGCCTAGCCGATTTCCCCGTCCTGCACGACACCGCTGATGAGATTTTCCCGGTAGAGCGCGGCTTCGTCCAGCCAGGCCGCAGCCGGAGACAACGCGCCGAGCAATTTCAGAACTTCTTTCTCCTGGGCGCGACGCGCCTCCTCCGCCCCGGCGACATCGATTTCCTCGAACAACAGTGTGTCACCGGGTTTCATCCGCCCGAGACGCGGAATGTCGGCCGAGATCACCGTCCCGATTTTCGGATAGCCGCCGGTCGTCTGATGGTCCGCGAGCAGGATGATAGGCAGGCCGTTGCCAGGCACCTGGATCGCGCCGGTGACGATCCCGTCGGAAGTGATGTTGTAACCGCGTGCATGCTCCAGCGCAGGTCCTTCGAGACGCATTCCCATACGGTCCGCTTCCCGGCTGATCGTGTATTCCGACGTGAGAAAGGCCGCCGCGCTTTCGTCGGTGAAATAATCGCGTTGGGGGCCGAAGACCACGCGCATCGGGCCACGTTCTTCGAGATAGGAAAGGTCTTCGAGCCGGAGCTCTCCCCGTGCCTCGACCTCGGCAAGCCGCAACGGCAGCTCGTCTCCCTCCTGCAAGGCACGTCCCTCGAAACCGCCGATCCGGGAGCGGCCATAGGTCGAGAGACTGTCGAAGACCCGCGGCAGATCGAACCCGCCCTCGACGCAGAGATAGGCGACGCCGCTATCGGCGACCGGTGCCACGGACAGGCGCTGGCCGCGCCGCAGCGTCACGCTCTGGTAAGACGGCAGAACCACCCGCTCACCGGCCTCGACGATCAATTCGGAGCGCGTCCCGGTCAGGGCGACGCGGACGCTCTCGGCCAAAACCTCCAGGGTCGGGCCGACAAGGCGAAACTCTACGGCCGCGACCCCGCCATCGTTCCCGACCAGCGCATTGCCTATGCGAAGCGAAACCGGGTCGAGTGCGCCCGAGACCGGCACGCCGCGATTCTGGAAGGCGGGCCGGCCGAAATCCTGCAGCGTCGGCGCGAAACCGGCCTGTATGACCTTGAGACTGCTCACGGCGCGACCTCCTCTGAGACCGCTTCGTAGTCTCCGGCCTCAACGGCCTTGCGCAGACTTTGATACTCGCCCGCGGCGACAGGCTCGAAACGGATCCGGTCACCCGCGGCCACCAGGATCGGCTGGGCGCGAAACGGATCGAAGAACTCGACCGGCGTGCGGCCTATCAGGTGCCAGCCGCCTGGGCATTCGACAGTGTAGATCGTGGTTTGCCGCACCGCGATCGAGATCGAGCGCGCGGGAACCTTCACGCGCGGCTCGAACAAGCGCGGAATATCGAATTCCTCCGGCAACAGGCCGAGATAGGGAAACCCCGGCAGGAAGCCCATCATGAAGATTTCCAGCGGTTCGGCCGCATGACGCCGTACGACTTCGGCGGTATCGAGCTCCATTTCCCGCGCGACGTTGTCCAGATCTGGCGCGCAATCCCCCTCGTAGCAGACCGGTATCGACCAGAGCCTGTAGGCATCCTCGCCGGCATCCTCGTGGTGCAGCATCTCCGAGATCGCCGCCTCGAGCGTCGCGGCCCCGGTTACGAGCGGATCGTAGTGCACCATCAGGGAGCGGATCGTCGGCACGATATCGACGATGCCCTTCTGCTCCGATTCACGCAGCTTGAGGGCGAGATGGCGCACGCGGCGGTTCACCGCGGCATCGACCGCCTCGCCGAACTGCACCACAAGCGCGGTATCGCCCGCGGGAAGAAAGACAGGTTCCGACATGACTATGGTTCTTCAGAGGACATGGACCGTGCGAAGGAAATGGCGTTAGTCTTCGGGCACCCATCGACTTCCGTCCGGGAGGCGCCCGCGCACTCCCAGACAATAGCCACGTGAGCGACACATGACCAAAGTTAATCTGAACGCCGACATGGCGGAGGGATTCGGCGCCTATGACATCGGCGACGACACGGCCATGCTGAAGATCGTGAAATCCGCGAACGTTGCCTGCGGCTTCCACGGCGGCGACGCCAATGTCATGGACCGGGTCTGCGCCGCCGCGAAAGCGGAGGGAGTCAGCATCGGCGCCCATCCGGGGTTCAACGACCTTTGGGGCTTCGGGCGGCGCCGCATCTCCATGTCGACACGCGAGGTGGAGGCGATGGTGGCCTATCAGGTCGGCGCCTTGCAGGCGATGGCGGCGATGCACGGGCTCAAAGTCACCCATATGAAGCCGCATGGGGCGCTCAACAACATGGCTTCCGAGGACAAAGACCTCGCCGAGGCAATCGTACGGGCGACGAAGGCGGTCGATTCCGCGATCATCCTGCTGGCGACGACCGGCTCGGAACTGCTGAAGGCCGGAGAGCAACTCGGCGTTCCAACCGCCTCCGAGGTCTTCGCCGACCGGACTTATGACGCCAATGGCAGCCTCACGAGCCGCAAGCGCGACGATGCGATGATTCGAGACCCGGAGCAGGCGGTCGAGCATGTGCTTCGGATGATCGAGACCGGAAAGGTCCTTTCGACCGACGGCGTCGAGGTGCCGGTCATCGCCCATTCCATTTGCGTCCATGGCGACGAGCCGACCGGCCCCGCCGTCGCGGACGCCGTGCGCAGGGCACTGGAGGCCAAGGGGATAGAGGTCGTTCCCCTGCCCGACGTCCCCCTTACCTGATTTCACATCACTTCACGTATCCAAGGAGCTTCCACGTGAGCCGCGAGCAAGCCATCTCAGCCGCCGCCGCCTATTTCGACAGCGGCGACTTCCTGAAGGACATGAGCCGCCGGGTGGCGATCCGCACCGAGAGCCAGCTCTATGAAGAGCGCAAGCCGGAGATGGAAGCCTATCTCGCGGAGATGCGCGCGACACTGGAGCCCATGGGCTATGTCTGCGAGCGGTTCGACAATCCCTCGCCCAAGGGCGGCCCCTTCCTGATCGCGACGCGGCATGAGGGCGACAACCTGCCGACCGTCCTCACCTACGGCCACGGCGATGTCGTGCGCGGCATGGAGGGCCAATGGGCCGAGGATCGCGATCCCTGGACCCTGACCGAGGTCGGCGAGCGGGTCTATGGCCGCGGCATCGCCGACAACAAGGGCCAGCATTCGATCAATATCGCCGGCATCAATGCCGTGCTGAAGACCCGCGGCAAGCTCGGCTTCAATTCCAAGATCCTGATCGAGAGCGGCGAGGAATCCGGCTCGCCGGGATTGGCGGACTTCGCTCAGCAACAAAAAGCGAAGCTGAAGGCCGACTTCCTGATCGCTTCCGACGGCCCGCGTATCAGCGCCGAGCATCCGACCGTCTTTATGGGCTCGCGCGGCGCCTATCCGATGGATATCACCTGCGACCTCCGCGAGGGCGCGCACCATTCAGGCAATTGGGGCGGCCTGCTTGCCAACCCGGCGGTCATCCTTGCCCATGCGCTGGCCAGCATCGTCGACCGGCGCGGGCAGATCCGCGTGCCGGAATGGCGCCCGACCACCCTCACCCCCGCAATCCGGGCCGCGCTCGCCGAGTGCGAGCTCGAAGCGGAGGAGAACGGACCGCAGATCGATCCGAACTGGGGCGAGGAATCCCTCACCCCGATCGAGCGGGTGATCGGGTGGAACAGCTTCGAGATTCTGTCCTATACGGCCGGTCTGCCGGAAAAACCCGTGAACGCGATCCCCGGACGGGCGACCTGCCGCGGGCAACTCCGGTTTGTGGTCGGAACTGATCCGGAAGACATCGTCCCGGCGTTGCGTCGCCATCTCGAGCGGGAAGGATTCCCGATGGTGACCGTGTCCGATGCCGATCGCGGCTACATGAAGGCAACCCGCCTTGACCCCGACCATGCGCTGGTGCAATGGGCGTCCAAATCAATCCAGCGTTCGACCAACAAGAAGACAGCAATCCTGCCCAATCTGGGCGGCTCTCTGCCGAACGACGTTTTCAGCGAAACACTCGGTCTCGCCACGATCTGGGTTCCGCATTCCTACGCCTCTTGCTCCCAGCATGCACCGAACGAGCACGCGCTGAAGCCGCTGCTGCGCGAGGGCCTGCAGCTCACGGCGGGGCTATTCTGGGACATCGGCGACGGCACCCTGCCGGAAAGCTGGTGACGTCATGACGACGCGCTGCATTCTCTCCGCCCAGGTCAGTCACGAGACGCATTCCTTCAGCGTGCTTAAGACCGGCTTCGACGCCTATCGGAGCCGGCTCTGCCATATCGGCGCGGACATGGTGAAACACATGTCCGGGACGGCGACGGAGATTGCGGCACATCTCGATGCCGCAAAGAAATATGGTTGGGAACTGATTCCGACCATCGCGGCCCACGCGACACCGAGCGGACCAACAACGGCCGAGGCCTGGGAGAAACTCGCCGGGACGGTACTCGCAGGTCTGGAGACCGGTCCGGTCGACGGTGTGCTCCTGGCGCTGCATGGCGCGATGGTGACTGAGCCTTTCCCGGATGCCGAAGGCGAGCTTCTCCGCCGTCTGCGGGAGCGCCTTGGCCCAAACGTTCCCATCGCCATCACCCTCGATCTGCACGCCAACGTGACCGACGAGATGGGCGAATATGCCGATTTCATCGTGCCGTTCCGGACCTATCCGCATGTGGATCAATACCAGGTGGCAACCGAAACCGCGGGCCTGTTACTGCGCACGATGGATGGCGAGATCCGTCCTGTGACGGTCGTTGCCCGTCGCCCGACGCTCTACGGCCTGAACCACGGGCGCACCCGGGAAGGTCCGATGGTCGAGGCGCTCGAACGGGCCGCCGCCATCAAGCAGGCCGATCCGTCGGTACTTGAGATCGGACTTTGCGCCGGGTTCGCCTGGTCCGACATTCCCGAGGCGGGCCCCTCGGTGATCGTCACGACAGACAACGATCCCGAAAAGGCGCAGGCAATCGCGGACGAGTTTGCCGATTTCATCTGGGAAACCCGCAAAATCAACACTGTGCCGCCACTATCCCTCGAGGAGGTCGGCGAATTGATCGCTAAAGCTTCCGCCGGAACCGGCACGGGGCCGCTGGTGATCGGCGATACGACCGACAATCCGGGCGGCGGGGGATATGGCGACAGCGTACGGCTGCTCGAAACCATCATCGCTACCGGCTGTGAGAAGGCCGCGATGGCGGCGATCTACGATCCCGAGGTCGCCGAGCAGGCCTATGCGGCCGGCGTCGGAGCGAAAATCGATATCAGCCTCGGCTCGAAAGTCGATCCGGCGCTGTACGGCCCCGCACTCAAGACCAGCGCCACGGTACTGAAGCTCAGCGAAACCGGCGCTTTCGTCTGCGACGGGCCGATGTGGGCGAATGTCGAAGTCAGGTTCGGCCGCTCCGCCCTGCTCGACATCTCCGGGGTGACGGTTGTCGTCGCCTCGAACAATATCCAGACGACGGATCAGCAATCCCTGAAGCATTTCGGCGTCGAGCCCGCCGATTTCAATGTCATCGGTGTCAAATCCTCGCACCATTTCCGCGCAGCCTTTGAGCCAATTGCGCGCGAAGTCGTTCTCGTCGACAGCGGCGGGCTCGTATCTGAGGACTTCAAGCAATTCCATTACACTCTACTCCGGCGCCCGATTTGGCCAATCGATCAGGATACCGGCTAAAAGGATTTGAATGGTCCTCTCTGCGCCGGGACAACTCAAATCACGGATCGCCGGTGAGCATCAGGACGAGAACCTTTCAAGCCCCCAAAACGAAAGTCACAAAAATCACGAAACACCAAAAAAACTAACAATTTTATGCATTAAATAACCCTTAAGGTTTCCGCGCGATAACCTTCACGACACCTTGGGGAAGCCGAGAGGCCGCCCCTGCGTCAAAGAGATTTTGATAATCGACCGTGTGAAGGAAGCACCCCATGTTGAAAAAATTCCTCGTTGCTGCAGCGATGCTCATCGCAAGCACCATGTCTTCTATGGCAAACGAGTACGGCACACCGGACGAAGCAAAGGCAATGGCGGAAAAGGCGGCGGCCCACATCCAGTCCGCAGGACTCGATCAAGCGATAAAAGACTTCATGACTCCGGGCGGAGACTGGCATGACCGGGATCTCTACGTCTTTGTGTTCGCGCCCGACGGCGTAACGCTCGCCCACGGCGCGAAAGCTTCCCTTGTCGGACGCAACCTAATGAAACTGCGAGATGTCGACGGGAAGTTTCTCACCAAAATGATTGTCGAAGTCGCCGACAAGGGTTGGGTTGACTACAAGTGGCAGAATCCGAAAACCAACGCCGTGGAACCGAAGACGTCCTACGTTATCAAAGTTGGCGATAAGTCTGTCGGCGTCGGCGCGTACAAGCGCTAATTCCCAATTTTCCACGCGGGATCGGAGCTTCGGCCGATCCCGCGTTCAATTGATCATTTCCGGAACGACGCCATGCTGAAGAACCTGCCCATAATCCAAAAATCCCTTATTGCTCCGGGGATCGCCTGCCTGATGATTCTCGTCATCGCTGGGGTCTTTTTCTTCGCATCGCAAAAAACAAGCAGTTTACGGGAAAAAGCGTCTTCGGCGGAGCAGCTGGTTGTCATGACCAAGGAACTGCAAAGCAGCCTGAACGCCGGTCATGCGACACTCTTTCGCGCACTGAGCTGGCAACAAGCGGGCGTTGCCGGCGACGACGTAGCCAAGGCCGCTGCCGAGGCTCAAGATATTTTCAACTCCGTTGATGCCCGGTTTGTCTCGATAGCGAGCGTGACCCCCAAGGCAAACGCAGAGGCCCTAACGGCCTTGCAGCAGGGTTTCTCGGCCTACAGGGCCACGGCAACTGAAACGCTCGACACAGTTGCCGTCGACGCGTTCTTGGCATCAATGCTGATGACAGACGCACATATTAGCCTACTTGAAGTCTCCAAGATGGCGCAGGCAATTTCGGATACGTTCTCCCAAAATGCTGCCGCCCTTACGGTCGAAGCTGCGGCAGCCCAGCGAATGGCAGAGTTGCAGGTCTTGGCTGTGGTTGTTCTGGCTTTTGCCGCATCACTCGCCGTCGGTGTGTTTTCCGGGCGTGCGATCACGACTCCGGTTCGCCGCATTACCGAAACAATCGAGAATCTTGCCAAAGGCCAAAGCGATACCGAGATCACCGACCAGGAACGGCGGGATGAAGTTGGGGCAATCGCCCACGCCCTTTCAATCATGAAGGATGGACTTCTCGAAAGGGAGCAAATGCGCGCGCGCCAGCAGGCCGAGGAACAAGAGCGCGCCGCAAGGGCGCAAAAGATCGAACAATCGATCAAGAACTTCGAAAACCTGATTGGACAGTCCATGACGGAACTGAACGATATGGCCTCCAATCTGAACGTAACCGCCACCGAGATGACCGATGCGGCCGGTCAGACCAACGTCCAGTCAGATCAGGTCGCATCGGCTGCTGCGCTGGCATCGACGAACGTCAACACAGTCGCCGCAGCGACGGAGCAACTCTCTTCGTCGATTGGCGAAATAACACGCAAAGTCTCCGAAGCCTCCAATATCAGCGGTTCTGCCGTTGCCGAGAGCGAGCGCACCAATGCTCAGATGCAGGCTTTGGCGCAATCTGCGGACAAAATCGGTGAGATCGTCACTCTCATTCGCGACATTGCCGAGCAGACCAATCTGCTCGCTCTGAACGCGACAATCGAGGCTGCACGGGCAGGAGACGCTGGCAAGGGGTTTGCGGTCGTTGCAAGCGAAGTGAAGAGCCTCGCCAACCAGTCGGCCCAGGCAACGGAGGAGATCTCCAATCAGGTCCAGGAGATTCAGCAATCCAGCGGAGCGGCCGTCGAAGCGATCAACCGGGTCACCGAACTGATTTCCAATCTCTCGGAATCTTCAACAATGATCGCAGGAGCTGTGGAGGAACAGTCTGCGGCGACCTCGGAAATCTCCCGGAACGTTCAGGATGCGGCCTCCGGCACCAACGAGGTCACCAACAGCATCGCGCATGTGAACGATGCAACCACCAAAACCAGCGCCGCAGCGGAGAATGTGACGGGAACGGCTTCACGGATGAATCAGTCTGTCAGCACTCTCCGCCAGCAGGTGGACGCGTTCCTTGCTGAAGTGCGCGCGGTCTGATTGGCGCTAAAGAGAAACTGCCTCAGTTTAAGCCGGACGGGTCACTGGGATCCGCCCCCCGATTAGCCGTCTTTTTTCTCGACCTCGCCGCCGGCCTTGATCCAAGCACCGAGACCGCCTTCGAGATGCGCGACCGGCGTCAGCCCCATATCCTGCGCGGTCTTGGCCGAAAGCGCGGAGCGCCAACTGGCCGCGCAATAGAAGACGAAGGTCTTATCCTCGCCGAAGAAGTCCTTGAAATAGGGGCTCGCGGGATCGATCCAGAATTCCAGCATGCCGCGCGGCACATGCCGGGCGCCGGGAATGCGGCCGGTCTTGGCGATCTCGCGCACGTCGCGCACATCGACGAACGTGACATCGTCGTTTCCGACCATCGCCTTCGCCTCCTCGATGCCGAGAATGCGCACTTCCTTGTTGGCCTCGGCCACCATGGATTCGACGGTCTTGATCTGCTTGGCGCCCATCGGGCCCTCCCTCCGAATTATCGTTCGGGGAGAGCCTAGGACGGGCGCTGTCTCGATGGAATGGTCTATCGGGAAAGGCAGCTATGCCCCCGTCCCCGTCAGGGCGGTCAGCCCTCCGCGGCCATCTTCTTCGCGTGCTTCTTACGCTCGTGAATGTCGAGATAGAGCTTGCGCAGGCGGATCCGGTTCGGCGTCACCTCGACCAACTCGTCGTCGCCGATATAGGCAATGGCCTTTTCCAGCGTCATCTTGATCGGCGGCGTCAGGTCGATGGAATCGTCCTTGCCGGCGGCGCGGAAGTTGGTGAGCTGCTTCGCCTTCAGCGGGTTCACGTCGAGATCGTTGCCGCGGCTGTGCTCGCCGACGATCATACCGGCATAGACTTCCTCGCCGCCGCCGATCATCAGCGGGCCGCGTTCCTCGAGGTTGAAGAGCGCATAGGACGACGCCTTACCCTTCTCCAGGCTGATCAGCACGCCGTTGCGCCGCGCCGGGATCGGGCCTTTGTAGGGACCGTAGCTGTCGAACACCCGGTTCATGATGCCGGTACCGCGGGTATCGGTCATGAATTCGCCGTGATAACCGATCAGGCCGCGCGACGGGCAGCGGAAGGTGACGCGCTGCTTGCCCCCGCCGGACGGCCGCATGTCGGTCATCTCCGCCTTGCGCTGCTGCAGCTTGTCGACGACGGTGCCGGAGAACTCCTCGTCCACGTCGATCACGACTTCCTCGATCGGCTCAAGGCGCTGGCCGGTCTGCGGGTCGGACTGGAACAGCACCCGCGGCCGGCTGATGGAGAGCTCGAAGCCCTCGCGGCGCATCTGCTCGATCAGCACCGCGAGCTGGAGTTCGCCGCGGCCGGAGACCTCAAAGGCGTCCTTGTCGGCCGTCTCCTTCACCCGGATCGCGACATTGCCTTCCGCTTCTTTCATCAGGCGGTCCCAGATCACCCGGCTGGTGACCTTGTCGCCCTCCTGGCCCGCGAGCGGGCTGTCATTGACCGAGAAGGTCACGGCGATGGTCGAGGGGTCGATCGGCTGGGCTTCCAGCGGCTCGTTGACGGCCGGCACGCAGATCGTGTCGGCGACCGTGGTCTTGGAGAGACCGGCAAGCGCGACGATATCGCCCGCTTCGGCTTCCTCCAGCGGCACCCGCTCGAGGCCGCGATAGGCGAGGATCTTGGTGATGCGCCCCTGCTCCAGCACTTTGCCGTCGCGCGAGAGCGACTTCACGGTAAGATTCGGCGCGACCTTGCCGGACTCGATACGGCCGGTCAGAAGACGCCCCAGATAGGGATCGGCCTCGACTGTGGTCGCCAACATCCGGAACGGCGCCTCCACGTCGACGTCAGGCGCCGGAACATGCTTCACGATCAGCTCGAACAGCGGCGTCATGTCGGTCCCGGTCTCGTCCGGAGCCTCGCTCGCCCAGCCGGCCTTGCCGGAGGCGAAGAGCGTCGGGAAATCGAGCTGCTCGTCAGTCGCCTCCAGCGCGGAAAAGAGATCGAACATCTCGTCCTGCACCTCGTAGGCGCGCTGCTCCGGCTTGTCGACCTTGTTGACCACGACCATCGGCCGCAGGCCGAGCTTCAGGGCCTTGGCGAGCACGAACTTGGTCTGCGGCATCGGCCCTTCGGCCGCGTCCACCAGAACGACCACGCCGTCGACCATGGAGAGGATGCGCTCAACCTCACCGCCGAAATCGGCGTGGCCCGGTGTATCGACGATGTTGATGCGGGTGCCGTTCCACTCGACCGAGGTGCACTTGGCGAGAATGGTGATCCCGCGCTCGCGTTCGATGTCGTTGCTGTCCATGGCCCGTTCCTGAACCTGCTGGTTCTCGCGGAAGGTACCGGCCTGTTTCAGCAGCACGTCGCAAAGCGTGGTCTTGCCGTGGTCGACGTGGGCGATGATGGCGATGTTTCTGAGGTTCATGAAACGGCTCCGTACGGGATCGCCGCGCGCCGCTTTCCGGCGCGGTGCCAGGCGTCCAAAACTGCGTTGAATTCCCGCGGGCGTCTCCGGCCCGGACATGGGTCAAACTGGGTCGCCGCTAAAATACGGATATTGCAGCGCAAAACAAGCGCAGGATTGCATGGCTGCATCCCACGTCGTTGTGAAGCGGGAGCGGCTTCCCCGCGCCCGGGGAATATGAGAACATAGTGCGAACAATTCAAGGGGACCGGAGATGGCGACATCGAGCGAACTCGCCGACTACATCACCGAAATGCTGGAGCCGCTCGGCGATATTCGCGCACATCGCATGTTCGGCGGCTACGGAATCAAATACGGCGAGGTGAATTTCGCCCTCTTGCTCGACGACCTGCCTTATTTCCGCGTCGATGAAAGCTCTCGACCCGGCTACGAATCCCGCGGAAGCGAACCATTCCGCTATCAGCGCAAGGGAAAGACCGCGACGCTGGTGAATTACTGGGAGGTGCCGGCGGAGATTCTCGACGATCCCGAAATTTTCCGTGACTGGGCCCGGACCGCGATCGATGCGGCCTTCAAGGCCCACAAGCCGAAACGCAAGAAGGCTCCCGCGTCCTAGGCCGATCCGCCACCAAGGAGCAAAGACCAAAGATTGAATTGCGATTAGGACTCATTCGCATTACGGTCATTCTGCCGGCCTTGTGTCGGGTGTCCCATTCATTCCGGGAGAAACGTCATGCGCACACTGACAGTCGACGACATCATTCCCCTACACACTTTCACCGGCAGTTATGGCAGCCAGTTCGATATTTCTCCCGACGGCCGGATCCTTGCGCACAGCCTTCACGGCGGGGAAAGCCGCACAGCGCACCATCGCTATTGCCTGGCCGGACTCGAGGGCGCCCATAGCGCCCGCCTCGGACTGACCGATCTCGCAGACGGCACCACGACCTGGATCGAGGCCCCCGAGGGGATTGCCCTCTTCTCTCCCAAATGGTCTCCCGACGGACTTCATCTCGCTCTGATCGGAACGGACGGCGCTTTCGTCAGCCCATACCTTCTGGACGCGACTACCGGCGAGATCACCCGCATTACGCAGCGCAACCTTGCGCTCGACATCCGCATGGAGACGTTCGCCTGGACCGGCGTCGGCGAACTCGCCTTTGAGCTGCTGCAGGTGAACGAAAGGCCCTATGGACTTGATCTCTGGTACCGCGGTCCGGAGCGCGCGCAACAGATGTGGAAACGCGGCTGGGCCGGCCAGGAGGCAAGCGTAAGCGTGCTCGGTTCTCGCCATTTCGAAAACCTGGAATCGCATCGCGGGCGTGTCGTTATTTTCGACCTCAAAAAGAACAGGTTGCGGGAGCATGGCAACCGCGCGCTACTGCGCGGCGCACTACGCGCTTTTGCCGACCGTCAGAAGCAGTGCCTGCTTCAGGTCGGAGAAAAGTGCACGGACGAGCGGCTGCCATTCGTCGCACGGACCTTCGCAAAGAACGAGGAACACGGAATCGCCATTCACGCGGCGCGCGAGGACGACGCGACCCGGGTCTATGCGAGCAATGCGGACGAAGTGACGGTCCTGCTGGAAGTCGATACACATCTTGCCGAGGTGACACCGGGCGCGCGGACCGTCATCTCGTCCCCTAGCGGCACGCCGCTGGTCGGATGTATCTTGCCCCCCGATGCCGAGCCCGGCCAGCCTCTGCCCGCTGTCATGTGGGTCGACCCTAACGAACGGCTGACCGAATTCGACGGCCCCGCCAACCGCCTCAACTACCCCTATTTCTACAACCTTCAGCTCATTGCGGCGCAGGGTTACGCGGTCCTGGTTCCGATGATCCCGTTTGACTTCGAGCCCGGCTCAAGCCCGGATCTCGTCGGCACCCTGGTATCCGCAGCGACGGCGGCGCACGACGCAGCGGTGTCGCATGGCATCGCCGAAGCCGGCCAGATCCACGCCTTCGGCGCTCTCAAAGGCGGCTGGGCTGTGCAGACGCTGCTGGCCGAGACCGATCTCTTCCGCTCCGGCATCTCGATCGGCGGGATCTCGAATTATACCAGCTATTACGGCCAGTTCGTGCCGCATTTCCGGCATGAGGACAGCCTGAAAGAGCGCACCGGCCTGAATTTCGAACTCGTGGAGAAATGGCACCACTTTTCCGGTCCGCCCTCAGCGGATCCCGCGGCCTATATCCGCCGCAGCCCGATCTTTTCTGCAGACCGGATCCAGGCTCCCCTGATGCTGCTCCATTGCGAATACAGCTCCGTGCCGATGGCGCAGTCGGAGGAAATGTTCACCACGCTCTGCCGCCTCGGCAAGGAAGTCGAATTCGTACGCTATTGGGGCGACGACAACGTATTTCTCAGCCCGGCGAACGTCCGCGACGCCTGGCACCGGATCTTCGGCTGGCTGAACCGGCTAAGCCCGGTGGGAATGCGGAAAGTCGCGTAAACCCGGTTGATTTGAGTGAGGCAGTGACACCGCGAGATAGTGCCTATGCGTGTCCTGACGGTAGATGACATCTTGAAGCTGCACAGCTTCGACGAGTTTTTCGGCTCCCAGTTTTCTCTCTCACCCGACACCAGCGCACTCGCCTTCAGCCTGCATAGGGGCATGAAGAACGCACCTCGTTTCGGGCTCGGGTATTTCGGCGGCGGCGCGCGCGGACGGATCGGCATCGCTGACCTTTCGAGCGGCGAAATCGACTGGATCGAAGCGCCTCAGGATCTCGGCCTTTCCTGTCCGCTCTTCTCCCCCTGCGGCACGCGCATCGCTGTCGCGGGGTGCAACGGCGATTTCGTCAGCCCGTTCGTGATCGATGCCTCCAGCGGGAACGTGGATCGCCTCACGGACAGGAACCTCCGGCTGACAATCGGTAGAGACCCGTTTCAATGGCTCGGCGAAACGGAACTTGCCTGCGAGCTGTTCGCCGATGAGGAGCGGCCGATCAGTCTCGACATTCAGTATCGAGGTGCGGAAAAAGCCTACCGTGCGTGGCAAACGGCGTGGTCCGGATCGGCCGTGACGGCGAGCGTCCTGGGATCTGACCAGGCATTTCCAGACTATGGCGCGAACGCCCTGCTCTGCCTGATCGATACGACATCCGGTAAAGTACGGGATTTTCCCGGCGCAGCGGCCGCTCCAGAAAAACTGAAGGCGTTTGCAACAAGGCCGGCCCGCAACAGCCCCCAAAACCGCAAGAGCGAAGACGACCGGCTCCCCGTCCAGAGCAAGATCTTCGCTGAAGATGCAAATCGCGGCATCGCCATCCATGCCGTAAAGGAGGACGACGGCACGAGACTGTTCAAGGCGGACGCCAAATCCGTCTCCCTGCTGCTCGAAACGGATACCCATCTCGCCGAGATCACGCCCGCCCGGGATCTGATCTTTCCCTACAAACTGGAGGACGGAACGGACGTCCAGTTCCGAAGCCTCCTGCCGCCGGGCAAGCGTCCAAACATTGCGGGGCCAGCGATCATGTGGGTCTATCCGGGACAAGCGGTCTCATTGGAGCGCGATTATCATTCCCGGATCAATTCCCCGACCTTCTTCACACTCCAGCTCCTGGCGGCGCGTGGATATACCGTCCTGATTCCCGACATCCCCTTCAAACCGGATGAAAACGCGACCTGCGACATATCCGCCCTCCTCGCCTCGACAGTTCGGACGGCATGCGATGCCGCAAGGTCACAGGACCTTTACGATCCGAGCCATCTCCACGTTATGGGTACGAGCATGGGCGGATGGGCCGTACAGACACTGCTCGCCGAAACCGACCTGTTCCGGTCGGGAATATCCATGGCCGGAATCTCGAACCTCACCTATCAGGACGGCCAGTTCGATATCCGTCAGCGGTACGATGACACTCTCGGCGAATGGTTTAAAACCAGGCCTCAGATGCTGAGTCGGAACTGGCATTTGCCGGGGCCGCCCTGGGACCATCCCGAGATTTATATCCGCAACAGCCCGCTCTTCTCCGCGCACAGGATCACCGCTCCTCTCCTGCTGTTTCACGGCGACCTCGACTATGTCCCCATCACGCAGTCGGAAGAGATGTTTTCCGCCCTGCACAGGCTCGGCCGGGAGGTCGAATTCGTGCGCTACTGGGGAGAAGACCACGTCTATGAGAGCCCGGCGAACATCCGCGATGCATGGCAACGGATATTCGCCTGGCTCAACAAACACAGCCCCGTAGACCCTCCCGACAACTAGCTTACGAGCGCCACCCTGCCTTCCAACGGATAGGCCGGATCGTTGTAGCCCGGCGTCGAGGGATGGCCTTCCGGGACGAGGCCATTGATCAGTGCCTCGTCTTCGGCCGTGAACTCGTAGTGATAGGCCTTCGCGTAAGCCTTCCACTGCTCCATCGTGCGAGGGCCGACGATGGAGCCGGTGACAAGCGCATTGTTCAGCACCCAACCGACCGCGAGATCGATGATCGTCGCGCCCTTGGCCTCGGCATGGGCCTTGATCTTCTCGGCGATCACCAGGCTCTCCTCGCGCCATTCCGTCTGCATCATGCGCTTGTCGGCGCGCGCCGCCCGGCTGCCCGCTTCCGGCTCGGCGCCGGCCTTGTACTTGCCGGAGAGCACGCCGCGGGCGAGCGGGCTGTAGGGGAAGACGCCGAGGCCGTAATAGTCGCAGGCCGGAAGATGCTCGGTCTCCGGCATTCGGTTCATGGCGTTGTAATAGGGCTGGCTCACGACCGGACGGTCGATGCCGGCGGCATCGCAGAGATTGCAGATTTCGGCGACGCGCCATGAACGGTGGTTGGAGACGCCGAAATAGCGGATCATCCCGGCCTTCACCAGATCCGCCAGCGCGTTCACCGTCTCTTCCAGCGGCGTCGAGTGGTCTTCCTTATGCAGGTAGTAGATGTCGATATAGTCCGTATCGAGCCGCTCCAGCGAATCCTCGCAGGCCTGCAGCACCCATTTGCGGGAAAGACCGCGTGCGTTCGGATCGTTGTCGTCCATCGGGTTGGCGAGCTTGGTGGCGAGCACCCAGTATTCCCGCTCCGCCGCGATGGCGCGGCCGACCACGCGTTCCGACTCGCCGCCGTTATAGGCATCGGCGGTATCGATGAAATTGACGCCGAATTCGCGCGCCTCAGCGATGATCTCGCGGCTCGCATCCTCGTCCGTCTGACCGCCGAACATCATGGCGCCGAGGCAGAATTTCGAGACCTTGAGACCCGAGCGGCCGAGATTGCGGTATTCCATGACGTTCCTCCCCTGAAGCGCCCTGTTGCGAGCCGGTCCATGATGATCCGGAACGACAGCATAGCTTCCCCGGACGCCGACCGCACTTGAGGATCGCAAAGCCTCCATGCTCTGATGCGTCACGATAAGAATCCGGCACGGGGGAGGATCCGAAATGCCCGGACTGAGCGACGCGGCGCGGGAGAAGCTGGGCCAGGTCAGCACGGCGACGCTGACAACGCAGCTTCTGAAACGGGGCCTGCGCAACCAGTATCTCCAGGGCGTCAGCCGCCTGACGATCCATGAGCGCAACATGGTCGGCGAGGCCTTCACGCTGCGGAACATTCCGGCGCGCGAGGATATCGACGTGATCGGCGCCTATGACGATTACGACCACCCGCAGCGCAAGGCCATCGAGACCGTGCCGCCGGGCTCCGTGCTGGTGATCGACGCGCGCCAGGACGCGACCGCAGCGACCGCCGGGAACATCCTGCTGACCCGCTTGGAGGTGCGCGGCGTCGCCGGCTTCGTCACCGACGGCGGCATCCGCGATACGGCGGAGATCGCGGAATACGACATTCCTTGCTATGTGGCCGGTCCCTCCGCGCCGACCAGTCTGATCAAGCATCACGCGGTTGCCGAGCTGAACACCCCGATCGGCTGCGGCGGCGTCGCGGTCTATCCGGGCGATGTGATCGTGGGCGACAATGAAGGTGTCGTCGTGCTGCCGGCCCATCTCGCCGAGGAAATTGCGGAACAGGCCTTCGATCAGGAACAGATCGAGGAATTTCTCACCGAGGAAGTCCGTGGCGGCCGCCCGCTGCGCGGCACCTACCCGCCGGATGCCGATACGAAAGCGCGCTACGAGGAATGGCGGAAGAAGAAGGATGCCGCGTCGTGAGCACCGCGGGAGGCGATATCGACTCAGCCATTGCCGTCTATGACCGCCAGGCACGCCAGCTTGGAGAGCAATGGTCTGCCTATGCGAACGAGTTCGAGGAGTTTGTCGAGGACCACCGCGACTATCTACCGGCTCCCGGCGGTTCCGCCCTCGATATCGGCGCCGGATACGGGAGCCATGCGAGCGGGCTGGAAGCACTTGGACTGGACGTGGTCGCGGCGGAACCTTCCGAAGGTATGCGCGCCGAAGGCGCGCGGCGCCATCCGGAAAGCAAAGTGCTCTGGATCGACGACCGGCTGCCTTGGCTCGACAAGGTCTGCGCGCTCGGACGGCGCTTCGACTTCATGCTGATGAATTCGGTCTGGATGCACCTGCCGCCGGAATTCCGCGAGGACGGAATGGCGGTGCTCGCGGGCCTGTTGGCACCGGGCGGTCACTTCTCCGTCCTGCTGCGCCACGGCCCGGCACCCGAAGACCGGCCGATGCATGAGTCCGAAGCCGAGCCCTTTCTCGCTCTCGCCCAACGGCACGGTTTCGCCTGCCTCGCACGGTTCGCCCGACCAGACGAAATGAACCGGCCCGGCGTTTCCTTTACCAGGCTCATCCTGAGCAACAATGGATAGTTACATGTCTTACGAAACCCTGCTCTTCTCCGTCGAGAATGCGATCGCCCGTCTCACCCTAAACCGGCCGGACCGCATCAATGCGATCACCGCGCAAATGCATGAGGAGCTGCGCGACGTCTTCTCCCAACTCGAGAAACCGGACAGCGCGCGCTGCGTCATCGTGACCGGCGCCGGGCGCGGCTTCTGCTCCGGCCAGGACCTCGCCGACCGCAAGGCCGCCGATCCGAGCGAACGGCGCGATCTCAGCCAGTCGATCCAGCAGAACTACAATCCGCTGGTGAAACGCATGGCCGCCCTGCCGATCCCGATCATCTCCGCCGTTAACGGTGTCGCCGCCGGAGCCGGCGCCAGCCTCGCGCTTGCCGCCGACATCGTGCTCGCCGGTCATAACACCAAGTTCGTGCAGGCCTTCGTGAATATCGGCCTTGTTCCGGATGCGGGAGGTACCTATGTGCTGCCACGAAGGGTCGGCCTTGCCAAGGCGCTCGGCATGACGCTGACCGGCACGCCGATCACCGGCAAGCAGGCCGCGGACTGGGGGCTGATCTGGAAGTCGGTCGAGGACGAGAGCCTCATGGCCGAAGCCGAGGCACTGGCCAAGACGCTGGCAGGCAAGGCGCCGATCGCGCTCGCCTCGATAAAGAAGATCATGCGCGCCTCGCTTGAGAACGGTTTCGCCGAACAGCTCGACATGGAAGCGGAGTTCCAGCGTCATTGCGGGTATACCGACGACTATCAGGAAGGCATCGCGTCCTTCCTCGAAAAGCGCGCGCCGGACTTCAAAGGCCGATAGGAGCCGTCAAATGAGCGTTGTCATCTACCACAATCCCCGCTGCTCAAAGTCTCGCCAGACGCTGCAGCTCCTGCGTGACAAAGGGATCGAGCCGGAAATCCGGGACTACCTGAAAGAACCGCCGAGCGCCGCAGAACTGGAAGAGCTTCTGAGATTGCTTGACCTTGAGCCGCGTGCGCTGATGCGCAAGAAGGAAGCACCCTACAAGGAGCTGGAGCTAGCGGATAACGGCAAGAGTCAAAATGAGCTCGTCGCCGCAATGAATGCGCACCCAGTTCTGATCGAACGCCCCGTGGTGATCGCCAACGGCAAAGCGGCGCTCGGCCGCCCGCCGGAAGCGGTTCTGAAGATCCTTTAAATCGCGGAACCTCAGTTGAAATCGAGGATCCCGTATTTGCACATCCAGGCGACCAGAAGTTCCAGCTTCATGTTCCGGTCCACCCCGAAAACGCGCGCGATGTCGGCAAAGCGGATTTCTCCGCCCTTCTCGACCATCGTCAGCACCTGCTCCGCTGCTGGGGCACGCCAATGCTCCAAGCGAGCGTCCAGATTAACCCGGGCGGCTGTCGCCAGGCGGGCGCGGCCCTCAGGACTTACCCGCAATACCGTATCCGGCCCGAGAGTCGCCGTCGGGAAATGCCGGAAGGCGTGGAACGGATCGCCTTTCACCGGATTGCCCATTCGCCCGCAAGCGCCATTCTCTCCATAGCCTTGGGCGCTGTTGCGACGCTCCGCGAGCTCTTCCCAGAGATCGTCGAGCTGCGAGACGACGACCGGCCAGTCGAAACTGTTCCGCACCCGCTCCCGGCCGGCTTCGCCCATCCGCGTCCGGAGCCCCGGATCGGAGGCAAGCCGCGCGATCGCGGCGGCGGCGGCATCGACATTGACCGCCGTGTGCTGGCCGACCACGGATACGTATTGCTGATAACTGTCGAGGCCGAGCACGTGACGGTCGACCATGAGCCCCCCGTTCCCCGCGCGTGGAAACAGGGTCGGTATCTGGAAGCCCTCGATCTGATCTCGCACGGTCGACCGGTAACCGTCCCAGTCACTCAGGACGACCGGCAGCCCGGCGGCCATCGCCTCAAGCGGCGTGATACCGAACGTTTCCTGGATGTTGTCGACGAGCGAGAGAAAGATATCGGCGCCTGCCCAGCAGCGGTCCAGCAAATGCCGGTCGTTGCCATCCACGAACTCGACCGTCACGGACGGCGCATGCGCCTGTGCGGCCTCCTGGTAGAGCCCACGCTCCTCCTCCGGGTTGGGAAACCAACCCGCCATGATGAAGCGGATCTTTTTTCCCGAGGCTTTGGCCGCGGCCTCGACGGCCTGGAACATCGGCGACGGGCGGGCTTTCTCGTAGAAGGAAAGCCGGCCGACCCAGAGCACGACGACCTCGTCCTCGGTGATCGAAAGCGCGGCACGAGCCGCGTCCCGCCCACCGGTCACGGCAAGGTTCGCTTCGATTGTCCCGGCGTCCACACCGAGCGGAATGACAGGCAGGTGCGGCATCGGACTGCGCGCCGCCTCGACTCCCAGCCGTGCGGCCGCGAATTCGTTCAGCTCGCCGAACATCTGCTCAAGCCCCTGTTTGACCGCCGGCGACGTGCAGATCAGGGCATCCCAAGGCTGAATCGGAGAAATCGCGCAACGCGCCACGTACTCGCGAATCCCCGGCGGCGCCAGCGTATGAACGAGGCCGACAATGCTGAAAGCCCGGTCCGAGCGACTCCGCCTTGTCCAGGCAAGATCGGAGATATCCGCGCTCCCGCGCAACAGGCAGCCGGAGCGCTCCAGCGTGTCGAGATCGAAGAGCGGGCTTCGAGTCACCTTCCGCGCCAGCGGCTTTCCGTCAGAAAGACCGGAGCGGAGAACCTCTTCGGGCATGGTGTTGAAATCGACGAAGTTGAGCGCACCTTCGGCTCTCGAATACCGCGCGATCGCCCGGAACAGGCCGATATTGGCAATGTCCTTGCCAAACGGATTGGCACCGACGCCGAACCCGCTCGATCCCGCGACAAAGATGGAAACCGGCGCAAGTGCGTCCGTCATCCGGCGGCTCCCACGCGCTCCACCCGTGTCACGACATCCATCGCGACCATACCCGTGATCGTGTCGTCGTCATCCGGCAGAACCTTGAACATCGCCGCATCCATGATCCTATGGAGCGACTTTCGCTCGTTCTCGTAGAGACCGTTCACACCGGCATTCAGGAAGTAGGTTCCCGGTGTCAGGTTACATTCGAACTCATAGACGACATCGATGACGTCGCCCGCACTGTAGTCCGGCACGTGACGGCGAATGCTGTGCGTCGTCCGGCCCGCCAGGAGCACACCCTGCATGGTCTTCACCATCATCGCGAACAGGACCTTCTCGCGGTCCTCGGTGAAGGCGACGCGATAGCGGAAGATGTATTTGCGCCCCCGCACCAGCAGGTTCACCGGCTTGCCGTCCAGAGTCTCAACCCGCGGATCCTGGATTTCCGCGCCAAGGCTGACATAGGAGGTACGGCTCTCAGGCACCATCTGCACGTCGTGCGCCTCGTTCGCATCCGTCTGGACGGTTTCGTCGCTCCGGATTTCCTCGCGAACCGCCTCGAACTGGTTCGGCGGCGCATGCGTGAGCTTGTGATAGCTCGCGATCACGGCTTTCGGAGACCCGTCCATCAGCATCTCGCCACGATCGAGCAGCACCGCGCGGTCGCAGAGCTGAGTGATCATACCCGCCGCATGGCTGACGAAGAGGATTGTCGCCCCGCGCCGCTTCAGTTCCTCGATCCGCGCGAAACATTTGCGCTGGAAGCCCTCGTCCCCGACCGCGAGCGCCTCGTCCACAATGAAGATCTCCGGATCGACGCTAACCGCCACGGCAAAGGCAAGACGCACGAACATCCCGCTCGAATAAGTTTCGACAGGCCGGTCGAGAAATTCGGCGAGGCCGGAAAAGGCAACGATGTCGTCGAACCTGTCGTCGATTTCCTTCTGCGAAAGCCCCAGGATCGCGCCGTTCATATAGATGTTCTCGCGCCCGGTTGCCGCGGGGTTGAACCCGGCCCCGAGTTCGAGCAAAGCCGAGACGCGGCCATTCACGGTGACGCTGCCCTCAGTCGCGTTCAACAGTCCAGCGACGATCTGCAGCAGAGTCGACTTTCCGGAACCGTTGCGCCCGACGATGCCGACGGTCTCGCCCCGGCGCACCTGAAAGGAAACGTTCTGCAAAGCTGTGAACGGCGTGAAATAGTTCCGTCGCCCGCGAAACAGAGCCTGCTTCAGCCGATCGAGCGGCTGACGATAGACGTTGAAGACCTTGGTGATGCCTGAAATATCGATGGCGAAGGTTTCGTCCGTCGCTTCTCTCGCGGTCATGGACGCGGCGTCCTGCATGCTCATTCAATCCCTCTCGTGCGCGGCGGCACGCCCTTACATCACTTCCGCAAAGCCGCGCTTCGTGCGCAGGAACCACCAAGCGCCGATCCAGAGCGTGGCGAAGGCGACAAGTCCGTAAATTCCGAGCCGCTCCCAATTCGGAAACGTGCCCCAGAGCAGCACATCCCGGCTTGCATCGACCGGAATGGTCAGCGGATTGAGCAACAGCCACGGCCTGAGGGTCTCCGGAAGCATTTCCGGCGGAAACAGGATCGAACTGCTGAACATCAGGATCGTGGTCAGGAGCCCGAGGATCTGCCCGATGTCCCGGATAAAGACACCAAGCGATGCGACCAGAAGCGCCAGTCCCTGGAGCATCACCAGGAGTGGCAGCCATGCAACCGGCAAGAGGATCGCGGTCCAATGGAGCGAGAGCCCGTAGGCGAGCATCACGGCAACAAGCACACCAAGAGCGACGAAGGCGTGAACGAGATTGCTCAACAGCACGGCGACCGGAAGAATCTCGAGCGGGAAGACCACCCTTTTCACGTAATTCGGATTCTCGAGAACAATCCCCTGCGCACGCATCAGCGTCTCGGCCAGAAGAATGTGCAGCATCAGTCCAGAGAACAGGACCACGCCATAAGGCACGTCCGCCTGCGCGGGGTTTACTCCGAAACGGACCTTGAAGACGAGGCCGAACACGAAGGAATAGACAAGCAGCATGATCAGCGGCGTAACCAGCGACCAGAGCACTCCCAGGAGCGTGTTGCGGTAGCGCGAGATGACTTCGTTGCGAACGATCTTCGAGAGCACGAAATGGTTATCGCGAATGTTCGCTACAAGCGCCACGAGCGCGCGGCTGAAGGAGATCGGCACCGCTGTCTGAGCCTGAGACGATGTGGCGGGCTTCATACGGGATCTTTCGTTAAGACTGGTCTGACCGGACTGTTACACCAGTCGTCGGAAATTCGGAAGCATCGGGCGCGGTTCCCTCTCGATGGCCGCAAGAGTTGCCGTGGTTCCAGGCAGTCTATAAGACACAACAAGCCTGTCCGAATTTTGACTTGGCGACATTCCTCATCGGGGCCGCTCACGCATGAACTGGTATTTCTGCTGCAACGAAGAAGGTCTCTCGAAATACGAGACCTCCATCCGCATCGCCGTGGCCTCCGCCCGCCGGAACACCAGCCTCAAGCCGAAAATTGTCTATGACGGCGGCAGGAATGAATTGACCGGCTGGCTCGAGTCGCAAGGCGTCGAGATCATCGAGGCCCGGACGCCGCTCTATGAAGATATCCTGAAACAGGAAGACCGGCCCGGTTACCGGCGCCGCATCGCACACGGCGTTTATCTCCGTTTCGAGGTCGCCAATTTCGAGAAGGACGAGCCGTTCTGCCTTTATACCGACAGCGATGTGATGTTCCTTTCAGATCCGGCTCGGGGCGATCTCCATCCCACCACCTTCGCGGCGGCGCCCGAGATGGACCCGCACGACTGGAGCTACTTCAACAGCGGCGTCATGCTGATGAACGTCGCCTGCTTCCGCGGCGAGTATGACGCGCTGATGGAATACTCCCGCAAACGTCTAGGCCAGACCATCGCCTACGATCAGGGTGCCCTCAACGAATTCTTCAAGGACAATTGGGACCGTCTGCCGATCACCTGGAACTGGAAGCCATACTGGGGCCTCAATGACGAAGCCGTGGTACTGCATTTCCACGGGCCCAAATACGAGACCATCAAGTTCCTGATCGATGGTGGCGAGGAGCAGGTCGTTCACGAGGCCTGGCAGACCCTGTTCGACCACAATCCGGAAGCCTACGAGCGCTATCTCCGAATGGCGGAGAGCTATCTTTCCTGACGCTGCTCAGGCGTTCGGCGCGGCGAACATCGCCTCCATCTCGTGGCGGACTTTCACTGCATCGTCACTCTTGTCGATATCCACATCGGACCACCTGAGCGGCGCCCCCTCCGCGACCGGCTGGAGCAGTTTTACGTTCTGCGCCAAACCGAGCGGCAGGTAGCCCTCGTCGAGCGAGCGTCTCGCCGGGACCTGTTTTCCCCAGACACAGAAACCGCCCTCGCCGTCGAGAATCTCTCCTTGCTCAAGGTCACGCTTCGCGGTGGCAACCACGTCGGCATTGAAGGTGACGGGAGATCCGGTCGGCTCTCTCCTCAAGGCGGCAGAGGCGACGGAAACACCGAGCTCAAGTCCGATCATGTGGGTCGGGCGATAGAGCGAGGCGAAGCGGAAGCTGCTGTCCGGGAGCATGTGATACTCCTCGAAGCAGTAGCGTGCGTAATCGGTCTCGCCCTCGATCACGACATAAGTACCGTATTGCAGATGTCCCTCGACCTCGGCCCCGTCCCGGAAGAGAGATGAGACAACCTCCGTCGTGCCCGAGTGGGAGACCGTGCCGCCGATTTCCTCCGGCTTGCAGACTTCGGCGAGATCGAAGCGCGAGCACGGCGGAAAGGCGAGCCCCTCCGGCTGCGGGGTCAGACCCGTCGCATTGCAGACCGCACTCATCTCGATTCCCGACTTGGTGCCGTCGATGAAGCTGTTGAACATTTTCGGATTGAGCCGGCCGCGTTTCACCACGTCCAAATCCCATCCAAAATGGTCCCAGACCGTATCCGGCGTCGACTTATGGAAGGACGGCAGGTAGCGCGTGCCCTTACCTGCACAGACCACCTTGAAGCCGCATGTCCGGGCCCAGTCGACATGTTCGGCGATAAGGGCCGGCTGGTCGCCCCAGGCGAGGCTGTAGACCACACCTGCGAGCTCCGCCTTGCGCGCCAGCAGCGGGCCCGCGACCACGTCCGCCTCGACATTGACCATCACGACATGGAGACCGCGATTGATCGCCGAGAGGCAGTGCCGGATCCCCGCACCCGGATCGCCTGTCGCCTCGATCAGGACATCGAGCCCGCCCTCGGCGATCAGTGCGGAACTGTCATCTGTAACGAATGTCGAAAGCGCCTTGTTCGCATCGTCGAAGCTCACGGCCGCGAACCGTTCCGGTTCCCAGCCGATATGGGCCAGTGTCTCTTTCGCTCGCGCGACATTGAGGTCGGCGATCCCGACGACATGCACGCCTTTGGTCAGCCGCGCCTGTGAGAGATACATTGCGCCGAACTTGCCGCAACCGATGATCCCGACCCTGATCGGGTCGCCCTCGCTCTCCCGCTGCGCCAGCATGCGTGACAGATTCATCGCGTTCCTCCCCGGTCCGCTTTTTTCGCGGTTTGCGCCGTCAGTTCAGGACGCGGATCGGCTTCCCTTCGTGCCAGGCTATGATGTCCTCGACCATCTCGCCGTAGAAAAGCTTATAGGTCTCCTCCGTCACGTACCCCATGTGCGGGGTCAGCAGGATATTGTCGAGCTTGCGGATCGGATGGTCTGCCGGCAACGGTTCCGGCTCGAAGACGTCGACGGCGGCACCGGCGATGCGGTTGTTCTTCAGCGCGTCGATCAGGGCATCCTCGTCGACGATCGGGCCGCGCGAGGTATTCACCAACAGCGCCGTCGGCTTCATCATGGCGAGCGAGGCAGCGTCGATCGTGTGCCTCGAACGGTCGCTCAGCACGATATGGACGGTGACGATATCCGCCTCGCGCAGCAGCGCCTCCTTGCTCGGCGCCTTGCGCACGCCCACCTCGGCACAGCGTTCTTCGGTCAAGTTGGGCGACCAGGCGACGACATCCATGCCGAACAGCTTGGCGATCTCCGAAACCTGGCTGCCGAGCTTGCCGAGCCCGATGACACCTAGCGTGCGGCCCATGAGATCGATGCCGATCCGGGTCTGCCACTTGCCTTCCCGCATCATGCGATCGTCATGCGCGACCTGCCGGGCAAGCGCCATCAGCATGGCCCAGGTATGTTCCTTGGTGGTGTTGCCACTGGTTGCTGTACCGCAGACAGGGATACCGCAGGCGCGGGCCGCAGGAAAATCGACCGAGTTGTTGCGCATGCCGCTGGTGACGAACAGCTTCAGTTTCGGCAGGCGCTGGAAGATCTCCGCCGGAAACGGCGTCCGCTCCCGCATGGCGCAGACGATCTCGAAATCCTTCAGCCGGTCGACGAGCGCGTCATGTTCGACCAGGTTGTCCGTGAAGACGACCGTCTCGTAGCCCTCCGGCAGGCTTTCCCAATCGGCCATGCGGAGGGACACGTTGGCGTAGTCGTCCAGAATTGCGATCTTCGGCATTTCCTCACCTGTCACATTCAGTGTTGTTTCTAATCATCTGTTTCACGGACTTATTGCATCCGTTTCACGGGCCGGTTCAGTCGTCCTTTTTCTGCAGGTCGAGCGATGCGGAGTTGATGCAGTAGCGCAGACCGGTCGGCTGCGGTCCATCCGGGAAAACATGGCCCAGATGGGCCTCGCATTTCGCGCAATGCACCTCGGTGCGGACCATGAAATGACTCCGGTCCTCCATGGTCTCGATATTCGCGCCCTCGATCGGCTGGTAGAAGCTCGGCCAGCCGCAGCCGGCATCGAACTTGGTTTCGCTCTCGAAAAGGGGCTCGCCGCAGCAGATGCAGGTATAGGTGCCGGGCTCCGTCGTTTCGGCGTACTTGCCGGTAAAGGGGCGCTCCGTCGCGTGCTTGCGGGTCACGAGGTACTGTTCCTCGGTGAGCTGCTCCCGCCACTCGGCGTCGCTCTTCACGATCTTGTCCATCACGCCCTCCGATCTCTTTGTCAGGGCAGAGATTGTTCCATTCCGCGGATGAGGCAAGCCACCTTTCCGCGATCCGCTATTTGCCCTTGCGCCGCTCCTCGACCAGAACGCCCCCGTCAACCAGCCCCTGGATCTCGTCCGGCGCGAAACCGTGCGCTTCGAGCACCTCGCGGCCATGCACCCCGAATTTTGGCGGCACGGAGCGGACGGAGCCCGGAGTGCGGGAGAATTTGATCGGAATGCCCCAGCCCTTGTACCAATCCTTCTCGACTGCCATATCGCGATGCTTCGTGTGCTCGTGCGCCATCACATCTGCGGTATCGCGGATCGGCCCGACCGGGACACCGGCCCGCAGCAGGCGGTCGCAGACATCGTTGCCGTCGACATCCGACAGCAGCGCCTCTAGCTCCTCGCGCAGAGCGACACGGTTCGCGAGGCGGTCCGCGTTGGTCTTGAAGCGTGGGTCCGTCCCCAATTCCGGCTTGCCGAGTTCGGTCGCCATGCGCTGCCAAGCGCGGTCGTTCCCGCCCGCAATGAAAATATCGCCGGTCTTCGTCGTGAACTTGTCGTAAGGCGCGATATTCGGATGCTGGTTTCCGGTGATGCCCGGCACCTTGCCGGAGAGCGAATAGTTGGCGACATGGGGATGCATCAGCGACAGGCCGCAATCATAGAGCGTCATGTCGATATACTGCCCCAAGCCCGAGCTATGCCGCTCGAACAGCGCCATCATGATCGCGTTGGCGGCATAGAGACCGGTTCCCATATCGACCATCGGAATCCCGACGCGGGTCTGATCGCCCGGCGTGGAGCCGTTGACGGAGAACCAGCCGGTCATCGCCTGGATGATGCCGTCATAACCGGGAAAGCCGCCATAAGGCCCGCTGCCGCCGAAACCCGAAATCCGGCAATGGACCAGCTTCGGGAAATTCTCCTTCAGGACCTCTTCGTAACCGAGGCCCCATTTCTCCATCGAGCCCGGCTTGTAGTTCTCGACCAGCACGTCCGCGTCTTCCAGCAGACGCAGCAGAACCTGCTTGCCCTCTTCCTTCGAGAGATCGAGGCCGAGCGACTTCTTGTTGCGGTTCACGCCGATGAAATAGGACGCGTCGCCCTCATGGAATGGCGGTCCCCAGTCGCGCACCTCGTCGCCCTGCGGCGGCTCGATCTTGATGATCTCCGCGCCGTGATCGCCCAGCATCTGGGTGCAGTAGGGCCCGCCGAGGACCCGCGTGCAATCGACGATCTTGATGCCCTTGAGCGCGCCGGCCGATGCCGCTGTGCCACTCATTCCATTACTCCTCGTTCGATGGTCTGGTCCGGACGCGATCGGTCCGCTGTGAAGATTAGGCCGCCTTCCCGAGACCGAACACGTCGGCCGCGAAGGCAGGATAGATTTCCGCAATCTGGGCGGCGACCGGGCCACGGATCACGGCAAGCGTCTCCGCATCCGGCAGCGGCGTTTCCGGCACATCGGTCGGCTCGTCATAGCCGAACCCGGTCTGCTCGCGGATTTCTTCGACCGTATGCCCCGGATGCACACTGGCAAGCCGGAACCGTCCCTTCTCGCGATCAAACGAGAAGAGGCAGCGGTCGGTGATCAGCGCGTAAGGCCCGCCCGGCCGGTAGACGTTCGGCTCCGAGGTGCCCGGCGCGCTGATAAAATCGACTTTCTCGACCAGCGTGCGCGGCGTGTGCTCGAGGCGGAAGAGGATCACCCGCGGCACGGTGAAATACATGTAGGCCGAGCCGAAGGAGCCCGGGAAACGGACCTTCGGGCGGTCCGGATCTCCGACCGAAACGAGATTGATGTTCGCCAGCCCATCGATCTGCGCGCCGCCGAGAAAAAACGCATCGATCCGACCCTGCCCGGCGCAATCGAACAGCTCCTTGCCGCCGTCGGTGAAGAAATTGTTGTCCTCGCTGCCCAGCACGGAGACCCGCGTCTTCTCGGGATGGCGTGCCCGCGCCAGCATCGCCGCCGCGCCCGGCACGGGAGATGACGCGCCGACCGCGATATGCGGCAGCCCGTCCAGCATTTCCGCGATCGCGGCGATCAGGATTTCCTCGGCGCGAATGTCCGTCGAATTGCTCACACGCTTACTCCGCTGCCACTTTGTTCATGCCCGCCATGTAATCGGCGAAACCTTCCTCGGTGCGGGCCATTTCGACGTAACGCCCAAGTTCCGCAGCATCTGCATCGTAACTGCCAGGAATGCCGAGCGGCCAGGCGCCCTGCTCCGCCTCCGCGAGCGCTCCGATATAGAGCCCGGGAATGGTTCCGGCTGCGCGAACCGGATCCTCGAGCAGGTTGCCGTCAACGATCTTCTCCGCCGTCACCAAGCTGCTTTTCGCAGCGTGGGCCATCAACATCAGCTCGCGCCGAACCCCGACCCAGACATTGCCGAACCGGTCCGCCAGCGGCGCGTGGAACACGGCAAAATCCGGCTGAATCGCCTTCACCATCAGGATCGGATCGTTTTCCTCGAAGGGATTTCCGGCGACGATCCAGTCATCCCGGCGTTTCTCGAGATCGGAGCCGATCACGCCGCGCAGCGGCATGAAGGGCACGCCCTTCTCCGCCGCCTGAAGGCCGGCATGGATCGCAGGGCAGGTTCCGTCCAGCATGCGGATCGATCCGGACTTGATCGCGGAGCTGAAGCGCGGCGCGAGGCCGAACTCGCCGAGGGTCACGGCCGCCGTCTCGACCGTCGCCACACAACCGGCACCGATCAGCTGGTCCGCCTGGAAACCGAGCGCAGGCACGCCGATGATATGGAGATCTTTCACTCCGCGGGAGATGAGCGTGCGGACGAGCGCCATGGCGCAGTAGGAATAGTCCGGCGGCAGCGCGATCTTCGCACCGTCCGGTACCCTCGCCGCGAGCCCCTCAAGGTCAAGGCGGATGGCGTCCATGTTCCGTCCTCCCGTATGTTTTGCCGCATCCTACGCCAAATGACCGGGCTGAAAAGCTGCAAGGCGTCACGACATCCTTTCCGGCCATGCGGCTGCCTATCCCATCGACGGGTCCGCCCCGGCGGCATATTCTCCCGGCAAAAGAATTGAATAGGTGCGTCAGGGAGGCTCCGGAATGAGCGAGATCTACGATTACATCGTCGTCGGCGCCGGTTCGGCCGGCTGCGTCGTCGCAAACCGTTTGTCGGCCGACCCCAGGAACAAGGTGCTGCTGCTGGAAGCCGGCGGCAAGGACCTCAATCCCTGGATCCATGTGCCTGTCGGCTATTACCGCACGATGTACCACCCCGATCTATCCTGGGGTTACGAGACCGAACCCGATCCGGGCGTGGACAACCGGGTGATGGTCTGGCCGCGCGGCCGCGTGCTCGGCGGCTCGAGCTCGATCAACGGGCTGCTCTATGTCCGCGGCCAGCAACAGGATTACGACCATTGGCGCCAGCTCGGCAACGAAGGCTGGGGCTGGCAGGACGTGCTGCCCTACTTCAAGAAATCCGAGAGTTTCGCGCGCGGCGAAAGCGAGCTGCGCGGCGGCGACGGCCCGCTCGCGGTCTCCGACATCGCCGACCGGCGCCCGGTATGCGAGGCCTTTCTCGATGCCTGCGAGGAAGTCGGGATCAAGCGCAACGAGGATTATAACGGCGCGGTGCAGGACGGCGCCGGCTACTACCAGACGACCAGCCGCAACGGGCGACGGTGTAGCGCCGCGGTCGCCTATCTGAATCCGATCAAGAACCGCAGAAATCTTCGGATCGAAACCCGCGCGATGGCCTCCGGCTTGGAGCTGAAAGACGGCCGGGCGACCGGCATCCGCTATTTGCGCGACGGCATCGAATACCGCGCCCAGGCCGGCCGCGAGATCGTGCTTTGCGGCGGCGCCATCAATTCACCGCAGCTCCTGCAGCTTTCCGGTATCGGCCCGCCAACGCACCTCCGCAGCGTCGGGATTCCGGTGCAGCACGACCTGCCCGGCGTCGGCGACGACCTGCAGGATCACTTCCAGGTCCGCGCGATCTATGAGCTGGACGGGCTTGAATCCCTGAACACGGATGTCGGCAATCCGCTGAAGCGAATCATGATGGGGCTGCAATACGCTCTGACGCGCGAAGGCCCGCTGACGATCAGCGCGGGCCAGGTCTTTGTCTTCACCAAGACGCGGGAGGAGCTGGAGACGCCGGATATCCAGTTCCACTTCATTCCGTTCAGCGCCGACAAGCCGGGACAATTGCTGCACCCCTTCCCCGGCGTCACCTCATCGATCTGCCAGCTCCGCCCGGAAAGCCGCGGCACGATCATGGTGAAATCCGCCGACCCGCGAGAATATCCCAGCATCAAGCCGAACTACCTCTCGACCGAGGGCGACCGGCAGACCATCCTTGCCGGCATGAAGCTGAACCGGAAAATCTCCCAGTCGCCGGCCTTCCGCAAACATCTGAAGAATGAGTACGAACCGGGCCTTGATCGCACAGACGACGAGTCCCTGCTCGCCTATGCCCGTGAGAAAGGCGGCACGATCTTCCATCCGACAAGCACCTGCCGCATGGGAAGCGATTCGAAAGCCGTGGTCGATTCGCGCCTGCGGGTGCACGGGATCGGAGGTCTGCGAGTCGCCGACTGCTCGATCATGCCGGCGGTCGTATCCGGGAACACCAACGCGCCGGCCATGATGATCGGTGAGAAGGCGGCGGATATGATTCTGGAAGACAATCGCGGATGACACACTTGGCGCCGTCCATGCCAACCCTTGCCGATGCGAAGAATGCTTACGATAGAGGCGATCTGGACCAAGCCCGGCGGCTAGCGGTTACCATTTCCCGCACCAGCGCCACGGATTCAACAATTGTCCAGGCCCTTCATTTCGCCGGAATTGTCAGCCTCGATCAAAAAAATCTTTCAGAAGCAGAAGGCCTAATCCGGCAGGCCCTTGTGCTGGAACCGGCGCGCGCCAGCGCTCTCGCAAATCTCGCCCAGATCGGCGACGGCATATTGCCGAATGCCTCTCCATACGTTTTTGCATTTCGAGCCGCTCTCACAAATCCACGATCGGTACTATGCCTTTCGGTACTTGCCGCCCTGTATAAAGAAAAGGCTCGAAAACACAGGGCAAAACACCGTTTTGACCTCGCGCTCGCACAATCGAAACGTGCGCTCATCCTCGTTCCGGACATGGCTGAGGCTCTGCGCGGTGCCGTTACGGAAAGACGCTGGCAGAGCATTCTTAGTGACGTCAAAGGGACGCTTGACCGCGCGGCAGCAATCCTTGAACGGGTCAAACAGATTCCTCCGCATCCCATGACGGTTCTCGCGGGTTTCGCGTCCGCTGCAACACAGCTCTATGCCGCGCGGGGAATGCTCTTCCAAATGCCACCCCCGCGGAAGCGCCCGGCGCTGAGCGCGAAACATGAAGACCGGATCAACCTTGCTTTTGTCGGGAGTTACCTCAGCGGTCACGCGCTCGGGACGGCACTTCCCGAAATATTCATGCATCTCGATCAAGCAAGATTCAGGGTCAACGTATATGCGACCCCGCGACCCAGCGGCGAGACAGAGTGGAGTCCCGCAGTCGAAGCCCATGCAAGCAGCGTGACGGACATTTCCAGCCTCGCGCCGGAAGACCAAGCGGAGTTGATGCGCCGCCGCGATGAACACATAGCTATCGACTTCAATGGATTCCTCGGCGATCCGCTGACGCTTTTCCGTCACGCCCCGGCGCCAATCCTGGTGAATTACTTTGGGTTTCCGGCAACCTGCGGCGGGTTACACGACTACATCATAGGCGACCGAATTCTCATTCCGTCCGACGCAGCTGAGTTCTACGGCGAAGCAATAATCAGACTGCCGCACAGCTACATCCCCTTCGATCGGAATCAAACAGTCTCGGAAAGGCCTTCGCGCGCGGAATATGGGCTTCCGGAAGATGGCTTCGTGCTGGCGGCACATCATAGCCAGAACAAGACCGCAGCGGACGCTTTCGAGGCCTGGCTATCATGCCTTCGTCGTATTCCAGGTAGTGTGCTCTGGCTGCTGGATCATGGAAAAGTCAGCCGCGACAACATGACGGAAGCCGCCCAGCGCGCCGGGGTCGACCCGGCCAAGCTCATATTCGCTCCGCTCGTCCCAAGGCCTCAACACTTGGCCCGCCTGCCCCTCGCAGATATCTATCTCGACAACAGCTGGTACAATGCACATACGACGGCGGTCGACGCTCTGTGGATGGGACTGCCGTTCGTCACCTGTACAGGGACCGCTTTCGCAGCCAGGGTCGGGGCTTCAGTGCTCCATGCCGCCGGACTTCCCGATCTTATCGCGAAGTCACCCCACGAAATGGCCAACATCGCAGTCGCCCTGGCCGCATCGCCATTCCGGCTCGAAGCCATCCGAAAACAGCTGCAGGGAACGGGCCGGAATGCCCCCCTATTCGATATGCAGAGATACACCGGCGATCTGGAACGCGCATTCGAGGCAATGATCGAGCGCTCACGCCAAGGATTGCCTGCCGCCGATATAGACATTCGCCCCTGAGGAAACGGTCAATGGATTTCAGCGAAGATCCGGTGCTTGACGCCATTCGAACCACCGTTCAACGGGTCTACGAATCCGAGATCGCCCCCAATATCGGCCAATACGAGAGTTCCGGCGACTTTCCTTACAGCATCATCCGGGCAATGGGCGATGCGGGTCTGTTCGGCGCCGCTTTCCCGGACGAGTTTGGGGGAACCGGGGCCGGTTTCGCTGCCGTTGCCGCCATCGCAGAGGAGATTTCCCGGCTCTCGCCCGGATTCGGCTATGCGATGAACATGCAGGCCATGACCTGTCCGTTCACGATCTTCAACTGGGGCACGCCGGAACAAGCGCGAAAATACGTGCCTGAGCTCATCTCCGGCCGGAAAATCGGCATGTTCGCACTGACCGAGCCCGGCGGCGGTTCCGATCCGGGCGGCGCCATGCGGACAACGGCGCGGCGTGACGGCGAAAGTTACGTGCTGAATGGCTCGAAAATCTGGATCACCTTCTCGAACGCTGCCGATATCGGCGTGCTGTTCGCAAAAACCGACCCAGATGCAGGAAAGCGCGGTATTTCCGCCTTTATCGTCGAGCCCAAATCGGCGCCCGGATACAACGCGCGACCGATAGACATGCGGCCGCTCTCCAACTGCCTCAGATCCTGCGAAGTGTTTCTTGAGGACTTCCGCGTGCCGGTCGCGAACCGGTTGGGTGCGGAAGGCGACGGTCTAAAGATCGCGCTGAACGCGCTCGAATACGGCCGCCTGACGGTTTCCGGCCGGTTGGTCGGACTGGCCCAGGCCTGCTTTGACGAGACCCTTCGCTATGCCCGCGAGCGAGAGGTCGGCGGGCAAACCATCGGGCATTATCAAATGATCCAGCACCCGATCGCCGATGTCGCGGTCGGAATCGACGCCGCGCGGCTCATGCTGCAGCGGATGGCCTGGCTGATGGATAACGGCGAACGGTCGACCCGTGCCGCGGCGAGAGCGAAATACCTCGCCTCCGAAGTCGCGCAGAAGGCGGCCCAGACGGCCCGCGATACGTTTGCCGCCTATGCCCTCGCCGAGGAATATCCGATCAACAAGCTGACCGCCTACGTAAACATGCTAACGGTCGGCGAAGGCACGCCGAACGTGCAGCGCGTGCTGATCGCCGAGGATGCACTCGGGTTCAAGGACGCGAACCGGCATCCGGTAATGAACCCTCTCCGGAAGTCTCTCTGAAAACGGAAAGGCCGCCATATGGCGGCCTTTCGTTATTGCGTGCGCTGGTATTCGCCGTTGGCGCTTACAGCTTCTCGACGTTCACACCGACCGTGATGGCACCGATCGGCGATCCGCCGTCACTGATCGTTGCAGACAACTGAGACTGAAACGCCCCGGAGCTCTCGTCGAACTCCACCTCGTCGATGAAGACCGCGTCGGCGCCGGCTCCATAGGTTTTCTGATGCTTGCCCTCGTCGCCTTGCATGTAGTCGGACGTCGTGTCGCTCATGCCGACATTCAGGCCTTTCGCATCCATGACGAAGATTTCGGCGATCTTACCGCCCGCTTCTTCCTTCTTCTGCTTCAGCCAACCGGAAAGACTGTTGCCCGCGACCTTATTCACGAGGTCGCCGCCACCCGCCTTCGCTTCGGCCCGCCATTGCTTGTCGAGAGTATCGATTTTCCCTGCGTCGTAGCCAGAGGTTTCCGCATTCTGTGCCTTGATCGCCTCAATCACTGCAGGATCGGAAAGCCATGCCTTCACGGTGCTGTCGTAGAACGCCTTGATCTGCGGCTCGAAGTCATTCGCCTTCGCCGTCGCGGTGAATGCGAATAAAACCGCAAACAAAGTAAGTGTTTTTACAAAAATTCTCATGGGAACCTCCTCCTAAGCTGCCCACGCCATCCCGCACTAATGTTGTAAAAATTCTATTAACGTACTTTTGAGTTATGCTGTTAACGCCATTTTAATTCAAACGGCTAAAGGTTTAACCAACAAACAAAGTCAGTTCTTAAGGGCGGATACCACCATGCGCATAGGATTCAGAATTGCATCAGGTTTCGCGGTCACATTGGTCATCGCAGGCGGCGTCGGTCTAATCGGCTATTTTGGACTGAACCGCTACGATCGGGACATCACGCTCACCCTGAACCTCCTCGACGCTGTCGATACGTTCGGAGAGGCGAACAGCCAAGCGAACCTCTACGCGATGAGCCGGGATCAAAAATATTACGACCCGGCAATTGCCGGCACCCGGGAAGCGGAACAGAAGCTTTCAAATCTGGTGACCAGCGGAGGCGACGCTTCCATCGCAAAAATCGAGAAAGAACTCGAAACCTACGAAGCGAAACTCGGCGAGTTGTACACCGTCAATTCAGAAACCAGGCAGGTTACGGACCTGATGGCTGGCGAAGCACAGGCGATCAAGGAAAGCGCCACAAAGCTGAGCGCGGGTGCGGAGGAAATCTTCAATTCGAACCGCGCCGAGGAAGCGCAAGCCTCGGCCGTTCGCGACAGCAGCATGGCGATCATGAACGCTTCCAACACGCTACTTGCGGAAAGCAACGCGATCAGGGCCGCCGAAGCCGCCTATCGTCTGGACCGCACCGAAGAGGCCAGATCCTCTCTGGAAGCGGGCACGAAAAAGCTGTTCCTCGGTGCGTTATCGCTCAGGAAAGCGGCCGCCGGCACCGACGCCGAGGCGGCCGCGGGCAAAGTGGCCCAGATCACGGTCACCTACCGCAAACTATTCTCCCAACTCGTCCAAGCTGTGCAGGATAACCAGCCCGGCCTCAACGCGCTGTTCGAAGAACTTGCCGACGCCAGCGGGTCTCTCGGCAACGCGGCGGCGGAAATTCTGGCAGACCGCAAGAGTGCACTCGCCGACGCGACTGAAAGCTACAAGAGCGCGAAAACGAATAGCGAGTCGGCGACAAACGCCCGCGTTGCAACCCTAGAAATGGTCGTCGCGGCGGATCTGATGGCAGCGGAAACCCAAGCTTATATTTCAGCAGATACAGAAGAGGCGCGCACGAATAGCGAGAATGCCATCTCCGGCGCTGTCGCACGTGTGTTCTCGAAAGCGCTCGTGATCAAAAAAGCGCTTCCGGGAGAATTCGGCGATCTTGCTATCAGCGCGGCACGAGCCGCGAAGAACTTTCGTGAGCAGCTCAACGTCGTCGCGGAAACGCTCGACCGGCAAGCCGCGATCGAATCCGAGATGCGCTCGGTAGAGGCCCGGAACGCCACCCTGACCAGCAATTACAAGGACCAGAAGATCGCCGACCTCCGCGATCTCAAAGAGCAGTCGGTACTCTCGATCGTCCTCGGCACGGTCGGCGGCGTCGCACTCGGGGTCTTCCTTGCCTTCCTGATCGCGCGCAGCATCGTGCGACCGATCTCTGTCATCACCGGCTCTATGAACGGACTGGCCGATGGCGACCTCGAGAGCGAAATCCCGATGACTGACCGCAAGGACGAGATCGCCGAGATGGCGCGCGCGGTCCAGGTCTTCAAGGACAATGCGAACGAGGTTAAACGCCTGGAGCGCGAGCAACAGGACAACGAGCGCCGCTCGACCGAGGAGAAACGGCGCCAGATGACGGAGCTTGCCGACAATTTCGAACATTCGGTCAAGACCATCGCCCAGCGGGTGGCCGATGCCGGCGGAACCATGGAAGGCTCGGCCACCGAAGTGACCTCTGCCATCGCCAAGACGCACGATCAGGCGGCAGCGGTAGCGGCGGCATCGACCGAAGCGAGCGCGAACGTGCAGACCGTCGCGGCGGCGACCTCTGAGCTGACGTCCTCAATTCAGGAGATCAGCCGTCAAATCGCCATTTCCAACGAGAAGTCGCGCGATGCGTCGAACCGGGCCGGTCAATCGGTCGAATTGATGGGCACGCTTCGCAAAGCGGTCGACGAGATCACCGACGTAGTTCAGCTGATCCAGGAAATCGCCGAGCAGACCAACCTTCTGGCCCTCAACGCCACCATCGAGGCCGCCCGCGCAGGAGATGCCGGCAAAGGGTTCGCGGTGGTGGCGTCCGAGGTGAAAAATCTCGCGAGCCAGACGGCCCAGGCGACCGAGAAGGTCTCCGAAAGCGTTACCGCCATCCAGCAGGAGACCGACCGTGCCTCCACGAATATGGAGGAAGTGTCCAAGGTCATTCAGGAGCTTGGAGAAATCTCCGCAAGTATCGCCGCGGCGATGGAGGAGCAGACATCCGCCACCCAGGAGATCGCGCGGAACATCGAGGAAGCCAGCATGAGCGCGGACGATGTGGCCCGGAACATCGAGGGCGTGAATGCGAGCGCCGAAATCTCGGGCGGTGCCGCGGACGCGGTTAGCGGCCGGGCGCGTGAGCTGACCGAGCAGATCCAGAGCCTGAATCGTCAGGTCGAGGATTTCCTTTCCCAGGTCCGCAGCAAGTAATCCGGACCCGTCACTTTTTCTCGGCGCCGACTGTCCAGAACAGGCCGGCGCCGAGGATCGCAGCAGCGGTGCAGACGGCAAAGGCCAGACCATAGCCGCCGGTGAGATCGAAAAGCACACCTGACAAGAAAGCGCCGAACCCGGCCCCGATCCCCTGCCCGAAATTGGCCGCTCCGAGAATTGCTCCGATCCCGGACCCCGAGAAGCGGCGCGCCATCAGCGTGGTGATGATCGGCCCTCTCGCCCCCATGCTGAGACCGAAACACGCGATATAGATCACAAGCAGAATGCCCGTCCCGTCGGACGGCAGCATGTAGAGCGCGCCAATCGCGATCACAGTCAGGCCGTAACTCGACGTGGCCACGATCCGATGTCCGAACCGGTCTGCCAGCATGCCTGTCAGGGTCATACCGAAGAAAGACAGCATCCCCGCCGTGCCGAAGGCGAACGCGGCCTGCCGCTCGCTCATGCCTTCGCTGACCAAATAGGCCACCGATTGCAGGCTCACGCCATAGATCGACATGGCGGTTACGAAGAAGATGGCGAAGAAGACCCAGAATGCGCCGGTCTTCAGAGCGGCGAACAGGGAAGGCCCCGACTTTTCGATGCCGCGCGCATGACGCCTGGGATTGCCTTCCGCGCCTTCAGCAATCCTGCGCCAGGGCAGGAACAATACGAAGAGGCCCAGAACCACGAATACCGCGGCGTACCAGCCATAGGCCGCGCGCCAGCCCTGCTCGGCGATCAGATATTCCGCGAGCGGGGCCATCACGAGGGTCCCGACGCCGAGACCGCCATAGGTCATGGCCAGTGCGGTCGCCAACCCCTTGTCGAACCAGCGGCTCACGACGGCTTGCGCCGGCGCAAGCCCGATCAGCGCTGCGCCGAAACCGCAAAAGACCCCGATGGCAAGCTGGAAGTGCCAGAGTTCCGAGAGACTGCCCGCTGCGAAATACCCCGCCGCCAGAGCCAGCAACCCCGCAACATAGACGAGACGTCCGCCATAGCGGTCGAAGAGGTACCCCGCCAGTGGCGCGAAGAATCCGGTCGCCGCCATGAAAATCGAATAAACCGAGGTCGCGGACGAACGATCCCAGCCAAGATCGGCAGAGAGTGGGAGAAGGAAGACCGCATAGCTTTCCCCGGCCCCGCGACCGAGCGCGGTCATTCCGAGGCACAGGATCAGGACCGAAAAGGACGCGGCTATTGCCGGTCCACGAAAGAGCGGCATAAGCACTCAGCTCCGTTGAGACAATCAAACGCCCGACAGCCTAGGGACAGCCGGCTACGACCGATAGTCTCCTCAATGGCACTTCAGTCGCGCGACTTTCCGAAAAGCTGACTGAGGATCAACAGCGTCGACGAAATCACGATCATGATGGTCGAAATCGAAGCGATGGTCGGATCGATCTGATCGCGCAGCGCGTTGAACATGTTTCGCGTCAGGGTCGAATTTTCCCCGCCAGAGACGAACATGGCGATAATCACCTCGTCGAATGAGGTGAGAAAAGAGAGCAAAGCGGCGGTCAGAACGGAGAACCGGATCTGCGGCAGGGTGATTCCAAGGAACGCCGTCAGCCGCGAGGCCCCGAGGCTGCGCGCGGCCATTTCCTGGTTCATGTCGTAGCTTTTCAGCGCCGCGCTCACGACGATGAGGACGAGCGGCAGGGCGAGGATCGTGTGGGCGATGACCAGCCCGAGAAGGCTGTTCACCAGCTTGATCTGGACAAAGACATAAAAGGCCGCGATCGCGATCAGGATAACCGGGACCATGATCGGCGTGATCAGCAGGACATAGAAGAATTGCCCGAGCGGATGGCGCGAGACATGGAGGCCGTAGGCCGCGGCCACTCCGACCGGTGTCGCCAGACACATGGTGAGAAAACCGGCTTTCAAGGAAGTCCAGGTCGCATCCATCCAGGCCGGCGAGTTGACGTAATGCTCGTACCAGCGCAACGACCATTCCCGTGGCGGGAATTCGAGATATTGCGAGGCCGAGAAGGACATCGGGATGACGATCACGGTCGGCGCCACGAGCAGCACCATGATGACCGTGGAAATGATGTAGAGCCAGAGCCGCTGACCGTGCGTGATCTGGGTCTCCGAGGCGGGGCGCTTCAGCCAGTTCATCAGTGCCCTCCTCCCAGCACGCGGTTGAGATTGAGCAGACGCGAGGCCGCGAAGAGGATCCCGAGCGTGATCAGCAGCAGCACGACGCCAAGCGCGCTCGCCGCCCCCCAGTTGAAGAACAGTTCGATATTCCGGGTGATCTGGTTGGAGACCATGATCACCTTGCCGCCGCCCAGCACTGCCGGGGTGACGAAGAATCCGAGGCAGAGCACGAAGACGATGAGCGCGCCGGCGAAGAGACCCGGCAGCGAGAGCGGAAAGAAGATGTTCCAGAAGGTCTGCACCGGCCCGGCCCCGAGATTGGACGAGGCCTTCAGATAGTCCGTGCTGATCGCCTTCATCGAACCGTAAAGCGGCAGGACCAGGAACGGCAGCATGATATGGACCATACCGATCAGCGTGCCGTTGAGGTTATGCACCAGCGCCAGCGGTTCTTCCCAGAGGCCGAGTTCCATGCCCCAGCGATTGACCAGCCCCTGACGCTGCAGCAGCACCAGCCAGGCATAGGTGCGCACCAGAAGCGAGGTCCAGAACGGCAGCAGTACCGTCAGCATGCAGAGCGTCGCCGCGCGCGGGCCGAGCTGCGAGAGAAAATAGGCGAGCGGATAACCGATCAGGATACAGAGACCGGTGGTCAGGAAGCTGACCTTGAAGGTGGTCCAGAAGATCCGCGCATAGGCCTTGCTCTCCAGCATCCGCTCGTAATGCTCAAGCGAGAAACTGCCATCGTCGGAGAGAAAGGAGAGATAGAACAGCCAGCCGACCGGGATGACCATGACGATCAGGATGGTCAGCACGGCGGGCGATGCCAAGCCGAGCAGAGCCCAGCGTTCCTGCCAGTCCTGACGGTTCAGCAGCACCTCGTTGGCGCGAGGCGCGGCAGCGATGCCCGAAATCGTGCTCATGCCTCTTCGCCGGGAATAAGCACCACGTCGGCCGGCTTCAGACCGAGCGCAACGCGCTCTCCGATCGACACGGTGTCGATCGCCGCCTCGCTCCGCATCCCGGCACGGACCGCAATATCCGTTCCGTCCGCGAGGGTCACATAGGCCAACGTCGTATCGCCCTGGTAGACCAGATCGCGCACCGTTCCCGGGAAGATATTGGTTTTTCCCGGGTCGTCTCCGTTGAGGATCGTCAACCGCTCGGGACGGACGACAAGCGATAGTTCGTTGCCGTCGGGAACCTCGCCCACATCCAGTTCGACACCGGCAAAACTGATCCGGTCTCCGGACCGCTCCAGCTTGAGGAAGGTCGACTCTCCGATAAACTCGGCGATGAAGCGGTTCGCCGGGCGCTCATAGATCTGCCGCGGCGTGTCGAGCTGCATCAACCGGCCGTGATTGATCACCGCGATCCGGTCCGACATGGTCAGCGCCTCGCGCTGGTCGTGGGTGACATAGACCGTCGTCATGCCGAGCTTCTCGTGCAGATGGCGCAGCTCGATCTGCATCTGCTCGCGGAGGTTCTTGTCCAGCGCCGAAAGCGGTTCGTCCATCAGTAGAATGCGCGGGCTAAAGACGATCGCGCGGGCGAGGGCGACACGCTGTTTCTGCCCGCCGGAAAGCTGGCTGATCCGCCGCTCGCCATAACCACCGAGCTGCACCGTTTCTAGCGCCTCCTCGACGAGGCGGTCGGCCTCCGCCTTCGGTGTCTTCCGCAGCTTAAGAGGATAGGCGACGTTGGCCGCGACGCTCATATGCGGGAACAGGGCATAGTTCTGAAACACCATGCCGACACCTCGCTTATGCGGGGGCATGGTGACAATCTCGTCCTCACCGAACCGAATGCTGCCGTGATCCGGGCGGGTAAAGCCCGCGAGTGCCATCAGCAGCGTGGTCTTGCCGGAGCCCGACGGGCCCAGCAGGGTCAGGAACTCGCCGCTCCGGACCTCAAGGTCGACGTGATTGAGGGCGAAGATATCACCATAGCTCTTCGTCAGACCGGAAATCGATATCGGAAGCGCATCAAGCTTCGACATTCCCAACTCGCAGTCAGTGAAATTGTGAGAATACAGGCTGCAGCTCCAGCCGCGGCCGGGAATTAGGGGACGGCAGCGAACTGCCGTCCCCTCCCCAACGGAATAATAAGAGCCGGGTTATTCCGTGAGCATGTCCTGATACATGGCAGCGGCCTTCTGCTCCCACTTGGCGTACCAGGCGAGACTGACCGGAAGCTGCAGCTTGGCATTGTCCGGATGGGACGGCATCGCGCGCGCCATGGCTTCGTCGATCTTCCCGATCTCGTAAGCTTTCTTGTTCGTCGGGCCGTAAGTGATGTGCTCCGGCAGGTTGGCCTGGATTTCCGGCTTGCTCATCTCGGCCAGAAACTTCATGGCCAGGTCCTTGTTCGGCGCGCCCTTCGGAATGGCGAAGCAATCATAGTCGAGCAGCGCCTGATTGAAGGTATAGGCCACCTTCGCACCGTCCTTTTTGGCGACGTCGAAACGGCCGTTCCAGCCGGTGGTCATGTCAACCTCGCCGTCCTTCATGAGCTGGGCATGCTGGGCGCCGGACTTCCACCAGACAGCGACATGCGGCTTCAGCTCACGGATCTTGTCGAGCGCGCGCTTGATGCCTTCCTCGCTGTCGAGGACCTTGTATACGTCTTCCGGCGCCACGCCGTCGGCCATCAGCGCCGGCTCAAGCGCACCGGCGACCTTGTTGCGGTAGGCGCGCTTGCCCGGGAACTTCTTCACGTCCCAGAAATCGGCCCAGCTGCCCGGCCCCTTGTCGCCGAAGGTCGAGGTATTGAAGGCCATCACCGTCGAGAACACATCGCTGCCGACGCAGTAATCCGTGTAGAGCCCCGGATAGAAGGTCGAGACATCGACCACGCCGAAATCGATTTTTTCGAGCAGTCCTTCCGCCGCAGCCCGCGCCGCGCTGCCGGACCCGCTGGAGACCATGTCCCAGCCGACCGCGCCGGCCTTCACCTTAAGGCGCACGTCAGACATGCCGCCATAGGTCTCTTCCTTCACGGTGATCCCGAGCGCCTTGGCGGCAGGCTGGAACAGGGCGAGACTCTGCGCATTTTGATAGGAGCCGCCCCAGGAAGCGACGGTCACGGAATCCGCCAAGGCGGGAAGCGCAACCGCGGACAGAGCCACGGCGCCGACGGCCGCGGTCAACAGGCCACGGCGCGAAAAGGTCTTCTTGTTCGTCATGTGAGTTACTCCGCTGTTCGTTTCTATGGGTCTTTTCGAAGGGCGGCATCCGAGCCGGGCCCCGGGATTACTCCCAATCCTGCCCATTACAGAAAATTGAAAGACCGGATTGGCCCGCAGAACAGGTCCATTCTCGAATAAACGCCAGACCAATTCTGCGAAGAGCATGCATCCTGATGCGGGCCGCCTACCGGTTCAGGCCATCGCGCCAGCGGTAATAGGCAACCGACGCCGCGAGGAACCAGGGACGGCCGGTATAGAAGGGGCGCGTCGGGAAACCGATCCCGTCGAAGGCAGTACTCCCCTCTTTGAGACCCAGAATCTGCTGTGCGGCGCGCATTCCCAGATACCCCGACATGGATACACCAGAGCCGCAGTATCCCATCGCAAAGTGGACATTTTCATTACAGCCCACATGCGCCAGCGTATCGAAGGTATAGGCAACGAAACCCATCCAGGAATGACTGACCCGGACATCCGCCAGTTCCGGGAAGATCCCGGCCAGATCGCGGCGGAGCAAAGGTGCGCTTTTCAGCGGATCGGTCTCGCCCGCGGATACACGTCCGCCAAAGAGAATTCGACTCCGGTCCGGCGAGGCCCGGTAATAGTAGACGACCTTGCGACTGTCCCCGAGCATTCGGTCGGTCGGCAAAAGCCGGTCCATCTGCTCTTTGGGAAGCGCTTCGGTGGCGATGATATAGCTGCCGATCGGAATGACCCGGCGGCGCTGCCAGCCGGACTCCGGACCGACATATCCATTGCTGGCCACGAGCACGTTGCGCGCCCGCACCGGTCCCCGAGGCGTCTTCACGACGAAGCCCGGGGCGCTCTGCTCTATCTCAGTGACCGGGCAATGCGTAGCGATCTGCACGCTGGCCTCACGGACCCGTGCGAGGAGACCCGCGTGGAACTTCGCCGGATCTAGAGAGGCGGTGCTCTCGTTCACAACGCCGCCGTAATAGGCATCCGTTCCGATCTCCGCATGCTGCTCTGCCTGCGTCACCACGCGCAGCGGTTCCTCAAGCCCCTCGGGCTGGTTCTCCGCCGCACGCGCCATCTTCTCGAATTGTGCCGGGTTGTGCGCCGCCGTGAATTTTCCCGGGACAGCGAAATCGCAGTCAATCTTCTCGGCGGCGACAAAATCCGTGATCCAGTCGAGCGCGTTTGCGCCCTCGCGGATGATCCCGAACGCGGTGTTGGAACCATAGCGCCGCGTCAGTTCCTCGTAGCCGGGCTTGATCGAGCGGCTGATCTGGCCCCCGTTCCTGGTACTGCAGCCCCAGCCCGCATCCTCGGCATCGAACACGAGGACCAACCGCCCTGCCCTTGCAAGCTCAAGCGCCGCCGACAACCCCGTATAGCCGGAGCCGACGACCGCAACATCCACCTGCCCAGGCAGATCCGTCCACCCGACATCCGGGCGCGAGGTTTCGGTCCACCAATAGGGATCGGTGGTGAAGTTTTCGGTAAAAATGTTCTGCTGCATTTCTGCTCCGGTCGCGCTCAATCGAGTTCGGAACATTCATACTGCGCACGCTCGAGCCAGTCTTGCCGGATCTCGACGCCCCAACCCGGTCCAGCCGGGATTTCCACCTTCCCATCCCGCGCGACCGGGAACGGGTCGTAGAGATCCTTCTGCCAGGGGTAGTAATCGAAATCCTCGATCGAGAACTCGACATAGGGTCCGGCGGACTCTATCGCGCCCATCAGATGCAGGCTGAAGACCGTCACCAGGCCGAGATTGGCCGAGTGCGGAGTACAGGCCATGCCGTACTTCTTGGCCAGCTCCGCCACATGCAATGTCCGGTGGATGCCGCCAATATAGAGAATGTCGGGTTGCAGCACGTCGACGGCATGCATCCCGGCCATCCGCCGCCAATGCGCGAGATCGCAATCCTGCTCGCCGCCGGTCACGTCGATATCGAGGGCGTCGGCGACTTCCTTCGTCCATTCGAGTTCCCAATAGGGACAGGGTTCCTCGAAATGGCAGAAGCCCTTTTCCTCCATCATCCGGCCAACCTCGATGGCCCGTTTCGGGGTGAAGCAGCTGTTGGCGTCCGCCAGCAAATCGGCCTTGCCGCCGAATGCGGCGCTCATCGCGCCGATCATTTCCTCCGTCCGGCCCGGCCATTCGTCGACGTCATGGCCGTATTCGCTGCCGATCCGGACCTTGAAGGCGTCATAGCCGCATTCGCCCTGCAGCCGTTTCAGGCGTTCCACCTCGTCAGCGGGCGTGATGTCGCGCCGCATGCTCGAGGCATAGACCCGAAACGGACGCGGCGTACCGCCGAGCAGCTCGCAGACGCTCTTGCCCTCGCGCTTGCCGTAGAGATCCCAGAGCGCGGTGTCCACGCCCGCCATGCCGCGGCGCAGATAGGCGCCGGGGAATTTATGCTCCCGCTCCGGAATGATCCGCATCAGGCCGTCGAGATCGAACGCGTCCCAGCCGAGCGCATAGGGCGCTACCTGGCGGTGTAGCACCTTGGCGGAGATATCGGAATTGTAGGTCGAAACCTGCCCCCAGCCCTGGCTGCCATCCTCTGCCGTCACGCGGACAAAGCCGACGAATTCGGTGCTAAAGGTCTCGATCTTGGTGATTTTCATGAGTGGATATCCAGAGCTTTGGCTTCCGCGCTTCGACCGCGATCAGTCTAGCGTTTTAAGTGTTTCGCTATCTTGACGACCAATTTGGACGCAATTTAAGGTCCATTTTCGAGAAAACACCAAACCAATTCGCATCCACCTTTCTCGATCTGGAGCCAGCCGCATTCATGGTGAAACGTGCCGCCGGCGCCTTGCTCAGCGCCATCCGCATCGACCATGACTCGCCACGCCTGTTGGCGACGCAGATCGCATCGTCGATCCGGGAGATCATTCTCTCTGGCGGCCTCAGGGCGGGCGAAAGGCTGCCAGCGACCCGCACCCTCGCCCGGGATCTCGGCGTCTCGCGCACGACCATGGTCGAGGTCTTCGAGCGCCTCATCGCGGAAGGATTACTGGAAGCGCGCACGGGCGCCGGAACCTATGTCAGCGACTCGGTGCGCCTCGGAGAGGACATCTCCGGCCCGCCGGAGCCCAAAACGGAGCTCGAAAGCGCGCCGGAACCATCCGTCCCGCGACCCGCCGTGACGTTCGGCGCGGACTTCACGGTGCGGCTCCCGCACACGATCCGCGCCTTCACGACCGCACTTCCCGCCGTCGACATGTTCCCGGTCGCGCAATGGACGCGGCAATCGAACAAGCATTGGCGCACGCATCGCGATCTGATGCTGGGCTACGGGAACGTCACCGGGTTTCCACCGTTGCGCCATGCTATCGCTGCTCACCTGAAGGCGAACCAGGGGATCAATTGCGAGCCGGGACAGATCTTCGTCACCAACGGTGCGCAGCACGGCTTCCATATCATCTCCAGCATGTTGCTGAAGCCGGGCGACAAGGTCTGGTTCGAGAACCCCGGCGCGATCGGCGCGCAGAACGCGATCAGGGCGGCGGGAGGCGATCTCGTGCCCTTGCCAATCGACGGAGACGGCCTCGATGTGGCGGAGGGGCTGCGACAGGCACCCGGCTTCCGGCTCGCCTTCGTCACGCCGCTGCACCAGCAACCGCTCGGCGTCACCATGAGCCTGGAGCGCCGCTTCGTCCTGCTCAACGCGGCCGAAAGCGCCGATGCCTGGATCATCGAGGACGACTACGACGGCGAGTTCTATTATGGGACCCACCCCATCCCGACACTGAAGAGCATCGACCACGCAGACCGGGTCTTCTATGTCGGCACCTTTTCCAAGACTCTCTTCCCGGCACTCCGGCTCGGCTACATCCTGGCCCCGCCTCCGTTCGTGCCTGTCCTGGAGCATCTCTTCGAGACCTATCTTCCGACCGCGCCGCTCAACAGCCAGGCGGTCGTTGCCGGTTTCATGGATGAAGGACACTTCGCCACCCACCTGCGCCGGATGCGGCGGATCTATACCGAGCGCTACCAAGTCCTTATGGACTGCGCGTCGAAGCATCTTCCGGGCCTGCTCACCCTTAAGCCGACGGATACCGGCCTCCATACGACCGGCCGGCTCGCCACGGGCCTCGACGAGAATGCCGTCACCAGGGCGGCGGATGCGGACGGGATCACCGTGACGCCTTTCGGACGCTACGCGATGACGCCCCTGGACAAGACCGGACTGGTACTCGGCTTTAGCGGTGTGCCGCCGGAAGACATCGAACACGGCGTCAAGCGGCTCGCCGGCATTCTCGAGACCGAACTCAGCAATCAACACACGCGACCCGGAATGGAACCCTGAAAGTGACAGATCGTTTCGATTACATCGTCGTCGGCGCCGGATCGGCCGGCTGCGCGCTCGCGGCCCGTCTCAGCGAGAGCGGCCGGCACCGAGTGCTTCTGCTCGAGGCCGGGGGCGACGACCGGCAGTTCTGGATCCAGATCCCGATCGGCTACGGCAAGTCCTTCTACGACCCGTCGGTCAATTGGATGTACATGTCCGACCCGGTGCCGACGGCGGGCAACCGGCAAACCTACTGGCCGCGCGGCAAGGTGCTCGGCGGCTCCAGCTCGATCAACGCCATGGTCTATGTCCGCGGCCAGGCGGAAGACTACGAAGACTGGAAAGCGGCCGGAAATCCCGGCTGGGGCTGGGACGACGTGCTGCCGGTCTACAAGCGCATGGAGGCCCATCAGGACGGTGAGAGTGCCTGGCATGGCGGCTCCGGTCCGGTGAAAGTCACCGCGCCGCTTGAGGATTTGCACCCGCTGTGCGCCGATTTCTTCAAGGCGGGCGCCGAAGCGGGCGTTCCGGTCAATCCGGATTTCAACGGTGCCAGCCAGGAAGGCGTCGGCCCCTACCATTTCACCATCGGCAACGGTTTCCGCATGTCGGCGGCCCGGGCCTATATCTGGCCGGCGCGGCGACGTCCGAACCTGAAGATCGAGACGAATGCGGTCGCGGAGCGGCTTCTGTTCGACGGTAGGCGGGTGACCGGGATCGAATACCGCGCCCACGGCGTTCCGCGAAGTGCGACGGCCGGGGCCGAAATCATTCTCGCGGGCGGCGCCATCGGCAGCCCCGCCCTTCTGCTGCAATCCGGAATCGGCCCGGCCGAGGAACTGCGCAATCTGGGCATCGCGGTCCATACCGACCGGCCCGGCGTCGGGCGTAACCTGATGGACCATTACATCGTCGACCAGATGTTCCGCTCGCGCCGGCCCTCGTTGAACAACGAACTCGCGCCATGGTGGGGCCGCGCTCTTGCCGGCATGCGCTATCTGCTGACCCTGCGGGGACCGGTCGGCATGAGCCTGAACCAGGCCGGCGGCTTCATTCGCACCCGGCCCGACCTCTCGCGCCCGAACATGCAGCTTTATTTCTCCCCGCTCAGCTACCAGAAGGGCGCGCCGGGCAAGCGCGCGCTGATGCATCCGGATCCCTACGCGGCCTTCCTCACCAGCATCTCGCAATGCCGCCCAACGAGCCGCGGATATCTGAAGCTGCGCTCGGCGGACCCGCACGAGGCGCCCGAAATCCAGCCGAACTATCTCTCGACCGAGTTCGATCAGCAGGAAAATCTCGAGGGCTTCAAATTCATGCGGAAACTGACCGATACGCCGACCATGCGCGAGGTGATCGAAGCGGAAGTCTCGCCGGGCCCGGACGTGCGTAGCGACGACGAAATGATGGACTATTTCCGCAATACCGGCGGATCGGTCTTCCACCCTTCCGGCACCTGCCGCATGGGCCCGGATCCGGCGAATGATGTCATCCGCGAGGATTTGCGGGTGCACGGGCTTGAGAATCTGCGCGTGGCGGATGCCTCGATTTTCCCCACCATCCCCTCCGGCAACACCAATGCCCCCTCCATCATGGTCGGGGAAAAGGCCAGCGACATCATCCTCGGCAACCGCTGAGTCCAGCATTTCCGCGGCACTCGGGGAACGCCGAAAAAAATCTGTCATCCGGCGGGCGCCATGCGTTGACAGCGCAGAGGCGCCCGCATAGAAGGAGCGCAGCATACGCCGTGTTTGTGGGCTTGCCCCACGCTGATGCCCCGTGCGGAGGGGTGGCCGAGTGGCTGAAGGCGGCGGTTTGCTAAACCGTTATAGGGTTATAAGCCCTATCGAGGGTTCGAATCCCTTCCCCTCCGCCATTCTCTCTCTCGCTGTTTCCTGACTTATCGAAGCCTAGTCCTCGTTGCGCTCGGTGGTTTCCCGATCTCGTTCGTAATGCCTCTTCAGCGGAAACGGCGGCAGCCAGGATTCGCGGCGGATAGTCCAGAGCTCATAAGTCGGTGTCAGCTGATCCGGCGCATCGAGCGAACCCAGGTTCACTTCTATCTCGTCCCCGCTTTCCCCGAACACCGTCGACCCGCAACTCGGACAGAAATGCCGCCCCTGATAGGACCCGGTTTCACCTTCGATTGTCACCGCGTCCGCCGGAAAAATCGCTGAGGCGTGAAACAGCGCGCCGTGATGCTTACGGCAATCGAGACAGTGGCAAATTCCCACCCGGTAAGGACGCCCTTTCGCCTCGATGCGGACCTTGCCGCAGAGGCAGCCTCCGGTCACGGCATCCATGCTGGTCTCCTTCGCTTCCGCTTTCCTTCGGGCATGGTCCCAGCCCCATGCTCCCATATCTCACGGGCACGCTGGCGCCACGTTTGTCTCAATCGTTGTAACCCTAGGCGCATTACGGTCATCCTGCAAAAAAAGCCAAGGAGGGAATGGGGATGGCGACGGGATACCGGATCTGCTGCCTGACCAAGAACAAGTCCAACCCCGCCTATGTCGGCGCCCAGATCGCGGCAGGCCGTCTCGCTGAAAATCTTGGATGCGCCCTGACCGGAGCGTCGCCGGACACGCCGGACGATCTGGAAGAGCAGAGGGAAATTCTGGTACGCGCGATCGACAGCAGGCCGGATGCCATTCTGATCGCACCGGTTCATACCTCCGCTCTGGACCCGGAACTGCAGAAAGCGAAAGACGCCGGAATTCCGCTCTTCTACTTCGTCGCGCACTCCGCCCTTGTGACTCCCGAGTGCTTTGTAACGTCGAACAACTACGATCTGGCTCTAGAAGCGGCACGCCATCTGTTCGAGAATTTGGGCGGACATGGTCGGATAGGGCTTATCGAAGGATCGCCGCAATCTCCCACCTCCGCACCGAGAACAAAGGGATTTTGCGATGCCGCAGCAGAATATCCGGGAATCTCCATCGCGCTCCGCGAGGTCGGCCATTATCAGAGATCGGGCGGGAAAGAGGCCATGAAGCGAATTCTTGAGCGGGATAGGCAGCTCGACGGCCTCCTGGCCGCGAACGACGCGATGGCGCTCGGTGCCCTCGATGAGCTGGGCGAGACAGAAGCGTCCATGCCCGTGGTCGGTATGAATGCCATGCCGGAAGCCATCGAAGCGATCCGGTTGGGCCGCATGCTCGCGACCGTCAGTTTCGATGCTCCCGCGCTGGTATGCACGGCCCTGATGGCGGCAGTCCGACTGTTGGACGGAGAAGCGATACCGGAGCGGATCGAACTTCCCGCCGAGGTCATAGGACGGGAAAACTGTGCCGCGTGGGATTGCGCCTATGAAGAACGCCCCTTACCGAGCTGGAACGCTGCGCTCCGCTGACGGCGCATACACTCGGCCCCCGTTCCCTTTTCGCACTTGTTGGACCGGGAGCCCCGTACGCATAGGCTACGCTTTGGCGGAGGAAACTGCATGAACTCAGTCGGCATAATCGGTGTGGGGTATCTCGGAGCCTGCTTGGCCGAGGGTTTGGCCTCGGCGGGACTATCCGTGTTGCTCTCTCCCAGGAATGCAGCCCGTAGCGCGGAGCTGGCCGAACGGTTCGGATGCCGTATCGCATCCGGCAATGCGGAGGTGATCGAGCGCTCGGAAGTCGTTTTTCTCAGCACCCGGCCTGCGCAGATCGCCGAAACGGCATCTGGCCTGCCCTGGCGTGCCGATCAGGTCGTCATATCCACTGCCGCCGGGATCGGCCTCGACACCATCCGCCCGGCTGTCGCCCCTGCGACTGCCGTCCGCTCGATGCCAATCGCGACCAGTCGCCTCCGCCGCAGTCCGACCGCCTTTTATCCGGAAAATCCGACAGCGGCCGAAGTCCTGCGGAAGCTCGGCACCGCAATCCCCTTCGAAGACGAGGGCGCTTTCGAAACGGCAAGCATATTCGGCGCCTACTACGCGATGCTCTATGCCTTCTTCGACGAAATGTCGGGATGGGCCGAAATGCACGGTCTGCCGCCCGAGCCCGCGCGCCTCCTGACCGCCGGTATGGCGGATGCGGCCGCGGCCGCGGTGATCGACCGCACGGACGTCGCGCCGCGGCAATTGCTCGACGATCTACTGACGCCCGGCGGGATCAGCGAGGAGGGACTGAAGGTGTTACGGGACGCCGGTGCCCTCTCCCGCTGGCGCGACGCCATGGATGCGAGCCTCGAACGCGCCCTCGCGATCAAGGCCGTCGGGTAATCGCCTCTGCGGTCCCTCCGTAGCGATCGACATCGCATGCCGATCATTGGCGAAATCGACCGGCTGTGCGTCGAACGCGCGCGTTGACAAGACTGGCCGATCCCGCCACTCCTTGGCGTCCGGCTATCGTCGAAAGAGGATTCACTAAAAAGACCTCGCCGCGACCGCCTGTTGCTGGTGTCCGACTGAACTGCGCCTAACCGAGGAAACGACCCGTGAAGAACTCCAGAGCCCTACTCATCGACCGCCACCCCGGCCGCTCGGCCCAGACCATCGGCCTCGCGCGCGAGCTCGGCACCGACCCGGAACTGATCCACGAGCCCTCCGTCGGCGTCGTCGGCACCAAGGGCGACAGCCAGTGCTATCTCGGCGTTCAGGCGAAGGTCGAGGCCATCCACGCAAAGCTGCGCGACCGGATCGGCCAGGAGGCCGGCAAGCTGAAGCTGCGTCTGGTTCAGCCGGAATTCACCATCGCGACGTCCGACGGAGTGCGCAACGGCACGCCGGAGATGCGCTATTCTCTGATCGGCCGCGAAGTCACCAACGATGCGCTCTGCGAGCATCTGGAAGCGACCGGCCTTGCCGGCACCATCGCCGTCGTCGCCTGCGACAAGCCGCCGGTCGGCACCCTCGCCGCGCTGCTGGAGCACAATCAGCCGGCCATCATCATGTCCGACGGCCCGATCCGTCCGGGCAAGGACCCGAATACTGGCGAGGCGCTCGACATCGTCAGCGCCTACCAGGTTGCGGGCAATCCGGATCCGGAGTTCCGCCATCACATTTCCTGCCACGCCTGCCCCGGTTTCGGCAGCTGCGGAGGCATGTTCACCTACAACACGATGCAGACCTTCATCGGCGTCGTCGGCCTGCAGCCGCTGCACATGGTGGCGCCCGCCTCCGACGACCCGCGGCGCTTGAACGAGTTCCCGGTCGAGCTGATCGACCATCTCTCGAACATGATGGATTCCGATCTGAAACCGCGTGACATCGTGGTCCGGGATTCCCTGCGCAACGCCATGATCGTCTCCATGGCGATCGGCGGCTCCACCAACGTAGTTCTGCACGCGCCGGAAATCGCCCGCGCCGCCGGCTTCGGCAATTTCTGGAAGGAAGTGATCACCCCGGAAGAGTTCAATCACCTTTCGCAATATGTCGTTCCGGTGCTGACCGACGCCCGCCCCTACGGCAAGTATTCCATGGTCGATATCGACGGTGTCGGCGGGGTCCAGGTGATCGTGCGCGAATTGCTCGAGGCCGGCCTGCTGAACGGCGACGTTCTCACCTGCACCGGCGAAACGCTCGCGGAACAGGTTGCACGGCTGGAGAGCAAGAAAGTCGACGGTACGGTGATCTACCCGGTCGAGAAGCCATACAAGCCGACCGGCGGACTCCGCATGCTCGGCGGCAACCTCTCGCCGGACTTCTCCGCCATCCTCAAGCTGGCCGGCGTCGAGGGCGGCCTCGAGGACAACCGCTTCGTCGGCAAGGCCCGCGTGTTCGAGGGCGAGGCCGGCCTGCTTAAGGCGCTCGACGAAACGCCGGAGCAGTTCGAGAACAACGATATCGTCATCGTGCGCTATTCGGGCCCGAGCGGCGCACCGGGCATGCCGGAGATGCTCGATCCGACCTCCCGCATTACCACGCTCTGCCGTGAACGCGACATCGTCATCGCGCTGATGACCGACGCCCGCTTCTCCGGTGGTTCGGTCGGGCTTGTGATCGGCCATGTGGGTCCGGAGGCAGCTCTCGGCGGTCCCATCGCGCTGATCGAGAACGGCGACGAGATCGTCGCGGATCTCGAGACGAACGAACTGAACTGCACACAGCTTCAGGACCCGGCCACTCTTGCCTCGCGTAAGGCGGCATGGGAGAAAATCGTCGCAGACAATGGCGGCGTGCACCCGAATTGCGGCATCGCGGATACCCGCTTGCTTCACCGCGCACGCCACACGGCGGTTCCGGCCGTCCGCGGTGGTGGCCTGCACCCGAACCGCGAGGTCTGGGTCCACGAACCGCGCGTCGCCGAGAAGTCCGGCTTCGTGCCGAAGAACAAATCCCGTCCGGGAGCCGAAAAAGCTTTCTGAGGACGGATAAACCGATTGAAGCGGGCCGGTTCGCGCAATTCGCGGACCGGCCCGCTCCCGTTTCGGACCAGAACGACCGACCTAGGCGTTGAGGCTTAGGTTGAACGCAACAGAAATCCGTTTGTGGGTGCCCTGGTAGGGCGTCACCGAATGCCGGAGCCAGGACGGGAACACCACGAGCTGTCCCGTCTTCGGAAAGAATTGCTCTCCCAACCCCGCGTTCACGCAGCCGGCCAGGCCGAACTTCACCGTCGGCGCATACATGAGCGGTAGCGGACCGCGCGGATCGGTGAATTCGAGCGCGCCGCCGATATGCTCCTCTCCGCCAATCCCGCCATCGTCGGCATAGAAGCATCCGGACCAGTAGGCGCCCGGATGAACATGAGCCGCGTTGCCGTCCCCCGGACCGTTCACATTGGCCCAGGCCGTCACGCTCCAGTTCAGCGGATCGCGCCTCAGATGCCCCGTTGCGAAGGACAACGTGCTGTCGTTGCAAACGGTTATGGCGCGGCGGATGAGATGAGCCCCCTCCTCGCCGGACCAGGACAGGAAGTCGTGTGTCGATTGCCAGCCGCCGAGATTGCTGTGACGGACCCCGCCGTCTGAGGCCGCGCGCGTCCGGACCGTCTCGGCCAAGACTGCGACTGCGTCGGGATTGTCTGCGAACGGCTCATCCACGAGGAGCGGTGTCGCGAAAAGCATTTTGGCTCTCATCGCGCCCCGCGCTCCCCGGCACTCAAGAATGAATTCGGCGCGGGGAATACGCAGTTCCCAGTACCGCGTATTCCCACGCCCACGGGACCGGTATTTGCCGGTCGCCTTTTGTCCGATGGAAAGGGATCAGGCGCCAAGATCGACGACGCTTCCCTGTCCGAAGAAGCCGGCCTCTGCCAACTGCTGCTGGATCGCCGAGACGTCGTCTTCGCTGAGATTCTCGACATCGTACTCTTCAAGGATCGAAGAGAGAGTCTTGAGACCGTCCTCAGAGACGAGCCCGGAAGGACCACCTTCACCGCCCGGAGGCGGGCCGCCCGGCGGGGGGCCGTCCGGCCGGAACTGTTCCTTGTCGAACCCCGCTTCCTCGATGAGCGAGCCAAGCTCCGGAGACGGGTCGATGCCCGCATCCTGCAGCTGCTGCTTGATGGAGTCGACGTCCTCCTCGGAGAGCGACTCCGGGTCGTACTGCTCAAGAATAGACGCAATCGTGGATTTTTCTTCCTCGCTCAGGGCTTTGCCCGGACCGCCGGCACCGCCCGGCGGAGGGGGCGGAGGAAGAGCGCCGGAAACGGCGGAGCTGATCGTATTCATTCTAAATACCTCCAGAATGGATTACCGAACCAAACGCGGCCCTTTCCGCCTATCCGCAGAGCGAAGGCCTGAAGACCGCATTCAGCACCGGAACCCTAGGCATTCCGCCTGTTAATGTGATTTTCGAAGGGGTTAAGAATTGTAAATGCGCATGGCTCTTGGCTGACGCCGCCGGAGCAAAACGCTATTACCATGTTCCGGAGGGAGCCTAGACGCCGGCAGGCAGGAGTATTGCGCGCAACATGGCCCGAATTCTTCTGATCGATGACGATCCAGACTTCTGCGATCTTTTGAGTACTTATCTGAGTTCCCAAGGCTTCGAAGTCGACACTCTACATGGCGGCAAAGAGGCGCTGGAACGCTTGGCTGATCCAGATGCGGATCGCCCCGATGCCGTTTGCCTCGACCTCATGATGCCGGCACCAAACGGGCTGGATGTTCTGACCAGGCTCAGGACTTCCGAAAACTGGATTCCCCTCCTCATCCTGACGGCCAATACGGACGAGACCGAGCGCATCGTCAGCCTTGAAGTCGGCGCCGACGATTTCGTCGCCAAGACCGCGAGCCCGCGTGAACTGGCGGCCCGCCTGAAGGCCCTCGTCCGCCGCGCGCGCCCGGATATGTCCGAGCGCCAGAACGACTCCGAAAAGCCGGTGCGGATCGAGGAACTCATGCTGGTACCGAGCGAACGGCGCGCGGATCTCGATGGAACATCCGTTTCACTGACCAGTACCGAATTCGGCGTCTTGCATTATCTCATGCGTCACGCGGGAACGGCGATCCGGAAAGAGGATCTGAGCGTGGCGGCGCTCGGACGGAGCCTGTCGCCTTACGACCGTGCACTGGATGTCCATGTCAGCCATATCCGCAAGAAGCTCTCCGTGCATCCGAATTGGCAGGACAGGATTCAGGCCGTGCGCGGGGTAGGCTATCAGCTTTTGGTCTCGGGCTAGGCCATGGCTCTGAAACTCCCGTCTTTCCGTCTTTATCGGCGCATATTTCTCCAGCTTCTCGGGGCACAGGTCCTGATCGCGGTCGGTGCCGTGATCGCGACCGTGGTGATATCCAATGCGGTCAGTCCCGCACCGTCGGACTGGAGCCACCTCGCGAGAGAGGCCGGAGAAGCCTTCCGGACAGGTGGGGCGCATGCGTTCGACGACTGGCAGAAAAAACAATTCCAGGAAGGCAAGGTCACGTTCCTGATCGGCCCGGACGGAAAGTCCGCCGACGGTCTCGATCTTCCGCCACATCTCGAGCACTGGCTGCGGCTCTCCCCAACCGACCGCATGATCAGCCGCGAAGGTCCGCCCGGTCGCGGCGCCGACGTCATTCTTCCGCTCGAGGCCCCGCAAGGGTACAGGCTGCTGGTCATCAACGAGAGAGGCCCGTTCTCGGAGTTTCCCTTCCTCTATCGTGCCGGAGCGGCGGCGGCCGTCGCGATTTTCCTGATCGCCATCGTGACATTGTTTCTCACCCGTTCGCTCGTTTCCCCGATCATCGATCTGCGCCGTGTCACCCACAGCGTCGCGGCTGGGGAGTATTCAAAGCGTGTGGGCAATGCGGCGCTGGCACGGGATGACGAGATCGGCGAACTCGCGGCCGATTTCGATGCCATGGCGGAGCGGATCCAGGACCAGTTCCAGAACCAGCGTCAACTGTTTCGCGACGTCTCCCACGAACTCAAGTCGCCTCTCGCGCGCCTCCAGCTTGCGATCGAGCTGCTTCGGGCAGAAGCCGATCCGCAGCAGGAGCGCTGGCTTGACCGGCTCGACAAGGAGGCGCACGCACTTTCCACAATGATCGACCGGATCCTGATGCTGGCGCAGGTCGATCCAAGCGCGGTCGACATACGCAGGGGACGTGTCGATATCGAGGCCCTGCTCTCCTCCCTGATCGACGACGCCCGCTTCGAGGCGGGCAAGAAGGGGCAGAAGATCATCTACGAAGGCCCGGCGGAAGCGCCCATTGTTGGCGGGAGCCAGGTGCATCTGGCGAGCGCGATCGAGAATGTCATCCGCAACGCGATCATCTATGGCACTCCGGAAACGGATTTGCGCATCGCGCTCGAGCCCGGCAACGAAAACGTCCGCATCACGGTTGAGAACCTCGGCGAGAGCCTGCGCTCTTCCGACCTCCGGCGGATCTTCGAGCCGTTCTATCGCGCGCCCGGCGGCCGTGTGGGACCGACCACTGGCCAAGGTATCGGGCTCGCGATCACCCGGAACGTCATTCATGCCCACAGGGGCACCGTCGAGGCGCGCAATCACCCTGACGGCGGACTGATCATGCATATCGTCCTGCCGACCAGCGGCGCATTGCCGGAAGACTAAGCCGAAAAAAGAACGGGCCGGATCAGCGACCCGGCCCGGCACTCCATGAATGGACGATCTCGGTTCAGAGAGCGCGGACATTCCCGAGGAACTGGTCGATCTCGCCTTTGAGAGACTGGTTCCGTTCGTTCAGGTCCGTCACCACGTTCTTCTGGCTATCCGCCATCTCGCCAGTTTCAGTCGCGGCGCGGGACACTTCGTCGACCACCTCGGAAACGGCCTGCGTACCGGCTGCCGCTTCCTCAATATTCTGGGCGATCTCCCGCGTGGCAGCGCCCTGCTCCTCGACCGCGCTGGCCACCACCGCGGTCAGCTCGTCGATCTGCCGGATCGTGTTGCCGATCCCGAGCACCGCATCCGCCGCGGCCCCGGTCTCGCCCTGAATCTCGGAGATTTTCTGGCTGATTTCCTCGGTCGCCTTGCTGGTCTGGGTCGCGAGGCTCTTCACCTCACTCGCCACGACCGCAAAGCCCTTGCCGGCCTCGCCCGCCCGCGCCGCCTCAATCGTTGCGTTGAGCGCCAACAGGTTGGTCTGCTCGGCAATCTCATCGATAATCTGAACCACCTGACCGATGCTTTCGGCTGCATCGTTAAGGGCAGAAACACGGGTGTTCGTCGTCTCGACCTCACCGACTGCCGCGCGAGATACCGAAGAGGCCTGCGACATCTGCGAGGAGATTTCGTTGATCGACGAGGACAGCTCGGTCGTCGCGGAGGCAACCGTCTGGATATTCGCATTCGCCTCTTCGATCGCGGCAGCTGCGTCCCTCGTCCGGCTCCGGCCAACCTCTGCGTTGGACAACATGGAGTCGGCGGAATCACTCACCATCGAGACCGCCTGCTCGACCGCTGCCAGAGCGGACTGCATTTCCTGATCGAAGTTGCGCGTATAGCTTTCCATCTTCTGGTGCCGCTCGGTCTCACGCGCCTGCTGTTCGGCCTCGCGGGCCTGCTGCTCGCGCTGTTCAAGACCGTTGCGCTTAAAGACCTCGACGGCTGCGGCCATGCTGCCGATCTCATCCTTGCGGCCAACGCCGACAACCTCAATTTCCAGATTTCCTCCGGCCATCTCGCCCATGACCCCGGTCATCTGGCCGATCGGCGTCGCGATTGAGCGGCTCAGCAAAATCCCCGACCCGACCGCGATCACGATAACCAGCGCGATTGCGACGAACATGGTCAAGGTAAAGGCATCCATCGCGTCGGCACGCGACTGCGCCGCGGCATCGGAAATCCCGGCAAGCTCGCTCTGGAGCTTCATTGCCGTCGCATTGAAATGGTCGATCGCAGCCTGCGGCTCTCCGGTAACCTCAATGGCGCGCGCCTGGTTGACCGTCAAATAGTTACTCATGAGGCGGACTTGCTCGGCGGCAAAGTTCTCAGCCCATTTTTTGTAATCGGATTCAAGCGTATCGACGAGTTTGGACAGGGCTTCATTATCCTTCGACCCATCACGCAGTTTCGCGTCGGCCGCATTCACCTTAGGCGCCGTATCGTTGAACAGCTCGAGCCCTTCCCGATCGCCGGTCAGGAGGTAATAGAGCAATCCTTGCCGCTGATGCGCGAACGCGCCCTCATAGTCGCGGAAGAAGATTCCGAGTTGTTCTGCCTTTGCGCTTTCCCGGTCCGCGGTCTTGATCTTCTCAATCGCGGCGAAAGACAGAACGGCGGTCAGCACCGTCATCGCGATCAACAGAGAGAAGCAAAGCGCCAGCTTCCGCGAGATTTTCAGATTTTGCAGAAAATCCATGTCTATATCCTTACCTTCCGGGATCGGTCGATCACATCATGCCGCGACGGCGGGCCAATTCGCTCAGATTGTACTCAACGGTCACAGCGCCGATGGGCTTGCCATCCTTGGCGATCGTGAGGTTGACCTGCGTGCGCCAGGTATTGCTCGACTCGTGGAATTCCGGCTCGTCGATGAAAACCGCATCGGGGCCGACAGCGAATGTTTTCTGGAACTTGGCTTCATCGCCCTGCCAGAAATCCGAAGTGATCGAGCTTTGACCTACATTCAGACCGAAGGCATCCATGACGAAGATCTCGGTGAAGATCCCGTCAGAAGCCGCCTGAATCTGGGTCAGATACGCGGAAAGCGGACTGCTGAGCGTTGCAGCGATCAGCGGCTGGTCGGCGCTTTCGCGCTCCGCCCCCCACGCTTTGTCCAACGCGTCGATCTTGGCCTGATCTACGTCCTTGTAGCGTTTGTTGTGTGCCAAGATCGACATTTCGACGACCGGATTTTCCAGCCAGTCGCGAATGCTGTCGAGAGCCGCTTCGTCCAGGATCTCAACCGAAGGGGCTTTCGCCTGCGCATTGGCGTCCGGCGACCAGAGCCCCGCGACCAACGAGAGGCCAATAACCAGCTTAACAATAGATGTCTTCATTTCATCCTCGCGTGCGCAGATTGCGCTAAAGCTTGGGATCAAGAGATTGGAGCCAGAGAATGCACGCGGGGGAATTAAAAAACATTTAAGCTAACTCGCTATTTTCCATCTAAATCTATGGAACGAGCGTTTTTTTTGAGTTAACTCGAAACAGCTGCGAATACCGGACCCAATCCAAAGTTGGGAGATGTGAATTTATTCGCTGTTCACCGCGGCCTAAACGCGGTCTTCGGACAATCCCGGAAAACCCGGTTGAGATCTTCTTCGGGCCCGAGCCTCACATGCGCGGAAAGAACCTGGTCCAGCCTTGCGCCGTCGGAAAGCGGGAGATCCAGACCTGCAACCTTGATATGCCCCCGGCCGTACTCGGAAAGACTGCCCGAGGCGAGCCCGATAAACGGTTGCCGAGCCATTTCGGCAAAATATTGCCGTTCAATCCCCCATGCCCCCGGATCCGACGACTCGGCGCCGAGTTTCTGCCCGGTATAATCGACCCGCCACCACTCGGAGAGGGTCGTGCCCCAAAGCGTAAACCGCAGATCGAACGGATCATGCTCAAGCTTTGCGATGAAGATCCGTCCCATCCATTCGTGAAATTCCTCGGCGAGGAAATCCTTGCGTCGCGGCAGGCTCCCCTCTTCTCCTTGCCGGGACCTCCACAACGAGACCAGGGATGCAAAAGGCCCGAACCATTCCGCTTCCGTGTCGAGCGGACACATCCAATAGGCCCAGTCGAAAGCGACCGCCGGTTTGTCGTTGACCAGCGCGCGGAGCGCAGCAACGTCGGAGCGGATTGTCCTTATCGCCATCCTTGAGGCCCTATCGGCAAAGCCCAGGTTAATCGGACAAATAAATTATCAGTTTCCGTCTGCCGAGATCGACCCTTCTTTCGTAGATCCCGAAGTCCCTGATTGGCATTAATCGCCATCATCCAATCACGCGAGATCGACCGCGTAGAACCGGTCACCGGTAACGAAATGACTGATGCGCAATTCGACGACCCTGCCGGCAAGATCGGCCGCCCGTCGCTCGACCCTGAGCAGGGGCGTACCATCGGGCACCGATAATTGCCGGCACACATCCGGCATCCCCGTCACGGCCCGCACCGCCTCGGATGCCTGTACGATCGCGACCGAATAGGCACGCTGGTAGAGCACATAAAGCGTATTCGGCAGTGGATTGCGCTCCGGCAGTCCCGGAAACAGTCCGGCTGGCACGATCGACCTTTCATGCACGACACGCTCGGACCGCACGGAGCGAACCCGTTCGATTTCGTAAACGCTGTCCGGATTTCCGAACAGAACCTCGCGCTCAGGCTTGAGAGCCCGCCTCCGTTGGACACTCTCGTCTTCAAGCACCGGAGAAACCTGACTCCCATCCGCATCGCGCAACCTGAAGAAATGAAAGAGCGCGCTTTCCGGGGTCCGAGCCGTGACGAAAGTTCCGACGCCCTGCCGCCGACTGACGATTCCGCGACGTTCCAATTCTGACAGCGCCTTGCGCGCGGTGCCCTGACTGACCCCGAGTTCCGCGCCGAGATCGCCCTCGCTGGGCAGCATGATCCCCGGCGCGAGTTCTCCGGATGCGATCCGTTCAATCAGGGTTTCGATAACGTACTTATAGAGCGGTGCCGACAAGGGCCTCTCCAAGATGCCGAACTCAGTGGGCTTTCGTGCCTTCTTAGCACGACCTCAAATGCCGGTCTTGTATAAGAGTTACGTTATCATTATTCAGTGACGAAAGAACTTCGTAAAAACGGGAGGAACAGGGAAATGGCGAACATTCCCCAACTGCTGGTCCACAATCCCGACGACAATGTTGGCGTCGTCGTGGTCGAGGGACTGAAAGCGGGCACGGAGATGCTCTGTGTCGTCACGCATGACAATTCGGATTTCAGGTTGACCGCCAAGGCGGACATCCCGATCGGCCACAAGGTCGCGTTGAAAGACCTGAAGGCCGGCGACACCGTGATCAAGTACGGCGAGGATATCGGCAAAATGGTGGGCGGCGCCGGCACCGGCGAGCACGTCCATACCCACAACCTGAAAACCAAGAGGTGGTAGAGATGGCCGATTTCACAAATACCTCCGTAAACGCCTGGCGCCGGGAAAACGGCCGCGTCGGCGTCCGCAACCACGTCCTGGTCCTGCCTGTCGACGACATTTCGAATGCCGCCTGCGAAGCCGTTGCGAACAACGTCAAAGGCACCATGGCGATCCCACATGCTTACGGACGTCTGCAGTTTGGCGAAGATCTCGACCTGCATTTCCGCACGATCATCGGCACAGGGGCGAACCCGAATGTCGCCGCCGTGGTGGTGATCGGCATCGAGCCGGAATGGACCCAGGTCATCGTCGACGGTATCGCCAAGACCGGTAAGCCGGTCGAAGGCTTCTCCATCGAGCAGAAAGGCGATTTCGAGACCATCCGGCAAGCGTCCTGGAAGGCGAAGGAATTCGTCCACTGGGCAACCGAGCTGCAGAAGGAGCCTTTGCCGCTGACCGACCTCTGGGTCTCCACCAAGTGCGGCGAGAGCGACACCACGACCGGCCTCTCGTCCTGCCCGACCGTCGGCAACATGTACGACAAGCTGCTGCCACACGGCCTTTACGGTTGCTTCGGCGAGACCTCTGAAATCACCGGCGCCGAGCATATCTGCGAGAAACGCGCGGCGACGCCGGAGGCCGGCGCCAAGTTCATGAAACTGTTCCAGGCCTATCAGGACGAGGTGATCGAGCCTTTCAAGACCAGCGATCTCTCCGACAGTCAGCCGACCAAGGGCAACATCCTGGGCGGCCTGACGACGATCGAGGAAAAGGCGCTCGGGAATCTCGAGAAGATCGGCCGCACCTCGACCTATATCGACGCCGTCGGCCCCGCCGAAGCGCCGGAGAAAGGCCCCGGCCTCTATTTCATGGACAGTTCTTCCGCTGCAGCGGAATGCGTCACCCTGATGGCGGCCGGCGGCTTCGTCATCCACACCTTCCCGACCGGTCAGGGCAACGTGATCGGCAACCCGATCGTTCCGGTGATCAAGATCTCCGGCAATCCGCGCACACTCCGCACCATGTCCGAGCATATCGATGTGGACGTGACCGGCGTGCTGACCCGCGAGATGACCATCGACGAGGCAGGCGACGCTCTGATCGACATGATCATCCGCACGGCCAACGGTCGCCATACGGCGGCGGAGGCGCTCGGACACCGGGAATTCTCCATGACCAAGCTTTACCGCTCGGCCTGATCCGGATTTCAGACCTCTGACGGAAAGCCGGCCTCGAATGAGGCCGGCTTTTTCGTTCGCTCCGCACGGGCACGGCAGTCTTTGCGGGCCGTGCGATTGATCCGCCCGCGGTGCCGGGCCATGCTTTCGGCAAAAGAAGGACAGGGAGTGAAAACATGGCCGAAGACATGGCTGCGGCAGACCGGGCGGTATCCGGAAACGTCGAGCGTTTCGACGCACTAATCATAGGCGCCGGCTTCACCGGCCTCTACCAGCTGCACAGCCTGCGCGACCGGCTCGGGCTGAATGCCCAGGTGCTCGAGGTGGCGGACGGGGTCGGCGGAACCTGGTACTGGAACCGCTATCCGGGCGCGCGCTGCGACAGCGAGAGCCACTCCTACTGCTACTACTTCTCCAAAGAGCTGCTGAACGAGTGGGAATGGTCCGAGCGCTATCCGGGCCAGGAGGAGATCCGTTCCTACCTGAATTTCGTCGCGGACCGTTTCGACCTGCGCAAGGACATCCGCCTCGGCGACCGGGTCGTCTCCGCCCGCTTCGACGACGCGGCAACGCTCTGGCACGTCACGACGGAAGCGGGAAAGCGTTATGCCGCGCCGTTCCTCATCACCGGCGTCGGCTGTCTCTCCTCCGCCAACGTGCCGGACATTCCCGGCCTCGAAGACTTCAAAGGCGACTGGTATCACACCGGCGAGTGGCCGCATGAAGGCGTCGATTTCAGCGGCAAGCGGGTCGGACAGATCGGCACCGGCTCGACCGGCATCCAGGCCGCGCCCGTCATCGCCGCTTCTGCCGACCACCTGACGGTTTTCCAGCGCACGGCGAATTACAGCATCCCGGCGCGCAACCATCCGCTCAGCGACGCGTTCAAGCAATACGCCAGGGAGCATAGCGACGAGATCCACAAGGTAATGATCTCGAATCCGAACGGGCATCCCTTCTCGATCGAGGACCGCCTGGTAGCCAGCGTCTCGGAAGAGGAACGCCAGGCGATCTACGAAGAAGCCTGGGAGAAAGGCGGTCTCCGCTTCCGTGCGGTCTTCAAGGATCTGATGGTCGACAAGGCCGCGAACGACACCGCCTCAGACTTTATCAAAAGCAAGATCCGGGAAATCGTGAAGGATCCGAAGACAGCCGCGCTGCTCAGCACGCTCGACCATCCCTTCGGCACCAAACGGCCGCCTGTCGATACCGAGTATTTCGAGACCTTCAACCGCGACAATGTGACCCTGATCGACATCAAGTCCGACCCGATCAAACGGATCACGGAAACCGGGATCGAGACGGAGAACGCGCGCTACGATCTGGACATCATCGTCTTCGCGACCGGTTTCGACGCGATCACCGGCCCCCTGCTCCGCATCGATATCGCGGGCAAGGACGAGCTTTCCCTGAAAGACGCCTGGGCGGCCGGACCGAAGACCTATCTCGGCCTCCAGGTCGCGGGCTTCCCGAACCTCTTCACCGTCACCGGACCGGGCAGCCCATCGGTGCTCACCAACATGCCGGTCTCCATCGAGCAGCATGTCGACTGGATCACCGACTGCATCGCAAAGATGCGCGCGAACGGACAGACCCGGATCGAGGCGACCGAGAAAGCGGCCGAGGACTGGGTGATAGAAACGAACCGGGCAGCAGAGGCGACCCTGCTGCCGCTGGCCAACAGTTCCTGGTATCTCGGCGCCAACGTGCCCGGCAAGCCGCGGGTCTTCATGCCCTATGCCGGCGGATTGCAGAACTACCGCGCGCGCTGCGACGCCGTCGCGGATGCCGGATACGAGGGTTTCGTTCTGAGCTGATCTCGGTCAGACGGCGCGGCGCCAGAGACCCGGCGCGGTCCCGGTCAGGCGCCGGAACACCTTGGCGAAATGGCTCGGATTGCTGTAGCCGACCGCGAGCGCGGTCTCCGCAACGTTCAACGCCTCGTCGCGCATCAACCCCTGCGCCCGCTCCACCCTCGCCCGCTCCAGGACCGAGAGGACCGTCTCGCCAAGCACCAGGCGGAAACCCTCTTTCAGCTTCCGTTCGTTGATGGCGCATTCCTGGGACAGACGCGAAATCGTCCAGGGCTCGTCGCAGCGCTCTCTCAAGATCTTCGCAGCCTCTTCGACGCGCCGCCGGTCCCGTGCCGTAACGTTCGCCGGGGCGCCTTTGGAGGCCTCGTACATCGCGACGACATGGGCAAGCACTTCGAGTGATTTGGACTTCAGGTAGAGGCGCCGGGCGAGGCCCTCCAGAGGACAATCGACGGTCTGCTCGGCAATCAGCCTGAGCGAGCCCGTAAGGGGACGATGCATGAACAGGGCGACGGATCCGCTTCCGACCCGCTGCGCACCTTCGACCCCGTTGACCGACGCAATGCCGGCGCGGCTCAGCACGGGAAGCGAAAAACGGAACTCTGCGCCCCGGAGCCTGTTGTTCCCGTACATGCTATCACGCCCTCGGGTCTCCCCGACCGTATGGAACAGGAACATCGAACCCGGACCGAACTCGAAGGCCTGCCCGTCCTCAAGTTCAAACTGCCCTGCACCCTGCAGAAACAGGCTGACGCTGAAGGTCGACGGCCCTTCCACGATATGGGTCTCGTCGGCCGGTATGAAACAGTCGATGGCCCCGACGCGGCAGCCGTCACCGACCTCCTCGGAGCGAAACGCCGCCTTCCAGCCGTCGACGGCGCTGCCATCCGCGCGCGAGAATAGACGGTGATCCTTGTCGAAGCGGTAAACCGCTGGCGTCAGTTCCATGCACGTCACCTGATAAATTCCCCACGCCGAATATATTGAAATTGCAAACCATTCGCAAATAAAGTCCTGATCGAAGTCATTTCCGCCCCGATCGTGGCCGCAACAGCAGGAACACTCCCCTACTCTCGCGCGGGTTCTTACTCGGGGAAGGTTGTCCATGAAGGCGCTCAAAACATATCGCAACTGCCGCATCGCACTGCTCAGCGGGGCCGCGCTGTTCACTTCGGCACTGACACCACTTGCGGCACTGGCGCAGGACAGCGCGGGTACGGTCTATCTAGATTCCATCGAGGTGACCGCAAACAAACGGCCCGAGGTGCTCGGCGAGGTTGACGGATCGGTGAGCGTGCGGACCGGCGAGGACCTTGAGGAAGCGGGCGTGACCTCGACCGAAGACCTGGAAAAAGTGATCCCCGGCTTGGTCGTCCGCAAGCGCGGCAACCGGGCCTATACGAACTTCTCGCTACGCGGCGTCACTTCCGCGGACTTCTATAACCCGTCGGTTCAGCTCTATGTCGACGGCGTGCCGCAGGACCCTGCCTATTTCTCCCAGGAGATGCTCGACGTCGCCTGGATCGAGGTGCTGCGCGGCCCGCAGGGCACGCTCTACGGACGGAATGCTCATGGCGGCGTGATCAACATCATCACCAAGCGCCCGGGCAACGAGATCGAAGGCACGGTCAGCAGCGGATACTCGACCCACGATTGGAACGCCGGCGGACGCGTGTCGGGCGCGCTGGTGAAAGACGTACTCTTCGGTAGCGTGAACGTGAAGCGGGTCGACTATACCGGCCAGATCGACGACATCGCGACCGGCGCCGACGACATCGACAACAGCCGCAACTGGCTCGGCTCGGCGAAGGTTCTGCTGACCCCGGAGGAAGTACCGCTGGAACTGGAATTCAGCGCACAGCGGGACGAGCTGCAGAGCCACGAGGAGCTCTACCTCTCCGAGGCCAATCTCGACGATCTGAATTTCGACAGCACCAGCCAGGGCGGTGTCAACGAGCTCAAGAGAGACGTCTCCACCTACGCTCTGCGCGCTTCCTACGATTTCGGGGCGGCAACCCTGACAAGCGTGACCTCCTACCAGGACCGGGACATGAAGAAGCGCCTGATCCAGGGATTCGACACGCCTGAGTTCCAGGAGACGCTGGCCGAGGAGCTGCGCCTCAACTTCGTGCTCGGCGATCGCTGGAGCGGCGTCGGCGGCGTCTATTTTCAGGACACCGAATTCCGCAGGGAAACCCCGGCCTTCGCCGGCTTCGTCGGCACCTCGGAGAACAAGGTCGATACCACCTCCTACGCCGCCTTCGGGGAGGCGACCTATGCGCTGACCGACAGCGTCGACCTGACCGGTGGGCTGAGATGGTCCCGCGAGGAGGCGAGCATCGACTACCAGCGCGTCGATCCGCTCGCGATCTCGATCCAGGACGACGACGACTTCGACGATTTCTCGCCGAAGCTCTCGGTCGGCTGGCAGGTAGCCCCGACGCACAGAGTCTATGCCCTCGTCAGCCGCGGCTTCAAGCCGGGCGGGTTCAACCACACCGTCGCCTTCACCGAGACCAACGCGGCACAGGATGTCCGCTATGAGTCCGAGACTTCGACCAACCTGGAGACGGGCTGGCGCGGACGGCTCTTCGACGACGTCGTGGAAGCGGGCCTGACCGCCTATTACATCAAAACCGACGACAAGCAGTTCTATACCGGCCCGGTCGGCTCGCAGTACCTGCGCAATGCCGGCGAGGCCGAAAGCTACGGTCTCGAACTCGATGCGCGGGCCCATGTGAGCCCGGACTTGCTGATCGATTTCGGCGGCACTCTCGGTCGCTCGACATTCACCGATGCGAGCAACCCTGATACCGGCGAGGAATATGACGGCAACACGCTGCCCTACGCCCCGAACTACAGCTTCCGGGCGGCCGCACGCTATGTCATCCCGCAGACCGTGATCCCGGGCGCCGTCAGCATCCGCTTCGCCGGGACCTATTCGGGCAAGACCTATTTCGACGAATCCAACACGCTCGACCAGGACGGCTACGTCATCCTCGACACCTCCCTCGACATCGCGCTCGATAACGGGCTGGAGATGCGGCTCTACGTCGACAACATCACTGACGAGATCTACCGGACCTACAGCTATTCCTCCGGCGGCAGCACCTTCAGCTCGGTCGGCGAGAGCCGTGTCTTCGGTGCCGGCCTGAGGTTCTCCTTCTGATGAGCGAAGCCGTCGCGACCGGGACCGGCGACGCGCGGCGGGCGGGACTTCCCCTCGCCCGCCTGCTCGTGGTGATGGGCGGGGTCTACACGATCCAGAGCACCGTCGGCGCAATGATGTTCCAGGGCGTCCCGACGGTTCTGCGCAGCTCCGGTGCCGCGCTCGACCTGATCGGTCTGGTATCGCTCTTCATGCTGCCCTGGGCGCTCAAGTTCCTCTGGTCGCCCCAGCTCGAGAGCTGGCGCATTCCGGCAACCGGCCCGCGCCGCTCGCGCGGCATCGTCGTGGGAGGCCAATTGACCATTGCGGCGATCCTGCTTGGGCTCGCGCTCTACGGGATCGAGGACGGGTTCGTCTGGATCTTCGCCGCCTTCGGGCTGATCGCCCTTATCGCCTCAACGGTCGATATCGCCGGCGACGGCTTCATGATCGAGCAGATCCGTCTCGAGCATCGGGGTTGGGGCAATGTGATCCAGGTCGGTGGCGGCTATGCGGGAATCATGATCGGCACCGGCCTCTTCCTCGTTCTGAACGACCATTTCGGCTGGATGACCGCAGTGCTGACGATGACCTTCGTCGCGGTCATGCTTACAACGCCGTTTCTCTTCACCCCTGATCCCGGAAAGGGCGGCAGCGAGGCCGCCCGCCCGCGCCCCTCGCTGATGAACGCCTTCAGGAGACCCGAGATTCGCTGGGGTCTGCTGGCCATGCTCATCGCGCAGATGGGATTGCGCCTCACTCAGGTAATGACCGGACCGTTCCTGATCGACAACGGGATGTCCGCGGCGACAATCGGTATCCTCACCGGAACCATCGGGACCGTGCTCTGCATCGCCTGCATCGTGCTGACCGGCCTCGCGATCCGGCGCTGGAATGCGAGGCGGACGCTACTTGTGATGCTGGGCATCCAGACCGCCTGTTTCACCATGTTCGCCATTTCCGCCTTCGTGCCCCAGCCGGAATTGGTGCTGAGCGCGCTCTACCTGGTGAAAAGCACCGTAGTCGCCGGCACCTTCGTCGCACTCTACACGGTGGTCATGGACTGGACATCGCAACACCAGGCCGGCACCGACTTCACGATCTTCCAATGCACCGACGCCCTGGTCTCTGTCGTTGCCGGTTTCGGTTCCGGCATCATCGCCGAGCATCTCGGATTTGGTATCTGCTTCAACCTCGCTGCGGGCTTTGCGGTCGCAGCGCTGCTTTTCCTTCCTGCAATCTTCAAGCGCGCGGACTTGTATACGACCAATGCAGACTAAAACCGCTCTCATCGTCGGCGCAGGCGTCGGCGGCATGGCCGCCGCCTGGTGGCTTCTGAAAAAAGGCTGGCATCCGCTTGTTGTCGAGAAGGCGCCAGAATTGCGCACCGACGGCTACATGCTCGGCCTCTCCGGACCGGGTTACACGATTGCCGGAGAAATGGGCCTGATGCCAGCGCTCCGCGCGCGGCATCGCCCGATCCACGAGAATGTCTATTTCGGCCGCGATGGGCGCGAGCTCTGGCGCGCCAAGTATCAGGAACTGCTCGGCCATCAGGACTGGATCACCCTCTCCCGGACCGATCTCGTCGAGGTCCTGCATGACGCTCTGCCGGACGATCTCGACCTCCGTTTCGGAACGACTGTGACCGGAATTGAGGAGGACGAGGCAGGGGTGACAGCAACGCTCAGCGACGGTAGCAACTGCCGCGCCGACCTGCTGATCGCCGCCGACGGCATGCATTCCACGATCCGCCGGATGGCGTTCGGCGAGGATTCCGATTTCATCCGCCCGCTCGGATATCGTTTCGCGGCCTTTCAGATGCAGGACGATCTGGCGCTCGGCCACGATTTCCTCTCCTTTGCCGAGCCCGGCCGGATGACCGAAATCTACTCCCTTTCCGACGGCCGCCTCGCAACGCTCTATGCTTGGAAGACCGACGACCAGAGCCGCGTTCCGGCCACGTCTCGACGCGATTGCCTGCGCGCGGCTTATACCGGCGCGCATGAGACGGCGCTGCACTATATCGACGCCCTGCCGAGCGACGATGCGCTGTTCTTCGACAATCTCGAGCTGGTGGAAATGCCGTCCTGGTCGACGGGACGGATCGTTCTTCTCGGCGATGCCGCACACTGTCTGACGCTGATCTCCGGCCAAGGCGCCGGCATGGCAATCACATCGGCAAAGGTCCTCGCGGACGAACTGTCGAAGAATACGGTGGAAGATGCCCTTACGGGTCACGAACAACGTCTGCGGCCTGCCATAATTCAACTACAGGAACGCAGCCGAAAGATTGCTCCGCTCTTCATTCCCTCGACGCCCCGTGCCTTCGCCATCCGCAATTTCGTCATGCGTCATGCGCCGAAACGGCTTCTGGGCTGGTATCTCGCCCGCTCGATCCGCACGGAAGCGCTTTCCGCCGCGGCTGCACTGGAGCCAACCGCCTAGATATTGCCTCCATCGACGGTGAATTCCTGCGCGGTGCAGCCGCGCGAAGCGTTGGAGGCGAGGAACAGGACCATTTCGGCGACGTCGTCCTCCTGCATCGCCCGCTTGAGGCACTGCCGCTCGATAATCTCCCGCTTGGTGTCCGGGTCGATCCAATCCCGCAATTGACGCGGGGTCAGGATCGCACCGGGAATGATAGAGTTCACCCGGACACCGGCCGTGCCGAAATCGCGCGCAAGCGACCGGGTGAGACCGAAGGCTGCCGACTTGCAGGATGAATAGACGGAGAGATTTTTCACCCCCTGCCCCGGCGCGATAGAGCCGAAATTGATGATCGAACCACAGCCGCTCGGCGCCATCAGCCGGTAGGCCGTCTGCGCCGCGAAAAACTGGTGCTTGAGATTGATCGCAACCAGATCGTCCCAGACATCCTCTGTCACTTCATCCGCCGGAACCCGCAGATCGCGTGCTGCGTTGTTCACCAGCGCATAAAGCGCGCCTGTCACTTCCGACGCGCGCTCGATCGCATCCCGCAAGGCCTGCGTATCCGTCACATCGCAACGATGAAAAAACGGCGAAGTCCCCGTCTTCTCCGCAACGCTTGCGGTCAATGCTTCGGCCGACTCGACGTCGATATCGACGAAATAGGTATGCGCGCCCTGCCAGCAAAAAGCCTCGACGATCGCCGCCCCGATCCCGGTCGCACCGCCGCTGACGAACACGGCCTTTCCCTCAAGATCAGGGTACCGCGTTGCATATGCCGCCATGTCTTCTGCTCCTCCCCGGATTCGTTCGACGAAAAGATTGACGGTCATACCCGGCTGCGGCAACCTATTTTTTGACCATAAAAATAAACCAATCGGCGATTAACGCCTGTTCCTTGAGGGAGGACACAATGAGGGTAAGTCTCACGAGATTTCTTGCCGTCGGCGCAATTGCGCTCGGCGGCATTCTGGCAGGCTATCCGGCCGCCAAAGCCGCCGACGCCATCGTCGGAGTGAGCTGGTCGAATTTCCAGGAAGAACGCTGGAAGACCGACGAGGCCGCGATCAAGGCCGCGCTCGAGAAAGCCGGCGTCGACTATATCAGCGCCGATGCGCAGAGCTCGACGGCCAAACAGCTCTCCGACGTCGAGAGCCTGATCGCGCGCGGCGCGAACGCCCTGATCATCCTCGCCCAGGATGCATCGGCCATCACGCCGGCCGTTCAGAAAGCGGCGGCGGAAGGCATTCCCGTGGTGGGCTACGACCGGCTGATCGAACACCCGGACGCCTTCTACATCACCTTCGACAATGTCGAGGTCGGCCGCATGCAGGCCCGCGCGGTCTTCGCGGCGCAGCCGAAAGGCAATTACGTCTTCATCAAGGGCAGCCCGCAGGATCCAAACGCGGACTTCCTGCATGACGGCCAGCTCGAGGTGCTGAAAGCGGCCATCGACAAGGGCGACATCAAAATCGTCGGCGAGCAGTACACGGACGGATGGCTCCCGGCGAACGCCCAGCGCAACATGGAACAGATCCTGACCGCCAACGACAACAAGGTCGATGCGGTCGTCGCTTCGAACGACGGCACGGCGGGCGGCGTGGTCGCGGCCCTGACCGCCCAGGGCATGGAAGGCCTTCCGGTCTCCGGCCAGGACGGCGACCACGCGGCGCTCAACCGGGTCGCGCTCGGAACGCAGACCGTTTCGGTCTGGAAGGATGCGCGCGATCTCGGCAAGCGCGCGGCGGAGATCGCCATCGAGCTCGCCAAGGGCAAGGACCTCGGCGAGGTCACCGGTGCCGCCGATTGGACCAGCCCGGGCGGCCAGAAACTGAGCTCGGTCTTCCTCGCGCCGGTCCCTATCACCCGGGACAAGCTCGAAGTGGTTATCGATGCGGGCTGGGTCGCCAAGGACGTCGTTTGCAAGGGTGTGAAGAGCGGCACGGTCGCGGCCTGCGACTGACGCCGAAGCTCCGTCCCCTGACCGGCACCGGTCCCCGGTGCCGGTCTTTTCTCTTTCCCGCCAGATGGATGCCCGCATGAGCGAACAGGCACATCCCCGCCCCGAGTCCGGCTCGGAAAAGGCACCGCCCGCAAAGGCCAGCCCCGGCGGAATCGTCCGGACGATGGAACTCGATCTGCGCCTGCTCGGCATGATTGGCGCCCTGCTCTTCATCTGGGTATTGCTGGACCTGCTCACGGACGGCCGCTTCATCACCCCCCGCAACCTCTTCAATCTTTCTGTCCAGACCGCCTCGGTCGCGGTCATGGCGACCGGCATGGTCTTCGTTATCGTCACACGCCATATCGACCTCTCGGTCGGCGCCGTGCTGGGCGTGATCGCGATGGTCATGGGGGTGGTTCAGGCCGAGATCCTGCCGGAGATGCTCGGTTTCAATCACCCGGCCAACTGGATTCTCACGATCTGCGTCGGGCTCGCGCTCGGGCTCCTGATCGGAAGCCTGCAGGGCTGGGTAATCGGTTATCTCGGCGTGCCCGCCTTCATCGTCACGCTCGGCGGGCTGCTGGTTTGGCGCGGCGCCGCCTGGTGGGTCACGACCGGACGGACCGTCGCCCCGCTGGACTCGACCTTCGTTCTCTTCGGCGGCGGCATCGCCGGCACGCTGGGTTATACGGCCTCCTGGCTATTCGGCATCCTCATGATGGCGCTCGCGGTCTTCGGCATCCTGAACGGCCGGCGGCGGCGCAAGCTCTTCGACTTTCCGCTGAAGCCGCTCTGGGCGGACTGGCTCAATATCGGCGTGCTCTGTGTCGCCGTCGCGAGTTTCGTTTCCGCCATGAACGCTTATCCGGTCCCCACCCGCGCGGCGAAGCGGCTGGCCGAAGCGAAAGGCTGGGAGATCCCCGAAGGCGGCCTCGAGCTGGTGCACGGCATCGCTATCCCGGTCGTGATCGTCGCTTTCGTTGCGATCGTCATGACCATCGTCGCCCGCCGCACCAAGTTCGGCCGCTATGTCTTCGCCATCGGCGGCAATCCGCAGGCGGCGGAGCTGTCCGGCATCGATACGCGACGCATGACGCTCTATATCTTCACGCTGATGGGCGCACTCTGCGCCCTTTCGGCAGTGATCGCCTCGGCCCGTCTGCAATCGGCCGCAAACGATCTCGGTACTCTGGACGAGCTTCGGGTCATCGCCGCCGCGGTGATCGGCGGCACCTCACTCGCGGGCGGTGTCGGCACGATCTACGGCGCCATTCTCGGCGCACTGGTCATGCAGAGCCTGCAAAGCGGGATGGCGCTGATCGGCATCAACACCTCCCTGCAATCGATCGTCATCGGCCTCGTGCTGATCCTCGCGGTCTGGGTCGACCAGCTCTACCGCCGCCGGATCGGGGAGTGACCGACATGGCCACAAGCAGAACCACGCCGCTTGTCGAAATGCGCGATATCCATGTGTCCTTCGGCGGCGTCAAAGCCGTCGACGGGGTGACATGCGATCTCTATCCGGGGGAAGTCGTCGGATTGCTCGGCCATAACGGCGCCGGCAAATCGACCCTCATCAAGGTGCTTTCCGGCGCCAATCCGAAGGATTCCGGCGACATCCTGATCGACGGCGAAAGCGCGACAATCCGAAACGCGCGCGACGCCCGCGGCTACAATATCGAGACCATCTACCAGACCCTCGCCCTCGCCGATAACCTGGACGCCGCCGCCAATCTTTTTCTCGGTCGGGAGCTGCTTACAGGTTCCGGCATGCTCGACGAAGTCCGGATGGAAGCCGAGACACGGGAAATCATGGGCCGGCTGAACCCGAATTTCCGTAAGTTCGCCGCTCCGGTGAAGGCGCTCTCCGGCGGTCAGCGTCAATCCGTCGCTATTGCCCGCGCGGTCTATTTCGACGCCAAGGTGCTGATCATGGACGAGCCCACGGCCGCGCTCGGCGTTCAGGAGACGCGAATGGTCGCGGAACTGATCAAGCAGCTCAAGGCGGAAGGCATAGGCATCTTCCTGATCAGCCACGACATCCATGACGTGTTCGACCTTTCCGACCGTCTGACGGTGATAAAGAATGGCCGTCTGGTCGGGACCGTCCGGACGGAGGAGGTCTCGAAAGACGATGTGCTCGGCATGATCATCCTCGGGAAAATGCCGGATCACCTGCAGGAGCGTGCCCTTGCCTGAAACCATCCGCGCCCGCCTGCTGCTCGATTGCCGGAACATTCTCGCCGAAGGCATTCAGTGGCATGGAGAGCAGAATAAGCTCTACTGGACGGACATTCACGGCCGCGCGCTCTGGAGCTGCAACGCCGATGGATCGGGCGCCGCGAAGACTGACTTCGAAAAGCGTATCGGCAGCTTCGCCTTCACCGATCAGGGCACTCTCGTTATCGCCCATGAGGACGGGTTGGCGCATTTCGACCCTGGCAACGGCGGCCTTAGGGAACTGTTCGAAATCGAGGCCGACCTGCCGACCACACGGCTGAACGACGGACGCTGCGACCGCGATGGACGGTTCGTCTTCGGAGGGCTCGACGAAGACGGTCTGCGGCCGCTCTCCGGCGTCTATTCCTTTGCCGGCGGAACATCCGCGACACCGTTGATCACCGAAGTGGGCTGTACCAACAGCCTCTGTTTCTCACCCGACGGAACCCGAATGTATTTCGCCGACAGCTCCGGCAAGCGGATTTACCGCTACGCTTATGACCGCGCGACGGGAGCGGTCTCCGACCGTGCCGTCTTCGCCGAGCTCGGTAACAGCGAGGGCGCTCCGGACGGGTCTTGCGTCGACGCTGAGGGCGGCGTGTGGAACGCCCAGTTCGAAGGCGGATGCGTGCAGCGCTTCCTGCCCGACGGCACACGGGATATCCGCATCGAACTCCCGGTAAGCCAGGTCACCCTCGCCTGCTTCGGCGGCGGTAATCTCGACACTCTGTTCATAGCGACCGCGCGCGAAGGTTTCAGCCCGGAACGGCAAGCGGAGGAACCTACCGCCGGCGGCATCTATGTCGCCGAGCTCGACGGCATCCGGGGACTGCCGGAAGAGCGGTTCCGGGGCCGATTGCCGCTGTGACTTCATGAACCAGCACGATCAAAGGCTCGGCCGCCATATTCCTGACCCGGTTCGCGCCCAAAACCGCAAGGCGATCGTCGACTGTCTCCGGCGCCGCGGCGCGGCCGCGCGGATCGAACTCTCCGAGCAGATCGGGATCAGCCCCGCGACGGTTACCATCATTACCTCCGAACTGCTGGAGGACGGCGTTATCCGCGAGGAGCCGGCCGCCCCGGACCGCAACGAGGCCGCGCGTGGACGCCCCAGAACCAGGCTGGAACTGAACCCTGACGCCGGTTATGCCGTCGGCATCAAGATCTCGATGCACCAGGCGGCGGTCTCGCTCACCGATCTCTCGGGCGATATTCTCGGAGCCGAAACCATCCCGGTGCGCGCCAATCGCGACGCGCCTGAATGGATCGCGGATATCTGCGTCCAGCAGGTCCAGAAGATCATCGCCGATTCCGCCATAGACCCCGCGCTCGTTCTTGGCGTTGGCATCGGGATCCCCGGCTATGTGGAATATCCCTCCGGCCTCGTCCGCTGGGCGCCGGTCTTCTCGGAACGAGACGTTCCCTTCAAGGAGATCGTCGAGCAACGTTCCGGCTTCCGGACCTTCATCGACAACGATGCGAACATGACCGCGCTCGCGGAGAAATGGTTCGGCGTCGGACGCACATTTCCGACCGTGCTCGTGGTGACCGTCGAACACGGTGTCGGCATGGGACTTGTGGTCAACGAGAAACTCTATCGCGGCGCCCACGGGTTCGGAGCGGAATTCGGACACACCAAGATCGTGGTCGGCGGGGCCCTTTGCCGCTGCGGCCAGCGCGGCTGCATCGAGGCCTATGCGTCGGACTATGCCATCGCCCGCGAGGCCAACATTCTCGGTCCCTCGGTCGATACGGACGACCCGATCGCGCTTCAGAACAGGATGCGGCAACTTATCCGCCAGGCCGACGATGGTGACGAAGCCGTCATCTCGATCTTCGAAAGGGCAGGTACCATGCTCGGCACTGGTATCGCCAATCTGGTCGATATCCTCGACCCGCCTGTGGTCGTGCTGTCCGGCGCCCGCGCGCAGTCCGCCAGGGCTTTCTTTTCTTCACTCAGAGACGCGATGGAGGCGAACAGCCTCCTCGGGGCCGATCAAACCGTCGATCTCAGGATCGACTCCGGCGGAGACGAAGTCTGGGCGCGCGGCGCGGCCGCTCTGGTTCTGGAGGAAACGCTGATCTGACCCCGGTCAGGCGACCAGCCGCGGACCGCTCGCCGGATCGAGCGCATAGACCATCTGCCGGAGGTCATCCAGCAGGGCCTGCCGGTCCGACCCGCCGCCGAGATCCGAAGCCCTGATCGGGTCTCCGATATGGGCCCTCACCTCGTCACCGATCCGTCGAACGACTTCGCTCATCAGCAGGGCCTCGCGAAGGGCCTCGCTGAAGCGGCTCACGAGGTGGAAGAGAAAGCGGTTCTGGCCCTCGAAGAAAATCGGCACAACGGTCGCGTCGGAATGGGCGATCAGCTTTCCGGCGAACAGTTTCCATGGTGCATCGGTCGCACGCCCGAAGACATTGTCTGCCGTGGAGACGCGCCCTGCGGGAAAGATCACCAGCGCGCCGCCGTCTTTCAGATGGTTGAGCGCTTTCCGCTTCGACTCGACATTGCTGCGCACAGCGCTCGATGCGCCGTCGAACTCGATCGGGATCAGATAGGGCCGGAGCGGTTCGGCCCGGCCGAGCACAGCGTGGGCCATGAGTTTGAAATCGCCCCGGACCTGCGAGGTGATGTGGCCGACCGCTATACCGTCAAGCACTCCGAAAGGGTGATTGGCGACGACGATCAGCGGACCGTCGGACGGAATCTCCCGAAGCCGCGACTCCTCGAAACGAACGGACAAGCGGAGATAGTCCACAGCGGACTGCCAGAAATTTTCCGACCCGAGATACCGGCTGCAATAATCGTCATACATGCGCTGGAGTCGCGGCTGACCGCTCAGCAGTTCGACGAGCCGGATGAGGATCTGACGGGATACCGAGTCATCCGGGTTACAATACGAGACAATAGGTGTCCTTTTCTCAAACTCCCGACGAAACCAGTCCAGTCCCGAATTTCCGTTCATTGTTCCGCCGCGACCGCTTTAACAAAGAGACAGACGCTAGCGAGTCTGGATGTCAGCTTGATTACCGATTAATGGCAGTCCGCCGACAGAAATCGGAATGCTCTCATTTCGTAAAGCCGGTTGATCTGGTGCCCGGTTTCGGTCGACGATCAAGTCTACAACCCGACAAGTTCCGCAATTTGTTCATGCGGAATGTCTCTTCGATGGAGCACATGCCCGGCGGCAAAGACTGATCATGGTGGATCTGCCCTACTCCGACTCCGACGATGTGCAAGGCGGTGCCTTTCAGCATAGCGCCACGCCGCAAGGCGGAGCCCTGAGGGTTAGCCTGTTTGGCGGCTTCATGATCGAGTCTCCTGACGGCAGCACCGATCTGCCGAGCCGGAAAGCCCAGGCGATTCTTGCCTATCTCATGCTTGTACCGGCGCAGAATGAGACCCGCGAACGGATTGCCGGCCTTCTTTGGAGCGGTGCCCCCGAGGAGCAGGCCCGCGCCTCGCTCAGACAGGCACTGAGGCGGCTCAACCTGTTTTTCAGCGCCATTGGAATTGAAGGGATCGACGTAACCCGTACCGAGATCCGGCTCCTGTCCAAGGCTTTCACCACTGACCTCTGGACCATTCTGGAACGGGATTCGGACGCCCCAGTGCATCCGATCCTGCTGCAGAGGAGCGACGTGTCTGCCTCCCTTCTACTCGGCCTAGAGGATCTGGATCCTGCTTTTGGCTCCTGGATAATGGTGCAACGGCAGATTCTCCACGACCGGCTGGTCGCCAGCCTTGAGGCCCGAATAAGCGACCAATCGCGCCCCGGAGGCCCCGATGGCGACCGGATCTCGAAAGACGCAGCACTCGCGCTCGCCAACCTGGACCCTACTCACGAAGCGGCCTGTCGGGAGCTGATGATCCAGCATGCTCGCACCGGCGATATCGCCTCCGCGCTGAAACGCTACAACCGGCTCTGGACTTTGCTCGATACCGACTACGACATGGAGCCGTCGGAAGAGACCAAAGCGCTCGTCGCGATGATCAAATCCGGAACCGGCCCTAAGGAAGCCGGCGTCGAGATTGGGGCTCAAGACGATGCCGCCAATCCGGTCGGAGCGCCTCGGCTCGTGATCGGGAGCTTCTCGGATACCGGTCTTCCGGAGCAGCTCAAATTCAAGGCCCGCGCCTTCCGGCATCAGTTCATGTCCAGCCTGCTGAAGTTCCGGGAATGGCTGGTGGTCGACGGTGAACGGGAGGAGCGGAGCAAGAGCTTCGCGGTGCTTGAACCCAGCTACAGAGTCGAAGCGGACACTTATGTGAAGGACACCGTGCTCCATGTCCTGCTATCGGTCCGCGCGACAGCGACAGACACCATTCTATGGAGCGAGGAAAGCCCCGCGAGCCTCGAGACCTGGCCCCGTACTCTGAAACAGCTGGTACAAAAGCTGGCGGTCGCGATAAATGTCGACCTCTCCTCCGGCCGGACGGTCAATCCTGCGAATGACGGACCGGTATCGCCGTCGATCTATGACCGATGGCTACAGGGCCGCGGGCTGATGCGGCGGTGGACTCCGACGAGCTGGACCCAGGCGGCGCGGGTTTTCGAGGCCATCGTCGCCGATGCGCCGGAATTCGCCCCGGGATTTTCCAGTCTCTCGCTCAGCCATAGCCTGAAACGCTTCGTCTGCCCCGGGATCCAGGAAGACTCAAACACCTCCAGTCTCGCATTGGAGTATGCGCGACACTCCGTCGAGACAGGGCCGAAGGACACGAAAAGCTACCACGCGTCCGGCTGGGCCCATCTTGAAGCGGGTGAGTTCGAGCGCGCGATCCTCTGTTTCGGGATCGCAGAGAACCTGAATGAGAACGATGTCGGAGTAGCCATCTCGGCAGCGCTCGGTATCGCCTATTGCGGCGAAACCGAAGAAGCATTGAGGCGCCTCGAAACCCCTCGCGAGATGGACACTTCCTACCGGCCGCTCAACTGGTGCTTCGAAGCCGCATGCCGTTATCTCTGCCGGGATTATCCGGGAACCATCTGGGCAGCGGCGAAAGCCGGCGAGAACAGCATTCTCTATCCGCCGGCCTGGGCCGCCGCAGCTTTCGCGCAGCTCGGGAACAGCCGGGCCGCGGAACGCGAGGCACAAAGATTCCTCGAGATCACGCGCGAGAACTGGGCGGGAGACATGCCCCCCCTGCCCGGCGATATCACGCGCTGGTTCCTCGCCGCGCAACCGGTCCGCAATCCGGAGGACTATTTCCATCTGAAACACGGTCTTGAGCGCGCCGGCCTCGTGACGCGGTAATCCCTACTGACCGACGCGGTGCTCCATCCGGCTGAGCAGCCGGACGACCGGCCAGAGCATCAGCAGATAGGCGATCGCGGCCATGACTATCGGTGAGGCGTTGTAGGTCACGGAGCGGGCCATATCGGCGGAATAGAGCAGCTCCTGGAACGAAACCACGCTGGCGATCGAGGTGAGCTTCACGATCTCGATGGTGTTGCTGAGCACGTCCGGAAGCACGTTCCGTGTCGCCTGCGGCAGGATCACGTAGCGCATGGTCTGGATGCCGGAGAGCCCGGTCGAGCGCGCGGCCTCGAACTGCCCGACGCCGATACTGTCGATCCCGGCACGATAAATTTCCGCGAAATAAGCCGAGTTGTTCAGCAGGAAAGCAATACAGACCGCCGTGAAAGGCGAGATATCGACGCCTGCGAAAGGGAGCCCCGCATAGACGAAGATGAGTAGGACCAGCGGCGGCACCGCGCGGAAGAGGTCGATCAGGGCGATGACGGCATAGCGGAGCGTCCGGTAGTTCGTCCGCGTCGCAAGTGCAACCAGCAGGCCGCCAAGAAGTCCGAGCGGAATCACCGCCACACAGAGCAGCAGCGTCATCCCGGCGCCCCGCAGCATCAGCGGGAAGACCTCTTTCATGATGTCGATATTGAAGAAATTGTAGATCAGCTCGTCCATCTCAGGCGCGCCTCCACTGGAAGCGGGTCTCGATCCAGCGCCCGACGGCGACGACCGGAATGAAGAGCAGGATATAGGCGATGGCGCCCATCATCAGCGGCGTAGCACTGCCGGAGAAGGATTGCGCGGTCGAGGCCTGGTTGAGGATCTCCCCCACCCCGATAACGGTGCCAAGCGCGGTGTTCTTGGTGATCGCGATGGTCCGGTTGGTCAGAGGCGCGACGGTCATCCGGACCGCCTGCGGGATCACGACATAGATCAGGGTCTGGTTGAAACCGAGTCCGGTCGAGCGGGCCGCCTCCCACTGCCCCTTGCGGACCGAGAGGATCCCGGCCCAGAAGATCTCTTCAGAGAAGGCGCCGAGCACGAGAGTCAGCACGAGCCAGAGCACGAAAAAGCCGGACAGGGTCACGCCGAGGGTCGGCAGGCCGAAATAGATCAGGAGGATCAGCACCAAAGGCGGCAGGGAGCGCATCAGATCGACGAAGATCACGATGAGCGCCGACAACGCCTTGTTCCGATAACTGCGAAAGATCGCAAGCGCCATGCCGAGCGCGATGCCGCAAACCACGACGAGCACGGCGATCTCGCAGGTGACGATCACGCCTTTGCCGATGGCGCCGGAATATTCCGCGATCAGGTCGGGCCGGAAGAAGGTCTCGACGAAGCGCTCCCACATGGTCGCGGGCACGGCCTCGCTCATTGCCCGATCTCCGCCATGAACTCCCGGGTGCGCTGGTGTTTCGGCGCCTCGAAGATCTCCTCGGGAGTGCCCTCCTCGAGGATCTGGCCGTCGGCCATGAAGATCACCCGGTCCGCCGCCGCCCGCGCGAAACGCATTTCGTGACTGACCACGACCATGGTCATGCCGGCGTCGCGAAGCTGCTGCATCACCTGCAGCACGCTGCCGACCAGTTCGGGATCGAGCGCGCTGGTCGGCTCGTCGAACAGCATGACCGCCGGTTCGAGCGCGAGGGCGCGGGCGATGGCGACGCGCTGCTGCTGGCCGCCGGACAGCGCGCCCGGATGGGACTCCGCCTTGTCGGCGAGACCGACGCGTTCCAGCATCTTCTCCGCGACCGCGTTCGCCTCGGACCGGCTCTTGCCCAGCACCTTGCGCAGCGCCAGCGTGATGTTGTCGCGCGCATTGAGGTGCGGATAGAGATTGAACTGCTGGAACACCATCCCGATGCGCCGGCGCATCAGGTTGATATCGACGTTCCGGTCCATCAGGTCCACGCCCTCGAAGATGACCACGCCGTCGCTCGGCTCCTCGAGACGGTTCAGGCAGCGCAGCAGCGTGCTCTTCCCGGATCCGGACGGGCCGATGATGAAGACGAGCTCGCCCGTCTCAAGCGTAAAATCGACGCCTTTCAGCGCCTGGAAGTCGCCGAATTTCTTCCAAAGACCATGGGCCTCAAGGATCGGTGCCATGAACCGGTACTCTGATCAGATTGAACACGAACAAACCGCCGGACACGGAGTGCCCGTGTCCGGCAATATGAAAACGTCAGCTATCAGCCGCAGCTCGGCGTATGCTCGGTCGCATCATAGCCTTCGAAACCCGGCTCGCCGTAACCCGGCTGTACGGTGATCAGGGCCGAGCCCTTTTCCGGGGTCACGCCGAACCATTTTTCGCTCATCTTGGCCATGGTGCCATCGAGCTTCATGCACTCGATCGCTTCCTCGACCTTGTTCCGGAGCTCGGCGCTGTCCTTGCGGAACGGCATCGAAAAGACCTTGCCGGTCGAATGAATGTAGGAGAGCTCGATCTGCGGGTTCTTCTTCACCGCCCAGGCCGACGCGGTGTTGCCGGCCACATTGGCGAAGGCACGGCCGGAGACAACCGCCTGGATCGCATCCGTGTTCGTGCCGTAGGACTCGACCTTCCAGCCGATCTGGCTTTCAAGCTCACGCGCCCACTTGTCGTAGACCGCGCCTTTGTTCACCGCGATCACCTTGCCTTTGAAGTCTTCGAGCTTGGTGATCTTCGGGCCGCCCTTCTTGATCACGAACTGGAAGTCCGTGTTGATGTAGCCCTCGGTGAACAGCATGCTCTTGGTGCGCTCTTCGGTCAGCGTGGTCGGCGCGACGATGAAATCGTAGGTGCCGGCCTGCATACCGGGCAGAAGGCCGGACCACTGGGCCGCCGTAATGTCCATCTCGGCACCCAGGCGCTTTCCGATCTCATTCGCAAGGTCGACATTGAAGCCTTCCACGCCGCCGGACAGTTTCGGCATGGCATGCGGCGCGAAGGTTCCGTCGAGCCCGACCTTATAGGTTTTCGCGTCGGCACTGCCGGAAACAGCTGCCGCCACGGCCGCTGCGAGGAGCGAATATTTCAGGAATTTCATCATCAGCCTCCATGTTCGATTGAAACAGGTCCGCCGTGTTTTTTTGGGTAACTCCGCATCGCGGCGAAGCCCCTTCTCGGCTGGCCCCTTCGCCCGGCCCGGCAGAATGCGGACCGATGCATCGGTGAGCTTGAGAGCGGGGAAGTGCCCTCATGGGTAGGTTTCGGAGTGTATGCACCTATTGTGCAATGCAACAATAAAGAATTGTTCGGTTCCTTTTCCGGAACTTATACCAATATGAAAATAAGTCTTTTTTTCGCCCCCTTGTTGTCGAAGCCGATTTCATGGACTAATGCGGTCGCGTGCCCTCCTCTGGGGGGCCTCCTAGTACCGGCCCGATCCGATCCCCATATGCGGACCACCCGTCCGAGACCGGAGCGGGCCAGATATCACCGGCAAGCACGCGGCAGGCCCGTTGGGCACCGCGGGAGGAACAGATGGAACGGAAAACCGATTTCTATATCGACGGCAAATGGGTCGCGCCGATCAAGGCAAACGACTTTCCCGTCATCAACCCGGCGAACGAGACCGAGTATGCAACCATCTCCCTCGGCACCGAAGACGACGTGAACGCGGCAGTTGCCGCGGCCAAAGCCGCCTTCTCGAGTTGGAGCACGACCCCGCATGCCGAGCGTGTCGCGAAGGTTGAGAAGCTCGCAGAAATCTATCAGGAGCGCATGGAGGAGATGGCGGAAGCGATCTCCGGCGAGATGGGCGCCCCCAAGAATATCGCCAGCAGTCAGCAGGCCGCCGCCGGTCTCGGCCATATCAAGGCCTTCATCCGCGCTCTGAAAGAATTCGAGTTCGAAGGCCCGCTCAGCGAGAAATTCCAGAGCGAATACATCATCCACGAGCCGATCGGCGTCTGCGGCCTGATCACGCCGTGGAACTGGCCGATGAACCAGGTAACCCTGAAGGTCGTCCCGGCGGTCGGTGTCGGCTGCACCGTGCTGCTGAAGCCGTCCGAAATCGCCCCCATGTCCTCCATGCTCTTCGCCGAGTTCATGGACCAGGCAGGCTTCCCGGCGGGCGTCTTCAACCTGGTGAATGGCGACGGCCCGACCGTCGGCGAGGCGATGAGCCGTCACCCAGATATCGATATGATGAGCTTTACCGGCTCCACCCGGGCCGGCGTCGCGGTGACCAAGGCCGCTGCCGACACGGTTAAGCGGGTTTCGCTTGAGCTCGGCGGCAAAGGCCCGAACCTCGTCTTCGCCGACACCGATGTCGCCAAGGCGGTAAAGCGCGGCGTGCTGCACATGTTCAACAACAGCGGCCAGAGCTGTAACGCGCCGAGCCGCATGATGGTAGAGAAGTCTGCCTACGCGGAAGCTGTCGAGGTTGCGAAGTCCGTCGCGGAAGCCCAGGAAGTCGGTGACCCGACCCAGGAAGGCCGTCAGATCGGACCGGTTGTCTCCGAGACCCAATTCAATAAGATCCAGGGTCTGATCGACGCCGGCATCAAAGAAGGTGCGACCCTGCTCGCCGGCGGTCTCGGCCGTCCGGACGGTCTCAATCGCGGCTACTACGTGAAGCCGACCGTGTTCGCGGACGTGACCAACGACATGACCATCGCAAAGGAAGAGATCTTCGGCCCGGTGCTGTCGATCATGTCCTTCGAGTCGGAAGAGGAAGCGGTCAAGATCGCCAACGACACGCCCTACGGTCTGACCTCCTATGTGCAGACCGGCGATCCGGAACGGGCCAAGCGCCTCGCCCGCCAGCTGCGCGCCGGCATGATCCAGCTGAACGGCGCGGGCCGCGCGCCGGGCAGCCCGTTCGGCGGCTACAAGCAGTCCGGTAATGGCCGCGAGGGCGGCAAGTTCGGCCTGCTCGAATTCCTCGAGGTCAAGGCCGTCGCCGGCTGGCCGGTCGCGGACGCCGCTGAATAACTCGACCCGCATATGTTCCGGAAAACGGCCGCATCATCGCGATGCGGCCGTTTTCTTCTGCAATACGCCCTTGGCCTCCTTGTCCAGATAGCGCACGGTCACGGAACGTGATTGCTGCCCGGAGTTCCACGTTTGAACAAGACTGCCTGGATCAGACTTCGCACTGCGCTGCAGGCTCTGCTCATCACCAGTGTGGTTGCGTCTGTCGCCTCGGTCGGCGTCATGCTGACGGACGAGACCACCGAAGTACTCGAAGGTCTGGCGGAAGCGCATTTCACGACGGTCGGACATTCCGTCGTTGACAAGGTCGACGGCCTCCTCTCCCGGTACGCCAATGCCCTGACGGTTATCGAGCTGGTGGATACCGGAACAACCGGGGAAACCGATGGAAAAGAGGCCCTGGAGACGGCACTTCTGTCGAAAGTGCTCTATCTCGACCCCGGAACCTGGGTCGGCTATGGCAGCCTCTCCGGAGCAGGTTATTTTCTGGTCAAACGCAGCGGGGATAGCGCGGAAACGGCGACCGAAAGCGTACCGCATATTCACGGCGCACACGGCGACAACCCGGAACCGGTTTCCATTCAGGCCGACAGCGCGGGCCATGTCTACAGCGCCACCTACAGAGATGCTACCTGGTTCAAGAACGGCCTCGAGAGCGCGGAACCGACCTGGACCAAGCCGTACTTCTTCCAGGACGGGAACCACGGCATATCGATCATCCGCTCGCACGGAGATCCGGCGGCGGGAGTCCTCCACATCGACATCCCGCTGGAAGACCTCAAGACCTGGCTGACCAAGATAAAGGTCGGCCAATCAGGCGGCGCCTTCCTGATGCACCGCGACGGCACCGTCGCGATCGCACCGCATATCGAGAATGACGAACGCAAGGTCCTGCTCGACGTATTCGCCGGCAATGCAGACGCGCTCAAGAACTTGTTTGACCGCGCGACCGCAACCGAGTTCGTCTCCAGAACGATCGACTGGAACGGCCTGCCCTACCATGTCGGCGCGCAGGCGATTTCATCCTCCAGCAATCTCGAATGGTTCGTCGCCATGGCCGTTCCGGAGCGGGATTTTCTCTATCTCGCTCATGAACATCTGCTCGGAACTGTCGTCTTCGCGGTCTTTGCAACCGTTGCCGTCATTATCGCGGCCGGGTACTTCGCAACCCGGATCTCCGGCCCTATCCGCAGCATTAGCGAGGATATCCGTGAGGCCGCGCGCATGCGCATATCGGACGCGCCGGCACCAAACTCGCCGATTGCCGAAGTGAACGTCCTCGGGCGCTCGGTTGACCAGATGAAATCCGGGCTTCGCTCCCTGCAGCGATACGTTCCGCCGGATCTCGCCGAGGATATGGTCAGCAGCGGAGAAGCGGCCTCGTTCGGCGCTGTGCGAAAAGAACTGACCATTCTCTTCATCGATATCGAGGGCTTCACCGGCATCGCCGAAGGAATGCAGCCGGACAAGCTTGTGCTTGAGCTGCGGGACTTCTTCGATCTCATGGCCGAGGCTCTTAACCGCTCCGGCGGAACCATCGACAAATTCATGGGCGACGGCCTGCTCGCCTTCTTCAACGCACCGCGAGACCTGCCCGATCATGCTGCTTGCGCCTGCAGTGCCGGACTCGATGCCCTGCAAGCCCTCACCGGGCGCACGAATGCAAAGGGATCACCGGATTTCCGTATCCGGATCGGGCTCGGTTTCGGCGAGGTCGTGGTTGGCAATATCGGGTCCTCGGAACGCTTCGGCTATTCGATCATCGGAGACGCCGCCAATGTCGCGTCCCGCCTTGAGGCCCTGAACAAGGTCTATGGCACGCGGATTATCGGCCCGGCCTCTCTGAAAGACGCTGCCGGGTCAGGTTATGAATGGCGCCATCTCGACCGGGTGATCGTCGCCGGTCACAATACTCCGACGGATATCTTCGAATTGCTGGGCAAGTCCGGAAACGTGGAGGATCCAATCCTGCATGCGCGCGATCTCTACGAGCGGGCGCTATCCGAATACTTCCGCGGCAACTTCTCTCCGGCGGCATCCGCCTTCGCCGAAGCCGAAGCAGCGCTGCCGGGTGACATTGCCTCGCGAACCTTGCGGGAGAGAGCTGAGGAACTCACCCGGTCCCCGCCAACAGACTGGAATGGAGTCTTCGCCTACGAGACCAAGTAGCGGCTAGCGTTCCAGATATCCAAGTTTCCGCATCACCGCCCCGAACTCCGAGACCAGCCGCTGCCGCTGCAAGGAGCTTAATTCCTCCGCGCCTTCCCCGCTGCGTCCGGCGCGAAAGAAGCGTTCCATATGCGGCGGCCGTTCGGAAAAACCGCCCTCTTCTTCTTGCCGGCTCAGCTCCTCGAAAGAACAGTGCCGGATCGCCCGGGCGAGCCGGTTGGTATCGAACGGAAGGCCGAGGGTCTGGATCACGCGCCCGAACGCCTGCTCCGGTACCGCACGCAGATCCTCATACCGGACGAGGCAAACCGGTAGCGTGCTCTGGTCGTCCATCCAGCTCTCCACATGCGCGTCCCAGCGTCCGAGCGCGGTCATGATCTGCACATCGGCCTCGACGGTTGCATGGTCCGGGTCCGCCATGACGTCGATAGCCTGGTCTGGTTCCACGCCAAGATGGCTCGCGTAGGACGGCACGATATCGAACGGATTTCGAACTATGTAGATCGCACCGGCGGAGACCGACCGCTCGATCAGGGGCGTTCCATTGAGCATGCCCTGCCGAGAGTGTGTCTTGACGAAGTGATCGTGCTCACGAGCCTCGGCCAGGCAGCGCTGGGCGTCCGGCCGAAGCCTGACGCTTTGCTCCGCTGTCATCTTACGCACATCGCCTTCGAACACTTCGTCATAGAAGCGCGGGCGAACGTCGCTCAATGAGAAAGCGCGCAGATCGCCGATCGGGACCGGCTCGGCGGTATTGAGAAGATAATTGGCAAGAAAGGCCCGCATCCAGGTATTGCCGGACTTGGGATAGGAAGCGAGCCAGATGATCTTAGGCATGATCGCGCGCCCAGAATATTGTCGGACGCGCACCACTCACACGCCGGTTGGCTTCCTGCATAACGCACCTGGCCTGGCCCCTTCAACCACCCGGCTTAAAGGCGTGTCGGCGGAGACCCTCAACTAGTATCCGAGCTGCCTCATGGCAGGTGCAAATTTACGCTCGATCTGCTTGATCTGTGCGTCGGTTAGAACCCCGCGCCAACCTCCCGCCGTACCGGCCCGGAAGAAGCGCTCCATGTGCGGAGGCCGCTCGACGAAACCGTCCCTACGCTCCTCTCGTTTCATAGTCTCGAATGCACTGTTCGCGACCGCCCGAGATATCCGATCCTGCGCGTGCGGAAGACCCAACACTTTCAGCATCTTGCCGAAAGTCTCCTCGGGTGCCCGCAACAGATCCTCATAGCGCACGAGACAGACGGGAACCTCGTCCTGATTCGTCCAGGATGCGACGTGGGCGTCCCAGCTGCCGAGAAAAGTGGTCATCCGGAAATCCCCGGCCGTGGTCAGGTTCCCCGCGTCAGCCATCCGCTCGATCGCATCGTCGACCGCGAGACCGAAATGCGCAGCGAAGGAAACCGCCACATCTCTCGGGTCGCGTACGATATAGATTGCACCCGCCGTCACTTCGGGCTCGATCAGGTTGATGCCTTCAAACTCCGTATACTGGGAATGGGTTTTGACGAAATGATCGTGCGGACGGGCATCGGCAAGCTGTCGCAATGCGAGGGGGCGCAGCGCACGGATCTCGCTTTCCGAAAGATCCGGCAACGGACGGTCGAGAAGACCGTCATAGTATCGTGGCCGCGTGTCGCTCAGCGTGAACCCGCGAAGATCGTTGATGGAGACGGGATTGTCGCGATCCAGCACATAGTTCGCGAGCAACGCCCGGACCCAGGTATTGCCGCTCTTCGGATAAGACGCCAGCCAAATGATTCGCGACATTGTCTTTTCTTTCAGCGCCTTAACAGAGCTTATTAAAGTTCGACTACGTCTCGCCCATCCGTCGTGTCAGTGCCGGTAACCGAAACGCTCCATGACTGCGCCGTGATCTCTTACCAGCTGCTTGATCTGACGTTTCGACAGCTTCGAAGCACCGTCGCCCGCCCTCCCGGAACGGAAAAACCTTTCGGTGTGCGGTGATCTTTCCGCAAACCCATCCTGCTCTTCGAGATTGGCGAGAGATTTAAACGATGCATGCGCAACCGCACGCTTCACCCGCGCATCGTCGATTGGAATGCGCAGGGTCTTCAGGACAGCGCCGAATGTCGCGTCCGGCGTCTCCAGAAGATCCTCGTATCGCACGACACAAACCGGGAGCTTTCCGGCATCGGTCCAATTCGTAACATGGCCGCTCCAGCTGCCGAGATAGCTGGCAATCTGTTCTCTCGGGCTGACAGTCGTGTTCTGAATATCTCCCATATCGCGAATGGCGAGATCGAGCGAGACGCCGAAATGTGTTGCGTAGGAATGCACCAGGTCGAGCGGATCACGCGTGATGTAGACCGCACCGAGGGATATCGCCGGGTCGATCAGCACCGCCCCATTCGGAAATGACGGCTGCGAATGGGTTTTCACGAAATGGTCGTTCGGTTTGCTGGCTGCCATTAAGCGTTGTACGGCTGGCCGAATTGCAACGGATTCCTCCAGCGTGATCTGCTCTGCGGGCTTGCAGGCCGCCTTGGCATAGAAGCTCGGAATCGTATCGCTCAGCGTAAACTCGTTGAGTTCGGAAAGTCTGACCGGCTCATCTCGATCGAGGAAGTAGTTGGCGAGGAACGCACGCATCCACGTGTTCCCGGATTTGGGATAGGACGCGAGCCAGATAATACGGGACATGACAGCAGCCGGCAGATGTGTACTACACCGAGTAGTATAGTTATTAAGTGGTAGCGGATGGTCTCGGAATCAAGCTCTGCGCAATCACAATTTTTTGAAGGAGAGCAATAATCTAGCGCTAGAAAGGGAATAGACGGCGAAAACCCGCGGCATATCAAGCTGCGACGCTGCTGGAGAGCCAGTTCCGGAGCAGGGAAACCGTCTCTCCGGGAGCCTCCAGCGGCAACATGTGACCGCAATTCTCGACGATCCGCAGTTCCGCACCCGGAATTCCGTCTGCAAGCTCCTGCGCCTCTTCCAGGCTCCGCAGTTCATCCTGCCGGCACCAGACGACCAAAGCCGGACAGGTGATGCGGGAGAGCTCGCCATGACCGTCCTGTCGGACCACGCCGATCTGGTTCACGAACCCTTCCCTGCCGATCCTGTCCGCCATTTCCCGGATACTGGCGACGATCTCTTCGTCGCCCCGGCGGTCCGGATGCAGCGACGACAGGATGGAATGACGAGACAGACCTCTGAAGCCCCTGGTCTCCGCGGCCCTGGCAAGCCCGGCCTTACGGCGCGCCTGCTCCGGATCGTCGCCGCGTGCGCTGGTGTTCAGCAGCGCCAGGCGCTCAACCCTTTCCGGGGCCTTCAGGGCAATTTCACGCGCGACGAACCCACCCATTGAAAAGCCTACAAGAGAGAACGTCCTTGGCGCCGCCGCCAGCACTCTCTCGGCCATGCCTTCGAACGTCCGATCACGGGTCAGGTCACCGAAATGGAGCCGGAAATCGGCTTCCAGTCCCGGAGCCACACGGTCCCAGAGATGAGAATCGCACATAAATCCAGAAAGAAAGACGATATCGGACATGGAACAACCGGGATTGCAGGAGGCAGGAGCGCAAACTCTACTAACTGCCTGTGCCGCGCATCCAGTGCCGCAAACTCACGAACCGGCTTCGTCCGGTACCGTTGCCCGTGGAGCCGAGAAGATGTCGGTATAGACCAGCGTCTGGTTGGCGTGCTCCCGCATCATCGATTCGGCACGCTGGGCGTCTCCCTTCTCGATCGCATCCAGAATGAGCTTGTGCTGCATGTTACCGAGGCGCAGACGCATCAGGTCACCCTCCGCATTCTCCTGGCTGAATACGACGGTGCCGAGTTTGATCATCGGCAGCGTTTCCATGCGGCTGAAGGTGAAGCCGACATATGGGTTGCCGCACTCCTGCATGATTGCCTCATGGAAGGCCACGTTGCCGTCTTGGTAGCGCAGTGCGATGCGCGATGGCTCCAGGCCCGAATCCAGTGCCCGCGCCATTCCCTCGACCGCGGCGTGCAGCCGCTCCGACGCCGCTGCGGAAATCCCTGTCTTCGCCATCGTCCCGGCGGCAAGACCTTCGAGCACGCCACGCACCTCGTAGGCGTGTTTGATGTCCCCCAGATTGAACTCGGCAACGGTGAAACCGCGTCCATCGCGCTTTCTGATCAATCCCTCGACCTCAAGCGCGCGAAGGGCCAACCGAGCGGGCGTCCGAGAGACCCCGAACATCTCCGCCGCGATCACTTCGGAGATCTTTGTTCCCTCGGACAGTGTGCCGTCGATGATCATGCGGCGCAGGGCGGCAAGGACCCGCTTGTCCGCCGAACTTTCATCGGGCGCCGGATGTCCGATCTGATTCATTCTGACGTCCCCTCACTCCTGCCGGAGAGAAGCAATCCGGCCCAATTATGGATACATAATTTGATATTTTTTGCCATATCGGAATTCTTTCTCGCAATTCCTTGCGGGTTTCGCGTAATTATGGATTCAATTTGGTTCGGCCAGCAAAAAGAGCCGTTCTTGAGGGAGGAAATCATGTACCGACGCATTCTTGCGTGCGCCACCGCTGCGCTCGCGCTGAGTTTCGCGGTCCCGGGCGCATCGAACGCGCAGGACCCGATCAAGTTTGGAATGGTGGCCCATCTGAGCGGTCCGCTCGCGGGCGGCGAAGCAGTCACGCATCTGCCGAACGTGCAGCTCTGGGCCGAAGAGGTGAACGCTAAAGGCGGCCTGATGGTCGGTGGAGAGCGCCGTCCGATCGAAGTCGTCCAGTATGACGACAAGACCAATCCTGCAGAGCATATCAAGGCCGTTCAGCGGCTCGCCACGCAGGACGAAGTCGATTTCATGATCGCGCCCTACGGAACCGGTTTCAACATCGCCGCCGCGCCGATCTATGCGAAGCACAAATACCCCATGGTCGCCGTCACCGCGATCACTGACGAGATCCATGAGCTGACGGCGAAGTTTCCCAACATGTTCTTCACGCTCGGCTCCACGACCGGCTTTGTCGAAGGCGCGACCCGCACGCTGGAAAAACTGCGGAGCGACGGCGTCATCGGCAACAAGGTCGCAATGGTCAATGTCGCGGATGCCTTCGGGATCGAACTCGCCGACGTCGCCCGCGAGAAGTTCGCCTCGGCGGGTTTCGAGATCGTCTACGACAAGTCCTATCCGCTCGGCACACCCGACCTCTCGCCGGTCGTCAAGGGAGCGAAAGCCGCCGCGCCCGACGCCTTCGTCGCATGGTCATATCCGCCTGACACCTTCGCGCTGACCGAACAGGCCATCATCGAGGACCTCGACGTCAAAGCCTTCTACACCGCCGTCGCGACGGCATTCCCTGCCTATGCCGGCAAATTCGGCGGCGCGATCGAGGGCAATCTCGGCGCCGGCGGAGTCAATCCGGAAACGTCGGCCATGAAGGCATATCGAAAGCGCCATCAGGACGTTACAGGCAAGGCGCCCGATTTCTGGGCCTCGGCGACCTACTATTCCGCGCTGCAGGTGCTGCAGCAGGCGATCGAGGGCGCCGACACGACCGACCGCGCAGCCGTCACCGAATACATCAAGAACAATGCCTTCGACACCGTGATCGGCACCATCGAGTTCGATGCGCATAACAACTCGGAACGCTACTGGTCCGTCGGGCAGTGGCGGAATGGCAAGTTCGTTGCCGTCGCCGATACCGGCATGGGCGACAGCGTGGCACCGGTTGCCAAAAAGGGTTGGAAATGATGCCCCTGGGCCGGCCCGGACCATTTGGGCCGGCCCCTCTTTTGTTCCTGATCAGAGACACTTCATGGATGTTTTGATCTCCGGACTCCTGCTCGGAGGTGCCTACGCGCTCGTCGCTATGGGACTGAACCTGCAATATGGCGTCGCCCGGATTATGAACCTCGCCAATGGCGAAGTCCTCGTGCTCGGCGGCCTCGCCGCCTTCTGGGGCTTCGTGTCCTTTGGCGTAAGCCCAATTGTCTCACTCTTGATCGTCGGTCCGCTTGCCTTCATCGGAAGCTGGGTGATCTATGCCTTTCTACTTCGCCCCCTGGTCAAGCGAGCGAGGAATCGAGGACAGCTCGAGGTCGATACCATTCTCGCCACCTTCGGGATGAGCTTCTTCCTGGTCGGCCTGATGGTCAGCCTGCAAGCGGAGTATTTCACCTATTCCTTCCTTGCGGTCCCGGTTTCCGTACTCGGTACGACGGTCGCCGCCAATCGTCTGGTTGCCGCACTTCTTGCCGCTGCCATCGGCACGGCACTCTATCTGTGGCTCAACCGGTCCCGCGCGGGAATGGCGGTGCGCGCCGTCGCTGTGTCGCCGCAGTCGGCCGGCCTAGTCGGCATCAACGTTGCCCGGATTTCCGCCCTCGCCTTTGCGCTCGGCGGCACGGTTACGGCGCTCGGCGGCAGCCTGATATCGACCTTTGTCACCCTCGACGCCTCCGCCGGCGTGATCTTCACGATGAAGGCGCTGATCATCGTCATTATGGGCGGGGTCGGCGACATTCGCGGATCGATCGTCGCCGCTCTGATTCTCGGCTTGGTCGAAACCGCTGTCGCAACCGTCGTCGATCCGGGCCTGACACTGGTTGCGGCTTATGCGATCTTCCTTGCCGTGCTGTTGTTCCGGCCGCAGGGACTTTTCGGACGGAGGAGCGCCTGATGAAGACCAGCGCAAAGCCGGCCGGTGTCCTCGTCCTTCTGATCGCGGCCTCTTGCGTGCCGTTCATCGCAGACGGTTACTGGCTCTCCATCGCCGTCACCATCGTCATGTACACCGCGCTCTCGACAAGCTGGGCACTGTTCTCCGGGCCGACGCACCTCATCGCGCTCTCGACCGGCGCCTTCTATGGCGTCGGAGGCTATCTCGTGGCGACAGGCATGAGCGATTTCGGCGCCTCCTTCTGGACGATGGCCGCACTTGCACCGCTAGCGGCCTTGCTGCTCGCGGGCGCGATCGGCGTCGCCACCCTGCGCCTGTCCGGAGTCTATTTCGTGATCTTCACCCTCGGCCTAGCCGAAATGATCCGAAATCTGGTCAGCTGGGTACAGAACAACTTTCTCGGTTCCCGCGGACTCTACGTGCTGACCGAACTTGAGGAACGGCACATCTACTGGATGCTGCTCGCGGTAACGGCGGCGATCTTCCTTTTCGGCTGGCGCCTGGGCAGGTCCCGCATGGGCTTCGCCCTGCGGATACTCGGCAATGACGAGGAGGTCGCCCGCCACGTTGGGATCGACACGGCCCGAACAAAGATCCTGCTCTTCATGAGCACAGGCTTTTTCGCGGCGCTTGTCGGAGCGATCGTTGCGCCGCGCTACTATTACATTGAGCCGAACGTCGTTTTCTCCCCGGAGCTGAGCTTCCTCGTCGTCATCATGGCCCTGCTCGGCGGCACCCGGCATCTCTGGGGACCGCTGCTCGGGGTTGTTCCGTTCACCCTGCTCTGGGAAACGGTCTCAGCCACCTTCCCGAACGCAACGACGATGATGCTCGGCGTCGCGTTCCTGGCAATCGTCTACCTGATCCCGGACGGAATCACCGGACTCGCCGCAAAACTGAAGCCCCGGAGACTGTCATGACACCGGGAGAGACGATTCTCCAGGTCGGCGGCCTGACCAAAAGATTCGGCGGCCTCGTTGCGGTCGATGGGCTGACTTTCGACGTCCGGGAACACGAGGTCATGGGGATTATCGGGCCCAACGGCTCCGGGAAATCCACCTCGATCAACCTGATTTCAGGTGCGCTCAAAGCTAGTTCCGGCAATATCAGGCTCCGCGGACGAGAGCTGACCGGCGCCAGCGCGCATGAGATCGCCCGTCTCGGCGTTTCCCGCACTTTCCAACTCGTCCGGATCTTGCCGGGCCTCTCGGTGATGGAGAATACGATCGCCGGAGCGGTTTTCGGACACAAGCAGAGGTGGGGCGCCGAGGCCGAAACCTTCGCCGTCAGCCTCCTGGAACGAGTCGGCTTGTCCGGTAAGGAGAGGCAAGCGGTCTCGTCCCTCACCTATATCGATCAGAAACGCCTGGAGCTCGCCCGCGCCCTCGCGGGAGAACCGGAGGTGCTGCTGCTCGACGAGTGGCTCGCCGGACTGAACCCGTCCGAACTCAGGGTCGGCATTGACCTCGTGGCCGCGCTTCGCGCCGAGGGTCGGACCATCATACTGGTCGAGCATGTCATGGATGCGATCCGCTCGCTTTGCGACCGCTGCGTCGTGATGAATTCCGGTCAGAAGATTGCCGAGGGCACGCCCGCCGACGTGCTGTCCGACCCGCATGTGATCGAGGCCTATCTGGGGACGGCTGATGCTTGAAGCGCGCGGGATCGCGGTCTCTTACGGCCTCCATGAGGCCCTGCACGAGATATCCATCGAAGTCGACCGGGGCGAGATCGTCGTCATGCTCGGAGCCAACGGCGCCGGGAAGTCCTCTCTTCTTCGGGCCCTCGCGGGTATCTCCGAAGGCCTCGTGACGGGCGGTTGTATGCTCGGCGGACAGGACCTGATCGGCATGAAGCCAGATGCTATCGTCGAAGCCGGCCTCGCTCTGGTCCCGGAAGGCCGCGGGATTTTTGCGGACCTCAATGTGATGGAGAACCTCACGCTCGGCGCCTACCCCGCACGGGCACGCGCGATAGAGCGGGACAATCTCGAAAAGGTGCTGGAGCTGTTCCCGAAACTCCGGGACCGGCGCAGCCAGATCGTCCGCACGATGTCCGGCGGGGAACAGCAGATGGTCGCGATCGGACGGGCGCTCATGTCCAACCCCGAGATCCTGTTACTGGACGAGCCTTCGCTCGGTCTTTCTCCGCTGCTCTGCGGTGAGCTCTTCCGCAACCTCCGGAAAATCCGCGATGCGGGCCTCGGCGTCCTGCTCGTAGAGCAAAACGCGCGGCAAAGCCTTGCCATCGCGGACCGCGGCTACCTGCTGGAAAACGGCAGGATCACCGGCGCGGACAGCGCCGAGTCGCTTATCCTCGATCCCGCGGTACAGAAAGCCTATCTCGGCGGCGCTATTTAGCGCGCAAAGAAAAGGCGGCCTAAAGGCCGCCTTTTCCAGTGATTCAAGGATACCGACTATTTCAGCGCCTTGCTCGTGATCAGGTGGGTCCAGGCGTTCTCCGGCTTCTTGGTGATGACCGGGCTCGAGCCGCCCTTCAGGAGGGTCGCAACCGTCCGCTCGTAGTCGGCCGGATCGAGCGCTCCGTTGGAGCCCGCTGTCAGCTTTGCGATCTCGCCCATCATGCGGCGCTGGTGCTTCTCGGTCTGGGCGCCGGTCGCATCGTTTTCGAGCACGATATCGGCGGCTTCGTCCGGGTTGGACTCGGCATATTTCCAGCCCTTCATCGAGGCGCGGACAAAGCGCACCATCTTGTCGACGAAAGCCGGGTCTTTCAGATTGTCCTCGAGGACATAGAGCCCGTCCTCGAGCGTCGCCACACCCTGATCCTGATATTTGAAGACCACCAGCTCGGAGGCCGGGATGCCGGCATCGATAACCTGCCAGTATTCGTTATAGGTCATGGTGGACACGCAATCGGCCTGCTTCTGCAGCAGCGGATCGACGTTGAAGCCCTGCTTCAGCACGGTAACGCCGCCGGCACTGCCGTCGGTCGGGATCTTCAGCTGGGACATCCAGGAAAGGAACGGATACTCGTTGCCGAAGAACCAGACACCGAGGGTCTTGTCCTTGAAGTCCGCCGGCGAGGTGATGCCGGTATCCTTGCGGCAAGTCAGCATCATGCCCGAGCTCTTGAAGGGCTGGGCGATATTGACCAGCGGAACACCCTTCTCGCGGCTGGCGAGCGCGGACGGCATCCAGTCGATGATCACGTCGGCCCCGCCGCCGGCGATCACCTGCGGCGGCGCGATGTCCGGGCCGCCCGGCTTGATATCGACGGTGAGGTTCTCTTCCTCGTAGAAGCCTTTTTCGGCCGCCACGTAATAACCAGCGAACTGGGCCTGCGTGACCCATTTCAGCTGCAGCGTCACATGGTCCTCGCCTTCCGCCATCGCGGCCGAAGACATCAGACCGATCGCCCCCGCGAGCAGTCCTGTCAGCAGTTTTTGCATCTTCGCTCTCCTCATTGAAAAAGCCTCCCCGGCCCCGGCTCTTATCTGTTGGACGGGTGCCAGAATGTCAGGGCGCGCTCGATCAGCACGAGTGCGCCGTAGAAAGCGGAACCGGCCAGTGCCGCTACCGCGATTTCCGCCCAGACCATGTCGACATTCATGCGGCCGACCTCGGTTGAAATGCGGAATCCCATGCCCACGATCGGCGTGCCGAAAAACTCGGCCACGATGGCACCGATCAGCGCCAGCGTCGAATTGATCTTGAGGGCGTTGAAGATGAAGGGCAGCGCCTCGACGAGGCGCATCTTCCAGAGTGTCTGTCCATAGCTGGCCGCGTATGTCCGCATCAGGTCGCGCTGCATCGCGCTCGACGCAGAGAGCCCTTCGAGGGTGTTCACCAGCATCGGGAAGAAGGTCATTATGACGACGACGGCGGCCTTGGACTGCCAGTCGAAACCGAACCACATGACCATGATCGGAGCGATACCGATGATCGGCAGCGCACTCACCATATTGCCGACGGGCACCAAACCGCGCTTCAGGAAGGGCGAGCGGTCGACCAGGATCGCGGTGCCGAAACCGATGCCGCAACCAAGTACGTAGCCCGCGATCACGGCCTTCAGGAAGGTCTGGACGAAATCCGCCCAGAGGATCGGCAGCGACGTTGTGAGCTTCGCCCAGATCGCGCTCGGCGCCGGCAGCAGTACCTGCGGCACACCCGCCCCGCGCGTGATCGCTTCCCAGATCAGCATCAGCCAGAGCCCGAAGATCAGCGGAATCAGGAGGCCAACGGCCTTCTTTGCGCCGGACGGGAGAGACTTCGCCGTCTTCGTCAGGCGACTGACGCTGGTCCAGGCTAGCAGCCAAGACGCAATCAGGAGGCCCCAGTAGCCGTATTCCATGTCTCCGGGGGCTGTTCCCAGATGCCACATCAGCGGAAAGGCGGCGGCATGGACGGACAGGAAAATCAGTGCGGTCCCGAGCGCGCCGACACGCCAGACGATCGACGCGGCGACCGCACCTGCAAGAAGAACAGAACACGCGGCATAGGACGAGGAGACAGCATCCCAACCTGTGAGAGCAGCGGCGATACCGAAGGCCAGCGCGATCGCGCCGCCGATCACCGTCAGGGGAATACCGGCCATCATTGCGCCATCCCCATCCGGCGGCGCACCGCCTTGTCCGCGAAACCGACGATGGTGACCAGCATGGCCGCAAGGAAAGCCGCGCTCAGCAGCGCGGACCAGATCTGCACCGTCTGCCCGTAATAGGAACCGGCAAGCAGCCGCGCTCCGAGACCGGCCACGGCCCCGGTCGGCAATTCACCGACGATGGCTCCGACAAGGCTCGCGGCGATGGCGATCTTCATGGAAGTGAAGAGGAACGGGATCGAGGACGGCCAGCGCAACTTCCAGAAAGTCTGGAAGGAGGACGCGCTGTAGGTCCGCATCAGGTCGAGCTGCATCGGGTCCGGCGAGCGCAGGCCTTTCACCACGCCGACCGTGACTGGAAAGAAGGAAAGATAGGTCGAAATCATCGCCTTCGGGATCAGCCCGGAGATCCCGACCGCGTTCAGCACCACGATGACCATCGGCGCGATGGCGAGGATCGGGATGGTCTGCGAGGTGATGATCCACGGCATCAAACTGCGCTCGAGGCTTTCGACATGGATGATCGCCGCTGCCAGCACAATTCCGAGCACGGAGCCGATGAGGAACCCGAGCATGGTTGAAGAAAGCGTTATACCGGCATGATAAACAAGGCTTCTTTTCGACGTCACCTTCTTCTCGACCGTTGTATTCCAAATCTCGACCGCCACCTGATGCGGCGCCGGCAGCACAGGCCTTTTCTGGTTCAGCGTGGCCGAGATGAATTGCCCACTCGTCGGCGTCGCCTTGGCGCGTTCGTCCTGCTCGCGCTGGAACGGCGCGTTCAGCAGCACAGCCGCGATATACCAGACGGCGATCAGCACCAGCAGGACCGTTGAGACCGCAAGGGTCCGGGATTTCAGCAACTCATTCATCGTCGTAAGCGTGCCCGGCACGGAGCCCGTCCCGCACCCGGTGCGCGATCTCGAGGAACTCGGGAGTCTCCCGGATATCGAGCGTGCGTTCGCGCGGCAGGTTGCACTCGATCACCTCATGCACCCTGCCCGGCCGCGGCGACATGACGACGATCTTGGTCGAAAGGAAGACCGCCTCCGGGATCGAGTGCGTGACGAAGATGACTGTCTTGTTGGTCCGATCCCAAAGCCGGTTCAACTGCTCGTTCAGGTGATCGCGGACGATCTCGTCAAGAGCGCCGAAGGGCTCGTCCATCAGTAGCAGGTCCGGCTCGACCGCGAGCGCGCGGGCAATGGAAGCGCGTTGCTGCATGCCCCCGGACAGCTGCCAGGGGAACTTGCGCTCGAAGCCCGCAAGGTTCACCAGCTCCAGATTGCGGCTGATACGCGCCTCGCGCTCCGTCTTGTCGAGCCCCATGATCTCCAGCGGAAGCGCCACGTTTCCGGCGATGGTGCGCCACGGGTAGAGCGCTGCGGCCTGGAAGACATAACCATAAGCGCGGGCTTTCCGCGCCTCCTCCGGACTCATGCCGTTGACCGAGATCACACCGGAGGTCGGCTGTTCCAGATCGGCGATAACCCGCAGTAAGGTCGTCTTGCCGCAGCCGCTCGGCCCGATGAAAGAGACGAACTCGCCCCGCTCGACTGTCAGATCGACATTGGAGAGCGCGTGTACCGGACCGTCATTCGTTTCGAAGGTCAGGCAAAGCTCGCGCGCGTCGATCACGCGGAAGCCTGCCTCTTGGGCGGCGCCGGTCGCCTGCATATCTGTCACCATGGTCTCCATAACGGCCGACCGGCCGGCACCCTCCGGCGGTCCGCTTCTATTTCATTGCGGTAGCGCGGACGGCCAAGCCGTCCGCTTCCCGGTTCAGACCCCCGCCGGGATATTCGCGGCGTCCCGCACGACCTTGCGCGGCGCCGTCAGCTCTTTCCACTTGGAGAGTGCCTGGTTGGTCGCCGGATAAGGCTCGCGGCCGACGAACTTGCCCCGTCCTTCCGCGGCATCGACCTTGCCTTCGGTCGCGACCACCTCTCCACGGCTCATGGTGAAGCGCGGCAAACCGGTGACCTCGATGCCTTCGAACACATTGTAGTCGATCGCCGAAACCTGGTTCTTCGCCGTGATGACCTTTGAGGCCTTCGGGTCCCATACGACGATATCCGCATCGGCCCCAACCAGGATCGCCCCCTTCTTCGGATAGAGATTCAGGATCTTGGCGATATTCGTCGAAGTGACCGCGACAAACTCGTTCGGCGTCAGGCGGCCGGTATTCACGCCGCGCGTCCAAAGCACAGGCAAACGGTCCTCGAGACCGCCGGTTCCGTTCGGGATCTTGGTAAAATCGCCGATGCCCATGCGCTTCTGATCGGTGGTGAAGGCACAATGATCGGTCGCGACGCATTGCAGCGATCCGGCTGCGAGGCCATTCCAGAGCCCATCCTGATGCAACTTGCTGCGGAACGGCGGCGACATCACGCGGCGTGCGGCATGATCCCAGTCTGGATGGGCGTATTCGCTCTCGTCCAGCACCAGATGCTGGATCAGCGGCTCGCCGAAAACCCGCTTGCCGTTCTGGCGCGCCCGGCGGATCGCCTCATGTGCCTCCTCGCAGGAGACATGCACGATGTAGAGCGGCACGTTGGCCATGTCGGCGATCATGATCGCCCGGTTGGCAGCCTCGCCCTCGACTTCCGGCGGACGGGAATAGGCGTGCGCCTCCGGCCCGTTATTGCCCTCCTCCATCAGCTTCTGCTGAAGATGCGCGACGACGTCGCCGTTCTCCGCGTGCACAAGCGGCATGGCACCGAGATCGGCACAGCGGCGGAACGAGGCATACATCTCGTCGTCGTCGACCATCAGCGCGCCCTTGTAGGCCATGAAATGCTTGAAGGTGTTGATGCCGCGCTTCACCACCTGCTGCATCTCGTCGAAGACCTGCTCCGACCACCAGGTGATGGCCATGTGGTAGGAATAGTCCGTGACCGCCTTTGACGCCTTCTGATCCCAGCTCTGCAGCGCCTGCATCAGGGACTGGTCCGGCACCGGCAGGCAGAAATCCACCAGCATGGTTGTGCCGCCCGAAACCGCGGCCGACGTTCCGCTGTGGTAATCGTCCGCCGAATAGGTACCCATGAAAGGCATTTCCATGTGGGTATGCGGATCGATCCCGCCGGGCATGATGTAGCAGCCGGAAGCGTCTACGGTCTGGTCGCCCTGCAGGTCCTTGCCGATCGCGGTGATCTTGCCGCCCTCGATCAGAACGTCGGATTCATAGCTGTAATCGGCGGTGACGACAGTCCCGCCTTTGATGACTTTCGACATGAGCTCTCTCCTGTATCGTTCTGTTTTTATTCGACGATTCCGGCCGTCTCGACCACGGCATGGAACAGCACATCCGCCCCTGCGGTCGCCCATTCCTTGGTGATTTCCTCGTCCTCATTGTGGCTCAGGCCATCAACGCAGGGACACATCACCATCGCGGTCGGCGCCACACGGTTGATCCAGCAGGCGTCGTGCCCGGCGCCCGAGACGATGTTCCGGTGCGAATAGCCGAGTTCCTCGGCCGCGCTGCGGATCGCGGTGACGCAGCCGTCGTCGAAGGTGACCGGGTCGAAGCCGCCGGTCTGCTCGATCTCGAGACCGAGACCGATTTCGTCGGCGATCTCCTTCGCACCCTTGCGGAGCTTGGCTTCCATCTCTTCCAAATTGGCCTTGTCCGGATGCCGGAAGTCGACAGTGAAGACCGTCTTGCCGGGGATGATATTGCGGGAGTTCGGATAGAGCTCCAGGTGACCGATGGCGCCGACGCCGTGCGGGCCGTGCTCCAGCGCGATCTTGTTCACCAGCTCGGTCACCCGCGCCATGCCGAGACCGGCATTGATCCGCTTCGGCATCGGGGTGGAGCCGGTATGGCTCTCTTTGCCGGTCAGAGTGATCTGGATCCATTTCAGGCCCTGGCCGTGGGTCACGACACCGATGTCGATCCCCTCGTCCTCCAGGATCGGACCCTGCTCGATATGCAGTTCGAAGAAGGCATGGAGCTTGCGCTTGCCGACCGGCTCGTCGCCCTTGAAACCGATCCGCGCGAGTTCGTCGCCGAGCTTCTTGCCCTCGGCATCGGTCCGGTCATAAGCCCATTCCTGGGTGTGAACGCCGGCGAATACGCCGGAGGCAACCATCGCGGGCGCGAAACGTGTGCCTTCCTCGTTGGTCCAGTTCACCACCTCGATCGGATGCTTGGTCTTGATGCCGAGATCGTTCAGCGTCCGGATCACCTCGAGGCCACCGAGCACACCAAGGACACCATCATACTTGCCACCGGTGGGCTGGGTATCGAGGTGGGAGCCGACCATGACCGGGAGCGCGTCCGGATCGGTGCCCTCGCGACGCGCGAACATGTTGCCCATGCTGTCGACGCCCATGGTCAGGCCCTGCTCGTCGCACCATCTGGCGAACAGCTCGCGCCCTTCCTTGTCGGAATCGGTCAGCGTCTGGCGGTTGTTGCCGCCGCGGACGCCCGGTCCGATTTTCGCCATGTCCATAAGGCTGTCCCACAGCCGCTGGCCATTGATCCGGATATTGCTGGCCGGCTCGCTCATCCAAGACTCTCCTGTTCGCTCTGTCCCGGGGCCGGGACTCTTTTCGCCGCCGCCGGAAGCCCAGATCGGTTATCGGGACTTCGGCCTTTCGGCACCTTTCGGGAGCATTTGTCTTCATGCCCTTCTGCGGCTATAAGCAAAGACAAAGTTGACCATTTGATCAAGATTAAAGTGTAGGCATTCCCGTGCCTTTCCTGCCCAGAAAACGTACAGCAAATTCGACACGCGCCATGACTCCACGCAGCTCTTTTTTTCCGCACCCCGGCACCGGATTTCCGGCCCTCCCGCAAGCAGGAGTCAGGTAATGGCTGCGGTCACGGGAGAAACGCCCCGCACGCGTATTCAGCAGGAGAACCGGGAGCGGATCCTGAAAGCCGCGCTCGACATGTTCTCGCGCTCCGGCTACCGCGGCACGACGCTGGACGAAATCGCCGCCGCCGCCGGCATGTCCAAGCCGAACATGCTGTACTATTTCCGCACAAAACAGGACCTCTATCAGAGCGTCCTGCAGGAAACCCTGGACGATTGGCTCACCCCCTTTGCCAAACTCGATCCGGATGGCGACCCGAGCGCCGAACTCGGCGCCTATATCTCCGCCAAATTGGCCCACGCCCGGATCAATCCGAAAGCCTCCCGCCTTTTCGCCAACGAGATCCTGCAGGGCGCGCCGCTTCTTGAGGAGACCCTCAAAGGCCCGCTCAAGAACCTCGTGGAAGAAAAGTCCAAGGCGATCCGGACCTGGATCGCCGAAGGCAAGATGGCTCCGGTCGAGCCGCTGCACCTGATCTACATGATCTGGGCCGCGACCCAGCATTACGCCGATTTCGAGACCCAGATGGACGCTCTCGAGGGGACCGACCCCGGAACCCGCGAGAAGCGCTTCGAAGCGGCAGAACGGACGCTCTTCACTGTGCTCTTCAACGGGCTGAAGCCACGTTAAGAACGCCCGCCAAGCGATTCAAACGACTCATAAAGTCGTCATTCCCGCAAATGCGGGGACCCAGGGGTCCAGGTCTCCGCTCTACGTTCTCTGGGTCCCCACTTGCGTGGAAATGACGACTCTGGATTGGGTTTTGCCTCCTACTCCGCAGCAACCCGCATCGGGTTGTTCGGATGCGTCGTCCAGTTGCCATAGTCCGGATTGATCTTCTGGCCGGTGCGTTGGTCCACGCCGTCGGTCAGGTGCTCCATGGTGATGCAATCCTCGACCGGGCAGACGCTGACGCAGAGATTGCAGCCGACGCATTCGGCGTCGTTCACCTCGAAATGCCGCTGTCCATCCTTCTCGGCCCAGATCGCCTGGTGCGAGGTGTCCTCGCAGACGATGTGACAGCGTCCGCACTTGATGCAGCTTTCCTGATCGATCCGCGCCTTCACCACGTAATTGAGGTTCAGATACTGCCAGTCGGTGACGTTCGGTACGGCGCGTCCGACGAACTGGTCGACGGAGGTATAGCCCTTCTCGTCCATCCAGTCGGAGAGGCCCGACTTCATCTCTTCCACGATCTTGAAGCCGTAGGTCATCGCCGCTGTGCAAACCTGCACCGTGCCGGCCCCCATCGCCATGAACTCGGCGGCGTCGCGCCAAGTGGTGATACCGCCGATGGCCGAGATCGGCAGGTCCTTCGTCTCCGGATCGCGGGCGATCTCCGAGACCATGCTGAGCGCGATCGGCTTCACCGCCGGGCCGCAATAGCCGCCATGGGTCCCCTTGCCGTCGATATGCGGGCTCGGGGCCATGATATCGAGATCGACGCCCATGACCGAATTGATGGTGTTGATCAGGGAAACTGCGTCCGCACCGCCGTTCTTGGCGGCCCGTGCCGGCTGGCGGACATCCGTGATGTTCGGCGTCAGCTTCACGATCACCGGCATGCGGGTGTTCTGCTTGCACCAGCGCGCGACCATCTCGACATATTCCGGAACCTGGCCGACGGCGGCGCCCATGCCACGCTCGGACATGCCGTGCGGACAGCCGAAATTAAGCTCGATCCCGTCCGCGCCGGTTTCCTCGACCAGCGGCAGGATCTTCTTCCAGGCCTGCTCCTCGCAGGGCACCATCAGCGAAACGACGATCGCCCGGTCCGGCCAGGCCTTCTTCACCGCCTTGATCTCGCGGAGATTGACCTCCAGCGGCCGGTCGGTGATCAGTTCGATATTGTTGAGGCCGATCAGACGCCGGTCGTTGGAATGCACCGCGCCGTAGCGCGGGCCGTTCACGTTGACGATATGCGGGTCCTCGCCGAGGGTTTTCCAGACGACGCCGCCCCAGCCAGCCTTGAAGGCACGGGTGACGTTGACCTCGCGGTCGGTCGGCGGCGCCGAGGCCAGCCAGAACGGGTTGGGGGATTTGATACCGAGGAAATTGGTCTGCAGATTTGCCATGATCTTTCTCCCGATCCGGCTCAGGCGCCCGTCAGCGCCGCATGGATGGAAAGCGCGGCTTGTTTGCCGTCCTCGACCGCGGCGACGGTAAGGTCCTCGCCGCCCGCGACCGCGTCGCCGCCGGCCCAGATTTTCGGATGGCTCGTGCGCCGGTCGGCCCCTGCCTTGATCCGCCCGCCTTCCAGCGCGATCTCGGTATTGGCCCCCTTGAGCGGCGCCGGCGTAAACGCCTGGCCGATCGCCTTCAGCACCATGTCGGCCTGAAGCTCGTATTGCTCGCCGGTATCGACCAGTTTGCCACCCTCCTCGCGGGTCTTCATGAAACTGATGGCGGCTGCCTTGCCGTCCGATCCTGCCTCGATTTTCTCCGGTCGCGCCCAGTGCCGCAGTACGACGCCCTTCTCCTTCGCCAGCGATTGCTCGTAGGCGCTCGCATTCATCCGGTCCGCGCCGCGGCGGTAGACCAGTGTCACTTCCTCCGCGCCGAGCAACTTCGACTGCACGGCGGCGTCGATCGCCGTCATCCCGCCGCCGATCACCACGACACGCCGTCCGACAGCAACCTTCTCCAGCGCGGGCGCCTGACGCAGATCCTCGATGAAATCGACCGCATCGACGACGCCCTCAAGCTGCTCGCCCGCGATCCCGAGACCGTTCGTCGCCCCGAGACCGAGCCCGAGAAAGACCGCGTCGTAATCCCCGACGAGCGCATCCAGCGAGACGTCCCGGCCGAGCGCCATCCCCGTCTTCAGCTCGATACCGCCGATGGAGAGCACGAAATCGAGCTCGCGCCGGGCGAATTCGTCCACCGCCTTGTAAGCCGCGATGCCGTATTCGTTGAGCCCCCCGCCTTTCGACTTCGCCTCGTAGATCGTGACGTCATGTCCGTGCATAGAGAGGCGATGTGCGCAGGAAACACCCGCCGGACCGGCCCCGACCACGGCCACTTTCTTACCGGTGGGCGCGGCCCGTTCGAACGGATGGACACCGGCGGCCATCAGATGATCCGTCGCGTAGCGCTGCAATTCGCCGATCCGGACCGGCTTCTGCTCCGCCGTCTCGCGGACGCAGACCTGCTCGCAGAGCGTCTCCGTCGGACAAACCCGGGCGCACATCCCGCCGAGGATGTTGGCTCCCAGAATGGTCTTCGCCGAGCCGGACGGATTGTCCGTCAGGATCTGCCGGATGAAGAGCGGAATGTCGATCCCGGTCGGGCAGGCCGTGACGCAGGGCGCGTCATGGCAAAAATAGCACCGGTCGGCCTCGACATAGGCTTCGTGTTTGCTGAGCAGCGGGTGAAGGTCGGCGAAATTCGACTCGACCTCCGCCGGGGACAGACGGTCCCCACGGATATCAGACGGCATGGTCTCTCCTGTTCAGTCACGGTGCATTTGCACTCGTTTTTTACTATCTGATCAAAAAACTGGAGCGCCGTCAAACTGAACAAATGAGCTAAAGTCACAAAAAAACGCCGGAAAGCGGACTTTCCGGCGTTTCAGGTCGATCTGGCGCAGAGGCAAATGGGTGGGCGCCAGATTTCCTCTCAGTAGGCCCAGCTCGCAAGAACGGCCGGTTCGACCCGGCTGTACGCGCCGCCATGGCCTACAGAGCCATCTGACGGCCGGTCTTCCGACGGCCCCGCAGGAACGGCGAGCGCCGGCTGGTAGTAGCCCTTGAAGCGTTTGTGGGCGCGGTTCCAGGCATCCAGAAGGTTTTCGTCAGGCACCTCGACCGCATCGACGCCGCAGCGCTGCAGGAAGAGGTACTGGTCCTGGATGACATGGCCGGTAGCGCGGATCTCGCCCTTGAAGCCGTAACGGTCCCGAAGCAGTCGCGCTTGCGAGAAAGCGCGTCCGTCGTTGAATTTCGGGAAGAAAAGGATCACCGCGTCGATCGCGTCGAGGTCCTCCCGGATCTCCTCGGCCGCGTCTGCATTCTCCAGCCGGATCGCGCGGCGCTCGAAATTGGCCATCAGCGTTTGCTTGCCGGCCTTCCATTCGCCAAGCGACACCAGGACCGGGGTCGCACGATCGAGCGCGCCGTCGCCCTCCTCGCCAAGCGGAACCCAGACATTCTCCTCGATCCGGCCATTCTTAATGATTGGCATAGAGCGTCTCCTTGAAGGGTTGGATACCGACCCGCTGCACGGTGTCGATGAAAGTCTCGCCCTCCTCGCGGATCTTCCGGAAGGTGGCGATCAGGGTATCGATGGCGTCGACCACCTCTTCGGCCGGGAAGGACGGGCCGAGGATCCGGCCGACGGCGGCATTCTCGTCGGCGATCCCGCCGATGGTGATCTGGTAATGCTCGACGCCTTTCTTATCGACGCCGAGGATGCCGATATTGCCGACATGGTGATGCCCGCAGGCATTGATGCAGCCGGAGATATTCAGCGTGATCGGGCCGATCTCGCTCTGCAGTGCCGGGTCGGCGAAATGCCGGCTGATGCGCTGCGCGATCGGGATCGCGCGGGCATTGGCGAGGTTGCAGTAATCCAGCCCCGGACAGGAAATGATGTCCGTGATGAGCCCGATATTGGCGTCAGCCAGACCTTGCTCGCCGAGTTCCTGCCAGAGCCGGTGCAGGTCCTGCTTGCGCACGTCCGGCAGCACCACGTTCTGCTCGTGCGCGATGCGCAGCTCGCCGAGGGAGTATTTCTCGGCCAGATCCGCCAATGCTTCCATCTGCGCCGAAGTGGCATCGCCGGGGACGCCCCCTGCCGGCTTCAGGGACACCGTGACGACGGCGTAACCCGGCTGCTTGTGCGGGAAGAGATTGGTCCGCGTCCAGGCCGCGAAGGCCGGATCGGTGAAGCGAGCGGCATCGAATCCAGCGACCGGTTCCGCGATGGTTTCGTATTGCGGCGGAGCAAAGTGCTCCTCGATGGCCCGGATCTGCTCCGGCTCGAGCGCGAGCGCGCTGTCCTTAATCTCCAGCCATTCCTCCTCGACCATCTCGGCGAACTTCTCGATCCCGACGGCGGCGACCAGGATCTTGATCCGCGCCTTGTAGAGATTGTCCCGGCGGCCGAGCAGATTGTAGGTCCGCAGAATCGCTTCCAGATAGGAGAGCAGGTGCTGCTTCGGCAGGAAATCGCGGATCGTCTCGCCGACGATCGGCGTGCGCCCCTGCCCGCCCCCGACGATCACCTCGAAGCCGGTCTCGCCGGCCTCGTTCCGGCGCATGCGCAGACCGATATCGTGCAGCTTCACCGCGGCACGGTCGTGCTCCGAGCCGGTGATGGCGATCTTGAACTTGCGCGGCAGGAAGGTGAATTCCGGGTGCAGCGTCGACCATTGCCGGATGATCTCGGCCCAGACGCGGGAATCCTCGATCTCGTCCGCCGCAACGCCGGCGAACTGGTCCGCCGTCACGTTGCGGATGCAGTTGCCGCTGGTCTGGATCGCGTGCATCTCGACTTCGGCAAGCGCGTCCAGGATGTCCGGCACGTCGTCCAGCTTGATCCAGTTGTACTGAATGTTCTGCCGGGTGGTGAAATGCCCCCAATCGCGGTCCCAGCGCTTCGCGATCATGCCGAGCTGGCGCATCTGCTTCGCCGAGAGTGTGCCGTAAGGAATGGCGACCCGCAGCATATAGGCATGGAGCTGGAGATAGAGCCCGTTCATCAGCCGGAGCGGCTTGAACTCGTCCTCGGTGAGCTCACCCGCCAGACGCCGCGCGACCTGGTCGCGGAATTCCGCCGTCCGGTCCTTCAGGAAGGCATGGTCGAATTCGTTATACTGATACATCTCTCGAACTTCCGGACTCAGCGCAAAGGTGTGGTTTCGGGCAGGTCGGTGCCGACCGTCGGACCCGCCGCGCGGATGATCTCGCGCTGGCTGATCGGCGCGACGTATTCTCCCGTTACGGAAACCGCGAAAAGATACGGCCCGACGACCTTCTGTTGCTTCATGGCGAGGCCGGCACGCTCCTCCAGCCGGATCGCCTCCTCCTCGCTCTCGGCGATCTCCGCGGCATCGAGGCTCAGCACCCAATCGTCGTCCTCGGCGAGGTAGACGACGGCGCCGTCGCCCAGCCGGTTCGCGGTCATGACCTGGTTCTTCTCTTTCATCTCACTCATTTCCTAGACAGCGAGACGGCGGCGCTCTCCGCCGACGGTCTCGAAAGTCTCACCCTCGGCCAGAGCCGCCACGTCGCCGATCACGATCAAAGCCGGTGCCTCCACACGCTGCTCTTCTACCAGATTGGCGAGGTTGCCGAGCGAGGCCTTCAGCACACGCTGCTCCGGCAGAGTGGCTTTCTCGATCACCGCGACCGGCGTCTCGGCGGCGCGGCCCGCATCGAGCGCCGCGGCCATGATCCGGGGTGCCGCGCCAAGGCCCATATAGATGACGAGCGTGCCTTTCGGATCCGCGAGCACATTGGCGTCGAAGTCCGAATAGCCGTTGCGGTCGTGTCCGGTCAGGATCGTCAGACGGTTCGCGTGATCGCGATGCGTCAGCGGCAGTCCGGCGGCGGACGCCGCCCCGAGAGCGGCGGTCACGCCGGGAACGATGTCCACGGAGATACCGCGCGCCTTCAGATAGGCGAGTTCCTCTCCGCCGCGGCCGAAAATGAACGGATCGCCGCCCTTGAGCCGGACAACGCGCCGGCCCGCCTCCGCATGCTCGGCGAGCACGGCGTTGATCTCGTCCTGGCTCCAGGAAGCGCGCCCTGCCCGCTTTCCGACATCCACCCGGATCGAATCCCGCCGAACGTAATCAAGCATGGTCGGACCGATCAGTGCGTCGTGCACGATTACATCCGCGTCCTGCATCAGGCGCAGGGCCCTCAGGGTCAGAAGGTCAGGATCCCCCGGACCGGCGCCGACCAGTGCAACGGAGCCCCTCCGCTCCGCGCGCGCGCCTGCCGTATTTACAAGCCGCAGCATCGCCTCGCGCGTCCCGCCCTCGCGTCCAGCGAGGACGTCCCGCGCGACCGGACCGTCGAAAAACCGCTCCCAGAACAGGCGGCGCACACCGCCGTCGCCGATCGCGGCCGAAACAGCGCCCCGGAAACTCTGCGCAAACCGGGCGAGCGCGCCCAGCCGCACCGGCAGGAGTGCTTCGATGCGCTCACGGATCCGCCGCACCATGACCGGCGCCGCGCCCTCGCTGCCGATAGCGACAACGATCGGGTCCCGGTCGACGATACCGGGGATGATGAAGGTGGAAAGATCCGGCCGGTCGACGACATTGGTCGGGACACCGGTCGCGCGTATCTCGCGCGCAACCTCTTCAATGTCCAGGGCTTCGGCATCGCCGAGAATGGCGATCCTGACATCGGCGAGGTCCGCCGTTTCGAACGGCCGGCGGCGCAGGTCGATCCGGCCTTCCGCCGCAAGTCGGGAGACCTCGGCGTTCGGAGCGGAGCTCACGACCCGAATTCGCGCCTCGGTCTTCAGAAGAAGACGAAGCTTGCGAGCAGAATCCTCGTTGCCGCCCACGAGCAAAGCATGCTGGCCGGCGAGGTCCGCAAAGATCGGCAGGTACTTCATTGGCGGGCGCCCGTGAAGAATAGATCTGGTCCAAGATGCGACCCCATGGCCGGCTCCATTCCGTCGTTACGAAAGGGCCCACGGGATCCGTCCCGTGGCGCTTTAGCGGTTGCTGTCGCGGCCGCAAGCTGCCCTTCAAATCGCCGCGTTCCCGTTTCCGGGAGAGGAGAGCTGTTGAACTCTCAACGCTCCTGAAATATCATTATTTTTCCCAAATCGACAATAACGCCCCCTCAAATAGAACATATCGTTCCCACATCACACCAACTTTGACGACGTTTGTCTCAGATCGGGAAATTTGAGAATGGATGACATGGACAGAAAGATCCTGCGCCTCCTGCAGGAGGACAGCAGCATCTCGGTCTCTGATATCGCGCGGCAGGTCGGGCTATCCGCCTCGCCATGCTGGAAGCGCATCAACCGGATGCAGACTGACGGGCTGATCAAACGGCAGGTCGCCGTTCTTGATGCCGACAAGCTCGGCTACGGTTTGACCGTCTTCGTCAGCATCAAGACGGGCGAGCATTCGGCGGACTGGCTACAGACCTTTGCCAAAACCGTCGAGGGGATGCCCGAAGTGCTTGAGTTCCATCGCATGGCCGGCGAAGTCGACTACTTGCTCAAAGTGGTCGTGCCGGACATGCGCAGCTTCGATCTTTTCTACAAAAATCTGGTCGAGCTGACCGCGCTGAGCGAGGTCACTTCGCGCTTCTCCATGGAAACGATCAAGGACACCACGGCCCTGCCGGTTTGACCGCAGACCGTGATTCGACGGCGTTTCGAAAGTTCAAAATCCGAAAATTTGACATTTTCGAACCCGGAATCAGGCAGCCCGCGCACAATTATGCCGCATTGCGGTATTAGTGGAACTGAATGGTTGCCAAATTGGAAATTCAATCGCACTAATTCCGGCGAGCTGCGAATAGGCACTTGTAAAGGGTGCGGTCAGTGGCTTCACTCGGCGATCCATTCGCACTTGAAGAAACAATCTAACTAGGGAGCTTCGCAATGAAACGTCGCGACTTTATCTCCAAAGCTGGGCTGGCCGGCGTCGGCGGTGCCGCCGCCGCTGCTGCATCGTCTTTCCCGAAACCGTCTCTCGCCCAAGAGCGCATCGAAATGGTGATCGTCTCGACCTGGGGTCGTGACTTCCCGGGCCTGGGCACCAATGCCCAGCTGATGGCTGAGCGGATTCAGGAAACCTCGGGCGGTAAGATCCAGGTTCAGTACTTCGCCGCCGGCGAGCGCGTCGGTGCGTTCGACTCGTTCGACGAAGTCGCTTCCGGTAACGCGCAGGCTTACCACGCCGCCGACTATTACTGGAAAGGCAAGCATCCGGCCTGGGCCTACTTCACTTCGGTGCCGTTTGGCCTGACCTACAACGAGATGGCCGCTTGGATCCATCACATGGGCGGTCAGGAGCTTTGGGACGAGCTGGCCGGCGACTTCGGCCTCAAGTGCCTCGCGGCCGGCAACACCGGCGTGCAGATGGGCGGCTGGTTCAACAAGGAAATCAACAGCGCCGACGACCTCAAGGGCCTGAAGATGCGTATCCCGGGCCTCGGCGGCGACGTCATGGCCAAGCTGGGCGCCTCCCCGGTGTCCCTGCCGGGCGGCCAGATCTATGAAAACCTGGTCTCCGGCGCCATCGAGGCGACCGAGTGGGTCGGTCCGTGGAACGACTATGCGATGAAGTTCTACGAAGCCACCAAGTACTACTACTATCCGGGCATGCACGAGCCGGGCGGGTTCGACTCCCTCGGCATCAACGCCTCCTGGTGGGGTACCCTGTCCAAGACCGACCAGGCGATCATCAAGTCCGTCGCCGGCCAGACCAACGACTGGATGATGGCGGAATACAACGCCAAGAACGGTGAGTATCTGCGCAAGCTGATCGACGAGCACGGCGTCGAGGTCCGCGAATTCAACGACGACGTCTATGACGCGTTCGGCGATGCCGCGGAGCAGGTCTTCGAAGAGACCCGCCAGCACAGCGATCTCGCCAACAAGGTCCACGAGAGCTTCCTGAATGCCCGTTCCGCCGCCGGCGGCTGGCTGAAGCTCGCCGACGTCGGCTACTCCGAGAAGCGCAACCGCGTTCTCGGCATGTAATCGACTAGGAAACGCACCTGATAGAGACGGGATCGCAAGATCCCGTCTCCTCTCTCGAAAGAAGACTTCAGAACATGGTCGGATCGGCTTCGGGCGCGCCTGCGGGCGCCGCGGCGGCGTCTGGTTATCAGACGCCCGTTTCTGCATTCACTCGGATTTTCTGCTGGAGCGTTGTCAGCGTCACTCTGATGTTCGCGCTGAACAACTACCTCATCTTCTGGCTGGACTGGCCGAGCATGATCACCTTCCTCGGGGATCTCGGCATTTTGCCCGGCGCGGCTCCGAAACAGCCGCTCGACGGAACCGCTACGATCCTCGGCGCGCTGCAGACGCTGTCCTATCTGCTCTGCATCCTCGGCGCCGCGATCTACACCAAGCGGACGCCGGAAAAGCCGTTGCGGCATGACTCGCAGACGATGGTCGGCATCGCCGCCTACATCATCCGCGCCTCATTCTGGGCGGTCATCTTTGTCGGACTTGCCGACATGGTGATTTCCTTCCTCCGGGTCGAAGACCTGCTTCCGGCGATTTTCGGCGACGATCTCGCGACGGCGCTGGGGCGCTCGCAGTTCCGCGGCGCTTATGTCCATATTCCGCTGGTGCTTGCGGGCTGCGTGACGGCCGCCTTCACCCGCTCCCTCGGCTTTACCTGGCTGGCTCTCCTCGTCGTCGCGGCGGAGCTCAGCATCGTGCTCAGCCGCTTCATCTTCTCCTACGAGCAGGCCTTCCAGGGCGACCTCGTCCGCTTCTGGTACGGCGCCCTCTTCCTCTTCGCGAGCGCCTACACGCTCTACGAAGACGGGCATGTCCGCGTCGACGTGCTCTATGCCGGGCTTACCAGCCGGATGAAGGGCCTGGTCAATATCTGGGGCTCCCTGCTCCTCGGCATGTCGCTTTGCGTCACCGTCCTTGCCATCGGCATGTGGGGCAAGACCTCCATCATCAACAGTCCGCTGCTGAGCTTCGAAGTCTCGCAGTCCGGTTTCGGGATGTATGTGAAATATCTGATGGCCGGTTTCCTCGGGATCTTCGCGATCTCGATGATGATCCAGTTCGCCAGCTACATCCTCGAAAGCCTCGCCGACTATCGCGAGGAACCCGGCAAGCGCGAAATCGCAGAAGCCTCAGCACATTAAAGACCCGAAGAGCGAACCCGTCTGATGGAACTCGTATTCCTCCTCCTGCTTGTCGTGATAATGGCCGGCGCGCTGGCGTCGGGCTTCCCGGTCGCCTTCGCGCTGCCGGGATCGGCGATCATCACAATTGGCCTCGCCGCCCTCACCGGCGAACTCTTCGCCGGCGACGCGGCCGCATATTTCGCCCAGGGCGGGCCGATGAACTGGCTCACGGCCGGTGTCACGAACTTCCGCGGCGTTTATTGGGAAGTCGAACGAGACACACTGATCGCCATCCCGCTCTTCGTCTTCATGGGGATCATGCTGCAGCGCTCGAAGATCGCAGAGGACCTGCTGGTCTCCATGGCGCAGCTCTTCGGTCCGATCCGAGGCGGACTCGGCATCTCCGTCGTCTTCGTCGGCGCGCTGCTGGCGGCGACGACCGGCATCGTCGGCGCGACCGTGGTCGCGATGGGCCTGATCTCGCTGCCGGCCATGCTGCGGAACAACTACTCGCACTCGCTCGCAACCGGTACGATCGCCGCCTCCGGCACGCTCGGGCAGATCATTCCGCCCTCCATCGTTCTGATCATCCTCGCCGATCAGCTGGCGAGCGCCGTCGATCAGGCGGGCATGGCGCGGACCGCCTATTTCAAGGAGACGACCGGCGAGTTCACCATGCCGAGCTCCTTCGGCGTCAGCTCCACGAGCGCCGGCGACATGTTCATGGGCGCCCTCGCCCCGGGTCTGATCCTGGTCGGCCTCTACATGGCCTATATCCTGATCATGGCCTTCTTCCGGCCGTCGATCGCGCCGGCCGTGCCGTTCGAAGGCAAATACGACCGCAAATTCGCCGGCCGTGTGCTGCTGTCCCTGGTGCCGCCGCTGACGCTGATCTTCGTCGTGCTGGGCTCGATCATCACTGGCATCGCGACCGTGAACCAGGCCGGTGCCATCGGTGCCGTCGGCGCCATGGTGATGGCCGGTTACCGCCTCTATGAAGGCCGACCCGGAGCGTTCGTCCCGGCCATTCTGGCCATGGGCTCGCTCGTCGTCGTTCTGGTTCTGACCAGCGTCCATCCGATCAATATCCGCGCCATCCACGATTCCGGCGACGTGATCGCCGTGGTCATAGCGTCGGTTGCCGTGGTGGTTTTCCTCGCGGCGATCCTCTGGAGCGGCTGGCGCGCCTTCAAGACCGAGGACACCCTGCGCGGTGTCATGGTGGAGACCGCCAAGACCACGGCTCTCGTCTTCATCATCCTGCTCGGCGCCGCCATGCTGACCGCGGCCTTCCGCGCCTTCGGCGGCGAGGAACTGGTGCGCGAATTCCTGACCAGCCTGCCGGGCGGTTTCTGGGCCCAATTCATCATCGTCATGGGCGTGATCTTCATTCTCGGCTTCTTCCTCGATTTCATCGAGATCGCCGTTGTGGTGGTTCCGATCGTGGCGCCGATCCTGCTGGCCGATCCGTCCGCCAACGTGACCGCGGTCTGGCTCGGTGTGATGATCGGCCTGAACATCCAGACCTCGTTCCTCACACCGCCCTTCGGCTTTGCGCTGTTCTACCTGCGCGGCGTCGCCCCGAAGGCGGTGAAGACCCTCTCGATGTACAAGGGCGTGATCCCCTTCATCAGCCTGCAGCTTTTCGCCCTCTTGATCGTCGGTCTGACACCGCAGCTGGTGAACTACATCCCGAACCGGATGTCGCTCACCTCCGAAAGCGCGCCGCCGCCGAAAAACCCGCGGCTGCAGAACTGCATCGAGAATTACGTAATGGCGACCTTCGCCGAAGAAGGCGACGAGATCCGCGCCGCCATCGCAGATGCGAAAAGCTGGGATATCTCCTTCCTTCCGAAGTCGGTGCAGAACGATCTGAAAAAGAGCTTCAAGGCCGCCGACGGCTCTTTCACGGCCATCGAGGAAGCCTTCGCGGCGACGGCTGCCATTGAGGACGCGGCGAAGGACTACCGTCCGCTTCACATGGCGGTCCGCGCGGCCCAGCGCGACATCGCCAAGCACATCGCCGAAATCAAGGAACTCGAAGACCAGCTCGACCTGCTGAAACGTTCCAATGGCGAGAAGCTCGACGAGGCCGAGAAACTGGCCAGCCGGATCGAGGTTCTGAAGGCCGAACAGGTAGAGCTCGAGGCCGAAATCCCGGCAAATTGGGAACCCGATCACAAGGCCTTCACCAAGGTCCTGGGTGCGGAGAAGAAAGCACGCCTCGCCTATCGCCGCACAGTGGATACGGCCTATGAGCCGATCGCGGTTCTGCAGGCGACGCTGCGGGACGCCGACGCCCTCGCCGCGCTTTCCGGTGACATCGAGGGACTTGCCGATCCGATCCGGAACCTCGATCCGAAAGAGACGGAAGAGCTGATCAAGGAAGTCGAGAGCAAGATCGGCGAAGTGGTCGAAGCCGGCTCAGTGCGTTCCGCTGTCTCGAAGGCCCGCCGTGCGCTGCGCGGCAAAAGCCCGGACAAGGAGAAGGCTCTGGAAGAGCTTCAGAAGGCCATCGCGGTCTATCAGGAGGAGCTTGCCTGGCGTCAGCAGGCGCAGAGCGCGATCGGCAACAAGCTGAACGAGTATGAAGCGGCGATCCGAAACACGATCGGTCTCCGCCTGCTCGAGCGGCTGCCGCATGACATCGCGCTCGACGTTGCGGCCTGCCAGTCCGATCACGTGGACATCTCGCTCTACTTCTAGGCGGGCGACAGTCCTTTCAGATGAAAGCCGGGGAGCTCCAAACTCCCCGGCTTTTTTAGTTTCCCGACCTTCTACGGTCTTCCAATCGTCACATAGACCTTTCGATCGCGCCCATTGCGTTATCGAACTGTCAAAAAACGAACACCATTTCCGCAACAGAGCCTGAATAGCCTTCGCTTCGCATTCATTCGAACATCTCGCGCGAAGGCAGTTCCGTGGCAGCCAGTATCTCTTCCAACGCCTCGAGGCGGCGGGCCGAAATCACCGAAATGGTCCGTGCCGCCGGTTACCAATCCATTATCGATTTGGCCGAGCGTTTCGCCGTCACCGAACAGACGATCCGCCGGGATGTGAACCAGCTGTGCGACGGAGGCCTGCTGCGACGGCGTCACGGCGGCGTGGAGTTGCCCTCGCCGAACGCGAATATCGATTTCGACCAGCGCATGATCCTGAACGCCGGTGCGAAGGCGCGGATCGCCGCCGCCGTCGCGTCCCGCATTCCCGACGGCGCCTCGCTCGCCGTCAGCATCGGCACGACACCTGAAATGGTGGTCCGGGCCCTGCGCTCCCATACCGGGCTCCGGATCGTCACCAACAATATCGCGGCGGCCCTGACCGCCAGCGCCAGCCCGACATTCGAGGTCACGATCGCCGGGGGCCGGATCCGGCCCGAGGGCCGTGACGTGCTCGGCCAGCAGGTCGAGCAATTCTTCTCCGCCTATAAGGTCGATTACGGGCTGTTCGGGGTCGGCGGCGTCGATCCGGACGGCAGCCTGCTCGATTTCACCGAGGACGAGATCCGCGCACGCGAGGTGATCAGCCAGAACTGTCGCACCAAGGTCGTCGTGCTCGACCATACCAAGTTCGGCCGCGCCGCCTATGTCCGCGGCGGACATATCGCCGATGCCGATCTCGTGTTCTGCGACGTCCAGCCTCCGGCAGAAATCTCGGAAATGATCCGGGATGCGGGCCACGAGCTGATCATTGCAGGAGACGACGCCGCGGCGCTCGCGCTGCTCCCCGGCATGGCGGAAGCGGGAGAATGACCGGGATCGCTGTCAAGGGGCTGACCAAGAGCTGGGGCGCGACCACGGCGGTCGAAGATGTTTCTTTCACGGTCGAGCCCGGGACATTCTCGGTCCTTCTCGGTCCCTCCGGCTGCGGCAAGTCCACGATCCTGCGGCTGATTTCGGGTCTGGAAAGCGCCTCGTCCGGCAGCATCGAGATCGGCGGCAAGGACGTTACCGCGCGGCCGCCGGCGGAACGGGACCTCGCGATGGTGTTCCAGTCCTACGCCCTCTTCCCGCATCTGAGCGTCGCCGAGAACATTCTCTTCGGCCTCAAGGTCCGCAAGGCGACGAAACAGGACCAGTCGGCGCGTCTCGCGCGCGTGGCCGATCTTCTCGGTCTTTCCGGCCTTCTCGAACGCCGGCCGAGCCAGCTCTCCGGCGGCCAGCAGCAGCGCGTGGCCCTCGGCCGTGCGATCATCGCCGAGAAACCCGTCTGCCTGATGGACGAGCCGCTCTCCAATCTCGACGCCAAGCTCCGGCACGAGATGCGGGTCGAAATCCGCGCCCTGCAGCGCAAACTCGGCATGACCATGGTCTATGTGACCCACGACCAGGCCGAGGCCATGGGCATGGCGGACCGCATCATCCTGCTAAAGGACGGCCGTATCGAACAGGATGCTTCGCCGCTCGAAACCTACAGCAGGCCCGCAACCAGCTTCGCCGGGCGCTTCATCGGCACGCCGCCGATGAACATTCTCGCCCTCTCCTGGGAAAGCGGCGGCGTCCGCATCAGGGATACCGGACCGGCCCTGCTGAACGGCCTTCCGCAGCAGGACCTGGCGCTCGGCGTCCGCCCCGAGGATATCGCCATCGATTCCGCCGGACCGCACCGGGCCGAGGTCGAATCCATCGAATATCTCGGCGCGGACACGCTTGTGGACTGCCGCATCGGCAGCGAACGCCTGACCGTGCGCGCGCGCAATGCCGAGGGCATCGGCCCCGGCAGCGGGATCGGCCTCTCATGGCCCCGGACGGCCATTCATCTTTTCGACGCCGCGACAGGAATGCGGCGCGACGACCTCCTCATCGGCGCGGAGGGGTAATGCGAACGCCGAAACGGACTTGGTGTCCCGATCTTCGGGATACCGGACTGAACCGGACGGGAGCCGTCCGGCATCCAGCTTGAGACAAGAGGATCTGAAAGCGATGCACTTCACGAAAAAACTTGGGATCGGCGCCGTCGCGGCTGCGATGTCGCTCTCCATGGCCCAGGCCGCGCAGGCGGTCGACCTGCAGTTCTTCTTCCCCGTGGCGGTCGGCGGCAAGGCGGCCGACACGATCGAGGAACTGACGAAGGAATATGCCGCGGCCCATCCCGACGTCAAAATCGACGCGGTCTATGCGGGAAGCTACCAGAACACCGTCACCAAGGCCCTCACCGCCGTCCGCGGCGGCCAGGCCCCGCAGCTCTCGGTGATCCTGTCGGTCGACATGTTCACCCTGATCGAGGAAGACGCGATCGTCGCCTTCGACGATGTCATCAAGAGCGACGAGGAGAAGGCGTGGCTGAAGGCGTTCTATCCGGCCTTCATGGAAAACAGCCAGACCGGCGGCAAGACCTACGGCATTCCGTTCCAGCGCTCGACCCCGGTGATGTACTGGAACAAGGACGCCTTCAAGAAGGCCGGCCTCGATCCGAATACCCCGCCGGCGACTTGGGCGGAACTGGTCGAGTTCGGCAAGAAGCTGACCGTCAAGGACGCTTCCGGCAACGTCACCCAGTGGGGCGTCCGCATTCCGAGTTCCGGCTTCCCCTACTGGCTCTTCCAGGGCCTTAGCACCCAGAACGACGTCGTCCTCGCCAACGGCGACGGCAACAAGACCAACTTCTCCGACCCGAAGGTGATCGAGGCTCTGCAGTATCTCGTCGACCTCAGCGCCAAGCACAAGATCATGGCGCCCGGCATCATCGAGTGGGGTTCCACGCCGAAGGCCTTCTTCGAGGGCGAGTCCGCGATTATGTGGACCTCGACCGGCAACCTGACGAACGTCCGCAACAACGCGCCGTTCGATTTCGGTGTCGCCATGCTCCCGGCCAACAAGCGCCGCGGCGCGCCGACCGGCGGTGGCAACTTCTACATCTTCAAGGACTCCACGGACGAGCAGAAAGCTGCCTCTCTCGACTTCATCAAGTGGATCACCGCGCCGAAACAGGCCGCCAAATGGTCGATCGCGACCGGTTACGTCGCGCCGCGCGCCGACGCGTGGGAAACGCCGGAAATGAAGGCCTATGTCGCCGACTTCCCGCCGGCCCTGGTGGCCCGCGACCAGCTCGAGTTCGCCGTGGCCGAGCTCTCCACCTACCAGAACCAGCGCATCACGACGATCTTCAACGACGGTCTCGAAGCCGCCATCACCGGCAAGGCCTCGCCTGAAGAAGCGATGAACGATGCGCAGCAGAAGGCGGACAAGATCCTGAAGGATTACCGCTGACACTCCGGGACCCGGCGGCGGGTATCGTCCCGCCGCCGGTCTTTTTCCGTTTTGCCCGAAAGCACCGCGTCCGATGGGATCACTTTCCAACCGCACCTGGATCCATGCCTGGCTCTTTCTCAGCCCGGCCATGATCCTGCTGATCGCCTTCACCCATTACCCGGCCGCGGTGACCCTGTTCCACAGCTTCTTCTCGACGCCGCGCGGCAAGCGGCCGGCGAAATTCGTCGGGCTCGAGAACTATGAGACCATGCTCGCCGACAGCACCTTCTGGACCGTGCTCGGCAACAATCTCTGGTACGCGCTTGGCACCATTCCGCTCTCGATCGGGATCGCCATCGCCATGGCGCTCTGGGTCGACAGCAAGCTGAAGGGCCGCGCCTTCGTGCGCATGGCCTATTTCACCCCGACCGTGCTGCCGCTGATCGCCGTCGCCAATATCTGGATGTTCTTCTATACCCCCGGCTTCGGCCTGATCGACCAGATCCGCATTCCGCTCGGCTTCAGCCAGCAGAACTGGCTCGGCGACCCGGACGCCGCGCTCAATGCCGTCATCGTGGTGGCGATCTGGAAGGAAGCAGGCTTCTTCATGATCTTCTACCTCGCCGCGCTGCAGACCATTCCGACATCGCTCCGGGAAGCCGCCGCCATCGAGGGCGCCGGACGCTGGTATTTCTTCCGCCGCGTCACCTTCCCCCTGCTGATGCCGACCACGCTCTTCGTTTCGGTCAACGCGGTGATCAATTCCTTCCGCCTGGTCGACCATATTTTCGTGATGACCGAGGGCGGCCCGGACAATGCGAGCTCGCTGCTGCTCTTCTACATCTACGAGACGTCCTTCCGGTTCTGGGACACGGCCTATGCCTCGACCCTGACCGTGGCGCTGCTGATCCTTCTCTTCGCCGTCGCCATCGGCCAGTTCCTGCTGCTCGACAAACGGGTGCATTACCGATGATCGCCACCAGAACCGCCGGTTTCGACTACGACAGGGCGCTGAACACGACCGCCGCCTGGGCGCTCGCGCTCGTCTGGTTCGCGCCGCTGATCTACGCCGTCTGGACCGCGTTCCATCCGACCGAATTCTCCACCCGCTTCGTGCTGACCGCGCCGCTGACGCTGGAGAATTTCGTCGCTGCCTGGAATGCCGCGCCCTTCGCGCGCTACTTCCTCAACACCGTGCTGCTCGTGACCTCGATCCTGATCGGCCAGTTCGTGCTCTGCACGCTCGCCGCCTTCGCCTTCGCGCGCTTCGAGTTCCGCGGGCGCGACACCGTCTTCGTGCTGGTGCTGCTGCAGCTTCTGGTGATGCCCGATATCCTGATCGTCGAGAACTACCGCACGATGCGGTTTCTCGGCCTGCTCGACACCATCCTCGCCATCGGCCTGCCTTACATGGCCTCCGCCTTCGGGATCTTCCTGCTGCGCCAGACCTTCAAAACGATCCCGAAGGAACTGGACGACGCGGCGCGTGTCGAGGGCGCGGGCTTCTTCACGATATTGATGAAGGTCTATGTCCCGCTGGCGAAGCCGACCTACCTCGCCTACGGCCTGGTCTCGGTCAGCCACCACTGGAACAATTTCCTCTGGCCGCTGATCGTCACCAACTCGGTCGAGACAAGGCCGGTGACGGTCGGGCTCAGCGTCTTCTCATCGACCGATCAGGGGATCGACTGGGCGATCATCACGGCTGCGACACTGATGACGTCCGGCCCGCTGCTGATCGCTTTCCTGCTGTTCCAGAGGCAATTCGTTCAGAGCTTCATGCGTGCCGGGATCAAGTGATCAGGGGATGACCTTCCCCGGATTCATGATGTTCTTCGGATCGAGGGCCTGTTTCACCGATTTCATCAGCGCGATCTTCGAGGGTGAGCCGTATTTTTCGAGATAGGGCAGTTTTTCCGAGCCGATCCCGTGCTCGGCGGAGATGCTGCCGCCGAGAGCGAGCGCGGTCTCGTACATGCGCTTGGTCAGGCCCGGCTTCTTCTCCTCCCACTCGGCCTCGCTGACCGAGGCCGGCTTGCGCGCCGTGTAGTGGATGTTGCCGTCGCCCATATGACCGAAGCAGTTGAAGAACAGGCCCGGCAAGTAAGCGTTCATCGTGGCCTGCGACTGCTCGAGATAGTCCGCGACGCGGGAAACCGGGACCGAGACGTCCCCGGCGATGCGGGGCGTGCCCTCGCGCTTGCCGGCCTCGGCCTGTTCCTCGCGGATCCGCCAGAGTTCCCGGCGCTGTGCCTCGCTCTCCGCGATCACCCCGTCGGTCACCCAGCCTTTCTCCATGGCCTCTGCGAAAATCGCCTCGAGCTTGGCGCGCAGGTCGTCCAGCGGCGACGAGGTTCCCATTTCCAGCAGCACGTACCAGGGCGAGGGTTCGGCCAGCGGATCGACGATGCCGTCGATGAATTTCAGCGCCATGTCGAAGGAGGCCCGCGGCATGATCTCGAAGGCGAGGACGGTGTCGCCGGACATTTCCCGGGCACTTGTGAGCAGGTGCTGCGCCTCGTGCGGCGACGGCACGGCAAGCATCGCGGTCTCGCGGACGCGCGGCAGCGGCATCAGGCGGAAGGCGGCGGCGGTGACGATCCCCAGCGTGCCCTCGGCGCCGATGAAGAGCTGCTTCATGTCGTAGCCGGTATTGTTCTTGCGCAGCGTTTCCAGCCCGTCGAACACGGAGCCGTCCGCCAGCACGGCCTCGATGCCGAGGATCTGCTCGCGGGTGTTGCCGTACTTGATCGTGTTGTTGCCGCCGGCATTGGTCGAGAGCGTGCCGCCGACCGTGCTGGAGCCTTCGCTGGCGAGCGAGAGCGGGAACAGCCGGCCCGCCTCGGCCGCGACCGCCTGCATGTTCTGGATGATGCAGCCCGCCTCGGCGACCATGGCGTAATTGTCCGGGTCGAGCGTGCGCACGGCAGTCAGCCGGTCGGTCGAGAGCACGATGGTCGGCCTGGGCTCGGTCGGCACGGAGCCGATGGCGAGCCCGGTATTGCCGCCTTGCGGCACGATGCAGATCCCGGCCTTCGCCGCCGCACGGACCACCGCCGCCGTCTCTTCGGTCGAGGCCGGCCGCGCCACGCCAAGCGCCTCGCCCTCCGGCGCGCCGCGCCAGTCGGTCCGGTACTTCAGCGTGTCGTTCGCATCCTCGAGCCAGCCTTTCGGGCCCAGGGCCGCCCGGATCTCGGCAAGCGCCGCGTCGATGGATTGGGGCGTCTGATCGTTCACCCACTCTCTCCCGTTGAGACAAATTCAGCCGGGAGGCTAGCAGCGATCCAGCGGGGCGCCAATCAGACCGGCAGTCGATTTATGGAACTTCTCTCTGTCACTTCGAGCCGCTGTGCCGCCCCGAAGAGCACGCCGATGCGGCGCGCCGCCTCCTGCATGCCGCAGGCGAAATCCTCGCTGGAAGTCTCGGCACGGACCATGGAAAGGGACTGCGACAGCGTCCTGTCGTCCTCGGCGACGCTGAGCAGCGTCAGGATCAGGGTGGCGAGATCGCGGTCCGGCGCGGCCGCCGAATCGTTGTCGGGAATCTGGGAATAGAGTCGGGTCATCGAAACCTCCTCCGGGGCACCCCGCCCGGGCTGGAATGGGACACACATGTGTTGGCAGGTTTCCTGACTCCCGGCTCCTCGATCCCGACCGCCTTCCCAGCCTTTTGAGGCCAGTGGCAATACCGGTCGGATCCAGCCGGCTACAGTTGCGGGGGCAGTCCCGGACTTGCCGCCTGCGGCGGCGCACCGGATTCCCTTTCGTCCCGAAGGACAACCAACATCGAGAGGCTCGTTTCTCGCGGCGCCGCTGTCAAGCGCCGCGCCGCAGCATCAGGCGCGCAACATCCGCTCCAGCTCGCGGATGAAGGATTCCCGGTCCCTTTTCGAGAAGGCGGGGCCGCCGCCGGAGACCTCGCCCATTGCCCGGAGGTCCGACATCAGGTCGCGCATCGCCATCGCCATGCCGATTCCCGCCTCGGTGAATTCCCGCCCTCCATGCCCGAGCGCCTTGGCGCCGGCCTCGATCGCCCGCTTGGCGAGCGGGATATCGCCGGTGACGACGATGTCGCCCGGCTTTACCCGTTCGGCGATCCAGTCGTCCGCCGCGTCGAATTTGTCCGAGACCAGCACGTTCTTCACGTTCGCCCGGTCTCCGGTGCGGAAGCCCCGGTTGCTGACGATGTAGAAATTCGCCTCCGTGCGATCGGCGATCGCAAGGATCTCGGTCTTCACCGGGCAGGCATCGGCGTCGACATAAACAGACTTCATTGCAGGTTTGGCCTCTATGGCGGAGGAGCATCCCTTGCTAGGGTCCGCTCCAATGGAATTCACAGGAAACGAACCCAAGAAGCACGGATGTACAAAGTCCTTCAAGATCTGACGGTGGTCGAGGGCGCCTCCTTCATCGCCGCTCCCTCCTGCACCCTCAACATGCTGCAGATGGGCGCCACGGTAATCCGGTTCGACGCGATCGGCGGCGGACTCGATTACCGGCGCTGGCCGAAGGCACCGAACGGAGCGAGTCTTTACTGGGAAGGCCTCAATAAAGGCAAGAAATCCGTCGCCCTTGATCTGCGCAATCCGGAGGGCCGCGAGCTCGCGCTGCGCCTTGCGACGGCGCCGGGCGAAGGCCGCGGTCTCTTCGTCACCAACTATCCGGTTTCCGGCTTCCTCTCGCACGAGGCGCTGAAGGCACGGCGCGAGGACATCATCAGTCTCCGTGTCATGGGCTGGGCCGACGGGACGCAGGGTGTCGACTACACCGCGAATGCCGGCGCCGGCTTCCCGCTGATGACCGGCGAGCCGGGCCTTCCGGGCGAGAAGCGGCCGGTGAACCACGTGCTGCCCGCCTGGGACCTGATCGCCGGTGCGCAGGCCGCCTTCGCCCTGCTCGCCGCAGAGCGGGAGCGGCAGAAGTCCGGCGAAGGGGTGGAGATCCGCCTCCCCCTCGGCGATATCGCCCTCTCGACGCTCGGGACCCTCGGACAGGTCGCCGAGGTAATGACGGAGCCGGAGGACCGCCCGAGCTATGGCAACGACGTGTTCGGCGCCTTCGGCCGCGACTTCAAAACCGCCGACGGCCGCTACATCATGCTTGTCGCACTTTCGCCCCGGCAATGGACCGGGCTCCTCACTGCGCTCGGTATCGAAGCGGAGATTGCCGCTGTCGAAGCGGAGACCGGCGTCAGCTTCGCCAAGGACGAGGGTCTCCGCTTCGAGTACCGCGAGAAGATCAACCCGGTGGTCGAGAAAGCCGTCGCCGCGCGCACGCTCGACGAACTCGCGCCGCTCTTCCGCGAGAACGGCGTCTGCTGGGAGCCCTACCGCACCGTCCGCGAGGCCGTCGCGAGCGACCGTTTCAAGGAGATGGGCAAGCCCTATCACGACGTCACCCACGGCAGCGGCCTCACCTACCCGACCTCGGACACGCCAATCGATTTCCACGACCGTCCCTCGGACGTCCCGACGGCGGCGCCGCGTCTCGGCCAGGATACGGACGAGGTTCTCTCCGCCTTCCTCGGCATGAGCAGCGGCGAGATCGGACGCTTGCATGACGACGGCATCGTCGCCGGAGCAGACACGTGACGGCCCTTGACCGTGACGCGCTGGCAGCGCGCGACGCCGCCGATCCGCTCGCCCGCTTCCGCAACGATTTCGAGCTTCCGGACGGCGTCATCTATCTCGACGGCAATTCCCTTGGCCCCTTGCCCCGTGTCGTCCGCGAACGGGTCGCCGCTTGCGTGACGGAGGAATGGGGCACAGGCCTGATCCGGAGCTGGAACTCCGCCGGTTGGATCGATCTGCCGACGAAAGCCGGCGGGAAAATCAGCGCGCTGATCGGTGCCGAGCCGGAGAGCGTGGTCGCAACCGATTCCACCTCGGTCAATCTCTTCAAGGTGCTCGCCGCCGCCCTCGCGCTCCGGCCGGACCGGAAGGTCATCGTCTCGGAGAAAAGTAACTTTCCTACCGACCTCTACATGGTCGAGGGACTGACGGAGCTGTTCGGCAAGGGACACGAGCTGCGCCTAATCGAGGATCCCTCCAAGCTGCCGGAAGCGCTAGGGAAAGACGTCGCGGCCGTCATGCTGACGCATGTGAACTATCGCAGCGGCTACATGCACGATATGGCGGCGGTCACCAAGTCGGGGCACGAAGCGGGCGCACTCGCGATCTGGGACCTCGCGCACTCCGCAGGTGCGGTTCCGGTCGATCTCGCCGGCGCCGGCGCCGATTTCGCCGTCGGCTGCGGCTACAAGTATCTGAATGGCGGCCCCGGCGCGCCCGCATTCGCCTATGTCGCGCCGCGCCACCAAGAGGCCGCCCGGCAACCGCTGACCGGCTGGTTCTCTCACAAGGCGCCTTTCGCTTTCGACCATCGCTTCGAGGCGACGGACGGCATCAAGCGCTTCCTCTGCGGCACACCCCCGGTGCTCGCAATGACCGCGCTCGACGCGGCATTGGATCTCTGGTCGGAGGTGGACATGGCTGCGCTCCGGGAGAAATCCGTCGCCCTCACCGAATGCTTCATCGAGCTCGTCGAGAGCCGTTGCGCCGGCCTCGGCCTCACGCTCGCCAGCCCGCGCGAGGCAGCGCAGCGAGGCAGCCAGGTCTCCTTCGCACACGAAAGCGGCTATCCGGTCATGCAGGCGCTGATCGCCCGCGGCGTGATCGGGGACTTCCGCGCCCCGGACCTGCTGCGCTTCGGTTTCACGCCTCTCTATACGCGCTTCGCCGATGTCTGGGACGCGGTCACGCATCTGGAAGACATCCTCCGCACCCGTTGCTGGGACCGGCCTGAGTTTCACGCGCGGGCGGCGGTGACCTAGGCCGCCGGGAACATTTCCAGGAAGCGCCGCTCTCCGTCCCCGGTAAAGCTGACGATACGGGTTCCTTCCACACGCCGCGCCCAGCCGAGATCGTAGAACCGGTCGAGCAGCGCGGTGCCGAGGGCGCCGGCAAGGTGCGTCCGCCGCATGCTCCAGTCGAGGCAGGATTTACAGAGCGGGCGACGGAGCGAGGTCAATGCCGGAAGGTCGATGCCAAGGCCGGAGACGAACGCCTCGCCCTCATCGGTGAGAGAGACCTCCTCACCCTCTTCCACCACGAGGCCGCGCGCCGCGAGGCTGTCGAACATGCGCACACCGAACTCGCCGGCGAGATGGTTGTAGCAGACCCGCGCCTTCCTGAGCGCCGGATCGCGCGGGCCGGTGCGGGCACGCATGTGGCCGCGCTTCGCCGCGAGCCCCATCATCGCCTCCAACAGATTGCCGACCTCGTCGTCGGCGATCGCGAAATAGCGATGCCGGCCCTGCTTGCGCTGGGTCAGCAACCCGGCGCCCTCCAGCTTGGAGAGATGCGAACTCGCCGTCTGCGCGGTGATCCCTGCCTCGGCCGCCAGCTCGCTCGCGGTGAGAGCCTTGCCGCTCATCAGGGTGGTCAGCATGTTGGCCCGTGCCGGGTCGCCGATGAGCGAGCCGATCAGGGCGATGTCGGGTCCTTCTTTCATACTTCGACCATAACCGAAGCATGAGACACCCGCAATGTGGGAGTGTCCGCCGACCCGAAACGGAGGACACAATGCTGACCTGCTTTATCCGCTACCATATCGATCCGACCAAGAAGGCCCAGTTCATCCAATATTCCCGGAACTGGGGCGAAGCGATCCCGCGTTGCGGCGCTGACCTGATCGGTTACTTCGCACCGCAGGAAGGTTCGACCACCCTCGCCTACGGCGTCTACAATGTCGATAGCCTCGCCGCATACGAAGACTACCGCAAACGGCTCGCCGCCGATCCGCTCGGCCGGGAGAATTACGAATTCGCCCAGAAGGAGAAGTTCCTGCTGCGCGAGGACCGGACCTTCCTTATGAATGCATCGAACCCGGTCCAAAAGGGAGATATGCCGTGATCGCCGTGATTTTCGAAGTCGAGCCCCATCCGGAACACCAGGACCGCTATCTGGAGATCGCCGCCAGCATGCGCGCGCTGGTCGAGCAGGTGGACGGATTCATCTCCGTCGAGCGCTTCGCGAGCCTGACGAACGAAGGCAAGCTGGTCTCACTCTCTTTCTTCCGCGACGAGACTGCGGTGGAGGACTGGCGCAAGCTCGTCGCCCATCGCGGCGCGCAGGCCGAAGGCCGGGAGAGGCTCTTCAAGAATTACCGCCTGCGCGTCGCTTCCGTGCTACGGGATTACGGCATGAACGAGCGCGATGAGGCTCCGGCCGACAGCCGGGCGCGCCACGACGTCAGTTGATCGAACCGCCTCTTCGCGGGTCAGCGGCCCTCGAACTGCGGTTCGCGCTTTTCCAGAAAGGCCGCGACTCCCTCTTTCATATCGTGGGTCGGAACCATCCGGGCGAAATACCCGCCCTCGATCGCCAAGCCTTCGTCTATAGGCACATTGATGCCCCGCGTTGCGCTGCCAAGGCACGCGGCCACGGCGAGCGGCGAATGGGCAGTGATCCGCTCCATGAGAGCGTAGGCTTCTTCCATCAGGCGATTGTGTGGAACAACTTCGTTGACCAGCCCGTAATCGCGGGCCGCCTCGGCGGATATCGGCTCGCCGGACAGCAGCATGCGCATCGCCCGCTTGCGTCCGATGAGACGCGGCAGCCGCTGGGATCCGCCGAAGGGGGGCGCAAATCCAAGACGAATTTCCGCCTTGCAAAAGCTGGCCCGGTCACTTGCGAGCGCGAGAGGCGCCGCTTCGGTGATTTCCGAGCCGCCGCCATATGCAAGGCCGTTCACGGCAACCAGTATCGGCTTCGGGAAAGTCTCGATCCGCGCGGTCATTGCTTGCCCGCGACGAACAATCTCGCGCAATGCCACGTCCGGACCGGCACGCACATCGGGTTCAAAACCGGCGATGTCGGCACCGGACGAGAATGCCTTCTCGCCCGCACCGGTCAGGATCACGCCGCGCAGATCGTCACGCCGTTCGATCTCCTCCAGATGATCCATGAGAAGATCGATCAGTTCGTAATTCAGGGCGTTGAGTTTTTCCGGCCGGTTCAGCGTCAGCTGTGCGACAGGTCCGTTCGTCTCGAACAGCACGGTCTTAGACACTCTCAGTCTCCACATTCGTTGAACGAAGCCCGAACCTGTGTCAGCGTCATGCGCATGTACACTCACTACCCGGTATACTTATGAAATCCGACAAGCCGACGACGCGGGACCGCATTGTGAAGGCGGCCGCCAAGCTGTTCTACGAAGAGGGTATCCGCAGCACGAGCGTCGACGCGATTTCGGACAAAGCCGATGTCACGAAACGGACGCTCTATTATCATTTCAAGAGTAAGGACGAACTCGTCGAGGCCTATCTTCTGTCGCAGGACCAGCCGACTCTCGCCGCCTATGAACGCTGGTACGCCGAAGCGCCGGGCGACGTCGGAGAAAAGATCGAAGGCCTGTTCCACGCCTTCGCCGCCGCGTCGGCAAAACCGGGCTGGCGAGGCTGCGGTTTCCTCAGAACCAGCGCAGAGCTTGCCGCCACGCCCGGGCATCCGGCAATCAAAGCCGGCGCAACTCACAAGAAACGGTTCGAGGCGTGGCTACGGGATATCCTTGAACAGGACGGGCACCCGGACCCCGCCATCGCATCGCAGCAAATTCTGGTGCTTCTCGACGGCGCAGCCTCGGTGATGCTGATCCATCGCGATGAGGCGTATGTGAAAGCGGCCGGCGCCGCGGCAAAAGCCTTGGCCGGCAGGCGCGGCTAGCCGGCCTGGCGCTTATCCACCACGCGGCGCGCCTTGCCCTGGGAGCGCTCGACGCTGCCGGGGTCGCCGACGACGATCCTGGCGCTCACGCCGATCACGCTCTTGATGTGATGCGCGAGCTCCTTGGCGCTGGCGGCGGCGTGCGCCTCCTCGCCGGCCGCATCCGATGTCGCCTCGCAGATCACCGTCATCGTGTCCATCCGGCCCTCGCGGGTCAGCTCGATCTGGTAATGCGGCGCGAGCCCGTCGCATTTCAGCAGCTGTTCCTCGATCTGCGTCGGGAAGACATTGACGCCGCGCACGATCAACATGTCATCGGCCCGGCCGGTGACCTTTTCCATCCGCCGCATGGTCCGCGCCGTGCCCGGCAGCAGCCGCGTCAGGTCGCCCGTGCGGTAGCGGATTACCGGAAAGGCTTCCTTCGTCAGCGAGGTCAGCACCAACTCTCCCCGCTCGCCTTCGGGCAAGACCTCCCCGGTCGCGGGATCGATCACCTCCGGGTAGAAATGATCCTCCCAGATATGAAGCCCGTCCTTGGTCTCGACGCACTCGTTCGCGACGCCGGGGCCAATGATCTCCGACAGACCGTAGATATCGACCGCATGCATGTCGAAAGCGTCCTCGATCTCCCGGCGCATCGCATCCGTCCAGGGCTCGGCCCCGAAGATACCGACCTTGAGCTTGGTATCGCGCGGATCGATCCCCTGGGCGCGGAACTCGTCCAGGATCGAAAGCATGTAGGACGGCGTCACCATGATGACGTTCGCGCCGAAATCCCGGATCAGGGTGATCTGGCGCTCCGTCATCCCGCCCGAAGCCGGGACCACGGTGCACCCCAGCCGCTCCGCGCCGTAATGCGCGCCGAGCCCGCCGGTGAAAAGCCCGTAGCCATAGGCCACATGCACCACGTCGCCCGGCCGACCTCCGGAAGCCCGGATGCTGCGCGCCATGACCTCGGACCAGACGTCGATATCCTTTTTTGTATAGCCGACCACGGTCGGCTTACCCGTCGTGCCGGACGAGGCATGAATGCGCGCCAGCTTCTCCCGCGGCACGGCGAACATGCCGAAGGGATAATGCTCCCGGAGATCCGCCTTCCGCGTGAAGGGAAAGCGCGCGAGGTCCGAGAGAGTAAGCACATCCTCCGGATTGACCCCGGCCTCGTCGAACTTCGCGCGATAGACCGGCGAATGATCGTAGGCGTGGCCGAGGCTCCATTGCAGACGGTGAAGCTGAAGCGCCTCGAGTTCGTCGCGGCTCGCGCGCTCGATCGGATCGAGCTCGTGATGTTTGGGTGCCAGATTCAGCACGCTTGTCCTCCCATTTGCACGGCGCATCGCGGCACCGCTTGTCTTTCTTTTCCCGGAACGTTAGTGCGGCCTTGGAGCGGCTGCAATCGCCGTGCGACGGTTGACCGCATGCAGCGCGGCGACGTCTAATCGCCCTCTTCTCGCGACACTCAGATTATCCGGACCCACGCCATGACCGACTTCAAGACCGTCAAGCCCGCGAAACATGGTTTCAGTGCCCCGCGCCTGAAGCGGATCGGCGACTGGATGCACAGCTATGTCGACGGCGGCAAACTTCCCTTCGCGGAAACCCTGATCGCGCGGCGCGGCGAGATCGTCTTCCACGAGACCATCGGGCACCGGGACGTGGAGAACGGCCTCCCGGCCGAGCCGAACGGCATTCACCGGATTTATTCCATGACAAAGCCGATCGTCAGCACGGCGATCATACAGCTGCTGGAAGCGGGCAAGCTGCAGCTCGACGATCCGGTGGCGAAGCACATTCCCGAGCTGGCGGACCTGAAGGTGCTCGGCGAGGACGGCGAGAGCATGCATGTCGCCAAGACCCAGCCGACCCTGCACCACCTGCTGACCCACACCTCTGGCCTGACCTACGGCATCTTCGATCCGGGGCCGGTCGGCAAGGCGCTGCGCAAGGCCAAGATCGATTTCTCCGAGAAACACGGACGGCTCGACGAGACGGTCGCCAAACTGGCCGAGATCCCTCTGGTCTTCGAGCCCGGCACGCGCTGGAATTACGGCGTCTCGACCGACGTGCTCGGCCGCGTGGTCGAGACCGCCTCGGGCGTCTCGCTCGCCGAGTATCTGCACGATCATATCTTCGAGCCGCTCGGCATGGAGGACACCTTCTTCGCCGTGCCGGCAGACAAGCTCGACCGCTTCAGCGCCTGTTATGCCAAGACAGAGGACGAAGGCATTCGCCGCGTCGACGAGATCGAGGAAAGCCGCTACGCGAATTCCGTCACCATGTTCTCCGGCGGCGGCGGTCTCTGCTCTACGGTGATGGATTACATGCGCTTCATGGAAATGATCCGCACCCATGGCGGCGGCGGAGACGAGCCGGTGCTCGGCCGCAAGTCGGTGGAACTCATGCTGATGAACCATTTGCCCAGCGACATGGCGTCGATGGGCCAGTCAGTCTTCAGCGAGATGCCGATGAAGGGGATCGGCTTCGGTCTCGGCGGCTCCGTCGTGCTGAACCCGGCGGAGAACAAGCTCCTCGGCTCTGCCGGCGAATGGGCCTGGGGCGGCGTCGCCTCGACCGGTTTCTGGATCGATCCGAAGGAGGAGATCAGCGTGGTCCACATGACCCAGCTGATGCCCTCTTCCTCCTATCCGCTGCGCCGCGAGCTGCGCACGCTGGTCTATCAGGCGCTCGTGGGCTAAAGCCGACCGACCGCTTCGGCGGCGGCGCTTGCCCGCCGCCGAAGCGCCTGCAAAACTGACAAAAAACGACTTCAGGGATGGAACGACCGTGGCCAGGGATCTCGGGACCTACGACTACATCATCGTCGGCGCAGGCAGCGCCGGCTGCGTGCTGGCAAACCGGCTCTCCGCCGATCCGTCGAAGAAGGTTCTGCTGCTGGAGGCCGGCGGCGACGACAATTACCACTGGATCCATATCCCGGTCGGCTACCTCTACTGCATCGGCAATCCCCGCACCGACTGGCTCTTCAAGACCGAGGCCGAGGACGGACTCGGCGGCCGGGCACTGAACTATCCGCGCGGCAAGGTGATCGGCGGCTGTTCCTCGATCAACGGCATGATCTACATGCGCGGTCAGGCGCGCGACTACGACCAGTGGCGCCAGCTCGGCAATCCCGGCTGGGGCTGGGACGACGTGCTGCCCTATTTCGACCGCTCGGAGGGTTTCCATGTCCTCGGTGACAAGGATCGCAACGGTGACAGGAACACGGAAGGCGAACTCCGGGTCGAGAACCAGCGCCTCTCCTGGGAAATCCTGGATGCCTTCAAGGCCGCCGCGGTCGAAGCCGGCATTCCGGAGACGGACGATTTCAACCGCGGCAACAACGAGGGCGTCGGCTATTTCCACGTCAACCAGCGCAAGGGTATCCGCTGGAGTGCCGCGACCGCCTTCCTGAAACCGGTCCGCAACCGGCAGAACCTGCATATCGTCACCCACGCCCATGCCAAGGCGCTTCAGTTCGACGGCGCGCGCTGCACCGGCATTTCGCTTTCGGTGAAGGGAGAGGACGCGCATGCCGCCTGCAGCGGCGAGCTCGTGCTTTCAGCCGGCGCCATCGGCTCGCCACAGATCCTGCAGCTCTCCGGCATCGGCGACCCGGCCCTGCTGAAAGAGCACGGCATCGACGTGCGGCACGCGAACGCGTCGGTCGGTGGCAACCTGCAGGACCATCTGCAGATCCGCTGCGCCTTCAAGGTCTCGAACGTGGAAACGCTGAACCGGCGGGCCAACTCGCTCCTCGGCAAACTCGGCATCGGGCTTGAATATGTACTGTTCAAACGCGGGCCGATGACCATGGCGCCGTCGCAGCTCGGGCTCTTTACCAAGTCCGATCCCTCTAAGGAAACGCCGGACCTCGAATATCACGTGCAGCCGCTCTCTCTGGATGCCTTCGGCGACCCGCTGCATCCCTTCGGCGCCTTCACCGCCAGCGTCTGCAACCTGCGCCCGGAGAGCCGCGGCACGGTCGGGATCAAGAGCGCCGACCCGATGGCGGCCCCGGCGATCAAACCGAACTATCTCTCGACCGAAGCCGACCGCAAGGTCGCCGCGAACGCCATCCGGATCACGCGGAACATCGCCGCGCAATCGGCGCTGGCGCCCTACAGCCCGGAGGAGTTCAAGCCCGGTCCGGACTATTCGGACAGCGACGAGGATCTGGCACGCGCGGCGGGGCAGATCGGCACCACGATTTTCCACCCCATCGGCACATGCCGCATGGGCAACGACGCCGATGCGGTGGTCGATCCGGAGCTAAAACTGAGGGGCTTCGAGAATATCCGCGTCGCCGACGCCTCGGTGATGCCGACCATCACCTCGGGCAACACCAACGCCCCCACCATCATGATCGCCGAGAAGGCGAGCGACCTGATCCGGGCTGCGGCGTCCTAGAGGCGCCGTCCCGGGCCGAACAGGAACAGGACCGAGACGATCCCGAAACCGAACATCACGGCACACATGGAATAGGCCGTGCCGTCATGCAGCGCACCGACCGCCATGGCGGAGACGGCACCGCCGCCGAACTGTGCGGCTCCGACCGTGGCCGCGGCGGCTCCGGCGTTTTTCGGATAGCGCGCCATCAGCACCGCCATGCCGTTGGCCCCGAGGATCGGCACCATGGCGACGAAAGCCATCAGCCCGACCAGCACCGAATAGGGGCCGGCCATTCCGGAACGCTCCAAGGCGAGGAGATAGATTCCGGCGAGCGCGGCGATCACCACGCCCGCGCGGAGCAGGGTCCGGAGGTCGACATGTTTCGTCAGCCGGCTGTTCACGAAAGCCGCCAGCATGATCGCGGCGGAATTCATCGCGAACAGCACCGCGTAATAGCCCGGCGTGAGGCCGAAATACTCGATGAACACGAAGGAGGAGCCGGAGATATAGGCGAACAGACCGCCGAATACGGCAGCGCTGGCGACCGTCAGTCCGAAGGCCGGCGGGTCCATCAGGATGTGCCTGTAAGCCCCGAGCGCCTGCAGCAGGCTCATCCCGCCGCGGTCCTCATGCGCATAGGTTTCGGGCAGCATCAGCAGGACGAGCACGAAGGCGATCGCCCCGAAGCCGAACAGGGTCGCGAAAATCGCCCGCCAGTCCGCGAATTCAAGCAGCGCAGCCCCGGCGAGCGGCGCCAGGATCGGGGCCAGCGTGGTCAGCACCATCATAAGGGAAAGCTTGCTCGCGGCCTCTGACGGCGGGAACAGGTCGCGCACCACGGTCCGCGCCAGAATTGACGCCGCGCCGCCACCGATTGCCTGAAACAGCCGCGCCACGATCAGCCCGTCGATTCGCTCCACGACCATGCAGACCAGCGAGGCGACGATAAAGACGGCGATTCCCGCGAGCAGAACCGGGCGGCGCCCGAACCGGTCCGAGATCGGACCGTAGATCAGCATGCCGCCGGAAAAGCCGGCGAGGAAAACCGCCAGGGTCGCCTGAACCTCGCGCGCAGGCACGTCGAGGTCGCGCGCGATCTCCGGCAGGGCGGGCAGATACATGTCGATCGACATCGGGGCGAAGGCGGCGAGCGCCGCCAGCAACACGACCAGCGCGCCCGTCGGCAGCCGGATAAGTGCCGTCTTCAGCATAGGAGGAACACCAAGTGTGAAGTCTGCCGGAACCTACTCTGTGAAAAAGGGGCTGTCCAAGTCTTTCGCAGTTGCAAAAAATACTTAGACGCGCCGCATGAACTGGTGTGACAACGCATTGTCGCTTGTCCCGCCGGGCGGCGGCGCTACCATCTGGTATACAATCTCTCGCCCTACCGCGTGCCGTTCTCAGCAGGAGCCTACTCCATGGATTCGATCGTCGACGAAAATCAGCTCGGGATGATGAAATTCGGGGTCGGCCAACCCGTGCCGCGTTCCGAGGACCCGAAGCTGCTGCGCGGTCAGGGGAACTACACCGACGACACCAATCTCGACGGCCAAGCCTACGCCGTCATGGTGACCAGCCCCTTTGCCCACGGCGTGCTGAACGGGATCGAGACGGCGGACGCGCTGACGGCGTCTGGCGTGATCGCGATCTTCACCGGCAAGGATCTCGAAGATGCCGGGCTCGGCACGATGAAATGCGGTGTGCCCCTCAAGAACCGGGACGGCAGCCCGATCACTTACGTGCCCCGCGCGGCGCTCGCGACAGACAAGGTCCGCTTCGTGGGCGATCCGGTCGCCATCGTAATCGCGGAAACCCACTCCGCGGCCAAGGACGCGGCCGAGTTGGTCGAACTCGACATCGATCCCCTGCCCGCGGTCACGGACGCCCGCGCCGCTGCCGCAGAAGACGCGCCGCTGATCTATGACGCCGTGCCGGGCAACGTCGCGCTCGACTATCAGTACGGCGAGACGGCGAAGATCGATGCCGCCTTCGCCGAAGCGGCGCATGTGACGAAGCTCAGCCTCCGCAACAACCGCATCGTGGTCTGCGCCATGGAGCCGCGCTCCGCCGTCGGCGCGTTCGATCCGGCGAAAGACACCTACGAGCTGCATGTCGGCTGCCAGGGCGTGTTCGGGATGATGAACACACTGGCCAAGCAGATCTTCGACATCCCGCCGGAAAAGATGCATGTCATCACCGGCAATGTCGGCGGCTCCTTCGGCATGAAGGCCGGCGCCTATCCGGAATATATCTGCGTGCTGCACGCGGCGAAGGTCCTCGGCCGGCCGGTCAAATGGACCGACGAGCGCTCCGGGAGCTTCCTCTCCGATTGTCACGGACGCGACCATGACATGACCGCGGAACTGGCGCTGGACGCCGAAAGGCGTTTCACGGCACTCCGGATCACCGGTTACGGCAATGTCGGCGCCTACCTTTCCGCCGTCTCGCCGATGATGCCGACCCTGAACACGCTGAAGAACAGCAACAGCGTCTACCGTCTGCCGCTGATCGAGGTCGCGACCAAGGCGGTCTTCACCAATACCACCCCCATCACCGCCTATCGCGGCGCCGGAAGGCCTGAAGCGAACTACTACATGGAGCGGCTGATCGAGACCGCCGCGCGGGAGACCGGGATCGACCCGATCGAACTGCGCCGGCGCAACCAGATCCAGGCGACCGAGATCCCCTACGCCGCCGCCAACGGGATGAACTACGACAGCGGCGACTTCCCGACGATCCTGGAGAAGGCGCTCGAGGCCTCGGACTGGGACGGCTATGCCGCCCGCAAGGCCGAGAGCGAGAAGAAGGGTATGCTGCGGGGGCGCGGCGTCGGCTGTTATCTGGAAGTGACCGCTCCGGTGATGCAGGAAATGGGCGGCATCCGGTTCGAGGAAAACGGCGATGTCACGATCATCACTGGCACATTGGACTACGGTCAGGGCCACTGGACGCCCTTCGCCCAGGTACTGCATGCCAAACTCGGCGTGCCGTTCGAGAAGATCAAGCTAATCCAGGGCGACAGCGCCGAACTGATCGCGGGCGGCGGCACCGGCGGCTCCAAGTCGATCATGGCCAGCGGCGGGGCGATCATCGAGGCAAGCGACATCGTCATCGAGAAGGGCAAACAGCTCGCGGCCCATGTGTTCGAGACCGCCATCGAGGATATCGCCTTCGAGGCCGGGACTTTCCAGGTCGCCGGAACCGACCGGACCATCGGCATCATGGAACTGGCGACGGAAGCCCGCACCCGTAGCGACCTTCCGGCCGATCTTCCGAAGGACCTCAGCGTCTCGCACATTTTCGAGAATGCCCCGTCGGCTTTCCCGAACGGCTGCCACGTCTGCGAACTTGAGGTCGACCCCGAGACCGGTACGGTACGGCTCGACCGCTATTCCATGGTCAACGATTTCGGCACCGTGGTGAACCCGCTGCTGGTCGAGGGCCAGGCCCATGGCGGCATCGTGCAGGGGCTCGGTCAGGCACTGATGGAAAGCGTGCTCTACGACGCGGAAGGCCAGCTGCAGACCGGCAGCTACATGGACTACGCCCTGCCCCGTGCGGCGGACGTGCCGAACTTCTCCTTCGCCACGCATGCCGTTCCGGCGACCACCAACCCGCTCGGCGCCAAGGGCTGTGGCGAGGCCGGCTGCGCCGGCTCCCTGCCCTCGATCATGAATGCGTTGGTCGATGCGCTGGCTCCGCTCGGCGTCGCGCATATCGACATGCCGGCAACGCCAGAGAAGGTCTGGGCGGCGATCCAAACGGCGAACGCCACCTGAGCCAAACCCAATATCGAGCGTTTACTTATTTCGCTACCCGGACGTCTTCGGCCGGGTAGCCAAGCGCACCCTGCTGTCCGAAATTCTCCATGTGGCATTCGCTGCAGGCCGAGACCACGTTGACCGCAACCGGCTTTCCCTTCGGCGAGATCATCATGTAGTACCAGTCCATGGTCTCGGGCGAACGCCCTTCCTCGACCTTCTCCATGATGAAGAGCGGACCCGCTTTGGCCGAACCGTTCTCAGCCACGTCGAAGGACTCCTTCACGATGACCGTACCGGCCGGAATACTCACATCTTCGTCGCGGAAATCGGTATAGGCGTCGTAACCGGTCTCGTTGACCCAGGTCATGAGATAGCGCTCGCCGTGAAATCCCGGCGCGGCCGGTGCGGTGTTAGCGAGTTTCCAGTTCCGGTACTCCTTGACGACTTCGGCCGGGATCCACCCCTTGCCGCCTTTATTGTAATTCTCGAACATCGACTTCTTCAGACAGTCATAAACGGCCTGCGCGTTGGCGTTGGTCATGTCGGCACGAGTCTTTCCGGCCCCGCAGGTCTGCGCCGCAGCTGCGTTTACAGGCGCAAGTGCGGCCGCCAGCGCCAGCCCGCACGCAATCGCGGACATCCTGATTGTCTGATACATAACTCCTCCAGCTCTCTCCTTGGGCGCACGCGGCACCTTGGCTTTCGTTGAAGCCCAAGGGGAAATCTAGCGAGCGTGAGAATCGGCGCGAATCACGGTCGCGCACCAGCTTGTGAGCGCGCCGTGACCGCGGAATACGGACATGAACTCCCTCTAGAGGGTATTCAGAGCCTGTTCCAAATCCTGAATCAGGTCGCCGAGATCCTCGATCCCGATCGAGAATCGCAGCAGGTCGTCCGGCACCGGAGTGCCTTTTCCTTCGATCGAGGCCCGATGCTCGACTAGGCTCTCGACGCCGCCGAGCGAGGTCGCGCGGTGGATCACTTCGAGATTGGCCGCGACCTTGACCGCCGCCGCCTCGCCGCCGGCGATGCGCAGCGAGAGCATGCCGCCGAAGCCGCCTTCCATCTGCCGAAGCGCAACATCGTGCCCGATATGGGTCGGCAGACCCGGATAGAGCACGGACCCGATCTTCGGGTGATTATGGAAATGCTCGGCGATCGCCTGCGCATTCTCGGACGCCTTGCGGACGCGCAGGTGCAGCGTGCGCATGCCGCGCAGCAGCAGCCAGGCCTCGAACGGGCCCATGACCATACCGTGATCGGTCCGCACCCGGCGGATCTCTCCCCACCAGTCATCGGCCTTCGCCGCGATCAGCGCCCCGCCGAGAACGTCGCTGTGCCCGTTCAGGTATTTGGTGGCGGAGTGCATGACGAGATCGGCGCCATGTTCGATGGGACGGGTGATCACCGGCGTCGCTGCCGTCGAGTCGACGCAGAGCCGGGCACCGGCCCCGTGCGCGAGCTGGGCGAACCAGGCAATATCGAGACAGTCCCAGAGCGGGTTGGCCGGGGTTTCGATCCAGACGATCTTCGTCTTGCCCTCCTGCACCAGATCGGCCGCGCTCTCGGGCTCGTTCACGTCGAAAAAATCGAGGCCGATGCCCCACTGCGCCGTAAAATCGAGCAGCCAGTTCCGAAGCGCCCAGTACATCACCGTCGGCGCGACCACATGATCGCCCGGACGCAGCGTCATGAACGGCGCAACCGCCGCCGACATCCCGGCCGAGAAGATCAGCGCGCCCGCCCCGTTCTCAAGGCGTGCCAGCAGATCTTCCGCAAGGCCATAGGTCGGGTTCTCGCTTCGGGTATAGACATAGCCCTTCGGATAGGAATTGTCGGGCGCGCGCTCGTAAGTCGTCGCGAGATGGATCGGCGGCGTCACCGCGCCTGTGGTCTCGTCGACATATCCCATCGCCTGGGCGGCCAGGGTTTCGGGTTTCAGATCGTTATTTCGCATGTGCTGGCTCCGGCCAGATGGTTTGCTTTCGCTCGCGGCCGAGACCGCCTGCCGATGCCTCTAGCACGAGGCGGAGGACGGGAACATGCCCGGAGTCGGGCCGCTCATATATCTGGAAACAAATAAGGCTGCAGCGATCCCCTTGGGCGGAAGCCGCTGCAGCCTCATAATTGCCGGTTCGTCCGTCCGTCCCTCCGTCTTGGCAGTGCGGAGAGCTGTATCGGGTGGGTCTACCGATACGTGGCTATGAGGGGCACGGCCACGTTCGTACAGTCGATCCCGGCGGGGCAATTGAACAGGTCGATTGACGAGCACTGTCATTCTCAGTGTAGAAAACCGCCATGCAAATTGATAATTCTCTTTTAAAGCATCGTATTAATTCCTATAAAGCAAGAATAATTCCGTACTGCACTCGGGAAACACGCTGAAATGGATACGCTGACCGCAATGAAGGTTTTTTGCTCCGTGGTCGAGAACGACAGTCTCGCCGGCGCATCCAGAACCCTCAATGTTTCGCCCTCCGTCGTGAGCAAGCAACTCTCCGGCCTGGAGGACCGCCTCGGCGTCCGGCTGCTGAACCGCACCACGCGCCGGGTCAGCCTGACCGAGGTGGGCTCGGCCTATTACGAACGCTGCAAGCGGATCCTCGCCGATGTGGACGAGGCGGAGATCGCGGTCTCCCAAGCGCACTCGGCCCCGCGCGGCCTGCTGAAGGTGACGGCACCCACCACCTTCGCGCACCGGCACGTCGCCCCGCACCTGCCGGAATTTCTCGACCGCTATCCGGAAGTGGAAGTCCAGCTGCTGGTGAACGATCGCGTGGTGGATCTCGTCGACGAGGGGATCGATCTCGCCATCCGGATTGCGCAGCTGAAGGATTCCAGCCTGATCGCCCGCAAGCTCGCGGTGAACCACCGCATGCTGGTGGCCAGCCCCGACTATGTGAAGAAATGGGGCTCGCCGGCCAATCCGGACCAGCTGAGCGACCATTCGCTGATCACCTACGCGCCCGGCAATCCGATCAACGACTGGCACTTCATGGTCGACAACCAGCAGAAGATCCTGCGTGCCAAGGGAACGCTGGCGATGAATAACGGCGACTCGGTGCTGCAGACCGTGCTCGCCGGCGGCGGCCTCGCCATGCTCGCGGCCTTCATGGCGGGCGAGCACGTCAAAACCGGCAAGCTGGTCACCCTGCTCGACGATTACGTCCGTGAAGACGTGCCGATCTACGCCGTCTATCCGAGCGGCCGCCACCTCTCGCCGAAGGTCCGGGCCTTCGTGGACTTCCTGGTGGAACTCTACGGGCCGTCGCCATATTGGCTTTGAATTCGTTCTCTCGAACCCGCTAACAGTCGTCATCCCCACGCAAGTGGGGACCCAGAGAACGTAGAGCGAAGACCGGGATCCCTGGGTCCCCGCATTCGCGGGAATGACAGTCGTGAAAAGCAAAGGGCCGGTCGCGAGACCGGCCCTCTTCGCTCGGATGGCGTAAGAAGCTTAGCGCCAGCTCTCATCCAGCTCCGCAGGCTCGCTGGCGTAGCCGGCTTTCTGGATCCCCTTGCAGGCGCAGTATTCGTCTTTCTCGGAGAGGTCGCCGCTGACCCCGACGGCACCTATGATCGCGCCGTCTTCCATGATCATGGCCCCGCCCGGAACCGCGGCCATCTTGCCGTCAAAAGCGGCGGCGGCGGCCACCTGGAAGCCGAGGCGCTCTTTCAGCCGGCCGCCGAGATTGCGCGAGGACTCGCCGAAGCCGAGCCCGCCCCACGCCTTGGCGGTCGCGATCTCGATGCGGCCGATGCCGGAGCCGTCCTGTCGCTTGATGCAGACCGGATGCCCGCCCGCATCGAGCACGACGACGGTCATCGGCATCATGCCTTCCTCGGTGGCGACGCGCAGCGCCTCGTCGGCAATGATCTCGGCCTTGGCGAGCGGCAGCGATACCTTGAGCGGGAAGTTTCCGGCCATTTTCTGATCCCTTGTTCTGGCTATGTCCGTTAATGCTGCGGTGCTTATAACACCGGCCAGCGCCGCCACGATACGGAGGCCTTATCCGCATCGCGGAAACCGCCGCACGGTTGGGGAATATCCGCCCCTGACCCTTTTCTGTCGGAAGGAAGTTATGTATAGACATCCTCCCCTCGCCGCCGGGGCACCCTCAGGCGGTTTCCTTACGATCCGAAAAGTCCACACACCCCGTGTCTTCCACGAAGCGCCCCTGGAGCGAACCGCACCATGCGAACGGATACTCTCGCGATCGATTTCGGCACCTCCAATTCAGCCGCCGCGATCTGGTCGGGAAATTCAGTCAGACGACTTCCCATCGAAGACGGCAGTGAGACCCTGCCGACAGCCGTGTTCTTCCCGCTCGACGGGCGCGGCATGCAAATCGGCAGTACCGCCGCCGAGGCCCTCACGAGCGGAGAGGAAGGCCGCTATATGCGGGCGCTGAAAAGCGTGCTCGGCCAGCCGCTGCTGCACGAGCCGCGCACTCTCGGCGGAAAGCGGCGCACCCTCGCCGAAATCATCGCCGCGTTCCTCGCGGAGCTCAAGCACCGGGCCGAGGCGCAAACGGGACAGAGTTTCACGCGGGTGCTTTCAGGGCGCCCGGTTCATTTCCACACATCCGATCCCGAGAAGGACGCGCAGGCCGAGGCCGACCTCCGGGCCTGCTACGCGGCGGCCGGGTTCGAGGAAATCGCCTTCCTCGCCGAACCGGAAGCCGCCGCCATCGCCAGCCACGGCATGGGCGCGGCCGACGAGACCGGACTGATCGTCGATATCGGCGGCGGCACCTCGGATTTCACCGTCTTCCGTTCGAAAGGCGCGCATCCGGAGATCCTCGCCAGTCACGGCATCCGGCTCGGCGGAACCGACTTCGACCATGCGGTCTCGATGCAGCATGCCATGCCCCTGCTCGGCCTCGGCGGGGAGCTGCGCCGGGATTTCGGCGACGGCCTGCTACCGGTCCCGAACACGATCTATTCCGAGCTCGCGACCTGGGCGACCATCCCGTTTCTCTACAACGCCAAGACCCGCCGCATGGTCACGGACATGGCCCGTCTCGCAGTCGAACGGGAGAAGATTGAGCGGCTGGGGGCGGTGCTCGACCAGCATCTCGGTCACGAACTCGCCTTCGCCGTAGAGCGCGGCAAGATCGACGCAAACGGCGCGGACCGGGACGGACGGATCGGGATGGAGTTCATCGAGTCCGGCCTCGGCGCGACGGTCACGCCGGAAAGCCTTGATGCAGCGCTCTCTGCGAACCGCAGCCTGCTTCGCGGCGCCGCAGCCGAAACACTGGAGATGGCCGGCATTGGAGCCGGCGAGATCGGGCACGTCATCCTGGTCGGCGGCTCCAGCCTGATGCGGTTCGTATCAACCGAGATCCGTGCGCTTTGTCCGCAGGCCGAGATCCTTGCAGCGGAAGCCTTCACCGCAGTGGTCGACGGACTCGCTCTGGCAACCCGTCGCTAAAAAACGCAAAAGGCGGCCCCGAACGGGCCGCCTTCTCAGCCAAATTTCAGCGGGCCTCAGCCCGCGAGCTTCGTCTTCAAGAGCTCGTTGACCATCGCCGGGTTGGCCTTGCCCTGGCTCTGCTTCATCACCTGGCCGACGAAGAAGCCGAAGAGCTTGTCCTTGCCGGAGCGGTATTCCGCGACCTTGTCGGCCTGGGCCGCCATCACGCTGTCGATCAGTTCCTCGATCGCGCCGGTGTCGGTGACCTGTTTCAGCCCCTTCTCCTCGACGATCGTAGCGGCGTCCTTGCCGCTCTCGAACATCTCGGCGAAGACGTCCTTGGCGATGCGGCCGGAGATAGTGTTGTCGGCGATGAGGTCGATCAGGCCGCCGAGCTTGGCCTCGTCGACCGGGCTCTCGGAAAGCTCGAGGCCGGCCTTGTTGAGGTTCCCGAACAGCTCGGTGATCATCCAGTTCGCCGCCATCTTGGCGTCGCGGCCCTCCGCCACCTTCTCGTAGAAGGCCGCCGTCGCCTGCTCCTCGACGAGGATCGCCGCGTCATAGGGGCTGAGGCCCCAGTCGGCCATGAAGCGCGCCTTCTTCGCGTCCGGCAGTTCCGGCAGCGCCGCCTTCTCCGCCTCGACGAACGCCTCGCTGAACTCGAGCGGCAGCAGGTCGGGGTCGGGGAAGTAGCGGTAATCGTGCGCCTCTTCCTTCGACCGCATCGAGCGGGTCTCGCCCTTGTTCGGGTCATAGAGGCGGGTTTCCTGGTCGATCTCGCCGCCATCCTCGATGATCTCGATCTGGCGCCGCGCCTCGTACTCGATCGCCTGCTGCATGAAGCGGATCGAGTTCAAGTTCTTGATCTCGCAGCGGGTGCCGAATTCCTCGCCCGGCTTGCGCACGGAAACGTTCACGTCGGCCCGCATCGAGCCTTCCTGCATGTTGCCGTCGCAACTGCCGAGATAGCGCAGGATGGAGCGCAGCTTTTTGACGTAGGCCGCCGCTTCCGCCGCCGACCGGATGTCGGGCCGGGAGACGATCTCCATCAGCGCGACGCCGGAGCGGTTGAGGTCGATGAAGCTCTGCGACGGGCTCTGGTCGTGGATCGATTTGCCCGCATCCTGCTCCAGATGCAGCCGCTCGATGCCGACCGTCTTGCTGCTGCCGTCCGGCAGGTCGACCTCGATCTCGCCCTCGCCGACGATCGGCTGCTTGTACTGGCTGATCTGATAGCCCTGCGGCAGGTCCGCGTAGAAGTAGTTCTTGCGGTCGAACACGCTGAAGCGGTTGATCTTTGCCTTGAGGCCGAGGCCGGTGCGCACGGCCTGGCGCACGCACTCCTCGTTGATCACCGGCAGCATGCCGGGCATCGCGCTGTCGACCAGCGAGACCTGGGTGTTCGGCTCGGCCCCGAAGGCGGTCGCCGCGCCGGAGAACAGCTTCGACCGGGAGGTCACCTGGGCGTGAACCTCGAGACCGATGACGATCTCCCACTCACCCGTGGCGCCCTGGATCAGGTTGGATTTCGCTTCGCTCATCTCACTTCCCTCCCGCAAGGAAGGCCGGCTTGGCATTAAAACCCGCCGCCTGTTCCAGAACGTGACCGACCTTCAGCACGGTTTCCTCGTCGAACGGCTTGCCGAGCAGCTGCAGGCCGAGCGGCAGGCCGTCACCGGAGAGACCGACCGGCACCGAGATACCGGGCAGGCCGACGAGGCTCGCCGGCACGGTGAAGACGTCGTTCAGATACATCTTGATCGGATCGTCCTGATTCTCGCCGATCGCGAAAGCGGCGGACGGCGCGGTCGGGGTCAGGATCGCATCGACCTGCCCGTAGGCATCGTCGAAATCCTTCTTCAGCAACGCGCGGACCTTCTGCGCCTTCAGGTAATAGGCGTCGTAATAGCCGGCCGAGAGCACGTAGGTGCCGATCAGTACCCGGCGCTTCACCTCGTCGCCGAAACCGGCGGCGCGGGTGTTCTCGTACATCTCGATCAGGCTGTCACCGGTCTCGCGGAGGCCGTAGCGCACGCCGTCATAGCGCGCCAGGTTCGAGGAGGCCTCGGCCGGGGCGATGATGTAGTAGGTCGGCAGCGCGTATTTGGTGTGCGGCAGGGAGATGTCGACGATCTCCGCCCCCGCGTCCTTCAGCATCTCGGCGCCCCGCTTCCAGAGCGCGTCGATCTCCTCCGGCATGCCGTCCATGCGGTATTCCTTCGGAATGCCGATCTTCATGCCGCGGATATCGCCGGTCAGCGCCGCCTCGAAATCCGGCACCGCGAGATTGGCGGAGGTCGAATCCTTCGGATCGTGCCCCGCCATCGCGCCCAGCATCAGCGCCGCGTCCTTGACGTTGCGCGTGATCGGACCCGCCTGGTCGAGCGAGGAGGCAAAGGCAACAATGCCCCAGCGCGAGCAGCGGCCGTAGGTCGGCTTCATGCCGACGATGCCGCAGAAGCTCGCCGGCTGGCGGATCGAGCCGCCGGTATCGGTACCCGTCGCGGCGATCGCGAGACGGCCGGAGACGGCGGCCGCGGAGCCGCCGGAGGAGCCGCCCGGGACCAGCTTCTGGTTGCCGCCGCCCTCGCGCCGCCAGGGATTCTCCACATTGCCGTAATAGGAGGTGATGTTGGCCGAGCCCATCGCGAACTCGTCGAGATTGAGCTTGCCGAGCATCACCGCGCCGGCGTCCCAGAGATTCTGGCTGACGGTCGACTCGTATTCCGGCTCGAAGCCGTCGAGGATGTGCGAGCCCGCACTGGTCAGCACACCCTTGGTGCAGAACAGATCCTTCATGCCGATGGGCAGGCCTTCCATCGCCCCGCCCTTGCCTTCGGCAAGCTTCGCGTCGGAGGCCTTCGCCATCTCGCGCGCCTTTTCCGGCGTCTCGGTGATGAAGGCGTTGAGCGACTTGCCCTCCTCCATCGCGCCGATATAGGCCTCGGTCAGCTCCGCGGAGGTGATCTTCTTCGACTTCAGCGCATCGCGCGCCTCGGTCAGGCCGAGTTCAAGAAGTTCGCTCATCACTCGACCACCTTCGGCACCGCGTAATAGCCATGGGCGCGGTCCGGCGCGTTCGCCAGCACCCGGTCCGGATAGGCGCCGTCGGTCACCTCGTCCTTGCGCATCGGCAGGCCGTGCCCGGTGACGCTCGCCAGCGGGTCGACATTGTCGGTATTGACCTCGTTCAATTGCTCGACGAAGCCGAGAATGTTGTTGAGGTCTCCCACAAGGGCGTCGAGTTGCGCGTCGTCGGTCCTGATGCGCGCGAGATGCGCGATCCTCGCGACTGTGGCTTTGTCAAGCGACATCGGATAAGGCTCTCCGTGAGTATGCGGAAATTCGCGATAGCCCTGAACACTAGGCACAGGGCCAAAAACGGTGGCGGAAGGTATCACCCCGACATGACATTCTGCAACCCTGCCGACCTGCCCTCCCTCAGGCGTCCCATGAGCCGGATTCTGGGGCTCGATCTCGGCACCAAGACCATCGGCCTCGCCGTCTCCGACCCCTTCCTTTCCGTCGCCTCGCCGATCGAGACGATCCAGCGCCGGAAGTTCACGAAAGACGCCGAGCGCCTCGCGCAAATCGTCGAGGAGCGCAATATCGGCGCGTTCCTGATCGGCCTGCCGCTCAACATGGACGGAACCGAAGGCCCACGCGCCCAGTCGACCCGCGACTTCGCCCGCGAGCTGATCCTCCGCATCGACCTCCCCGTCGCCTTCTTCGACGAGCGCATGAGCACCATGGCGGTCGAGCGCGCGATGGTCGATGCGGACATGACGCGGAAGAAGCGCGCCGAACGGGTCGACCAGCTCGCCGCCGCCTATATCCTGCAGGCCGCGCTCGACGCGATGCCGGATGCGCATTTGGGGTAACCTGTTCCCATTATTTCGCTCGTCATTCCCGCGAAAGCGGGGACCCGGGGGCCCGAGGCACGGCTCTATGCTCTCTGGGTCCCCACTTACGTGGGGATGACGACTGGGTTTGTGGCTAGCTTAGCCGATGGAGCGGAGAAACCCGCAATGCACTCCAGATCGCGATGGCACTATCCAGGAAACAACCGCACATGAGCGCGCCGACCAAGGCCGAGCTGGAAGAGATCGCGGCGGAAGTCCGGCGCTTTCTCGAAACGGTCTGGCCCGACTGGCACCGTCTCCGCGGCCGCTCCCTGCCCGATCCGCTCTCCCTCGGCACCTGCCAGACCAGCAGCCTCTTCCTCGCGGCGGTGCTGCACGCGCACGGCCATGGGGCCCACATCGAACAGGGCAACGATCCGGAGGCCGAGGAAGGTTATCTCCACGACGGCGCGTGGCACGGCCATGCCTGGGTCGAGTGCGGCGGCTGGATCCTGGATATCAGCGCGGATCAGTTCGGCCGCCCGCCGGTACTTCTGGCACCGGTTGACGACCCGGCCTACCGGCGCGGCGCGGACACCGCCTTCGAAAGCGCGAAACGGCAGCGGCGGGAGCTTGTGGACGCGGCGATGGATAAGTGGCGGCGCCGGGCGACCGCCCCCTAAGAGATCGCGCGCCCTTACTAGGTCGTCATTCCCGCGAAAGCGGGGACCCAGGGAGCGAAGAACCCGGACCCAGGATCGCCCGGGTCCCGGCTCTCCGGCCGGGATGACGTTCGAAGACGGTCCGCAGAGCGCACCGAGGTCCATCGGCCTGGCGCCGGCTTGACGCGCACTTACATGCACATACATCATGCGCATGAATATCCGCGCCCTGGAGGAACATGCGCATGGCATCGAGATCCGCCGCACGAAAGCCGACCAACCTCTCGCTCGACCCCGTGCTCCTGACCGAGGCCCGTGCCTATGGCGTCAATCTCTCGCAGGCTGCGGAATCGGGCCTGCGCCGCGCCGTGAACGAGGCCAAGGCCGCAAAGTGGAAAGAGGAGAATACCGAGGCGCTCGAGGCCTCGAACAACTGGGTCGAGACGCACGGCCTGCCGCTCGCGAAGCACCGGCCCTTCTGATGGCCCGCTTCGACGTCTATGCGAACCCGGACGGCGGCTATCTGCTGGATGTGCAGGCGGACCTGCTCGATGCTCTGAATACGCGCGTGGTTGTGCCCCTGATCCCGCTCGGCGCCGCGCCGACGCCGGCCAAGGGCCTCAACCCCGTGTTCGAGATCCGCTCGGGGCCGCATGTCATGGCGACGCAGTTTCTCTCGGCCGTACCCTGCTCGATCCTCGGCGAGCCGGTCGCGAATTTCCTGCGCAGCGATACCGAGATTACCAATGCGCTCGATATGCTTCTGACCGGTATCTGACGGCACCGGAGCGAACCGACAAGGGAGACAGCCATGACCAGCACATCATTTGCCAAGGCGGCGATCGGACTGGCCCTCCTCCTCGCCCCGCTCCCGGCCTCCGCGCATGACGAGAAGCCCATCGGCGACGCCGTCAACGCGCTGCCGATCTTCGACGCGCACATGCATTACAAGGAGCCCGCCTGGACCGAGTTTCCTGTCGCGAGCGTGGTGGAGCTGATGGACCGGAGCGGCGTCGCCATGGCGCTGGTCTCCTCGACGCCCGACGAGGGCACGATCATGCTCTGGGAATACGCGCCGAACCGCGTCGTGCCGGAGCTGCGCCCCTATCACGGGAGCGCCGGCTCCTCGAACTGGACCAAGGCGCCCGGCATGGAGGCCTACCTGGCGGAGCGGCTGGAGAGATACCCGCACGAGGGCATCGGCGAGTTCCATATCCATCGGCTGGATATCTCGGACGAGGCGCTGTTCCGCCAAGTGATCGCGATGGCGAAAGCGCGCGACATCTTCCTCCATGTCCATTCCGGCCCGGAGCCGGTCCGCTGGCTCTATTCCCTCGATCGGCAAGTGAAGATCATCTGGGCCCATGCCGGCCTCGGCGAGCGGGCGGAGACCGTGCACGCCCTGATGGCCGAGTTCCCGGAGCTGGTCGCCGATACCTCGCTCCGCGAATACGACATCGTCGGCGCCGACGGCGGGCTCGACCCGGAATGGGAGGCCATCCTGCTGGCCTTCCAGGACCGCCTGATGGTGGGCAGCGACACCTGGGTCAACGGCCAGTGGGAGAACTACACCTCCATCATCGCCTCGCACCGCTACTGGCTCTCGAAACTGCCGGAGGATGCGGCGCGCAAGATCGCCTACCGGAACGCCGAGCGGCTGTTCGGGCGCGAGATTTCGATGGAGGTCATCGGCAAGCGCTAGCTGGGTGCTGGCGGAAACCTCCACTCCCCCCTTATCCTGCCTTCCGGAACGGGCAGCAAAAGACCCGCCGGAAAAACGAGGGAGGAATGCCATGCCGGACGCGCGCGAGACTTCGGAGAACCAGCCCTGGAACGGGCCCCGCTGGGCCACCAGCCGGCATAATTTCGATCCGGCCATCGCGGTGCCGCCCCGCGCCGTCGAGCTGCACGATTTGACGCTGCGCGACGGCGAGGAATCCGCCGATCTCGCCTTCACCACGGCCGACAAGGTCCGGATCGCCGAAGCCCTCGCCCGCCTCGGGATCAAGCGCACCGAGATCTTCCTGACCGTGCCGGGCTGGCAGGAGGTCATTCGCGAGATCATGCGCCGCGACCTCGGCATGGATTTCTGGGTCACCTGGCAGCCGGGCCGGGTCGAGAGGGCGCTCGAGCTCGGCGTGCGCCATGTCATGGTCTGGTACCTTATCGGCGACGAGCTCCAGCAGCACGTCCTCAAGACCGGCCGCGAGGCGCAGCTGGAAAAGGTGCTTCAGGAAGTCCGCGCGGCGCGTGCGGCGGGCTGCAAAGTGAACTTCTTCATGCCGGATACGACCCGCGCCGATCTCGACCACATCACCAAGGCCGCGCAGGCGGCGGAGGCGGAAGGCGCCGAATATGTCACCGTCGTCGACAGCCAGGGCATCGCCCGGCCCGCCGCGATCAAGTTCCTGGTCAGCCACCTGAAGCAGCAGACCGGCCTCAAGGTCGAGGTCCATTGCCACAACGATTTCGGCCTCGCCGTCGCCAACGTGCTCGGCGGCTACGAGGGCGGCGCCGACGTGCTGCAGGTCTCGATCAACGGGATCGGCTACCGCGCCGGGAACGCCGCGATGGAATCCGTCGCGGCGGCGCTGAAGATGATCTACGGCGCCGAGACCGGCCTCCAGCTCGACCGGCTGCCGGAGGTCTGCGCCCTGGTCGAGCGCATCAGCGGCCTGCCGATCGACTATTACAAGCCCATCGTCGGCAAGGGCGCCTTCCGCTACGAGCAATGGCGCGCGATTACCGAATTCACCGCGGCAAACGAACGCCGCTTCGCCTTCCCCTTCGAGCCCGAAATCGTCGGCCGGACCGCGGAGCTGGTCATCGGAAAATGGAGCGATTCCGGTGCCGTGGTGCAGAAACTGGCGGAATACGGCCTGAAAGCCACCCAAGAGCAGGTCGGCCGCATCCTCACCCGCAGCCAGCGCGCCGGCGCCTCACGGCATCGCCCGCTGGAGGACAGCGAGTTCCTGGTGATTGCGGAGCAGGAAGGGGTGAGTGAGGCGGAGGATTGAGAGGCGCGGGAGATCAAGAACGAATGTGGGGCAATTGAGTCGTGTGTCCCCGTAATCAGGGGCAATCGAGTCGTGTGTCCCCGTAATCATGTGTCCCCGTAATCAGAGTCGTGTGTCCCCGTAATCAGATTCAGGAGATCTGGCCGAATATCGCGATTCAAGACGGTCTGGAGCCGTGGACAAGCTGCTTCTGGCTACGGATGTCGGGTTCCTGCCTCTCAAGGTTGCAGGCGCAGCGCCCTCGGGTCATCATCGGCTTCGTCGAGAGTGTTCGCATGGGAAATGTCGGTTTATGGGCGACATGGCCGATTGTGCCGTGGCGGTTGCGCTGCTTGGTTGCCTGTTGCCGGTGCGTCTGGTCCTCGGCGATGCGGGTTGGGACGGCATCATGGTCCTGGCCTGAAACGAATAGCGGGGGGAGAATCATGACTGACCGGGATCAATTCTTGATCGTCAACAGTAGAGGGGGAAATGGGCAGAATCCAAACGTTCTCGGTCTGGTAGACGACAATTCAGGAGGCGTTCGCCCGCAGCTTGCCGTTTCAACAGATGGTACAATTCCCAAAGAGCTTGATGCGGTTTTTTGGACAAGACAACCGTTTGCAGATGGATGGGGGTGGACGATTCAAACGAGTTATAAAGACACGAATTATCATTTATCGGTGTCCTCGTGGTCTTCTGGAGTGTTGTGCGAGCTAACCGATGTGCCGTGGGCTATATGGCGTTTTACGTATTCCAATAGGATACTGACATATGATGCCGCAACTGGAATCCCGTACTCTCTCGATACAGGACAATATCCAGACGTCATGATCTGGGATTTTGTCAGCTCTGTGAATCAGACTTGGGGATTTGCTCCCTATGTGAGCAACAACGCGCTGTTAGGAGAGCCTCCTGAGGTAAGTTTATTGAGTTAGAGACTATGCATGGGAGAAACGCACTTGCGGCGACAGAATTAAGGGGACACACACCCCGATTCACTCCCCCTCACGCCGCCTGCACGACCCTGTTCCGCCCCTCTTCCTTCGCGCGGTAGAGCGCGGCATCGGCGCGGGCGAGCAGGTCTTTCGCGCCGTCGCCGGGGCGCCAGGAGGCGATGCCGAAGCTTGAGGTCTTCCGGCCGACGCCCGGGAACTCGTATTCCTCCAGCGCCCGGCGGAAGCGCTCGGCCTTCGCCGTCAGGCCGGCGAGATCGGTTTCCGGGCAGATCACCAGGAACTCCTCGCCGCCCCAGCGCCCGACCACGTCCGTCGGGCGCGAGCTCTCCTTCAGGACCCGCGCCACTTCCACCAGCACCCGGTCGCCGGTCTGGTGGCCGTAGGCGTCGTTGACCTGCTTGAAATGATCGATATCCGTCATGATCACGCCGAAATCCGTGCCGTACCGCTCCGAGCGGCCGATTTCCCGTGCCATCTCCTCTTCCAGCTTCGCCCGGTTGTAGAGCTTGGTCAGAGAGTCGGTGACCGCCAGAACTTCCAGCTCCCGCACCTTCCCGGCGAGGGAACGGCTGAGGCGCTGGTTCTCTTCCAGGGCCTTTTCGATCTCTTCCTTGGAGCCGCTAAGTTCGATTTCCCGCTGCCGGAGGTCCTCCTCGGCCTTGCGGAGATCGGTCGCGATGGTGATGCACATGGCGATGCCGCCGCACGCCGTCCGCGACTCCTTGACCAGCAGGCGCTTGCCGTCGACATAGTCGCGCACGGTGATACCCGGAGCCGGGTTCCGGTGGGCGCGGACCCGCTCGCGGATGAAGTCCTCTTCCCGCCCCCTGGCATCGATCACCTTGCCGAGCGCGACATTCATCCTGAGCCCGTCCTCGTAGGTGAGCCCCTTCTCGACGAATTCCTCGGCGCGCGGATTGATCTGCAGGAAGGCGCGGTTGAAGAAGATCAGCCGGTCCTGCGCGTCATAGATCGCGATGGCCTCGTCGAGATTCTCGATCACTTCCAGGATCTGGTCGGTATAGCGGGACTGCCGCGTCAAACTGTCTTTCCCCGTCGAAAAACATCCCGGAAACATTCCCGCTCCGAACCGAAAGCCCGGCAGCGGGAGTGAATTTCCGTCTGTGCGGCAGTATGGATTCAATATCTTAAAAATTTATTCAAAAAACTGAATATTTCCCTGCCCATTTCAGCCGGCCCGCCGAATTTCCGCGTACGGTCCGCGAAGGGCTCCTCTTTCATGGGGCGATCTCCGGCGGCTCCAGCGCGCCGCCATGGGTCCAGAGACTGTGGAGCGCCTGGAAGCTGAGCATGTCGCGTTCAGGCATCCGAGCCGCCCACCCCGGCGTCCTCGTCTTCGAAAATGTCTTCGACCTTCAGCCCGAACAGGCGCGCGATCCGGAACGCCAGGGGCAGCGACGGGTCGTATTTCCCGTTCTCGACCGCGTTGACGGAGTTTCTGGAAACCCCCAGCCGCTCCGCGAGATCCGCCTGGGTCCAGCGCCGCTCGGCCCGCAACACGCGTAATCTGTTCTTCATCTCCGCCTCAATCGCCCCCTCAATCGCTCGTGCCGGTCATCGTTTGGATACCCACCAGAGCGAATGGCCGAGGGCGAATACCGCGCATTGCAGCAGTACCGCAAAGGAAACGCCCAATCCGAAGCCGACGGCGGGGAGCGACAGACCGCTTCTGGAATAGGACGCGATACTCGTCACCAGCCCCTGGAACCCGGGCAGCGCGATCATCAGCATGACGCAAACGATGGTGAGAGGAACGCCGAAACCGCTGGCGGCCGCCAACGCATAGCGGAGACTTGCCGATTGCAGCTCGTCACCGCCCCTGAAGACAGAGCGAAAGCACCATGCCGACCAGGCAATACAGAGCGTCGTGAAGACGACGGTCCCGGCGAACGGAACCTCGAAGACGAAGAACAGGGCCGCGCCGAAAACCGCGGCGAAGCCGACAAGGTACTGGGTTCGGGTAGAGATCGACATGAAAATCCTCCCTGACTAAATGACAATGAAACTTGTCACGTCTCGAGAAAGACTGTCAATCCTTCCGCATCGCGCCGCCGATGTCCGGCCCGGGGCTAATTATCCCTGGTTACCCCTCCCCCTCGTACCGATAACGGAAATCGCAATGGCTCGCCCCGCTCATGATGGTCTGGCCGCGCTCCATCGTGATCTTGTCCGAGTACCCCTCGCAGAAGCTGCCGTCGCGGTTGCAGGACAAGAGATGGCCGATCTCGCCGAGCCCCATCTCGCGGTACATCTCGGCATAGCGGCAGCGGGTGACGTTGAAATGGAAACTCTCCGCCGTCCGCTCAAGTTCCTCCGTCTCCAGCGCGCCGCCATGGGTCCAGAGACTGTAGAGCGCCTGGAAGCTGCGCATGTCGCGCTCGGGGCCGTCACGCTCGGCGAAGGTCTGCGCGTGGGCGATGGCCGCCTTGCGGATCGCGTTGCCGAGGATCTTCTGCGCGGCGGCCTTGCCGACCTCCGCCACCATCTCCTCGTAGATCGGCTTGATCACGTTCGCCTCGATGCGGCGCAGTTCGAGGATGGGAAGGTCGGTCATGGCGGGTCTCCTTCTCCCTAGCGTCCCAGCGATCCGTCCTTCAGCGAGCGTGGGTCGCGCAGCGCCCAGCGGCCGGCCTCGACCTCGTGGAAGAAGTCGAGAATGGTGCGGTTGAAGAGCGCCGGCTCCTCCAGGTTGAGAGTATGGCCAGTCTTCGGGAACATGGCGTGGCCGGCGGACGGGATGCAGCGCTTCATGTAGAGACCGCTTTCGAGGCAGCTCTCGTCCTCGTCGCCGTTGACGATCAGGGTCGGCACGGTCAGCGCGCGCATCTTCTCCTCCAGCTCCCAGAGCGAGGGGCGGAGCGCCTGCACGCCGCGCAGCGTGTTCGCCGAGCCTTTCGAGGAATGCTCGCCGAGCTGCGTCGCGAACTCGGCCCAGCCGCGCGGGTCCTTGTTCTGCAGCTGCACCCGGGCGGGCTCCAGCGCGTAGCCGGGCGCGACCTTGTCCATGCCCTCCGCCTCGATCCGGTCGGCGAGCGCAGTGGACTGGGCCTTGAACTCGCTCCGCTTCTCCGGATCGGCGCCGTAGCCGCAGCCGGCGACGACGAGCGAGAGCGCGCGTTCGGGATAGGCGAGGCCGAAATGCAGGGTGGCGAAACCGCCCATGGAGAGGCCGACGATATGCGCCGCCTCGATCCCGCTGCCGTCGAGCACGGCGAGAATATCGTCCCGCGCCCGCTCCTGGCTGTAGCTCGCGGCGTCCTCCGGCACATCCGAGGGCGTATATCCGCGCGCCGAATAGGTGATGCAGGTGTAGTAACGCGAAAGCGCCCTTACCTGGCTCTCCCAGCTCCGGTGATCGCCCGCGAATTCATGCACGAAGACCACCGGCGTTCCTTCGCCCGTGGTCTCGCAATAAAGCGCGACATCGTCGTTTGTCCGGATGTATCCCATCGGTCCCTCCCACCCTTGTTCTTGTCGGAACTATGCCGGATCCGGCGGGATGGCAGAAGAGCCGCCGGTCAGACGAAAGAGTGAAACGGCGTTATGGAAAGACCGGCGCTCTCGAGCCTCGCCCGGAGCGTCTTCGCCATCGCGACCGCCGCCGGGTTGTCGCCATGGACGCAGATCGTGTCGATCCGCCCCTCGATGCGCCCGCCACCCTCGGTCAGCACGGCGCCCGCCTCGATCATGCGGAGCACGTTGGCGGCCGCCTCCTCCGCGTCGTGGATGGTGGCGCCGGGCTGGCTGCGCGGAACGAGGTTGCCGTTCGCCTGGTAGGCGCGGTCGGCATAGATCTCCCGCGCCATGCGGAGGCCCACCTTTTCGCCCGCCCTTTCAGTCGCCATGCCGGGCATGACGACATAGATCAGCTCCGGTTCCACCGCCTTCGCCGCCCTGGCGATCGCCAGCGCGACCTCGTCGTCCTCCGCCGCGACATTGCCGAGCGCGCCGTGGCTCTTCACATGGGTCACTTTCGCGCCTTCCAGCGCCGCGAGGCCCATCAGGGCACCGATCTGGTAGGCCGCCATCTTCTCGAGATCGTGCAGACTGTCGCCCTGGATGCGGCGGCGCCCGAAGCCCCAAAGGTCGAGATAGCCCGGATGCGCGCCGATCCCGACGCCGCCGTCGCGCGCCCGGATCACCGTCTCACGCATCACGTTCGGGTCCCCCGCATGAAAGCCGCAGGCGACATTCGCGCTGGAGACGATCCCCAGCATCTCCGCGTCGGCTCCCAGCTCGTAAGTGCCCCAGCTCTCGCCCAGATCCGAATTGAGATCGACCTGCATGTTCCGCGCTCCGTTTCTCCGCCTCACTCCTGCATACACCCGGAGCGGATAGCTTTGAAGCCGGAGCGGTAGGCTCAGGCCGCGCGGTCGCGGGCGATTTCGAGGGTGACGAGCCGGGTGCTGACATCGTCCGGCGCCGCCGCCTCGGTAAAGCCGAGATCGCGGCAGAGGGCCAGCATCGCCTTGTTCTCCGCCATCACGTAGCCGATCATCTTCTTCAGCCCGCGCGAATGGGCATGGCGGATCAGATCGCCCATGAGCCGCCGGCCAAGGCCCTGGCCCTGCTGGTCGGTGCGGACAAGCGCGGCGAACTCGCAGGTCTCGAAATGCGGGTCGGCGGTCAGGCGCGCGACACCGAGGATCTCGCCATGGCTTTCCGCCACCAGCGCCATCTCGCGGTCGTAGTCGATCTGCGTCAGGCGCGCTGCGGTCTCGTGCGGCAAGGTCTTGACCGGGGCGAAGAAGCGGCGGCGCAGATCGTCCTGCGAGCTTTTCGCGATCAGTTGCAGCAGCGCCGGTTCGTCCTCCGGCCGGATCGGCCGCACATTGAGCGCGAGACCGTTATCGAGGCTGATATGGCGTTCCAGATGCTTCGGGTAAGGCTCGATCGCGACCGGGACGGCGTCCGCCTCCTTCTGAACCCGGATCCGCGCATCGAGCGCCAGGATACCGTGATCGTTGATATAGAGCGGGTTCACGTCGAGCTCGCGGATCTCCGGAAAATCCATCGCGATCTGCGAAAGCTTGACCAGAGCGGTGTAGAGTTCCTCGACGGCAGCCGCCGGCCGATTGCGGAAGCCCTGCAGCAACGACCAGACGCGGGTGCGCTGCACCAAGTCCTGCGCCAGCGGGATGTTCAGCGGCGGCAGGGCGATGGAACTGTCGGCCGCGACCTCGACCTCGACCCCGCCCTTGCCGAACAGGATGACGGGCCCGAAGACGGCGTCCGTAGTGATGCCGATGATCAGTTCCTCGGCATGCGGCATGGTCGCCATGCGCTGCACCGCGAAGCCCTCGATCCGCGCTTCGGGGTTGACGGACTTCACAGTGCGCAACATCTCGTCGGCGGCGTTCACCACCTGCTGCCGCCCGGTAAGATCCAGCCGGACCCCGCCGACATCGCTCTTGTGCGTGATGTCGTGGCTGAGGATTTTCAGTACCACGTGATTGCCGAGCTCGACCGCGGCGAGCCCCGCCTCTTCCGGATCCTTGGCGATCACCGTCTCGACCACGGGTATGCCGTAGGCGTCGAGCACGTCCTTCGCTTCCGGCTCGCTCAGCCATTCCCGCTTTTCGCCCAGCGCCCGGTTGATGATGCCGCGCGCCTTCTCCGTCTCCGGATGATAGCCTTCCGGCATCGAGGGCGGGGTTTGCATGAGCAGGTCGCGGCGGCGCTTGTAGCGCACCAGGTGCATGAAGCCGCTCACCGCCTGGTTCGGCGTATTGTAGGACGGGATAGCCGACTCGTAGAAAGCGCGCTTTGCCTTCTCCTGCGCGCCCTCGCCGACCCAGTTGGTCAGCACCGGCACCCGCGGCTTGTTCGACACGATCTGGCGCACCTTCTCGGCCGCCATGACGCTGTCGGCGATCGCGGTCGGGCAGTTCAGCACCAGCACCGCATCGACATTCGGGTCCTTCACCACCTCCTCGAGCGCCGCTTCGTACCGCTCCGGCGGTGCATCGCCGATAATGTCGACCGGATTGCCCCGCGACCATGTGTGCGGCAGCTTGCCGTTCAGCGCTTCGACCGTCTCTGGCGCAAGGTCCGCGAGGCGGCCTCCCTGTTCGATCAGGGTTTCCGTCGCCAGCACGCCGAGGCCGCCGCCGTTGGTGATGATCGCAAGCCGGTCGCCCGTCGCCTTCATGCCGGTGCCGAGCGTGTTCACCGCGTCGAACAGCTCCAGCAGGTCGTACACCCGGAGAATGCCGGCCCGGCGGAAAGCCGCATGGTAGACCGCGTCGGAACCCGCGAGCGCCCCCGTATGCGAGGCCGCCGCCTTGGCCGCCGCCTCGTTCCGGCCCGACTTGATCGCGATCACCGGCTTGTTGCGCGCGGCAGCACGTGCCGCCGACATGAATTTCCGCGGGCTGCTGATGCTCTCGATATAGAGCAGGATCGCCTTGGTGTTCGGATCGGCGACCAGATAGTCGAGCATGTCGCCGAAATCGACATCGGTCATGTTGCCGAGCGAAACCACGTGGCTGAAACCGATATTGTGATGTGCCGCGTGGTCGACCACGGCGGAGGCGACGGCGCCGCTCTGCGTGACGAAAGCGAGGTTTCCGGCCGGCGGCTGCACATGGAGGAAAGAGGCGTTGAGACCGATCGGAGGCACCATGATGCCGACGCAGTTCGGCCCGACGACGCGGAGCGGATATTGCGACTTGATGCGCTTGATCTCCTGCGCGAGGTCAGCGCCCTCACCGTCCCCCTCGCCGAACCCGGCGGTCACCACCACGGCGGCCCGTGTGCCGTTCGCGGCCAGCTCCTCGAGCACCGTCGGCACGGTGACGGCCGGCGTGCAGATCACGGCAAGGTCCGGGACCATAGGGAGCGAGCCGATACTGCGGTAGCAGAGCGTGGAGCCGATCGCGTTCTCGTGCGGATTGACCGGCAGGACCGGGCCATCGAAAGCGTCACCGAGCAGGTTGCGCGACAGCACCTTGCCGACAGACTGCTCGCGGTTGCTGGCGCCAATGATGGCGACCGATTTCGGCTGAAAGAGCTTGTCCAGGTTCCTGATCGACATCACGCGACCTCGTTATGCTGCATTGCAACATAATAACTCTAGCCCGGAAATGTGTCAGTCTTAATATGTTCGATCGTAAAAATGTCGCACCGCAGCAACCACAGGGCCGGCATCACTCCCGTCCGGCCCGCGCGTCGTCCACCATGCGCTTCAATTCGGCAAGATCCTTGACCACGTAAGCGCCACGGGTTCGCTCCAGCAGATCGCCGCGTTCCAGCGCCTTCAGCTCGCGCGTCACCGCCTCGCGGTGCGTGCTGATGCGGGCGGCGATTTCCGCATGGGTCGGCGGCGGCGAGATCCGGCCGGTATTGTCCACGATCCGGCCGGCCCGGGCGAGCCGCAGCAATTCCGCGTGGATCCGGTTGCGTACCCCCAGCGTGCTGAATTCGACCACGCGCTCGACCAGATTGCGCAGGGACCCAACCATACGGCGCATCACGGTCTGCGCGAGTTCCGGAAATTCCAGAAGCAGCTCGCGGAACATCTCCGCCGGCATGACGGCGACCACGGTCCGGCTCATGGCCACGATGCTGGCGGAACGCCGTCCATTGTCGATCGCCGCGAACTCGCCGAAATGGTGACCGGTCTTCAGATCCTGGATGATCACCGTCTTTCCGGTTTCCGAAAACACCGTGACGCGCACGTCGCCCCAGATGATGAAATAGACATCGGTCGACTCATCGTCGAGATTGATGATGACCTGATCGGCCTCGAAATTGCGCCAACGGCACCTCTTGTCGAGATCCGCGATTTTCTGTTCCGGCAGGCCCTGCAACAACGTGCTTGCCGCCAGACTGCGATTGATCGTCGACACCGGATTCTCCCCGCTATTCGTTCCCGGACGCACTTCCCCCATGACATCCGGCAAGGCCCCGACCGAAAGGGCCCAGAACCGCCATTTTGCAAGAGGTGAGCGAGCTTCACAACCGGATAGCGAAAGCCGGTTCTTAAAGCCGCTTCTCCTATGCACTTTGGAAAAGGTACGCGACCGTGCGGAATCCCACAGCGATTGCGCGAAATCGTCCTTATTTACTTTTCATCAGGAGGACAGATCGGATTGGTCGCCAAGAAAACGTTTTCCCCGCGTTGGCGGCCTTCGGCTCTCCTTACTGAATTTGAATGACATATCCCTGAGAGTCTCATTAGGGCCGCGCCACTTACGTACGATCTGGGCATTCCCCGCCTCCCTCATCGTTCCGGCGCGGTCTCTTTTTTTCTTATTTTTCAGAAACTTTCGGGTCCAGCCGGAAAACCTCGGGACACCTTCCGCAGGCTTTTTTAATCACAACTTCACTTGCCGCTCGCAGCGCCTCACCCTATCTCAACATGAGTGCATGGACGGCTTCGCCAATGGAGTGCTTTCTGCCGGCCCGAGCTGAGCGTCTCTCCAAAAGCGTGTTTAAGCTGACTTGAGCTATTGTTTAAGTGAAGAGTGGTGACAGTGGAGAGGTGTTTGAAATGCCCACGGGTACGGTAAAGTTCTTCAAGACCGACAAGGGATATGGGTTCATCACGCCGGAGGACGGCTCGCGAGACGTATTCGTCCATGTCTCGGCCGTACAAAATTCCGGTCTGCCGACTATTTCCGAAGGTCAGAAGCTGAACTTCGAAGTGCAGGAAGACACCCGAGGACCGAAGGCCGTCAATCTTTCGGTCGCGGATTAAGTGCGTCGTGCCGGCCTGACTTAGGGCCGGCGAGATAAAGCCTGTGTTCGTGCAAGCCGCAGCCGCCTGATGGCTCTCGGAAGATGGGCCGTGGGAATGGGTGTCGTTTGCTCTTCCACCATTGCTACATCCCCATTGAAAATTTCGACCTTCCTGATTGTGAAGCGGCTTCACAGAACGAAGCCTAATTGTCATATTTGCCCGCTGTCCGGGCGAAGTACCGCACCGGCACCAATGTTGTGCCCGCGCTGAGAACAGTGCAGGCAATCGGGAGGATTACCCCGCGGGCGGAAGAAGACCGGATGCGATCCGGCAATGCTTGCAAGAGGCTTCACCAACTCAGGAGAACTCAATGATTCGAGACTTCATGCGCGCCATCCTCGGCGGCGCCGGTATGGCGGCTGCGGTTCTGACCGCGGGCGCGATCGTCACTGATGCCCAGGCCGAAGACCTCAAGGTCGGCTTCGTCTATGTCGGGCCCGTCGGCGACCATGGCTGGACCTACCGCCACGATATCGGCCGCCAGGCGATCGAGAAGGAACTGGCCGGCAAGGTCACCACCAGCTTCGTCGAGAGCGTCCAGGAAGGCCCCGACGCCGAACGGGTCATCCGCCAGCTGGCCAGCGACGGCCACGATCTGATCTTCACCACGTCCTTCGGATTCATGAACCCTACCGTCAAAGTGGCGAAAAAGTTCAAGGACGTGAAATTCGAGCATGCGACCGGCTACAAGCGTGACAAGAACGTCTCCACCTACGCGGCCCGCTTCTATGAAGGCCGTTATGTCGCGGGCCTGATCGCCGGCAAAATGACCAAGTCCGGCGTGATCGGCTATGTCGGCTCCTTCCCGATTCCGGAAGTGGTGCGCGGCATCAATGCGTTCACCATCGCGCTGCGCTCGGTCAATCCGACCGCCGAAGTGAAGGTCGTCTGGGTCAATTCCTGGTACGATCCGGCGAAGGAAGGCGACGCCGCCAAGGCGCTGATCGACCAGGGCGCGGACATCATCCTGCAGCATACCGATTCCCCCGCCCCGCTTCAGGTCGCCGAGGCGCGCGGCGTACACGGTTTCGGCCAGGCTTCCGACATGGCGAAATTCGCCCCGAAAGCCCAGCTTTCCGCAATCATCGACAATTGGGACAGCTATTACGTCGCACGCGCCAAGGCAGTTCTCGACGGCACCTGGAAGTCCGAGGACACCTGGGGCGGCATCAAGTCCGGCATGGTCGAGATGGCCCCGTTCAATTCCGTCATTCCGGCGGACGTGCAGAAACTCGCCACCGACGCGATCGAAGGCCAGAAGAACGGCTCGGTCTTCGCCTTCACCGGCCCGATCAAGGACCAGAGTGGCACCGTGAAAGTCGCCGCCGGCGAGAAGCTGGATGACGGCGCCCTGCTCGGCATGGACTGGTATGTCGAAGGGGTGCAGGGCAAGCTTCCTAAGTAAGCTCCCGAAATCAAGACGGACACGGCCCCGCCCGATCCCGCGCGGGGCCGTTCCATTTGAAGAGGAAAGCGAATGACGCCGGAGGACATCCAGAACCGGGTGCTGCATCGGGACGGGCTTATTCTTGTCGTGGATAAGCCGGCCGGCCTGCCGGTCCATGCCGGTCCCGGCGGCGGCGACAATCTCGAGGCCCATTTCAAGCACCTGCAATACGGCCTGCGGCACGTCCCCGCCCTCGGCCATCGGCTCGACCGCGACACCAGTGGCTGCCTGGTGCTGGGCCGTCATCCGAAGGCGCTGAAAAAGCTCGGGAAACTGTTCCGCGAGGGCCTTGTCGAGAAAACCTATTGGGCCATCGCCCGCGGCGTGCCGAAACAGCCGGAAGGGCGTATCGCGCTCGCCCTGCGGAAAGTTTCCTCGAAAGGTAAAGGCTGGCGCATGCTCGTCGATCCCGCAGGCCAGGAAAGCGTGACGGACTACAAACTTCTTGCCGAAGGCGGCGGTCTCTCCCTCGTCGAGTGCTATCCGCGAACCGGCCGCACGCACCAGATCCGCGTGCATCTCGCAGCCATCGGATGTCCGATCGTCGGCGACGCGCATTACGGCGAGCGGCGGCCCGGCGAGCAGCTCCAGCTCCATTCCCGGAGCCTCACCCTGCCGATGCAGCAGAGCAAGCCGCCGGTGCACGTGGAAGCGCAGCCGCCGGCGCATATGCAATCACTGATCAGTGAATTAAATTATACAAAGAAAATCAAAGAAAACTAAAAAACCAAACACTGAAACCATAATCAAACAAATTATCAAAATTAAATTCACCTTTTTCTCTGACAACATTAATGAAAAATAAAACCCTCAAAGCAAAATGAACACCTCTTGCTTTTCAACACATTCAAAGACCACGATACGCCCCATATTTCCCTCCAAAAAATAATCATTGATCACCGGAACCTGCACTCGGCGATCGGAGACAGAATCAAATTACGTAGGCCTTATCTGAGAAAATGCGCGCATAAAACAAATTCACAGGTACTCATAATTATGGTCCGAGTGAATACACGAGCACCCGCCACCGGAAATAGCAGGACGCGCCAATTTTAAGTCCGCAATGGACACCTTTAGGAATCGATTTCTACCATCTTAGACATTATTTGCTTCCCAATGGCGTGAGAAGCCAAGACAAACCGGCGCCAGCTACGAGGCCGCCCAATTCTGGTGCATCTCTAATCAAAAGAGAGCGAACCATATTGACATGGTTTTCTGTGATCATGTTTCGCGGCTGCCGTTGGTTTTCGGATCGGAAATGCCCCTCGTTGCCACGGGCGACCGCGCGTTCCTGCATCTTCTCCACTGAAGTCTCCGCCTCGATGCGGGCGATCATGTCATCTGTCAGCTGGAGCCCAATGCGATCGGCCATCAGTTTTAGGACTTCTGATTTCTGGACCACAATTCCCTCGTAGGTGATCAGCGTTCCGAGTCCCTTCGATGCCGCTTGGAAAAGGCTCTCCATATGCTTCAGGTGCGGTGAAAGCCCACGCCAAGTCAGTGTCCTGTCACTGAATCCATTTATGACCATTGCGATGGCAGTCTCGTCTTCAATTCCATTGAAGCAGCCAGCGCCACCGACTGACCGGCCGAGCGCAGCGTCAACATCGTTCTGCAGGTGGTTGTACATAGAGAGAATGAGATCGAAGACATTCCGTACAATGAAGAAATTGTGTGCACCAGCGCCGCGCAGTACAGCCTCTACATGAGGCGTCAGGACCATGTGCCAACTGAAGAAATGACCAGCTGGAAAATCGATAAGACTCTCGTCTGCATAATCTGGTTGTCCGGGCCGAATCTCCGGCTCGTAGGGCTTGAGTCCGGTCAGCTCTTCCAGCATGCCGCGGACTAACCAAGTCCCGGCCTTCATAAGAGATGATACGAATATCGGTCGCGAAAGGTCAGGTCCGGGCTGTTTGACGGACACCAATGTGCCAGGCTTGTCGAGGTCAAACAGGTCGTAGCCGAATCTCCGATAGACCTCGGCGACCTCTGAGCGGACCAGTTTCCGGAAGGCATCTACTTTCCACCCGGGCCAGCTTTCATAAAGTGTTCGCGGATTTGCATTCACAGGCGCCTCGCCAGGAAACAAGGTCGGAACCATTTCGTAAGCTCTGTCCAGATCCTCCTGTTCGAAGATGACCTTTTCTTTCGTCAAAAGCCTCACGAGTTTTTGGAACAGCTCGGGAGACTCAATGATCTGCTCAATCGGCACATGGTTCTGAACGGCGTTCAGATCACTCAGGACCGCACCAAGCTGGGTCATCCCTTGATAAGCAGCCCAAACATCGATCTCGTTCTTATCGTACTCCTTGAGACCGAGGGCCCTGAACAGAGCATGACTGGCAACGCGCCATTCGTGAGCCAATGGGTCGCTCGCGCCGGCTCTCATTCGCATGTTTCCAGCGCGCCAGCGAATATAGAACTCCAGCCAAACCACAGGGTGACGCAGCAAATTAACGACAGGAATGCCGGAATAGGTCGGATTGGATAGCAAAGGCGCAAACTGCATCGCGCGATAGGAATAGCAATCACCGATTGCAGCGTAGGTCATTCCCATGTCGTTCAAGAACTCTGTAAATGGGACGAGCTCTGGCCGCTCACTACGAAGACGTTCTTTGAGATACTTCGGACGCGACCCTTCATGCGCGAGAAGCGCGAAAATCTCCCTATGCGAGTTGAGCGCTTTGGGCAACCAGCCGAAATAGTGATCTGCGGCATAGCCCCAGGCCGTGACGTAGAAGACGCGATAGTCGTCTTCGAGCTCTTTACGGATATCTTCACCGAACTTGCCGGTCGTCACGGACATGGGCGCCTCCAAACTTTACACAGCTGACGATATCACCGTTCTTTGGTCCTTGGCATTGTTCACTTAAAGAGCGCCGGCCCTTTCTTGGCTGCAAATCCGAGTGCGTGCGCCTCATCCCTGCATGTGCAGGATCTCGTTCTGGCGCAGTTCCTCAACCATGAAATCGACAAAGGCGCGGACCTTGGCAGAAGCGATCCGCCCTTCCGGATGCACCACATGGACAGGCACGGGAGGCGGACGGTACGCGTCGAGCACGGTCTGGAGCGCACCCTGCGCGACGCCTGGGGCAACCTGATAGGAGAGCAGCCGGGATATACCCCAGCCGCGCCGCATGAGCTCCAGGATCGCATCGTTCGTGTTGAGCGAGAGCCTCGAAGGGGCCTCTATCAAAAGATCCTTGCCGTCATCCCGGAAATTCCAGGCGACCTTGCGGCCGAAGGCCAGCGGGTTGATCAGGCGGTGCGCGTGCAGGTCGCTCGGATGCATGGGCATCCCATGTGCCTCGAAATAGGCCGGCGCCCCGGCGACGACACGGCAGACGCTGCCGACACGGATCGCGGAAAGGGATGAGTCTGGCAGCTCGCCGATCCGAACAGCGACGTCCAGCCCCTCTTCGATCACATTTACCACGCGATCGACGAACAGCGTCTCGGCCGTGACCTCGTCATGCGCCTGGAGGAAAGCTCCGAGCGCCGGCGCCACGACATAGCAGCCGAACAGTGCCGGAGCCGTGATCCTCAGATGCCCCCGCGGAACCTGACGGGCGCCGCGTGCCTGATTCTCAGCCTCTTCCAGAGCGGAAAGCACCGAGCGTCCGTCATCCAGCAACCTTCTGCCGCTTTCCGTCAGACGGACGGTCCGCGTGGTGCGCACCAGCAACCTCGACTGAAGTCGTTCCTCAAGGGCCGAAACGGCCCGAGTGACCGCCGGCGGCGACATTGCCAGAGCGCGGGCCGCAGCGGCAAAACCGCCCTCTTCGGCGACTTTCACGAAAACCTGCAATTCGCGGAATCGGTCCATACTTTATTCCATTTATCGGAATTATTTCTTCCAAACTACACACATTCATCCGATGAGCGAAAGCATCCATCTATCCGGTGCCGGGCAACAACTGACCTCCCCTCCTCACCCGCCCGGCCAGAAAGGACCAGATCATGGCTCGCATCGCCAAAGTCACCGCGGACACCGCCAGCGCCAAACAGGCGGCCCTGCTCGATGCCATCAAAAGCAAGCTCGGAATGGTGCCGAATTTCCTCGCCGTCCTGGCGCAGTCCCCGGTTGCCCTGAATTCCTTCCTCGGCTTGCACGCCGTCGCCGGTGACGGCGCGCTCGACGCTCAGACGCGGGAGCGGATCGCCATCGCGCTCGCGGACGAGAACGCTTGCCAGTACTGCCTCTCCGCCCATACCGCCATCGGCCGTAAGACGGGCCTCACCGACGCCGACATGGCGGCGAACCGCGACGGCGGTTCGACCGACGACAGGGCGGCGGCGGCCGTCCGCTTCGCCCTTGCCCTCAACAGAAACAGGGGTGCGCTGACCGCGTCAGAGTTCAACGCCGTGCGCGATGCCGGCTACTCCGATGCCGAGATCGTCGAGATTGTCGTGCATGTGGGCATGAACCTGCTGACCAACATCCTCGCCAAGTCGACCGAGATCGACATCGACTTCCCGAAGGTCGCGCTGACCGCGCGCGCGGCCTGAGGCCCCAAGGGAGCGGGCCGCCCCGCCCGCTCCCGCCCCGCCACGAAAACCGGGAAGAAGAGAGAGTCATGTCCGGAAACTTTGCCCAGATAAGCTTCACACCGGCCGTTCGCGAAGCGCAGACCCGTTACGGCAGCCGCGCGGCCTACAGCCGCCTGGACGGCGCGGCGACCGAAGCCACGAGCCTGAGCTCGAACGAAGCCGCCTTCATTACGGAGCGCGACGGTTTCTACCAGGCGACGGTTTCGGAAACCGGCTGGCCCTATGTCCAATACCGGGGAGGTCCTGCCGGGTTCTTGAAAGTGCTCGACGAGCGGACCATCGGTTACGCGGACTTTCGCGGAAACCGCCAGTATCTCAGCGTCGGCAACATGAACGGCAATGACCGGGTCTCGCTGATCCTGATGGACTATGCGAACCGCCGGCGGCTGAAGATCTGGGCCCGCGCGCGGATCGTGCACCGTGACGAGGCCCCGGACTTGGTCGCGAAACTCGAAATGCCCGACTACCGCGCACGGGTCGAGCGGGCGATCGTGCTGACCGTCGAGGCCTTCGACTGGAACTGCCCGCAGCATATCGAGCCGCGCTTCACCGAGGCGGACATCAAGGCACGCGTACGCCCGCTGGAAGAGCGAATCTGTCATCTGGAACTGATGCTGTCGGGACGGACGGATGGGGTTTGCGAATGCTGAAACTGATCCGGAAAATGTCCGGAGCCGGCACGCGTCCCGCTCCGGCGGAAGCCTTGCCCGCGCTGATCTGCGGCATCGGCGCGGCGATCGCGATCGCGGCCACGGCCGGACTCTCGGAGCTGTTCTCGGCGGAGCTGATGATGGCACCGTTCGGCGCGTCCTGTTTCCTTGCTTTTGCGGTGCCGGAAAGCCCGCTTGCCCAGCCGCGGAACATCGTGCTCGGGCATCTGGTCGCCTCCGGCGTCGGACTCGCCATCCTTACATTGCTCGGCCCCGGATGGCCGACGATGGCGCTCGCGGTCGGCCTCGCCGTCGCGGCGATGCAATGGACCGGGACCGGCCATGCGCCGGCGGGCGCGGATCCCATCGTGGTCTTCCTGCTGCGTCCCGATTTCGGCTTTCTGGTGACCCCGGTGCTGGCCGGCGCGCTTCTGATCGTCGCGGTCGCGCTGATTTTCAACAATCTGCGGCCGGGGAAGCGCTATCCGGTCTACTGGTGATCGCTTAATCGCCGCGCACCGTCCCCTCGCGCCGCGGATCGGCCCCGCCGACGAGCCGGTTCGCGTCGATCCGGATGGCATGGAGGCCGGAATTCATTGAGCGTATTTTCACCTCGTGGCCCTTCGCCTCCAGAGCCGCCGCCCAATCCGCGACCGCCGTTCCTTCTTCCAGGTCCGTCGCCCCGTTCCGATTGCTGACATGGCCGAGATTGACCGCGTCCTGCGGGCTCATCCCCCAGTCGATCATCCCGATCAGCGCCCAGGCGACATAGGGAATGATGCGGCTGCCTCCGGGCGAGCCAATGAGAATTACAGGCTTGCCGTCCCTGAGGACAATGGTCGGCGCCATGGAACTGCGCGGGCGCTTTCCGCCCTCGATCCGGTTCGCGACCGGCTTGCCGTCCTTCTCGGGAAGGAAAGAGAAATCCGTGAGTTCATTGTTCAGCAGGAAGCCCCCGGCCATCAGTCGGCTGCCGAACCCGGTCTCGATGGTGGTCGTCATCGATACGGCGTTTCCGTCGCCGTCGACGATGACGAAATGGCTGGTGCCGGCCCGCTCGGGCTGAAGGTCGGGTGAGAGATCGCCCCGCTGTGTGAAGGGCGGCGTCCCGGCCTCCGCCTTGTTCATCGCCGCGCGGGCACTGATCAATGCGGCGCGCGCCCGCAAGTAGTGCGGGTCCAGCAGGCCGCGCATCGGCATTTCGACATAATCGAGATCCGCCATAAAGAGCGCCCGGTCCGCATAGGCGAGCTTTGAGGCCTCGGCGAAGAGATGCGCCGCCTCAGGTCCCGGACCTGCGGCTTCGAGGTCGAAATGCCTGAGCATGCCAAGGATCTGCCCGACCGTCAGCGCTCCCGAGCTCGGCGGCCCCACGCCGCAGACATCGTATCCGCGATAGTCGATACAGACCGGCTCCCGCTCCTTAGCCCGGTATGCCGCGAGATCTGCGGATGTCATCGGGTTCGGATTGTCCGGCGTGGTCGCGAGGGCTGCGAGGATCCGCTCCGCTATGGCTCCCGCATAGAACGCTTCTGCACCGTCCGCTGCGATCGCTTCGAGGCTCGCCGCGAATTCCGGGTTTTTCAGCAGAGTACCGGCCGGTTTCGGTGTGCCGTCCGCCGCAAAGAAGTAGGCCCGTGTGGCCTCGTGATCCGGCAGACCGCGCTTTGCCGCCCCGACGATCGCCCCGGCGAGACGCGGAGAAATCTCGAAACCGGCGCGCGCCCGGTCGATTGCGGAACGGAACAGAACGCCCCAGGGAAGCCGCCCATGCGCCTCGTGCACCATCTCCAGCATTGCGACGGTTCCCGGCACGCCGACAGAGCCCGCACCGTTCACTGCCTCCCAGAAGCCTTTCTTCGAGCCGTCCGGCTTCAGGAAATAATCGGACCCGGCGGCCATCGGCGCCGTCTCGCGGCCATCATAAGTGCTGAGTTTTGCGCTCTTCGCGTCCCAGTGAACGAGAAACGCTCCGCCACCGATGCCCGAGGATTGCGGCTCGACCAGATTCAACATCATCTGCACGGCAACCGCAGCATCGGTGGCACTGCCGCCACGTTTCAGGATTTCGTAGCCGGCATCGGCGGCGAAAGGATTGGCGGCAGCGACCATGAAGCTCTTCGCCGTTCCCCCGGTCTGCGCCGTCAGACCGCTCGGCCCCTCGGGCTGCATGTCCCCCGCCCGCGCCGCCGCGGAAACCAGAACCGCGCCTGCCAGCAAAATCGCCGCACGCTTCAGCATCGAACCCTCCCCTTGCGTCATCCGCTTAAGGTGGTGTCCCACAAGGCGCCGATAAAGTTGAAAAGGTTTCTGGACCAGTCGAAAAACTGGTGACCCCTACGGGACTCGAACCCGTGTTTCAGCCGTGAGAGGGCCGCGTCCTAACCGCTAGACGAAGGGGCCTTTTGTTCGAGTGTGTCACGAGCGCAGTGCGCCCGCAAGCAACCCGGTTCGAAGTACTCGTGTTCGGACGAAGTGGCGACCCCTACGGGATTCGAACCCGTGTTGCCGCCGTGAAAGGGCGGTGTCCTAGGCCTCTAGACGAAGGGGTCGTCGGCAGCGGTCATGGACCGCCATACGCGCGACACACCGAGGTAAGTGGCGACCCCTACGGGATTCGAACCCGTGTTGCCGCCGTGAAAGGGCGGTGTCCTAGGCCTCTAGACGAAGGGGTCGTCGTCGAGCGAGGCGTTGGTGTACTCGACCCCCCTTTGGAAATCAAGCGCAGATTTTCCGCTCGCGCGACCGGAGAGAAATCCGTTTTGAAGTTCCGGCAAAAGTCGAAATAATCAGCACACGGAGCTAAAACGGCCGCTCCATAAAATCAACCAGAGCCGTCTGATAACACGGGAGGAATTCATGAAATCCTTTGGGATCGCAGCGCTCGCCCTTGCGGGAACGCTGGCTTTCGCCGGCACCGGCAAGGCGGAATGCACGGCGGAGAACTGGCAGGACTGCGCCGGCAAGCCATGGGTCGACGGCGACAAAATGGAGACGCCGCTCGGCGCCAAATGGTGGCCGAATCCGCTCTGGGGAGCGGGCGACGAAGCCGGGTCGACCAACTGGTACACGAAGCCGGAAGTCATCATGCGGGCCATGGCGCAGGTCAAGACCGGCAAGGCCTTCAAGATCGGTCATCCCTATACCGCCGACATGCCGCTCTTCGGCGCCCGTAAGTTCACGCTCCGGATTCCCGGCGCGCCGACCGGTGGTGCCTTCGGCGGAAACCAGGTCATGTGGAACGACGAGTTCCTCGCGACCGAAATCGGCCAGGTCGGCACCCAGTTCGACGGGCTCGGCCATATCGGCGTCAATATCGGTAAGGGCGGCAATAAAAGCGAGATGCGCTGGTACAACGGCATCACCGCCGAGGAAATGATCACGCCCTACGGCCTCGTGAAACTCGGGACCGAGAAGCTGCATCCGATCATTGCCCGCGGCATCATGCTCGATATCGCGGCCGTTCGCGGTGTCGACTCGATGCAGAAAGGCGAGGTCATCACCATGGAGGATGTCCGGGCCGCCTTGAAGAAGCAGGGCATGGAAGGCTTCGAGTTCGCCGAGGGCGACGCGATCATCTTCCGCACCGGCTGGGAGAAGCACTGGGACAATCCCGCCGTATACAATGACGGCTGCCCGGGCATCGGCATGGAAGTCGCCCGCTGGATCGCCGAGGATGTGAAGGCCGGCGTCACCGGGGGCGACACATGGCCGGTCGACGCGGTTCCGAACCCGGATCCGGGCTGCGTCTTCTGCGTCCACACCTTCCTGCAGACCCGGCACGGTATCGTCAATCAGGAGAACCTGAAGCTTTCGGAGCTGTCGGCAGCGGGCGTCTACCAATTCGCCTATGTCTACTCGCCGGCCCCCATCACCGGCGCGACAGGCTCAATGGGCGCACCGATCGCGATCCACTGAGATCCCGACATCGAACGAAGAACGGCGCCCCGGAGGGCGCCGTTTCTTTTTTCAACCGACCTCGGCCGCGTCGTCGATCAGGATCTGCACGTCGCTGCGGCCGTTCCAGTCATCGGGCCGAAGATGCCCCGCGACATGGATCGGCCTGCCGGAACTCTTCATCAGGGCGGGCCCGAGATCGCCTTCCAGCGCCCGGAAAGCGATGCCTTTGACCTTCTTCCCGTCCGCACCCGCGAAGAAGCAGCGGACATGACCCGTGCCGACCTCGCGCACATCGACGACACGGACGTCGCTCAGCACGAAACGCGGCTCGGAATTCCCTGCTCCGAACGGCCCGACTTTCTGGATCGTATCCGCGAGTTCCCGGCTGGCGCCGCCCGCCGCAAGAGGCGCGTCGACCGAGAGCGTCGGCACAAGCGGCTCTCCTTCGAGCTCACTATGGATCCGCTCGCCGAGAAACCCCCGGAACGCGTCCAGCTTATCCGCTTCGATCGTGAACCCCGCCGCCATGGCATGACCGCCACCGGCGAGCAGGAGCCCCGCCTGATGCGCCGCAATGACCGCAGGACCGAGGGAGACGCCCGGAACGGACCGTCCCGATCCCTTTCCGATCCCGTTCTCCAACGCGATGACACAGGCCGGACGGTTGAAGCGCTCCTTGAGGCGGCCGGCAACAATGCCGATAACCCCCGGATGCCAGCCCTCGCCCGCGACCACCACCGCCGGCAGTTCTTCCGGCTGATCGGCCGCGAGCGCTTCGGCTTCCGCCAGAACATTCGCCTCGACCTCACGGCGCTCGGCATTGAAGCGCTCCAGCTCGGCGGCAAGACTGCTGGCTTCGGCCTCCGAGTCCGTCAACAGCAAGCGCGCGCCGAGATCGCTCTGTCCGATCCGACCACCGGCGTTCACCCTCGGGCCGAGCACGTAGCCGAGATGATAGGGCTCGGGCCGGGCATCGACCCCGGCTACGTCGGAAAGCGCGACGATTCCCTTGTTGCCGCGCTGCGCCATGACCTTCAGCCCCTGGATGACGAAGGCGCGATTCAGTCCCTTCAGCGGCACCACGTCGCAGACCGTGCCTAGCGCAACCAGATCAAGCAGATGGAGCAGGTTCGGCTCCCGCTTGCCGGAGAAATAGCCGTTCTCGCGCAGAGCCCGGTTGAGCGCGACCGTAACGAGGAAAGTGACGCCGCAGGCGGCGAGATGGCCGAGCGTGCCGTCCTCGTCGATCCGGTTCGGATTGACCACGGCGACTGCTTTCGGCAGCTCCGGCTCCGCCATGTGATGGTCTACGACGACGACATCGAGTCCCGCAGCGGCGGCGGCGCTCAACGGCTCGTATGCCGTCACGCCGCAATCCAGTGTAACGATCAGCTTGGCGCCCTGCTCCTTCAGCTTGAGAAGCGCGGGCGTGTTCGGGCCGTAGCCTTCGCTCACCCTGTCCGGGACATAGAGCAGCGGATCGACGCCAATCCAGCGCAGGTAGCGGATCAGGATCGCGGCGGACGTCGCTCCGTCCACATCGTAATCGGAGAAGACCGCGATCCGCTCGCCGTCCCGAATCGCGCGTTCGAGACGCGCAATACAGGCCGTCATGTCCTGTAGCATGCCGGGGTCCGGCATCAGGGATTTCAGGGTCGGATCAAGGTAGCTCTCGACCTCGTCGAGACCGATTTGGCGGGCCGCGATCAGGCGGCCGACCAGCTCCGGAAAGCCGAAGCGCTGAGCGATCGCGAGACCGATCCGCTCGGTCTCGGGATTTGTGCCATGCCGCGGCACCCAGCGTTTGCCGGTGAAGGACCGTTCGACGCCGAGAAAGCTTTTCACGGCCGTCAGTTCGGATCGAAGCCGGTCTCGGCGGACTTGCGAGTCCAGTCATGCTGCGCCTCGATGGTGCGAACCGTGCCTGTCTTGGAACGCATGACAATCGAGTGCGTGAACGCCCCGCCCGGATATTTGCGGACGCCGCGCAGCATGGTGCCGGTGGTTACACCCGTTGCCGCGAACATGACGTCGCCGCTGGCGAGATCCAGCAGGCCGTATTTCCGGTCGAGATCGGTGATCCCGAGACGATGCGCCCGGCCCTTCTCGTCGTCGTTGCGGAACAGGAGACGCCCCTGCATCTGGCCGCCGATGCAGCGCAGAGCCGCCGCCGCCAGGACACCTTCCGGCGCCCCGCCCGAACCCATATACATGTCGACGCCGCTCATCGGCTGCGAGGTCGCAATGACACCGGAGACGTCGCCGTCGGAGATCAGCATGATACGGGCGCCGGCCGCACGGACCTGAGCAATAAGCTCGCTATGGCGCGGACGGTCGAGGATGCAGACCACGAGATCCTCGATCTCCATCTTTTTCGCCTTGGCGAGGTTCGTCAGGTTCTCGAGGACCGTGTTGTCGAGATCGACCACGCCCTCGGGCAGATCGCCACCGACAGCGATCTTGTCCATGTAGACGTCCGGCGAATTCAGGAAGCCGCCCTCGTTGGCCATTGCCACGACCGCGAGCGCATTCGGGCCGCCCTTGGCGGTGATGGTGGTACCTTCGAGCGGATCGAGCGCGATATCGATCTTCGGACCGCCCTTGCCGACCTTCTCGCCGATATAGAGCATCGGGGCCTCGTCGCGCTCGCCCTCGCCGATCACAACGGTGCCGTCGATATCGAGATTGTTCAGCGCGTTCCGCATGGCGTCCACGGCAGCCTGATCCGCTTCTTTCTCGTCACCGCGTCCCATCAGGCGCGAAGCCGCGAGCGCCGCCGCCTCCGTCACCCGCACCAGTTCAAGCGCGAGGTTCCGGTCCATGGTCAGCGTGCCCTGCGTTTCCTTGTCGGCCATTGCAGCTATCCTTTGTCTTCCTGACTTTGATGTTTTGCGTTCGGCATCCCGAAGGGCGCCGTCTTAAAACTCTTCTATCCGAATGAGCCGCGGCTCTTCCAGCACGGCATCCAGCTTTACCAGCTCCTCGAGCGAGGTCCGGATCGCGGTTTCCGGCGTCTCGTGCGTCGTCAGCACGAGAGGCACCGCTTCATCCGGGTTACGGGCCCGCTGGATCATCGCCTCGACGGAAACGCCATGATCCCTGAATACCGCCGTGACATCGGCCAGCACGCCCGGGCGATCTATCACCATCAGACGGAGATAATAGCAGCCCGAGAGAGCGGTCACCGGTGCGGTCCGCCCCGGTGAGAGCTTGCTCGACGGCAAACCGAACACAGGTACCCGGCGGCACGCGGCAAGATCGATCACATCGGCGAGTACGGCGGAAGCGGTCGGCCCCGCACCGGCGCCCCGACCATAGGACAGGGTCGTGCCGACCGCGCTGCCTTCCGCGACGACGGCGTTGAAGACGCCTTCGACCTGACCGATCGGAGTTTCCGCCTTCACCATGCAGGGATGAACGCGCTGCTGCACGCCGTCGCCGGTTTCCTCGGCAATGCCGAGCAGCTTGATCCTGTAGCCGAGTTCCTCGGCGAAGGAGATATCGAGCGGCGAAACGTGACGGATGCCCTCGACATGGACGTTCTTGAAATCGACATGATGGCCGAAGGCCAGTGCCGACAGGATGGCGAGCTTGTGCGCCGCGTCGATGCCGTCGACATCGAACGACGGATCCGCCTCGGCATAGCCGAGCTTCTGGGCGTCGGCCAGGACGTCCTCGAATGGGCGGCCAGTCTCCCGCATCACCGTCATGATGTAATTGCAGGTGCCGTTCAGAATGCCGTAGATCCGGCCAATGCGGTTGCCGGAAAAGCCCTCGCGCACCGACTTGATGATCGGAATGCCGCCGGCGACCGCCGCTTCGTAACCGAGCCCGACATCGTGGCTCTCGCAGAGCTCGGCAATCTCCGCACCGTGATGCGCGATCAGCGCCTTGTTCGCAGTCACCACCGATTTGCCCGAACGGATCGCGCCGAGCACGAGATCGTAGGCCACGCCCTCGGAACCGCCGATCAGTTCGAGAACGCAATCGACGTCATCCCGCGCCGCCAGGGCCGCAGCGTCGTCTTCCCACTCCACGCCGGAAAGATCGACGCCCCGATCACGGCTGCGGTCTCGGGCGGACACCGCCTTGAGCTCAACCGGGCGACCGGCCCGCGCGCCCAGCAATTCCGCTTCTGTCATGAGAATGCGCGCCGTCTCCGCTCCGACGGTTCCAAGTCCGGCGATCGCTACCCTGAACGGCTGCATGAAAGCATTCCCTCCTACGGCGCCAAATCGCCGGGATACCGCACCGACGATTGCTCACCGCACCAAAATCAATGAGGCCTTCGCGCGCGCGGCGCGAAGGCCCTGCTTTCATACCCCGCCGAGAGCACGGGTCAATAGATGAGATAGATTTCCGCCCGGCGATTGTCCGCTTCGCCCGCCGGCATCGCCTCCGAGGAAACCGGCTGGCTGTCGCCCACCGCCTGCACGGAGATGCGCTCGGACGGCGCCCCCGCATTGATAAGCGCCGCGGCCACAGCGTTGGCACGCTGCAGCGAAATCTCGAAATTGACCAGCTTATGCTCGAACGGATCCATGTTGCGGGTACGGCTGGAAGCGTGCCCGACAATCTCGACGGTCGCATTATAATCGCGAATCAGCGGAACCAGCTCGCGGATCACCCCCTGGTCGGCGCTGGACAGACGTGCGGAGCCGTTCGAAAAACGGATGATACCGGCCTGGTAGGATCCTCCCTGCGCTCCGGCATACGTTCCGTACTCCCCCGGAAGCGCCGACTCGTCGACGATGACGCTCGGATCGGAGAAATTGAACTCGCCGGATGGCGGTGTCAGCTCAACCGTCCCGGCGCTCGGCTCAGGGAGCTGAACCGGCTCGGGAGCGGTCTCGGGCACCGACGCGACCTGCTGCGCGGCGGGCTCCGGCGCAGGTGCGGAGATGTCAGCGCTCGCATTAGGCACCGGGTCCGCTTCTACGACCGGAACCTCCGTCCGCGTTGCAGCGGACGCGCTGCTCCGGCCGGTCATCGTGGTGCTGCCGGCAGAGGGCCGTCCGCTTCGGACAACCGGATCGCCGACCTGGGCACTTGTGACGGCACGGTCACCCGCGGAGTCCGGGACCGGCGCATTGGGCCAGAGGCTGGAGCGCTGAGCCGTATCCGTCCCGCCGGACGTCGTCCGGGACGGGAGGTTCCGGGCGGGCTCCGGTTCGACCTGTTTGGTCGCCTCGTCCGTCGCGGTCATGCGGATCGGCTTGATCGGCTCCGGTGTGGACGGCGCGGGCCCGGGCGAAACGCTGGAAGTTGCCGAGGCGTCGGCGACGGACGCGGCCGATGCACTGTCGTCATATTGCGCATTCTCCCGATCCGCGACGAGTTGCTCGCGCACCGCGCTTCGTTCCGCGCTTGAACTTGCTGCAGTGGGTTTTTCGGGAACCGAACCGACATTCGGGTAGGCCCCGCTATCGCCCGTCTTTTCGGCATCCTCGTCGCTGAACCAGCCGCCGATCGCCTCGGTCGAGTCCTCGTACCACTCCACCGGATTGAGCGCGTCGGGCACCGACGAACAGCCTCCGAGCGTAAGAGTCAAAGCCGAAGCAAGAAAAAGAGCCCGAATGCGGCGATCTCTGTTCATAACCCTATTCCCTCAGAAACCCGTCTCTCACGTCAGCATGACGACCGGAACCAATCGGCTGTCAGCGGACGGATTTATCATAGATGCTTGGAGAAACACAGTTTCCTATGCAAGAGCCAGCATCTGATTCTTAGATTTGCAACATATAGGCCCTACAACCCATACTATCGATCAACGGCGTCAGCTGCAGAAAGTGGGGAGCGGAATGCAGAAGCTTTCAGAGGAGCACAAGCAAATCGACCCGGTAGAATTCGCAGCCACGATGCAGGACATCGCTGCACGCTCACAGAAGCTCGTCGCCGATTTCATCGACCGCCAGCAGGAGGAAGGGGAAATCGCCGACCCCGACCCGATGCATGTGACCGATGCCTTCGTCGCCTTCACCACCCAGTTGATGAACAATCCGGCCAAGATCGTCCAGGCCCAGCTCGATCTATGGAAAGGCTATATGGACATCTGGAACCGCTCTGCCCAGCGCTGGTTCGGCGGCGACTCCGAGCCCGCTATCGAAGCGGAACAGGGCGACCGGCGGTTTCGCGACGACGCTTGGCAAGAGAACGTCGTTTTCGACTTCATCAAGCAGAGCTATCTGCTGACCTCCAGATGGACGCACGATCTCGTCAGCGAGACGGAGGGTCTGGATCCGAAGACGAAGAAGAAAGTCGATTTCTACACCCGTCAGTTTGTCGATGCCATGGCACCGACAAACTTCCTGATGACCAATCCCGAAGTGCTGCGCACCACGCTGGAATCGCGCGGCGACAATCTCGTTCACGGCCTGCAGAACCTGCTGGAGGATATGGAGCGCGGCAAAGGAAAGCTGTCGATCCGCATGACCGATCCCGACGCCTTCGAGGTCGGGGGCAATATCGCCACCGCCCCCGGCAAGGTGGTCTATCAGAACGACCTGATGCAGCTGATCCAGTACGCGCCGACGACGGAGCAGGTCTACCGCCGCCCGTTGCTGATCGTGCCGCCGTGGATCAACAAGTTCTACATCCTGGACTTGAGAGAAAAGAATTCCTTCATCCGCTGGGCGGTTTCCGAAGGCTTCACCGTCTTCGTCGTGTCCTGGGTGAATCCCGACGAGCATCTGAGCCGAAAATCGTTCGACGATTACATGCTCGAAGGCCCCCTCGCCGCACTCGACGCGATGGAAAAGGCCACCGGCGAAAAGGAGGCGAACGTCATCGGCTACTGCATCGGCGGCACGCTGATGGCCTCGACCCTCGCCTACATGGCCGCGAAGGGCGACGACCGCTTCAAGTCTGTCACCTTCTTCACGACCATGGTCGATTTCGAGGAAGCGGGAGAGCTTGGCGTCTTCATAGACGAGGCTCAGCTTGCCTCCCTCGAGGAGAAGATGAACAAGCGCGGCTATCTCGACGGAGCCGAGATGGCGAACACCTTCAACATGCTGCGCTCGAACGACCTGATCTGGTCCTTCGTCGTGAATAACTACCTTCTCGGCAAGGACCCATTCCCGTTCGACCTGCTCTACTGGAATTCGGATTCGACCCGGATGCCCGCCGTCATGCACAGTTTCTATCTGCGCATGATGTACCAGGAGAACAAACTCGTGCAGCCCGGCGCTCTCACCCTCGCCGGCACACCGATCGATCTCACCACGATCAAGACGCCCGCCTTCATCCTCTCGACCAAGGAGGATCACATCGCGCCGTGGAAATCGACCTACAAGGCGACGCAGATCTATTCCGGCCCGATCAAGTTCTGTCTCGCGGGCTCGGGACACATCGCGGGCGTGGTGAACCCTCCGGGCGACAAGCCGAAATACGGCTTCTACACCAACAGCCGGCGCCCGAAGACCGCCGACAAATGGCTGGAAGGAGCGGCCTATCACGAAGGCTCCTGGTGGCCGGAATGGGCGAAATGGATGGCCAAGCACGGCGGCGGCAAAGTCGAGGCGCGCATTCCTGGCGACCATTCCCTCAAAGTGATCGAGGACGCGCCCGGCAGCTATGTGAAGATGAAAGCGAAAGACTGACCCCGGGCTTTCAGTCTCCGAGATAATCCTGCGCCAGTTCCCAGTAATGAGTGGCAACGTAGGTCAGATATTTTTTCTCGTCCTCGGTCAGGTCCCGGGTGTGGCGGCCGGGATTGCCCATCCAGACCTGCCCGGCGCGAACGATCTTGCCAGGAGCGACGAGCGCACCCGCGGCCACCATTGCGCCGCTCTCGACGACCGCGCCGTCCATCACCGTCGCCCCCATCCCGACGAAGGACCTGTCCTCGAGCGTACAGGCATGGATGATCGCGGCATGACCGATCGACACCTCGTCGCCGATAACAGTGCCTTGCCCGGTCGAACTGACATGGACGATGGTTCCGTCCTGGATATTGCTCCGGCGGCCGACGGTAATCGGATTGTCGTCGCCCCGCAGCACCGCGCCGTACCAGATGCTGCTCTCCGCTCCGACGGTCACGTCCCCAATCAGCGCCGCGGTTTCAGCGAGGAATGCCGGCTCGTCGACTATGGGGGTATGGCCCCTTAGGGTCCTGATCAGTGCGGGCACCGGAAATTCTCCAACGGTTTGTCTGCGGCTGCTTTTTAGCCGACCCTCCGTCCCCATGCATCACTGAAGGGTTGAATTGTTCTGGAGAGACGCGCACAACCCATTGGCCAAAAAGACCTGGGTCCGGAAACGCTCCATGAATGTAGAACTGCGCGCCGCGCGTCGGGAGGACGCTGACGCCCTGACCACGCTCTTCAGAGCCGCTCGGCGCGAAGCCATGCCTTATCTGCCGGAATTGCATTCAGAGAACGAGACACGATGCTGGATGGAGCGGGTGGTTCTTGCCTCGGACCGGGTCACGATCGCCGAGACGTCGGGAGAGATTGTCGGCTTTTCGGCCGTTCGCCGGGATCATATCAATCACCTCTATGTTGCGCCCGGTGCGCAGGGCAAGGGTATCGGAACGCGTCTCCTCGACAGCCTCAAGGCGTACGCCGGCAGCGACCTTTCGCTCTATGTCTTCCTCAAGAACAGCAGGGCACGGGCCTTCTATGAGCGCCATGGATTCGTCTGTGTCGCCTACGGAGACGGTTCCTCCAACGAGGAGAATGAACCGGACGCGATTTACGTATTGAGGGACACTCCCTGCGAATGACCCGCAAATGGCGGAACGTGGCACTTCTCACCCTGTGCGAAGTGCTTGCCATGACGCTCTGGTTCTCCGGTTCTGCCATCATCCCCGGGCTCCGCGCCGAGATGGTACTTAGCGATGCGCAGGCCGCAGCGATGGCAAGCGCCGTCTCGTTCGGCTTTGTCGCCGGGACCCTCGTAAGCGCTGTCCTCACGCTGGCCGACCGGGTTCACCCGCAGCGCCTCTTCATGATCTCGGCTCTGGCCGCCGCGGGCGCCAATCTCGCGACCTTCGCAATCGACCCGGCCGGCCCCTGGATGCCGGTCCTCCGCTTCGTTGTCGGCGCCTGCATGGCAGGGATATATCCCGTCGGCATGATCATGATGTCTTCCTGGACCGCAAAAGACCGCGGGCTTCTTGTCGGAATCCTGGTGGCTGCGCTCACTTTGGGTTCCGGCGCCCCGCATCTGATCGATATTTTCGGCGGCCTGGACTGGCGTTTCACCATCGCCGCGAGTTCGGCGCTCGCCGCCGCCGGCGGCCTACTGGTTCTGCTGTTCGAGCACGGACGCCCCTTCAATCGAGCGGCACGGTTCAAACCTGCCCAGATGCTTCAGGCCTGGACCGACCCAAGCCTGCGCTACGCGAGTTTCGGATATTTCGGCCATATGGTCGAACTCTACGCGGTCTGGGCCTGGATCGCCCTCTTTCTCGCATCCAGCCTCTCTCTGAGACCGGACGGCGACGGTACAGGAGAACTCGCGAAACTTCTCGCCTTCACCATGATCGGCTCCGGCGCGGCCGGCAGCATTCTCGGCGGCTTGCTCGCGGATCGGATAGGCCGGACCAGACTCACCATGGCCTGCATGACCGTGAGCGGTTTCTGCTGCCTCGTTGCGGGATTCGTCTACGGCATGCCGGTCTGGGTGCTCGTTCTGCTCTGCGTCGTCTGGGGGATCTCGATCATCGCGGATTCGGCGCAGTTTTCTGCCAGCGTGATCGAACTCGCACCGCCAGACTATGCCGGCACCATGGTAACGACGCAGACCTGCATCGGCTTCACCCTGACCGTCGGAACCATTCATGCGGTTCCCTGGTTCGTCGATCTCTTCGGCTGGGAAGGCGCCTTCGTCCCGCTTGCCGCAGGCCCTTTTCTCGGTGTGCTTGCGATGGCGAAGCTCCGTGCCCTGCCGCAATCCAGGCTGCTCGCCCACGGACGGCGGTGACCGTCTCCGCACTCGTCCAAAGCAAATCCGCCGTTCACTTGCGATGTGGTTAAGTTCGGCTCAAAAAGAACGCACGAAGCAGTGCCAGTGTTGGATACAGGGCCTTGAGAGACGCGATTCAGGAATTCTACGACAATCGTCCCTATCCCCGATTTGACGGCGACCTGCCATTGGCCGGCGTCGCTGCACGGCCCAAAGCCACAGCGGCAATCCACCATGGATTTGGCGGAGTCGTGCCGAAGAACGATCCGGTACGCGTCCTTATCGCTGGCGGAGGTTCGGGAATGGGCCTGTGTCTATTGGCCAAGGGTTTCGAAGAACTCGGCGTGGATGCCCGCTTCACTTATCTCGATATTTCGCCTGAATCGAGAAAATACGCCGAAGCACGCTCCGAAGCGGCCGGGATCAGAGAGATCGAATTCCGAACCGGCGACATCAATGCTCTGAGTCCGGACACAGATGGTTTTTTCGACTTTATAGATTTTACGGGTGTCATCAATCACGTCGCAGACGCGCAACACGCGGTGAATGCGCTGGCCGGCGTATTGACCTCCGACGGCAGCATTTCCTGTATGGCTTACGGACGTACAGGGCGTACCGGCATCTACGATTTCCAAGAGCTGATCTTCCGCCTCCTGGGCCCGCACCCAGACATCGGAATTGCACGTGCCGTTCTCAAAACTCTGCCTACAAACAACTGGCTGCGAAAAAGCCCTCTCTATCCGCATTTGGTGGCGGCCGACGACGTAGAATTCGCCGACGCTCTGCTCAATCCACGTGACCGTGCTTTCAGCACCGGCGAACTTGAGGACATTTTCGCCACCGCCGGGCTGGAATGGATTGGTTTCACGCCTCCCATACTCTATGACCCGGTCGCCATCCTGAAGAGCGGACCGGCAGCGGACGCGGCAGCAGGCCTCTCATCCAGCGACCGGAGACGGGTTGCGGAGCTGCTGATTGGCGACTTAAACAAACATTTCCTGTTCGCCCGTCGGTCGGCACCGCGAAACGCACTGGAAACAGCGCTGCAGGATCCCAATTCCGAGCTCTTCAGCAGCGGAACAATCATCTTACCGGACGAAATGCAGACGGCGAACGACGGCAAGATCACGATCAGCGTGAAGACGCGCATGGATGGGAGAGAACGGACCGTCGGGGTGAAATTCACCGCGGCTGAGGCCGAATTGATCGGGAAACTGCGCGAACCGGTCCAAGTCGGCAGATTACGGGCCGACATCGGTCCGTCAGAGTTCGAACAGGCATTCGAACGCGTTTACCGCTTCCTGACCAGCCTCGACATGCTGCACGTCGTCGCGAGAAGGTGACCCCCTGCCAGCCCCAATCTGAACACCTCGTCCGCAGATGGCGGCGCATGCCGAACATGGCAATTGGCGGATCCACGCGACACGCGGATCACGCCGGCGGAAAGCGCCATGACACAAACTTCCCGTGCGCGACCAAGCTTGCACGCCCACAGATAAAAACCCTCATCAACGGGGGATCGGCGACATGGAAAGAACCATCTCGCCCGCGCCATTCAAGCCGCGATAGACAAGCGCAAACTCTCGCTGAAACTGCCGCCAGCTGAGATTGCCGGGCAAGGTCCGATGAATCTGTTGCAGAGTCTTCGTGCCGTCGATCGCTCGAATGATCGCCGCTGTGTGCTCGGTACCCGGCAACGCAAGCTGACGGATTTGCGGGCCGAATTTCATACTGAAGCCATACCGCCCGTTGGCAACGGTCGGCGCCTGCCCAGTTGGAATGCTGGTCATTATCGGGATCGCCGATTTTTCTCCAAGCAGCCGGTCCGCGTCAGGACGCCGTCCCGCTTTCACGACATAAAAATTATGCATCGCGATATCGCCGTGAAACAGCTCGGCGAATATACAGCGGTCTATCCAGGCAAGCTTGGCGATCCGTTCGCGCAGCTCCCGATCCGCAATTTCCGTTGCTGCGTCGTAGAGAAGCGGCGGCACGAAGGCAGCGATCTCCAGACCGGCAGCATTCATGATGTCGCGTAGTTCGGAGACCGAGAAGGCGCGATCGGCCGGGTTGAGGTAACGGTCCGCAATTTCCACATCCGGCTCGTTCTCGGTGTGGGCAAAAATGGCGTTGCGCCGGTGCCAGTTCGTCTCCGGCAGAGCACCGAGAAGAGCACGCGCCATTTTCACATCTTCATGCCCGGCTCCGGACATTCGCAGCATGTCCTGGACATGATAAACTCCCGTCCTGCCGAGCTGTCCGTAGGCCATTACGCCCATGCCGCCGTCCTCGGCCAGCAGCGTAGCAAGAAGATCAACGACTTCCTGCTGCTCTCCGACATGATTAATCACACCGCAAAAGTCGATATAATCGAACGGCTCCGGCTCCGCCTCGGCAATGTCCTGAATTCGGCCTGTGTGAAATCGGATTCCTTCCAGTCCAAGCTTTCGGCAGCGCTCCTCGGCAATCTGGCGGGAGCGGGACGATAGATCGACGTAGACCAGTTCCGCAGGGCAGCCGAGCCGGGAAACTTGCCTGCCAAGACCAACCAACGCATCGCCGGTTCCGCCTCCCGCGACCAGAAGACGCAACTTCTTCTTAAAATCGCGGCGCCCGCCAAAAACGTAGTGATTGATAAATCTGAGATCGCTTGGAATACCGATAAGCGTCTCGTCACCTGAGTTGCCTGACGGGCGGTAAGGATAAGGATGTTTCTCATAGAATGTCGCCACGAGCGACTGATCGAAGGACATTTCAACTCCGGCCCGGTAAAACGTATACGTGGCCTGAAGCTAAACGGCACCACTCTGTCGGGCAATAGTGGCCCAGCCTTCCTGCGAGGACGGACCAATGACAGTCGATAGAGGAATTTCCGAAGGCATGCCTCCCCCATCACTCGCAATTCTTTCGAACGTTACCTCCTGCGCCGCCATATCCACGATGATATCGGCGCGAGGACTTCCCAACGAAGTGATAGCCGTCCCGGGCAAGGAAGCACTGGACAGACTCTACGCCACGTTTGACGAGGGCTCTCCATTTCCCGGCCGTCTCATCGGTTTCGTTACCGACGTTATCGTTCCTATCGGCTACCTCAAAGCCACGCGCCTCGCTCCGGTGAATTTCCATCCGGGGCCTCCGGAGTATCCAGGATTGCGCGCCATCGAATTCGCGCACCGCGAGCGCGCGCGATCCTATGGCGTCACCGCACATGCCATGACACTGCCTGTCGACTCGGGACAGATCATCGGCGTCAACCGATTTCCGGTGCCCGCTGGAACGACGGACGACACCCTCCGCTTCCAGACCTGGCGCGCCGCTTATGCTCTCCTCCTGCATCTCCTGCCGGTGCTGGCAAGCGATGCAGCCCCAACCCCCGTGGGCGCCGAATGGGCAGAGCGCGTCTGCACCGATGCGGCCTGGCGCACTCTTCCCGGCGAAACCTGATGCAGGCGGCGGTACCCGTTGAACGGGAAATGGTCTCTTTCCGGCTCCCCCCGCCCCGACCATCTTGTTGATAGGCGAGCATCCCCCATTTGCCGTAAGGTCAGGGGCGAAAGCCCGCACCGAAAAACAAATAAGAACGGATAGGACCTCATGAACGACGTCGCGCCATATACGCCGCCGAAAGTCTGGACCTGGGACAAGGAAAACGGCGGGAAATTCGCCAGCACCAACCGGCCGATCGCCGGGCCGACCCACGAGAAGGAACTCCCCGTCGGGAACAACCCGCTGCAACTTTATTCGCTGGCCACGCCGAACGGTGTGAAGGTTACCGTTATGCTCGAAGAACTGCTCGAGCGTGGGCACAAGGGCGCCGAGTACGATGCCTATACGATCCGTATCGGCGACGGCGACCAGTTCGGCAGCGGCTTTGTCGAGATCAACCCGAATTCGAAGATTCCCGCCCTGCTTGACCGAAGCAATCCGTCGGCGCCCGTCCGGGTTTTCGAATCCGGTTCGATCCTGTTCTACCTGGCCGAAAAGTTCGGCGAGTTCCTGCCGACGGATCCGGCCAAGCGCGCCGAGACCATGAACTGGCTGTTCTGGCAGATGGGCAGCGCCCCCTATCTCGGCGGAGGTTTCGGGCATTTCTATGCCTATGCCCCGGAAAAGTGGGAATATCCGATCAATCGCTTCGCCATGGAAACCAAGCGCCAGATGGACGTGCTTGACCGCCGTCTCGCCGAGACACGGTATCTCGCCGGCGACGACTACACGATCGCGGATATCGCGGTCTGGCCGTGGTACGGCGTCCTCGCCCAAGGCAAGATCTATGGCGATGCCGGCACCTTCCTTGAGGTCGACAGCTACGAGAATGTGCAGCGCTGGACCAATGAAATCGCGGCCCGCCGGGCAGTGAAGCGCGGGCGCGTCGTCAACCGTGTCAACGGCGAACCGAACGAGATTCTCGAAGAGCGGCATTCGGCTGCCGATATCGACAAGCTCGGCCTCTGAACGGAAGTCGGCCGGGCCGCAGCGATGTGGCCCGGCCGCTTGCCTCGTTCCTCACGCAATTGCCTGCCCTTGTGACGCCCGCACACGGACCAGCACAACGACGAGGCCGCCGAAAACGATCATCGCGCCGCCGATCAGATCGCTTCGGGATACCTCCGGCCAAGAACCGTATCCGGTCCAGGCAATCGCCGCTTCCAGCAGTGCCCCGATAACTGGAAGCGCCAGGACCGCGGCCATGTAGTTTTGCGTACCCGCGACAGCGGCCGCACGAAACCCGAGATAGGTCGACAGCCCGCGCAACGTAACGCCGAGCCCGAGCCCGGCGATCCATAGTTCCGGCTGCATCAGATCCGGCGGCTCGTGAGCCGATTCCGATCCCGCCAAACCGGCGAAATCCTGCAAAAACCTCAATGCCGCGAAACCTGCTGCGGTAATGACCAGGACGCTGCCCGTGAGCCTCATTCTCGTGCGCGGCGCCAGCGCCTGCATATGCGGATGACGCTCCGCCAGCAGGTTGGCGCCGAGAACGCAACATTGCGAGATCAGCAACAGGCCGACCGCGGGGTTGAGAAAACCGTCATCGAACCCGGAAGCCACAGTCGCCGCGCCGGCGATCAGCGGTAGATGCCCCCAGAGCTCGGCATTCATCGGACGACGTCCGAACATCAGCCAGACGGCGAGTGCCGACGCCGGAACACCGATCGAGCCGAAAAAACTCGCCTGCATCACGTCGACATGGAGCAGCGAAGCCATGTAAAGCGCCGCGGTTCCGACCCTGAATGCGCCAACGAGCCAGGTATCCGTCCGCAGCAGGGCGTTTGATTCCGAGACCGCCCCTGTCGAGACAACCAGCAGAAAGATCCCGCCTGACGCCAGTTGGAGGAATGTGAACATCCACGGATCGAGTCCGAGGATGGCGGCGCGGCTTAACGCCAAAAGCAAAGCCCAGGACCCGACGGCCCCCATCAGAACGGTCGTCTTGGCGCCCATCATGGCTCCCCCGCACTCCGGAACAAGAGGTCCCGTTCAGATAGACAATGCATATTCGAAGGAATATCGATATTTTTGATCATACCGATCCATTTTTGTATCAATCGGATACCCATGAACTGGGATGATCTCAGAATTTTTCTCGCCATCGCGCGGGAAGGAACCCTGCACCGGGCAGCGGCCAGTCTCGGGATCAGCCAGCCGACCGCCGGCCGGCGTCTGAGCGCGCTGGAAGCGGCGCTCGGGGTGCCGCTCTTCAGCCGCGCACGCACCGGTCTCACCTTAACGACGGCAGGTACCTCCCTGCGGCCGACCGCGGAGTCGATGGAAAAGGCGGCGGCGGAGTTGGCCCGGCAGAGCGATTATCTGCAAGAGCCGGCGGGTGGCACCGTTCGGATCAGCGCAATGGAGTGGCCGGCCGCTTTTCTTGCCGGCCGACTGGCAAACGCCTGGCATCACGGGCTCGCCGTCGAACTTGTGCATTCCGAGCTCACCGAGAGTTTCGCGCGCAGGGAAGCAGATCTCGCCGTCCGGCACGGGCTCCCGCTCAGCGGCAAGTTCAAGACCCGGCGCATCGGAACGATGCGCTCGGCGATTTACGGCGCCTGCCAATTTCTGGAACGCAATCCGGAAGCCCGAACCGAGCAGCGCTTCACGAGCTGCGACTGGGTCCTTTTCACGGAAGAACAAGGGCATTACAGGAGCATGCGCTGGCTCGACGAACGCCTCGACGGACGGCGCCCGGCGGCCAGGGTGACGACGACGGACCTCACGCGTGAGGCCATCGCCTCAGGGACCGGACTTGGCCTCCTCCCCTGCTATGTCGGAGACAGCGACCCGCGCCTCGGCCGCGCATCGGCGCCGATCGAAGAAATCGCAGCCGACTATTGGCTCATCGTCCCGCCGGAGAACGCGGAATTGCAGTACATACGCCGCGCGATCGATTGGGTAACCGAGAGTTTTCGGGAGAACCGACAGCTCCTGCTGGGATCTGCCTGATCGTATTCGCCGTCACTTCCCCCGCGCGGCGGCCGACTTCGCCAAGCATTGCCTTATCTGACAGGCGGATCACCTGCCGGCGTAGCAGCCGCGTTCGATTTCCTCGATCAGTCCGCGGGCCGAAGGCGCCCATCCGAGTTCCGCACGGGCCCGACGCGCCCGCACGCGGCTGTTCGAGGCCATCGTGTCGTTCGCCGGCCCCTCGCCCCAGTGGCCGGCCGCTTCTTCGATGCTCATTTCCTCGGGCCCGCCGCTTTGTCCGAGCATGCGGCCGATCGCCTCGCAGACCTCCCGCATCGAATTCTCCCCGTTCTCGGCGTAATAGAACGCGCCCGCCGGCGCGCGCTCGAGCACCAATCCATACAGCGTCACCAGATCGTCGATATGCACGTTCGACCAGACATTCTCGCCCGGCCCGATATGCCGCGCGGCGCCTGTCCGCCGCGCGACCTCGATCAGCCAGGGGACCTGCATGCTGTCGGGATTGACGCCGAGACCACGACCGTAGATCAGGCTGGGGGCGATGATCACGGCACGAATCTCCCGTGACGCCGCAGCGAGGATATCGCGGTTGAGCGCGACGCGGGCGGCGCGGGCGGGCGACGGATCGATCGGAGTATCCTCGTCGAAGATCGCGTCCGAGTAGCGCCCCTCGTCCCTCCGGCCGACGATACTCGAACCGCTGGTATGCAGGAACAGCCTCCCGCTGCCGGCCATGGCGTCGAGCATCGTCTCGGCGGCGGCGCGGTGATCCGCGCTTGCGGCATTGATCACCGCATCCGCCTGCTTTGTCTCGGCGGCGAGCAAGGTAGCGTCTTCTAGGCTACCGAGCACCGGCTCGATACCGAAACGTGTCACGGCCTCGGCGCGCTCCCGCGTCCGCACCAGACCGCGCACCTTGTGGCCAGCACCGATCAGGTGGGAGGCGACGGACCCTCCGATAAATCCGCTGGCCCCGGTCAGGAAAATATTCACCGGCGATCTCCCTTGGCATCGAAACTGTCGAAGGTCTCTGCCATGCGGCCCGCGTCGGCTTGCTTGCCGCTGAAGATCTCGAAGGCCTTGGCCGCCTGCATCACCGCCATGCCGCGTCCCGACATGGTCGCGCAGCCGCGTTCCCGCGCCGTGCGAAGCAGCTCCGTCTCAAGCGGAAAATAGACGATGTCCGCCACCCATGGCCGCGGCTCGAGAAGGTCGCGCGCGACAGGCATCCCGGGATGGCTCACCATCCCGACCGGGGTCGCGTTCACGATACCGTCGGGTACCAATCCCGCGAGCCCGGCGGCATCGACAGGCTCAGCGACGGTCCACGGAAAGTTCTCCCGGATGTCGGCGGCCAGCCGCTCCGCGGCGTCCACGTTGTTGTCGCGAATAAATAGCGTGCCCACGCCCGCTTCGGCGAGCGCAAGACCGACCGCACGCCCGGCCCCTCCGGCCCCGAGCAGCAGGACACGCTTTCTCGGGGCTGTGGCAAGCTCATGGCGGAACGCATGCAGGAAGCCGAGATAGTCCGTGTTGTGCGCCCGGGGACCGCGTTCGGTAAACAGGACCGTGTTGCTCGCCCCGACAAGCGCAACCTCGTCGGCGCGCTCGGCGACATGTGCGAGGACCTTTTGCTTGAACGGATGCGTGACGTTGATGCCTCGGAAACCCTCGTCGTTCAGCTCCAGGAGCAATACTCCGAGGTCGACATCTACCATTCCGGCGGTGTCGATCAGCTTATACTCGTAGTCGAGTCCCTGCGCCGCACCTTCCGCCTCGTGCATGGCCGGCGTCCGGGACGCTCCGATCCCCTCGCCGATCAATCCGACGACCAGTGCCGTACGTAGCTTCGACATTCGCCCTCTCCCCGTCATGCGTGGCACCGACCGGTGTATGTCGGTTCACCCGACGCTTTGTTTACTTATGCGCGACAATCTAACCCAGATAGCAATGACTTCATCGGGTTCCGAGTGGCCTTCTGCAGCGCTGTCATCAAGAAAGCTCTTTTCCGTCAACCCGCGAAACAGAAGCAACTTCTTGACCTTTACAAGCAAAATACAAAGCAGACGAAACCACCAACCCGCCCCCAACCAAGGACGCGGGTGACCTGCGCCGTATCATGGAGTTTCTGGACCTGGCACATGACTCAAGCACCGGCAGTACTGCTCTTCACCAAGCAGCATGCAGCGAGATCGTAGAAAACGCCGGATACAACCAGGGCAGCTTCTGGCGCCTCGATGCCAATCAGCCATGTATTGGCTGCTACTATGTTGCCGAGAAAGAGGAGTTCTCATCGGCCCAAAGTTAGTTTCCCACAGATTCTCCTACCTATTTCGAGGCGATCCTTGACCAAGTGTGTATCGTCACCCCGCGCAGAAAATTGTCGACGGCGACACCTCCGTCCGAGCACCACGAATTAGCGCCAACGAACTAGACCGGATGCAGGGTAGGTGAACCAACAAACACGAGATAGAAGCTCATCCAGAACACTGAGAGGCGTTCAATCAGTTCGGTTAGAGTGTCGCGATATCCCAATCAACAAGTACGCCCGCTAGCAACCGGTCGAGCAAGATGGCAAGTCGATCCTCGATCAAGGTGTCGTTGACCGTGCGCTCGACCCTCAGTTCCGCGAGAGATAGCGAATAGCAAACGTGGCAGCGGCCGCTGGAACACCGAATACGATCGCGAGAAATGGAAGTTCCTGAATCACTGTGAAACCGGCTTGTGTCACACCGACCCACATATTGACCAATGATGCTACCAACCACACCGGAATAAACGCCTTGGAGGCAAAGGCTTGAGAGGTGCGGTCGCGCGATCCGAGGAGTTTTCCAATGCCGAGGAACGCCAAGAGTAAAAGCAGACCGCAACTAACAACCATTATAGAGTGCATGTTTTCTCACCTTTGCTTTTCTGTGGGGAGAATCGGATGCCCCGATATCTTGAGCCCCGCGGCATCCGATCTATGACCTACCTTGTAACAAAACCGCCGTTCACAAATATCGTTTGACCCGTGATCCATTGGCTTTCAGCGGCGGTGAGGAAATTGATCGTCGGCACGATGTCTTCGATCTCACCAAGGCGTCCGGTCACACTTGCCGCCTTCAGGTATGCAACTGACTGTTCATTCTCCTCACCATGAAAAAACGGTGTGTCGATGGGGCCGGGTGCGACCGTGTTGACCGTGACACCGCGGCCACCGATTTCCTTTGCGAGCGCGCGTGAGAAATCCTCAAGTGGGGCTTTCGATCCCGCGTAGACGCCGTACATAGGCGTGAATGCGCCAAGTAGCGACGTCCCCATGCTGATGACTCGTCCACCGTCTTCAATACAACGGGCGGCTTGTTGCATGACGAAGAACGCCGCTTTTGCATTGATTCCGAAACTGCGGTCGAAGTCCTCCTCGCTGCATTCCATGATCGGTTTCTTGATAACCAAACCGGCATTGTTGATCACGATATCGATCCGCCCGAACGCGCTTTTGGCATTCGCAAAAATACTCTCGGCATTTGCCGGAACAGCAAGATCGCCCTGCACCAACAAGGTTTGCCCCCCTGCGTCCTTGACTAACCGAGCCGTCTCCTCGGCATCAGTCACGGATGCGTCGGAATGATAGTGCACAACGATGCTGGCACCACGGCTTGCGAGGGCAACGGCAAACGCCCTGCCCATATTGCGCGCCGCGCCGGTAATGAGGGCGACCTTCCCGCTCAAGTCCTTGTTGTTCGTCTCAGACATTGTGTGCTCCTTCGAATGAGTTAACAGACGACCAGAAGCTATTCACATGACTTGAAATCATGTAGATATAAGATTTACATCTCATTATTGTGAAAAACACACGTTATATATGGATCAATCCGAGACCACATTTCTTCGCGTCGTTGAAGCTGGCAGTCTCCGCGCGGCAGCGGAACAGCTGGGGACCGATCCGTCTGCGATCAGCCGACGCCTCGCCAGCCTTGAAAGTCGCTTGGGGGTCAAACTTCTGACGCGTTCCACCCGTCGTTCGGTGCCAACAGAGGCCGGGCTACAGTATTATGATGGGATGCGGCGGCTGGCCGACGAGCAGCTCGCGCTCGAAGCTAAAGTTTCGGGCCAAATGGAATTGCCAAGCGGTTTGTTGCGGGTCGCAGCACCTCTGGATTTTGGCTCGTTGTTCATCGCTCCTGTGTTGCATGATCTGATTAGTGTATTCCCTGCCCTCGACGTTGAGATGCTGCTCGGAAGTGAGTTTGAACAAATCGCTCAACAAAGCATCGACGTCGCAGTCCGAATTGGCAAACTACCCGACTCAAGCCTGATTTGCCGCAGGCTTGGCGAGGTACCCCGCGTTCTTGTTGGCGCAACATCATACTTTGAAGACCGAGGCATACCCGCGCGCCCGGCCGATTTGCGCAATCACGAGTTTGTCTTCTATGCGAGACGGCAAGCAGACGCACCAGTAACGTTTGAAGGCCCCTGCGGACGAGAGGAGGTTGATGTCTCGGGGCGGTTTACTGTTAACAGTGTCTCCGCGGTGCGCTCTCTAGTCGAGAATGGTTGCGGCCTTCACGTTGGCCCGCTGTGGGCATTCAAAGACGGGATTTCCGATGGGCGCCTCAAGGCCATATTGACTGATTACCAATTGGACGCTTATCCGATACACGTTCTGTATCACTCTGCGGGATTTGTGCCAGCAAAGGTAAGACGGTTCATCGACTTTCTGGACGCGGCAATTCAGAGACAGCCCGGCAAGTTTGCGACATAGCACGTAGTCTTACGCTTCGATTTGTCTACCGAAAACAGTGACATTATTTATTGATGTCCAAACTCGCAAGATCACTGGCCGAGACTTTTGACATACGAAAGCGGTGCCTCCATTTACAGGAGACACCGCTTAATTTATTGATTTTACTTACGTATCTTCGATTAACGCTTGGAGAACTGGAAGCTCCGGCGCGCCTTGGCCTTACCGTATTTCTTACGCTCGACCACACGCGGATCACGGGTCAGGAAGCCTTCCTTCTTCAAGGCCGGACGCAGGCCCGGTTCGAAGTAGGTCAGCGCCTTGGAAATACCGTGACGCACCGCTCCGGCCTGGCCGGAAAGGCCACCGCCGGTGACGGTCGCGTAGACGTCGAACTGATCCTTCCGGTCGGTGATGCCGAACGGCTGATTGATCATCATGCGCAGCACCGGACGAGCGAAATAGACACTGTCATCACGGCCGTTCACGGTGATCTTGCCGCTGCCCGGCTTGATCCAGACACGGGCGATGGCGTTCTTGCGCTTGCCGGTGGCGTAGGCGCGGCCGAACTGGTCCAGCTTCGGCTCCGCCGGCGCAGCGGCTTCCGCACCCTCTTTCAGGGCCTCGAGCGCTTCCATGCCAGCGCCTTCGTTGGTCGCTTCGGTCTCAACGGACATGGGTTACCTCTTGTTCTTCGGGTTCATCGCGGCGACATCCAGCACTTCGGGCTGCTGCGCCTCATGCGGATGCTCGGTGCCGGCATAGATGCGCAGGTTGCCCATCTGCTTGCGGCCGAGCGGGCCACGGTTGATCATGCGCTGCACGGCCTTCTCGATGACCCGCTCCGGATGCTTGCCGCCCAGGATCTTGTCCATGGTGCGGGACTTGATGCCGCCCGGATAGCCGGTGTGCCAGTAGAAGGTCTTGTCGGTCAGCTTGTTGCCGGTCAGCTTCACCTTGTCGGCATTGATGACGACGATGTTATCGCCGCAATCCATGTTCGGGGTGAAGGTCGGCTTGTGCTTGCCGCGCAGATAATTGGCGAGAACGGTTGCGAGTCGGCCGAGCACGACGCCCTCGGCGTCGACGATCCACCACTTCTTCTCGATCTCGCTCGGTTTTGCCGAGTAGGTACGCATCTCTCTTACCATCCAGTGATGCTGCGAAATCCAAGTGCCGCACGAAACCAAGGCCCCGGCGGCGAGCTGGCGTAAAATAGACATCGTTGAGTTTAAGTCAAGCGCTATAAACCGTGTGATTTCAATAGCTTTATAATTACGGTATTATAATACCGCGCCAATATCCCCCTGAATTCAGAACGAAAGCCCATTTCCCGAAAAATCACACATACCAATGATTTCCTCATGGCTTAATTGAGTGCCGGAGATCGGTTCGCGTCTCCGTTGCCGGCGTCCCACCCAATGCGTTGATGGCTTTTCTGTTTTTGCATAAAATAAAAATTCAGGCCCTGACAGTTCTGAGTTCCGCTCGATCACTTTCGTTCCCGAGTAATTTCGACGTCTAAAGAGGCTGGCAAACATATGTCCGTATGCGTAGATGTTTAAATCACTCTTGATTGCAGACGATCATACCGTGGTCAGGGAAACGCTCGCGGATTACCTTGAAGCATCCAATCCCTGTCTCACAATCTACCAAGCGGCGAATTTCGAAGATATGTGGCGTGCCCGGGACCTGCATGGTGAACCGGAGGCCCTGCTTGTCGACTGGCGCATGCCGGGATGCAGCGGGTTAGAGGGAACACGACGCACGATAGAGATTTTTCCGAATTCCAGTGTCGTTATCTTCTCCGGTGAAATGACCAATTCGGACCTGCAGGCGGCGCGTACGCTCGGCGTCGACGGGTATATTCCGAAGAGCTTCGGAGCGCGGGCCGTGGTCGAGTGTCTCCATTCGATCGAACGGGACGGGGCGCACTTTCCGAGAGACTTCGCCGCTCTGGAGTGCGACATCCGGCTACCATCCGATTCCCGCCGGCAGTCTGGCCCGGAGAGAATTCAAGGAATGATTTCGCCGCGACAAACTGAAGTGCTTCGTCTTGCAGCGGTCGGATTCCTGAACAAAGAAATTGCAAACCAGCTGAGCATCTCAGAGCCGACCGTAAAAGAACACATGTCCAATATCCTGCGCACACTGAGAGCAAAAAACCGAACCGACGCGGCCCGGATTGCCCGCGAACTCTCACTCATTTAGCGCCGGCAGCTACCGACACTCACTCAGCCGGTGCGGAACCTCACGACCTGGGCGGGCACATAAAGGCAAATGAACACACTCCCCCCGGACATTTCGCTCCAATCAAGAATTTCAGCGCATCAGAAATTCGTTTCGCACCTCCCGGTTCCTGCCCTGATCTGCGCGCGCGACGGATCGCTCATCGCCGCGAACAGCCTTGCAGCCGAGCTACTGTCAGAGCGAGATGCACTGTCAGGCAAAGGCAGAATACAGGACCAGCCATTGTTCTGCCCCCCCGGCTCGCCGAGCGCTGACGCTCTTTTCTCGGCGATTGAAAGCGCGCCGGACTGGCAGGAGCCGGCCTCGGTCGAGCTCGAACTGGTATCGGCATCCCCCACTCCGCGCTTCTTCACCTTCACCGTCGGCAAGTTCGATGAGGCATCGTCCCTCGTTCTCATCTTCGACATGACAGCGCACATGACCAATGCGCACGAACTGGAAGACCGGAGACTGGAACTCGAAGCGATCTTCGACTACGCGCCGGTCATGATCGGTTTGAAGTCGGTCGATGGGAGATGGCGAAAAATCAATCGCTTCTTCGCCGATGTGCTGGAAACGTCGCCAGACGAATTGATCGGGAAACGATCCGAGGAGATCTGGCCACCCGAAATGTACGAACGCGTACAGAAACATGACCAACGAATTCTTTCGTCCGGACGAACGGCAACCCAGGTCCTGACGTCCACCTCCAATCCAGGCGAGCGATCCATCTACGGGACGAAATTCGCGGTCAGGGACAATGCCGGATCCCTCGCCCAAATCGGCTTTGTCGGCGTCGACATCAGCGACCTGGTGGAGGCGAAGAAAGAAGCCGATCTGATGGCGCTGCGGCTCCGAGAGGCGCAGCGGATCGGCAACGTCGCCTACTGGACCTGGGACCCGGTATCGGACGTGCTTTTCTGGTCGGATGAGCTCTTCACGCTCCTAGGATGGGATCCTGCCAATCCGCCCCAAAACGCCTCCGACTATTTCGAGTGCATTCACCCCGACGACCGCGCCGCCTTCCTCGATCGGACACGGCGCGTCGATCAAGGCGCCCGGGTCACGATAGAATACCGCTTTACCGCTCCGGATGGGCGGACGATCTGGCTGCACGACGAGGCGCTTCCTCGACTGACACCAGATGGACAGAAGTTCGGCTTCATCCATGACATCACAGAGCGCAAGGAAAGTGAGATTCGCCTGCGAGAGTCGGAAATGCGGCTCTCCCTTGCCAAGCGGATTGCTGGGATCGGAACGTGGGAGGTCGACCAGAAAACACGTGCGCTTGTGTGGTCGGACGAGGTCTACGCAATCTTCGGACAGAACAAGAGCGAGCAGCCTATCTCCATTTCCAAATGGATGAAATTGCTTCATCCCGGTGATCACGAGAGCTACCTCAGATTGCGCGGGCTATCGATCGCCAATCGGCGCACTTACCAGGTCGAGTATCGTGTGCTGCATCCGGACGGAACGCATCGGATCGTACTCGAACATGGCGAGCATGAATTCGATCCAGACGGAACACTGAGTTATACGCGCGGGACGGTTCAGGACATCACCGAGCTGAAGAACCTCCGGAACCGGGCGATCGAAGCCGAAAAGCTCGAAGCCACCGCCGCCCTTGCCGGCGGTTTGACACATGATTTCAACAATATCCTCGGAGCGATCGCCGGAAACCTCGATATCATGGAAATCAGGGGAGCCGCACGGCTTGGCTTCGAGCCTCCGCTCGACCGGATCCGACAGGCGGTCCACTCAGGACAATCCCTAACCCAGCGGCTGCTGAACTTTTCCCAGAACAGTCCCCCGGCCCCGAAACCGGTATCGATGAACCGGGCGATCGAAGGCTTCGCGGCATTGGCTCGCTCGGGTCTCAGGGACGGTTACACGCTGACCCTTGATGTTTCCTCCGCTCCGCTGGTCTGCGAAATCGATAAGAATGGCCTTGAAACCGCGCTATTGAACCAAATCATAAATGCAAAACAGGCCATGCCGGACGGCGGCCCGATCACAATTTCGCTCTCCCGCGCCGGGACAGGGGAACCGCCGGACACATTGCCGCCCGCCCGCTACGTCAAAATCTCCGTCGCAGACGCCGGGCCGGGCATGGCACCGGACGTCGCCAACCACGCATTCAATGCATTCTTCACGACCAAGAGGGAGTGCGGCGGAACCGGCCTCGGGCTCTACATGGTCCGGAACTTCGCGTTGCAGCATGGCGGAGACGCCGTCCTCCACACAGCGCCAGGACGCGGCACCCGTCTCACACTTTATCTCCCCGAAAGCACGGCGCGACAGGCGGAAGTCAGCGATCCAGCGAGTGAAGAAAGAGCATCCGATCGGCAAACCAGAATCTTGATCGTCGAGGATCAACCCGGCATCCGCGCCTTCATCGAGGACTGCCTCGTTGACGACGGCTACGAGGTTAGCGCCGTCGCGACAACGCGCGATGCCCTCGAACGTCTGGAGAACGACGGTTCCTCTTTCGATGCCATGATCTGCGACATCAATCTTGGCTCCGCCGTTGATGGATTTGACGTTGCGAAGCGTTGCCGCGATCTGCAACTGGATTATCCGATCGTCTTCGTATCGGGCTTCGCCGACGGCGCTCGCGCCTTGAGCGCGGTGGCCGATTTCAATGCGGACCTGATCAAGAAGCCCTTCGGGGTTGCCGACCTTCGAAGCACATTGAAAAAAGCTCTGGCTCGGAGTCGGCGGCCCACTCCGTGAGGCACCGGCAGGATTCCCCAACCCTTTCCGGTGCCTCGACGGACGACTTGCATGCAAAGTCGAAGAAATTGCCGATCTTCGACGGGCTGCGGTCCCAAATGGTCGCGTGAAGCGGCAATCGCCCGCTTGAAGGCGAGCGCCGATAAGATCCGCCAAGATTTCAGCGGATCACAACCCGACCTAAGAAGGGTGCTTTAACTGATTGGTTTAGAGCGTTTTTCGTGAAATTTATGACATCGATCACTTGCACCTCAAGGCACTTTCCGCCCAACGCGACACTCACGGCAAATCTGATTCGCGTTTTTCCATATCCGCATGCGCGGCCCCACAGAAGAACGTCGCACCGCTAGAAAACTGTCGGGCGGAGCATGATCTCGACGGTCATCGACGCGCCCGCCTCCAAACGGCGCAGGCCTGTTTCGGGGACGCCTCCGGCCGCAAGATTGACCGCGTCGATCGAATGGGTAACCGGCTCGGCACAAAAGAAATCGCGGCCATCGGGCGAGAAGAGAATGACATGTCCGAGCCCTCCTGCCACGCTTACGTCGAGCGTCGTGCGGCACTCCGGCCAGGTAAGCGCAAACGCCCCCTCGACCCCCGAGAACCCGGTATCCAGACCACGCGGCAGCGGCCTGCCCTCGCGGAACTCATATGCGTCTGGCACCGGTAACGGTCCGGCCGGCAGAACACCGTCCACGGCGGGCCAATAACTGCCAAAATCGGCTTTCAGAACCGGCCCCCCACGCCAGGGAAAATAAGGATGGTGCCCGAGCCCTGCGGGCATCGGCTTTTCGCTCTCGTTTGTCAGCCGCAGTTCGATGGAAAACACGCCGCCCTCGAGGGAGACCTCTTGTTCGGCCCGATAGGCAAATGGCCAGTCTCCCGGAACATAGCGGTAGGACATCGAGACGGACCGTTCCGACGCCCGCTCGACGGTCCAGGCAAGGGATCTGCCGTGCCCATGAATCGCATTCGGCGCCCCCTTCTCCGTGGCCTCGATATGATGGATTTCTCCGTCCCATTCAAAACGGGCGTCACGGATGCGGTTGGAAAACGGAACGAGCGGGAAACTCCCCCATGAACCGGTAGCGCCCCTCGCGATATCGCTCTGCGGGGCCGGCACCATCCAATCGAACCGCTCACCGCCTTCGACGCTGTAGAAGGCGGTCACACGACCGCCGCCAGCAGGCCAGAGTTCGGCATGAAGCCCGCCCTCGGACAGCCGGATGATTTCATCCCGGCTCATCTCTGCTCTTCCGGAGGGATGGAATAGGTCGCCGTGACGTGGCAGACCGGGTCGTCCTCTTCCCCGGCGCTGAACAGCGTCACCTCGCCATAGGCCAGGCGTTTTCCGCATTTCAGCAGGCGGCCTTCGGCGATGAGGTCCGCCGGCTTGGGCCGGCGGAGAAAATTGGCGTTGAGGCTTGTCGTGACCGCGAGCTTCACGATCCCGATCCGCGACAGCACGCAGGCATAGACCACAACGTCGGCCAGTCCCATCATCACCGGACCGCTCACAGTCCCGCCTGGCCGGAGAAAATCTTCCTGGTACGGAAGAACGGCCCGGGCCGTACCGTCGCCGATTTCATCGAACCTCACCCCGTACTGGCCGACAGCGGGCACTTCCTCGCGGGCAATCCGCTCCATTTCAGCATTGGATATCTTCGTCATTCACCCCTCCCCCGGGCGTGCGAAGCCGTTATCTTTATCGTGTCGGCATAGCGATATGCGGCCAATAATCTTAAGGGCAGAAACGTAGGACAGAGGCGAATGAGCAGTCATCTTTTTTCCCCGATCAGTTTCCGCGGACTCACCCTCGACGACCGGATCGCGGTCTCCGCGATGTGCCAGTACCAGGCAGAGAACGGCACCGCGAACGACTGGCATCTGATGCATTACGGCACGCTTTCGATGGGCGCCGGTAACCTGCTGATCACGGAAGCGACCGCGGTCTCGGCGGTCGGCCGGATCTCCCCGAACTGCCTCGGCCTCTATACCGCCGAACACGAAACGGCGATCAAGCGCTTCGTTGATTTCTGCAAGACACATGGCACGGCGAAGCTCGGCATCCAGATCGCCCATTCCGGCCGCAAGGGCTCGACGCAACCTCCCGGCAAGGGCGGTAAGCCGATCGCGATCGCGGATGGCGGCTGGGAAACGGTCGGACCGTCCGGCCTCGGTTATGCCGACTGGGCGGCCCCGCGCATGCTCGACGATGCCGGACTCGCGCAGGTGAAGGCTGAGTTCGTCGAGACGACGAAGCGCTCGGACCGGATCGGTTTCGACCTCGCCGAACTGCATGGCGGACACGGCTATCTACTGCACCAGTTTGTCTCGCCGCTCAGCAATCAGCGAACCGACGGATATGGCGGCAGCCTCGCAAATCGTCTGCGCTTCCCGCTTGAGGTCTTCGAAGCCTGCCGTGCGGTGTGGCCCGAGGACAAGCCTTTCGCCGTGCGATTCTCCGCGACCGACTGGGTCGATGGCGGGTTCACAGCGGACGAAGCGGTCGTCTACGCGAAGGAACTTAAGGCACTGGGCTGCGATTTCATCGACGTGACCACCGGCGGGCTCGACCCGCGCCAGAAGATTGACGTCAAGCCCGGTTATCAGGTCTTCCTGGCTGAGAAGATCAAGAAAGAAGCCGGCATCGCGACCATGGCGGTCGGCATGATCGTGTCCGCGCAGCAGGCGGAAAACATCGTCGCCAGCGGGGAAGCCGATATGGTCGCGCTGGCCCGCGGTGTGATGGACGACCCGCGCTGGGCCTGGCATGCCGCGCAAGAACTCGGCGAAACCGTCGCCTATCCGGCGCAATATGCGCGCTGCGCCCCGGCGGCGTGGCCCGGAGCGGCCTGGAAAGGCAAGCAGATCGTCTAGCCTGACGCGTCCGTCAGCCAGGCGATCGCTTCGTCCCGGTCGAGAAATACTTCATTCTCGACTTTGGAAACGGCGTTCGTCATTCCGCTGAACGCGCTCGCCAGCACGGTTTCAGTCGTGTCCCGCAGCAAAATCGCGTTGCGCGCACCGTTACCGCGGAATGACGCGATTTCCGCGCCTTGGACTTCAAGGGTTTTGAAGTTTTCCGCCTTGAGTGCCGACACATTGGCCTGCCGGAAATCCCAGACACAAAGACGCTTCGGTGTTTCCCTGTGATAATCCCACGACACCTGAACGATCTCTTCTTTTGTCGTTGCGCCGAAAGCCCTGAACTCCACAAACGTCCCGCGTTCGAGAATTTCGATAGTCATCGACAACCTTCCTCCCGTCATTTCCCGTACGGAAACACAGGAGAAATTCCAGCTCAATCAAATTGAAACTGCGCTTACAATTGCGCCGGAGTGCTAACTGCCGGCTCGCAGCCATGCGACGGCGTCGTCCCGGTCAAGAAACACTTGGTGAAGGACGGGAGAGACCGCGCTCGCCGTGCTGGCATATGCGTGCAACAAGAGGCCTTCGTCCTCGTTCCGGACCAGGATGGCATTTCGCGCCCCCTCGCCCCGCAACCGGGCGAGCTCCGCCCCTTTTTCGGCGACCTGCAGAAAATACTCGGCCTTGAAGTAGGATATCTGCGCATCGAAGAGGTTCCAGAGCGCCAGTTTTTTCGGCGTCCGCGAATGGAAAGCGGCCGAGACCGACATGATTTCGGTGGCCGAGAGTTCGCCGCTCCCGACGAATTCCACGAAAGCGTCATGCTCCCGAACCTCGATTGACACGATTTGATTTCCCGGCGGCGTTTTCGTTCGTTAAGGCCTTGGCGATGCGGCCCGCAGCCTGCATACCAAAGTGTGGAATGCAATGCCACTCAGCCAAGAGCAGACCGGAATACAGAGATGCAAAACGAAACGGGTCAGATCAAACGCGTCCTGATGAAACACGCCCGGGACGCGTTCCGAAACCAGGCGACAATCGACGCGGAATGGCAGGCGCTGAACTATCTCGGGCGGCCCGACTTCCCCTTGGCCTGCGACCAGTCCGACCGGTTGGCGCAGATTCTGGAGAGCCTCGGCTGCACGATCGAGTGGCTCCCGGAAGACTCCTCCGTCGGGATCGATTCCATCTATGTGCGCGACAACGCCGTGGTCTCCGACCGGGGCGCCGTGCTCTGCCGCATGGGCAAGGAGGCACGGCGCCCGGAACCGGCGGCGCTCGCGACCGGTCTCGAGGCAGCGGGCACGCCCGTTCTGGGAGAGATCGGCGGCACCGGCATGGTGGAAGGCGGCGACCTGATCTGGCTCGACGGCGACATGATCGCCATCGCGGACGGCTACCGCACCAATGCGGAGGGCGTGCGTCAGCTGAAATCGTTGCTGGGCGACGCGGTAAAGGAGATCGTGACCGTCCCGCTGCCGCATTGGAACGGCCCGGGCGACGTACTGCATCTGATGTCCTTCATCAGCCCGATCGCGCCGGATCTCGCCTTGGTCTACTCCCGCATGATGCCGGTCTTCTTCCGCAACTGGCTGCAGGATCGCGGCATCTCGCTGGTCGAGGTTCCGGACGAGGAATATGACAGCATGGGCTGCAACGTCCTCGCGGTCGCGCCGCGCGTGGCGGTGATGCTGGAGGGAAATCCGGTGACGCGGCAACGGCTCGAAGCCGCCGGGGTCGAGGTCCATACCTATGACGGATCGGAGATTTCCGCGAAGGGCTGCGGCGGCCCGACCTGCCTCACCCGGCCGCTCGAACGCGGCTGAACAGCCGGAGCTTCAGCCGGCTTCGCGGGAGGGAATATCCGGGGTCTCGATGCCGAGCAGGCCCGGCAGATCGCTCATATTGTCGAAGAGCTTGTGCACCCCGACCGCGGCAAGACCGTCCGGGCCGTGCGCGGCGTGATAGCCGAAGACGCGCATCCCGGCTGCGATCCCGGCCCGCGCCCCGACCGGGCTGTCCTCCACGACGACGCACCGCTCGGGCGCGACGCCCATGCGTTCCGCGCAATAGAGGTAGAGATCCGGTTCCGGTTTCGGAATCCCAACCATGTCGGCGGAGAAGATCCGCCCGCCGAAATGGCGCTTCAGATTGGTCACGCCGAGGGTGACGTCCATCTTTTCGACCGGGCCGTTGCTTCCGACGCAGATCTTCAATCCGGCGTCGGAAATCCGGCTCAGCGCGCTGTCGATACCGGGAATCGCGCGCAGCTCTTTCCGGTAGAGCCTGAACTGCTTGGCATAGATGTTCGGAACCCAGTCGTCGCCGAGCTCCCGACCGATCATCGCCTCGACGTCTTTCTGGATGAAGGTCAGCTTGCCGCCGAGAAACCGCTTCAGCGCCTCCTCAGCCTCGATCGGCACGCCGGCCGCGGTGATCGCCTCGGCGGTACAGCGATTGGCAATGGCCTCACTGTCGACCAATACGCCGTCGCAATCGAAGATGACGAGATCGCATTCCATGCCTTTCCTATAACAGCGATGCTGGGCCGCCGTCATCAAATGTATCGAGACAATTCACCGATCCAGCCGTCCACGACGTGAAATTCTCGTGCCGAAAAAATGAGCAACGGCTCTTTCTGCTTGCGAGCTAGGCAGCCGCTCGTAGTCTTGGACCCGATCGGGCGCAGGGTGCACCTGACAGAAGACGAACAAGTTTCAGGGGGGACTAGAGTTTCATGACACATTTTCGAAGGCGCGCCGCCTTCGGCTTCACCGCTGCCGTCGCCTTCGGGTCCGGCATCGGCGAGGCCAGGGCGGAGGATGCTTTGAGCGGCGGGGATACGGCCTGGATCCTGACGGCGACCGCGCTCGTGCTCTTCATGACCCTGCCGGGTCTGGCGCTGTTCTATGGCGGACTGGTCCGTGCCCGGAACGTGCTTTCCGTCCTGATGCATTGTTTCGCGATCGCCTGCGTCGCGTCCATCGCATGGCTGGTCGTCGTCTACAGTCTGTCTTTTGATGACGGCGGCGCGCAGCAGGCCTGGATCGGCGGCCTCGGCAAGGTCTTCCTCGACGGCGTCGGCCCGGAAAGCATGTCCGGAACGATCCCGGAAACCGTCTTCTTCATGTTCCAGATGACCTTCGCGATCATCACCCCGGCGCTCATCGTCGGCGCCTATCCGGAGCGTATCCGCTTCGGCGCGGTGGTCGCCTTCAGCCTGGTCTGGCTGGTTCTCGTCTACGCACCGGCCTGCCACTGGGTCTGGGGCGGCGGATGGCTCGCGGATATGGGCGTAATGGATTTCGCGGGCGGCATCGTCGTCCACGTAACCGCAGGCGTCTCCGCTCTCGTTCTCTCCGTCGTCCTCGGCCCGCGCCGCGGCTTCCCGCACGAGATCCGTCCGCCGCACAGCCCTGGCATGGTGGTGACCGGCGCGGCCATGCTCTGGGTCGGCTGGTTCGGCTTCAACGCGGGCTCTGCGCTCGCGGCCGACGGCAATGCGGGCATGGCGATGACCGTCACCCATATCTCGGCGGCCGTCGCCTCGCTGGTCTGGGCCTTCGTCGAATATCTGCGCTTCGGCAAGCCGAGCGTGATCGGTATCGTCACCGGCATGGTCGCCGGTCTCGCCTCGATCACACCCGCATCCGGCTTCGTCGGACCGATGGGGGCGATCGTCATCGGGATCGTTTCCGGCGTGGTCTGCCAGTACTTCACGACCTGGATCAAGTTCCGCATCAAGATCGACGATTCACTCGATGTCTTTGCGGTTCACGGCGTTGGAGGCATTATTGGCACAATACTGGTCGCGGTGTTCGCCGCTCCGGCCTTCGGCGGTCTCGGTCTTGCCGAGGGTGTGTCGATCTCGGATCAGCTCCAAGTGCAGTTGATCGGGATCGTCGCCGTCGCGGTCTGGTCAGGTGTGATCACCTGGATCCTGGCCCAGATCATCGCGCGGACAATCGGCCTGCGCGTAAGCGAGGAAAGCGAAATCGAAGGTCTCGATATCATCGCGCACGGCGAGCGCGGCTATGACCTGACCTGAGGAGAGCGAAGATGAAAATGATCATCGCGGTTGTAAAACCGCATCGTCTCGACGAAGTGCGCTCGGCACTCAACGAGATCGGCGTACACGGCATGACGGCCGGCGAAGTGAAGGGTTACGGCCGCCAGGGCGGCCATAGTGAAATCTATCGCGGCGCCGAGTACACGGTGAATTTCGTGCCGAAGGTAAAGATCGAGGTCGTCACCAGCGACGAGTTGGCCGACCGCGCCGTGGAGGCAATCGCCGCCGCGGCCAAGACCGGCAAGATCGGCGACGGCAAGATCTTCGTACTGGATGTCGGCAAGGCGGTGCGCATCCGCACCGGCGAGGAAGGCGACGACGCGCTCTAGACTGCGACAACATATCTTTCGAAAAGGCCGGGACAGTCCCGGCCTTTTTTGCTTTCATCGGTTACGCTTCAACAGTCGGGGCCAGCGTTCGAATTCGGTGCTGGTCTATCCGGTACATGACCAGCAGCACCGTCCCCTCGCCCGCCGAGACCGGGCCGTCTTTCCGCGAGGCCTTCACGCCGAAGCTGGTGACGGTTCTGCGCGAGGGTTACGGACTCGCCAATCTGCGCGCCGACGCCATGGCCGGGCTGACCGTCGCCATCGTCGCCCTGCCGCTTTCCATGGCCATCGCCATCGCCTCCGGCGCCACTCCGGCCCAGGGCCTCTATACCGCGATCTTCGGCGGATTTCTGGTCTCGGCGCTCGGCGGCAGCCGGTTCCAGATCGGCGGCCCGGCGGGCGCCTTCATCGTACTGGTCGCAGCGACCGTGCAGGCGCATGGCATGGACGGGCTGATCCTGGCCACGATGCTTTCGGGGCTGATGCTGGCGGCCATCGGGTTCCTGCAGCTCGGGACCTATATCAAGTTCATCCCCTATCCGGTCACGGTCGGCTTCACCGCCGGCATCGCGGTCATCATCTTCGCGAGCCAGATCAAGGAGCTGCTCGGCCTGTCCCTTTCCGCGCCCGAACCCGGCCCGTTGCTGGAAAAACTGCCCGCGCTCTGGAGCGACCTGCCGACCGCGGATCCGGCGACCATGCTTCTCGCCGGCGCGACGATCCTCGTCATTCTGGGCCTGAAACGCTGGAAGCCGAACTGGCCCGGCATGCTGATCGCGGTCGCCGGCACCGCGCTCGTGACGACGTTCTTCGATCTGCCGGTCGCGACGATCGCCTCCAAGTTCGGCGGAGTCCCGAGCTCGATCCCACTCCCGTCGCTGCCGGAAATCGATGCGGCAAAGATCCAGGCCGTTCTGCCCAATGCCGTTGCCTTCGCCCTGCTCGGCTCCATCGAATCCCTGCTCTCCGCCGTCGTCGCGGACGGCATGACCGGCCGGCGGCACCGCTCGAACTGCGAACTGGTCGCCCAGGGCGCGGCGAATATCGTCTCCGGACTGTTTTCCGGCATCTGCGTGACCGGCACCATCGCGCGCACGGCAACCAATGTCCGCGCCGGAGCCCACGGGCCGCTCTCGGGCATGATGCATGCGCTGTTCCTGCTCGGTTTCGTCCTGCTCGCGGCACAGCTGGCGGGCTATATCCCGCTCGCCAGCCTCGCCGGCGTGCTCGCGCTGGTCGCCTGGAACATGGTCGAGAAACACGCTTTCGCGAACCTGATCCGGGCCTCGCGCGGAGATGCCGCTGTCCTGCTGGCGACCTTCCTGCTGACCATCTTCCGCGACCTCACCGAGGCGATCATCGTCGGCTTCGCACTCGGCTCGGTGCTGTTCATCCACCGCATGTCGAAGACCACGGCGATCGAGACAGACCGGCCTTTCGTCGCGGAGGACGCGGCGGACGACGCCGAGGGCGGGCGGCATCCATACGAGGAAGAACGGGAAAACGATCCGGACATCGTGATCTACCGGATCTCGGGCGTGTTCTTTTTCGGCGCGGCGGCCTCCATCGGCTCCGTGCTCGACCGTATCGCCGACACGTATCGCGCGCTGGTGATCGATTTCTCCGCGGTCCCCTTTCTCGACTCGACAGCCGCCAACACCATCGAGGTTCTGGCGCACAAGGCCGAGCGGAAAGGCGTTGCGGTTTACCTCACCGGAACGACAGAGGAGTCGCGGCACGATCTCGTCGCCCAGGGTCTCCAGCCCCCGCTCGTGCGTTACGAGGCGAATATCGGTGCCGCGGTTAGGGACGCTAGAGCGTCGCGGCGAATGCCATGAGTTCCTTCGCGAACCGCGCCGGGCGCTCCGCCGGAATGAGATGGCCCGCATCGGTGAAGACGATGTGCGAACTCGACGGGATCCGCGCCTCCAGCTCCGCGATATCCTCTTCGATGCGGAAGACCCGGTCATGGGTTCCGGTCATAAGCAGCACGGGAACATCGAGCTTCTCATAGGGAAAGTCCCAGTCCGTCGAGACCGAGCCTTTCATCAGCTCGTAGAGACCCTCGCCTTCTTTCATCGGCTGGTATGGTCCCTTCAGCAGGTTCGGACGCATTTTGGCGAGCTGTTCGGGATTGACCAGCATGGGCAGGTTCGCCTCCATGATGAGCTGGCTGCCGCCGGTCGCCGCCATCCGGACCATGGCCGCATTGATCCATTCGAGCCTCAGGTTCGGCTTGCGGAGAGTGTTGATCAGCACCAGCCCCTCGGCCGCCGCGCCCTTGAGATAGGCCTGCGCGGCGAACAGTCCGCCGATGGAAAGCCCCACGAGGATCGGGTTCGGCGGCGCGACCTCGTCGACGACCCGTTTCAGATCCTCGACGATGGTCAGCGGACCGAGGTCGATGCCGGGCACGAACGCGCTCTCGGCCTGCCCCCTGAAATTATAGCAGAGCGTCCCGTATCCGGCGGCCCTGAGCGCCGGCCCGATCTCCTCCACCTGCCACATGCCGGTATTTCCGGTCAGCGCGTTCACAAAAACGAAGGTCTGCCCCTTCTGCCCGGGCGCATCGTATTCGTAATGGAGATTGTTGCCGGGACTGATTTCCAGACTGGCCATGATTTTCCTCCCATCCGATGTTTTTTGGAAACTATAGGCGCGGCTCGGGAGGGACGCCAATCGGTATGAGCAGCAATCTTATTGCTGCACTGCACAAAATCGATCATAAATGGCCCTGCGCTTTTCCAGCGCCGCTTCCCTTACGCCATCGGCCGTAAATGCAAATCCTTTTCGATATCGTGTTGCCGGTCTTCGGCACGCTGTTCATTGCCTTTTTCTCCGCCCGCGCCGGGATCGTGCCGCCCAAGGTCGCCGAGGGTCTGGCGGGCTTCGTCTTCACCTTCGCGGTCCCGTCGCTGCTGTTCGACAATATCGTCCGCCATCCGCTGCCGGACCCGATCGAGTGGAACTACCTGATCTCCTTTTTCGGCGCGGCCTATCTCGTCTGGCTGATCGCCATGGCGGTCTCGCGCTTCCTGTTCCGCCGCGATTTCGCCCATGCCTCCATGGCCGGGATGAGCGCCGCCTTCGGCAACACCATGCTCGGCCTGCCGTTGGTGCTGAATACCTTCGGCGAAACCGGAGTGCTGCCTATCTTCCTGATCATCGCCTTCCATTCCTGGCAGTTCTTCGGCTTGGCGACGATCCTGCTCGAGAGCAGCCGGCGGCAGAAAGGCGCGATCTCCGCGCTCCCGCTCACCATCGCGAAGAGCCTCGCGACGAACCCGATCATCATCGGCCTCCTCGCCGGTCTGCTCTGCAACCTGGGCTCCGTCCCGGTGCCGAAACCGGTGACCGACATCACCGGCTTCCTCGGGCAAGCCGCCATGCCGAGCGCGGTCTTCGTCATGGGCGCCTCGCTCGCCAAGTTCCGCATGGCGGGTGCCATCCGGGAGGCCGTGGCGGCCTGCGTCCTGAAACTGCTGCTCTTTCCCGCGCTGACTTACGTCATCGCCACCCACGTCTTCGACATGCAGCCGCTCTGGCGCGACGTCGCCGTGGTGATCGCGGCCCTGCCGGTCGGCATCAACGTCTTCCTCTTCGCCGACCGCTACGAAGCCGGCGCGCCGGTCGCGGCAACGGCGATGCTGCTCTCGACCTTCCTCTCCTTCGGCACCATTGCGGCGGTGCTCTACCTGCTTGGAGTGCGCTAGGACCGGGAGTGCGCCAGGACCGGCGCACGCCAAAAGAAAAGGCAGGGCGCTTTTCCGCCCTGCCTCCGCAGTCCGAACCGGAGAAAGATCTATTTTTCGACTGAATTGATACTGTCGAAGATATGACTCACGACGAATGCGTTGGAGCTGCCATAGGTCCCGTGACAGCTGAAACAACCATTCTCACTGATCCGGCCGTTAAAAGTCTGGGTGAAAGTCTCCATGGTGGTGTTTGCCATTGCCGCCGTCCCTACGATGGTGTTCGGGTTTGTTCCGTCCGGGAAAATCTTAGTATTCAGTTTTCCTGGCTCTTGGGTGTGTCCCCAGCTGGCGCCTGTGAGGATATAATTCACCCGGGGATCCGACGGAGCCTGCGCGTTATTCTTGTAGTATCCGTTCAACGCGCCGATAGCCGCGAGATTGGCGGAGATAACCTCAGAATTCGATTCCGCGGCGCTCGCGATTTCCTTCTGATCGTAGGCGTTTTCGATATGCGTGCCCCAGGGGCTCAGCCGGTTCACGTTCGAGGCCTTGGTCAGGTCTGCGGATCGCACGCCCGGAGCGGATACGATCTTCAGACCGCCCTGCTCCGACTCTCCGATCGCATATTCCATATTCGCGGCGGTTGGGGTGCTATCGGAAAACAGCCATGAGCCAAAACCGATATCCGTCGTCAGACGCACATCGTCATCCTCGTCCAAATAAACATAATTGGTATTCGGCGTATTGTTGGCGTGCTCGAAAGTGGCCCAGATCATTTCCGGATGCCCCTTCACAGAGCCGACCACGTGCATTCCGACCAGGGCGAGCGTGGCCGTCTTGGTTCCGGACTGCACGAGGGCCCATCCGCCATCGTTGCGCGCCGTGAAGGTCGGAATGATGGCCTCCTGCCGAATATAGGCCTCCGGATTTTCAAGGCTCGCGGCTTCGACCCAGGACATCTTCAGTTCCATCGACATCGCGAGATAATCGACAGCGGTTTCGACCTGTTCGACAGAGACGGCCGAATTCGGCGGCGAGGCGACATCGCTGACGCTCTTCAAGAACCGGTCTTTAAGCGCTTCGGTATCGGAGGTGACATGGTTGTCGTCACCGAGGCAAAAGAGAGCGTAGAGACCGGTGGCGATGGGATCCAAAATTTCCGCATACCCGTTCAGGAAAGCGAAGCCGATCGTATCGCAGATCTCTTTTTCCGATTGAACGAAGTTTTTCGGCACATTGCCTGCGCCCAGCAGGTCCGGTGCCAGGTCGGCTGCGCGTTGGTATCCATAGGGCCGGTTCGTGTGGATACTGTAATAGACAAGAGGATTGTCATTCGTAGGCAGCGATTTCGGGGGATTGTAGAACAGCACGCCGCTACCTCCGGCCTGCTCGATCGAGTCCACTGTGCCGTTGCTCTTTTCCGTCCGGGCGCCGATGGTGTGAAGGGGTCCTTTCTGCGTCTTTAGCGATCCCTCATCCAAGGTGTAGAAGAACTCGCTGGCGAAAACGTAGTCGGTCGTACTGGTCGGCGGAACCGGATCGGTTGGAAAACTGCCAACGGCAGTGACCGGAGACGTCAGCCAATAGAACATCTGCGTACTCCAGTTAAAGAAGTCGCAGTCCGAATTGGCATCCGCGTCGGTGAAGCCGGGACCGTCGGCGGGAAATACGTAAACCATCCCACTGGTTTTGTCGTACACCGGCCCGAATTTGTGGCCGCCAACGATCTTGGCGAATTCGAACGCTCTCGCCCATCCGGTTGCCTTCGGAAATGTTATCGATGCCCAGGAATTCTTGAATTCCGTTTCACCGACCGTGCAGATTTTCTTCACAGGATGCGGATAATCAAATCCGGCTTGAGTGTTTTGCGCATTCGTCTGCCCGGATCCGAAAATCATGGGCGCGGTTAACAATGCATAGAGTGCGGAGTTACGGATGTAAGTTCGCATGATCGCCTCCTCGTCTGGCCATCACACAAACACAATGTAAAATTGTGCTTTTCTCAATGTGTGCAATTTTATTTTTTTCTTAGAAAGGCGTTTGCACTCCTCACTGATTTCAGTGCGAAACCGTTCTCTTGAGCTGCGCCCCTGTTCCCGCGCCGTGGTGATCGCAGCCCTGCCGGTCGGCATCAACGTCTTCCTCTTTGCCGACCGCTACGAAGCCGGCGCGCCGGTCATGGCAACAGCGATGCTGCTCTCTACCTTTCTATCGTGCGGGACAATCGCGGCTGTGCTCTACCTGCTGGGCGTGCGCTATGTCAGGCGCGCCAGGGGCCGAGTCTGAGCGTCAAAGCATTGAACAGACCGTATGCCATCATCGCGGCGGCAACGAGCAGATAGATCGTGCGCGCATCGATCCCCTCGCCGAGAAGCGCCGCGCCGCCCGCCAGCAAAATCGCGAGACGGATGCCCGCCCCAGTCACCGGCCAGACCAGACTGTTCAGGGCCTGGCTGGCGAAATATAGACACAGGCCGAGGCCGAAGAAGGTGTAGGCCGGGCCGACGATGCCGAGGTACTGCGCGGTCGCGGCGGCGATCTCGGTGTCGCCGGTGAAAAGCCCGCTCCAGAGCGCCGGAAAGAGTGCGAGGAAGCAGCCGATCAGGCCGACGAAACCGGCCGCAAATCCGCTGCCGGTCCAGGCGACGCGGATCGCGCGCGCCCGCTCCCCGGCGCCGAGGCTGACGCCCGCCATGGCGATGCAGGCACTGCCGAAAGCGAAGATGACGGGAATGATCACCAGTTCCAGCCGAACACCGACACCGTAACCCGCCAGCGCTTTCGGACCGATGCGTGCCATATAGGCTGTCACGACAAGCGCCATGGCGATGGTCAGCACCGACTGCACGCCGGCGAAGCTCCCGCGCCGCCCGACCCACAGCACCTGCCCCCAGTCGATCTTTCCGGCGAACCGCACCCAGTCCGGCCCCGCGGGACCGAACAGGCGCCAGGCGAGATAAAGGCCTCCCGCCGCATATCCGAGCAGCAAAGAGAGCGCGGCCCCGGCGATCCCGAGAGAAGCGATCGGTCCCTTGCCGAGAACCAGGACCGTCGCGGAGAGAATATGCACGGTGGCGGCGATGCCGAGCGCGACCGCCGGACGCCGCATGTCGCCCGCGCCGCGCAGCAGGCTCGCCAGCATGTTGAAGAGCCAGATCACCACGATCCCGGGAAAGAGCACGCCCGCATAGGCGATCGCGGCCTCGAGCACCTCGCCCTCGCCGCCGAGCAGGCGGAAGAATGCCGGACCGAATAGCTGGACGATCACGGCACTGATGCCGCCGCCCAGCAGCGCCAGGATCAGGGCCGTGCGCACTAGCGCGCCCGCTCCCTCCCGGTCCCGCGCACCGAGAGCGCGCGCGGTCGCCGCCACCACCGCGCCGCCGACGGCGCCCGCGGAGAGCATGACCGAGAGCGCGAAGAGCGGAAACACCAGCGCCACACCGGCGAGAGGGAGCGGCCCGAGGGTGCCGACGAAACGCCCGTCGGCGACATAAAGGAAGGATTGCATCAGTCCGCCGAGCAGCCCCGGCAGCGCCAGCCGCACCAGTTTCCCCGCGATCGCACCTTCGAGCAGCGGATGGGTTTCGGCCGCGGGATCGTTCGCCGTCTCTGTCATCGCGCCGGATAATCGTTTATCGAAGAGGGCTTCTGAATTCGCCGCGTCACCTGAATTCCCTTTCCGGGCCTGCAATGGAAATCCTGATCGACATCGTCCTGCCGGTCTTCGGCACCGTCTTCATCGCCTACGCCGCCGCCCGCGTCGGCTGGTTTCCGGAAGCCGCCGTCGACAATCTTTCGAAGTTCGTCTTCAACTTCGCCATTCCCCCGATGCTGTTCCACACCATGGCGCGGCAGACGCTGCCGGATCCGATCGAGTGGGAGTTCCTGATCTCCTTCTTCGGTGCCGGATACGCGGTCTGGATGCTCGGCATGCTGATCTCATTGTGGTGGTTCAGGCGCGACTTCGCTCATGCTTCGTTGGCAGGGATGACGGGCGCCTTCGGCAACACGGTGCTGCTCGGCATCCCGCTGATCCTGACCACTTTCGGCGACGCGGGGACGCTGCCGGTCTTCCTGATCATCGCCTTCCATTCCTGGCAGTTCTTCGCCGTCGTCACGATCCTGGTGGAAGGCGGCCGGGGCCAGAAAGGCGCGCTCGCGGGCATTCCGTGGGCCATCGTGAAGAGCCTTGTCACCAACCCGATCCTCGTGGGCATGCTCGCCGGTCTCGCCTGGAACATCTTTTCGCTGCCGCTGCCGAAGCCGGTGGCGGACATCACCGAATTCATGGGGCGCGCCGCCCTGCCCTGCGCGGTTTTCGCCATGGGCGCGTCGCTCGCGCGTTACCGGATCCGGGGGGCGATCTGGGAAGCGCTGGTCGGCAGCGCCCTGAAACTCGTCGCCTTCCCCGCGATCACCTACGTGCTCGCCACCCATATCTTCTCGATGGATCCGCTCTGGCGCGACGTTGCCGTGATCGTCGCGGCCCTGCCCGTCGGGGTGAATGTCTACCTCTTCGCCGACCGCTACGATGCCGGCACTCCGGCGGCGGCGACCTCGATGCTGGTCTCGACCTTCCTCTCTTTCGGCACGATTGCCTTCGTTCTGCATTTCCTTGGCGTGCGTTAGCGCCATATTCTTCGGGATGAAGGCCGACGCGACGACCGGCCCTTAGGACGGAGAGGAAGACCGGTGCGGAACTTTTCACGACGTGGGTTTCTCGAAACGACCGGCGCGCTGGGCCTCGCGGCGGCCGGAGGATCCCTTCCCGGCCGCGCTCTCGGCGCCGCCCCGCACATTCTCGAAGCCCGGCCGGGAACGGCGCGCCTGGCGCCGGCGGAGTACCGGTCGACACCGATCTGGGGCTATGAGGGCGGCGTCCCGGGTCCGACGCTGCGGGTAAAGCAAGGGGAGCGGATCGGCCGGCGCTTTCTGAACGGATTACCGCAGGCTTCCACCATTCACTGGCATGGCATCAGGATCGCCAACGCCATGGATGGGGTGCCGGAACTGACCCAGGCTCCCGTCGAACCGGGCGCAACCTTCGATTACGAGTTCCAGCTGCCCGACGCCGGGACCTACTGGTACCACCCGCATAACAAGACCTGGGAGCAGCTCGCCCGCGGCCTCTATGGCGCGCTCGTTGTAGAAGAAGCGGAAACGCCCGACGTGGACCGGGACGAAGTCCTGCTCATCGACGACTGGCGCCTGACCGAAAAAGCCGAGATCGCGGAGAATTTCGGCGCCATGCACGACTGGTCCCACGGCGGGCGCATCGGGAACTGGATCACGGTGAACGGCGACGGCTACTGGGCCTCGACCGCGAAGCGGAACGAACGCCTTCGCCTCAGGCTGGTGAATGTGGCCAACGCCCGGATCTTCAGCCTCGGCCTCAAGGGTTTCGACGGCTGGATCGTCGCCCTCGACGGGCAGCCGCTGGCAACGCCTCAACGCGCGGGCCGGATGGTCATGGCGCCGGCCCAGCGGATCGACCTGATTGTCGACGTCACGGGCGAGGCCGGGAGCGAGGCCTCGATCGTCTCGCACGAGCGCAACGGAAGCTATGCGGTCGCCGCGTTCGAGATATCCGAAAGCGCGGCGGCGCGGCGCACGGAGCCAGTCTCCCCCCTTCCGCCGAACCCGGTGCCGGAAACCGGACCGCTCGGAAAGGCCCGCACCGCTGATCTCCTGATGGAAGGCGGCGCCATGGGCGGCTTGCGCGGCGCGACGATGGGCGGCCGGGCGATGGACATGCGCGGCCTCGTGCAAAAAGGCAAAGTCTGGGCCTTCAACGGCCGCGCCGACATGCCGGAAGAGCCGCTGATCGCGGCATCGGCCGGAGAAACCGTCCGGATCCGGATGGAGAACCGCACCGGTTGGCCGCATGCGATGCATCTGCACGGCCATCATTTCCGAAAAGTGCTCGAAAATGGCGGCCTCGGAGCCCTGCGCGACACGATGCTGATGCAGGCGGAGGAAGTGGCCGAGATCGCCTTCGTCGCGGACAATCCCGGGAACTGGCTGCTGCATTGTCACATGGTCGAACATTCCGCCGCGGGCATGATGACCTGGATCCGCGTCACCTGATCCATCGCTTCCGCCTAACGCTTTGGTGACGTGCGCGCGTCTGTTCCTCCGGCCGTTCCGGCGCTAGTCTGCGCATCAGAAATCGGGAACGCCGATCGGGAGGAACCATGTCCGTCGCGGAAGACCTTGAAACACCGCTCGTGCTGCGTAGCGACGCGGACGGGATCGCCTGTCTCACACTGAATCGTCCGAAAGCCTACAACGCGCTCTCGCTTGGCCTGATGGCGGCGCTGCAGGCGGAACTCGACGCCATTGCAAGTGACCGCGCGGTGAAGGTCGTGATCCTGGAGGGCACCGGGAAAGGCTTCTGCGCCGGACACGATCTGCGCGAGATGCGCGCCCGCACCGACGCGGCCTTCCACGAGCAGGTCTTCGCCGCCTGCTCGAAGCTGATGATGAGCATCACCGAACTGCCGCAGCCAGTGATCGCCAAGGTGCACGGGATCGCCACCGCCGCCGGCTGCCAGATCGTCGCCACCGCCGACCTTGCGGTCGCGGCCGACGACACCCGTTTCGGCACGCCGGGCGTGAATATCGGGCTCTTCTGCTCGACCCCTATGGTCGCCGTCTCCCGCGCGATCCCGCGCAAGCAGGTGATGGAAATGCTGCTGACCGGCGAGATGATCGACGCGGACACCGCGCTCCGGCACGGCCTGATCAACAGGGCCGTCCCCGAAGCCGAGCTTGACGCCGCAGTATCCGAGATGGCCGGAAAGATCGCTTCCAAATCGCCGCTGGTGCTGAAGACAGGCAAGGCGGCGTTCTACCGCCAGCTCGAGATGCCGCTGGCCGAGGCCTATGCCTACACGAGCAAGGTGATGGTCGAGAACATGCAGGCGCGCGACGCCGCCGAGGGGATCGATGCCTTTATCGAGAAACGCAGCCCGAAATGGACGGGGGAATAAGATGGCCGAGAGCGAAGCGCCGCGCCGGATCGATCACGACAATTATCCGGACAGCTACATCAAGGATATCCTCTCCTCCGTGCGCACCATCGCCGTGGTCGGCGCGAGCCAGAAATGGACCCGGCCGAGCTACTTCATGGCGAAGTACCTGCAGGGCAAGGGCTACAGGATCGTGCCGGTCAATCCCGGGCTCGCCGATCAGGAGATCCTCGGCGAGAAGGTCTATGCCTCGCTGAAGGACATCCCCTTCGATGTCGACATGGTCGACATTTTCCGCAATTCCGAGGCTGCGGGTCCGATCGCCGAGGAAGCGGTCGAGATCGGCGCAAAGGTGGTCTGGATGCAGCTCGGCGTCCGCAACGACGCGGGCGCCGAGGCGGCCGAGAAGGCCGGTCTCAAGGTGGTGATGAACCGCTGCCCGAAGATCGAGTTCTCACGGCTCTACGGCGAGCTCTCCTGGCACGGTTTCGACTCGAACGTGATCTCCTCCAAGCGCCGCGCCGTCGGCACGCCGGGCGCCGAAGAGGCGGAGAACCCGAAAGCCGCGCCGCAGAAGCGCGCCGGTTTCGAGACCCGGGCGATCCATGCCGGTGCCGCACCGGACCCGACCACCGGTGCGCGCTCGACACCGATCTACCAGACCACGGCCTATGTCTTCGACGATGCGGATCACGCCGCCTCGCTCTTCAACCTGCAGACCTTCGGCAACATCTATTCCCGACTCTCGAACCCGACGACCGCGGTGCTGGAAGAGCGCATCGCCAGCCTTGAGGGCGGGCGCGGCACGACCTGTACGGCGTCCGGCCATTCGGCGCAGATGCTCGCCCTCTTCCCGCTGATGCAGCCGGGCGATTTCCTCGTCGCCTCGACCCGGCTCTATGGCGGCTCGATCACCCAGTTCGGCAAGACCTTCAAGAAGTTCGGCTGGAACTGCACCTTCGTCGATGTCGACGATCTCGATGCGGTACGCAAGGCGGTCGACGATCCGAAATGCAAGGCGCTCTTCGCGGAGTCGCTCGCCAATCCCGGCGGTGTGATCAGCGACATCGAAGCGCTCTCCGAGATCGCCCACGGTGCCGGCGTGCCGCTGATCATCGACAACACCATGGCAACGCCCTATCTCTGCCGCCCGATAGAATACGGCGCCGACCTCGTGGTGCATTCCACCACCAAGTTCCTCTCCGGACACGGTAACGCGATGGGCGGCGCGGTCGTCGATTCGGGAAAATTCGACTGGGGCCAGAACGACAAGTTCCCGTCGCTTGCCGAGCCGGAGCCGGCCTATCACGGCATTTCTTTCTGGGAGAGCTTCGGCGACCTCGCCTTCACCACCTACGGTCACGCTGTGGGCCTACGAGATCTCGGCCCGACCATGGCGCCGATGAACGCCTATCTCACCATCACCGGGATCGAGACCCTGCCGTTGCGCATGGAGCGGCACGTCGCCAACGCGGCCAAGGTCGCAGCCTATCTGGACAAGCATCCGGCGGTTTCCTGGGTGTCCTATGCCGGGCTGGAGAGCAGCCGCTACCATGCACTGGCGCGGAAATATCTGCCCGGCGGGGCCGGTTCCGTTTTTACCTTCGGCGTGAAGGGCGGTTACGCGGCCGGCCAGCGCATCGTCGAGAATGTCGAGCTGCTGAGCCACCTCGCCAATATCGGCGACACCCGCTCGCTGATCCTGCACCCGGCCTCGACCACGCACCGCCAGCTGACGGAGGAACAGCGGGCCGCCGCGGGCGCCGGCGACGACGTCATGCGTATTTCCGTTGGACTTGAAACTGCGGACGACATCATCGCGGACTTGGATCAGGCGCTTGGATGAGTAAAGATTCGCTCCGGTAACGCAATCAGGGTCGCATTCCGCGATCCGCCTGGAAGCGATCGGAGCTTTCCATACCCCACGGCCAGCAAGACGAGCCAGCGCCGATGCACGACGGACAGTCCCGATTTCTGCCGATCCGCAGCGCCTCGGATCTATCGCATCCGGAGTTGCGCGAACTCTACGAACTCTGGAAGGGAAGATGCGCCGACGGCGCGGCGCCGTCGCGCGAGAAGTTCGACGTTCTGGAGTTGAAGCGCTGGTTGCCGCACCTGCAACTGCTCGACGTCATGGAGAGCCGCAGCGATGTCCGCTACAGGGTTATCGGGACATGGATCACCGAGCGCTACGGTCAGGACGATACCGGCAAGACCTGGTCGGAAATCGGCCTGAACGACAGGAACCGCGAAATTCTGGACGAATTCATCACGGTCGCCTCCAGCATGACTCCCTACTCTTCCGTCCGGCCGTTCTACGACCAGACCCGGGTCAAGGAATTCACCCGGGCCGAACGCCTCATTTTGCCGCTCAGCCGCGACGGCCGGGTCTGCGACCAGTTACTGTCCGGAATCTATTACTTGAGCGACGATTTCTGAGGCGGGACTTTCCCCGCATGCCTGCCATGATTTCCCGGGCGCCCCTCTCCTAAAGGTTGACGGGCCAGAGCCGATGCCCCATATGGGCGCCTGTCGCGCACCGGTGCCACGACCAGTGATGGCTGGACCGGTGCCTATTTCGTTCCCAATAACGCGTCTCCCCAAGACGGACCGAAAAGACCGCGCAATGTTTCCCGACCGTCTCTTCAAGCTGGCCCCGCTGATTTCGCCGGAAATGGACTGCACGGAGGTCACCTCGGCGGACCAGCTGGAACGGCCGGAGTTGCGGGAACTGTTCCGGCTTTGGAAGTCCAAGGCCGGCGATCGGACAGCGCCGAGCCGCACCGACATCGATGTGATCGAACTCAAACCCTGGCTGCCGCACATCCTGCTCGTCGATCTGATGGAACAACAGGCGGATGTCCGTTTCAGGGTCATCGGAACCTGGATCGCGGAACAGGTGGGGCGTGACGATACCGGCAAGACCATTTCCGAGATCGGTGGAACGGATCGGGGAAAACGGATCCTCGAGGAGTATTATCTGGCTGCGATACGGTTCGCGCCCTACCGGTCCTGCGGCACATTCTTCGCCAGCGCCGGTGCGAAGAGCCATCTCCAGGCCGAACGCCTGATCCTGCCGCTCAGCGAGGACGGACGACGCTGCAACAAGATCCTCTCGGCGATCTATTTTCTGAACACGGACCTCTAGAGCCTGCGCGGCCTATTCGGGCGAGCGGACCTGTTTCTTGCGCTTGTGATAGGTCAGCGCTAGCGCGACGCAATGGCTCAGTTCCGCTTCCGGGAAATCCTCCTCCGGCGAGAAATGGATTTCGCGGTTTCCGATGAAATCGAAGGCCCCGGGATAAAGTTCCCGGAAATGTTCCACCAGCCCGGTCGTACAGATGAAATAGACCGAGACGCCGTCGCCGCGCGCGTCGATACGCACGGTCGAGCCGATGCCTTTCGGCTTCGGCACGAAACTGGGCTGGCCCCATTTCAGGCATTCCTCAAGCTCCGAAACCTCATCGCAGCTTTCCGCCGTCCGTCGGATCAGCGCACGCAATTCCTGCAAGCGTTTGCGCTGGGCCGGGGGCCGGCCCGCGAGAGCTTCACCGATGATGTCTGTGGTCGTGGCCATGAGTGGAAGGTTAACAGCCGAGGCAAGAAAGACCGAGCGTCAATCCGGCTCCGCCCCGTCGAAGCTCTGCCAGCGAAGGTAACCTTCGGCAATCCGAAACCAGTTACCGCCGCCGTTCCGCGGCTGGTCGAACGCGCGGGAGATCGGTTGTCCAAGACGATGCGCGAGCAACAACGCTCCGACCGCACCGTGCGAGACGATCAGCGGAACACCCGCCGGATCCAGTTCCGCAACGGCTGCCGAAGCCGCGACGATCCGGGCCTGTTCCTTCCGGGCGGTCGCCCAGCCGCGGACGGGAACATCAGGTTCCGCGAAGAACCGGTCCGCCGTCCGCTCGAACTCCTCCGGCGGCAGGTAGCCGGTCGCCGAACGGTCGTTTTCGCCCAGATCTTCCAGCACCCGGACGCCGAGCCCGAGATGTTCCGAGAGGATCTCCGCCGTATCGAGCGCCTTGCGTTCCGTGCTTGACCAGAGGCTCGTCACATCGTTTAGCCAGAGTTGCTTGAGGCCCGTCTGGATCCGGGCACGTCCCAGCTCCGAGAGGCCCCAATCGGTGATCGGGACCTCGGGATCGATGACGACATTCGCATGTGTCAGGAAATACAGAGCGTTACTCCGCCGCCGCCTCATGCGCGACACGAAGCCCCTGCAGCCGGCCCATCGCCTCGTCCATCTCGTCAACCATCCGGTCGATAATGTCGCCGAGCGGCTCGATCCGGTCCGCGAAGACGGCGGACTGTCCCATGGACAGCAGCCCCTTCTCCGGGTCGCCATCCTCGTAGGCTTCTTTCTGCAAAGTGCCGCGGACATGCTCGCGATAGGTCTCGTAATCCTTGACCCCGGCGGCTTCCAGTTCCGCAACGGCTCGGGCGGTCTCGTTGTCGATCACCCGATAGGTATTCCGCATCGAGGCGAGCACGAGGCGCGAGCTGGTCTCGTCCGCCTGCACGACACGCTCTTTCACCGCGTCGTGGCTCCAGACCTCGTCGGCGACCAGGAGGCGCGTTCCAAGAACGACTCCCTCCGCCCCGAAGGCAAGCGCACCCGCAAGCTGGCGGCCGTGCCCGATCCCGCCGCCGATCACCACCGGGATATCGACCCGAAGCGCGGCCAGCACGCCCTGCACCATGTTCCCGACCATGTTGAGGCCCGGGTGCCCGCCGCATTCCATGCCCACGACGGAAACCGCGTCGATATCTAGCTTGGTCGCCGCCGAGACCGCGTGGCGCACGGAGGCGACCTTGTGGATCACCTTGGCGCCGCCCTCTTTCAGTTGGCGCACCAGATCCGCGGGCGGCATCGCCGCCGTCTCGAAACTGTGCACGCCCGCCTGCAAGGCCAGGTCGGCATGGCCGGTCAGCATCGCGTTCTCTTCTGGACGCTGCGAGATATAGAGGTTCACGCCGAGCGGATTGCCGCCGGCGAGCGCCTTCGCCTTCTCAAGCTCCTCTTTCCAGCGTCCCGGATCGGGAAAGGTCTTCGCCGTCATAAATCCGAGACAACCGGCATTGGCGGCAGCGGCCGCATAATTCGCATCGGCGAGCCACATCAGGCCGCCACAGAGGATCGGATGGCGGATGCCGAAAAGCTCGGTGATCCGGGTGCGGACGCTCTGCGGCCTCATGCGCTTTCTCCTGTCGCCGGAACGATGAGCGCATCGACCGCCACCGCGCCCTTGCCCTCGGGCAGCACGATAAACGGATTGATGTCGATGCTGTCCAGTGTCTCCTCGTTGGCCGCCGCGAAAACGGAAAGCTTCGCCAGTGCCTCCGCCAACGCGTCGATATCGGCAGGCGGCGCCCCGCGGACGCCCTCCAGAATCTTGAAGCCCTTGATCTCCCGGATCATGCGGTGCGCCTCCTCCACCGAGAACGGCGCCAGGCGAAAGCTCACGTCCTTCAGCACCTCGACAAGCACGCCGCCGAGACCGAACATCACCGCCGGACCGAGCACGGGATCGCGCTGCACACCAATGACGGTCTCGACGCCGCCGCTGACCATCTCGCAGACGATCACGCCGTCGAGCTTCGCGTCCGGCCGCTTCTCCGCCGCCCGCGCCATCAGGGTCTCGAAGCCCTCGCGCACCGCCGCATCGCCTTCAAGACCGACCAGCACACCGCCGATCTCCGTCTTGTGGGCAATGTCCGGCGAGGCGATTTTCAGCACGACGCGGCCGCCAAGTTCACCGGCCCGTAAAGCCGCCTCGTCCGCCGTGGCCGCGAGATATTCCCGCACCACCGGAATGCCCGCAGAGGCCAAGATACGTTTCGCCTCGTGTTCGGCCGTCGCAACCGCCGGGACCGTCTCCGCGCCTGCCGGCAGCGCCGGGGGCGCGCCCCGGGCCGCCGCGAAGGCCCGTCCGAAATACATCAGTCCGTTCGCCGCTGTGATCGCGGGCACGGGATCGTCGAACATCGGATAGCCGTTGCTTTCGTAGAAGCGCCGGTTCTCCTCCGAGGCGAGGATCGAGAAGAAGAGATGCTTGTCCGGACGCGAGTCCTTCAGCGGCTTCAGCGTCTCGACGATGTCTTTCGCAACCTCCGGCAAGGAAGCGACCGCGGTGAAGAAGGAGATCACGACATCGTAGTCGCCCTCCTCCATCATGATTTTCAGGCACTTGGCGATGGCGTCCTTGTCGTTGAACGCCTGCCCGGTCACATCCACCGGATTGCGCGCCGCGGCGAACGGAAAGAGCTCCAGCATCTTTTCCTGCCCGGCTTTCGAGAATTCCGGCACCTCCAGCCCGAGCGCGGCGGCACTGTCCGCCATCTGCACGCCGAGCCCGCCGGAAATCGTGATGAAGCCAAGCTTGTTGCCGTCCGGGAAATGCCCGTGCTGGCAGCCATAGGCGACCTCCAGCATCTCGTTCGCATCGTCCGCCCGGTAGACGCCGTATTGCCGCATCATGCCGTCGATCACCGCATCGGTGCCGGCGAGCGCGGCCGTATGGGACGCCGCAGCCGCGGCACCGACCTCGCTCCGGCCGACCTTCACCATGACGATCGGCTTTTGCATGTCCCGCGCTTTCTCGAAGGCGGCCTTCAGCCCGGCCCCGTCGCGGATGCCTTCGGCATAGGACATCACGACCTTCACTTCGGGGTCGTCGAGCAGATAGGAAATGCACTCCGAAAGCTCGATGTCGGACTCGTTGCCGGTGGTCACCCAGCGCCCGACCTTGAGGCCGCGCTTGCGGGCGAGATTGTAGATATGCCCGCCATAGGCGCCGCTCTGGCTAGCGATGGCGATCGGACCGGGCACCGCCGGATCGACCGACGGCGCGGAGGAAAAGGTTCCGATCCAGCCGGTCGCCGCATTGAAGGCACCGAGGCAGTTCGGGCCGAGCACCCGGATCCCGGTACGCCGGGAGATCTCCGTCAGGCGCGCCTGCATGGCGTCGCCTTCGGCGCCCAGTTCGGAAAACCCGGAGCTGAAGACGATGCAGGCGCCGACACCTTTCGCGGCGCAGGCCTCGACCGTCTCCGCTACCAGCGGCGCGGGCAGCGCGACGATGGCAGCGTCGACCGCCTCCGGCACGTCGGAGATGGATGGATAAGCCTTCAGGCCCTGGATCGTCTCGCGCTTCGGATTGACCGGATAGATCCGCCCGCTGAAACCGTGCCTGACCGAATAGTCGATCGGGCGCCCACCGATACGAAGCGGGTCGTCGGTGGCACCGATAACGGCGAAGCTCTTGGGATCGATCAGGCGGGCGAGGTTGCGTTTGCGCAAATCGCTCAGATCGTTCATAGCGGCGCCGACCCGACGGTAAGGCCGCCGCAGACATAGAGTACCTGGCCGGTGCAGAAACCGGCATCGTCCGAGGCGAAGAAAGCCACCGCCGATGCCACATCCTCCGGCTGGCCGATCCGCTTCACCGGGATCGCCGCCTCGATCGCATTGCGGCTGGCGGACCCCGCCGGGTTGCCCTCCTCGAACATCTCGGTGGCGATCGGCCCCGGTGCGACGCAGTTCACCGTGATCCCGTCGCCGCCGGCCTCGATCGCCCAGGTACGGGTTGCCGCGGCAATGCCGCCCTTGGTCACCGCATAGGCGCTGCGACCGTGTTTTCCGAGCGCAGCGCGGGAGCCGATATTGATCACCCGGCCGAACTTGCGCCCCCGCATTCCCGGCAGAAAGGCCTGCATGCACTGATAGGGCGCGCGGACATTCACCGACATCAGATGCTGCAGGGTCTCCGGCGTCACCTCCTCGACCGTGCCGAGAGGGGCGATGCCGGCATTGTTCACCAGCACGTCGACCTCGAACTCTTTCGCGATCCCCTCGAGCGCCGCACGGGTCGCCTCCGCGTCGCTGAGATCCGCGGTTCGGAATGCCCCGGGGAAACTGCCCGCGGGTTCCGTCCGGGCGACGCCGATAACCTGATAGCCTCTTTCGGCAAGATATTTGGCGACGGAACGGCCGATGCCCCTGCTCGCTCCGGTCACTAATGCGGTCCTCTGGCCCATCGGCCACTTCCTCCCATCCCCGGATCGGGGCAACACCCGGTCTCTTGCCGATTTGTCACCGATCCATTCGCGGCCCTCTCCGAAGAAACCGCGAGATTGTACAGTTCGCAGATGGCAGTCTCGCAGCCAAGCCGGTTGCGTGAGCGGCCGTCACGTCCTACGAAAACGAAATTGAATTTCGCAAAAGCGATTATCGGGAGGAAATCGATCCATGCAAATGCGGAGTTGGAAAGTCACCGATTTCGGGAAGCCGCTGGAAATGATCCAGCAGGAAATCCCGGAGCCGACCGGAACCGAAGTTCTCGTCAAGGTGACCCGTTGCGGGGTCTGTCACTCCGACCTCCATATCGGCGACGGCTATTTCGATCTCGGCTCCGCCGGACGCCTGAACATGGGCGACCGCGGCGTGCCGCTGCCCCATGTGCTCGGTCACGAGATCCTCGGAGAGGTCGTCAAGGGCGGCCCGGACGCCGGCGCGGTTCCGGCCGGCGAAACCAAGCTCATCCATCCCTGGATCGGCTGCGGCGAATGCTCGATCTGCAAGGCCGGTCAGGAAAACCACTGCGCCAAGCCGCGCACCCTCGGCGTCTATAGGGACGGCGGCTATCAGGAATATATCCTCGTTCCGCATCCGATGTTCCTGGTCGATATCGGTAACGTAGATCCGACCGACGCGACGCCATTCGCCTGCTCGGGCGTCACCGTCTACAGCGCGATCAAGAAGGCGCTGCCGGTGCATGACGACGAGTGGCTGGTGATCATGGGCGCCGGCGGCCTCGGGCTTGCCGCGGTCAGCATCGCGCATGCGATGGGCGTGAAGCAGGTGCTCTCCTGCGATATCGACGACAACAAGCTCGCCGCCGCAAAGGAGATGGGCGCGACCGCGACGCTGAATATCTCCGGCGACGATGCCGCGAAGAAACTGGCGGATGCGACCGGCGGCGGTCCGCGCGCCGTGGTCGACACGGTCGGCGCCAACCCGACCGCGAAGCTCGGCTATTTCAGCCTCGTCAAGGGCGGCCGCTACGTCATCGTAGGTCTCTATGGCGGCGACTTCACCGTGCCGCTTCCGACCCTGCCGCTGCGCGCGGCCTCGATGATCGGCTCCTATGTCGGCAGCCTGAAGGAGCTGAAGGAACTGATGGAGCTGGTGAAGGCCGGAAAGGTGAAACAGGTCCCGATCGAGACCCGTCCCATGGACCAGGTGCAGAACACGCTGGACGACCTGCGCGCCGGCAAGATCGTCGGCCGCGTGGTGCTGACGAACTGACGAAATCGATGCGCCGGGCGGGGTTTTCTCGGCCGGCGCTTATATTATCAAGAATATTCTTGCTATTAAACCCGTCCTGCGGCTCTATCGTTTTCAAAACGCCTGACAGTACGGACCGATCCCATGCATGTCCTGTTGCTCGGCGGCACCGGCTCCATCGGTTCCGCCATTCTTGACGAACTCATTGCCCATGGCCATCAGGTAACCGCCCTCGCCCGATCGGAAAGATCGGCCGTTCGCCTAGGCGAGGCCGGCGCAGAGCCCCTGCCGGGCGACCTGGCGCGTCCCCGGGACTGGGCCGGGTTCGTCACCGGCGCCGATGCCGTGATCCAGGCCGCAGCGGATTTCGACTCCGACATGGGCGGGATCGACCGTGCCGTCCTCGAAGCCATCTCGTCTGCCGCATCGGTGAGAGACACCCCGCTGCGCCTAATCTACACCGGCGGGTGCTGGCTCTTCGGAGAGACCGGTTCCGGGGTTGCGGACGAGAAAACGCCTTACGATCCATTGCCGAGCTTCGCATGGATGCTGGAAAACTGGCGTTGGCTCTCTGGCGCCCGCGGCATCGCGCCCATTCTGATCCACCCCGCGATGGTGTGGGATGAGGACGGCGGCGTGCTGCACCGTTATGTCGATGCAGCCCGAAAGGGTAATCCGATCGAGATCTGGGGCTCCCCTGATGCGACATGGCCTCTGGTCCACCGCAGGGACCTCGCCTCCGCCTACCGGCTTGCGCTGGAAAGCGCACCTGCGGGCGAGACCTATTGCGTAGCATCTGAGGAAGGAGTGACAACTGTCAGCCTTGCCGACGCCGTCGCCCACCACTTTGGCTCGGCGGCGCAGCATAGCGTCCTGCCGGTCGCGGAGGCCGTCGCGCGGCATGGGGACTGGGCGGCGGGACCGGCACTGATACAACGGATGAGCAGCAGGAAAATCCGCAGGAATCTCGGCTGGACGCCGCGCCGGACCGACTGCATTGCCCTCTTCTCCGGGACAATATAAGCGGGATCAGATCCCGAGTACGCTCTGATAGGAAAAGAGCGCCGGGCTCCCGCCGGTATGGACGAAGACCACATCGTCCTCGGCGCTCCAGCGTCCTGCCCGGACAAGCGCGATCAGGCCGGCCAGCCCCTTCGCCGAATAGACCGGATCGAGCGTCAGCGCCTCGAGCCGCCCGGCAAGGCTGATGGCGTCGATCGTTGCCCGGTGCGGCACGCCGTAGGCCGGCCCGGCATGACCGGCGACCACCTCGATGCTTCCCGGATCGAACTCCGTCTCGAGCAACGCCGCAGCTTCTGCAGCATAAAGCACCACGTCGGCCCTGACCCGCTCGGGCTCGGCGTCGATATCGATGCCGACGATCTCCGTTTCAGGCAGGCAGATGGCCGCGCCGACGGCGAGCCCCGCCTGGGTCGCGCCACTGCCGGAGCAGTGCACCACTGCCCTGGGCGATATCCCGAATGCGGCGCTTTGCTCCGCGATCTCCAGCGCCGCGGAAGCATAGCCGGCCGCCCCAAGCCCGTCGGAGACGCCGTAGGGAACCACGAAGGGCTTCCGCCCATTCGCGGCGAGCCCGGCTGCCAGATCTCCAATGGCCCGATTACGGTCGCCGGTCCATGGAACGTCGTGCAGACGGGCACCATAGAGTCGGTTCAGCAGCGCATTTCCAGACTGCTCGTATTCCGGCGTCGGCGCCTCCAGGCGCCCGTGATACACTGCGAGATGGCAATCGAGACCGAGCTTCGCCGCCGCCGCCGCGACCTGCCGCTGGCTGTTCGACTGGACGACCCCGCCGCTAACCAGCGTGTCGTAACCCTCATCGAGCGCCCTCTTCAGGACGAAATCGAGTTTCCGGAGCTTGTTTCCGCCAAAGCCGAAGCCGGTGCAATCCTCCCGCTTCACCCAGAGGCGCGGACCGCCGAGATGCGCGCTCAGCCGGTTCAGGGGCTGCAGCGGTGTCGGCAGTTCGGCGAGCCCCAGGCGGCCGAAACCATCGAGCCTACGCCTTAGTCGGGAAATTCTTTCTTTGGTCATGGCAGCACCGTAGCAGGCTCTGCAGCCGACCCTTGTTCCATTTGCAGCAGGGATCCGTGCACGCTTCCGCGCGTCACGGATCGCTGGGCTTCCAGTAGCCGATCAAGATCCCCTGCCGGTCCGCGCCGCCGGTCCGACGGACGATCTCCTCGTCCGAAATGGTGACGCGCAGCCGCCTGTTGCGAAACCAGTCGAAGAGCATCTCCTTCAGTTTCGCCCGGATTCCCTCACAGGCCGGATCGGCGCCGAGATCAACGAACTCCCCAGGATCGGCTTCGAGATCGTAGAGCTGCGGACGGAAGGTCTCGTGCAGAACGTATTTCCAACGATCGGTCCGAAGCATCCAGCAGCGCGCATCCATCGGCGCGAGATTGAGATCCGCACGGGCGTCGCGGCCCGAATAATCGCTTTCGGAAATTGCGTAAGTGCGCCAGACGACGTCCCGCCCATCCAGCAGCGGCTGCAGCGAGCGGCCTTCGAGCCGGTGGACCGGCACCGCGCCGCCCGCCGCCTCGACGAAGGTCGGCACGAGATCGATCGCCTCGACCAGCGCCTCGCTCACCGTGCCGCGGGTCGCGTCGGCGGAGGGACGCGGATCGTAGACGATCAGCGGAATGCGCACCGAAGCCTCGTGGAAGAGATCCTTCTCGCCAAGCCAGTGGTCGCCCAGATAATCGCCATGATCGGAGGTGAAGACGATCATCGTGTCGTCCAGTCGCCCCAATCGCTCCAGCTCCTTCATCAGACGGCCGAACTGATCGTCGATCTGCTTGATCAGGCCCATATAGGCCGGGACGATCGTCTCGCGCGCCTCCGGACGGCGGAAGAGCATACTGTCCTTGTGCCGCATGAAGGCGGCATAGACCGGATGCGCCTCCGCTTCCTCCCGGGCGTTGCGCTGCACCGGCAGAATGTGCTCCGAACCGTACATCGAGGCATAGGGCTCCGGCGCGATATAGGGCCAGTGCGGTTTGATGTAGGAGAGATGCAGGCACCAGGGCTTGTCGCCCATCTCGGTGATGAAGTCGATCGCCCGGTCGGTCATGTAGGGTGTCTCGCTATCCTCGTCGCGCACCCGCGCGGCACCGTTCGAGTGCCCCCAGTACCAGCCGTCGAGCGTCTCCCCCGCATCGCTCTCGGTCGAGTTCGCATGGCTCGACCAGGGATTGTCGCCGCGATAGCCCTTCTGTCTGAGAAAGCGGTTGTAGGCCAGGTCCGGATCGGCGCTGCGGTCGGGATGGAGGCCGTCGTCGCGCTCATAAGGTTCGAAGCCGCATTCGGAAACCAGAACACCATGTTCGGAAACCGGATCGAGGCCGAGCCGGGCCATGCCGTCGGTGTCCTCCTTCATATGCGTCTTGCCGGCGAGCGCGACCCGCATGCCGAGAGGACGGAGATAGTCACCCAGCGTCCATTCGTCGACCCGGAGCGGGTAGTTGTTCCAGCCCGCCCCGTGGCTGAACATGAAGCGTCCGGTATAAAAGGACATGCGCGAAGGCCCGCAGATCGGAGACTGGCAGTAGGCCCGGTCGAAACGGACTCCGCGCGCCGCCAGCGCATCGATATGCGGTGTCTGCAAATGAGGATGACCGGCGCAGGAGAGATAGTCCCAGCGCAGTTGGTCGCACATCACGAAGAGGATGTTTCGAACTGTATTTCGGGACATCGGGTCAGGCGTACGAGATCGATGCGACGGTCAGTTCGGCGGTGAGCTTTCCAGACGCATTCAGGGCGCGCATGCAGTTGATGAAACCGTTCTCGCCCCGGTGCTGCCAGAGACTGGCCTCGTCGTCCCAGAAGACCGGCCTGCGGAAACTCGCCGAGACCTCGAACGAAACCGGCGGTCCGTCCTCGGTCAGCCGTCCCATCATCCAGACCATGGTCTGAAGCCCCTGCGCCAGCGGGGCGCGATAGCCGAGGTTGGCGGCGAAATCCGGTTTGAAATGGATCAGGTTCCCTACATCCGAGGAGAAAAGCGTCACATCCTCGGGTGTCATGGTCTTTTCCGAAATCAGCTCAAAGCCCGCACGCGGATCGGACGGCACCTTCTGCCCAGCCTTCGCTGCCGCGGCCTTCCACTTCTCCTTGTCGGGAACCAGGCCGATCACATCGGCAACCAACGCGACCAGGCCGTCCCTGCGAACGAATTCGAAGGTGCGATGGAGGCGGTGTCCTCGTTCTACCTCGTCGTAAGCCTCGATCCAGCCGCGCTGGGTCAGAGGCTCGCCGACCGCCACCGGCTCGATTTGCTTAAAGCGCTGCTCGGTCTGGACCAGCCCGTCGACCTGATGGCCCGCCTCGCGCATTGCCTTGAAGCAGTCCTGTCCAAAAAGAGCCGCCGCGGCCTGATCGCCATAAAGTGACGGATCGACACCGCAAGCCCGAAGCCGGCTGTCCTGATAATCCCGGTCCCGGGTGACAGGACGCTCCCGGAATCTGAAGCCAGGATAGAATTCTTCCGTCTTTGTCCGCGGTGCGGGCCCCGTGTGAATCATATCGTTCTCCCCAGGCCGGACATATTAGAAGGACGGGAACGCAACGACCTTATTCCCTATCTTTGTGACCTTGTGCTGGTAGTCCGGGTTCCGGTCACGGATTTCAACGACGGCTTCCGACTTCAACAAAAACTGTTCGGCAAATGGCCGGACACCGCCATGCATGGATTTCGCGAGCACATAAGAAGGGTAGGTCTCCAGCAACATCGTCGCCGCAACGAATACCCCTTCTGATTCTTCGAGAAACTCTCTGACAGCCTCAACTACGCCGAAACCGAGGGCGCGTGCGTGCGGCCCGTTGGAGTAATCATGTCCGAGAACGAAACCGTCGGCTTTCACCTTCGGCCAGACGAGGCGGAGATCCGCAAGCACGGCGTCGCGCGTATGCATCGCATCCACATATGCCCAGTCGAAGGACTCGTCCGGGAACCCGGGAAGCACATCCCTCGAAAATCCGCGATGCACCTGCACCGTCCCCCCGGCGATCTCCTGCGAAAACTTTTCAAGGACCCCGCGATACCGGCTCTCGTTGGTCTCGTCGTCTACGTTATTCTTGTCGGGCGCATAGTCCGGGTCGGCCTGATGGACCCAAGGGTCCACGAGGTTAAGCTGTCCGGGCTGCGCAGCCCGAAGGATCACCGAGGAGAAAACCCCTTCGGCGACGCCGATCTCGATTGCCGCCCCCCCTTTCGGGAGGCAGGAAATCAAGGCCTCCCGCGTCATCTTTCCGACAAGCATCCTGCGACAGCCGACCCGGACCGCTAGGCTTTCTGTTCGATCGGCGGCGGCACGAAGGACGTCACCGGCGGCGGCGTGCCGTGGTATTTCTCGACCTCGACCAACACGGAATGGGCGCTCGGCCCCTGACCGAGACTGGACGTTCCCTTGTCCCGGGTGAGCACGTTCGGATTGCCGTGCTTGCAGAGCGAGCCAATCACGCCCGGCTCTTCCGGGTCGTACCAGGCCCCTGTCGAAAGTTGCACCACGCCCGGCCGCACCGCGTCGGTCACGATCACACCGGCGAGGCACGCGCCCCGGTCGTTATAAATCCGGACCACGTCGCCGTTCCCGATCCCGCGTGCCGCGGCGTCCACCGGGTTCATGCTCATGGGCTCGCGGTCCTTGATCTTCGAGCCCCGACTGATGGCGCCACTATCGAGCTGGCTGTGCAGTCGGGTTTTCGGCTGGTTCGAGATCAAGTGCAGCGGATAGGTCTCCGCCACCGGCGCGCCGAGCCACTCGTACGGCTCAATCCACATCGGGTGCCCCGGACAATCGGCATAGCCGAAGCTTTCGATCGTCTCCGAATAGAGTTCGATCTTACCGCTCGGGGTCTGCAGCGGATTTGCCTCGGGGTCCTCTCGAAACGCCGCCAGCAACACCATCGGCTTCTTCGGCTTCAACACCTCCATGGTGCCGATTTCGCGGAAGATCTCGAGATCCGGCAATTCGAACTCAGCCTCTGCCGCGCGCTGGCGCGCCTGGTCCCAGAGATGCCGTAACCAGCCCTCCTCGTCCCGCCCCTCGGTGAAGGCGTCGGCAACGCCGAGCCGTTCCGCGAGGCCGGTGAAGACGTCGTAATCGTGGCGTGACTCGCCGACCGGCTCGATCGCCTTCTGCATCGCGACGATGGTCTGCTCCCAATGGGTCATGGAGAGATCGTTGCGCTCCAGCGCCGTCGTCGTCGGGAAGACGAAGTCAGCATGCCGTGCCATCGCCGTCCACCAGATCTCGTTGACGAAAACGGTGTCCGGCTGCCGGATCGCCTTCACCAGCCGGTTCAGGTCCTGGTGATGGTGGAACGGATTGCCGCCCGCCCAGTAGACCGCCTTGATGTCCGGATAGGTCCGGGTCTGGCCGTCATAGACGAAACTGCCGCCCGGATTGAGCAGCATGTCCGAGATGCGGGCCACCGGGATGAAATCCTCGACCGGATTGCGCCCCTGCGGCAATGCCGGCCATTTAAACAGTTCGACCGGGTTGCCGATACCGTTCTCCGAGCCGTAGCCGAGCCCGAAACCACCGCCCGGAAGACCAATCTGCCCCAGCATCGCGGCCAGCAGCACGGTCAGCCAGAAGGGCTGCTCGCCATGGTCGCCGCGCTGGATGCTCCAGGCGGTCATGATCATGGTGCGGCCGTTCGCCATGCGCCGCGCGAGCATGCGGATCTCCTCCGCCGGCACCTCGGTGATGGCCGCCGCCCATTCCGGCGTTTTCGGTTGCCCATCCTTCTCGCCGAGGAGATAGGGCAGGAACTTCTCGAAGCCGGTGGTGTATTCGGCGAGGAAATCCTCGTTATGCAGGCCTTCGCTGTAGAGCACATGGGCCAGCGCCAGCATCAACGCGGCATCCGTGTTCGGCCGGGGCGCGATCCAGTCGGCCTCGACCAGATCGACGATGTCGTTGCGGATCGGGCTGATATTCACGAATTCGACGCCCATCTCGTAGGCGGTCTTCAGCCCCTCGAACACGGTGTGGCGCCCGACCCCGCCGGACGTCACCTGCCCGTTCTTCACAGGCACGCCGCCGAACATGACAACCAGCTCGCTGTGCTCCGCAATCACCGGCCAGGTTGTGTGCTTGTTGAGCAGATCCGCGAACGGCCCGACGACATGCGGGATGATCACCTGCCCGGCGGCATAGCTGTATGTATCGACATGGCGCACATAGCCGCCGATGCAGTTCAGGAACCGGTGCACCTGGCTTTGCGCATGGTGGAAGCGGCCGGAGCTGGACCAGCCGTAGGAGCCGCCGAAGATCGCCTTGTTGCCATGCTGCTCCCGGATCCGTTTCAGCTCGGCAGACGCCATGTCGAGCGCCTCGTCCCACGGCACCGCGACGAAAGGCTCGCCCCCGCGCCCCTCGCGCGAGGTCGGCCCCTTCTCCAGCCAGCCCTTGCGGATCATCGGCCGGCGCACGCGCACGGCGTCGTCCACCGCGTCGACGATGCCAGGGCCGATAATCGCCGGTGCCGGATCTTTTTCATAATCGTGCACGGCGACAAGTTTGCCGTTCTCGACTTCGGCAAAATAAGTGCCCCAATGCATAGAGGTCGGAATCAGGCGGCGGTCGGTCTTCAGCGACATGGTTCGGTTCCCGGTTCGAATGCGCTCCGACTATGAGCCAGCGCCCGCGTCAAGACAATGGAGCGCTCGGCAATATCGACATCGCGGAACGGGACCGGTTCCGACCGTCGCGTGGACAGACAATGCGCCTCCGGGCACATTGTTTCGGGCCCTTACAATGGACGGAGATCCCATGAGCGGCGACTGGAGCGCACGGGCGCACGAGCTCTTCAAGGAGCACGAAATCAAGCAGGTGGCTTACGTTCCGGACGCCGGCCTCAGCAAGCTGATCAAGTCCAGCCTGGCCGACAACGACATCCGGACGGTTCCCCTTACAACCGAGGAAGAAGGCATCGCGGTGTCCGCGGGCGCCTGGCTCGGCGGGCAAAAATGCGCCGTCATGATGCAGAGCAGCGGGGTCGGTAACACGATCAACATGATCGCCTCGCTGACAACAACCTGCGCCTTTCCGCTCTTCATGATCGTCACCATGCGCGGCGATTACGGCGAGTCCAACCCCTGGCAGATGCCGATGGGCAAGGCGGTCCAGCCGGTGCTCGAAGCGGTCGGCGTGCGTTGCATCAAGGCGGAAACGGACGAGGAAGCGGCAGAGGCGATCAAGGCCGGACTGCTGATGTCGTTCCATGGCGGAGAGGCCGTCGCGGTGCTTATCGGTCAGAAATTGATCGGCGCGAAACCCTTTGCCGGAGCCCACGCGCGCGCCAAGGCGGGAGACTGATCCCATGAGCAGCGAAAAACTCTTCCGCCGCGACGTCGTAAAGAAGCTCATGTCCGTTCGGGGCGACGCGCTCTGTATCAGCGGTCTCGGCTCGCCGACCTGGGATCTCGCCGCGGCCGACCACCGGCCCGAGAATTTCTATATCTGGGGCGGCATGGGCGGTGCGACGCCGACCGGCCTCGGCCTCGCGCTGGCACAGCCGGATCACAATGTCTGGGTGCTGACCGGTGACGGCGAGCAGCTGATGGGGGTCGGGAGCTTCTCGACCGTCGCCCTGCAGCAGCCGAAGAACCTCGCGATCATCGTGTTGGACAACGAGCATTACGGCGAAACCGGCATGCAGGCAGCACCGACCGGCCGCGGTACGGATCTGGCGGCCATGGCTGCCGGCGCCGGTATCCAGAACACGATGACGGTCACCGACGAGGCCGGTCTCGATGATCTGATCGGACGCCTCGATGCGGGCGACTCTCCGCTCGTCGCCGTGATCAAGGTCGACACTAGAACCGGTGAAACCGTAATGCCGCCGCGGGACGGCAAGTACATGAAAATGGCGTTCCGCACCGCCCTTCTCGGAGCCGACAAGGCGCAGCATCCGATCTGACGGAGAGATACGGCATGACCGCCCATCCGGACGCCGCCCGGGCCGTGCCGCCGTTGCGTGATACGGTCACCGTGGTCGCCTTCATGATCTGGGTGCAGCTTACCGGCTCCATGGCCTCGCTGTGGCTTCCGGCTATCGCTCCCGAAGTCGCCAGCGCGCTCGGAGTCGATGCCGCGCTGATCGGCCTGCAGGTGGTCGCTGTCTATCTCGGCGGCATGGTGACCAGCCTGTTCGCAGGCGGGCTGGTGGCACGGCTCGGCGCGTGGCGAGTCTCCCAGGTCAGCCTCGGGCTCTTTGCATTCGCCCATTTCGTGATCGCCAGCGGATCGCTTACGCTGATCGCTCTTGGATCCTTCGTGATCGGATTCGGATACGGCCTGATCAACCCGCCCGCAGCGCACCTGCTGTCGAAGGTCGTCACGCCGAAAAACCGCAACCTGGTCTTTTCCATCCGCTTTACCGGCGTGCCGCTCGGCGGCATCGCGGCCAGCACCTTCGCCCCGGCGCTGACGCTGGTGGAAGGATGGCGAGCAAGCATGGCCGCGACCATCGCGGTCTCCCTCGCGCTTCTTCTGGTGATGCAGGTTTTTCGTGCCCGCTGGGATGCGGACCGCTCCCGCGCGGCTCCACTGTTCCGCTCTCCGATGGCCGACATCAGGGATGCCTGGCGCCTGCCCGCCATCCGGTGGATGTGCTTCACCGGCCTCTTCCTCGCGGCTATACAACTTTCCCTCAACGCGTTCGCGGTAACTTTCCTCGTCGAGGAGACGGGCTACACGCTCGTTGCGGCCGGCCTTGCGCTCACTGCGGTTCAGGTCGCGGGCGTCGTCGGCCGTATCGCATGGGGCGTGCTCGCCGACCGGATCAGGAACGGGTTCGCCGCCTTGGTGATAAATGCCCTGCTGACAGCGGGTTCCGCCCTCGCCACTGTTTTCGTGGCCCCGGAATGGCCTCTTGGCCTCGTCTATCTGCTGTTCTTCGTCTTCGGCTTCACGGCGATGGGTTGGAACGGCGTCTTCGCCTCGACGGTGGTCGAGCACAGTCCGGAAGGGCGGGCTGGAAATATGACCGGCGCCGCCCTCTTCTTCACGTTCTCAGGGGTCATCGTAGGTCCCGCGATATTCACGCTCGGCCATCAGCTGACAGGCAGCTACAGCGGGAGCTTCCTGATCACCGCGCTACTGGCGCTGGCGGGAACAGCAACGGTTCTTCTCGCGGCCCGGGGCGCGAGAATTTCAGAGATGAACTAGAGGAAATTCAAGAACCGAGTTTGACCGAACGGGAACGGATATCGTCGAACTTCGGGTTCGGATTCATATCCGACATCGGATCGCTGTATTCACCGTGCTCGGCAAATATTGTCGCGTTCTCAAGCGCGGTCTTCTCGACCTTGCGGGTCTCGCGGGGGTTCAGCATCCGGAAGGCTTTGTCAGCATCGCTGTAGGCTTTTGTCTCAAGTGACTTCGCCGCCTTGGCGATCGCCTCATGAACAAAACCGGTGCCGACCGTCCGATCCACCGCTTCCGCAAGGATCTCCAGGCTCTTACGCTCAACAAACCTGTTATCGACGGCACTCATCGCCTCACTCCACCTTGTCGTGCTTTAAAGCCCTGACACCGCATATTGTGGGGATTCGGCGATTCTTTGCCAAGCTCTTTTTAAGCACAAAGCATACAGATGCACTCACCCATCAAACATAGCGCGAAATATCACAATACAATCCGCATCTTAAGTGAAACGCGCCTGAGCCTTTAAAGTTCAAAATTTTAGCCCCTACAGGACTTCAAGCGCGCTTCTGCCACGTGGCGGAGGAAAAACAGCGTCCAAGCGGGCAAGGTCGTCTGAATCCAACACAAGATCCGCAGCCGAACGGTTTGCCCGGACATGGTTGGGATTCGAGGCCTTTGGAATGGCGATAATGTTCTGATCCCGCAGCACCCAGGACAGCGCCACTTGCGCAGCCGAAACCCCATGCTTTCGGCCGATGTCGTCCAGTTCCGGAGCCGATAACCTCCCCTGCTCCAATGGCGAATAAGCCATCAGAGGCATAGCCCGGTTCCGGGCCCAGGGAACGAGATCCCATTCGATGCCGCGGCGCGTAAGATTGTAGAGGACTTGGTCGGTCTGGCAGTTTCCCGCGCCGGCCGCCTGTTCCCACGCGTTCATCGCGTCGGTGTCGAAATTGCTGACTCCGTAGCCGCCGATTTTTCCTGCCGCCCGCAATTCCTCGAATGCCTCGACCGTCTCGTACAGCGGATGGGAGCCCGGCCAGTGAAGCAGGTAAAGATCGATATGGTCGGTGCCGAGCCGCTTCAGGCTGGCCTCGCAGGCCGCAATTGTGCCTTTCCGACTCGCATTATATGGCAACACCTTGGAAACGATGAATACTTCCGCCCGGCAATCGCGGACCGCCTCGCCGACAACTTCCTCGGCTCCGCCATTGGCGTACATTTCCGCAGTGTCGATCAGGGTCATGCCGAGTTCGACGCCGAGCCGAAGGGCCCGGGCCTCCTCTGCCCTGCTGGCACCGCGCTCGCCCATATGCCAGGTTCCCAACCCGAGCGACGGAACCTTTCGTCCGTTTGGCAATGAGATCTCACGCATAGTCGCTCCTCTGTCTCACCAACCCCGGGTCATGCATCGCTCACGCGTCGCGCGACTGCCGTACCGAAGGCGGCAGTTCCCAGACTGCCGCCGGTATCGCGCGTCCGGCTTTCCGCCGCCGCCACGCAGTCCATCACCGCTTTCTCGATTGCCCGCGCGCCCTGCCGCAACGCATTGCTGTCGCTACGGTCCGCCAGCCAATCAAGGAGCATGCCGGAGGACAGCATCAGAGAACTCGGATTGGCAACATCCTGACCCGCGATATCGGGCGCCGAACCGTGAGCGGCTTGGGCGACCGCGTGCTTAGCGCCGGCGTTGAGCGAACCGGCGAACCCAAGACCGCCGGCGAGTTCAGCCGCCTCGTTCGAAAGTACGTCACCGAACATGTTTGAGGTGACAATCACGTCGAACACCGACGGGCTGCGCACCAGATGCGATGCCATCGCATCGACAAGCACTTCGTCGACGGCCACTTCCGGGAATGCCGATGCGGCTTCTTTCGCAGCCTCGAGAAACAGGCCGTCGCTCAGCTTCAGGACGTTGGACTTGGTCACGATCGTGAGCTTCTTGCGCCGCGTCATCGCGAGTTCGGCCGCTGCGCGCCCGATCCGGCCCGCGCCCTCCCGCGTAATTTTGCGGACAGCGAGCGCCATGTCCTTGTCCGGCATAAACTCGCCACTTCCCGCGAACATGGTTCGGTCAGCATAGAAGCCCTCGGTATTCTCCCGCACGATCACGAGATCCATGTCCTTGACCAGCGTCGCTTCGTTGCCGACGGAGCGGCTCGGGCGGATATTTGCGAACAGATCCATGCGCCGCCTGAATTCGGCTGACGGGTTGAGACCGCCCTCGTCGCGCGGCGGGTAACTGGCGGTCGAAACCGGCCCCAGAACGACACCATCGGCCGCTGCTGCGCGTTCAAAAACCTCGTCCGGCAAGGTAATGCCGTCACTGGCGAGCGCGGCCTCCCCTATCGCATGTTCCTCGAATTCCAGCCCGAGTCCGAACCGCTCCGATGCCGCGGACAAGACGACCCGCGTGGCCGCAACGATCTCGGGCCCGATGCCGTCTCCCGGCAAAATCACGAGTTTCATCTGTTTCCCCCTTACTTTCGACTGCCGTCATTGCGGCATTGGTTCAGTTTCTCTCAGGCCGAGCGCCGCACCATCTCTAGGAAACTGCGGTTGAATTCATCAGCGGCCTCGTATTGGACCCAGTGACCGGCCGCTTCTATGACAGCAACATGGGCGTCCGGATCGGCCGCGCGCACAGCTGCGTTCCGTCGTTCCAGCATGCCAAGTGCCGTCACATCCTCGGCGCCCCAGATCGCGTTGCGCCGCGCGCGGATCTTCGGCAAAGCCTGAAGCACTGTATCCGACAGGGAAAAGGGCCGGGAGCGGAACCGTGCGCGGTCCGTGTTACAGAGCTGAATATCGACCGCAAGATCATCCACCTTTGAGGGGTCGGCAAACATCAACACCTCGAGATTGTTGCGTGCCGCGGTCCTGCGCGTCGCCTCATCCATGTCACGCCGGATCCGAATCAACCCGTCGGTCGGTCGGTCACGGGGCCCGAAGCCGGCCGCCCCCACGAGCGTGAAACTGCGGACCCGCTCCGCGTAACTCACAGCAAGCAAACTTCCCGGAACCGCGCCGAACGAGAAGCAGCCAAGATCAAATCGCACATCCGGGCCGAGGATCTCATCCAGCCCATTGCTCAATATGCGCGCGAGATGTTCGGGGTCCCCCGGGTCGCCCGGCACATCGCTCTCCCCCAACCCCGGTAAATCCGGCGCAATCACGGTAGATTCACGGGCAAGGGTTACGATGTTACGACACCAGTGATTCCAGGAACCGAATCCGCCATGCAGCAGAATTATGATTGGTCCGGAACCCCAACGACGCCAAACCATACGTCCGTTGCCGCAAGGTGTTTCGATACGCTCGGACTGGCGGTCGAGCCTCTCGAGCAGGTCGGAATTGACAGCCTCTCTTACGGCCATCGCCCCAGAATTGTCAGATTGCATGATCGGGATATTCAATCGGAAGGATGCGCGCTTTTCTAGACCTATAGCAGATTTACGGTCCCGGGTTCCGGCAAAATCACCCGCCGCACAGGGACACTTAGCCACCCCTGAAACACCCTTAAAACTCAAAGATAAAGCGATTGACAACAACTAAAAAGACAGCCGCAATGGCGTCGTCAGGACATATGTAAGAAGCTTTATGCCAGATAGTGCAGAGACCTCCAAAAGCTTGGCATCCGACCAGCGAGAACGCTCGACCGTGTTCCAGATCTGGCATCGCGCGCCCGAAAATGTAAAAGGCTGTATTTGGCTTGTTTTGGCATCGCTGTTTTTCGCGGTAATGACGGCCGCGATCAAGGACGTCGGTCAGAGGATACCGGTCTGGGAGATCCTTTTCATCCGGCAGCTCTGCGTCATCGCCATTCTCGGTCCGCAGCTCTATCGATCCTTTCCCGCCGGTTTCAAGACAGAACGCTTACATCTGCACGGATTGAGGGTTGGCTTTTCCCTCCTCGCCATGACAACCGGCTTTACCGCCGTGATTTATATGCCACTCGCCCAGGTAACGGCGATTTCCTTCGCACGGACTCTGTTCATCACACTGCTCGCAGTTCTCATTCTAAAAGAGGTTGTCGATCTCAAACGCTGGGGCGCGACCGTTTTCGGCTTCCTCGGTGTTCTGATCGTGCTGCAGCCAAGCCTCGACGGGATAGATTTCTATGCGGGTTTGGCGATGGCCTCCGCAATGTCGCTGGCGGTCGTGATGGTTCTCACCCGGATCATGGCAAAGACCGAGTCCCCGATGGCGATCATGACCTACCAGTCATTCGGCCTTACAATTGCCTTCGCCATCCCGGCGATCCTGATGTGGCAGACACCGACAGCCTGGGAACTTCTGACAATGGTGGTCACCGGCGTTCTTATGACCCTGGCGCAGTATTCGAACATCAAGGCTTACAAGCACGGTGAAGCTTCCGCAGTGCAGCCCATGGAATACACCAGGCTGGTCTTCGCGGGCCTGATCGGTGTGATGTTCTTTCAGGAAGTGCCCAGTCTCTGGACCGTGGCCGGCTCAATCGTCATTTTCGTCGGCGCGATCTACTCGGTCAGGGAAATGCGGCGCGACGCCCGCATGGCACAGGAGTAATCGCGGTCCCCTATTACTCCTCGCCGACATGCGGCATGAGCCCCCGCTCATAGAGGTTGGCCATAAGCTGCCGCAACCGTCCCCAATCGACAGGCTTGATCTCAAAGTCAGTCAACCCTGCATCGAGATATTTCTGTCGGTGCTCAAGCATCGCATCAGCAGAAAGACCGACGATTGCCGTCTCGCAGTTCGGCCCGCCGCCGGCGCGGATTTCGCGCGTCGCATCCGGCCCGTCGAGTTCCGGCATCTGCATGTCCATCAGAATAAGATCGTAGAGTTCTTCAGACGACTTATCGACCGCTTCCCGCCCGTCGGAAGCGATCTCCATACGGTGTCCCCACTTGGCAAGCATCATGGAAATCAGGTCCGCATTCAGCGCGTTGTCCTCGGCAAGCAGGATGCGGAGGGGCGGCGTTTCCTTGGGATCGCAGGACGGCGAGACCGACGGCTGGACAGTCTCCCCGGCCGCGGCGTCTTCGGCTTCTCCCGCACGGCCGCCCAAGCCGAGTTTCACCTCGAAGCTGAACGTGCTTCCCCTACCGAGCTCGGATGCGACGGCGATATCGCCCTGCATCGCCTCAACAAGCCTGCGGCAGATTGAAAGTCCGAGACCGGAACCGCCGAACTTCCGCGTGGTGGAGGTGTCGACCTGATCGAACTGGTTGAACAATCTCGGCATGGCCTCTTCTGGAATCCCCATTCCGGTATCGGAAACCGCGCCGCAGACCATGACGACATCATCCTGGACAGATGTATCCAAGCTCAGATTGACACTGCCTTCGGCGGTAAACTTGACCGCGTTGCTCACCAGATTCGCAAACACTTGTTTCAGGCGAAGCGGGTCACCGCGCACTTTGGTAAGAGCGCCGTTCTCGACCGTAAAACTCAGCCGGACGCCTTTATCGGACGCAGCGCTCCGGAACAGGTCGACGGTTTCGCGCGCCAGATCCGCAAGATCGAAATCGATGTCCTCAAGGACCAACTGCCCGGCTTCGATCTTCGACAAGTCGAGGATATCGTTCATCAGGTTCAGCAATGTGTTGGCACATTGGCTGAGAATATCGAGGTAACCTCGCTGGGATTCGTTCAGCTTCTCGGCCTTCAGCATATCGACCATGCCTAGAAGCCCGGTCATCGGCGTCCGGATTTCATGGCTCATCATTGCGAGGAATTGGGATTTTGCCTCGTTCGCCGTTTCCGCCGCTTGCCGTGCGGCATCGAGATCTTCGGCGAGTTTCTCCAATGCATCATTCTGTTCGGAAAGCCGGGCCCGAGCCGCCTCGAGCGCCTTTTCCCGGCGCTTCAGATCGGTCACATCGGTCACCGTCGCGACAATCCCGCCATCGCGGGTGGGCCTTTCGGCGATAAGGAACACGCGGCCATCCGGGACCTCGACAACCATAGGATCGTCCGCCGGCTCAAGGTGACTGCGGACACGCTCCGCGATCCATGCCTCAGGATCATCAACACCAGCCGGCAGCAGATCCTTCTCGTGCAGCAAACGCAGGTAGCTCTCGAAGGACAGCCCCTGCACGACCTCCTCCGCGATCTCAGGCCGCAGGTTCTTGTAGGTACTGTTGAAGATCAGCAAACGGTCAGACGAATCAAAATAAGCGAACGCTTCGTCGATCGATTCTATTGCCTCGGCGAGATGCCGCTCGCTACGCCGGATTTGCTCCTGGGCCTCCTTGATCTCGGTGACATCCACGAGCACACCGGTCAGATCAATTCTATCCTCAGTCACGGCAACGACATCGGACATATTCCGGATCCAGCGAACCCCTCTCATGGGCAGTTCGTAACGCGCCTCAACGCGAACCTGGTCCCCCGTCCGCAATTCCTGCTCCAGCGCTTCACGGAGAACATCCACGTCTTCCGCGATCGGAACGAGACTGGTGGTAATACCCACCGGGCTCGCATCCTCGAACCCGAGAATTTCCTCGGCCTTCGGACTGACATAGGTAAAAAATGGAACGTGATCGTCCCCAAGAGACCATTGGCAGAGAACGCCCGGAACCGTTCGCGCGATTTCCCGGAGCCGGGCCTCGCTTCGCGCCACTCGTTCTTGATCTATCTTCCGACGGGTCGTATCCACAATCGCGCCGACGACCCGGTGCACGCTTCCGTCCTCGCCCGCCATCGCACGGCCGCGCCAATGAATCCAATTGACCCGCCCATCGAGAGAGCGCACCCGAACCTCGATATCCATCATCGCGCGGTGGGCGATACAGGCCCGGCACTGACCTTTGAAATGCGACAGATCATCCGGATGAACCAGCGCTGAAAGTCCATCGAGAGTGACTGGAGGCTCCTCAACCCCGTGGGTAAGAATATCGGCAGCAAAGTCGGACCAGTAAAAACTGTCAGAGAGACTGTCGTATTCCCAAACGCCGATCCCTCCGGCAAAAACGGCGAGCTCGTAACGTTCCTTGATCTTGGCCAGTTCCTCGCTCGCTACGCGCTGTTCGGTAACGTCGCGGCGCAAGGTGATGTGGGCACCCTTCTCGGTCCGGAATTCGCGCGCGGAATAGAGCCGCCCACTTTTGTGGCGGCGATCTCCGAGTTCGGACACGCCGGAGTTTCTAACGCGCAGACGCTCGGCGATATAGGTTTCCGGATTTTCCCGCGCCAGCGGACTGTCTATTACGCCATTCTCAAGGCTGATCCGAAGAATTTCCTCGAAGCTTTTGCCTTCCAGGTCGTCAAGTTCCTTCAGGTATGGAAACAGCTCGAAATATCTGGGATTCGCATAAACGTAGCGGTCGTCCGGATCGTATATGCTGACCGCTTCGTCCAACGCGTCGATGGTTTCTCTCAGCAAATCGTTGACGCGGTTCGTTCGTTCGATGTCCTGGCGCGTGGAGACGTCGAGGAACACTCCGACAACCGCAATGACATTGTTTTCCCGGTCCAGCTCCGGAACGCCCCGAGAAACAACGTTCCGGACGGCTCCGTCGGGTCTGCGGATCCGTAGGGAGAATTCGAACGGCTCTCTCTGCTCGATGCATTTCTGGACTTCGGCCTGGACGGTCGGCCGGTCCTCAGGGACGTAAGCATTGAGGGCCGCCTCAAGGTCAGGCGGCCCGTCACCGGGGTTCATTCCGTGGATGTGAAACACCTCATCGGACCAGAAAACCGTATTCGTACTGAGATCGAGACGCCAATACCCGAAACCGGCAAGCCGCTCGGCCATCTGCAGAAGATCGGCACGCGTCTCCGTTCCCGGCCCGGCGATCTGATTCGCCTCTGTTCGTTGAGCCGGTTTCCCTTGGCTCATGATTGACGGCGCCCCTCGTCAAAATTCCGACCTGTCAGGACTAGGCGCCAGCCCAAGCCCCGTCCTTTCACCCTCGGTGCCGTCTCTCGACGTACCTCGTCAGCTTACTGCACCGACCTTCTGTTCGATATCCTTGATCCGCTTCAACCCCGGTTTGATCTCGGAATTGATGAATTCCAGCCGTTTAACCGGTCCGCCGCCGTGGTTCGGAAAGCGCGCTTCATAAAGGTTGAGCTTCACCGCGAGACCGCAGAGCACGGCACCGATACTGACATGGTGAGCGGTCACCAGTTCCTGGAAGGATTGGAAGGAGTCGGCACTGATATTTTCCCAGAAATCGTGCGATCTGTGATTGAAATATTCGAATCGCCCGACGAGAGATGTCGAAATCTCGTTCAGATCAGATTCGATATCAATCAGGACCTTCAGCTGGTTCCGGTCGTTCTGAATCTGATAGTTGCTATGCAACTCCTCCATCCAGCCGATGAAGCTGGGAAGCTGCGACATGATCTTGTCGAGACAGCTGCGGAAGTATGAGAGCGAGAGGAAGATGTCTCCGTAACGCTCCAGAAACTTCGGCACTTCGGTAAGTTCGGTATTCAGTTCCTCGGCCAGTCTCTTCAGCTTGGCAACGGCCTCGTTGCGGTTCGGAGACGCGACCATCTTGATGATCTGCCCGACGTCGCTGATCTCTTCCGTCTTGTCCCCACCATAAACCCGCTGGATCAGGGGACGCGTAAACGCCCGCATATACTCCGTGAGTTCGGCCCGCTTGGCCTCGGACAACTGAAGCGAAGAGTAATCCTCGAAACCGATCTCAAGATTCCTGAGTTCGAGCCGCAGGGAGTAGATATCAAACGACTCTAGGCTCGATAGCTTTTCGAGAATGATCAGGTCGTGCGACAATGCTCCGCCGACATCCTGGAAATAACCGTGCAATTCCTTCGGTTCGACCTGCCCGCTGCCGGATGTCCCGTCGCGAAACAATTCAATCGCGCTTTCCAAGCGTGCATTTTTGATCATGAACGCTTTTTTAAGCCCAGGTGTCTGCAGCGGAATGATGGACAAAGGAAGGGTGTGAAGCGAATCCAACGCCTCTTCGTCTGCCTTGGTCTTTGCGACCGCCTTTTCCTGCACGTCGACGCTCATCGAAGGGGCTCGTTCTGGTTCCACGTAAGCGCTTTTTCACACATTGTGCTTAAGAATTAATAAACGTAAACCCAGTGTGTGTAAAAAACGAAACAGCTACACCGCCCTCCAGTCAGAGAGTTCGCCAGTTCTCCGCGAAAATCGGCTGGCTTTTCGAATTGAAAGCGAACGGCGGAACCACGTTCCGATATACGATTCGCAATTTCGAAAACGCCTTGCTGTCGCGTGGGGAAAAACCCCGAATTCGCCACACAATATGGCGTAGTAGTGTATGTATAACGCGAACAAAAGAAAAACAAAGATAGAACTATAGACTATGCACTGCTACCCGGCCCAATTTACCCGGAGAAAATTCTTAAATCGATTCACGACCGATTCACGATTTCCCGCTTAGAGTTCGAATTGTCGAGGCAACCGGACACTCTGGTCTGCCGTTTTGAGATATCCAAGTAGTCGCCGGTCGACTCGGAGTGAACGATGCTCGAACGTTTAGAATTGAACAATCGGGACCTGCGTGGGCGCGAACTTTATGTTCGTCACCAGCAAGTATACACGTTGCTTGAACTTAACATCCGCTTCGAACAACTGCGCCGCGTCGGAAACGCTCCGCAAGAGATTGAAGAGGCAATGAAGGATCTGTCGGCACTAATTTCGGACACCGTATCGCGCTACGAAGAAGCTGCAGTTTCGGACCGCCGCGCACCTTTCTACTCCGACTCCCAGATTTCGAAGCTGGAAACCGCGTCGAGCCTAGTGAAAGCGCTCTGCGAGGAAAAGGCGCCGATCGGTCGCTTGATGCAGGCCGCCAGAAACGTTGTTTCCGCCGGTTCGCAGCCGCGTTACGCCCCGCCGCGGCTCGTTGTGTCGAACGGCTAAAACGACATCCGACGGCTTCACGTTATCCCAAGCCTCCGCCGATCGCCCACTCCGCACGGCGACCGCCGAACAGTCGTAGTTGACGCCGGGCCCAGCAAGCTGTATCCCGCAGAAATCAAAGGATGCCGGTTTAGCTCAGTTGGTAGAGCATCTGATTTGTAATCAGAGGGTCGGGGGTTCAAGTCCCTCAACCGGCACCAGTTTTTCCGGTTCTATCGGCTTCGCGCCAATGGAAAGGCCAAGTCAACAATCGTTCCAGAGCCGACTTGGCTATGCAGATCGATCGTTCCTCCGTGCAATTCCACGAAACGCTTCACCAGCGAAAGCCCCAGTCCAGACCCTTCGTGACTGAGCAGTGCTGTCTCCCGCACCTGAACGAACGGCTCCATGACGCGAGTGAGCTGTGTCTCCGGAATGCCGATCCCGGTGTCCTGCACGATGATATGGACGGCGCCGGTGTCGTCACGTTCTGAGCGGATTGTAATCGCCCCTCCATGCTCGGTGAATTTGATCGCGTTGGAGACCAAGTTCATAACCATCTGACGGACCAGACGCGTGTCCGCGCGGAGAAACCGTGCATTTTCGGCGGCAACGATCTCAATTGAAATTCCCCGCGACTCAGCGAGACGCCGAAAACCGCGCCGGACGAATTCGAATGCGTCGATCAGTTCGACCTCGTCCTCCGACAGCTCAAAGGTCGAGGATTCGATCTTGGAGAGATCCAGCACATCGTCGACGAGCGAAAGCAGATGCCTCCCCGACGTCACCACATCGTTGGCATATTCCACATATTGCGGCTTTCCGACCGGTCCCAATAGCTGATCGCGAATGATCTCGGAGAACCCGATAATCGAGTTCAGAGGAGTTCTGAGCTCGTGACTCATCCCGGCAAGGAAGTTGCTCTTCGCCCTGTTTGCCGCCTCCGCGTGTTCCCATGCCCGGCGAAGCCGGCGCTCCGTCCGCACCTGCTCGTCGATACAGCGATCGGATCCGCGATAGCCGATAAACCGGCCGATCGCGTCGAACCTCAGTTTTCCCGAAGAAGAGATCCAGGTCTTGGCTCCGTCACGCCGGAGACTGGTGAAAACGAAATTCACGTAGGCCCGATGACGGCCCATTGTCGCGGCATGCTCCTCGAGAGACGTATCCGATGAACCTGCAACTTCGCAATCGATCAGCCTCCTGCCAAGAAAATCGGACGCAGGTCGACCGACAATTTCTTCGAATGCGTCGGACAGGTAAGTGAAATTCTGGTCCTCGTCCGTTTCCCAAAGATAGTCGAACGCGATCTCGGCATAGTCGCGGAATCGCGCTTCGTTTCTCGCCATCTGCCCGACCTGACGAATGACGAGATAAAGAGCGCAAGCAAACAGAATGTTCACTATCAGAACCGGAATGAGAGGCACGAAATGCCAGGTCGGCGAGTGATGAGCCCGAACCGCAACCCGATAGGTCTGATCGAGTATGCTCAGCGTGTGGAAGAGTATCGATTCCACCCCGATCTGTGGTGCATCCGCCTGCTCAAGAACGAGCGTGTCACCGTGATAGATCGCAACAGAGACCACGTTGCGCGGGCCAGGCCCGCAACCGAACCTATCAGGTCATCGAAACAGAAGACGACTTTGACGAAGCCGAGCAACTTACCGTCCTGCTCCACCGGGAAATAACTCGCGAACCCGCCCCCTTTTTGCAGCAACGCAATCGGCGCGGTGGCATGAGGCAGCCCGTCGGTGCGGGCAGCGTTCAACGCCCGCCCAGGAAGATCGAGCGCCCCGAGATTTCTGTCCTTAACAGCCTCATTGCCCTGCAATGGTACGATCCAGCGCGCAACCCCGCCGTGATCGACCCAGTTGACCGCTTGAACGCCGTCAAAATTTTCATGAAAGCGTCGGGCGAGCGAGACGAACTCGGCCCGGCGGATTTCTCCTGGAATCATCGTCAGTTGCGAGACGATCCCACGGACTGCGAGAAACCGCGTATCGATATAGGTCTGCAGGCTTTGCCCGATGTGAGCGCGCGCGAAACGATGCTGTACCGCATGCTGCTCGTCCTCCCGCGCCTGAATTTCCAATTGGGCGTAAAAAGTAGCCGCGAGGACAATGAGAAAGGCAGTCGCCGCAACCAGCCCAGGCGCTCGCGTCAGTCTTTCGCGCATAACCGAAGCAAACATAATCTTCGGCGCTGTCGAACCGGACAAAGCGATCCTCCCTGGACGCTCCGTTTCCGCTGAAGGCGAAATTGATCGAACACTTTAGCGGAAAGACAGGTTCAAGTATCGCGTCAGAGCCCTAATGAAAGGTTTTTCAGGCTTGGCGGTCATCCCGCGTCAAGTGCATCGCTCAAGAACACTTGCAACTCTCCGCGACGATAGGCCCGCTCTGCAAACCGAACCGGCTCGCCGACCAGGCCGACCTCTTGCTCCAGCGGCCAGGGCTCTTCGAACATCCGCGCGGCCAGCATTTCGGCCGCCAGAGGCGCCGTTACGAAACCGCGGGATCCAAGGCCGCCGAGAACAAGAATGTCCGCCCCGGAAAACTCTGCCCCTCTCCGGCGATAATGCTTGCCGAAAGCAGACCCGAGTTCCGCTGCATCGGGCACCGCACCGAATAGCGGAACGCGGTCCGGCGTCACCGCCCGCAATCGCGCCCGCCCGAGCCATGTCTCACTGGGTGGCGGAAGGAGGGGTTGCAGACAGGACGGGAGATTTCCGTGATTTCGCCGGTGGTCCTCCTCGACTACAGCACTCTCCCAGTCCTTTCCGAGCCGGTTTACCGGGTCATGCGTCGCTCCGAGCAGATGCATGCCCTCACGCTCGGGGGAGAGATACCCGCCCCAGGAAAGCGCGCACCGCAGCGGCAGCCCGGCATCCGAGGCCGGGACGACGGACAATTGGCCCCGCACCGGCGCCAGGGGCAGCCATGCCCGCCCCGGGAAATGACGGTTCCCGATACCGGCGGTCAGCACCACCGTATCGGCCTCACCCAGAACAATGCCGTTCGCATCGACAAGCTGCACTCCCGAAGATGCGCGGCGCAGATCGCAGACCCTGCTGGACACAACCGAGGCCCCTGCCCCCCACTCCTCCAGCAGGCATCCGGTTTCGAGCAGACCGGCCTTCTCATAGAACAAACCGGTCTGATTGAGCGGAATACCGGCTCGTTCGCTTGCCTCCTTGCTGTCCAGCTCCGGGGCGAGAGACGCCGGATGCCACGCGTGTCCACGAGCCTTGAAAGCTCGTTCCCGTGCCGCATCATCATCCAGCATGACAAGCACACCGCACGGGTCCCAGGCCTCGGTTTCGGCATATTGCGAGATTGCGAAACGGTAAGCTGCGGCATGGAAACGGGCAGCGGGACTGTCCCCTGCATCCATCCGCGGCATGACGAGCGCGCGAGCATTGCCGGAAGCCCCCGCTCCGAGTTGACCGCTTTCTTCGTAGAGTTCCGGCCGTACGCCACGCCTTGTGAGCGCGCGCGCCAATGCGCAGCCCGCGATCCCTCCCCCGACGATGGCGATCCGGTCGCCGCGTTGCCGCTTAAGGAAAGGCACGCATAGAGTTGGGGCCCGGCGGCCTTCCGCGCGCGGCTCCTCCCGCTTCCGCGCGACGGACATCTCGCGCTTGCGCCCGTAGCCCTCCACCTTGGACACATCAAATCCGGCGGAGACAAGTCCCCGGCGGACCGTCCCCGCGGAGGTGAAGGTCGCCAGCGTGCCGCCAGGAACAGTCATCCGGCCGATCCACGTCAGCACCTCCTCCCGCCACATTTCCGGATTGCGTGACGGCGCGAAGCCGTCGAGAAACCAGGCGTCGGCCGAGGCTTTAAGCTTTGGCAGGATATCGCCCGCCTCGCCCACGGCCAGCGTGAGAACGATTCCCCAATCCTCAAAATGAATCCGATGCAATCCGGGCACCGGGGCCGGATAGCGCGCGATCAGGGCCGCAGCGATGTCGTCCAGTTCACCCCAGCATGAGAGCGCCTTACCGCACTCTGCGGCCACAAGCGGATAGCCCTCGATGCTCACATAATGCAGGAGTGCTCCGGGCGGCCTCGTTTTCTGCCAGAGCTTCGCCACCGCGCAGAAATTGAGACCGGTTCCGAAGCCGGTCTCGCCGATCGTGAAGTTATCGCGTCCGGCCCATGCTTCCGGCAGACCGCTGCCGGCGAGGAAGACATGGCGAGCCTCCGCCAGACCGTCCTCCGCGGAGAAATAGACGTCGCCGAACCGCTCCGAGAACGGGACGGAACCATCTTCCCAACTCAGGTCAGCAGTGATGGTTCCGCTCCTTCGTACAAATGAGTCCGCTCAATCCTCCGGCGCGTCGACCTCAAAGGTCTTGAAATCGGCCGGCGACACAACCTCGATCAGCTCCAGGTCTTCCGAATGTTCGATCTCGCGGTGTTTGATCATCGGCGGCTGCAAAACGCAATCGCCCGCCTTCATCGTATGGACGCCCTGGCCCTCATACTCGAATTTCGCCCAACCTTTCAGCACGTAGAACATCTGGAACTTGCAGTCATGCACATGCCAGGCGCCGGTCGCGTTGTGTCCGTCACGCGCCTTGATCACATGCGAGACCACATCGCCCTTGGACGCCGCCTCAATGCCGAGATCCCGATATTCGAAGTAGCTCCTGAGACCACGAGCGACGAAAGGATGCTCGTCACCGACGTGATGCAGAAAGTCGTGTTTTTCCGTCATGTTTTTCCTCCCACTGACTTTCTTTTCAGTCTAGCGTTCGCTCTGCACCGGCCTCAAGCAGCGCCGGACGAGCAACGGCTCTCACGCCGGAAATGGTCTAGTGACGGAGAACGATATGTCGGACTCGGATGCGGGTGTCTTGCCGGACGACGAACAGAAACGCATAGCACTCAAGCTCATCCTCGAAGCCTGGGACGAAGCGGTCGACAACGGCTGCGCGCCCGAAATGGTGGCTTCCTCTGCGATCTTTGCGGCATTGACCGATATGATCGAGAATTACGGTGAGCAGGCGGTGGCTGATATGGTCGCGGATTGGCCCGACCGGATTCGTGAGGGAGAATTCACCCTCGCCTCTTCTTGATACCGGACCGAACAAGAGTCCGGATTGGATAAATCGAGCGTCTGGGGAGAAGCGCCTTGAAGGATGGAGAATTCACCGACCGCGCGGCGATCGTCACGGGCGGCGCGAAGGGCATAGGCCTCGCCGTGGCCAAACGTATTCTGGAAAACGGCGGCAAGGTCGCGCTCTGGGACGTCGATGACGAGGGGCTCGCGGCCCGGGTATCGGAACTCGGGAGCCCGCCGGGGCTGGTCGCGACTACCGTTGATGTCAGTTCCGAGGCGAGCGTCTCCGTCGCCCATGCCAATACCGTCGGTGCCATCGGCCCCATCGATCTCCTGGTGAACAGCGCCGGAATCATCGGACCGACCGTGCCGACGGTTTCCTACGCGCTACCCGACTGGAAAAAGGTCATCGACATCGATCTGACCGGCGTTTTCCTCTGCTCCAAGACCATTGCCCCCGGCATGGCGGAACGCGGTTTCGGGCGGATCGTGAACATCGCCTCGATCGCGGGTAAGGAAGGTACGGCGAACGCTCCAGCATATAGCGCCGCAAAAGCAGGCGTCATCGCCTTCACGAAGGCGATGAGCAAGGAAATGCTGAATACCGGCGTCCTGATCAACTGCATCGCGCCGGGTCCGATCGAGACCGAGATGGTCGCGAATGCGGACCCGAAACATGTTGAAATAATGATCTTGAAATGCCCGATGGCGCGTCTCGGCACCGCTGAAGAGGTTGCGGCGATGACATGCTGGCTGCTGTCGGAAGAATGCAGCTTCAACTCGGGCGCCTGCTTCGATCTCTCCGGCGGCCGCGCGGTCTACTGAAAGAGGAGAGCGAAACATGTTCGAATGCCTGACCGAGGCCGTCACCGCGCGTCCTCACCTCCGCCACATCGGCCGCTATATGCGCTCCTCTTTCCTGCTTGAAGTTGGCGAAACTCTCTATCACGTAACTGTCGAGAACGGCGCCGTCGCCGCGGTGGAAACCGGTCCCTTCAAGATGCGGAGTTGGGATTTCGCCATCCGCGCCCCGAAGGAGGTCTGGGAATTCTTCTGGTCCGACGCACCGCCGCCCGGCTATCAGGACCTGTTCGCGATGACGCGCTACAGGCATGCGAGCCTTGAAGGCAACACGGCTCCGCTGCTGCATAATCTGCGATACGTGAAGGAGTTGCTCGCTCTGCCCCGGACGCTCCGACAGGAGGCCGGATCATGAGCGCCCGGATCGAGCCAATTACCGGCCGCTACATCCACCTCGAGATCGAGGGCCGGCCCTACAGGATCTATTTCGAGGAAGCCGGCGCCGGCATCCCGCTGCTTTGCCTGCATACCGCCGGAGCCCATTCGAGCCAGTACCGGCACCTGATGTGCGACGAAGCCGTGACCGACCGTTTCCGGGTTGTCGCCTTCGACCTGCCGTGGCACGGCAAGTCCAATCCGCCGGAAGGCTGGCAGGACGAGGAATACAAGTTGACGAGCGCGTTCTACGTCGCTGCCGTCGAGGCCTTTTCGGAGGCGATGGACCTCGACCGGCCCGTGGTCATGGGCTGCTCCATGGGTGGCCGCGTGGTCGTCCGCCTCGCGCTGGAAAAAGGCGCGGCGCTGCGCGGCGTGATCGGTCTCGAGGGATCCGACCACCCCTCGCCCTGGTATGACAATTCCTGGCTGGAGAGTCCGGAATTCCTGCGCGGCGATTTCTGCGCCGCCCTCGTCTCCGGCCTCGTCGCGCCGCAGAGTCCGGACGAATTTCGCTGGGAGACGCTCTGGCACTATTACCAGGGCGGTCCGGAGGTCTTCAAAGGCGACATGCATTTCTACCGGACCGACAGCGACTATGCCCACGAGAGCGGGACCATCGATACCGGCACCTGCCCGGTCTATCTCATGACCGGCGAGTACGATTACTCCTGCACGCCGGAGGATACGATCGAGACGGCTAAGCGCATCCCAGGCGCGAAAGCTATCATCATGAAAGAGATGGGACATTTCCCGATGTCCGAGAACCCCACAGCCTTCCGCGAACAGCTTCTGCCGGTCCTCGACCGGATTGCCGGCGGCGCCTGAATGAGTCTCGACTGCGACATGGGGCAGACGCCTTACTGGAAAACCACACCGCTGGAGGAGATGACCTCCGAGCAGTGGGAGACTCTCTGCGACGGTTGCGGCAAATGCTGTCTCGTGAAACTGATCGACGACGTCACCGACGACCTGCACTACACGGACGTCGCCTGCAGCCTGCTCGACTGCCAATCCTGCCGATGCAAGGACTATCCGAACCGGAAAGCCAAGGTGCCGGACTGCGTGATCCTGACGCCAAAGCTTCTGGAAGACCTGATCTGGATGCCGTCGACCTGTGCCTACCGCCTCGTCAAGGAAGGCCGGGATCTGCCGTTCTGGCACCACCTGATCTGCGGCGACCGGGAAATGGTGCACGAGGCCGGTATTTCCGTACGTGGCCGTGCCGTGTCGGAAACCCTGGTGCCCGACGAAAAACTCCCGGACCATATCGTGGAGTGGGCCGAATAATATAATACGACAACTTTCCTCTTTTAAGCGGATGGCGGCATCCCCAAATCTGGTCCGGAGAAAGGGAGCGAAGATGAGCAGAGGCATGTGGATATTGGCCGCGCTTCTCGCGGTCATAGCGTTTGCGACGATCTATCAGGAAGAGTTCGGCGGTGGGGTCGAACGGCCTTGGACAGCCTGCAAGGAAAGCATGGTCCAGCAATGGCTGAGCGGCGATTGCACGCCACGCGAAGGTTCCAGGATCAAGATCCAGGGACAAAATTGACGCAGTCCACGATCGGCGCTGGCAGCTCGAATATGAAATGTTATAACATCACTTCCTATATCGCACCTGCTCTGGGACCCATGAGCCATGATCCGTAAAGCCGCCGCCGCCCTATTTCTCTTCGGGACCGTCTCAGTCCCCGCCGTGCATGCGAGCGAAACCCGCTCGGCGCACGCCCATGAACATGGTCATGGGACCCTCAATATCGCTTTCGAGGACAACCGGGTCCTAATGGAGCTCGAAATTCCCGGTGCCGATATCGTCGGCTTTGAGCACGAGCCGAAATCCGACAGCGATAAAGCCGCTGTCGAGGCCGCGGAAGAGAAGCTCAAGAACGGCGTTGCGCTGTTCCGATTCGACGGAACCGCCTGCCGTTTCGAGGAGGCGCACCTCGAGGACCATCACGAAGAGCATGCAAAAAATGAGTCGCACGACCATGAGGAAGGCGAACATTCCGAGTTCCACGTCGCCTACGAGCTTTCCTGCGACGACACCGCCCGGATCTCCGGCATGGCCTTTCCGTTCTTCGCGGCCTTCCCGAACAGCGAAGAACTCGAAGTGACAATCATCGGCACGAGCGGCCAATTCCACTACGAAGTGGAACGGGATGAGCCTAACATCTCCCTGAAGAAGTGATCCCGTCAGGAAAATCCGATTGCCGTGAGCGAAACCAAAAGACCGGCCGAAACGCCCGCGATTTCGCTCTCGAATATCGCGTTCACCTGGACTGAAACCGGCTACCGGATTGCAGTCGACAGGTTTGACGTCCGCCGGGCCGAGCGGGTACTCCTGCTCGGCCGCTCTGGCGGGGGAAAATCAACCCTGCTCGGCCTCATCTGCGGGATTTCGACTCCGTCGGCCGGGCGGGTGGAAATTCTCGGCACCGACCTCGCCACCCTATCCGCCGGCCGCCGCGACCGGTTCCGGGCAGAGCATATCGGCGTGATCTTTCAGATGTTCAATCTGCTGCCTTATGCCTCGGCGCGTGAGAATGTCCGTCTCGGTCTTGCCTTCGCGCCCGGGCGGACGGCCCGCACGGCAGATCCGGAATCAGCGATCGAGGATTTGCTGACCCGGCTCGCGCTCCCTGACGGCGACCTGCGCCGACGGTCGGCCTCCCGGCTCAGCACCGGGCAGCAGCAACGCGTCGCCGCGGCCCGCGCCCTGATCGGCGCGCCGGAACTCATCGTCGCGGACGAGCCGACCTCGGCGCTCGATACAGACAGCCAGGAACGGTTTCTGGAGCTGCTGTTCGCCCAGCTCGACCGGCAGGGCTCCAGCCTGCTGATGGTGAGCCACGACGACCGTCTCGCGCCGCGCTTCGACCGGGTCGTCCGGACCGAGGAGATCCTGAGATCGGAGCCCGGTTCGTGACCCTACTCCGCATCGCCGGCCGCTCGCTCGCCAACCGCAGAACCACGGCAACCCTCACGGTCCTCGCGCTGGCGATTAGCATCGCCCTCTTTCTCAGCGTCGAGCGCACCCGGACCAGCGCCCGCGTGAGCTTCGCAAATACCATCGCCGGCACCGATCTGATCGTCGGCGCACGGAGTGGCTCCGTGCAGCTCATGCTCTATTCCGTCTTCCGGATCGGCAACGCGACCAACAACATCACCTGGGAAAGCTACCGGGACATTGCGGCCCGCCCGGAAGTCGCCTGGACCGTCCCCCTCTCCCTCGGCGACAGCCATCGTGGTTTTCGCGTCCTCGGCACGACCGAGGCCTATTTCGAGCATTACCGCTTCCGCGGCGGCAGAAAGCTGGAGATGCTGGCGGGCGCACCGTTCTCGGACCTGTTCGACACGACGCTCGGCGCCGACGTCGCGAAGGAACTTGGCTACAAGGTCGGTGATCCGATCGTGGTCGCGCACGGTCTGGGCGCCATCGGCTTCAGCAAGCATGAGGACATGCCGTTCCGCGTCTCCGGCATCCTTAAGAAAACCGGGACGCCGGTCGACCGCACGGTGCATGTGAGCCTTGCCGCCATAGAGGCCATCCATGTCGACTGGCAAAGCGGGGCGCGCGTGCCGGGCCAATCGACAAGCGCCGAAGCCGTCAGGAAAATGGACCTGACGCCGAAGGCGATCACCGCCGTTCTGGTCGGCGTCACCTCAAAGCTGAAGACCTTCAAACTGCAGCGTTTCATCAACGAGTATCGGGAAGAACCGTTGCTCGCAGTCCTGCCGGGTGTGGCGCTCCAGGAACTCTGGTCGCTCATCGGTGTCGCGGAAACCGCACTCGCCGCCATTTCTGCGATGGTGGTCCTCACGGCTCTGGTCGGCATGATAGCTGCCATCCTCTCGAGTCTGGCGGAGCGCCGCCGGGAAATGGCCATCCTGCGCGCCGTCGGCGCGGGCCCCGGTACCATCGCCTACCTGATGATCCTCGAGGCCGCCCTGCTCTCGCTCGCGGGTGCCGCCGCCGGGTCCCTTCTATTCATGGCGGGTCTGGCGATCGCCGGTCCCCTTGCGGATACCGCCTTCGGTCTCTATCTGCCTCTCAGTCTGCCGAATGCGCGCGAAATTGCGATCTTGGGCCTCATTGTCCTGGCGGGTATTCTCTCAGGGCTGTTTCCCGCATTTCGGGCCTACAGGATGTCGCTAGCGGACGGTATGACCATCCGGCAATAGGAGGCTGGCGTGACAGAGTCGTTTTTCCGAACCCGCAGAACCGTTATCGCCCTGGCCGGCGCCGCGTTCGCCGCCCCGTTCTTCGTTCCCTCCCCGGCCAGAGCGGCAGAAGGTCCCCGCGAGATCCTCTGGGAGGACCTGATTCCCAATCCTGACGAGCGTCTTAAAGCCACTATGAATCGCCTCGGCGTGGTCGAGCATGGCGCGATCCCGGAACAGACCACGGACGGCGGATACGGCACGGATCTGAACAATGAGCTGATTGGCGAGAATGTGCGTATCGCCGGTTATATCATCCCGCTCGACTACAATGGTGTTGGCGTCAACGAGCTGATCCTCGTGCCGTATGTCGGCGCCTGCATTCATGTGCCCCCGCCACCGCCGAACCAGCTCATTCTCGTGCGCACCGAGGAACCCTACGATCCGCGCGACATGTTCGACCCGGTCTATGTCGAGGGCACCCTCGGGATCCTGAACGAGACTAACGATCTCGCCGCAGTTGGCTATTCGCTGCAAGCGGACTCAATCGAGCCCTATGGTTAGAGATGAATTCGTATCTGGCGAATTGCACCTGGTAATCGAAGCGTCCTAGACTTGCGGTCTATCCCGTTCGGTTCCGGTTCCGCCTTATCCGGAGCCACGCACTTTCCTGGAGTTATCGCCGTCATGCCGCTCGTCGGGCAAATGCTGTCCTTCATCTATACGCAGGATCTCGCAGCCGCGTCCGCGTTCCTGAGCGAGACGCTCGGCTTCAGGCTGGCTCTGAACCAGAACGACAATTGCCACATCTACGAGGTCGCACCGAATGCCTTCCTCGGGGTCTGCACCAACCGCCCGCCGGCGGAAGACCCGGCGGTAACGATCTCCTTCGTATCGCCGGATGTGGACGGCTTCTACGAAGAGATGAAGGCCAAGGGTGTCGCCTTCGACGCACCTCCCGCTTTCAGCGAGAAATTCAACGTCTATTCCGCTTTCTTCCGCGGCATCGGGAATTACCGCTTCGAAATCCAGGAGTTCCGGGACGCTGCCTGGCCGGCACCGCTGAAGTAGCGCGCATTACCGCAGAGTATAAGGAACTGAAGCCATGAGCCGTGACATCGCAATGATGAGCGCGACCGATCTGATCCGGTCCTTCGCCGCCGGTACACTGTCACCCGTGGAGGCCACCGAGGCCGCACTCGCTGCCATCGACGCGCACAACGGAAAGCTCAATGCCTTCGTCCATGTGGATGCGGAAGGCGCACTGGCAGCGGCGAAGGCTTCGGAGCAGCGCTGGCGCGACGGCCGGCCGACGGGACTGATCGATGGAGTGCCGACTACAATCAAGGATCTCGCTGACGTAAAGGCGCTGCCGACCCGGCGGGGATCGAAAACGACCGATCCGGAATATCGGGCCCCGGAAGACGCGCCTTTCGTCGCGCGGCTTCGCGATCACGGAGCCGTCTTCCTCGGCAAGACCACCACGCCGGAGATCGGCTGGAAGGGCGTCACGGACAGCCCCCTCACCGGCGTCACCCGCAATCCCTGGAACCCGGAGAAGACACCCGGCGGCTCCTCCGGCGGTGCGGCCGTAAGTGCTGCCACGGGAATGGGCGCGTTGCACCAAGGTACGGATGGCGGCGGCTCCATCCGTATCCCCGCTGCCTATACCGGCATTTATGGCATCAAGCCGACCTTCGGCAGGGTGCCGCAATATCCGGCGAGCGCCATGGGCACCGTCTCCCATGTCGGCCCTATGACCCGGACCGTCGCCGACGCGGCACTGATGCTAACGGTGATGAGCGGTCCTCATATATCCGATTGGTACACTGCGCCGGACGACGGACGCGACTTCCGGCAGATTTCGGGCAAGTCTGTCCGCGGTATGCGGATCGCCTACTGCCCCGATCTCGGATTTGCACAGGTCGATCCGGATATCGCAGAGCTTGTCGCGGCGGCAGTACGCCGTTTCGCAGAACTCGGCGCATATATTGAGGAGGTCGACCTAGAGCTCTCCGGCTCCGCGGAGACTTTCAGGATCCACTGGTTTACCGGCGCGGCCAATGCCTATCGCGCCCTCGGCCCGGACCAGCGGGAGCTTCTCGATCCGGGCCTTGCCGAGGTATGCCTCGAAGGCTTGGAAATCACGTTGCCTGACTACCAGGACGCCATTCGGGAGCGCGAGAAGCTCGGTTTCGAGATCAACCGACTGCTCGACCGCTACGACCTGCTGCTAACGCCGGCAATGCCGACTGCAGCTTTCGATGCCGGGCTCGAGGTTCCACCCGGCTCCGGCATGCGGCGCTGGACGGAATGGACACCGTTCTCCTATCCATTCAACCTGACGCAGCATCCAGCGGCATCCGTGCCATGCGGCTTTACCCGCGACGGCATGCCCGCGGGCCTGCAGATCGTGGCGGCAAAATATCGCGAGGATAAAGTTTTCTCCGGAAGCGCTGCCTACGAAACGATCTGCCCGTTCAAAATGCCAACGTAGGATTGATCCAAACGGACTGTATGTCTGTACAGAACCGACAGATTGGGAGATACTTTCAAACGTTCCGACAACAACCATTACGAGGTGGAGAGTGAAATCAACTCCCAGCCTGCGACCGGAACAGTCAAAACCCCTGTCGGAAGGTCTTGCCGATCTCCAGACGAGTGTCGAACGCGTGCTCGGCACGATTACCGATGATGCGATGGCCGCGGAAGTCGCCGGGATCCTGCACGAGATTTCCACACTCCGTCTAAATGTCGACTTGCCCGGAGAAGGAGACCGCCGGAAGGATCTGCGAGAACCGAGATGCGACATCTCGATTTTCAAGATCGACGGTCAGAATGTTGATTGTGCCATCCAGGATCTCTCGATCGGCGGCGCCCATATCGTCGCCGACCTTCCAGTGGCGCCGAACACCGAAATCGCGCTGAACATCCCGGAGGCCGGTGCCGTCACCGCGCGCGTTGTCCGGCAAACGGATACCGGTGTCCATGTCCAGTTCGAAGCACTAACCGATCCGCAAATCATCGCAATTACCGAGAGCTTGCAGGCCCACTACACCAAATAGCGTTCCGGCTGTCAGGCTGCTTGCAGCCCTGTCCCCCGGCGCAATGCCCGTCCCGGCCGGGCACCCGTGTGCGCACCGCTGCCCCAGACCATCCGGCCATTGACGAAAACGCTCTCGATCCCTGCCGCCGGAGCGGTCGGCCGGTCGAAATCGGCGCGGTCGATCACCGTCTTCTCGTCGAATACGCAGAGATCCGCGAAATTACCCTCGGCGACAGTGCCACGGTCCTTAAGGCCAAATTTCTGTGCCGAAAGCCCCGTCATGCGGCGCACCGCCTCCTCCAGAGGGAACAGCTCCAGATCTCGGCAATAATGCCCGAGCACGCGCGGGAAGGTGCCCCAGAGCCGCGGATGAGGAAACTCGTCATGCGGCAGGCCATCGGAACCGATCATCGCGTGTTCGAACTTGAGGATCCGCTGCACGTCCTCCTCGCTCATGGAGAAATAGATCGCGCCCGCCGGCTGCAACTGTTCGGCCGCCTCATAGATATCGCAGCCAAGTTCCTTGGCGATGTCCGCGAGGTCCCGTCCGGCAAGATCCGGCCGCGCGTTGGACCAGGTGATCTTGACCCGCTCCGAGAGCGCTATGGAATCCGGTTTGAGGACGGTCGAGGAGGCACAATAAGGATAGATATCGAGACCGATATCCTGATGGTGCATGTGTTTCTCGAAACAGGCGAGCGTCTCGCAGCTCCGCCCGAAATTCTCTTTTCCCTGCACTTTGTGGTGCGAGACGATCACCGGGCATCCGGCTTCCCGGCCAATGGTAAAGGTCTCGTCGAGCGAATCCATGATATCGTCCGACTCGTTCCGCATATGCGTGACATAGCGGGCACCGAAGGCCTTCAGACTGCGCGACAGCTCTATCACCTCTTCGGTCGGCGCCTTGTGGGACGGCGCGTAGAAGAGACCTGTCGAGAATCCCACGGCGCCGGAATCCAGCGCTTCCTCCAGAAGACCGCGCATTTGCTTGATTTCTTGACCCGTGGCGCCCCTGTCGAGCCTGTCCATCGTCCCGACACGAAGTGTCGAATGGCCGACCAGAAAGGCTGCGTTTACCGAGGCCGGCGCCTGCTCCACGGCGGAGAGAAAGGAGTCGAAGGTGCGGAACTTGTACCAGTCCGGATCGCCGATAAGGTCCAGCGGCGGCGGAGGCGCCACGTCGAGCACCAGCGGCGCGAGGCTGATACCGCAATTGCCGACCACCACCGTCGTCACGCCCTGGCTGACCTTGGCATCGAAGTCGGGCTGCGACAGCAGCATCCTGTCGTCATGGGTATGAACGTCGATGAATCCCGGAGCGACAATCCGGTTGCTGACGTCGATGCGCTTGCCGGCCTCGGCACCGATGAGGTCGCCGACCGCGGCAATCGCCTCGTCCCGGATCCCGACATCCGCACGCTTACGCGGGGCACCGGTACCGTCGATGACATCGCCGCCTTCGAGAACGATATCGTATGCCGCTGAAGTCATATCCGGATCCCCTTGGAACATCATGAGTTAACTCTTAATCGGACTGCCTTGGCCAAGCTCCTGTCAATGCCCGCGCCGGAACAAATGCCGAAGCCGCTGGGAACCATTGCCCCCCTTGAGCCGAACCGGCAGGCGGGCGTAAGGTCCCTATCCCACCTTCGGAATGCCCAGATCATGACTGACACGATTCAGTGCGCGGATTTTCTCATCATCGGCGCCGGCATGGCCGGCGCGTCCTGCGCCTATTTTCTCGCCCCCCACGGCTCCGTTATTCTGTTGGAGCGTGAAGAACAACCTGGCTACCACACGACCGGACGGTCCGCCGCGCTCTATATCGAAAGCTATGGGAATGCAGCGATCCGTGCCCTCAATCGCGCTGGCAAGCCGTTCTTCCAGAACCCTCCGGAAGGGTTCGCAGACGGCCCCATCCTGACACCGCGCGGCTCCCTCACCATCGCGGAAGCCAGCCAACTCGATGCGCTCGATGCCGCCCACAACGAGCTCGCGGCGACGGCAAAGGGATTGGAGATCGTCGAGGGCGCGCGCCTGCTGGAACTGTTCCCTGCGCTCGATCCGGAGAAGATAGTCCGCGGGCTCTACGATCCGAACGACATGGACATGGATGTCCATGCCCTGCATTGGGGCTTCATCCGAGGCATGCGGGACCGGGGCGGGAAACTCGTCACGGATGCGGACGTGCAGGGACTGACGCACGGTTCCGACGGCTGGAAAGTCGAAACCCGCGCCGGTACCTTTGCCTCGCCTGTGGTGATCAATGCGGCCGGTGCCTGGGCCGACGAGATCGGCAAACTCGCGGGCGCAAAACCGATCGGTCTGGTGCCGAAGCGCCGCACCGCCTTCACCTTCGATCCGCCCGAAGGGCTCGATCCCGACAAACTGCCCGCCGTCGTCAATGTGAACGAGGACTGGTACGTCAAACCGGAAGCCGGGCGCTTTCTCGGCTCTCCCGCCGACGAGACACCGTCAATGCCGACCGACGCGCAACCGGAGGATCTCGACCTCGCGATAGCGGTCGATCGGATCGAGACCGCGACGACATTGAAGGTCGGCCGCTTCCACAGCCGCTGGGCAGGACTCCGTTCCTTCGTATCCGACAAGAGCCCGGTGGTCGGCTTCGAGCCGGGTCTCGACGGCTTTTTCTGGCTGGCGGGTCAGGGCGGCTACGGCATCCAGACCTCCGCCGGGCTGGGCATGACCTCCGCGGCACTGGCCCGGGGTGCGGCACTGCCGGACGAGGTGGTCCGCGAGGGCCTCAGCGCCGCCGATCTCGCGCCGGACCGGCCGACCCTCGCCGCGGCCGAGTATTTCGCCGGATAGGCCCGACCGGGCGGGAACGATGTTTCCCCGCTCCGGCCAATCGACAGATCAGGCTTTCGCAGGAAGTGTCAATCGCGTGACAGGAACGTGCAAATCGTTCCCGGCGCCCTTTTGTGCTTTTGACAAGTCGCCATATGGAGCCTAGAAACCGCGCTCCACTTGGAAAAGAAACGGAAAGTCCGGGCCGATGGACCATCTCGACGCGCTGGAAGCGCAGAGTGTCTACATTCTGCGAGAGGCCTTCAACAAGTTCGATCGCCTGGGCATGCTCTGGTCGCTCGGTAAGGATTCGAACGTCATGGTCTGGCTCGCCCGCAAGGCGTTCTTGGGTCACGTGCCGTTCCCGCTGATGTTCTGTGACACCGGCAAGAAGTTTCCAGAGATGTACGAATTTCAGAAGAAGTACGCCGCCGAATGGGGCGTGAAGCTTCTGGTCCGCGAATGCCCGCCGATCGAGGAAATCGATCCGACACTGCCGCCGGCAACGCGCTCCGCCGCGCGCAAGACCGAGGCGCTGAAACGTCTGATCGCCGAGCAGGACATGCAAGCCGTGATCGCGGGCATCCGCCGCGACGAGGAGGCGACGCGGGCAAAGGAACGGGTCTTCAGCCCGCGCGGCGAGAATGCCGAATGGGATTTTCGTGACCAGCCGCCGGAATTCTGGGACCAGTTCAAGACCGATTTCGCGCCGGGCACCCATATCCGCATCCACCCGATCCTGCATTGGACCGAGCTTGATATCTGGCGCTACATCCAGCGTGAGAAAATTCCGCTCGTCTCGCTCTATTACTCCAAGAACGGCAAGCGTTACCGCTCCCTTGGCGACCAGGACATCACCTTCCCGATCGAGAGCGAGGCCAGCACGATCGAGGAGATCATCGCCGAGCTGGAGGCGACCACGATTGCCGAGCGCAGCGGCCGGGCCATGGATCACGAGGCGGAAGACGCCTTCGAGCGGCTCCGCACCGCGGGCTACATGTAAATCGCGGCACCGTCAGACCCGCCCCTAAAGAGACACCCGATGCAAGTTTCCTCCGAAAGCCCCGCCCTCAAGCTTGTCGTCGTCGGCCATGTCGACCACGGCAAGTCGACCCTGATCGGCCGCCTGCTGCACGACACCGGCTCCCTGCCGGACGGCAAGGCCGAAGCGGTGATCAGGATGTCCGAACGGCGCGGTATGCCGGTGGAGTGGGCCTTCGTACTCGACGCGCTGCAGGCCGAGCGCGACCAGGGCATCACGATCGACACGACCCAGATCTTCTTCAATACCGACAAACGCAACTACGTCATCATCGACGCGCCCGGCCATACCGAATTCCTCAAGAACATGGTCTCGGGCGCCGCGCTTTCCGACGCGGCCCTGCTGGTGATCGACGCCAAGGAGGGCATGCAGGAACAGTCCCGCCGTCACGGCTACATCCTGCACCTGCTCGGCGTGCGCCAGGTCGCCGTCGTGATCAACAAAATGGATCTGGTCGACTATCGCGAGGAGCGTTACCAGGAACTGACTGGAGAGATCCGCAAGTATCTCTCCGGCCTCGGCCTAGAGGCGGCGGCCATCGTGCCGGTCTCCGCCCGCGAGGGGCAGGGCCTCGTTGCGGCCCCGGACAAGATGTCCTGGTACGCCGGACCGCATCTGGTGGAGGTGTTGGACGGCTTCAGCCCGCCGGTGCTGCCGACCGACCGGCCACTGCGCCTGCCGGTACAGGACGTCTATAAGTTCGACGACCGCCGCATCATCGCCGGTCGGATCGAGAGCGGTCGGATCCGCACCGGCGACAGGATCCTGATTTCGCCCTCAAACAAGAGTGTGACGGTTAAGAGTATCGAGAGCTGGAACACCCCGTCGCCGGCGCTCAGCGCGTCGGCCGGTCAGTCCGTCGGCATCACGCTCTCGGAACAGCTCTTCATCGAGCGCGGCCAGGTGATCAGCCACGAGGCCAACCCGCCGATCGAGAGCAACGTGTTCCGCGCCCGCATATTCTGGCTCGGGCGCAAGCCGCTCGAGGTCGGCAAGCGCTATAAGCTGAAGCTGGCGACCAACGAGCAAATGGTCGACGTGCAGTCGATCGAAACCGTGATCGATGTCGAGAATCTGACATCGGCTGCCGGGGACAAACTAGAGCGCAACGGGATCGGCGAGATCACGCTCCGCGCCCGCGCCATGCTGGCACTCGACGAGTTCTCCGAGAACCCGAAGACCGGCCGTTTCGTCCTGGTCGACGAGTACGACACGGTCGGCGGCGGCATCATCTTCATGGAAGGCTATCCGGATCAGCGCAGCAGCGGCGATGTCCGTTCGACCAACATCACCGCCGTCGAACACCGGGTAACGCCGGATATGCGGGCCCGTTCCAACGGTCACGAAGGCGGTATCCTCTGGCTGACCGGGCTCTCCGGCGCAGGTAAGTCGACGCTTGCCATCGAGGCCGAACAGCAGCTTTTCGCCAAAGGCTACCAGGTCTATGTGCTGGACGGCGACAATGTCCGCTTCGGGCTCTCCTCCGATCTCGGCTTCGCACCGGAAGACCGGGCGGAGAACATCCGCCGCGTCGGCGAGGTCGCTAAGCTGTTCGCCAGCGCCGGTGTACTCGTGCTGACCGCCTTCATCTCGCCCTACCGCGCCGACCGCGACCGCGCCCGCTCGATCGCGCCGGACCTGTTCCACGAGGTCTATGTCGCGGCAGACGTCTCGACCTGCGAGGGCCGCGATCCGAAAGGCCTCTACAAAAAGGCCCGCGCGGGCGAGATCAAGGACTTCACCGGCGTTTCGGCACCCTATGAGGAGCCGGTAACTCCGGAATTGACGGTCGATACCTCCGACAAGACGGTCAACGAGTCCGTGGCCGAACTGCTCGCTTATGTGGAGGAGAATTTCAGCCTGACGGGGAATGGCGGCGGTCGCTAGAGATGCTTTCCGCGTTCCAGGATCTCAAGCATGTACTCCCGATAGGTCATGCCGAGTTCTTTCGCCCTCTTGATGCGGCGCTGAAGGATCAGGCGATCCGGTGCCTTCCAGGCATTGGCGCTCGCTTTTTTCCAGTGCGTCTTGTGCCAGACATTGCTGAGCGGCGGGCCCTGGTTGTGGCCAATACCAATGGGAACCGGTTTGCGCAGGCCAACCAGCGCGGACACCTTGTGCCGTTTGATGCGATTCATTTTAGCGTGATCCGATAGGCGCAGCGACGCGCCCCCGAAAGAATGTGATCGGTCCGCTCTACCACGCAATCGGGCCCCAGAACATCCCGAAACAGCTTCAGTTCGGAGCGGCAGAGCCCCTGGCACTCCGTGGCGGCGGCACAGACCGGACAATGATTCTCGATCAGGAGAAAACCGCGCTCCTCCATTTCCACGCACTCGGCCATGTAGCCCTCGCGGTCCCGGAGCTCGACCAGCGCATCGAGTTTCTGTTTCAGCGTCCGTGCCCTGCCGGTCTCTGCCCGGTAGAGCGCGAGGTTTTCCGCCTCCCGCTTCTCGATCAGGCTATCCAGTCCCGCCTCGCCGAAGAGTTCGCGCACCGACTGCAGAAGATCGACGGTGAGCTGGGCGTGACTGTCCGGAAAGCGCGCATGCCCGGCATCGGTCAGGGCCCAGAAGCGTTTCGGCCGGCCGCGCCCCTGGCGCCGGTCCTCCGGCGTGACCAGTCCCGCTTCCGCCAACTTGGCGAGATGCTGGCGCGCCGCTTCCCCGGTCATGGAGAAATGCGCGCCGAGATCGCCGATGGTCTGGGGCCCTCGGGTCTTCAGCTGAAAAAGGATACGGTCTGCGGCACGATCGTTCATATCGGATTCCAATAGGTTATCCGTCTTTATCAAGGATTGGCTTGCGTTGGAAGAGATGCGACGCGGGCCCGCTCAGTGGATCAGCTGCTCCAGGCTTTCCAGCCGGTCCGCTTCTTCCGCCGGTTTGTCCCAGCGGATCCGGTGAAAGCGGGGAAAGCGCATGGCGACGCCGCTCTTGTGCCGGGAAGAGCGATGCACGCTGTCGAAAGCGACCTCGACCACCAGTCCGGGGGTAACCTCCCGCACCGGGCCGTAACGCTGAATGGTGTTGTCGCGCACCCATTTGTCGAGCCGCTTCAGTTCCTCGTCGGTAAAGCCGGAATAGGCCTTGCCGACCGGCACCAGCTCCGGCCCTTCTTCCCCGTCACGCCAGGCGCCGAAGGTGAAGTCGGAATAGAAGGAGGAGCGCTTGCCGTGCCCGCGCTGGGCGTACATCACCACGGTATCGAGCGTCAGCGCATCGCGCTTCCACTTGAACCACGGCCCTTTCGGGCGGCCAGGCTGGTAGACGCTGTCGCGGCGCTTCAGCATCAATCCCTCAAGCTGCGCCTCGCGGCAGGCTTCGCGCAGCGCTTCCAGCGCGGCGATATCCTCGAACGGGACGATCTCGGAGAGGTCAGTCCGGACCGGCTTTTCCCGCTCCCAGAAAGTCTCGAGTCGTGTGCGGCGCTCCGTGAATGAGAGCCCGCGAAGATCCTCGTCCCGCTCGAACAGTATGTCGTAGAGGCGGATATGCGCCGGATGCTCCCGCAGCATTTTCGCCGTAACACGTTTGCGGTTGAGCCGCTGCTGAAGGTCGTTGAACGGTGCCACCTCGCCTTCCCGCAACACAAGGAGCTCGCCATCCAGCACGCCTTCGAAACTCACGAAATCGACGATGTCCGGGAAAGCCGCCGAGATGTCGTCGCCGGTCCGGGAATAAAGCCTGACCTCGTTGCAGCGCGCCGCGATCTGCACGCGGATCCCGTCCCATTTCCATTCCGCCGCATAGGCCGAAAGATCGAGCCGTGCGAGATCTTCCTTCTCCAGCGGATTGGCCAGCATCAGGGGGCGGAAAACCGCGCGCGCGCTCATATCGGGGCGATCCGTACGTCCTTCCAGCCAGTCGAACAGCTCGCCGTAGGGCGGCGCCAGCCCATGCCAGATTTCCTCGATCTCGTCGACTTCGCGCCCGAAGGCCTCGGCGAGCGCGGTTTTGGCGAGGCGGGCGGAGACGCCGACGCGCATCCCGCCGGTCACCAGCTTCAGCATTGCCCAACGTCCGGTTGGATCCAGCGTGTCGAGCCAGCTCTCGATCACTTCAGACGCGGCGGCCGCACTCAGCCCCGCGAGTTCCGAAGGAATTTCGCCCAGAGAAGGCGCGGCCCGGTTCGCAGGCTTTTCCGGCCAGATCAGGGCGACGGTCTCAGCCAGGTCGCCAACGAAATCGTAAGACCAGCCGAACAGCTCCGGATCGACCCGCTCCGTCACCAGCGCGCGGATCGTGGATGGCTTCGCACTCTTCACATCGAGCGCGCCCGCCAGCGCGGCGAGTGCGATTCCCCGGTCCGGATCGGGAGCGGTGCGGAAATAATCCGCCATCAGCTTCAGCTTGCTGTTGCGCTGCGGAGCATAGAGCAAGCGGTCGAGCAGGCGGGCGAAGCGCAGCATCAGCCCTCTTCCTCGTAACCGAGCAGTCGGAGAGCCTTCGCTTCTATGCCTTTCTTCCGGGCAGCGTGGACCAGCGCCTCCTCACGCCCGTGCGTCACCCAGACTTCCGGCGCCCCGACATCGTCTAGCGTCTGCAGCAGTTCGTCCCAATCCGCATGGTCGGAAATCACCAGTGGCAGCTCGACGCCGCCTTGCTTCGCCCGCTGCTTCACGCGCATCCAGCCCGATGCCATGGCCACGACCGGATCCGGCAACCGGCGCGCCCAACGGTCGGCGATGGCCGATGGCGGGGCCAGAACGATCTCGCCCGAAAGATCCGCCCGCGGTTTGCCCTTCTCGCCTGCCGTCGCCGGCAGCAGCTCACCCAGATCGACGCCGTGCGCCTGGTAAAGCTCGCAGAGCGGCATCAAAGCGCCGTGCAAGTAGAGCGGCTTATCGTAACCGGCTGCCCGGATCAGAGAGATCAGCCGTTGCGCCTTGCCGAGGGAATAGGTTCCGATAACGTGGCAGCGATCGGGGAAGAGGCTGCGCGAATGCATCAGCATCGCCATCTCTCCTTCATCCGGAGGATGGCGGAAGACCGGCAGCCCGAAGGTCGCCTCCGTGACGAAGACATCGCAGGGCACGGGTTCAAACGCCGTGCAGGTCCGGTCGGGGCGGCGCTTGTAGTCTCCGGAGACGACGACACGCTCACCCTTATACTCAAGCACCACCTGCGCGCTGCCGAGGACATGCCCGGCCGGAGCCAGCCATACCTTCACACCATTGATCGTGATCGTCTCGCCGAGCGCAAGTGGCTGGCCGGAACCGAACGGCATCTCGCCATAGCGCGTCCGCATGATAGCAAGCGTAGCGGCAGTGGCGGCGACGGTGCCGTGGCCGGGCCTGGCATGGTCCGCATGGCCGTGGGTGATGACCGCGCGCTCGACGGCCCGCGTCGGATCGACATAGAAGCCGCCCGGCTCGACAAGCAGGCCCTCCGGTCGGACCCTGATCCAGCTTGCCCTGCGTGCGGCTTTCGTCATCCCTACTCGATATTGTCCGTGCGTGCCTGCTTACCGAGATAGCCGCCGTGATGACGAAGTCCATATTCGTGCCGGGTGACGCCCTTGCGCTCCATCAGGACCAGCGCCAGCGCGTCGCTCACCGCCGACATCACCGCCATGCTGGCGGACGGCGTCAGTCCCAACGGGCACGGCTCCTTGATCACGCCCATATCGATGATGACGTCCGCGAGATCGCGCAGGCCGCTGTCCGGATGCGAGGTGATACCGATGACCTTGCCCGCCTCGACATGGCGGCTGAGTTCGATGAACTCCAGTACTTCGCGGGTTTTCCCGCTGGTCGAGAAAGCGACGATGCAGTCCCCGGGAGCGACCATGCCGAGATCGCCGTGCGCCGCCTCGCTCGGATGGATAAAGAACGCCGGAGACGCCGTCGAGCTCAGGATCGCGGCGAACTTGTGCGCGATGAACCCCGCCTTGCCCATGCCCGTCGTGATGATCTTTCCGGGCGTGTTCTGAAGGATATCGAGGGCCTTTTCATAGGTCTCGTCGACCTTGATCGCATCGATCGCCGCCGCCTCCGCATCCAGGATCATCTTGATGCGGGACTTAATGTCGGAACTGTTCACGGAAAGCCTCGGGGTTTCGGAAACTCAAGTTGCCGGAATTTAACTGACAGCGTCCGCCGATGCCAGCGCCACATACCCCACAAATTAACCGTAATGACGGAATTTCTCGGCCATTATGGACAAACCGAAACGAATACAATGCTGCATTGCAACATTGTCATTTTCACCCGCTTGTCCGATCTTCCTATTATCAGCAACAGAATACTCTTCAGAGCTGGAACCAGATATGATCAACGAGCAAATCAAGAAGCCACGGGTCTATTTTTCCGATACCCAGCGGAAATGGTCGCTTCTTCAGGCCGATGCGGCATTGGAAATGATCGACGGCCTTTCCCGTCACAGTGAAAATGCCGATCCCTTGGGCGAACCGAAGCTGGTCGTCTCGAACGCCGCCTGAGCACCTTCGCACCTGCAAAAATTCGATGGCCGGACCTAGATCGTCCGGCCATTCGCGTTCCCGGACAGAGCCAAAGGGTTGGAGCGCACACGATCACGGCTTAAGGTGCGGTCGCTCCGTCCCGGAGATGTATTCCGAATCAAGAGGCTGCGCCATGTCCGAACCCGTTGTCCTGCTCACCAAAGACGCGCGCGGAGTTGCCACCGTCACGATCAACCGACCGGAAGTGAACAACGCCTATAATGGCGAGGTGGTCCAGGGCCTGCTCGACGCGTTCGCCGCTTGCGGTTCCGACGACAAGGTCCGAGTCGTGGTCCTGCGCGGCAACGGCAAGCACTTCCAGGCCGGGGCCGACCTGCGCTGGCTGAACGAGATCGGCGCGCTTTCCCCGGAAGAGAATGTCGCGGTGTCGCGGCGCACCGCTTCGGCGGTCTGCGGCCTTAACGATTTTCCGAAGCCGACCGTTGCACTGGTACATGGCGGCTGCTTCGGCGGCGGCGTCGGCATTGTCGCGGCCTGTGACGTGGTAATCGCCAGCGAGGATGCGCTCTTCGCCATCACCGAGGCGCGCTGGGGCGTCATGGCCGGCATCATCGTCCCGCATCTGAATGCGGCCATGGGGCCGCGCAATGTCCGTCGCTACGCGCTCACCTGCGAGCGCTTCGGTGCGGCAAAGGCCGCCGAGATGGGGCTGGTGCACGAAGTATGCGCAACGGGGGGCCTCGACGCGGCCGCCGGGCCCGTCATCGATCAGCTCCTGCTGTCGGCACCGGTCGCAATCTCCGAGACCAAGCAGGTCATCCTGGACCACGCCAACATCTCTCTGTCGGACGAGTATTTCGAAGAGCTGGTTGCCCAGCACGCAGCGAAGCGCCAATCGGACGAAGCCGCCGAAGGCCTGAATAGCTTCGCCGAGAAGCGCAACCCGGCTTGGTATCCAGCTGACGCGTGACCCCGTGATGAGTCCGCTCGATCGAAATGACCCCGCGCCCGATGCGGCACAGAACTTCTCGTGGTCGATAGATCGCGAACAGAAATTGCTGCTGATCGAGATCCGGGACGGCTTCTCCGACTACGATCTACTCAAGTACATCCCGAGAATCTGGGAGGACAACCCCGAGGTCATCTGGTGCAATACGGTTGTCGACCACCGAGGAACGTTCGGGCCCACCGACTGGACCTGGGGCGCTCTGGAAAAGCTCGGAAAACAATGGGCCGAATTCGAACAAGGCCAGAATCCGGGAACCCGGGTCGCGATCGTGACGGACAATTACTGGCTCACCCTGCTCGTCAACAAGGCGCTGGGGTTCATCTTTCCTGGCTCAAGGTTCCGCTGCTTCAAGGAAATACACCCGGCAATGAGCTGGGCCGCCGATGACGAAGCCCCCGAAGAGGACTAATCTCTTGCCGGGGCCCAAGTTGCCCTCCACCTTTCCGGCATGTCGGACGCAACCGCAGCACTCTTGACGGATATCGCCGCACTTCCGGACGCATTCCGCGACTGGTTTGACGCGAAAGGCTGGCAGCCGCACCCGCATCAACTCGAAATGTTGCAGGCCGCGCGGAGCGGCAAGCACGCTTTGCTCATCGCGCCCACCGGAGGCGGCAAGACGCTGGCCGGTTTCCTGCCGAGCCTGATCGACCTCGCCGATGCTCCAAATGACGGGCTGCACACGCTCTATGTCTCGCCGCTGAAAGCCCTCGCGGTCGACATTCACCGCAACCTCCTCCTGCCGATCGAGGAGATGGACCTGCCCGTGACGGCGGAAACGCGGACGGGCGACACGCCGCAGGCCAAGAAGCAGCGCCAGCGCGGCGCCCCGCCGAACGTTCTGCTGACCACCCCGGAAAGCCTCGCGCTGCTGCTCTCCTATACCGATGCACCGAAGATCTTCGCGGGGCTGCGCACCGTCGTCATCGACGAGTTGCACGCGCTGGCGCCCAACAAACGTGGCGAACAGCTCGCGCTGGGGCTCGCCCGGCTTGCGAAGCTCGCCCCCGATGCGCGCCGGGTCGGCCTCTCCGCCACAGTCGCCTATCCGGACTCGCTCGAGGCCTATCTCTCGCCCACCGGCCGGCACGGCGCGGGAGACGTCGCGCGGGTGGCCGGCGGCGGCGCCGTCGCGGCCGAGGTCGAGATCATGATCGGGCGCGGTCATTTCCCCTGGTCCGGCCATATGGGAACCTACGCCGTCGAAGACATCTACGAACAGATCTGCGGCGCCGGGACCACGCTGGTCTTCGTCAATACGCGCGCGCAGGCGGAGATCCTTTTCCAGGCGCTCTGGCGGGTGAATGAGCAGAACCTGCCGATCGCCCTGCATCACGGTTCGCTTTCGGCCGAACAGCGGCGCAAGGTCGAGGCGGTGATGGCGAATGGCGGTCTTCGGGCGGTGGTCGCCACCTCCTCCCTCGATCTCGGCATCGATTGGGCGGCGGTCGACCTCGTAATTCAGGTCGGCGCGCCGAAAGGCTCGTCGCGGCTGCTGCAGCGGATAGGACGCGCCAATCACCGGCTCGACCAGCCAAGCCGCGCGATCCTGATCCCGGCCAACCGCTTCGAAGTGCTGGAATGCCAAGCCGCGATCGACGCCGTAAAGGAGATGACGCTCGACGGCGAGCTGCCGAGCGGAGGTTCACTCGACGTCCTGGCCCAGCACATCCTCGGCACCGCCTGCTCCGGCCCCTTCCACCCGAACCGGCTCTACGAGGAAATCCGCACCGCCGCACCCTATACAGAACTATCCCGCGAGGATTTCGACGCCGTGCTGCGCTTCGTGACGGATGGCGGATATGCGCTCCGCACCTATGATCGCTTCCGGCGCCTGCGCCCTACGGCAGACGGAAAGTGGACCGTCGTGAACGAGAGGGTGGCGCATGCCTACCGGATGAATGTCGGCACCATCGTCGAGGCAGTCACGCTGAAGGTCCGCATGCGCCGCGGCCGCTTCCTCGGCGAGATTGAGGAGTATTTCGTCCAGGGCCTGACGCCGGGCGACACCTTCCTCTTCGCCGGAAAACTCCTGACGTTCGAGGGCGTGCGGGAGACCGTTGTAGAGGTCAGCCCCGGCGGCGGCGAAGAGCCTGAAATCCCGGCCTATATGGGAGGCCGGCTACCTTTCACGACTCATCTCTCCCAGCGTGTCCGCGCCATGCTGGAGGACGACCGGGACTGGCCGATGCTCCCCGCACCGGTCGAGGACTGGCTGCGCATGCAGCAATGGCGTTCTGTCATGCCGAAACGGGACCGGCTGCTGGTCGAGATCTTCCCCCGTTCGGGCAAATTCTATCTCGTCGCCTACTGCTTTGCCGGCCGCAACGCGCACCAGACCCTCGGCATGCTGCTGACCAAGCGCATGGAGCGGGCCGGACTGGACCCGCTCGGCTTCGTCGCGAGCGACTACGTGATCGGGGTTTGGAGCCTGAAAGAGCCGCGCAGGGAGGATGTAGAAGCACTGTTTGACCAGAACATGCTCGGCGACGATCTCGAGGAATGGATGGCAGACTCGACCCTGCTGAAACGCACTTTCCGCAATGTCGCGGTGATCGCCGGGCTGATCGAACGCAAGCTTCCCGGGCACGAGAAAACCGGCCGCCAGGTCACCATCAATGCCGACCTGATCTACGACGTGCTGCGCAGCCACGAGCCGGACCATATCCTGCTCCGCGCCACGCGGGCCGACGCGGCACGCGGTCTGACCGACATCCGGAGGCTCGCCGATTTCCTGGTCGAGGTGCAGGGACGGATCGACGTGCGTCCTCTAGACCGTGTCTCCCCGCTCGCGGTGCCGATCCTGCTGGAGATCGGCAAGGAGCAGGTCTATGGAGGCGCCATGGATACGTTGCTCGAGGAAGCGGAAGCCGAACTCGTCGCGGAGGCTACTGGCGGCGACATGCAGGCGCAGCTGCCGATCTGATGCGGCCGTTGGACACTCTCTCCCCGGAAGAGATTCAAGACCTCGGACGACGCGTCGGCGACCATCCGGCCATGCGCCTCTATCTGGACACGGCGCTCGACGCCGTCGCCGCAGGCGCACGGAACCGGATGGCGCACTTTTCCCCCGCGGGTGGCGTAATCCTCTCGATCGCATTCGACGGACTGGAAGTGCATTCCTCCCTCGGTCCTCTAGCGGACGACGACCTGCGGCTTCTGGCCGAAGGTCCGAGCCGCCGCGAGCTGCAACTCCTGCCCGAGCATGCGGACCGCTTTCGTCTGCTTTGCGCCGACGAGCCTCTGCGGGAACGAACCGCGCTGTTCTATGCCTTGTCCGGCCGGCCGACGTTCGCGATGCCGCCGGCCGTTCGCCGCCTCGGCCCGGAGGACGCGCCCGCGATCGCCGCTTTCATGACCGCACACTACGACGACACCGTTTTCTCCGGCTGGATGCTCGCAGCCCCATTCTTCGCCGCTTTCGAGAATGGAGAGATCGCGGCAACCGCGGGAACCGTTCTCCTGCACGCTCCTTCCGGTCGGGCCAATCTCGGCAACCTGCTGACCCGGCCGGATCTGCGCGGAAAGGGGCATGCCAGGCGGGCTTTCGAAGGCCTTCTCTCGCATCTGGGCGACACCGGATACACGGCCCTCTCTCTCATCACGACGGAAGAGAATCTGGCGGTACGGTCACTCGCCGAGTCGTGCGGCTTTCGTATTCTGGAGAAACGCGTGCAGATCGATCTCGGTAGCTGAACGCTGCGCGGCACCAACCTCTCTTGACCGCTTCCCCGCCTTCGGCCAAAGCAGCTCTATGAGTACCGAGCAGTTCATCCTCAATGGCGTCACCCTGACCGCCGATCCGGCCGGAGTCCTTTTCTGGCCGGAACGCGCGTTGCTGGTGGTTTCCGACCTCCATCTCGAAAAAAGCTCCAGCTTCGCCGCGCGCGGCATCCTTCTGCCGCCCTACGACACGGCTGAGACGCTGAAACGCCTCACCCGCCTCTGCGACAGGTACCGGCCCGAGCGCGTCATATGCCTCGGAGACAATTTCCACGATACCGGCGGCCCGGAGCGGATGGCGGACGGCGACCGGGATAAGGTCGCCATGCTTGTCGCAGAACGCGACTGGTGCTGGATCACCGGCAACCACGACCCGGACCTGCCGGACGATCTCCCGGGGCGGCACTGCGTGGAAGAAACGGTCGGGGCCCTCACCTTCCGGCACGAGAGTACCGGCGGCGACGGAGAGGTCAGCGGACATTTCCATCCCTCCGCCCGGGTGAAGACGCGCCAGCGCCATCTCAGCGGCCGCTGCTTCGCCCATAACGGCCAGCGCCTCATCATGCCGGCCTTCGGCGCGCTCACCGGTGGCCTCAGCGTCCGCAGTCCCGCGATCCGGGCCGTGCTCGGCAAAAACTTCGAAATCCTCTTCCTCGGCCCCCGCCGGATCTACCGCTTCCCGAGCACGAACGTTGACTGAGAACGAGTGATCCGTCCCCGTCCGCGCGCCGTATTGCACTAGCACAACGGCAAGGGTGGCAGCGTGTCCGACAAACCGATCCTTCTCTGGTTCCGCCAGGATCTCCGTCTCAGCGACAATCCGGCGCTGACGGCTGCCGTCGCGTCGGGCGCACGGGTGCTTCCCGTTTATGTTCTGGATGACAAGACACCCGGGCACTGGGCGCCGGGAGGCGCGGCGCGGTGGTGGCTGCACCACAGCCTCGCTTCTCTTGGCAGAGACCTTGAACAATGCGGAAACAGATTGCATCTCGTGAGCTCCGACAACGCCGCCGAGACGATCCGCGAGCTTGCAAAGAGCACCGGCGCGGCCGCGGTTTACTGGAACCGCTGTTACGAGCCGTTCGCGATCGAGCGCGACACGGAGCTGAAATCCGCGCTCAAGGCGGACGGGATTGAGGCCGAAAGCTTCAACGCCTCCCTGCTGTTCGAGCCGTGGGAAGTAAAGACCAAGTCCGGTACGCCGCCGAAAGTCTTCTCCCCCTACTGGCGTGCGCTCCGGGCACTTGGCGAGCCGGAAGCGCCGGAACCGGCCCCCGAACGGGTTGCCCCGCTGAAGGCCGCGCCCGCATCCGAAAAGCTCGAAGATTGGGACCTGCTGCCGACAAAACCTGACTGGGCCGTGGGATTCCACGATCACTGGACGCCGGGCGAGACCAGCGCGCAGGTCCGGCTCGACCGGTTCCTCGAAACCGCGCTAGACGATTACAAGGAAGGCCGGAACTTTCCGGCGAAACCCAATGTCTCGCGTCTATCGCCGCATCTGCATTTCGGAGAGATCGGACCTCGCCAGGTCTGGCACAGGACCGTCGCGCATTGTCATGCCGCGGACCGAAACCCGTTCGCCGGGTCGGCGGAGCATTTCCTGAAGGAACTGGTCTGGCGCGAGTTTTCCTATTCTCTGCTCTATCACAACCCTGACCTTCCGGAAGCCTGCCTCAGGCCCGAATTCGAGAACTTTCCCTGGGACAGCTCCGAGAAACCGCTATCTGCCTGGCAGCGTGGCAAGACCGGAATTCCGATCGTCGATGCAGGGATGCGCGAACTCTGGCAGACCGGTTACATGCACAACCGCGTGCGGATGATCTGCGCCTCCTTTCTCATCAAGCATCTGATGGTGGACTGGCGCGCCGGAGAGGCCTGGTTCTGGGATACGCTGCTCGACGCCGATCTCGCCAGCAACTCCGCCTCCTGGCAGTGGGTCGCCGGATCCGGCGCCGATGCCGCGCCCTATTTCCGGATTTTCAATCCGGTCCTGCAGGGGGAGAAGTTCGATCCCGACGGCACCTACACGAGACGCTGGGTTCCTGAACTCGCTGACGTACCCGACCGTTACCTGCAGAAGCCCTGGGAGGCGCCTGGAAATCCCGCGCCCGACTATCCGGCGCCGATCGTTGATCTCGCCGAAGGTCGGGAGCGGGCGCTTGCCGCCTACCAGGATCTCGGGGAGGCAGAGCCCGCAAAGGCAGCGGCGTGCGGTTAGCCACAGCTAAATGCTGCACATGCGTCACAATTCAGAATAGAGTTTGTTCCGGGGGAGTTACTGCATGCGTATAGCTGTCATCGGAAGCGGCATTGCCGGCCTTGGTGCGGCGTGGCTGCTGTCCTCGCGTTATCCAATCACTGTTTACGAAGCGAACGACCGGCTCGGGGGCCACAGCAATACGGTGACTGTCGATTACGACGGACAGTCCGTCCCGGTTGATACCGGCTTCATCGTCTACAACGAGGCGACTTACCCGAACCTGATCGGCCTCTTCGACTGGCTCGACGTGAAGACCAAACCGAGCGACATGTCCTTCAGCGTCTCGGTCGGCGACGGCGCCCTCGAATATGAAGGCTCCCTGAAAGGCCTGGTCGCACAGCCGGCGAACCTGCTGAAGCCAGGCTACTACCGCATGCTGGCCGACGTGGCGCGTTTCTTCGCCGCCGCCCCGCGCCTGCTGGAAGAAGAACGGGATCCGGACATCACGCTCGGCGATTTCCTGAAGCGCGAAGGCTATGGGGACGGCTTTCTCTACGATCACCTGCTGCCCATGGCTGCCGCGATCTGGTCCTGTCCGGTCGAGACCATGCTCGCCTTCCCGGCCCGCAGCTTCGTCCGTTTCTTCGTCAATCACGGTCTGTTGAAACATGTGAACCGGCCGCAATGGTTTACCGTCGACCGCGGCTCCGCGAGTTATGTGACGCGGCTCGCGGCGGAGATCGAGCAACGCGGCGGGCAGATCCGGACGGCCCATCCAGTGCGGGAAATCCGCCGGATCGATGCGGGCGTCATGGTGACGGAGCCCGACGGCTCCGAGACCTTCTACGATCAGGTCGTGATCGGCGCGCACGGCGACGAAGCGCTTACGATGCTGAGCGACGCCGACGATGCGGAACGCAACCTGCTCGGCCGTTTCACCTACCAGGACAATGTCGCGGTGCTGCATCGGGACAGGAGCCTGATGCCGAAACGGCGCTGGGCCTGGGCCTCCTGGAACTACCTTGCCGAAGGCCGGCGCGACATGGATCGCGCGGTCGCTCTTACCTACTGGATGAACCGGCTGCAGGGCATCGACGAGACACTGCCGCTCTTCGTCACCATGAACCCTCTGCGCGAGCCCGACCCAGCGCTGGAATTCGCGCGGTTCAACTATACCCACCCGGTCTTCGACACGGCCGCGGTTCGGGCACAGCAGCATCTCGGCGGTATCCAGGGCGCCCGCAACACCTGGTTCTGCGGCAGCTATTGCGGCTACGGTTTTCACGAGGACGGGTTGAAAGCCGCGATCGCCGTCGCCCGCGGCCTCGGGATCACAGTGCCCTGGAACACCGAGGTGGCACCCGCAAGCGACAGGTGGCTCGCCTTGCAGAACTCGGAAGCGGCCTCGCAGGCGACGGGAGACGATTGAGATGACGGACGCGGCGGAGCAGACATCTGCAGTCTCATGCCTCTATCGCGGCGAGGTCATGCATGCACGGCTGCTGCCTTTTCGGCACCGGTTCGTCTATCGCGTCTTCTCGATGCTGGTCGATCTCGACGAGCTCGACACGCTCGCCTCAAGGCTCCGTTTCTTCTCGCGGAACCGGTTCAATCTTTTTTCCTATTTCGACCGGGACCACGGCACGCGCGACGGTGCGCCGGTCCGCGACTGGGTTCGCGACCAGCTACGAACGGCTGGCCTCGAATCACTTGAAGGACGCATCACAACGCATTGTTTTCCAAGAATTTTAGGATTCGTCTTCAATCCGCTAACGATATATTTCTGCCACCATGAAGACGGTCGCTTACAGGCCATTCTCTACGAGGTGAAGAACACGTTCGGCCAACAGCACTGCTATCTGATCCCCGTCGAGGACAGACAGGATCCGGCGCACGCGATCCGGCAGAGCTGCGAGAAAGGCTTCTACGTATCCCCCTTCATGGAGATGCAATCGACCTATCGCTTCCGCGTGAAAGAGCCGGGCGAGAAGCTCTCCATCCTGATCCGGCAGGAGACGCCGGAGGGAGAGACCCTCGTCGCGACCCATACAGGGCGCCGTGAGGACCTGACGGACACGGCGATCCTGAAGATGGCCGCGCTATACCCCCTGCTGACCCTCAAGGTCGTCGCGGGAATCCACTGGGAAGCACTGAAGCTCTGGATAAAGGGAGCGGTTTTCCACGAACGGCCGGCGGAGCCGGACCATGCCGTATCCGTCATCGGCAAGTCATCCGCCGGACAGCACGCAGCGTAATCAAAAAGACTTGGAATGGGGCGAGCAAGAATGACTGATCACGAGACAGCCGAATTTCCGCTGCCGGTGACCGGCCTGCGACCGAAGCGAACAGAGATCCTGATGCCTTGGACACGGGCCTTGCTCTTCATGCTGAAGGCCGTTCGCGTCGGGACATTGACGGTGCACGCGCCAAATGGCGAGAGCTACCGGTTCGAGGGGATCGCTCCCGGGCCGTGCGCTGAAGTCAAGCTCTCCTCGGACGATGTCAGCCGGCGGCTGCTGCTCGGCGGCGATGTGCGGTTCGGCGAAGCCTACATGGAAGGCGGCTGGGACACGCCCGACCTGCCGGCCCTGATCGAGTTCGGCGCGCAAAACCAGCGCGCCCTCTCACGCGCGATCGATGGCACCCGGATCGTGCGCTTCTTAAAGTCGGTACAGCATCTCGCCAACCGCAATACCAAACGTGGAAGCCGGCGTAACATCGCGCACCACTACGATATCGGGAATGCCTTCTACGATAAGTGGCTCGACCCGAGCATGACCTACTCCGCCGCCGTGTTCGAGCCGGGCGAGAAGGATCTGGAACCAGCGCAGCGCCGCAAGTACCGCCGGATCGCCGACATGCTCCGGCTCGAACCGGGCCAGACCGTGCTGGAAATCGGCTGCGGCTGGGGCGGTTTCGCTTCCGTCGCCGCGCGGGAATACGGCGCGCGCGTCGTTGGCCTCACGCTTTCCGAGGAACAGCACGACTACGCCACCGAGCGTGCGAAGCGCGAGGGGATCGCGGACAAGGTTTCGATCCAGCTCTGCGATTACCGAGACGTCGACGGACGCTTCGACCATATCGCCTCGATCGAGATGTTCGAGGCGGTCGGCGAGAAGTACTGGCCGGCCTTTTTCGATCAGGTTCGCGCGCGCCTGACCGATACCGGCCACGCCGCGATGCAGATCATCACCATCGACGACGAAGGCTTCGAGACCTACCGGCGCAACCCGGATTTCATCCAGAAATACATCTTTCCCGGCGGCATGCTGCCCTCGGTCAGCAAATTGACCGAGCAGTTCCAGGCGTCGGGTCTCGAATGTTTCGCAAATGACGGGTTCGGCAGCCACTACGCCCGTACCCTCGCCATGTGGCGCGAACGGTTCCATGCGCGCTGGCACGAGATCGCCCCGCTCGGTTTCGACGAACGCTTCCGGCGGATGTGGGACTATTACCTCTGCTATTGCGAGGGCGGTTTCCGTTCCGGCCATATCGATGTCCGGCAAATCGCCCTGAAGCACGCGTGAGGGCATGACGGCAGAGACCGCCGGAGCGGCATTCTCCCGGACAAGGCTCCTTGCCTACGGCTTTCCGGGGCTTCCGCTCGCGGCACTCGGGGTCCCGCTCTTCATATTCCTGCCGGCCTTCTACGCGCAGGAACGGGGCCTCAGCCTCGCGGCCGTCGGGCTGGTCCTGCTCGTGGCCCGTTTATGGGATGCGGTCTCGGACCCGGTCATCGGCCTTCTGAGCGACCGGATCACGACACGCCTCGGGAGGCGCAAGCCATGGCTCCTCGCCGGCACGCCGCTCACCTGCCTTTCGATCTACATGCTCTTCGTTCCGCCTGAGGGGGCCGGCGTTCTCCACCTCTTCGCCTGGAGCGCGGCGCTCTATCTCGGCTGGACCATGGTGCAACTGCCTTACACGGCCTGGGGCGCGGAACTCTCCGGAGACTATCACGAGCGTTCCCGCGTTACCGCTTTCCGGGAGACGCTGGTGGTACTGGGCACCCTCGTCGCCTCCGGGATGCCAGCCACGATCTCTGCCGCCGGAGGCGCGGGCGGGAAGGACCTCGGGCAGGTACTGTCGGTGCTCGCCGCGTTCCTCGTCGTCGCGCTGCCGGTCTCGGTTCTGCTGGCAACCGGCCTCGTACCGGAGCGGAGACCACCGGAACAGGCAACCGCAAGTACCATGAAACAGTGGCGCTCCGGTGCAGCGCTGCTAATCCGCAACCGGCCGTTCCTTCGCCTCATCCTCGCCTACCTGCTGAACGGCCTTGCGAACGGCCTCGCGGCAACCCTCTTCGTGCTGTTCGTCGAGAAGGGGCTCGGCCTTCCGGACGAGGTCGACATCCTGCTGCTGACCTATTTCCTGCTCGGGATCTCCGGTGTCCCGCTCTGGCTTTTCGTCAGTCATCGTCTCGGTAAGCATCGCGCCTGGATCATCGCCATGCTGCTGAACAGCGCGATCTTCGCCACAGTGCCGCTACTCGGCCCCGGCGACTATGCGGCGTTCCTCGCGATCTGTATCGGCACCGGCCTCTGCCTCGGGGCCGATCTCGTGCTGCCTCCTTCGATGCAGGCAGACGTGGTCGATGTCGACACGGCCGAGGGCGGGAGTTCTCGCGCCGGGCTCTATTTCGCGCTCTGGGGCATGGCGACCAAGCTCGCCCTCGCGCTCGCCGTCGGCATCGCCTTTCCGCTGCTGGATTTCGCCGGCTTCGATGCGTCCGGCGACAACGCCCCGCGCGCCCTGCTCGCCCTCTCCCTGCTCTACGGTGCCGCACCGGTCGTCCTGAAGCTTGCTGCTATCTCCATCATGCGAGGCTTCCCGATCACAGCGGAAAAACAGGCCGAGCTGCGCCGGAAAATCGAACAGAAAACCGCAAAATCCAGCCCCGGGAGCTGATCCATGATGCACCGTCTTCCGTACATTCTATTGGTTCTCCTGACACTCGGAGCCTGCTCGAACATGCAGATCGAAGATTTCGCCGGAACCGGACCTGAACTGAAACCCGAAGAGTATTTCGCTGGCCAAACCAAGGCCTGGGGAATGTTCGAGGACCGTTTCGGAAACCTGAAGCGGGAATTCGTTGTCGACATTCAGGGCGATTGGGACGGCACGACCCTCACCCTGATCGAGGATTTCGACTATAGCGACGGCGAGCAGGAGCAACGGATCTGGCGCATTACTCGGAAAGGCGACGGACTCTACGAGGGACGGGCCGACGACGTGGTCGGCACCGCACAAGGGATTGCGCGGGGCAAGGCTCTCAACTGGTCCTACGATCTGATGCTCAAGGTCGGCGAGAGCGAGATCAAGGTGCGGTTCAACGACTGGATGTTCCTGCAGCCGGGCGGCGTGATGATCAACAAGGCCGAAGTGTCGAAATTCGGCATCACGATCGGCACCGTCACCCTGTTCTTCGCCAAGGACGCGGCCAATCACCCGGGGTCATTTTCCGGGCGCAAATCCGCGGCCTAGCCAGCGCAGGAGCGACCCCAGCACGGGGAAGAGCCCGAAAACCTGGGAAGCCGCGTCCCAATGGTCGATATGGCGCGTGACGAGGCCCGCCCCGTCGAACTCCACTTCGCTCACGCCGACGATCTCGATCTCACGGCGCCCGGCCGACTTCACCCGCCCCGTCATGCGCCATTTGAGGTAACAGGCCGGCTCGCCGACGGCACTTCCAAGAATCTCGAAAGCCGGATTCTCCATCGCCTCGTACATATGCCGGAAGATCGCGACGACCTGGTCCCGGCCGGTAACGTCACTGAATGGATCGCTGAAGCGGACATCCTCGGCCAACAGGGCAGCGACGCTGTCCAGGGACTCCTCCGTCAAGGTCTCGTAGCAGTGCGCATAGGCCTTGAGCCATTCCCCGGCGGACATCTCGCTCACTTGCCGGTCCCCCGCTGAACAAGTCGGAAATAGAGCCCGTAAGGGAGCATGTTCAGCAGCTTCAGGATGAGCGCAAAGCGCCGAGGAAAGGTGATCTCGAACCGGTCGGATTGCAGCCCCCGATAAAAGGCATCCGCGGCGTCTTCAGGCTCCATCAGGAAGGGCATTGGAAACGGGTTCCTGTCGGTGAGCGGTGTCCGCACGAAGCCGGGACAGACGAGCTGCAGTTTCACATTATGCCGGTCGAAATCGAACTTCAGAGAGGCCGTCATGTTGTTCAGCGCGGCCTTTGTCGCCCCGTAGGCAGCAGCCGTCGGCAGGCCGCCATAGCCGGCAACGGAGGAAACCACCGCAATATGTCCGCGCTTTTCACCGATGAACCCCGGCGCGACCGCGGCAAGGCAGTTCACGACGCCCATCAGGTTGATGCCGACAAGCTTGCCGAAGACCTCCGTTCGGAAATCCTCCACCTCGAAGGGCTCATGCGTGCCGGCGGCCAGCACGGCCATGTCCAGCCCGCCGCGCTCCTGCCGGATACGGGCAACCACATCACGCGCGGCAACCTCGTCCGCAACGTCGAGCGGATAGGCGAAGAACTTTCCCTGATGTTTGCTCTCAAGCGCGGACAGCGCATCGGCCGAACGGGCGGAACCGGCGACCGCCCAGCCATCCCGCATCATTCGTTCGGCAAGCGCGAGACCGATCCCGGAACTGGCCCCGGTGATCCAGACGCAGCCAGCGCTCATTCGAGCGCCTCAAGAACGACGCGCACCTGCTCGGAACCGATCTTCTCCACCGCATCGAGTTCGATAAACCTGTCCTTGTCGCCCTCGCGGGGCGCGACGCGGACATAATCGAAATCCGCTCCATCGTGCACGAAGGTCATCTTCACCCATTCGCGGCGCTGGTCGTACCAGATGTCGAGATCGAGCTCCCCGCGCATTTCGTAATGCACCGCCTCCAACTTGCGGCCTTCCGCTTCGATCGTCTCCGGTCCGATTTCCGTCATCGTGATATTGCGCAAGCGCCCGTATTGCAGGTCGATCAGCCTGCTCGCATCGGTCAGTGCGTGATTCCAGTAAGTCGACGGCACGGAACTCCCGAGCGGCGCCAGATGCTCGCCCTCGCTGCCGGTGAAGCGGAACCCGCCCGCCTCCGTTCGGCCGTCGACGAGAAAGACCTCGCCATCATCATTGACCACGCCACGCGCCCGCAGAAGGTCCGAACCGTCCCACTCGTCCTGCGCCCTCAGAGCGTAGTAATAGAGCGTGAACGGTCCCACGCGGTAATCAAATAATGTCTGCGTATCAACAATATACCGACCGTCTTTAACGTCAAACCTCAACATGACGACACCAAGGGGATCGCCGTTTCGATAGACTTTGAACTTGATCAGCCCGTCCGCCGCCCATCCCTCGGGGACCAGGGTCGCTGCCGCGGCGCCCCCGACAGCGAAGACGCTTGTCAGAAGCAGCGCGGCACCGAACAGAGAACGGACGCAATGGCGGATCAGTCTCATCTCATCCCCCGGTTGAAGACGGCGCGGACAGAAGGAAAATACATCTGCGTCTCCTGATACGACACTTTCCCGGCGACAGATCATCCCCGGACCTTGGAACGCGGAACTGAAACATTATACTATTGCACCAGCGACACTTCGACTGCGGCGGATCCCACAGACGTGCAAAATTCAGCGACCAGCTTTCCCGCGCCGGACCACGATCACGGTCAATGCCTCGACGACGCGCTGAGCGCCGCCGAGCGGCTTTGCGCCGAGCGCGGAGTACGGATCACGCCTGCCCGGCGGCGTGTCCTGGAACTGGTCTGGCAGCGCCACGCTCCGATCGGCGCCTATGACATTCTCTCCGAAATGCAGAAGGACGCAGACCGGGAAGGAAAGACCTCGGCCAAGATTGCACCGCCGACGGTCTATCGCGCACTTGAGTTCCTGATGGAGCAGGGACTCGTGCACAAGGTGGAGTCGCAGAACGCCTATATCGGCTGCAGCCATCCGGAGGCCGGCCACGATTGCGGCTTCCTGATCTGCCGCGAATGCGGTGCGGCCCTCGAAATCGAGGACGAGAAGCTCAGCACCCTGCTAAAAACGATGGCCAGCCGCCATGGCTTCACGGCCGAGGAAAGCACCGTCGAAATCAAAGGCATCTGCCCCGCATGCAAAGCCGGCGCGGCCTGACCCGATGCTGGATAAAGCCCCGTCCCTTCTCGACGTCTCGCATCTGACGGTCGAGCGCAACGGCCGCAAGCTGCTGGACGATATCAGCTTCTCGCTCGGCGCCGGCGAGATCATCAGCGTGATCGGCCCGAATGGCGGCGGCAAGACGACACTGCTCCGCACGGTTCTCGGCCTGATCGTCCCCGACGGGGGCAGCGTGAAACTGGCACCCGGCACCAGCATCGGCTACGTACCGCAGAAGCTCGCGATCGACGCGACCATGCCACTGACCCCGCAGCGCTTCCTCTCGCTCGGCATGAAAGGCGTCCGCGGGCGGGTCGCCGACGTGGCGGAGCGATGCGGCATCTCTCACCTGCTCGACCGCCAGCTCGCGGCACTTTCGGGCGGCGAGACGCAGCGCGTTCTGCTGGCCCGCGCGATCCTGAAACAGCCTTCCCTGCTGGTGCTGGACGAGCCGACGCAAGGCATGGACGTCGCCGCGCAGTCGGATCTCTTCCGCCTCGTCGAAGCGATCCGCGAGGAGACCGGCGCCGCCGTGATCCTGGTCTCGCACGATCTGCATCTCGTGATGCGCGGCACCGACCGGGTGCTCTGCCTCAACGGCCATCTCTGCTGCACCGGCCATCCCGCCGAGGTCGAGCGCGACCCAAGCTTTCGCTCACTCTTCGGACGCTTGGACGAAGCGGCCGTCGTGCCCTATCGTCACGACCACGACCATACGCACGATGGCGCCTGCGATCATGACCACGGGCATGATCACGGACACCATCACCATCATTAAGAAACAGCGCCAGAACGGGCGGAAACATGACCGACACGACCAGCGAACCGGAACGGCTTCCGGTCTCCATCCTCACCGGTTTTCTCGGCAGCGGGAAGACCACCTTGCTCTCCCGCCTGATGCACCATCCGGAGATGGACCGTATCGCCGTCATCGTGAACGAGTTCGGCGAAGTCGGGCTGGACGACGCGCTCGTCATGGAGTCGAACGAGGACGTGGTGCTGCTGAACAGCGGCTGCCTCTGCTGTACCGTGCGCGGCGATCTCGTCGATACGCTGAAGCGGCTTTTCAAGGACCGTGCGAAAGGCAATATCCCCGACTTCGACCGCATCGTGGTCGAGACCACAGGCCTCGCCGATCCGGCACCGATTCTACACACGATGATGGCCGATCCGTTCCTGGTCACCCGTTTCCGTCTCGACGGCGTGATCACTGTGGTCGACGCGCATCATGCGATGGAGCAGTTCGACAAGCAGTTCGAGAGCGTGAAGCAGGCCGCCGTTGCAGACCGGATCGTGCTGACCAAGACGGACGTGACGGATGCGGAGCAGGTTGCGAAGGTCGAAGCGCGGCTCGCAGAGCTTAACCCGGCGGCTCCCGTCATCAAGGCCGTTCAGGGCGACGTGGGCCCATCCGCGCTCTTCGATGCCGGACTCTATAACCCGAAGACCAAGAGCGCGGACGTCTCCCAGTGGCTGCGGGAAGAAGCCTACCGGGCGACCGAGGGCCACGTGCATCATCACGACCACCATCATGATCACGGACACGATCATGGCCACGGGCACGGGCACGAGCACGGGCACCATCATCACGATGTCAGCCGGCACGACGATCACATCCACTCCTTCGTCCTCTACTTCGACGAGCCGCTGGAATGGAACCGGATCGCCGGCGCGCTGGACATGATGGCCCAGACCCATGGCGCCAACATCCTGCGCATCAAAGGGCTGCTGAACCTGAAGGAACTCGACGACGAGCCGGTCGTGGTCCATGCCGTGCAGCACATGTTCCACCCGCCGGCCAAGATCGAGAAATGGCCGAACGAGGACAGACGCTCCCGCCTCGTCTTCATCGTCCGCGACCTCGACAAGAAGACCGTCGAGAGCGTGATGAACTCCTATCTCGCGCTCGAATTCGCATGAGCCATTCGTTCAAGGCCGCCGTTCTGAAGGCCCCAAATCCGGCACACCCCTATGCCGAGCACAAGCCGCTCTCGCTTGAGACCGTCAGCGTTCCGGCGCCCGCCGATGGCGAGGTCCTGGTGAAGATCGCCGCGGCGAGCCTCTGCCGTTCGGACCTGTCGGTGATCAACGGCGTCCGCGCCTGGCCGATGCCGATCGTTCCGGGACACGAGGCGAGCGGAACCGTGGTCGAGACCGGGCCGGGTGTCACCGCTGTCGGCAACGGCGACCCGGTCGTGCTGGTCTACCAGCCGCAATGCGGCACCTGCCCCGCCTGCCTCGAAGGCGAGGCCCATCTCTGCGGGCCCGGACTGGCGGCGAACCGCAAAGGCGAACTGCTTTCCGGCGGCACCCGCCTTTCCCTCAAAGGATCACCGGTCCACCATCACATGGGCCTCTCAGCGTTCGCGGAATATGCGCTGGTCTCGGAGAAATCCGTCGTTCCGGTCCCGCGGGATCTGCCGCTCGACATCGCCGCTCTCTTCGGCTGTGCCGTCATGTGCGGCGCGGGAACGGTTCTCAACACCGGCGCAATCAAGGCGGGCGATACCGTCGTGATCGCCGGCGCCGGCGGGGTCGGGCTTAGCGCGCTGCTCGGTGCACGCGCAGCCGGCGCCTCTCGGATCATTGCTATCGATCCCGATCCGGCGAAGCTGGAACATGCCAAACGCCTCGGCGCGAGCGACACGATTAATTCGGGTGACCGGAGGGCTGCCGCAGAGGTTCTGGAACTGACCTCGGGCGGCGTCGATATCGCGTTCGAAACAGCCGGCAAACTCGGCGCCTTCGAGATCGCCTATGACAGCGCCCGGCGCGGCGGCACCGTCGTCTCGGTCGGGCTGGTCGATCCGAAGACGCCGTTTCAGCTCGACGTCGCAGCGTTGGTCACCGGCGCGAAGACCGTGAAGGGTTCCTATGTCGGAAGCTGCAATCCGCGCACGGATATCCCGCGCTTCATCGCCATGCACCAGCGGGGGCTGCTGCCGGTCGAGGAACTGATCACCCACCGGATGCCGCTTGCGGACGTAAATGTTGCTCTTGACCGCATGGAAGACGGCACGGCGATCCGGCAGATCCTGACGCCGTAATCGCTGTCAGCCGGCCTTGCCCGAAAGCTCGAGCACGAGATAAAGCAGGCCGGGCATGGTGAGGAAGCCAAGCACCGTCGAGACGATGACGCAGCCGGCGATGGTTTCCGGCTCGCGGTTATACCGGACGGCAAAGAGATAGGGAAAGATCGCCACCGGCATGCTGGACATCAGCAGCAGGATGCCGGTCTCCATCTCGCTTGCCCCGACCAGCCACGCTGTGAAAAGACCGGCGCCAAAGCCGACGACCAGCCGCACGGCCGCCATCCCGAGACTGTCCACCAGGTTCGAGAGCCGCAGCTTTGCGAGCGATACGCCGAGCGTCATCAGCAGCAGCGGAATGCACATACCGCCAAGCAGGTCTGCCGTGTCGATGATCCACTCGGCCACCGGAATCTTTGCGAAGATGCAGACCAGGGCCGCAACGACGGCATAGATGATCGGATTGCGCGTCAGCGAGGAAAGACCGATCTGCCCTGACGCGATGCCGTTTCCGATGGTGAACATCACCACCGCCTGCACGGTGAAGTAGGAGATCCCGAGTGCCAGCCCCTCCTGGCCGAAGGCGAAGAGGCAAAGCGGCAGACCGATATTGCCGACATTCGGGAACATAAGAGCCGGGAGGAAGGCGCGCTGGGACTTCCGCCAGAGAAACAGCACCGGCATGACTGCGCCGGCCGTGACCGCCGAGATGATCGCGCTGCCCGCGCCGAGCCTCAGCAGAGAGTCCACGGAAAGCTCCAGCCCGACCAACGTCCCGAAGACCAGCGCCGGCGTACCGATGAGAGTCACGAGCGACGTGACCGACTCATTGTCGAACGGCAGCCTCATCCGCGCCCAGACGATACCGAAAGCGGCGCAGATGAAGACCGGAGCGATGATCGCGAAGAGCTGGTAGAGCATTATGAACGTCCGGAACTGTCGGCCAGCGCGCTAGATAAACCAGACCTCAAGGACGGTCCAGATATCCTTCGCGGGCGAGCACCGACGGTGCCGGAACGCCGAAGTCGTGCGCATAAGCATAAAAATCGTGGTTCTCCAGCCGCTTTTCCGCGTCCTCCTTGAGAGAGACCTCGTAGGTTCTGCCCAGTGCCCTGAACCTCTCAAGCTTCTCCGGGTCAACCGAAAGACGTTCTTGTGTGCCCGAATGCCAATTTATCATCAGGCGTGCGACGTCTCTCAATTCATCGGGGCTGTTCTGACGAATCTCAATTCCTGCTTCGGCAAGCTTGTTCCCGAGCGTGATGGCCGGGACATCACGGTCCAGAATCTCCGGATAAGTGAGCACTTTCCCGCTCTCCATATCGGCATAGTGCTTGAAGAGCAGGACATCCGACCGGAGCGGCAGCCGAAGCAGTTCGAAATGGAGGTTTACCGTCGCGGCGGTCCGGCCGAATGCCCGCAAAAGGGCTTCGGGACCGGACGCATAATTGAAGCCGAAGGCACATCGCGCCGCGAGGAACACGTCCAGTTCTTTGCTGTAAGCCTCGTGACGAACGATATCGACGACCTCGTGCGAATATCCCTCAAGCGGCGTGCTCTGGCTGTCGCCGATCCTGAAGACCCAGAACCCGGCGGACACGAACTCCTGAATCGCCGCCGTGTACGCCCCTACATCGGCGCAGCGGAATCTGTGAAATGTCTTCTCGGGCAGATAACTGGGCTCCCGCACGTGAAGTAGAATGAAAGGCGCGCCGTCCGGCTTGCCGACCAGTTTCAGGAATTCGTTCCCGGATTTCTCGATCGATGCCGGAAGTTCGAAGAACCTTATGTCCCCGCCGGAGACCACATAGCGTCCGTATTCCCGGATCAGGCGTTGCGGGGAGGCCAGACACAGGTCGAACAGTTGAAGATCGTGGATGGCATTGTCCAGGAACCCGAGCAGCGGCAAAATCTTGTCGTCGGTTTCGACAACCACGAATTCCGGACCGATGCATTTCAAAATGAAGGGATTGTACCCCGCGCCGCTACCCTTCCCGGTCACAATGACGATGCGGTCATACTTCGCCGCATAGAGCGTCTTCAGGAAAAGCGGCTCCATGGCCGCGTGACCGATGCGCTCGACCTGGGCAAGGATATAGACGAGCGTCTTCTTTCCGGCTTCCAAGTGCGGCAGAACGGTCTGGAACAGGCGATCCATCGTTTCAGGTTTGCCGAATTCCTGCTGCAGCTCCGTCAGGAACCTCGAACTGTCATCGTCTGGCATGGACAAGGTAACGCGCGCTTCCCCTCTGGCACCGGCGGGTGAAAATCCAATGTCGAGCGGTAACACGATCCCGCCTTCTAGGGAATGGGACCCTTGCGGCGCCCGGCGTTGCGCGCTTCTCCGCTTTATGGCATTCCGCTTGGGCTTTTACGCGACAGGGAGGAGCGAGGCGCATGTTTTTCGAGCCCGGCAAGCACAAGGATCACGGTTTCACCTTCGATCCGTTCAAGGCCACCATCTCGCCCCGGCCGATCGGCTGGATTTCGACCGTCGACGAAAACGGCGTCACCAACCTCGCGCCCTACAGCTTCTTCAATGCGGTCTCCTGGGCCCCGCCCTGCGTGATCTTCTCAAGCGGCTCGCGCCCGGATGGTTCGCCGAAGGACAGCCAGATGAATGCCGAGAAGACCGGTGAATTCGTCTGCAACATCGTCGGCGCCGCGCAGGCGAAACAGATGAACCAGACGGCAATCCACTTCCCGCACGGCAAGGACGAGATGGAGTTCGCCGGCCTCGAGGGCCTGCCGTCCGAATTCGTGAAACCGCTCCGGGTCAAGGACGCCCCTGTGCATCTCGAATGCAAGTATCTGCGCACCATCGAACTGCCATCGGTCAGCGACACGGCGCGCAACTGCATGATCCTCGGCGAGGTGGTCGGCATCCATATCGACGAGAAATACGTCGCCGACGGCCGGATCGACGTGACCAAGTACCAGCCCGTCGGCCGTCTCGGCTATATGGATTATTGCGCCGTCGCCGAGACCTTCGAGATGAACCGGCCGGACTGATCTCGGACGCGGCGGCTAGCTTCCGCCCGCGAGATATTTCCGCAGCACTTCCGTCATCCGCTCCGGGCCGGTGCCGCGCGGGAACATGGTAACGAAGCTGCCGTCCGGGCCCATCAGGTAGGTCAGCGTCGAGTGATCGACGAGATAGTCGTCGCCCGAGCTGCCCTCAAGCCAGAACTTGCGGCGATGGACCCGGTAGGCGCGCGCGGCAGCGGCGATCTCCGCCTCGCTGCCGGTGAGACCGACCAGGTCCGGATGGAACGCATCGGTGAAGGCCAACAGGCCCTCCGGCGTATCGCGGGCCGGATCGACGGTGATCAGCAACGGTTGGATTTTACCGGAGAGAGGCCCGAGTTCGTCGAGCGCCGCCGCCATGATCGCGAGATCCGTCGGGCAGATGTCCGGGCAGTAGGAATAGCCGAAATAGACCAGCATGAAGCGGCCGGAATAATGCTCCGGGCCGACCCTCGCTCCGGTCTCGTCCGTCAGCTCGAACGGGCCTCCGAAAAGCGCCGGCAGTTGCCGCTCCCCCGCTCCGGCCGGAAAGACCGGAAACAATACTATCGCGACAGCAAGACAGAAACCGAGGCCGAGGCCCGCGAGACGAACCATGACCTATTCGGCCGGCGGCGGGACGAGATCCGGGCGCCCGACCTTGCCAAACTCCCCGATGACGTCTTTCACCGCCGGATCGCGCCGGAACCAGCGTTTCGCGTCCGGCGAGCCGTTCCGCTTTTTCCAGTCCTTCGCGAAACTGGTGGCCTGGACCCAGTCCGCGTCTCCGGGTCTGCGATGCTTCTGCAGCATGTAGATGACCATCGCCGGGTGGGTGATGATCAGACCGTCGACCTCGACACGCTCCCCGCAATAGGGCAGCAGATCCAGCGTCGCCCCCGCGAAGAGCGTGTTGCTCTTCACCGCGATCAGCAATCTTCCATCGTCCCGGAGCAGTCCGAGCTGGCGCTTGCCGGCACCGCATCCGGCCGGGCAGTCGCCATTGAGCTCGCACAGAAGATCGACGACCTTCGCCTCGAACTGCGCCGTCATCTCGCCGTCGATGCCCCATTTTTGCGCCGCTGCCACAGGGCCTGCAGAGAGAAACGACAACAGCACGAGCAACGGGACGGAGAGACGGATCATGCTCACATCCCCCATGGCTGGATGCCGAACTTCTCGTGCGTGAGGTCGACGATCCCCTCGTCGTCCGCGACCTGGGTCACCAGCAGGTAATTGACGCCGTCACGGCGAATCAGGTCGCCGTCCACCGTCACCTGATGGCTCTGGATCCTGACGACCGCGGGATTGGAGACATTCTGCGTGTCGTCCTCGATCCGCAGGACCACGTAGAGCGTCCCGTCGGCGGCCCGGATGCTCACCGGGATGCCGCCGACCGCGCACCAGACCGCGCACTGGTAATGCGCGGAGCCGCGGGCATACATGATCTCGGTGACGTAGCACCAGGTATCGATCAGTTCGCCCTCGACGCGGATGCGTTCGACGCTTTCTGAACGCGCGGCCGGTATGACGGCGAGCCAGACGAGAAGAGCGGCAAGGGTGAAGCGGGCAAACCGCGGCATGAGAACTCCGGACCTTCGAACGACCCGCCCGAAACGACGGGCGGGTTTTCATCTATGGTTCACGGACTATAGCGCCAAGTGCGCCTCACCCAAGCTGACGAGGTCGTGATCCCCTATTCCGCCGCGTCCGCCAGCTCGGGCGGCAGTTCGACGCCGGTCTGGCTGGCAATGATGCCGTAATGCTCTATCCGGCGATGACGGGCATAGTTGAACACCGTCTCCTTGCCCATCTTGGCGAGGTCCAGATCGATCGTGCTGGTGATCAGCTCGTCCTCGACCGTGGTCGCAAGGCTGACGATCTCGCCCGAGGGTTGGGCGATGCAGGACCCGCCGATCAGCATGCAACCGTCCTCCACACCCGCCTTCGCGGTGCCGACCACGAAGCAGGAATTCATGTAGGCGTTGGCCTGCATGGTCAGGTGGTTGTGGAACATGCGGAGATGGTTCGGCTCGAAGGCGGAGGTGTTCACGTCCGGCGTGTTGTAGCCGAGCACGATCAGTTCGGCGCCCTTCAGGCTCATCACCCGGTAGGTCTCGGGCCAGCGCCGGTCGTTGCAGAGCGCCATGCCGATGATGCCGCCATGCTGGCGCCAGACGCCGAAGCCGAGATCGCCCGGTTCGAAATAGCGCTTCTCGAGATGCTGCCACGGCCGTTGGCCCTCGTACTCCGAATGGCCCGGCAGATGCACCTTGCGGTACTTGCCGGTGACCTTGCCGGTCTCGTCGACCAGCACCGCCGTGTTGTAGCGGTGCCCGTCGGGCGTCAGCTCCGCATAGCCGAGATAGAACCCGATCCCGCGCTTGGACGCCTCCTCGAAGAGCGGCCGCGTCTCCGGCCCCGGCATCTCGCGCTCGTAGTAACGGTCCATCTTCGAGATGTCTTCCTCGTAATAGCGCGGGAAGAAGGTGGTCAGCGCCAATTCCGGAAAGACGACGAAATTGCAGCCGCGGTCGCCCGCCTGCTTCAGCAGCTCGATCATGCGGTTGACGGCGCTGGCGCGGGACTCCTCCGGCGCGATCGGGCCGAGCTGGGCGGCGCCGATGGTAAGGATGCGGGACACGGGGAAAGCCTCCTGTCTGGAAGATGAATTTTTTATGAGGCTAGCAAGCCCGGCGCGGCCGGTTAAGGGGATTTTCCGCAGTGCAGCAGTGCCTCGCAGCAATTGCTCGGAGACCAGTCATTTTCTATCGCCTTTAGTTGTAATTCCTCTGTTCTGTCATTTATTGAGAAACATACTCACATACGCTATCCAGGTAATGGCATTTTGAATTTGTGACCATTTACTTAGGAGGGCCGCGACTATGGCAACGATTTCGGGAACGAGCGGGAGCGATCTGCTAACCGGGTCCTCCGATAGCGATACAATCAACGGCGGTCATGGCAGCGACACAATCATTGGCAGCGCTGGGTCAGACCTTCTGAATGCAGATGGTGCGGCTAACGATCTGTCTGCGGGCGGGCAGGACCTTACGATCTGGACATCCGCCAGCCTCTCAGTCTCTGATACCGGAAACGGCGTTTATACAGTTCAGGACGGAACGACAACCGCCTATTATTATATGGGCTACAACATAACTAACGTCGATACGACAGATGCAATCACCGTATCCGTTGCTGTACGAGCCGACACACGTACGAATCTCATTCTTAACGTTCAGGACTCTGCCCCGAACGATGTAACCTTCGATCTGGAAACGGGTGCGGTAGACTATCTCGGAGTCGGGTTCGATGCCGGGATCAACGATCTCGGCGACGGATGGCAGCAAATCTGGGTAACGGTGCCAGCCAACGATCTGGATACCAGCAGCCCAACCATCTATCTGGTCCCGTGGGACCCATCCAGCGAACCTTGGCCACGTGCAGGAACCGGTCAAACTCTGTTCGAGGTAAGGGATTTCCAATTCGAACCCGGCGCAACCGAACCGACACATCCCGCAGCGTTTTCAATCGATGTCCTATCTTATGAAGAGTCTGCTGCAGCGGTTGCTGTCGATCTATCGACCGGTACCGTTTCCGGGGGCGATGCCACAGGCGATACCATCGACGGCTTCGAGGGCGTGATCGGTTCGGCCCATAACGACACACTCATCGGCGACGAAGCCGCCAATATCCTCAGTGGCGGTGGAGGCAATGACATCTTAGACGGCCGTTCTGAAGCTGATCTGCTCCATGCAGGCAACGGCAATGACCTTCTTTTGGGCGGCTCTAATGCAGACACGCTCTACGGATCTTATGGTGACGATACCGTCGAAGGCGGCACTGGTGCAGACTTACTCTTCGGCGGCGGCCCAGCAGGTGATTTTTCTGCTGCTGGCGACGACGTTCCCTCCGGCGGTGGCGATCTGACGACCTGGACTGCGACCGGCTTGGTCGTGAGTGATGCCGGCGATGGTATCTATGAAATCCAGGACGACTCCGTAAACGGTTACCACTATCTATCCCTGCCAATATCGGGGGTCGACATTGCGGATACGGTCACCGTATCGGTCGTTGTGCGTGCCGGCTCCCGTTCCGACCTGATTCTGAACCTTCAGGACTCTGCCCCGAACGACGTGACCTTCGATCTGGAAACAGGCGCTGTCGACTATCTCGGAGTCGGGTTCGATGCCGGGATCAACGATCTCGGCGACGGATGGCAGCAGATTTGGCTAACGGTGCCAGCCAACGATCTGGATACCAGCAGCCCGACAGCGCATCTGGTGGCTTGGGCCCCCTCAAGCGAGACTTGGCCGCGTCAGGGAACCGGAGAGGTCCTGTTTGACGTTCGCGACTTCCAGTTCGAGCCGGGCGCCACCTCACCGTCTCTACCCGACGCGTTCGACCTCGGCACCGACATGCTGTCGTACGAGAGTTCCACAGCCGCGGTTACAGTTGACCTGTCGACCGGCGCCGTCTCCGGCGGCGATGCCACCGGCGACACGATCGACGGCTTCGACGGCGTGATCGGCTCCGCATACGACGATATGCTGACCGGAGACGACCAAGACAACATCCTCTCCGGCGGCGACGGCAACGATACGCTCAGCGGAGGCAACGGTGCGGATACGATCGAAGGCGGCATCGGCGCTGACAAGCTATACGGCAGGAGCGGAGACGTATCTGCCGGCGGTGGCGATCTGACGGCCTGGACACCGACCGGTTTGGTGGTGAGCGATGTCGGCGGCGGCGTTTACGAAGTGCAGGACGACACCTCCAACGGATACCATCAGCTGGCCCTCTCGATATCTGGCTTCGACACCTCCGACACGGTAACGGTCTCGCTAGTCGTGCGTGCCGGCTCACGCTCCGAGCTGATTCTCAATCTTCAGGATTCGGCGCCGAGCGATGTGACCTTCGATCTGGAAACGGGTGTCGTCGACTATCTCGGTGTCGGGATTCCAGCCGGGATCAACGATCTCGGCGACGGCTGGCAGCAGATCTGGGTGACCGCCCCCGCAGACTCGATCGATACAAGTAACCCGACCGCATATTTGGTGGCTTGGGACCCCTCAAGCGAGACTTGGCCGCGTCAGGGAACTGGAGAGGTCCTGTTCGAGGTCCGCGACTTCCAGTTCGAGCCCGGAGCCGCGTCGCCGTCTCTGCCCGACGCGTTCGACCTCGTCACCGACATGTTGTCGTACGAGAGCTCCGCGGCCGCGGTTACGGTTGACCTGTCGACCGGCGCCGTCTCCGGCGGCGATGCGGCCGGAGACACGATCGACGGCTTCGAGGGCGTGATCGGCTCCGCACACGACGACATGCTGACCGGAGACGACCAGGCCAACGTCCTCTCTGGCGGCGACGGCAACGACACGCTCAGCGGAGGCGACGGTGCGGATGCGCTTTATGGCGGAGCCGGGAACGATGTGCTCTATGACGACGGTACGGATACACTCTACGGAGGAGATGGCTTCGACATCGTCTACACCGACGAAACGTCCGACTTCTCCCGTTTCCACGGATTTGAAGAGATCCGGAGCCTGGATGGGTCTGTAATCCTGGGCGACGATGGCGAAGCCTACACTGGAGACTCTGGTGACGATCTCGTCTATGGCGGCACCGGAAACGATACCATCGACGGTGCTTCCGGAAACGACACACTCTATGGCGGGAACGGCGATGACAGCCTCACAGGCAATGCCGGTGACGACCTTCTCTATGGCGGCGACGGTGACGATCTTCTCCGAGGCTACGGTGGGGACGACACGCTCTACGGCGAAGCCGGCAACGACCATTTAAGCGCGGGAGGCGACGACGACCTCATCTATGGCGGCGTTGGAAATGACACGATCAACGGCCGCGGTGGAGATGACACGATCTACGGCGAAGACGGCGACGATCATATCACAACCGGGTTCAGTAACGATGCCGGGTCGGATGTCGTCATTGCCGGCAACGGCGCGGATACGGTGATCGGCTTTACGGGCAACGACACGATATTCGGAAACGCCGGGTCAGACAGTCTGTTCGGCGATAGTGGCGCCGATTACATTGCAGGAGGTGTTGACGACGACACGCTGACCGGCGGAGGCGGAGCGGATGTCTTCGCGTTCAACACCGGTGACAATGCCGATGTGATCACCGATTTCGTCGCCGGAACTGATAGACTAGATCTCGACGCCAGCTTCGGGATCACAAGCCAGACTGCGCTCGATGCAATAGCCAGCGCAGACCAGAGCGGCAACACGATCCTCGATTTCGGCAATGGGGACACCATTACCCTTATCGGGACAAATCCCTCAGAGCTCTCGATTAACGATATTGTGTGATTGGAGAAGCCGCGCAGGCTCTCCCTGCGCGGCTTTCATCGTCTACTCCGCAACCGTCCCCGCCACCGGATCGAATGGCGTCGGGAACGCCCCGCGCGGCTTTATGTAGTCGTACGGCTCCCGCGCAAGGAAACGCCCATAACCGGGCTCGCACATGTCCTCGCCGTCCTGCCAGAGCACCGCGCCGCGGGCGATGGTGGCCGCGGGCCAGCCGGTGACTTCCATGCCCTCGTAGGGCGTGTAGTCGGTGGCATGGTGCAGGATGTCCTGGGAGATCACGGTCTTCTTCTCCGCGTCCCAGACCACGATATCGGCGTCGGCGCCGACCGCGATCGCGCCCTTCTGCGGATGCAGGCCGAAGAGCTTGGCGGCGTTTGTCGAGGTGACGGCGACGAACTCCTGCAGGGAGAGTCTGCCCTTCACCACGCCCTCGTGGAACACGATCGGCATCCGGGTCTCGAGGCCCGGCACGCCGTTGGCGATGGAGCTGAACGGGGCGTTGTCGCCGGCCCAGAACTTGCCGTCCGGATCGCCGATATTGTAGGGCGCATGGTCCGAGGTGACATTGCCGAGCGTGCCGGACTTCACATAGTTCCAGAGCGCCTCCTGCTCCGCCTCGGTACGCGGCGCCGGTGAGCAGAGGAATTTCGCCCCTTCCCGCGCGTCCCGGTCGAGATCCTTCTCGGTCAGGACGAAATATTGCGGGCAGGTCTCGGCATAGATCTTGAGGCCGCGCTGCTGCGCCCGGCGGATCTCTTCCGCCGCCTCGCCGCAGGTGACGTGGAAGATCTGGATCGGCTGATCCATCAGTTCGGCGAGCGCGATCATCCGGTAGGTCGCCTCGCGCTCGACCAGGGCCGGCTTGCACCAGGAGTGATACTTGGTGCCGTTCAGCCCCGCCGCGAGCAGCTTCTCGGTCATGAACATGATCGCGTCGTGGTTCTCGGCATGGACGCAGACCAGGGCCTGATTGCGCCGGGCAACCTCAAGGATGCGCAGGATCTGCCCGTCATCGACCCGGTTGCTGGCATAGGTCATGAAGAGCTTGATCGAACGGTGCCCCTCGCCGATCAGCTTCGGCAGATCCTCGCCGACCACCGCGTCGTTCGGATCGTTGATCACGATGTGGAAGCTGTAATCGATGCAGGCGCTCTTCGCCCGCTCGTGATAGGCGGCGACGCCGTCGGCGAGCCCGACGCCTTTCTGCTGCGGCGCGAAGCAGATCACCGAAGTGGTGCCGCCGCAGGCTGCCGAGCGGGTCGCGGTCTCGAAGGTCTCGGCATTGCGCCCGCCGGTGCTGGAGGGCTGGTCGATATGGCAGTGGCTGTCGACGCCGCCCGGCATCACCAGCCGGCCGGAGGCGTCAACCTCCTTGGCGCCGGCTCCTAGTTTCTCGCCCAGTGCGACGATGCGCCCGTCTTTAACACCGACATCGGCCTTCACGATGTCCGAGGCATTGACGACGGTGCCGCCGCGGACGACCAGATCGTATTCGCTCATGTGTCCGCTCCTCAGTGCGCGTCCGGATAGCTCATCGGCGACAGTTCCTCGATCGGGCGCTGGGCCCAGTCGCGCTGGCGCACGGTCGACATGGTGACCTTCTGATACTCGGTCATCTTCGCGGCCGCTTCGGCGACGTCGATGGTGATCACCTCGCCGTCCTTCACGACCTGTTTGCCATCGACATAGACATGGCGAACCGCCCGATCGCCCGCGGAATAGAGCAGGCTGCGGAGCGGGTCGCGCACCGGCTGCATGTAGGCATGGTCGAGATCGACCATGACGAGGTCTGCCTTGCAGCCCACCTCGAGCCGGCCGATATCCTCGCGCCCGAGGGTCTTCGCGCCGCCGATCGTGCCGGCATCGAAGATCTCTTCGGTTGTCGCGTTGTTGTAATCGCCCGACATGATGCGGCCGACGATCATCGCGACTTCCAGTTCGTGGATGAAATTATGCGGGAAAGTGTCGGTGCCGAGGCCGAGCGGGATGCCTGCCTTCACGTAGCGGCCGACATGGTTGAGGGCGATGCCGCGGCGCCAGAACACGGTCGGGCAATGGGCGACATTGGCGCCGGACTTCACCAGCAGATTGAAGTCGTCCGCCTGCGGCCAGTGCAGCCAGGGATGATCGTTCAGGAAGATGCAGTGACCGATGATCGTGGTCTCGTCGAGCACGCCGAGGCTGTCCAGCCATTCCAGCGGCGTCAGGCCGTGACGCTGGGTCATCTCGTTGAACTCGACCACGCTCTGCGCCGCATGGATCTGCATCTTGATGCCGCGCCGTTTCGCCTCCTCGTGAGAGGCCTTGATCAGCTCGGGCGTGCAGGTGTCGATCTGCGACGGCCCCATCATGCCGGAGATGCGGCCGGACGGATGTTTGTCCGCCTCCTCGATGATCTCGATGGCGCGCTCCATCGCCGCCTCGCCTGCCTTGGTGTTCCAGTCATAGACGACGGAGTGACCGTTCTTGGTCGACCAGACCGCGTCCCGATACATCGGGCAGAGCACGGCGCGGATGCCGGTATCCGCCACGTCCTCCACCCAGGTGTCGCGGGCGCCGGAGAGGTCGGCGAAGGTGGTGACGCCGCTCTTCAGCATTTCGTGGATGGCGTAGCGCGTCGTATAGGGCGCGGCCTCCGGAAGGATCCGGAAGACCGGCATGTATTCGTAGAGCCCGCTCTGCCCCAGCTTCGGACTGCCGAGCTCCTCGTTCAGGCCCTTGTTGCCGGGCTCCGAGGTCGGGTGATTATGGATCGAGACGAAGCCCGGCATCACCATCATGCGGCTTCCGTCGACGGTCTCGTCCGCCGTGCCCTCGAAACCGGGGCCGACATGGATCAGCGTGCCGTCCTTGAAGGCGACGTCGGCATCGTGGAAGAACCGGTGTCCGGCCGAGCCGCCGTTCGTCCCTGCCTGCCAGCCAATGACCCAGGCCGCGTTCTTGATCAAAGTGGTTTTCGACATGTCCCTGCTCTCTCAGTTCCGGGCCGCTTTCCGGCTCCGCTAGCTTGATTTCAGGCCGCCTCGCCAAGGCGGTCGTGCATGATTTCCCCGCCGACGATGGCGAAATCGGCGCTGGCTTCCAAAATCTCCTCCGGCTCGACGGCAAAGAGATCGCGGTCGAACACCGTGACGTCGCCGAGCTGGCCCGGGCCCAAAGTGCCTTTGATATCCTCCTCGAAGGAACCGTAGGCACCGCAATAGCTGTAGCAATGCAGCGCCTCTTCAAGGGTCAGCCGCTGGTCGGGCCCGAGCTCCGTGCCGCGCTTGGTTTTGCGGGTGATCATCGAATAGATGTTCTGGAACGGGTTGGTGGAGGAAACCGGCGCGTCCGAGCTGGCCGACGGATAGACGCCCGCATCGAGGAAGGAGCGGAACGGATAGGCCTTGGCCGCCATCTGCTCGCCCAGCACGTCGACATAGAGATCCCCGAACTCGTACATGAAGATCGATTGCGGCGCCGGCAGTACGCCGACCCGCTTCATGCGGGCGAGCTGCTCGGGCGAAAGAAAGCCGCAATGCTCGATCCGGTGACGGCGGTTGCCCTGCGCCTCGACATCGTTGCCGATCGCCAGCTCGTAGGCCGTCAGAACCTGCTCGATGGCGCGGTCGCCGATGGCGTGGGTCGCGACCTGGTAGCCGCGGTCGTGATAATCCTTCACGTAGTCGAAGAGTTGCTGATCCTCGTAGATCATGATGCCGGTATTTTCCGGCTCCCCGACATAGGGATCGAACATCGCGGCGGTCTTGCCGCCGGCGCTGCCGTCGGTGAAGAGTTTCATCGGTCCGACCCGGAGCCACTCGTCCCCGTCCCCGGTCATCAGGCCGAGATCGATCGCCCGGTCCGGCCAACCGCTGGCACCGGCCAGCATCATCAGGTGCATGCGCAGGCCGAAACCGCCTTGCCGCTTCAGCTGCTGGTAAGCCTTCCACTCGTCATAGCCCTGGCGCAGCCCGACGCCCGGATCGGTCACACTGGTGAAACCGAGCGAGAGATTGTGCTGTTGGCCCGCGCGCACGCCTTCGGCAAGCGCCTCGATCGAATGGTCGCTCAAAACCGCCGTGATCATCTCCTGCGCCCGCTCCTGGAGCAGGCCGGTAAGCTTCCCGTTCTGACTCTCGATATGCCCGCCTTCCGGCTGCGGCGTTCCCTCGTCGATACCGGCAAGTTTCAGAGCCGCGCTGTTGGCGACGCCCATATGGCCGCAGGTGCGCTTTACATAGACAGGATTGTTCGGCGCGACCTGATCGAGTTCCTCACGGAACGGATGGCGCTTGGCGTCGAGCTCGAAATGGTCGTAACCGCGCCCGAATATCCACTCGCCTGGTTTTGCCTTCTCGGCCCGCGCCTTGATCTTGGCGAGCAGCGCCTGCATTTGCGTGTCGGTCTTGCAATCCACTTCGGAGAGCCCGAGGCCGACCATGAGCAGGTGCTGGTGCGCATCGTTCAGCCCCGGTGCCGCAAGCCGTCCGCGCAGGTCGACGATGCGGGTTCCGGTCCCAACAAGGGCGTCGATTTCGGAATCCGTGCCGTGGGCGATCACACGCCCGCCCCAGATCGCGACCGATTCGGCAAATCCGGCGCCGCGCCCGAGAAACACGTTGCCCCCGCGCAGTACCAGATCCGCCTTCGCCGTAACCATCTCGCAATGTCCTTTCGATTGTGGCCCGTCGAAACCGCAAGGACTGCGCGGGGCCTCAGAAGAAGGGCCAAGAGTGCGACTGCGAAGGCATACTGTCAACGGCTCCGGCTGTGCCGATTCAGCCTGTCACTCGTGCAACATCATCTTGGGGTTGAGTTGACACTATAGCCAAGATCTTGGATATTTTTTCAGCTATCAACCCGGGGTGCGGCGCCCCTTTCCGGCGACGAAATTTGCGATGCGGACACTCACCCGACGCCTTCTTCCCCTGGCCCTGATCACGGCCCTCTCGGCCTGTTCCTTCGAGTTTCCCGATTTCGATTTCCTGGAAAGCGAGGAGACACTTCCGGCGAAGGAGCCGCTGGCCCAACTTCCCCCCGCGCCGAAACCGCTCTATCAGCCGGGCGACACCTACGTCTTTAACGACGACGGGACCGTGGTGCAGGAGCAGGTGGTCGGGGTAACGCCCGACCGGGTCACATGGACAAACGATTCCGGGCTGATCTGGACCACGACGAACGAGTTGGTCACGCCGCAGCTTTCCTGGTCCTCGCACCCGGAACTGGGACGCGGCCGGCAGACGGTTATCGGCAACCCGGGCACCCTCTTCCCGCTGCAGGAAGGCAATATCGTCGCTTTCGGGATTCGAGGGAACAGTGAGAAGTTGCCGACCGGCTGGGAGGACGAACTGCGCTGCGTCGTCGCCGGACAGGAAGATGTCACCGTCCCGGCCGGAACCTTCACCACCTTCCGGATCGACTGCAAGCGCAAGGATGTGGAGACGAGCCTCTACTACGCCCCCGTGGCGCAGAACTATGTGCTGCGTGAGCGCGTCTTCTCGAATTCCCGCTCCCGCAAGGAGCTGATGTCGGTCAATCTCGCGGATAACCGGACAGCGAGCATGCCCGTTACCGTCGAACAGCCGATGCACAAGACCGACGTGGTCAACCCGAAGATCGCGGCGGCCGACAACATGCCGGAAACCGGCGCGACCATGAAAATGGCGGCCGACGACAAGATGTCCAAAGCCGAGGACCATGGCGAAAGCATGCCGGCGGTCGACGATACCAAACTGGTGATGCTGATCTCCCGTCTCGAATCCGTGGTCACCAAGCTGGAAGCGATGTCGGACGAGAAAATGATGGCGCCGAAAGAAATGTCCGGCGAAGAGAAGATGGAAAAGTCGGAAGCCGCGATGACGGCGCCGAGCAAGTCCGGAAAGTGGGGCATCCATCTCGAATCCTACCGCACGCAAAGCGGCGCCCGCCGTGGCTGGTCCGCGCTGCAAAAACGGTACCCGAAGGAGCTGGGCGGCCTTGAGTTGAAGGCCATCGAGTTCGACGCCGGTGACGGCCGCGGGACCTTCGTGCGCCTCGTCGCGGCCGCCTTCGAGACTCGCGCCGACGCGGGAAAGGCGTGCAGCGCCCTCAAGGCGAAGCGCCAGTATTGCCAGGCGGTGCGCATCGCGCGCTGACGTATCCGTCACAACGATTGCGGCGGCCGGTCCGAATGGACTAAGGATCGAGCGTCCGCAAACTGCGGATGCAACCTGCGGATCTCCTAGACATGACGACTCCGATGCCGCCCGCCGAAAGCACGGATGAGGGACTGAGCCGTCCCGCGTTCGGGATCGGTCTTTGCGTGATCGCCATTGCGCTATTCGCGACGATGGATGCGCTCGCGAAATTCACCTCGGAGATGATCCGCGTCGAGATGGTGATCTGGGGGCGCTATTTCTTCCACTTCACGGCCATGGTCCTGATGCTGCCCCTGCTCGGCGTCCGCAGGGTGTTGCGCACGGAGAGAACCGCTCTGGTGACTGTCCGCGGCCTGCTGCTTCTCGGCTGTACGATCTGCTTCTTCACCGCAGTCTCGCTCGTCCCGCTGGCGGAGGCGAACGCCATCGGCTTCGTCTCCCCGCTGATCACCGTCGCCTTCTCGGCGTTCTTTCTCGGCGAGGCGGTCGGCGTCCGGCGCTGGTCGGCCGTGGCAATCGGTTTCGCAGGCATGCTGGTGATCCTGCGCCCGGGCTTCCAGGAGGTGCACTGGGCCTATTTCCTCGTGCTCGCGATGGCTGTCATGTTCAGCGCCTTCGCGCTGCTGACTCGGACGCTGAACCGCACGGAAGACCCGGTCGCCCTGCTTTTCAATACCGCCTTGGTCGGTAATTTCGGAGCCAGCCTTCTGATCTTCTTCCACTGGGAGACGCCGACAGCGACGGAATGGTTGCTGCTGATGGTGATCGGTGCCATCGGTGGAATCTCGCATCAGATCCTGATCTTCGGCTACCGCTACGCGAGCGCGGCGATCGTCGCGCCGTTCCAGTACACGATCCTTATCTGGTCTGCACTCTACGGCTTTTTCCTGTTCGGCGACGCACCGGACATCTGGACCTTCGTCGGCGGAGGCGTGATCGTCGCCGCAGGTCTCTATGTCTGGCTGCGCGAACGCAAGATCAAGGACGAGCCCACCGGACCGACGGCGCTCCGGCGCTGACCCCAGCATTTCCCGGAGCGGAACCGATATGACCGGTGCCTCGCATCACCACCGCCCTGCCCTCGCGATCTCGCTGATCGTCGCGGGCTTCACCTGCTTTTCGACGATGGACATGCTGGTAAAGCAGGCGGGCGAAACGCTTCCTATCGAGCAGATCACTTTCGCGCGCTACGCGGTTCATTTCGCCGCCCTTCTCACGGTCGCGCCGCTCCTCGGTGTGAAAGCGCTCTTCGGCGGCAAGCGGCTCGGCTTTCTGGCGCTTCGCGGCGGCTTCCTCTTCCTTTCCACCATCCTGTTCTTCACCGCGATCACGCAATTGCCGCTGGCCGAAGCTGCGGCCATCACCTTTCTCGCACCGATCCTGACGGTCGGGCTGTCGGTTCTCTTCCTGAAGGAAGTGGTCGGCATCCGCCGCTGGAGCGCGGTTGCCTTCGGTTTCACAGGCATTCTGGTGATCCTGCGTCCGGGTCTTCAAGAGCTTGCACCGGCGCATTTCATGGTACTGGCGACCGCGTTCTTCTTCGCGGTTTTCACGCTGATGACGCGCCATGCAGGGACCCAGACGCCGGTCGTCGCGACGACCTTCCTGACCGCCCTGACCGGGATTGTCGGCTCCACATTCCTCCTGCCCGGGTCCGGTGACCTGCCCGGTCCGGCGGACTGGCCGCTGCTCGCCGTCATCGGCCTGCTCGCGCTCGCCGCGGAATGCCTGCTCATTGCCGGCTACCGGTATGCCGCCGCGTCCCTGCTGGCCCCCTTTCAATATGTCCAGATGCTCTGGGCGACGTTCTTCGGCTGGCTCGTCTTCAGCACTTTACCGGACCTCTGGACCTGTATCGGCGCCGTCATGGTGATAGGTGCCGGGCTCTATATCTGGCTGCGAGAGAGCCGGATCAGGCCGCCCCTTGCTGCGGCAGCCGGCGCCAGCGGGCCGAAGTGAAGACGGTGAACATCGAGAGGAACATGAAGCCGGCGATCGCATAGAAGACGAGCTCCGGCGCGAATTCATCGAGCACGAAACCGAAGATCATCGGCGCGACGATGCCGCCGATGCTAAAGCCTGTGGTCACGAAACCGAAGACCTTCCCGTACTGCCCGTCCGGCGTCACCGATCGCACGATCATGTCCCGGGACGGCATGATCATACCGTGCATGATGCCTTGCACGGTCAGCGAGGCCAGCAGGAGCGGCTCCGGCAGATCGACGCTCGCCACCATGGCGATCATGATCGCGGTGGTAAAAAAACAGAATGCCGCGATGACGTTGTGATTGCTTGTCTTGTCGGCGAGAACGCCGCCGACCAGGATGCCGATCGTCGTGCCGATGAGATAGCCGGTGAGCGCCCCCGTCGCGACGGGAATCTCCGTGCCGTGAACGAGGTTCAGCGCGGAAACCAGGAAGTTGTTCAACCCGCCCGACCCCATGGCCGTCATCGTGTAGAAGCCGAGGCACATCAGGATCGGGAAGGAAAACAGCAAAGCCCGGCTCGACGCCTTGTCGGGAGCCCCCTTGGCCGCGCCCTCATGCGGCTTCTGCTTGGTATGGAGGCTCTGCGCCGAGACCAGCAGCGCAGCAGCCGTGACGAGCCCGGCGATGCCGCAAACCACCAGCGCGGAACGCCAGCCAATCATCTCGCTGAGAAAGATAACGAGCGGCGGCGCCACGGCGAAACCGGCAAAACCGGCGAAGGTATGCAGGCTGAACGCCCGTCCCATGCGCGGGCCGGAAACGGACGCCGACAGAATCGCGTAATCGGCTGGATGGTAGACGCCGTTCGCGACCCCGGCGACCGCCATCAGTGCCAGCAGCCCCCAGAAACTGTCGCCGAAACCGATGAAGAGGAACGCCGCCGCTTCGAGGGCGAGCCCGCCAATGAGGATCCAGCGTGCCCCGAACCAGTCGACAAGATACCCGAACGGGAGCTGCGTCGTCGCCGTCGCCCCGCTGAATACCGTCATGATCAGCCCGAGTTCGAGGAAACTCACCCCGAACTGCTCCCGTAGCGTCGGAAACAAAGGCGGCAACAGCAGGATGTAGAAATGGCTGAAGAAATGCGCGATGCCAATGAGCCCGATCACCTTGGCGTCGGAGAAGAATCCGCCTGAGGGCGGAACGGCATGCGTGTCGGCGGTCATCAGGATGTCCTGGCGAAAAAATCAGGAAAGTCGGACCGCAAAACTGGAACGCAGGGGCAAAGAGGTCAAGCGCCGCCTCTTTGCCCCTGCGGGTTCGTCACTGCGCGGCAAGCCACCAGCGCGCGATGCGATTTCCGTCGTCATCCGTGGTCTCGAACTCGTTGTTCTCGAGCAGACGGACCTTAAGGCAGCGCTCGTCCGCACTGTTGAACGGCGTCAGACAGTAATGTTCCTTGGTCGGACGGACAGTGCCGGTCTCGTAGAACTCCTCGAACCCGTTCTGCGCCGGGATATGCATCGAGTAGACCTTGCGCTTCTCGAGTTTGAAGTAGAAGACCCGGTTGCCTTCCGTCATCCAGCCGGAGATCAGGCGGCCATCCGCCAGCGCCAAAAAACCAGGACCGGTCATGCCACGCGGATCGTAAGCATCGGCCTTCTGCGGAGCCGCGGACAGGACCACGGTCATCACGGCAGCGGCCAGTGAGCACTTTGCGATAGCCTTCAGTTGCACAGTAAAATCTCCATTTTTATTGTGCTCTATTTTGAGGAACCACCCTAACAGAATCGGATTCGCACTTGAACAAATTCTTTTAATTATCTGAAAGATATGCATTTTGTCTAAAATGAAGATGCAAAATCCGCGCTCGTATCGGAGAACCAGCCTGATTTGGCTGGTCTTTTTCGTCTTTTCCTTTGTTTGGGCGGCAAGCTTAGGTGCGGTGTTTTTCAGCCGGTGGTCCGGGGACCTCGCGCCAGTGGAGCGGACCTTCAGCCTGCGCGAGCAGACTTGCATAGCGAGGTATCGCGATGCGGAGGCGCGGGACCGCTGCCTGTCGATCATGCTGCTCGAACGCTTCCAGACCCGGAGCATCATGATCGCGAACCGGACCCTGGCCTGCCTCGCGCTGCCCTTGATCGGCTTCGGTCTTCTCGTCTATCTGAGACGCCGTCGAACCGCCGAGAGGAAAACCGGAAAGTGAAGCGCCCGAAACCCGACGCACCGAGAGCCTGGCAGCGCATGCTGAGCGGCCGGCGGCTGGACCTGCTCGACCCGTCCCCGCTCGATGTCGAGATCGAGGATATCGCACACGGTCTCTCGCGGGTTGCAAGATGGAACGGTCAAACCGAGGGGCGCTGGCCGTACTCCGTCGCCGAGCATTCGATCCTGGTGGAAAACCTGGCGCACCGCCTCTATCCCGAGATGAGCCTGAAATGGCGTCTGGCAACGCTGCTCCATGACGCGCCGGAATATGTCGTCGGCGACATGATCACGCCGTTCAAGGCGGTTATCGGTCCGGATTACAAGAGCGTCGAGAAACGCCTTGAGGAAGCCGTGCACTTGCGCTTCGGGCTGCCTGCGGCGCTGCCGCAGGAGGTCACGCGGAAGATCAAGCGTGCGGACCGGATTGCCGCCTATCTAGAAGCGACACAACTGGCCGGCTTCACGTTGTCCGAGGCCAATAAAATTTTTGGAAAGCCAAAAGCCGGCATTGAACTCGTCATCGAGCCACTTTCGCCAACGGCGGCAAAACAGGCCTATCTCAAACGTTTCCGCATTCTGGGCGGACCGGCCGGGCGTCCGGAATAATGTCTCGCCGGAAGGGAATGTGCAGATTGCACATCTGGATTCCCGGTTGCCGTTCCTGCACTATCTGGAACCCGGCGGGGATGTTACGGGTACCCTGAGTTATCCGGGGAGTGCAGGATGTTACTGGACAGCAGAGACAGCGGTGCCGAGACCAAGAAGCGCAAGCTCACGCCTATTCTCGACCAGATCATTTACGGCCCGCCGAGCGTAACCTGGAACATCCTCGGAATCACGCGTGACGAGGAACTTGAGGAAACCTTCTTCGAGATCCCGAGCCTCAACCGCGTGATCATTTTCAAGTACCCGAATTTCAAGGTCGAGGTCTCGGACAGCGCCGCGACCGATTTCAGTGGCAAGGATGCCTCCCTTTCCCACGACCGACCCGTGGAAACCGCGATTTACATCCCAAACGACGAAGAGTTTCCTCATGACGGCGGCTACGCGGTCTACCTGCGGCAAAAGGATGCCGAGGAACTCCTGCAACGCTATGTCGGGATCGCACATGGCGATATGACGGAGGCGATGGCGCGCGACTTCAAGCGTCTTACCCTGGTTGACGACCTGCCATCTCTCGATCCCTTCCTCCTGAAGACTGCTCTGGAGCGGGAGAAACTTTCCTATAACCCGGCCTACCTGCAGATGAAGGATGGCGAGGAAGACAACATCAAGTCTGTGATCCGGGACAAGGTCCGTCCGATCGTGAACAAAGCGCTCGGCGCCGACGATAACGACAGCGCCAAGACACAGCGCTTCATCGACGCGATCTGGGACCCCACGATCCCGGAAGCCGCACTCTTCATCGAAGCCTTCAAAATCGACAACAAGGAAGTCGGCAATGTCTTCAGCGCCTGGAAAGGCGTGTCGTTCTACCAGTACCAGTTCGAGGAGAATAAACCTCAGATCGCCGAGGTAATCCGGTGGATCAAATCCGAACAATCGACCCCGATCGACCACCGAGAGCATCGAGCGTTCCTCGAGCAACAGACCATGTTCAAGCAGCAAGTGCTGAAAAAAGTCTTGAATGTACTCGGAAACATTAACCAGATATTTAAAGATTTCGATTCATGCTACCAGAAATTTATTGAAGAAGGAGACCCGGTCGCATTTCGGAATTTCCTGATTACTTCGCATTACAGGTACTGGTTGCTGGGTTATTGCTGTACTTCCCTCATGCACACCCGGAATATCTTCGATCGGGCCCAGAACGAGAGTGTGAGGGGAGCATTGCGGTTCGAACAACTGAACGACATGCTCACCAATATCGATGCGACGGTAAGCAGTAAGGCAAGCGAAGCGAAAAAGTTGTAGGTCTAGGATTCGCCTCGGTTTTTATCTTGAAATCCCGCCAAAAATGCGATGATTTTCCGCCAGAATGCGCAGCTCTGACAGAAGACTCGCATCCGGAAACAGGGCACATGGATCGGACTGCATGGCGAATCAATCGACGACAGCCACCCACTTCTGGCCAGCCAGTTTCGAAGAGCGTGGAGTCGCCGTTCCTTTCACCACTCCGAGCGTGGCGATGGCCAGGGTCCGCAAAGGCGAGCGCGGCCGCCTGGAACTTCTGATTCCGGGACTTTCCGGCGGACGTGGCGTCTATATCATCGGTTGGCAAGGCGTACCGGAAACTTTCAAGCTGACGGTCTTCGACAGGGTGCTGCACGAAAACATCGACGGCAGCGAAGAAATCACCCCTGAAATCATCCGGCACGCGGTGATCCGAGCTTCCGCAACCGGCCTCGCCGGAGAAAGCGCAGCGGAGTTCGCCTACAGGGCGAGCACGCGCACGACCGAGGATCAGGTGCGAATCAGCCTGGCCCTCACTCAGCATGTGGTCAAAGCGATACTCGATACCGAGTTGGAGCTGAGTCTCGCTGCGCTTAGCTTGCCATCCGGGCAGGAAAAGGTTCAGAGCATGCTGGGACGGATCTCCCGCATGCTGAACATCCCTGCCGAAACGCTTTCCAACGCGATGACGGAATGGGGCGATCTGCTCGAAGCCCTTGGTGTTCCCGGGTATCAGCCGGCCGGACGTCTAAGGAAAATTCTCGCCAATGCCGACCATTTCCTCAACTCCATACGGGACTGGATGCGCACGGCAGAGCTCGCGGAGAACCATCCGGCGAATCTCATCGTCGAGGTTCTGAACGAGACTTACGGCTATTGGCAAAACGCCTTCGATGAAATCGACGCTCTTGCCGGCAACCCTTCCGGCACCTTGAAGAACTGGGCCCAATGCAAGCAGGATCTCCTGAGGCACAGCAAGCGTCTGGAATGGCTGGAGGACGGCTGGCCCGGAATATTCGCACTCTGGGAAGACGCCCTCCGGGGCGATCACGAACAGAGGCTGGCGGCCATCGCGACGATCCTCTCCGGGCTGCCGCTGCTTCCGCGTGACGCGGTCGACAAAAACAGCCATGCTCAATGGCAGGACTTTGCCAAGCGGCTCGGGCTGCTTGCGGCACAGAACGAAGAGCGCGGACACGGCGATATCGACCTGCAAAGCATGCTGCGGCAGGAAATGGTACTGGCGAGGAGTCTCGGATAGGCGCATGAGCACACTAGCGGACGCAGGCGACATCAATCTCGGCGACATCGACGGCCAGCTCTTTCGGATACCGGAGGCTGATCTCACTCACCTCGTCGCGGAACTCGAACGCCGCTCGATGGACCGGAAGAAGGCGCCGGCGATCGCAAAGATCTTGGAAAAGCTGCGCCCCCGGCTCGCCATCGTGAAGCCGGAGCGGCAGGCCACCCTGGTGCGCTTCTTCGCCGAGCCGTTTTCCGACCTGCTCTACAATACAGGCGAGCCCCGCAAGCCGGTCGGCCGCATTCCGCGCAGCACGATCGTGCCCTGCTACCGGCTGTTCCAGGAGTACGCGGATGCGGCTCGAGTGGCGCGCTACCAGGAAGACCTCGAGAGCATAGACAAGGACAATGACGCGGCCCTGCTCGAACTCGGGACAGGTTTCTGGCGCTACGCCTCGGGCCGGATACGCGAAGCGTTGACGGCGGCGGACCGCGACCGGAACGTCAAGGCATCGATAATCGAGAAGCTTGGCGACGAGACCGTCTACGCGGCGTTGATGGAAATGGCCGGGGTGCTGGAAGTCGCGGTTCCCGTAATGGAACTGCGCCAGGCATTGCCGTCTACCGGGCTGAAGTCGGTCACCAACACCGATCTCGAACATATCTGCACGGCCCTCAACACTGTCCATCGCCAGCGCCCGGCCAACACCGAGTTCATCGTCTTTGTGATCCTCGCCCGGCTGCAGAATCCGTCGATGATTGTCGACATCATGCAGCGCGCCGAGGAGGCAGGCACGGTCGCGGACGTCTCGGGGATCACGAATATTGCGAACGAGGCGATTGTCAGCCAGACCGAAGAGAAGATCCGGGGATTGCAGGAAAAGATAAATTCCGCCGAGAGCGGCCAAGATCTGGCACTTCAGACGGAAAAATTCGTCAAAGACGTCCTTGGCGCGGCGCGCGCCGTCGGTTCGTCCGGCTCGCGGATGCAGGCGCGGCAGGTTCAGCGCACCAAGACCGAAATGGCGGATCTTGTGAGGCGCGAGATGCTGGAGGCGCTGGACGGCCAGGTTGCCACCGATCTTTTTGCGATGAGCCAGCCGAACGGCGACCGGGATCCCGTCGAAGCGCAGAAATCCGTCGAGGACCGGATCGTCTCACTGCGCATCACGGACCGTTTCGCAGACGAACTCGGCCTCGACCGGGACGTCAACCAGAGACTCGCGCAGCTCGAACACAATATCGGCGCCCAGTCGGAAGCCCTTCTCAACACCATCCGCAGCCGCAATTTCTCCGCGGTCGATCCAGATGAGGCGGAGCGTCAGCTATTCTCGCAGGTGCGGATGACGGAGCTGCTGCTCGGCCCGGAAAAGGCAAACCAGCTCCGCCTCGAAGGTACCCGCCTCCTGAACGAGACCTGAGGCCCAGTCCCTAGTCCGCCGGCGTCCCTAATCTGCTGGGCCCCTACTCCGCCGGCGCCGGCTGCCGCTCGATGGCGTTTTCCTTGATCGGCCAGTGCACCAGCCCGGCGAAGACCGAGAGCGCGATCGAGATATACCAGATCCCGTTGTAGGAGCCGGTCTCGTCGAAGATCCGCCCGCCGAGCCAGACGCCGAGGAACGAGCCGATCTGGTGGCTGAAGAACACGATCCCGAACAGCATACTCATGTAGCGCATCCCGAAGATCTGCCCGACCAGTCCGGAGGTCAGCGGCACCGTGCTGAGCCAGAGCAGACCCATGGCACCCGCGAAAGCGTAGATCATGAATTCGCTCGGCGGTGCCAGTAGCATGGCGATGATGACCACGCCGCGGGCGAGATAAAGCAGGCTCAGCAGGTATTTCCGCGAAAACTTCCCGCCGAGAACGCCCGCACTGTAGGAGCCGATCACATTGAACAGTCCGACCAGCGCCAGCGCATTCGCGCCGATGGCAACCGTCAGGCCGAGATCCGTTGCATAGGCCGGCAGGTGAACGGCGATGAAGGCAACCTGGAAGCCGCAGACGAAAAAGCCGGCGGTCAGCAGCCAGTAGCTCTTGTAGGTGAACGCCTCCTTCAACGCCTCGCCGACGCTCTGACTGGACGGGACCGGATTGCTCTTGGTGCCCTGCACGGTCCAGAAAGCGAAGGCGAGCGGGATCATGATCAGCGAGGCGAGGCCCATATAGAGCGCCGCGTCCTTCCAGCCGACGGAGGCGACGAGGCCGCCCGCGACCGGCACCAGCAGGAACTGTCCGAGCGAGCCCGAGGCGCCGACCACGCCGAGCGCCCAGGAGCGGCGCTCCGGCGGGAAGAGCTGGCCGACGGCGCTGAGGATGATGCCGAAGCTGGTGCCGGAGAGCCCTGCTCCGACCAGTGCGCCCGCGCTCAGATGTAGCATGCCGGCGGAGGAGGAATAAGCGATCAGCACGGTACCGATGGCATAGACCAGCGCGCCCCCGCAGATCGCCCGAAACGGTCCGTAGCGGTCCGAAATAGCGCCGGCGAAAGGCTGGGTCGCACCCCAGAGCAGGTTCTGGATTGCGAGCGAAAAGGCGAAGACCTCGCGGCCGACGCCGAGCTCGGCGGTGATCGGCGGCAGGAAGACGCCGAATCCGGACCGGATGCCGAAGGAGAGCGCACCGATTATCCCACCGCAGAGCAGCGCGATATAGGCGAGCCGCATATTATAGTTCTGGCCGTCACTTGCAGCGGTCATGGGGCCGTTTCCTCATTTCAGGAGTGCCGGAGAGGCGCTTGTGGCGGAACCGGCAAAGATCTAGGTTCGAAATATGACATCGGGCGCGTCTGGCGACAAACGCCCGATTGTCACCGGAACAATTCACGCGGGCGGACTACCAATGGGCGTGCCGCGCCCCTTGGCGGACCGGCTCCCGCTCAAGCGAGAGATGGAAGGACGCGGCAATGTCGACGCCGAAATATGCCGTCATCGACGGCGAGATCGTGGAATGGGACAACGCGACGGTGCATGTCGCCTCGGCCGCCTTCAAGTTCGGCACCACGGTGTTCGAGGGCCTGCGCGCGTACTGGAACGCGAAGGACGAGGATTTTTACCTGTTCCGCATGGCGGAGCACATGGACAGGCTCGATTTCTCCCAGCGTTTCATGCGCTTCGACGGCGCGATTCCGGCGGATCTCGTGACCGAAAAGACGCTGGAGCTGATCCGCGCCAACGGCTTCAGCGGCACCAACCTGCATATCATGACCTCCTGCTATGTCGCCGGCATGGGCGGCCCCGGCGCCTGCGGACCGGTCGGCCTTGCCATCACCGCGCTGGAGCGGCCGCGCTCGGCCAACGTGCTGAACGGCATCCATGCGCAGGTCAGCTCCTGGATGCGGGTGCCCGACAACGCCATGCCGATGCGCGTGAAATGCAACGCCAACTACAATAACGGCCGCCTCGCCACCGTGCAGGCAACCGCCGACGGCTACGACACCGCGATCTTCCTCAACAGCCGCGGCAAGGTCTCCGAAGGCCCCGGCATGTGCTTCTTCATGGTACGCGGCGGCCAGGTCATCACCCCCGACACCTCGAACGATATCCTCGAAAGCATCACCCGCGACACGGTGCTGCAGCTCGCCCGCGAGGCCGGCTACGAGACCGTCGAGCGGGCCGTCGACCGCAGCGAGCTCGCCGCCGCCGACGAAGCCTTCTTCTGCGGCACCGCCTGGGAAGTTACCCCGATCCTCTCCATCGACCGCCTGCCCCTCGGCAGCGGTGCCGTCGGCCCGGTCACGAAGAAACTGCAGCAGAGCTATATCGATGTCTGCGAGGGCAACGTTCCGGCGCATGGCGAGTGGCGCCTGCCGGTCTACAAGGGCGCGGCCGCGAAAGCGGCGGAGTAACCGCCCTCGCCTTTCGTTCGCCGCGCCGTGACGTCTTGGCGCGGCGGCGAACTTCCTGTAGCTAGAAATGCTTAACGCCCGGCCGGCCCCGTGGCGGAACTGGTAGACGCACGCGACTTAAAATCGCGAGTCTTCGGACGTGAGGGTTCGAGTCCCTCCGGGGCCACCATGCGTTATTCGGAGACACGCTGCAGGACGTAATAGGCCCCGTCGCAGCTCGTCACCAGGACGCCTCCGCCGAAATAATCGAAGCCCTTCCCGTCGAGCCTGCCGCCGCCGAGGCAGAAGAAGATCGCGTCCTCCTCCCGGACGGGCGGACGGTCGCCTTCGGCGCATTTCAGCTCGAGCATCAGTCTCTCGGGATAGAAGTCCGGTGCCTTGCGCAGGCCGGCGGTTGCGAGATCGTTCGAGAACAGGAAGCGTTCACCGAAGAATCCGGCCTCATTGTCGATCAGTTCCGCCTCGTACCGGTCGATGCGGCAACGGTAGCCGAACAGATCCAGATCGGCATTCCCGATCCGAATCCGGCGACCGACGAATTTCCCGACCTCGTCAGGCCCGACGGCACTGATACCCCCATAGTCGATTTCCGCGATTTCCCAGAGCCCCTGTATTTCATCCGGCAGGAACGTGAGAGGCTTGTCAGTTTCAGCCCCGACGGGGGCAGACCAGAATAAGGCCGTCACGAGGGCGAGGCCCGCCCATAAGGGAGGGTCGATGCGGGTTTGCCAGATTCTCATACAAGCATGATAGACGCCCTAACCGGGCTGGAGAAAGGCAGCCCTATTCCGGGTCCGTCTTCCCCTCTTCTTCGTCCTCGTCCAGCAGCTCCAGGATCGCGTCCACCGCCTCTTCCGCGCCGAGCGCCTTGCGGCGGGCGAGCTCGAAGATCTTGCGCATGGTCTGGCGGTAGGTCTTTTCGGCATTCGCCTCCAGCGCGGCGGCCAGATCCTCGTCGGAGAAGCATTCGACGTCCTCGCCGTCGCCGTTATAGACCGTGATGCGGTATTCGATGGTCTCCGGATCGTCCGCGTTCTCCTGCTCGCAGATCATGAGGGCATAGTCGCCGAGGGTCGCCTGGAACCGGCCCTTGGTGGCGGTCTGCTCCCAGTCGACCTTGCCCGCCTCCGTCTGTTCCAGGAGGCGGGTGACCATGTCACCGAGCTTTTCCTTGATCATTGCTTTGCTCCAACGGCGGTGCGGATCTCGACCATCAGGGCGCCGAGATGTTCCGCCTCTTTTGAGAGGACCTTGTTCATCTGGGCGACGTTCACGCTTTGCGCCGTACCGCTGCCCTCGAGGAAGAGTTCGATCGTGTCTGACATGGTGCAGGAGTGCTGGAAGGCGGATTGCAGTCGCCCGATATTCTCGTATTTCCGGATCGACTCGTTCGCCTTCAGGTCGGCCACGATGTTGCGGAATGCGGAATGACGGTCGAGCACGAGCGCCCATTCCCGGAGCCGGTTCAGCCGCTGGATTTCGTCCAGAAGCCGGATCGCATCCGCCAGCCCATCGACGATCTCAATCCCGGTGATTGCCCGGATCGCCCGCTCCGCCGCCTCTTCCGCGCGGGTCGCGGCATCGCGGGAGCGCACGACATTGACGATCGTCACCGCGAAACCGAAGAACGAGATGACGAGGCCGGAAATCGAGGCCCATTCCGCGATGTAATAGTTGTCGATGATGCCGTGTATCTGTTCCAAAACCCGCTAACGCCACTTCGAACTGTTGAGTCCGGTCCGGCCATGCCGGTAATGACAAAACGTCCCGCGGGCGATAAAGTTCCCTTAAGTCAGGCTTGGAAGCCGAAAGGATTTCCCATGGATATCAAGAGCACGCTCGCGTCGCAAAATGTGGCCCGTACGCAGACTCCTCCGGCGAAGCGCACCGACGGGACGCAGGGTGCCGGTCCGGCGCAGGGCGGCCAGGGCGCCTTTTCCGTCGCCCTCAGCAACGCGTCGCGCGCCGCCGCCGAGATCGGCGAAGGTGTGAACGAAGATCTCTCCCGCGAGGACGCGCTGGCACTCGCCGGCTCGATCGCCGAGCAGCTCGCCGCACTTCCCGCCGATACCGGGATCGTCAGCAACCCGGCCCTGCTCGAGGAAGCCGCGCGGCGGAGCTGATCGCGTCCCGCAAGTTCGCCCCAACGGCCGTCATTCCCGCGAAAGCGGGAGCCTGACGATTACAGGGCGGTGTTCGGTTTCCCCTGGGTCCCCACTTACGTGGGGATGACGACCCGGGGAGGAGCCGGCGGAGGAAAAATCAAGGATCGATGAACGAGGGCGCTTTATCGCGCCCTTTTCCTTTTTCTGCGTTCACGCGAAACCCCGATCGACAAAAAGTCGTCATTCCCGCGAAAGCGGGGACCCAGCAATCGTAGGGCTGTGCTCGGGTTCCCTGGGTCCCCACTTGCGTGGGGATGACGACCCGGGGAAAGCGATAGGGAGATGGCCGAACAAGAACAAGGGCGCCTCACGGCGCCCTTTCTCATTGCCGGCAAGCGATGAGGTTCAGACCTCCTTGCCGGCCGCTTTCTTGGCCGCGTCCTCTTCCATGCGGAGACGGACCTCCTCCATGACTTCGCGGGTCAGCTCGGCCTTCTCCTTCTGGGGCAGCATCTCGTACTGCTCGGGCGTGATGCCCTTGTCCTTCAGGATCTGCTCGAAATAGAGCTCCTCCGGCGTCTTCGTCATGTAGGCGAGGAAAGCGGCCGCCGCCGGCGACAGGTTCTCCGGCGCCGTCAGCCCCTGACCCGCGTCAGATTCCTCCTCCAGGATCACGTTGCTGTAGACATCGTTGAAGCTCGGACGGGAAATATCGACCCCGGACAGATCGAGCGACCCCAACTGGCTGTTCTTCAGCAGCGAGCTGTCGCCTGTCTGGGACGGGCCCCGATAGATGATGGCGTCGACCATGCCGTGCCCCTCACTCGGAACCGGCGGATTTTTCCGACCCGGCAATTTGTTCCTCCAGCGCGGCACAATAGATGCCGTTCTTGCCGATCCGGAACTCACGCGAGAAAAGCTCCGAAAGATCGAGCTTTTTCCAACCCTTAGCGCTGGATGCCGGAGTGCCGGCGCCGGTATCGGGTCTCCTGAGGACATTCGTGCCCATAGTCTCGTGCCTCCTGAAAAAGTGGACAAGACCATGGGAAAGCAAGAAGCGCGCCAGAAACCCTTATCAGAAATGCGGCCAGAGCATCCGGGAGACCGCGAGGGTCGCCATCTCCACATAAAGCAGCATGAAGGCGAGCATCACATAGCGGTGCACGTCGCCCGTCACCCGCGATTTCTGCGCCAATGCAGCACGGGTCAGTTCGCCCATATAGGAGCGGATGAAGGCCTGCTTCTTCGCTTCCGAACTCTGCCAGCTCTGAAGCATCAGGAGAGAGCCGACCGTCGCGAAGCTGAAGAGCCAGACGAGATAGAACAGGAAGGCGATAAGGCTGACATCTCCCCAGCGCAGCCAGACACCGACCGCCACCACGCCGATGCAGAGCGCGGAGAAGTAGATCAGCATGTGCCATTGCTGGGACTTGGCGAACCTGATATTCGCCGAGGCGTCGGTATAGAGGGTGATGAACTCGTGCCGGGTCTCGGCGTCGAGTTCGGGCTGGGTTTCGCGCCGGGGCGCCGCGCGGCGCGGTGCGGGCGTTTCGTCCTGCGGTTCCGCGCTGGAGAATTCGTCAGCCATGGGACCGGTCCTCCCTCTGCCATTCACCGGGCAAAGTATGCGCCCGAAAGCATCACGGAATCAACCGACTAGCATCCAGCTCCGGACAGGGTTTCAGCCGCGCCGGCGGATCGCCCTCGCGCACCAGTTCCGGCGCCGCGCCGCGCCGGAGGAGATAGGAGCGCGCGGGCTCGGGCGCGGTCCAGGTCAGCACCGGCGCGACCTCCAGCCGGTCGCCGGAAAACGCGTAGGTGGAGCTCCCCATCACGTGCGCCTTCACACCGGAGAGCGTGCCCAACTTGGGCAGCACTCTCGCGTAGATGCCGTCGTGGAAGACCAGAACCGCCGTGCCGCCGCAACGCGCGGCACCATCCGTCCCGACGAAGCCCCAGACACCTTCCACGCCATCCGCGCGCGCCCCGCCCGCTCCAAGCAGCAGCGCGAGAGCGAGAAGCGGGAGCGCGGCCCGGCGCATGGCTCAGCCCGCGCCTTTTTTCTTGGCCGCGAGAAACGCCTGCATCATCGCCTGCGGCTCGCCCGTCTCGTAAGCGGCGGCGAAAGCCTCTATTCCGGACTCGATCCCGGCCTCAAGCGGCTCCTCCTCCCAGACCTTGAGCAGCTGCTTCTGGATCCGGATCGCCGCCGGCCCCGCCTCGGCGATCTCACGCCCGATCTGGGCCGCGCTATCGAAGAGGGATTCCGGTGTCACCATGCGCTCGACAAAGCCCCAGTCCCGGGCCGTGCGCGCATCGATGGTCGCACCGGTATAGACAAGATAACTCGCCTTGCCCCAGCCGATCAGCCGCGGCAGCAGGGCCGCCTCGATCACCGAGGGAATGCCGACCTTCACTTCCGGCATGCCGAACTTGGCATTGTCGCTGGAGATCCGGATATCACAGGCGGCGGCGATCTCCATACCGGCACCGAGGCAATAGCCGTCAATCGCCGCGATCACCGGCACCCGGCAATCGCGGATCGCCTTCATCAGGCCGTGCAGTCGGGAAATGAAAGCTTCGGCCTTTTCCGCGTCGCAGGCCGCCATCTCGTTGATGTCGGCCCCGCCGATGAAAGCTTTCTTTCCCGCACCGCGCAGCACCAGGGCGCGCAGGCTGTCGTCCTCCTCAAGCTCGGAAATCGCGACCGTCAGCTCGCCGATAGCTTCGGAATTCACGATATTGAGCTTCGCGGCATTATCCCAGGTCAGCGTCACCACGCTCCCGGTGCCGACCTCCCTGCGCTCGGCTTCAACCGGCATTTGCTTCCTTCCCCTCTTCCTCAGGGCGCGCCTCGATCGGCTCGCCGCCTTTTTCCCGGATCATCCGCCGAATCTCGTCCGCGACCTCTTCCAGAACCGGGATATCGGTACCCCGCGCAACCAGCGTCGTGCCAAAATAGCCGGCTCGGAAATAGGGATAGGAACCGATCTCGATCGCGGGATAACGCCCCTGGATCTCGCCCAGCGCCTCGGCGACCACGCCCTCGCCAAGCGTGCAGCTCACGGCGCGCGACTGGACCTTGGTCCCGTGCTTCAGCTTCGGCAACAGCTCCAGCACCATGGCCTGGAAGACACTCGGCACCCCGGCCATGACATGGACGTTTTCGACGATGAAGCCGGGCGCGGTCGAGACCGGGTTGTCGATCAGCGTCGCGCCTTCCGGCGTCTCCGCCATCTTCTTGCGTGCCTCGTTGAACTCGCGCCCGATAGTCGCGTAATGCACGGTCAGGCGCCGCATCGCCTCCGGATGGCGGATCACCGGCAGGCCGAAAGCAGCAGCAACGGAGGCGCAGGTGATGTCGTCATGGGTCGGCCCGATGCCGCCAGAGGTGAAGACGTAGGTGTAACGTTCCGAGAGCGCGCGCAGGGCGTCCACGATCTCCCCCTCTTCGTCGCGCACGACACGGACTTCCGAGAGCCGGATCCCGGCCTCGGTGAGTTTCTCGGCGAGGAAGCCCAGATTCTTGTCCTTGGTGCGTCCGGAGAGGATTTCGTTGCCGATGATGAGGAAGGCGGAAGTGACGGTTTCGTCTGACATGGCGGGCCGGGATTGCTAAGAGGTCTGAGGAACTTAGAGCAAGCGAACCATGAAACAACGGACGCCCCGATGCAACTTCCGACGCCGCTCCACGAAGGCATTCTGATCCAGCGATACAAACGCTTCCTCGCCGACGTGCGGCTCTCCGACGGAACGGAGGTCACTGCCCATTGCCCTAACCCGGGCGGCATGATCGGCCTCAAGGACCCCGGTTCCAAAGTATGGCTATCCAAATCCAACAATCCGAAGCGCAAGCTTGCATATACATTCGAGCTCATCGAAACGGCGGGCGGACTGGTCGGGATCAACACGGGCCATCCGAACGCCATCGTCGAGGAGGCCGTGAAGAACGGAGCGATCCCGGAACTCGCGGGCTATGCCTCGCTCCGGCGCGAAGTGCGCTACGGTGAGAATTCGCGCATCGATCTCTATCTGGAAGATCCGGAAAAAGGCATCTGCTACGCCGAGGTGAAGAACGTGCATCTGAAGCGCGACGACGGCCCAAATCCGGGCGCGGCCGAGTTTCCGGACGCGGTGACCAAGCGCGGCGCGAAGCATCTGGTCGAACTCGGCAACGAGGTGGCGAAAGGCAACCGGGCGGTCATGGTCTATCTCGTACAACGGATGGACTGCGACCGATTCTGCGTCGCGGAAGACATCGATCCCGGATACGCCGAGGCGCTTCGGGCCGCCCGCAAGGCCGGCGTCGAGGCGATCTGCTACGATTGCGAGATCACCACGGAGGCCATCGCAGTGCGCCGCTCCCTTCCCGTCGTCTGGCCGTGAGAGCCGGCCGACAGGCGCGGATTGACTTGACGCCTCCTGCCCCCATCCGCATTTATGGCGGATAGCTGACGATAAACGGCGCGGCTCGAAGCGCGCCTATTGGAACAGAATGCAAGACCCCTCTCTCGCCCAGGACGACCATGCCCGCTCGATCAAGCTGCATGGGCCTCTCGATTTCGACGGCATGCGCAAAGCCGGCAGGCTAGCCGCGGAAACCCTCGACTTCCTGACCCCGCACGTACAACCGGGCGTCACCACCGAGGAGCTCGACCGGCTTTGCCACGAATTCATTCTGGAGCATGGCGCGACGCCCGCACCGCTCGGCTACAAGGGCTTTCCGAAGTCGATCTGCACCTCGATCAACCATGTCGTCTGCCACGGCATTCCGGGGCCGCGGAAGCTGGAGAACGGCGACATCCTGAATATCGACGTCACCGTGATCCTGAACGGCTGGCACGGCGATACGAGCCGGATGTACGGCGTGGGCAAGGTCTCCGTAAAGGCCAAGCGGCTGATGGACATCACCTACGAGAGCCTGATGCGCGGTATCGAGGTGGTGAAGCCGGGGGCGACCCTCGGCGATATCGGCTACGCGATCCAGAAATACGCCGAAGATCAGCGCTGCTCCGTTGTGCGCGACTTCTGCGGCCATGGTCTCGGCCGGACCTTCCATGCCGCGCCGAGCGTGCTGCATTACGGCAACAAGGGCGAAGGCACGCTGCTGCAGGAAGGCATGTTCTTCACCATCGAGCCGATGATCAATGACGGCAAGTACCCGGTGAAGATCCTGCCCGACGGCTGGACCGCGGTGACCCGCGACCGCTCGCTCTCGGCCCAGTTCGAGCATTCCATCGGTGTCACCGCCGACGGCTGCGAGATCTTCACGCTCTCGCCCAAGGGCTATACCAAGCCGCCTTACGAAGACTGATCCCGGAAAACCGCCCCGCTCTTCCCATGGCCTCCCCATCGAGGTTCCATTTGGGGAGGGCGTCTCCGTGCCACGCGACATTCCTAGCCCGGACTACAATGCCGGCCACCGCCGCCGTTTGCGCGACCGTTTCCTGAAAACCGGCCCGGAGCGGGTCGCCGATTACGAGCTGCTGGAGTTGGTGCTGTTCCACTCCCGTCCGCGCGGCGACGTGAAACCGCTCGCCCGGATGCTGCTGGACCGCTTCGGCAGCTTTTCCGAGATCGTTTCCGCGCCGGCGGAGGACCTGATGAAACTGCGCGGCGTCGGAGAGAGCACGGCGACCGCCCTGAAAGCCATCCGCGCCGCCGCGATCCGGCTGATGCAGGAAGAAGTCCGAGAGCGCGCCGTGGTGTCCTCCTGGGACCAGCTCATCGCCTATTGCCGCGCCGCCATGGGCTTCTCCAAGCGCGAGCAGTTCCGCGTCCTCTTCCTCGACAAGAAGAACCGGATCATCGCCGACGAGATCCTGCAGGAAGGTACGGTCGACCACACACCGGTCTACCCGCGGGAAGTCGTCGCCCGCGCGCTCGATCTCGGCGCGACAGCTCTGATCCTGGTGCACAACCATCCGAGCGGGGACACCACGCCGTCCAAGGCCGATATCGACATGACGAACCAGATCCGCCAGGCGGCTTCCGTGCTTGGCATCGTGCTGCACGATCATATCGTCGTCGGCCGCTCCGCCCACACGAGCTTCAAGGCGCGGGGATTGCTCTGATCGAAATAGTTGTGGCAGGGTTACTGACCTGATTGATACCGCTTCAGGCCCCACTCCCTCGCGTAAGCATTCGGATCACACTATGGAACTCCCGCTCATTCTCCTCGCCGCGCTCGTCGCGACCGGCAGTCCCGGCCCCGCCATTCTGGCAATCGCCGGCACCTCCATGACCTCCGGGCGGAAATCCGGGCTCGCCGTCGCATCCGGCGTGACGACCGGCTCCTGGGCCTGGTCGGTCGCGGCGGCCTTCGGACTCGGTGCGGTGATGATGGCCAATGCCTGGTTGTTCGAGGCGATCCGCTATGCCGGCGCAGGATATCTGCTCTATCTCGCGCTGAAATCCGCCCGTTCGGCCCTGCGCCCGGGAGAATTCGAGGTTCCGGGCCGCCCGGCGGCTTCGCTGCGCCGCGCATATGGCAAGGGGCTCGCATTGCACCTCACCAATCCGAAAGCGATCCTGTTCTTCGGTTCGCTCTTCGCGCTCGGCGTGCCGGCCGGATCATCGCCAGAAAAACTGCTGACCATTATTCTCGCGGTCGGCTTCCAGAGCGCGCTGGTATTCCACGGCTATGCCCTGCTCTTCTCGAACCCGCGCCTCGTCCGCGCCTATGGGCGCTTCCGTCGCTGGTTCGAAGCGCTCTTCGCCGTTGCGTTCGGTGCAGCGGGTCTAAGGATCCTGACGGCCCGGGCAGACCTCTAGATGAGAATATGGCGGCCCGACCTAGCGGCTCGCCAAACGCCTCAGGTTCCATAGACTGACGAAAGACATCATCGTCAGGACAAGTGCCAGCAGGAATGCCGGTCGCGGCCCCCCATGCTCAAGCAGGCCACCGAAGAGAACCGGCGCCGCCGCGAAAGCAAGCAGCATGGGAGTCGCCAGCCGCGCCATCATCCGGCCATAGGCCGCCGGGTCGAACAGCTCCAGCGGCATGGTGGAGCGGGCCACGCTCATCACACCGCTGGAAAGCCCGTAGAGCAACACGAAAACCGCGCCGGCTGCCCATCCGTCCCAGAGCGCCAGCATGAGAAAGCCCGCCGACATGAGTGCGGAGGCGTCGAGCGCGGTACGGACGGAAGAGCGGTTGCGCGCGAAAGTGAACTCGAGCGCGCGGGCGGCGACCTGGAAAATGCCGACGGAAGAAGCAAGCGCGACCGCCTCCGCCGTGCCGATACCGGTTGCCCGAAACAGCTCGACGATCACGATGGCAAATCCCCAGGTGACGAAGCCGATCAGCGAAACGGCGACCGCGAGATTGACGAACAGGATCCGGTCACGCCGGGCCGAGGACGCGGCAGTCGCCTCGGCCGTCTTCGCCGCCCCGCCCGCTGCTGGACCGGCGATGCGGCAAACAAGCAGCAGCAACGGAAAACAGATAAAAACATGCAGGCCGGCAAAAACCAGGAAAGTTCCGCGCCAGCCGAACAGATGCTCCAGCACCGCGGTCGCCGGATATCCGACGCTCGCGGCAAGCCCCGAAATCAGCATGACAGCGGCGATCCAGGACCGCGCGGACTTGCCCAGCGCCGCCACCAATACCGTATGCGCCGAGGTCGTCAGCACGGCCGCACCGGCGATACCGATGAGCACCCAACTCGCCCAGTAGACAGGCATCGAACTTGATGTGGCTGTCAGAGCCAGTGCCCCGGCCATGACGAGCGATCCGGCGGCCATCAGACGTGCAGCGCCGGCCGTCTCGTAGAGACGCGGGGCGCCGAGCGAAGCCAGTGCCATGGCCACGAGAAATATACTCGCTCCCGCCATCGCCTCTGTCAGCGTGCCGCCGAAGGCCTCCGAGATCGGCCGGCCGAGCAAGGCCGGAGCGTTATACGTGGTCGCCCAGCCAACGATCTGGGTGACGGAGAGGGTCGAGACCAGAACGATCCGCCGTCCCCATTCCGCCCGGCCGATAGCGGGGGCAACAGCGGCCGCATCGCCGCCGTTCATCGTGGTTGCCGGATGAAGCAGGCCGCAACGACGCCGGCGGCACAGAACAGTGGCAGAACGACGAACGCGGCACCGTATGTCTCCAGCGCATAGACCCGCGCACCGTCGGCCATCCGGCCGTCCCAGCCGAGATCGAGCAGGTAGCCGATGAAGGGCTGCAGCACCGCACCGCTGCCGACCACGAAGCTGTTGATGATTCCGAGCGCGGCGCTGTTGGCCCAGATAGGATTGTGCTCGCGCGCGACGGCAAAACTCAGCACCATGGTCGCGGAGCCGAAGCCCTGCAGCGCCAGCACCGTCTGCAGCATTGGCAGCGGCATTGTCGGGAAGAGGATGACCAGCGAGATCCCCGTCGTCGCCAGCAGGCCGCCCGCGACCATGAAGCGCCGCCGTTTGCCGAGCTTGTCGGAAAGCCAGCCGATCATCGGCGCGCCGATCCCCCAGCCGAAGAACATCACAGAAGCGAGCGCCGCCGCCTCGGGCTTGGCCATGCCCCGCGCCTCGATCAGGAACGGCACGCCCCAGAGACCGCCGAAGGCGAGCATGGAGCCGGTCATGCCGACGCCAAAGATCGCGGCGAGCCAGGTCTGCCGGTTGGAAAGCGCCCGCTTCAGCCCCTCCAGCAGCGGGCGCGCCGGTTCGTCATGTGCTCGCGCCTTGTCGCGCACAGTGAGGAACAGGCATACGGTCAGTATCGCCCCGCCGACCGCCACCGCCCAGTTGGTGTCGCGCCACCCGACCTGCTCTACCGCATAGCCGAACGGCGCCTGCCCCAGGATCCCGCCCAGAACGCCGAAGGCCTGCGCGAGCCCGCCCAGGAGCGCAAATCGCGTCGGGAACCAGATCGCGGCGACCGAGAGCGCGGCGACGAAGCTGCAGGCGCAGCCGAGCCCGATCAGGAAGCGCCCGAGATACGCTATTTCGATGTTCTCCGCGCCGGCGAAGACCATCACGCCGGCGGTGCAGATCGCCGCCGCGCCAGTCGCCAGCCGCCGGGCGCCGAGCCGGTCGATGGCAACGCCGACCGGAATCTGGATGCTGGCATAGACATAGAAATAGACCGCGGAAAGATTCCCGAGAATTGCCCCGCCGACGGCGAATTCCCGCATCAAATCGTCGACCATGACCGAGGGCGAGACCCGCAGCACGAAGGCATAGAGAAAGAAGATCGAGGCGAAGAGCCAGCCCGCCAGCAAGAGCGCCTGCGGCGGCTTCACATGGAGCGGTCTTGTATCAGCATTCACGACGTCGGCTCCGGAGGAACGGGTCCGCTGTCAGTCGCACGGGCCCGCAGGCCGGTCAATCGCCGCCAGAGGCAGGACAGCCGCAATGAATTGTCATCAGTTGCGCCGGGCGACAAAGTGGTTCCGGCAAATCGGCGGAATAGGAACCGGCAATGATCGAGACACGCACCACCACCCACGATGCGGTAGAGGATCCGCGCAACAGGGACATCCGGATCTACGTGAACGGCGAGATCGTGCCCCGGGACGAAGCGAAGGTCTCCGTCTACGACTCCGGCTTTCTGCTCGGCGACGGGATGTGGGAGGGACTCCGCCTCGATCGCGGACATTGGGTCTTCTTCGACGAGCACATGGACCGTCTCTTCGAGAGCTGCAAGGCGGTCTCACTCGATATCGGAATGGACCGTGCCGGCCTGCTAGACGCTCTCAATGCGACCGCGGCCGCCAATGATATGGAAAGCGACGTGCATTGCCGCCTGATGGTGACCCGTGGCCGCAAGGCGAAACCGTTCCAGCACCCCTCCCTCTCCCGTAGCGGGCCGACGGTTGTGATCATTCTGGAGCACTCGAAACCGGCCTCCGGCCTCAGCCAGCAAGGCATCCGGCTCGCCACCGTGCCGCAGGTCCGCGGCCTGCCCCATTCGCAGGATCCGAAACTGAATTCCCACTCCAAACTGAACTGCGTGATCGCCTGCCTGCAGGCCGAACAGGCCGGCGCCGACGAGGGCCTGATGTTGGACCCGCACGGCTTCGTAAATACGACGAACGCCTGCAATTTCTTCATCGTGCGCCGCGGCGAGGTCTGGACCTCGACCGGCGACTACTGCATGAACGGTGTGACGCGGGGCAAGGTGATCCAGCTCTGCCGCGAGAAGAACATCCCCGTCTTCGAGAAAAACTTCTCTCTCCTCGAATGCATGGGGGCGGAAGAAGCCTTTCTGACCGGCTCTTTCGGGGGGCTGACCCCGGTGGCGGAAATCGATGGAAAAGCCGTCGGGAACGGGAATCTGCCGGGCGAAATAACGGTCTCGTTGCAGACCGCCTACAGGACCCTGATAAGTAGCCACATCGAAAAAGGGAATTTTCCCGCTTCGAAAACCAAGCGTTAACGCTTTTCCAACTAATATTGACTCGAATCTGCATAACGCTGTCAGGAACCTGTCCGCTGAACCCCATGATGCGCGCCACGACGGAACAGGACGTCCTTTCGTCTGTCATAGAAAACGTGACTCAGGGTCTGAGTTATTTCGACAAGGACCTGAATCTCGTCACCTGCAACCGGCGCTATCTTGAATTGCTCGGTTTCCCTGCCTGGATGGGGACTCCCGGAACTCCGATGTCCGCCTTCTTCCGGCACAATGCCGAGCGTGGAGAATACGGCTCCGGCGAGATCGACGATCTGGTGCAGGAACGGGTCGAACTCGCCCGGCGAGCCGAGGCGCATAGCTTCGAACGCACACGCCCGGACGGCACGGTTCTTCGTATTCGCGGTATCCCTGTCGCCGGCGGCGGCTTTGTAACAACTTATGACGACATCACCGAACTTCGCTCCTCCCAGAAAGCTCTGGAAAGAACCAACGAGACACTGGACGACCTGATCTGGGAGCGAACGGCCAAGCTGCAGGCGCGAGAGACAGAACTCTCCTCCAAAACAACGGCCCTCGAAACCATTCTCGAAGCGGTGAATTACGGCATCACGCTGTTTGACGACGACCTCATACTGGTCGCGGCGAACCGGCAGGCTTACGAGATGATGCACATCCCGGAAGAGCGCAGGAAGGTCGGCACCTCCTTCGAGAGCTTCATCCGCCTGCTTGCTGAACGCGGCGAGTACGGTGCGGGCGACGTCGAAGAGCAGGTCCGCTCCCGGATCGAACTTGCGCACAAATTCGAACCGCACAGATTTGTGCGCGAGCAGAAAAACGGGAGCATCTACGAAGTCACAGGCCGCCCTGTCGAGGGCGGGTTCGTCACCACCTATGTCGACGTGACGGAACAGAAGCGTTTCGAAGCCTTGTTACAGGCCAACAACGCCGAACTGTCGGCAAAGACCGCAGCGCTGGAAGCAGTCCTGGCGGCGCTCGATCACGGGATCGCGCTTTTCGGAAAAGATCTCCGCCTCGTCGCAGCCAACTCCCAGGCTTTGGACCTGATGAAGGTTCCGCACGAGATGAACGAGCCCGGCCGACACTTCTCGGACTTCCTTCGTTTTCAGGCGGGAATAGGCGAATTCGGACCGGGCGACATCGAAGAGATCGTCGCCGAGCGAACCGCATCCGCCGAACGGCCGGAACCGTTCTTCGACATACGCCACCGTACCGACGGAACCATCGTCGAGGTTTCCCGACGGCCGATCGATATAGGTTTCCTCGCAACGTATCGCGATGTGACCGAGCAGAAGAGATTCGAAGCGCTTCTACAGGCCAACAACGAGGAATTGGCGGCCAAGACGTCGGCCATGGAGACCATTCTCCAGACCGTCGATTACGGCATCTCGCTCTTCGACAAGAACCTGAAGCTGGTGGCCGCGAACCCGCAATCGTTCGAACTGATGGGAATTCCGGAAAGCTACAATTATCCCGGCTGTCATCTCTCGGATTTCCTCCGCCATCAGGCGAAGAACGGAGAGTTCGGCCCCGGCGACATCGAAGAGATCGTCAAAGAGCGAACCGCGGCAGCTTGGCTGAGAGAAGCTTACTGCGCGGTCCGCGAACGCTCGGACGGGCGCGTGATCGAGGTCGTCCGCCGCATGATCGATGACGGCTTCGTCACGACCTATCGCGACGTCACGGAGCAGAAACGTGTCGAAGCCCTGCTGCGGTCGACAAACGAGGAGCTCGAAAAACGAGTCGACGAGAGAACCTCGGAATTGAATGTCCAGTTGCGCGAAACCGAGCGCGCGGAAGCCGAAATGCGCGCCGCAAAGAGCCGCGCCGAACAGGCCGACCGGGCGAAGTCGGATTTCCTCGCCCGCATGAGCCACGAAATCCGCACACCGCTGAACGGGGTGATAGGACTGACGCGTATTCTGGGGGACACGGAACTCTCCGACCGGCAGACCGAGATTGTCGCAAAAGTCATGGCGTCCTCGAATGCGCTGCTGAACATCGTCAACGACGTCCTGGATTTCGCGAAGATCGAGGCCGGACGGCTCGAAATCGAAGAAATTCCCTTCACTCTTGGGGAGATTCTCGACTCCGCCCGCTCGATCGCGGCCTCCCGTGCCGAAGAGAAAGGGTTGCGCTTCGAAATCGATGCGGGCGGGCTGGAGACCCGGCGTTACTTTGGTGATCCCCATCGGATAGGACAGATACTCACCAATTACTGCAGCAACGCCGTGAAGTTCACCGAGACCGGGTTCGTTCGCATCGCCGTCGAGGAGACACCGGCGGGAGGCGCCCGTTCAAGCCTGCATTTAACGGTGACGGATTCCGGAATCGGCATGACGGAAGCCGAAATCTCACGCGTGTTCCAACCCTTCAATCAGGCAGATGCATCCACCACCCGCCAATATGGCGGAACCGGTCTCGGCCTCGCGATCTGCCGGGAACTTGCGGAACGCATGAAGGGACGTGTCTGGGTAGAGAGCGTTCACGGCAAGGGAAGCGCATTCCACGTCGAGCTTCCGCTGGAATCCGCCCCGGCCACCGGAGATACCGGCATCGCATCTCTGGACCAGGACTGGCGCGCCGCCTGCAAGGGGTTGAATGTCCTTCTGGTCGAGGACAATGCGATTAACCGGGAAATCGCCACCGTCCTGCTCGAGGGAGCCGGCATGAACGTGGTCCAGGCCGAGCACGGCAAACAGGCCGTCGACATCATGCTGTCGGACGCGCCACCGAAGATCGACATCGTCCTCATGGACCTGCAGATGCCGGAAATGGACGGGCACGAGGCAACCCGGCACATCCTTGCAGATCCGCGCTACAGCAACCTCAAGGTGATCGCCCTTACCGCACATGCGGTAGCAAAAGAGATCGAGAAAAGCCGCTCCGTCGGCATGTGCGACCACATCATCAAGCCGTTCGAGCCGGACAACCTGTTCCGCCGCCTGGCCCTCAGCTGCCGCTAGACCGTAATATCGAGAATTGATCCTCTGGGCAGATCCGCGCTGATTTCCTCAAGCGGGATCGCGTTCTGACGCTGCCTGCCGTTCTGCTGGTCCGCACGCGGATCGCTGCCGCGCAATTCCTGGGCGAAGCGGCTGGTCGCCGGATCGAGTTCTTCTGCACGCGCGCTTCGGCCGTCAGCCCCGTTCGGCTGCGCCGGAACCTGCCTCTCGCCGGTCGGAACCGGGACCAGAGGAAAGTTGTTTATCGGACCGAGTGCCATGTCCAGCCTTGCTCGCTCAGGCCGGTCTCCAACAGATATTCTGCCGCAAACCGACGGGTAAATCCATTACCCCTATGGTAAACGAGTTATTTATATTGGATTTTAGATAAATATGTCAATTGTGCACTTTAATAAAATTTTATCTTTCTGACGCAACATCCGTCCAACGGACCGTCAGGCAATCAACCTTCCGTCGGAAACGCTTTTTTCTTCAGTGACTTGGCAAAGCCCACGGGATCTTTCATCGGATCATGCTCGGCCGCTGCTTCGCGCGCTGAGTCGCTGAGATGCCGCCCGGCATTTTCCAGCTTCGGCCGGGCACGCTCATAGGCTTCGGCGGCTATATCGGCAGCCTTCTGCTGTATCTCGGGATTTTGCGCGACCCTGCGGGCCGCTTCCCAGAGGAGACGTCTTACGACCATTAAAGCGCTCCTTTCCAGCTCGTACCGCTAGCGCCCACCATATCCCGTCACGCCGAATTTCGCCGCAACCTTCTCGATCTCCTCGTCCGGGAGGATCGCCGGCTGGCCGATCTGCAGGGCCCGCCAGTACATCGCGGCGAGCGTCTCTGCTTCGACGGTCAGCGCCAAAGCCCGTTCCAGATGCGGACCGAGCACAATCAGCCCGTGATTACCAAGAAGACAGGCCTTGCGCCCCTCCAGCGCCTTCAAGGCATGGTCCGAGAGCTCCTGAGTGCCGTAGGTCGCATATGGGGCACAGCGAATCGTCGGGCCGCCGAAAAGCGCGATCATGTAATGGAAAGCCGGGATCTCACGATGGAGACATGCCAGCGTGGTGGCGAACATACCGTGGGTATGGACGATCGCGCCCGCATCCTCTCGCGCCTTCATGATATCGAGATGAAAGCGCCATTCGCTCGACGGCTTGTGCTTGCCCTCGACCTCGCCCTTCAGATCCATCCGCACGATGTCTTCCGGCCTAAGCCGGTCATAGCGGATGCTGGACGGCGTCAGAAAGAAACCTTCCTCCCGGTCCTCGCTTACCCGCACGCTGACATTGCCGGACGTGCCCTGGTTCAGGCCCAGCTCGTTCATCTTCAGACAGGTATCGATCACTTCCTGCCGGAGCGCCCGCTCGGCCGCCCCCATACGCTTCGCCATCAGTCCTCGCCCGCCTGCCGCATTTCCGGAAACAGTTTCAACAGTCCCTCCTCGCTCGCCTCGGCACAGCCACGCTCGGTCAGCAGCCCCGTCACCAGACGCGCCGGCGTGACGTCGAAAGCCGGGTTCGCTGCGGGACTGGTCTCCGGTGTGATCGCCACCGTCGCAACCTCGCCGGATGGCAACCGCCCGGTCATCTCGGTGACTTCCTTGGCACTGCGCTCCTCGATCGGAATATCGCGGACACCGTCGGCGATCGTCCAGTCGATGGTCGGCGACGGCAGGCCGACATAGAACGGCACACCGTTGTCATACGCCGCCAGTGCCTTCAGATAGGTGCCGATCTTGTTGCAAACATCGCCCGCCCGCGTGGTCCGGTCCGTGCCAGTGATCACCAGATCGACCATGCCGTGCTGCATGTAGTGACCGCCGGCATTGTCCACGATCACCGTATGCGGCACGCCGTGATTGCCGAGTTCCCAGGCGGTAAGGCTGGCGCCCTGGTTGCGCGGCCGGGTCTCGTCGACCCAGACATGCACCGGAATGCCCGCATCGTGCGCGAGATACATCGGCGCCGTCGCCGTACCCCAATCCACCGTCGCCAGCCACCCGGCATTGCAGTGGGTCAGGATATTGATCGTCTCGCCGGGTTTCTTCTTCGCCTGAATCTCCTTGATGACGGAAAGGCCAGCCTCCCCGATGGCGCGGTTTATGCCGACGTCCTCGTCGCAGATCTCGCCTGCAAGTTTGAAGGCTGCATCCGGACGCGCCTCAGGTGCCAGCGGGCCGAGCTTCCTGCGCGCGGCATCCAGCGCCCATCGCAGGTTCACCGCCGTCGGTCGGGTCTCGTAAAGCCGGTCATAGGCGTTCGAAAGCCCGGCATCGGAAGCGTCCGCACGCATCGCCAGCCACATCCCATAGGCCGCTGTCGCGCCGATCAAGGGGGCGCCGCGCACCAGCATCGCCTTGATCGCATGCGCCGCATCGGCGAGCGTTTCCAGCCGCGCGATCTCGAAAGAATGCGGCAACTTGGTCTGGTCGATGATCTCGACCGCGTCCCCGCCCTCCGCAGGCCAGATCGTGCGATGCGGCTTACCGTCGATTTTCATGAATGCGCTCCCTATGGCATTGGCCGTCCGTGGCGTGACTCCGGCGGGTGGCAATGATAAAACCCCGCCTGCCGGAGCACCATCCCGCTTTCCGGTCCCGTTCGTACCCTATCGTCATCCGAGGATAAATATGATCCCGCGCTATTCCCGCCCCGAGATGGTCAAGATCTGGGAACCCGAGAACAAGTTCCGCATCTGGTTCGAGATCGAGGCCCATGCCTGCGACGCACAGGCCGAACTCGGCGTAATTCCTAAGGAAGCCGCCAAGGCGGTCTGGGAGCGCGGCAATTTCGAGATCGAGCGGATCGACGAGATCGAGCGCGAGACCAAGCATGACGTCATCGCTTTCCTCACCAATCTCGCGGAATATGTCGGCGACGAAGCCCGCTTCGTGCACCAGGGCATGACCTCGTCCGACGTGCTCGACACCTGCCTCGCCGTGCAGCTGACTCAGGCCTCCGACCTGCTGCTGAAAGATCTGGACGCCCTGCTCGCCGCGATCAAGAAGCGCGCCTTCGAGCACAAGATGACCCCGACGGTCGGCCGCAGCCACGGCATCCATGCCGAGCCGGTGACGTTCGGCGTTAAACTGGCCGGCTACTACGCCGAGTTCGCGCGCAACAAGGTCCGGCTTGAAGCCGCCCGGGCGGAGATCGCGACCTGTGCCATTTCCGGCGCCGTCGGCACCTTCGCCAATATCGACCCGCGCGTCGAAGAGCATGTCGCCGAGAAGCTCGGCCTCCAGCCGGAGCCGGTCTCGACCCAGGTGATCCCCCGCGACCGCCATGCCGCCTTCTTCGCGACCCTCGGCGTTATCGCCAGCTCGATCGAGCGCCTGGCGACCGAAATCCGCCACCTGCAACGCACCGAGGTCCGCGAGGCGGAAGAATATTTCTCGCCCGGCCAGAAGGGCTCCTCGGCGATGCCGCACAAGCGTAACCCTGTGCTGACCGAGAACCTGACCGGCCTCGCCCGGCTGGTGCGCTCCGCCGTGGTGCCGGCGATGGAGAATGTCGCGCTCTGGCACGAGCGGGACATCTCACACTCCTCCGTCGAGCGGATGATCGGCCCGGATGCCACCGTGACCCTCGATTTCGCCCTCGCCCGCCTCACCGGCGTGATCGACAAGCTGCTGGTCTATCCGGAAGGCATGCAGACCAATCTCGACCAGCTCGGCGGCCTGATCCATTCCCAGCGTGTTCTGCTGGCGCTGACCCAGGCGGGAATGAGCCGCGAGGACGCCTACAAGGCCGTGCAGCGCAACGCCATGCCGGTCTGGCTCGAGGGCAAGGACTTCCTCGAACTGCTGAAGGCGGATGGCGAAGTGAAGGCATGTCTGGACGATGCCGCGCTTGAGGCGCTGTTCGATCTCGGCTACCACACCAAGCATGTGGATACGATCTTCAAGCGGGTCTTCGGCGAGGTCTGACCCCTGCGGACACATGCTGGAATCAAAAACGGCGCCCTTATGGGCGCCGTTCTCGTATCGGATGACTGTCGGCGCGAGCCCGATCAGCCCTCGTTCTTGACCTGCTCGACCGCGAGCGCGGTGAATTCGTCGATCTTGTTCCGCAGACGATGCTCGGAAAGATCCGCACCGGTTCCTTCGACGCTTTTCAGCACGAATTCCACGACATCGTCGACGCCAGGCTTTTCCATATCAGCGGCGACCACCTCCCGCGCATAAGCGTCGGCGTCCGGGCCGGTCTTGTCCAGAAAGGTCTCCGCGACCCAGAGACCAAGCAGCTTGTTGCGGCGGGCGCTGGCCTTGAACTGCAGCTCAGCATCCAGCGCGAACTTTGCTTCTTCGCCCTTCTGGCGTTTGTCGAAACCTGACATCGATCGAATACTCCCTCGTCTCAATCCCGATCAATTGACAGCCAATCGCTCCGTACCAGATTGCGGCAGGGTCAAGCGCGGCCCTTCAAAATCGGCGGCAACCTATCAGGCGCAGGCCCATCTGTTAACTGGCAGATTGCCGCAATTCGCCCAGTTGTCAAAAAATGTCTCCGGGGCGTAGGGTCTCGCCCATGTGCACCCTTGTTCTCCTGCGCCGCCCGGGCGCCCCCTGGCCGGTTCTGATCGCCGCCAACCGCGATGAAATGCAGTCCCGCCCCTGGAAGGCTCCAGGCCGTCATTGGAGTGACCGGCCCGAAACCCTCGCCGGCCTGGACGAGCTCAGCGGCGGCTCCTGGCTCGGCGTGAACGATCACGGGCTGGTTGCCGGCATTCTCAACCGCCGGGGCTCACTTGGTCCGGCCGCCGGCAAGCGCAGCCGGGGCGAAGTTGTGCTCGAAGCGCTGGAGCATGCGGAGGCGGAAACCGCCGCAAAAGCACTGGGCGAGCTGGAGGGCTCCAGCTATCGCAGCTTCAACATGCTTGTCGCCGACTCCGAGAAGGCTTTCTGGATTCGCAACGAGGATCGGGACGACGGGGACATCGACGTCTTCGAGGTCCCGGAAGGGATCTCCGTCTTCACCGCCTACGACGTGAACGACCCGGAGAGCGCACGCGTCAGGCGGGCCCTTCCGCGGTTCCGCATCGCCGCGGCACCCGATCCGGAAACCGGCCACTGGTCCGCGTGGGAAAATCTTCTGGCCGACCGCACCCGGGGCAATCCAGCCGACTACGGTTCCGCGATCAATCTCGACAATGGCGAGGGGTTTGCGACCGTTTCCTCTTCACTGATCGCATTGCCCGCAGATCCGGGGCGCGATCCCGTCTGGCGTTTCGCTCCGGGCAAACCGGACGAAGCCGAATATGAAACCGTCGACCTCGGGGTCGGCTGACCTCTCCGCAGCAAGGGAAAGAGAAATGGCGGATGCGATTGATTCGGGTCGGGACAGTTTCGGAGCGCGCGGCGGGCCGGTCGACGTGTTTTATCTCCCCGAGGGCACCCACCGGCACCCGACGGTCAGCCACGGAGACGGCGTCTATCTCTGGGATACGGACGGCAAGCGTTATATCGACGCCTGTTCGGGACCGGTCACGACCAACCTCGGTCATCGCAACATGAGGGTGATCGAGGCGATGCGCGCGCAGGCAGAGAAGATCTGTTTCGCGGCCCGGCAGCATTTCGAGAACGAACCGAACATCGCACTTTCCGACCTCGCCACAGACCTTGCCGGGCCGGGCTTCGAACGCGCCTTTTTCGTGTCCGGCGGCTCGGAAGCGACCGAAGCAGCCATCAAGCTTGCCCGGCAATATGCCGTCGCGCGCGGCGACGCCGGGCGTTGGAAGGTTCTGGGACGCGATCCCGGGTATCACGGCGCCTCGCTCGGTGCAGCGTCCGTCACGGGCGACCCGACTTCTGAGGCCGTCTTTGCCAGTGTCATGCAGGTGATGCCGAAGGTCCCGGCTCCGTTCACCTACCGGCTGCCGGAGAATCACGATACCGACAGCTACGCGCGCCACTGTGCCGCCGCGCTGGAAGCCACGATTGTCGCAGAAGGCGCTGAATCTGTGCTCGCTTTCATCATGGAACCGGTCGGAGGCCTCGCGACCGGAGCCCTCGTGGCGCCGGATCATTATTACAGCGCGGTCCGGGAGATCTGCGACCGGCATGGGGTCCTGCTGATCTATGACGAGGTCATGAGCGGCGCCGGACGTACCGGAACCTTCCTCGCCGCCGAACACTGGCCGGACTCCCGGCCCGACATCGTAACGCTGGCCAAGGGGATCGCCGCCGGATACACGCCGCTCGGGATGGTCCTAGCTCCGTCAGAGATGGTCGACACAGTCGCCCGTTCTGGCGGGTTCCTGCACGGACACACCTACGTGGCCAACCCGCTAAGCTGCGCCGTGGGGCTCGCGGTCCTCCGGGAGGTGGTCGATCGCGACCTGATGTCAAACGCGGCGGCGATGGGAACGTATCTGCGCAAGCGCCTCAGCGAAGTCCAGGAGACGAGCCGCATCCTGGGAGACGTGCGCGGACTCGGCCTGCTGAATGCGATCGAGATCGTGACAGACCGGGACAAGAAAGAAATTCCGGACGCCGCGCTTCGCGCCTCTACCCGGCTGACCGAAATCGGTATGGGGAATGGATTGCTTCTCTATTCCCGGCGCACCGCGAACGGCAAATACGGCGAGTGGCTGATGCTCACGCCGCCGCTGATCGTTTCGGAAGAGGAAACCGACGAGATCGTCGAGCGCCTGGCGAAGACACTCACCATCTATGAAAGCGAAATCATAGCCTGACAGGGAAACCCGGCCGGGACGGGCAAGGGCCCGTCCCGGCAAGGGATTACATGGAGCGGACCTTGACCAGGAAATCCTCGACCCGCTGGTTGAGTTCCCCGGCCTGGGAGGACAGGGACTGAGCATATGTCAGCACGCTTGCCGCTGATTCCCCGCTCTCGTGCGTCGCCTGCGCGACCCCGCTGATATTGACCGTCACTTCCTGCGTTGCCGCCGCCTGCTCTTCCACCGCGGTCGCGATCGACCCGCCGATCTCATTCACCTGCGTAATGATCTGGGCGATCTCGCCAATGGAATTGGCCGTCGTTTCCGTCGAGTCCTGGATCCCCTTCACCTGCAGGGAGATCTCTTCCGTCGCGGCCGCAGTCTGATTGGCCAGGCTTTTCACCTCGGAGGCGACCACGGCAAATCCCTTCCCGGCCTCGCCGGCTCGCGCGGCCTCGATCGTCGCGTTGAGTGCGAGGAGATTTGTCTGCTCGGCGATATCGGCGATAATTTTCGTGATCTCGCCGACCTTCTGCGCTGCGCTCAGCAACTCGGAGACCATTTTCTCCGACCGGCCCGCAGCGTCGACCGCGTTTCCGACCGCCCGTGTCGACTCCTGGATTTGCCGCGAGATCTCGTTGACCGAGGCCGAAAGCTCTTCTGTCGCAGAGGAAACAGTCGCGGATTGCTGGTTGGTTTGCTCCGCGTTGGCAGCGAGGGTCTGCGCCGTCATCTCAAGATCGCCAGAGGAGGTAGAGACGTTCTGCACCATTTGCTTCACGCCCTGCTCGAAATCTCTGGCGAGTTGCGCGTTCTCTTCCTTGCGGCCGGTCAAGTCGGTCGCAAATTTGACGACTTTGATCGGTTTTCCGTTCGGGTCGAAAATCGGATTGTAGGACGCCTCGATCCAGACTTCCTTGCCGCCTTTACCGATCCGCTTGTACTGACCCGCCTGGAACTTGCCTTTGCGGAGCTCTTCCCAGAACGTCCGGTACTCGGCGGTTTGCGCCAAACCGGGCTCGGCGAACATGCTGTGATGCTTGCCGACGATTTCCTTGAGACCATAGCCCATCGTCTTCAGGAAATTTTCGTTGGCCGTGACGATCGTACCGTCCAGTTCGAACTCGATCACCGCTTGGGAGCGGTCGATCGCGTCGATCTTACCTACCAGATCGGCGTTCTTCCTGATCTGCTCCGTAATATCGGTCGCGAATTTGACGATTTTATACGGCTGGCCCGTGCCATTCGAGACCGGATTGTAGGAAGCCTCGATCCAGACTTCATTTCCGCCTTTCCCGATCCGCTTGAACTGGCCCGCTTGGAACTTTCCGCCCCGAAGCTCCTCCCAGAACGTTTTGTATTCCGGGCTCTCCGCGTAAGCTGGTTCGGCGAACATGCTGTGATGTTTGCCAACGATCTCCTTCAGTTCGTACCCCATCGCCGTCAGGAAGTTCTGATTGGCGGTGATGATCGTGCCGTCAGGCTGGAACTCGATAATCGCCTGGGATTTATCGAGCGCGGCAAGTTTTGCCGCCGCATCTCCCCGCGAGAACATGAAAGACATGACCGAACTCCAAATTGGAATAAATGACGCCGCGGACTTTTTCCTAAAACTCGAAACGAAACCTTAATTGTCACATTCAAATATGCATGCGATGATATTATTCTTGGTTAATTATCCATTCATATTAACGCATGACTCTTTTTTATTTACGATTAACGAGAAAAACTCTCCGGAATATTGTTATTAACATTAACTAACCGTCAAACGGGAATCATCCGCATCCGGCACAAACAGAGAAGCTCAACAGCCCCCGTGCAGAGACGGGGAGCCCGGGCGTCAGGCGTGGCAGGAGGACGGAGCCTCTTCCCCGATTGTCATTGCCCGGCCTTGTGTTTATATGGAGCGCGCATTTCCTGCCGCTGCGGCGCGCAGGGCCTCCGCATCCCGGAAACCTTCCGCCAGACCTATGAGGCGGGGAACCCATGGCACGACGCAGAAAACTTTACGAAGGCAAAGCCAAGGTCCTCTATGAGGGCCCGGAGCCTGGAACCCTGATCCAGTATTTCAAGGACGACGCTACCGCCTTCAATAACGAGAAGCAGGGCACGATCACCGGCAAGGGCGTTCTGAACAACCGCATCAGCGAGCATCTGATGACGAAGCTCGCGGAGATCGGCATCCCGACCCATTTCGTCCGCCGTCTCAACATGCGCGAGCAGCTGGTACGCGAAGTCGAGATCATCCCGGTCGAGATCGTCGTCCGCAACGTCGCCGCAGGATCCATCGCCAAGCGCTTCGGGATCGAGGAAGGCACCGTGTTGCCGCGTTCGATCATCGAGTACTATTACAAGTCCGACGAACTTGGTGACCCTATGGTCGCCGAAGAGCACATCACGGCGTTCGGCTGGGCCACCACACAGGATATCGACGACATCATCGCCCTCTCTCTGCGGGTGAACGATTTCCTCACGGGCCTCTTCATCGGCGTCGGCCTCCGTCTGGTGGATTTCAAGCTGGAGTTCGGCCGGTACTACACCGAAGACACACTGCAGATCGTCCTCGCGGACGAGATCAGCCCCGACAATTGCAGGCTGTGGGACGTCGAGACCAACGAAAAGCTCGACAAGGATCGCTTCCGCCGCGATCTCGGCGGCGAGCGGGAAGCCTACCAGGAAGTCGCCCGCCGGCTCGGCGTGCTGCCGGAAGCCGGTCCAATGGACCTCAAAGGCCCCAAAGCCATTCAATAAGCCGCATGTCGGCACCCCGAGCGAAACGAGATTGGTGAAAGCATGAAAGCCACTGTCCATGTCACCCTGAAAAACGGCGTCCTCGATCCGCAGGGCAAGGCCATCGAGCACGCGCTCGGCGCGCTCGGTTTCGCCGGGGTCGACCAGGTACGCCAAGGCAAGTTTCTTGAGCTGGAACTCACGGAGACCGACCGGGAAAAGGCCCGTGCGCAGGTGACTGACATGTGCGAGAAGCTGCTCGCCAATACAGTGATCGAGAATTACACGGTCGAGATCGAGGGCTAAGTCCGGCGCCGTGCCCGCTCAACACATTCTCAAGCTCTCCGACGTCCCGCACCATCTCGACACTGTGGTCCACTGGAACCACGAACAGTGGGGTAGAAAGTCAGGTCGCACGCTGCAGAACTCTGCGGACTGGTTTCGCCAAATCATGCGGAATCCAAGCGAGGACTGCATGGTGATGATCTCCGGAGACAAGGTTATCGGAATGGCCTCTCTGGTGGACCATGACCTGGAGTCGCGGCAGGACCTGAGGCATTGGCTCGCAAGCGTCTATGTGGTGCCGGAGCAGAGAGGCAACGGCGTTGCCGGCGGCCTGGTCGCCGCAGTCGAACGTGAGGCGGCTTTGCGGGGGATTCCGCTGCTGCATCTCTATACCGAGAACGCCGATGCCCTATACGAAAAGCTCGGATGGAGCGTTTCGGAGCATTTCATGCTCGACGAAGACCGGTTCACCCTGATGATCAAAGACCCGGCAGACTAACTCTCACTGATCGCGTACTGGTTTTTGCCGCCTTTCTTGGCGACATACATGGCCTTGTCCGCGCGCTTGATCAGCGTATCCGGCGTATCGGACGCGCCGTTGAAGAAAGCAATTCCGATGCTCGCGCCGATCTTCGCCCTGCCGTCGGGAAAAACGAATTCTTCCTCAAAGCAGCCGAGCAAACGGTCGGCCAAGGGCGTAACCGCATCCCGGAAACCGAGCCCCCAGAGCACGACCAGGAACTCATCTCCGCCGATACGCGCCACCGTGTCGACCTCGCGGAAACATTGGTTCATGCGGCCCGCCACCTCCTTCAGCACCAGATCTCCGGCATCGTGACCGAAGGTGTCGTTCACCGCCTTGAAGCCATCGAGATCGACATAGAATACGGCGGTGAGCGTCTGGTCGCGCTTCGCGTTGGCCATCGCGAGCTGCATCCGGTCCATGCAAAGCCGGGAAGTCGGCAGCCCCGTGAGACTGTCGAAATTCGCCAGTTCGGCCATCTTGCGCTCGGACTCGGACAACCGGATCGCCAAGCTTTCGAGTTCCGCCGCCTGCTGCGCCATGCGATCTTCCCGGTCGCGCAGTTCCAGGATCTGGATTTCAAGCTCTTCTCGGCTGCGGATCTGCCTGCGCTCGAGCTCGATCCTGTCCGTGATCTCATAGAGCCAGCTGAGAACGCAGTCCTCCCCATCATATTCGAACGACCTGCACGACAGGAGCACCCAGAACGGCGTCCCGTCCCTGCGGACGAACTCAACTTCCTCGTTCTCGATCGCGCCCTCGCGCCGCATCCGCTCAAGCAGCTGATCGCGAAGCTTCGAATCGGCGTAATGGGTACCCGCGTGCGTCTCCGCCAGTTCTTCGGCCGAGAGGCCGCACATTTCCTGGATCTTCCGATTCGAATAGAGCCGCCGCCCATCCGGCGCGATGATGTTCACGCCGACCGGACTGTGATCCAGAATCTCGCGCACGCGCTGCTCGTGGCTGAGTGCTGCCTGCTCGGCGCGAACATGCCCGGTGACATCGTTGAAGGTGATCAGGTAGCCGATCTCGGGAACGGCGTTACCGCGAACCTCCTGGACGGTCTCTCCGACGGCCAGCCGCTCCGGCCCGAAACCGCTATCCGCGGAAACCCGCTCCGGGATCGCGGAGTCCGGATCGGCGGCTGAGATGATGAACTCGAGCTCCTGCCCGATGGGCGAAACCGCGCAGATTCTCTCGAAAAGAGCCTCGAACCGGGGATTCGCAGCGATGACGCGGCGGTGCCGATCTATGACCAGCAGCCCCTGCCCCATAGCGTCCAGAACGGACTGAAGAAGCGGAAGGCCGTCAACCGCCCTCGCTCCGATCTGATCCAAAACCACGCCCCCGCCTTTCACCAGCGCCCCAACATACACTGGTATTGGAATATATATTCTTGCCGTAATGGACGCGGCGTCAATCCGCATCTGCGGTTGCAGTTCAGTCTCCAGTCTTTTGTCCCAAATGGCCTGCGACGGATGCAGTCTCCGACGCTGCCGTGATAACATCGTGAACGCGGCGACATGGCTTGCGCTCGGCAGCCTCCTCCCTTACTTTCCGCCGCGCCGACCCAGCCCCAATCGAGAGGCCCCGCGTTGAAATCAGCGATCATCGTCTTTCCCGGCACCAACAGAGAACGCGACATGGCCGTCGCCCTCGAACAAGCCAGCGGAAAAGCGCCGCACATGGTGTGGCATAGAGACTCGGACATCCCGGATGTGGACCTGATCGTGGTCCCCGGCGGTTTCTCCTACGGCGACTACCTGCGCGCCGGCGCCATTGCCGCCCATTCACCGGTGCTCAGGAACCTGAAGGAAAAAGCCGACAAGGGCGTTCCGGTCATGGGCGTCTGCAACGGATTCCAGGTGCTGACCGAGACCGGCCTGTTGCCGGGCGTACTGATGCGCAATGCGGGCCTCAAGTTCATCTGCAAGAATGTCGGCATGAGGGTCGAGACGAGCCAGTCGCTCTTCACCGGCGGTTACGAGGACGGCCAGGTGCTCTCCATTCCCGTCGCCCATCACGACGGCAATTACTTCGCCGACGAGAAGATCCTCGACGAGATCGAGCAGAACGGCCAGGTGGCCTTCCGTTATGTCGACGAGAACGGCCAGACGACGGCGGGAGGAAACCCCAACGGATCCATCCGCAACATCGCAGGCGTCTTCAACAAGGCGAAGACGGTGCTCGGCTTCATGCCGCACCCGGAAAACGCAATCGACAGCGCGGTAGGCGGCACGGACGGCCGCGGCCTCTTCGACGGACTGGTGAGGGCCCTCTCTTGAGTATTTCCAACGTCGCCATCACCCCGGAAATCGTCGCCGAGCACGGCCTTTCCGAAGACGAATACGCCAGCATCCTGAAGATCCTCGGCCGCGAGCCGAACATGACGGAGCTCGGCGTCTTTTCCGCCATGTATTCCGAGCACTGCTCCTACAAGAGCTCGAAGAAATGGCTGAAGACACTGCCGACCGAAGCGCCGCACGTGATCCAGGGGCCGGGCGAGAATGCCGGCGTGATCGACATCGGCGACGGCGAGGCTGCGGTCTTCAAGATAGAGAGCCACAACCACCCGAGCTTCATCGAGCCCTATCAGGGCGCGGCCACAGGCGTCGGCGGCATCCTGCGTGACGTCTTCACCATGGGCGCGCGGCCGATCGCCAACCTCAACGCGCTGCGCTTCGGCAGCCCGGAGCATGCCAAGACGCGGCACCTGGTCGGCGGCGTGGTCGCGGGCATCGCCGGCTACGGCAACTGCATGGGCATTCCGACGGTCGCGGGCGAGGTGAATTTCCACCCGGCCTATAACGGCAACATCCTGGTCAACGCGATGACCGTCGGCCTCGCGCCGGCGGACCGGATCTTCTACTCGGCCGCCGCCGGCGCCGGGAACCCGGTGATCTATGTCGGCGCCAAGACCGGCCGCGACGGCATCCACGGCGCGACCATGTCCTCCGCCGAATTCAACGAGGATTCCGAGGAGAAGCGCCCGACAGTACAGGTCGGCGATCCCTTCACAGAGAAGCTGCTGCTGGAAGCCTGTCTCGAGCTGATGGCCACCGACACGATCATCGCCATCCAGGACATGGGCGCGGCCGGCCTCACCTCTTCCGCGGTCGAGATGGCTGGCAAAGGCGGTCTCGGCATCGAGATGGACCTCGCCAAGGTGCCGGCCCGCGAAGAGAAGATGACGCCCTACGAGCTGATGCTCTCCGAAAGCCAGGAACGGATGCTGATCATCCTGAAGCCGGGTCCGGAAGCCGAGGCCGAGGCAAGGGCGATCTTCGACAAGTGGGAACTGGATTTCGCCGTGATCGGGCACCTCACCACCACCGGCAACCTGGTGCTGAAGATGGGCGAGGAGACGGTCGGCGACATTCCGATCGCCCCGATGGTCGCGGAATCCCCGGAATACGACCGGCCGTGGCAGCCGACCCCGGCCGCACCGGTGCTCGATCCCGCCTCCGTCCCTGCCCCGGCGAGTCTGACCGGCGCGCTGAAGGATCTGATCGGCAGCCCCGATCTCTGCAGCCGGCGCTGGGTCTGGGAACAGTACGATCACCTGATCATGGGTGACACCGCGATCCGTCCGGGCGGCGACGCCGCAATGGTCCGGGTGCGTGACAGTAAGAAGGGCCTTGCGGTCTGTGTCGACTGCACGCCGCGCTATGTGAAGGCGGCGCCGGAAACCGGCGGCGCCCAGGCCGTCGCCGAGACTTGGCGCAACATCACCGCGACCGGCGCAAAGCCGCTCGCCGTCACCAACAACATGAATTTCGGCAATCCGACCAAGCCGGAGATCATGGGCCAGTTCGTCGGCGCCATTAACGGCATGAAGGCCGCCTGCCTCGCCCTCGACTATCCGGTCGTCTCCGGCAACGTCTCGCTCTACAACGAGACCGAGGGCAAGGCGATCCTGCCGACCCCGGTGATCGGCGGCGTCGGCGTGATCGCCGATATCGCCAAGCGCGCCACCGTCGCCTTCAAGGAAGCGGACGAAGCAATCGTCGTGATCGGCGAGACCACGGGCTGGCTCGGCCAGTCGATCTATCTGCGGGAGGTCGAAGGCCGCGAGGAAGGCGCCCCACCGCCGGTCGACCTGGCTCTGGAGAAGAAGAACGGCGATTTCGTGCGCGGCCTGATCGAGGCCGGCAGCGTCACCGCCTGCCACGATATCTCCGATGGCGGCCTCGCCGTCGCGCTTGCCGAGATGGCGCTCGGCGCGAAGGGACTCGGCGCCGAAGTCGTCCCGCAGGACGGTCTCGCAGCCCATGCCTGGGCCTTTGGCGAGGACCAGGCGCGCTATGTCGTTACCGCGAAAGATGCGGATGCGGTGCTCAGAGCAGCGGAGAAAGCAGGCGTTTCCGCAAGCGCGATCGGACGGACGACCGGAGACGGCGAATTGAAACTCTCCGCCGGTGACTCCATATCGGTCTCAATGCTACGGTCGGTCTTCGAGGAGCGGCTGCCGGACTACATGGCCGCCTCCTGAAGCAAAAGAACGAAAAGACAGGGACAGATACGCATGGCAATGGAAGCCGGAGAGATCGAACGCCTCATCAAGGAGACGTTCCCCGATGCCGAGGTCACGATCGAGGATCTGCGCGGGGACGGAGATCACTACGCCTGCCATGTCCTGTCCTCCGCCTTTGAAGGCAAGACGCGTATCCAGCAGCACCAGATGGTCTATGCGGCCCTGCAGGGCAGGATGGGCACCGAACTGCACGCCCTCGCGCTGCAGACCGGCACACCCAGCTGACTGCAATCTGCTACACTCTCTCAACCGAACGGCACACGGACCCAGGAAAGGACCACGCCATGCTTGACGACAACACCCGCCAGCGCATCCAGGACGAAATCGACTCGACCGACGTGGTCCTGTTCATGAAAGGCACCCCGGTTTTCCCGCAATGCGGCTTCTCCGCCGCCGTGGTCGGCGTGCTCAGCCATGTCGGCGTCAAGTTCAAGAGCATTAACGTGCTCGAGGACCCGGCGGTCCGCGAAGGCATCAAGGAATTCTCCAACTGGCCGACGATCCCGCAGCTCTACGTGAAAAACGAATTCGTCGGCGGCTGCGACATCATCCGCGAGATGTACGAGACCGGCGAGTTGCTCGAGATGCTCAACACCAAGGGCATCGACGTCCAGATCGGCGAGGAAGCGTAAGCCCTCCCACCCAAAACGTTCGTCATCCCCATCCCCACGCAAGTGGGGACCCAGAGAGCGTGGAACGGTGACCTGGAACCCTGGGTCCCCGCTTTCGCGGGAATGACGACTTGAAGAATTGGGCCGGCAGCGATGCCGGCCTTTTCTATTCCTCTACCCGGCCATACGACGGAACTTCCGGAACAATCGCCCGTCGATCGCCAGCAGGCCAAGCGCGATCAGCCCCATGCCGCCGGCGTGGCTCGGTCCGAGCGTTTCGTTCAGGAACAGAACCCCGAGCAGGATGGCCCCGACCGGGACCAGCAGGGTGACAAGCAGCAGGTTCGTCGCCCCCGCCCGCTTCAGCAGCTCGAAATAGAGGATATAGGCGAAAGCGGTCGAGACGAGCGCGAGCGTCACCAGAGCGGCGACGGTGTCGAGGCCGGGCACGGGCAGCGTCCAGGGCCGGTCCACGAGCAGCGAGACTGGCAGCAGCATCAGGCTGGAGGCGGTGACCTGCCCGGCCGCGGTCTGCGCCGGATGGATCCCCATCGCCTTGAAGCGTCGCCCGAAGACGCCGCCGAAGGCGTAGCTGAGCGCCGCGCCGATCAGTGCGAGCTGGCCCCAGAAAGTACCGGAGATGCCGTCCGCCAGATCGGAGCCCAGCATCAGGGCGACTCCGCCGAAGCCGAGGGCGATGCCGAGCAGGCGCAGCGGGGTGATGCGCTCGTCGTCGGTGAGGAAATGCGCCACCAGCACGCCGAAGACCGGTGTCGAGGCGTTCAGGATCGAGGCGAGACCGCTCGCGATCTGGGTCTGCCCGTAGACGATCAGCGAGAACGGCACCGCGTTGTTGAGAAAGCCCATGATCAAAAAGGCGCGGAGGATCTTCCAGTCGCGCGGCATGCCGAGACCGAAAAGCGGCAGCAGGAGCTGCATGGCGAGCGCGGCGATCCCGACCCGGCAGAGCACGATGGTGAAAGGCGGGATCGCGTCGATCACCAGTTCGACCAGAAAGAAGGAACTGCTCCACACCGCAGACAGCAGGATGAGCAGTCCCCATTCAGCCGGGCCCATGGTCAGGTTCACTTTCGCATTCATCGCCGTCTCGCGTTTCGGAACGTCATTTGGGGCCGGAAGACATAGCGCGGCGAACAAAGGAGTGCCGCCGCATTACAGGCACCGAAAGGACGTCTAGGCGATCGGAGCGCAAGCGAAACTCCGTTTCTTGCGCGGCCATTGCCCCTTGCCTATTCGGCGATTGAGCCCGCCCTCCCGCGCGGATACTCTGGCCGGTAAAAATCAGCCGGAAACCCTAGGGAGAAACGCCATGCAGGCCCGCGAACAGGCGCCGGAGATCCAGCCGGTCCTCGACCAGCTCCGGGAGCGCTTCGGCGACCGCTTTTCCACTGCCCCCTCCGTGCTCGAGCGCCACGGCCAGGACGAGAGCTACCACACCCCGATGCCGCCGGACGGCGTGGTCTTCGCGGAGAGCACCGAAGAAGTGGCCGAGGTGGTCCGGCTCTGCGCCGCGCACCGTATCCCGGTCATTCCATTCGGCACCGGCACCTCGCTTGAGGGCCATATCGGCGCTCTCTCCGGCGGGATCTCGATCGACTTATCGCAGATGAACAGAATCCTGGAGGTGAATGCCGAGGATCTCGACTGCCGGGTGCAGGCCGGCGTCACGCGCAAGCAGCTCAATACCCATCTGCGCGACCAGGGCCTCTTTTTCCCGATCGATCCGGGCGCCGACGCCTCTATCGGAGGCATGGCGGCGACCCGCGCCTCCGGCACCAACGCGGTGCGTTACGGCACGATGCGGGAGAACGTGCTCTCGCTGACCGTCGTCACCGCTTCCGGCGAGATCATCCGGACAGCCCAGCGTGCCCGGAAGAGCTCGGCCGGCTACGACCTCACCCGCCTCTTCGTCGGTTCCGAGGGCACGCTCGGCGTCATCACCGAGGTGGCGCTGAAGCTCTACGGCATCCCAGAGGCGACCTCCGCCGCGGTCTGCCAGTTCGGCGACCTCGAGAGCGCGATCAGCACCGTTATCCTGACCATCCAGTCCGGCATCCCGATGGCGCGGATCGAACTGCTGAACGACAGCCAGATGGAAGCCTGCATCCGTTTCTCCGGGCTGGAAGGCTACGAGAAGAAGCCGACCCTGTTCTTCGAGTTCCACGGCAGTGAGAGCGGCGTGAAGGAGCAGGCCGAAGCGGTCGAGGCGATCGCTGGCGAGTTCGTCGGCAGCGCCTTCCAGTGGGCGGAGAAAGCCGAAGACCGCAACAAACTCTGGGAAGCACGGCACAATGTGCATTACGCGATCAAGTCGATGCGGCCCGATTGCGAGGTGATGGCGACGGACATCTGTGTGCCGATCTCCCGTCTCGCCGAGGCAATCCTTGAGGCTGAAAAGGATCTCGCCGCGACAGGGCTGAAGGCCGGGATCGTCGGCCATGTGGGCGACGGCAATTTCCATGTCGGCTATTGCATCAATCCGAAGAGCAAGCAGGAGGTCGAAGCCGCCAAGGGCCATAACGAGCGCATGGTGATGCGCGCCATCGCCGCCGGCGGCACCTGCACCGGCGAGCACGGCGTCGGCCAGGGCAAGATCCGCTACATGGAAGCCGAGCACGGCCCGGCGCTGGCCGCCATGAAGGCGATCAAGCAGGCGCTGGATCCGCAGAACATCATGAACCCGGGCAAGATCCTGCCTGCCTGAGCCCTCCACCCGGACAAAAGAAAAGGCCGCCATCCAGCCGGATGGCGGCCTTTCTCTTCGAAGTGAGAGGCGATCAGGCCATCAGCATACCAACGCCGATCGCGGCGGTCAGGCCGCCGACACCGCGTGTGACCGCGAGGGCGAGCGTGCCGCGCTCGGCGAACAGCTTCTGCAGGCCAAGGCCGGCACCGAGACCGGCGACATGCAGCAGCGCCGTCGCGGCGACGAAGCCCGCGCCGTAGGTCAGCGCAGTCGCCGCGCCGATCTCGCCGCCATGGGCATGGCCGTGAAACAGCGCGAAGAGACCGACCACGGCAGCGCAAACACCAGCCGGCAGACGGACGGCGGCCGCGACCAGCAGGCCGAGGGCGACGACGGAAGCGAGAATCGCGGGCTCGACGAAAGGCAGCGCGACGCCGGAAAGGGCGAGAACAAAGCCGAGCGCCATGCAGCCGACGAAGGCCGCCGGCACGCCGACGAGCGCGCGGCCACCGATCTGGAAGGCCCAGATACCGACGGCGATCATCGCGAGGATATGGTCCGCACCGAACAGCGGATGGGAGAGACCGGCCGCGAAGGAGCCATGCGCGACGGGATTGAGATGGGCGAAGGAAGTGGAGGTGCCCGCGAGAAGGATTGCGGCGCCGAGGGCGATGGCTCTAAGCATGAATGATGATCCTTTGTTGAAGTCGATCCGGCGCCCCGGAATGGGTCGCGCTTTGCTATCGTTGCACAGCAGCATTTCTTAACCAAGAGGCCTGTTCCATGACCGACACCCTTCCGGAAATCCGCGCCATTCTCGAAGCCGCGCCCTATCCGTTCGAAGTCATGGAATGCGATCCGGAGCTCGCCGACACTGCGGTTTTCTGCGAGCGCTACGGCAAGGCGCCGGAGGATTCGGCCAACACGATCGTGGTACGCTCGAAAACCGGCGAACTGAAATACGCCGCCTGCATCGTGCTCGCGACGCATCGACTCGACGTGAACAAGGTGGTGCGGAAGAAGCTCGGCGCCCGGAAGGTCTCCTTCGCCAGCGCCGAGGAGACGCGCGAGCTGACCGGGATGGAAATCGGCGGCGTCACCGCCCTCGCCCTCCCCGCCGACCTGCCGCTCTGGATCGATGCCGACGTGATGGCGCGGAAAGAGATCATTCTCGGCGGCGGCAACCGCAGTTCGAAGCTGATCGTCGACCCGAAGCTGCTGCTCGACCAGCCGGGCGCGGAAGTGGTCGAGGGACTGGCCAACCCATTTCCGGCCTCTTTCTAGATCGTCATTCCCACTTGCGTGGGGATGACGACTGATAGAAAGCAGGCGACAAACTTGAAGTGCAACAGGTCGCCGCGAAACCAGCCGGCGCATCCATCTTCCCCTATCCTCGCTCAAACTCAGGGAGGGCCACCCATGGAAATGGACTGGCATGCGGAACGTACGGATCTCGCCAATCTGGCCTTACTCGATACCGAGCATGCGGGCGAGCCGATCGATCTCGTCGCGGTCCGCGCCTACCGGCTTGGCCGTGTGCGGTCGGAGATGGCGAAGCGCGGCATCGCGGCCTGCGTACTGCACGATCAGGTCAATATCCGTTATGCCACCGGCGCACGGAACATGCAGATCTTCAGCTCCCGCAATACCGGCCGCTATCTTCTGCTGACCGAGCGCGACGCGATCCTCTACGAATTCACCGGCGCGATGCATCTGGCAGACGGGCTGGAGACCCTTACCGGGGTCCGCCCCGCGATCACCGCGAGCTTCGTCGCCGCAGGCGAGAAAATCGCCGAGAGGGAAAGCCTCTGGGCGCGCGAGACCGCGGCCGCGCTCCGCGAACTGGTCGGTGCGCGCGCGACGATCGGTGTCGAGCGAATGAATGCGGGTGCGGCGGCCGCTCTGGCGGCGGAAGGTTTCCGGCTGGTCGACGCGCAGGAGCCGGTCGAGATGGCGCGCTGCATCAAGTCGCCGGAAGAGATGAAATGCGTGCGCGCCTCGCTGCGCGCCACCGAGAAAGGCGTGGAGCGGCTGCGTGCCGCGATCCGGCCCGGCCTGACGGAAAACGCGCTCTGGTCCGTGCTGCACCAGGCGGTCATCGCGCAGGACGGGGATTATATCGAGACGCGGCTGCTCAATTCTGGGCCGCGGACCAATCCGTGGTTTCAGGAAACCGGCCCCCGAATGATCGGAGAGAACGAACTGATCGCGCTCGACACCGACGTGGTCGGCTGCCACGGCTACTATGCCGACTTCTCCCGTACCTTCCATGCCGGCCCCGGCGCGCCGAGTGCCAAGCAGCGTGAGCTCTACAGGACGGCGCACGAGCAAGTGCATTTCAACATGGGCATCATCGAGCCCGGTATGAGCTTCCGCGACTATGCGGAGCGGGCCTGGGAGATCCCCGAGAAGTATTTCGCCAACCGCTACTACCTCTCCTCCCACGGCGTCGGCATGACCGGGGAATATCCCTACCTCTACCACCGCGCCGACTTCCCGGACGCCGGATATGACGGCGTGATCGAGCCCGGCATGACGCTCTGTGTCGAGAGCTTCATCGGCGAGGAAAGCGGCGGCGAGGGTGTGAAGCTCGAGCAGCAGATCCTGGTTACGGAAAGCGGGATCGAACTGCTCTCGCACTTCCCATTCGAGGATGCGCTCCTGGGGTGACGGCGGAAAGCCGCTAGACCGACTTCAGCTCCAGCACGCCGGCGCCAAAGATCCGCCCGTGCCCTTTTGCCTGGACGAGCACCGCGAGGCGGTCGCTCTCCACCGCGACGGCGGAGGCCGGCACGCGGTATTGCACGGCCTTTCCGTCCCAGGTGCCGAGCGCGGTGTAGAACCGCACGACGGCAAAATCCTCCAGCGTGCGGCCCCGGTTCTCGCCGCGGGGCACCTCGGTCACGTGGCGTGTGTCGGAACCGACCAGGAGCAGCTGCGCGCCGGACATATCGCCCTCGCCCACCGGCGCGAGGGTCAGCGTGAAATCGGCTCCGTTCCGTTCCAGTCCCACCGTTACGCCCGGCCCGGGCCGGGCATTGCGGCGCTCTTCGATAGCGTCCAGCACGCGGGAACGGCGGGAGCCGACGACATCGATCTCGCCGTCGATGACGAGCTGCGGGGTATAGATGCTGGAGAGCCGCATGGCGTGGCCGTAGCGGCGCTGGCGGTCGCTCATCTCCTTGGAGGAGAACGGGTCTTCCCAGCCGATATAATTCCAGTAGTCGACATGGTAGGCGAGCGCGAGCACGTCCGGCTCCTTCGCGAGCTCGCCGAGCAGCCGGTCGGCGGGCGGACAGGAGGAACAGCCCTGGCTGGTGAAGAGTTCGAGAACGATCGGCCCCGAAGCGCGGCCTTGCGCTCCAACGGGCCGGGCGAAAGGCACCAGACCGGCCAGGCCGAGCGCCCCTGTGCTGCCGAGGACGGCGAGACCGCCGAGCAGCTTGCGTCGCGAGGTTTTCATGGGAGAGTAAAATACGGGCGACTCGGCGGTCGCTCGAATCACCCTGTGTCACGCATGGGTGACCGCTCCCCCCCCACCCTTTCAAACGTTGTCTTTCCCGCGAAAGCGGGGAGGGATCCGGGTCCGGGCTCTACGCTCTCCGGGTCCCCACTTGCGTGGGGATGACGACTTTTTTGGCTTCACATCTCCCGGATATCGGTCACCAGCTCGGCGCCGAAACTCGTGCTGGTCACATGGGCCACGATCTTCGCCCCGACGGTTTCCGGGTCACCGAGCGCACCGCTCTCCTTCAACCCGACGAACCGCTCACGATGGGAGAAATCCTCCTCGGAGGTCGCCCGGATGGTGGCCTGCATGCCGGTATCTACGGTGCCAGGCGCAAGGCTTTCCACTTTCAGCCCCGCGATCGTGTCGGCGGCGACCCCACGCGCATGGTGATCCAGCGCCGCCTTTGTCGCGCAGTATACGCTCCAGCCGGAATAGGCATGCCGCCCAGCGCCGCTGGAGATATGCACCAGCCGGCGGTCGGCCACGTCCTCGCTTGCCGTGACGAAAGCGTCCGCCAGCACCAGGGCGGCGCTGACATTCACCGTCACGGCCCGTGCGATCGCCGCGGCACCCTGCCGCCCGAGCGGGGCGATCGGCTCGACGATGCCGGCATTGTTGACGAGGATCGCGCTTTCCGTGTGCTCCAGGAACCCGGCGAGTTCACCGCTGTCCAGCCAGGCTTCGAGCGCCGCCGGATCGCCGAGATCGAGCGCCACTTGCTCCAGCCCGCTCTCGAACCCCGGCAGGGCCGAGCGCGAGAGGCCGAGCACATTGTAGCCCTCCGCCAGCAGCGCCGAGGTGATGCCGGCGCCGAGGCCCTTGCTGTGTCCGGTGACGATGGCTTTCTTCATGGGAGGTCCCTCCAGAGATATCAGAGCGCTCCGGGCATAGCATCCCGGGACCGCTCAGCCGGACTCTTTTCCACTCTCCGCTTCAGGCTTCGAGGCCTTCTTCTTTGCGCCCGCCGCGACTTCCTTCGGGCCGAGACAGACCGCGATCTCGTTCCGGTCCAGCGTCTCGCGCTCCTCGAGCTCGGCGATCAGCCGCCCCACCTTGGCCTCGTTCTGCTTCAGGACCTCGACCGCGCGCGCCTCGGCATCGACCAGATAGTGCTTCACAGCCTTGTCGGCGAGCGCCGCCGTCGCCTCGGAGAAGCTGCGCGGCTGCGCCATCTCGCGCCCGAGGAAGGGATGCGACTCGCTCTCGCGGACATCGACCGGCCCGACCTCCTCCGACATCCCCCAGCGCCCGACCATGGAGCGGGCGATCTGCGTCGCCATGCGGATATCCTCGTCGGCGCCGGAACTGACCGAGCCGAGGAAGACCTGCTCCGCCGCGCGGCCGCCGAGAATGACCGCGAGCCGGTCCTGGAGGTAGCTTTCCGGCAGGGTATGGCGCTCTATCTCGGGGAGCTGGTGGGTGCTGCCGAGGGAGCGGCCGCGGGGGATGATCGTCACCTTGTGCAGCGGGTCCGCCTCGGGCAGGAAATAGGCGACCGCGGTATGGCCGCTCTCGTGCACCGCGAGCCGGTGCCGCTCGTCCTCGTGGATCGCAAGCGTGCGCACCGCGCCCATCATGATGCGGTCGCGCATCTGGTCGAAATGCCGTGCCTCGACCTTGGTCAGGTTCTCCCGCGCCGCCGCCATCGCCGCCTCGTTGACGAGGTTCTTCAGATCGGCGCCGGAGAAGCCCGGCGTGCCGGTCGCCACCTTGTGCAGGTCGACGTCGCCCGCGAGCGGCACGCTGCGGCAATGCACCTTCAGGATCGCCTCGCGGCCCGCGAGGTCCGGCAGCTCCAGCGTCACGTGGCGGTCGAAGCGGCCGGGCCGCAGTAGCGCCGGGTCGAGCACGTCCGGGCGGTTGGTCGCGGCCAGCACCACCACCGCCTCGTGGCCCTCGAAACCGTCCATCTCGGCGAGGATCTGGTTCAGGGTCTGCTCGCGCTCGTCATGGCCGCCGCCGAGCCCGGCGCCGCGCACCCGGCCGACGCTGTCGAGCTCGTCGATGAAGATGATCGAGGGCTGCGCCTTCTTCGCCGCATCGAAGAGGTTGCGCACGCGGCTGGCGCCGACGCCGACGAACATCTCGATGAACTCGGAGGCCGACATGTGGAAGAACGGCACCCCGGCCTCGCCGGCGAGCGCGCGGGCGATCAGGGTCTTGCCGGTGCCGGGCGGGCCCTGCAGCAGGATGCCGTGCGGCACCTCGGCGCCGAGCCGCTGATAGCGTTCGGCGTCGCGCAGGAACTCGAGCAGCTCGCCGACCTCGGCCTTGGCGTTCTCCTGTCCGGCGACGTCGGAGAGCCGCACCTTCGGGATCGCCGCCTTCTTCACCGGCTCGGTCTTGCCGCGCAGGATGTCGCCGACCCCGCCGCGCCCCATGCCGCCCATCATCGAGCCGGACATGCGGAACCAGAGGAAGTACCAGAAGCCGAAGATCAGCAGCCAGGGCAGCAGCGAGACCAGCCAGGAGGAGCCGTCGTCGGCGGGCTGGGAGCGCACCTCGACGCCCTGGCGCTCAAGGGAGGCCAGCAGATCCGGGTCGCCGGTCGGCGGCAGGAAGGAGGTGAAGGGCTGCGCCGTCGCGCCGTTGCGCAGCAGGCCGGAAACCTTCGAGCCCTCGAAGGTCACGCTCTCGACCTGGCCGTCGGCGACCAGCTGCTTGAACTCGGAATAGCTTTTCGGCCGGGCCGGCTCCTGGTGCAGCATGATCTGCGAGAGCGCGAGCAGCGCGAAGAAGACGCCGATCAGCAGCGCCCATTTCAGCACCGGCCCCTTGCCGCTATTTCCCTCGTCCGCCATCGCCCTCACCCGAGCCTGTCAGTTCGCAATATCCAATGGAGACAGGGTAATCCGGCGAAGCCCCCGGGTCCATGGGCGCCATCTCCTAAACGTCGTCATCCCCACGCAAGTGGGGACCCAGGGAGCGTAGAGCGGTGCCCTTGATCGCTGGGTCCCCGCATTCGCGGGAATGACGACCTTGAAAACGGGATGACAATTATTGGGGAGAAGCCGCGCGCCTACTCCCCGCGACGGGTGCGGATGCCGAGGATCGCGTAGAGCGGGCAGAAGCGGACCAGCGCGGTGCCGGCGAAGACCAGCCCGACGACCGGCACGCCCCATTTCACCAGCGGATTGGCGAAGATCGCGAGGTCGAGGACGAAGGGGGCAAGGATCAGCACCACGCCCAGCACCAGCCGGGCCAGGCGGTCGAGATTTCCAACATTCGCGGTCATGAGAGGATCTCCTGTCGGACGCTTGAGATGACGGAACCGGCACGGCCCGCCCGCCCCGAACTATGCGCCCGCGCGGGGACCCGGGGACGGCGCGAATTGTCGCGGCGCGCGATCATCTTCCTCGCCCGGCCTCCCCCAAACGGTCGTCATCCCCATGCAAATGGGGACCCAGGGAGCGTAGAGCGGTGCCTTTGACCCCTGGGTCCCCGCTTTCGCGGGAATGACGACCTTATTGTTGAATATTGAATGTAAGGGAGAGAGCGGAGCGAGCCCCCTACTCCGCCGCCCCTCTCGTGGCATGGGGCGCGCGCTTCCCCTCCATATACCCCTTCAGCTTCGGCCAGACCTCTTCCGCCATCCGGGTGAAGGAGCGGAGCCACATCTCCTTGACCCCCTCCATGTCGTGCGCGGTCAGCATCAGGGTGCCGAAATCGCCGATCTCGTCGCGGAAGGCGACGAGCTTGTCGAGCACGGTCCCGGCCGAGCCCGCGATGACGAAATCGCGCACCTTCCCCATCGCCTCCGCCTGCACCGCGTCCCAGTAGATCTCCTCCGGCTTCGTCCCCGCCGCGAGCTGGCCCTGCGCGCCGAGATAGCGGAAATACCAGGCGAAGACGCCGTCCGGATCCCGGCAGATCTCCTCCGCCTCGGCGTCGCTCTCCGTGATCAGCACGGAGCGGCCGACGCGCCAGACGTTCGGGTCCGCGCGCCGCCCCGCCTTCTCCGCGCCGCCCGCATAGGTCGGCCAGTGGGTCGCGATGTCGGCGGCCGGCACGAAATTGCCCGAGAGCAGGCACCAGCCGCGCTGGCCGGCGAAATGCGCGGTCATGGAATTGGCGCCGCGCACCGAGACGGCGATCGGCGGGTGCGGCTGCTGGTAGGGCTTTATGAAGCGGCCGATGCCGTACTCCGGCAGCACCCGGTCGGAAATGCTCGCGGTGAAATGCTCCCCCTCGTGGCTCCAGGGCGGGTCCTCCGACCAGACCTTCTGGATCAGGTCGATGGACTCGACCATCGCCATGGCGCGGGCCTTGTGGTCGAGATTGCCGAAGATCTCCCAGTCGCTCGAGAGCCCGCCCGAGCCGATCCCGAAAATGAAGCGCCCGCGGGCGAGATGGTCGAACAAAGCCGCATGCCCCGCCACCACCACGGGATGCTGCTGCGGCAGCGAGATCACGCCGGAGCCGAAGATTATGTTCTCGGTCTCGTCGATCAGCGAGGCGTTGAACAGCAGCGGCGAGGTCACCGGCTCGGCGGTCGAGGTATAATGCTCCCCCATCCAGGCCTCGGCGTAACCCAGCCGGTCCGCGAGCTTCACCAGCTCCCTGTTTTCCTGCAGCACGGTATGGAAATCGCGCGCCGGCGGATGCAGCGGCATCATGAACAGGCCGAGCTTGGCCATGGGGGAGCCTCCCTTATTTTTGTATACAATGAGAGGGTAGCAGAATGTTGGCAAGCTGTGGAAGCTAGGCTAGCTGGGCACTACAATCCCTATCGAAAACGATTGAGCCTCAACTAAACCATTCACATACTCAAGAGAATCAACTAATGATACCCAACAGCACACGCTCCCAATCCACGAATTGACTTGAAATAAAAGAAAATAAAACATGAAAATATTAGTTATCTCAGACATCCACGCCTACAATAAACATCACCCTACGTTGGGCTCTTCAACCCCTTCATTCGTTATTGCGGGAGATAATGCTCCACACTCACCTCAATCTCAACTAATTGACTTGATCAAAGCGGAAGACATTCAGGTCGATTATGTTGTTTGCCCGGGAGATCTTGGCGATAAAGCAGACATATCTGGAATCGAATTCTCATGGAACTTTCTAAAATCGGTCACGGAAAATTGTCACGCTCGGGCCCTGATCGCGACAACCGGAAATCATGATTTGGACAGCAGATTTTTCTCTGGAAAATATGATCCTCGCGAATTTCTACAGAATTATTCACACGACTTCCCCGTTTATATTAGATGCCTTCAAGAAAAAGCGAATCCAGAAAGCATGACACTTCATTATTGGGCGTTAAATTTTTGCCTTTTCTCGCTTGATGATATTCGTTTTGTAATTCTTAATTCCTCCGCGTATCACGGATACAATGCCAAAGACAGCGTACCGGAACTTGAACATGGGAGAATCAGCGCACCAACAATAGATCTCATAAAAAAATATATCGATCGCGACAATAAAGAGCGCGAGAAAAATGGAAAAAACAAATACCCTATAAATATTTTTATTTGCCATCACCATCTAAAGCCTGACAACTCTGTTGGATACATTGATAAATCAGAAATAATTGGCGCCTCCACACTACTTGATTTATTATCAGATACTGATAATGGACGATGGTTTGCTATTCATGGCCACCGGCACAGAAGTCGGCTATATCAATCTGAAAAATCCACAGGGCCCTGGGTTCTATCCGCCGCAAGCTTTGGCAAGACTACCGACGGCGACGATACGAATATATGCCCGAACCAGATTCACATCGTCGAATTCGATCAAAGCCCGAAAAACCAAATGGCGCAGCGCGTCCAGGGCACTGTTGCGACATGGAATTGGTATCCTAACCTTGACGGATGGCAACAGCAGGCACGTCCGCCAAGCGGGCTCCCTCCGCAAAGTGGTTTCGGATGGAGAGGATCAATAGATGACCTAGCGCGCAAAATAGATAACTCCCTTAAAGGCGACTATGCTCGCTGGGAGCAAATTCTCCCCTTAGCACCCGAGCTAAGGTACGTAACATATAGCGACATGATCGAATTAAAGAAGACTCTAGCCAACCACTACAACATTAATTCTCAAGAAGGGTTAAAAGGAAATATCATCGAACTGGGACGAAAATCATGAGCATTTCTTACACTCATTCTATATTCGAGACTCATAATGCAAGGCATATTGAGCCTAGTGAAGTCGCCAAGACTTTCGTTCCACCAGATTCTACGTATAGCAATATTTCATCGAACAATAACCACATTGTGATCGGACCGCGGGGAAGCGGAAAGACAACATTGTTCAAAATGCTTACGATACCTGCTCTCGTTAATTGGCGCGATTTCAATAAGTTTGATATATATCCAAAAGTTGATTTTATTGGTATTTTTGTCCCTGCAGACAGAAGTTGGCAGGCACAAATCCGCTCAAAGACCGGCGATGCTCAGAAGTCTACGCTTATTATGAACGCCGCCTTCACAACTCATGTACTTCTTTCTTTTATGAACACTTTAATTCAATTGAATGAACTTGATCTAACGAAAAGCAAGCGAATTAATTTTGACGTCAAGAAGATCAATAACGAACAAGAATCGGAGATATCTAGACAAATAGCGGATGCATGGCGCTTAGACACTAGCATATACAGTTTTCGTGGGATAATTGCCTCTCTACGAAAGAGATTGATATCTATTGGCGAAATAAAGGAGAAAATTTTTTATATTGAAAATTATTCGTTTGACGAATTTGAAAGTAAATTTATTTACCTCACATTCCGCGACACACTGTTGTATGCAATAGACATTTACGCTAACCACATAGGAAACCAAAGCCTGCGATGGGCGCTACTATTCGATGAGTTTGAAATTGCACCGACCGATATTCAAAAAGAAGTGCTTTCAAATCTGCGCGGCCAGTCCGACCCGAAGCTAATTTTTAAAATCGCATTAGCTATGTACAATCGCAATATAGAGGATTTACTCACTGACGAGCATGCCGCATCTGCAAAAAACGACTTTCAAGTAGAGTACCTTTGGCACGCCAGAAAGGATTCTGGTCATAGATTCTCGGCTAAGCTGGTGCAACGCATGTTGCAGGATTCTGGTTATGACTCGGAAGAAATGAGTACATTTCTTGGAAATTCACTTTACGACTTTGAAGATGATGATACTCAATCACCATACTCTGACGACGGAAAAGTTTTGCAAGCTTACATGTCGTTGGAGAAATCAGACCCATCTTTTAAAAGTTGGCTTGCGTCAAGGAATGTGAATCTCAATGATTTAACCAATCTGAACGGGATTGATCGCGCATCAACCATAAGAAAAATACGGTCAATAGCTCTGACTCGCGAATATTTTCGTCGCTTCACCGACGATAGGTCTGACATATCACGCGGTAGAAGCAGAAAGGTTGATCAAATTTATATTCGTCACCCTTCTCTATTATCATTGTGTGAAGGAAATCCTAGATTTACGCTCGCGATTTTTTCGCCCCTTATTAGAGAGCTGATGATAACACGAGCAAAACATGCGAAACGCCCTGTTTCAGACCGACATCAATCCGAACAAGTACGAAGTACCCTTAACGCCTTTAGAGCTTTTCTCAAGACCATTCCATACCAGCCACAAAGTCGCGAAGGGAATCGCGGCCTATTAAGTTTATTGGATAAAGTTGGAAACCACTTCTACCAGAAATGTGTAGTAGAAGAATTTAATCCACAGCCACCTTTAACTTTTATTGTCGATTCTCACATTGATGAGGAAACTCACCGCGCCTTAGGTCGCGCTGTAAATGCCGGAGCTATAGTATATGTACCCGATAAAGGTGCCGAGCCTTTACTATCCTCTCTGCGAGGAAAGAGGTTTCGACTATCTTTTCTCCTTTCTACTTATTATAAGATTCCATTGATACTAGGAACCGAAATATCTCTAGCCAGAATACTCGATTCTGGCCCCCGTGATACAGGCAAGCCTTCAGCGCAAATTAGTATTTTTGATGAGTCGAATTATGACGATTAGCTTTGATATATTAATTTATGCTCTTGGCTATGAAACCCGTGCTCAATTTGTAGCTACAAACGGCATATTTCAAAAAACGATTGCCTTAAAGTATCCTTCCACCGAACTTCACAGTTATGACTCTAACCTAACACTTGCCATTGAAAGAGAAGACACGATTATCGAGGTTGGCTTTGTTCCCCAGACTTTGGAGAGCATTCTACGGGAAGCCACATCGTCAATAGATTCGGCATCTGGACGCTTGCCTACAGTGTGCGTGGATGTCTCATCGCTTGATAGACGTACCATGGCTGCCACGCTGAAGGTGTCGATGGAGCTTGCGGATGCGGCAAAATTCGAGCTTTCGTTTGCATATTCGCCGGCGAAATTCCGCCGCCCTCCTGCCGAGAGTGAGCCGGTCTTAAATTTTGCGCCTCTGCCAGGCTTCGAAGGATGGACCGCTAACCCCGAATTGCCCGTTTCCGCCATCGTTGGTCTCGGCTATGAACAGGATATTTCAATTGGAGCTGTCGAGTTTCTGGACCCAAGTGGGGTATGGACTTTGATGCCAGTCGGCAGAGATGACCGCTTTCAAAAAGAGGTGATCAAAGCGAACTCAGATATCTGGTCACTCGTGCCCGAAGAACGAAGGTTGCACTATCATGTGTTCGACCCCTCCCGAACATCAGCGTCAATCATCAACCTGTGTACTGGCCTGATCGGCAGATCGAGAGTCGTAATCGTTCCAACCGGCCCTAAGATTTTTGGAGCTCTATGCCTTGTTGCCCAGAGAAAACTAAGCAATGATGTTTCGGTTTGGCGAGCAAGCCAGCACTCTTCGAGTGTGATAGCAGACGCAGAGCCCGATGGTGAAATAGTCTTATTCAAATACTCTCCCATCCCAAAATGAACAATGAAATTAACGCACGACAATCTCCCTCCCCCATTCTCCGTTGGGCCGGAAGCAAAAAGCGCGCGATTAAAAGAATCACTGAGTATTTTCCAGATCATATTGAGAGATATTTCGAATTATTTGCCGGATCGGCATGTGTTTTCTTTAACTCAAAAGCGAAAAACTACAATATATTCGATACAAACCCTCATTTAATCCAATTTTATCAGAACATTTCTTTGCATTCGATATTTATGCACTCAGAATTAGTGAAAATACCTAGATCAAAGCAGACGTACTACTATATACGTAATCAATTTAATAAAATGAATACTGGAATTGAGAAATCAATATACTTTTGGTATTTGAACCGAAATTGCTTTAATGGCATTTATCGTGAAAATCTTTCCGGTGGATTCAATGTGCCATTTTCGGCGGATAGAGTCGCTCCATATCCAACGCTAGAAGAGACAATAGCTTCCGGAAATAAACTATCATGCGCCCATTTTTATTGTGATGATTTTGAAAGCGCAGAAAAATTAGAGCTCCGAGAGGGAGATTTTATTTATTTAGACCCGCCATATTACGTTCCGAATAAAAGAGTGTTTCGAGAATACTCAAAAGCACCATTTACGATCGATGACTTCGACAGATTGCTAACGTTTTTACATAAAATCGACAAATCAGGTGCCAAGTTCCTTCTCAGCTATCCGGAAGAGGATATTTCTGAGCAAATCAAGAGCCATTGGAGATTTGAACAAATTTCTGTACCCAGAAGCGTCTCTGCAAAGATTTCAGGGCGGAAAACCGGTCGAGAATTGCTATTTTTTAATTAGCGCGTTTATCGCATTTTTTCCCGTAGTGTCGGCAATTCAGGAACCGCCCATGCCCCTCCCCCTCAAATCCTGGCCCGAAGCCGCCCCGCGTCTCGTCGCCGTCGCGGGCGGGCGCGCACCCGCGGATCTCGTCATCCGCAATGTCCGCCTCGTCAATGTGCACAGCCGCGAGGTGCTGGACTGGGAGGTCGCGGTCGCCGAGGGGCGCTTCGCCTATACAGGGCCGGACGCGGCGCACTGCATCGGGCCGGAGACGCGCGTGGTCGAGGGCGGCGGGCGCTACCTGATCCCGGGGCTCTGCGACGGGCACATGCATATCGAGTCCGGCATGCTGACGCCGGCGGAGTTCGCCGCCGCGGTGATCCCGCACGGCACCACAAGCATGTTCACCGACCCGCACGAGATCGCCAACGTGCTCGGGCTCCGGGGCGTCCGGATGATGCATGACGAGGCGCTGCTGCAGGCGGTCAATATCTTCACCCAGATGCCCTCCTGCGCCCCCTCCGCCCCCGGGCTGGAGACCACCGGCTTCGAGATCGGCGCGGACGACGTGGCCGAGGCGATGCACTGGCCCGGGATCATCGGGCTCGGCGAGATGATGAACTTTCCGGGCGTGATCGCCGGCGACGCACAAATGCTGGCGGAGATGGCGGCGACAATGAACGCCGGAAAGACCGTCGGCGGGCATTACGCCTCGCCCGACAAGGGCCCCGCCTTCAGCGCCTATGTCGCGGGCGGCGCGGCGGACGATCACGAGGGCACGGCGGAGGCCGACGCCATCGCAAGGGTGCGCAACGGCATGCGCTCGATGATGCGGCTGGGCTCCGCCTGGTACGATGTCGAGAGCCAGATCACGGCGGTCACCGAAAAGGGCCTCGATCCACGCAATTTCATCCTCTGCACCGACGACAGCCATTCCGGCACGCTGGTGCATGAGGGGCACATGAACCGGGTGGTGCGCCACGCGATCTCCTGCGGCTGCGACCCGCTGGTCGCGCTGCAGATGGCGACGATCAACACCGCGAGCCATTTCGGCCTCGAGCGCGAGCTCGGCTCGATCGCCCCCGGACGGCGGGCGGACATGATCCTGACCTCGGATCTCCGCACCCTGCCGATCGAGGAGGTCTTCGCGCGCGGGGTGACGGTGGCGAAAGACGGGAAGATCACGGTCGAGTGCCCGCATTACGACTGGCCGGAGGAGGTGCGGCGGACGGTGCATCTCGGCATGGAGCTTGCGCCGGGCGATTTCGAGATCCCGGCGCCCGCGGGCGCGAACGCGGTGACGGCGAAGGTGATCGGCGTGGTCGAGAACCAGGCGCCGACGAAAGCGCTGACGGCCGAGCTGCCGGTGGCGGACGGGGTGGTCGAGGGGGATGTCGCGCAGGACGTCTGCCAGATCGCGCTGGTCGAGCGCCACCGCGCGACCGGCGGGGTGGTGAACGGCTTCGTCTCCGGCTTCGGCTACGAGGGGAAAATGGCGATGGCCTCCACCGTCGCCCATGACAGCCACCACATGATCGTCGTCGGCACCGACCGGGACCTGATGGCCAAGGCGGCGATGCGGCTCGGGGAGGTCGGCGGCGGGGTCACGGTCTGGAAGGACGGCCGGGAGATCGCGCTGGTCGAGCTGCCGATCGCGGGCCTGATGTCGGATCGCCCGGCGGCCGAGGTCGCGGCGAAGGCGCAGCGCATGGTCGAGGCGATGGAGGAATGCGGCTGCAAGCTCAACAACGCCTATATGCAGCACTCCCTCCTCGCGCTGGTGGTGATCCCGGAGCTCCGGATCAGCGATCTCGGGCTGGTCGACGTGACGAAATTCGAGCTGACGGAGCTGCTGGAGGGGTGAGGACGTCTCCACCCCCGGTCTAGGCGCCGGACTTCTTGCGTACCTTTCGCCCCTGCGCCTTCAGATAGGCGAGGCAGTCCGCCTCCGGCATCGGCGGGGCGTAGAGATAGCCCTGAAACAGGTCGCAGCCGAGCGCCGCGAGCGCGTCGCGCTGCGGTTCGGTCTCGACATATTCCGCGACGATCTCCACGTCGCGCGAGCGCCCGAGCGCGGCGATGCTGCGGATAATGTCGGCATTGGCCGGATGGATCAGCACCTCTCGGGTGAGCGAACCGTCGAGTTTGATCGACTGCATGGCATAGCGCCGCAGATAGACCAGCGAGGTGTGCCCCATGCCGAAATCGTCCATCACCAGGCCGACGCCCAGAGCGGTCAGGCGGCCGAAGGTCTCCTCGACCCGCAGATCGTCGGGCAGCGCATGCGATTCGGTGATCTCGAGCTGGATCTCCTGCGGCCGGAGCCCGTGCCGCTGCAGCGCGCGCCCGATCCGGTCCGGCAGCTCCGGGTCCCAGAGCTGCACCGGCGAGACATTCAGCGCTATGACCAGATCGCGGTGGCCCATCTCGTTCCAGCGCGCCTTACAGGCGCAGGCAGCATCGATCACCCAGCCGCCGAGCCGGTCGATCAGCCCGCCATCCTCGGCGAGCAGGACCGCCAGCATGGGCGAAAGGCGGCCATGCGCCGGGTGCGGCCAGCGCAGCAGAGCCTCGAACCCGTGCACCCTGCCCTCACGATCGACCTTCGGCTGGTAATGCAGCTCCAGCCGGCCGTGGGCGATGGCGTCGCGCAGGTCGCCCAGCAGGCCGCGGGCGACATAGCCCGGCATGTCGGTCCGGTGGATCACCGGGACCCGGATCGTTTCCGCCAGCACCGCCTCGGTCGCGGTCAGCACGTCCTCGGAGCGCCGCGCCCGGCGTTGGCGCTCGGCGATCCGAACGAACGGCAGATAGAGCATCGCCGCGAGCATGATCTCGAAAAGCTGGAACGCGGCGCCGCGCCAGGAGCCGGTCAGCATCCAGCCGGAAATCAGCGGCGGCGTGGTCCAGGGAATATCGAGCGGCCGCAGCTCGAACAGGCCCGCCGCCACGGCACCGTAGGAAAGCAGAGCGAGCAGCACCGGCACTCCGACGAAAGGCAGCAGGTAGACCGGGTTCAGGACCACCGGCAGCCCGAACAGCACGATCTCGTTGATATTGAAGAGCGACGGCAGCAGTGCGAGTTTCGCCACCCGGAGCTGGCCGCCCTCGCGCACGGCAATGGCGATCGCCAACAGCAGCCCGAGCGTCGCGCCGGCCCCGCCGAGCAAAACGAAGAGATTGTAAAGCGGCAAATGCCCCCGCGCGGGATCGAACGCGCTCTCCGGTGCGGCGAACAGCAGATCCGAGATCGACAGCAGGATCAGTCCGCCATGCACGCCGAAGAACCAGGAGACATGATTCAACACGGCCGAGCCGGCCTGATAGAGCCACCCGCCGAGCCCCGAGACGGACGCGAGATAGTCAAGGGGGCCAACGAAGTCGGCGGCGGGGATCGAGACGCGGTCGAGCAAAAGAATGACGGGTACCGTCGCAAGCCCCGCCCCGAAGGTCGGCAGACAAGCGTGCAGGGCCTGGGAAACCGTGATTTCCGCGTCATAGGCGAGCCGGAAGGCGGCCGGCATGCGCCAGCGCGACAGCAGATCAAGCGAATGGGCCGTCAGCAGACCGATGAGCGCGCCTTCGAGGATGACGTCGTAGCCAAGCGCGGTGATCTCCACCCGTCCGGTCAGCAGGGCGAAAATCGCGACGTTCAGCAGCGCGCAGAGCCCGACGAGCGTCGACGGCAGCGGATCGTGGCCTGCGCGCCGGCGCACCAACCGCCGATGCACGAAGATTGCGACAGCGATCGCCGAACCGACCCCCCAGGCCACATAGCCCGCATCGGCGAGACGGCCTAGGAATCCGTCCCACCCCTCTCCGAACAGCGAGGTCATGTAGGCATGATAACCGGGGACCGGTAGGAACTGGACGAGTTGAATGAGGACCCGGAACACGGTCACGGGCAGCAGGGAAACAAACGCATCCCGGACCGCATAGAGCCAAAGGCGGGGTAGGTCAGACATTACATTCGGATTCCGGCGCCGGGCCGGGATGCCCCACGGCAGCAGCCGAAACATTGTCGCTCCACCCCGGCAAAGAGAGGCGACATATCATACGGCGACGCATAATTTCAACCATCAAAATCCGGTGTTTCTCCCCCATCAGAGCACGATGATATGCATAACCTTGTCGACATTCAGTTAATTTCGGGTGAACCATGCATCGCTAACTGCCCCCCAAGAATGAATATGCCCGGCCGAAGCCGGGCATTCCTCATTGCAGGCTCGACACACCCTAGCGTCACGCCGCCTTGGCGATGTTCCGCAGCACGTATTGCAAAATCCCGCCGTGGCGGTAGTAATCTACCTCGTCTGCGGTATCGATGCGGCAGAGCAGCGTGATCTCCTTCACCGAGCCGTCCGCGTAGGTGATCCTGCACGGCACGTCCATGCGCGGGGTGATGCCGTCGGCGATGCCGGTGATGTCGAACATCTCCGTGCCCTTGAGACCCAGGCTCTCGCGGTTGTCGGAGCCCGTGAACTGCAGCGGCAGCACGCCCATGCCGACGAGGTTGGAGCGGTGGATGCGCTCGAAGCTCTCGACGATGACCGCGCCGACACCGAGAAGACGGGTGCCCTTCGCCGCCCAGTCGCGGCTTGAGCCGGTGCCGTATTCCTTGCCACCGATGACGACCAGCGGCACGCCCTCGGCCTGGTAGCGCATCGCCGCGTCGTAGATCGGCATCTGCTCGCCCGAGGGATAATGCACCGTGTAGCCGCCGGTCACCCCCTCCACCATCTCGTTCTTCAGACGGATATTGGCGAAGGTGCCGCGCATCATGATCTCGTGGTTGCCCCGGCGCGCGCCGTAGGCGTTGAAGTCCACGGGACGGACCTGGCGTTCGCGCAGATAGTCGCCCGCCGGGCTGTCCGACTTGATCGACCCGGCCGGAGAGATGTGGTCGGTGGTGATCGAGTCGCCGAGTACCGCGAGCTCGCGGGCGCCGGTGATGTCGGCCAGCTCGCCCGGCTCCATCGCCATGCCCTGGAAATAGGGCGGGTTCTGGACATAGGTCGAGCCGTCGTTCCAGTCGTAGGTGAGACCGCCGCCGGTCTGCACCGCCTGCCATTCCTTCGGGCCCTCGAAGACGTTGGCATAGCGTTCCTGGAACATCTCGCGCGAGACGCTGGCCTGCACCACCTCGTGGATCTCGTGGTTGGTCGGCCAGATGTCCTTGAGATAGACCGGGTTGCCGTCCGTATCCTCGCCGAGCGGATCCTTGTAGAGATCCACGTTGAGATTGCCGGCGATGGCATAGGCGACAACCAGCGGCGGCGAGGCGAGGTAGTTCGCCTTGACGTGCGGATTGACCCGGCCCTCGAAGTTCCGGTTGCCGGAGAGCACCGAGGTGACGACCAGATCGCCCTTCTCCACCGCTTCCGCGATATGCGGATCGAGCGGCCCGGAATTGCCGATGCAGGTGGTGCAGCCATAGCCGACCAGGTTGAAGCCGAGCCGGTCGAGATCGTCCTGCAGGCCCGCCTTCTCCAGATAGTCGGTGACGACCTGGGAGCCCGGCGCGAGCGAGGTCTTCACCCAGGGCTTGCGGGTCAGGCCCCTGGCCGCCGCGTTGCGGGCGACGAGCCCGGCCGCGATCAGCACATAGGGGTTCGAGGTATTGGTGCAGGAGGTGATCGCCGCGATCACCACGTCGCCGTCTGAGAGCTTCCAGTCCTCGCCCTCCACCTCGACCTCGCGCGGCGCGACGCCGCCGGCGAGATCCTTGAAGGCTTTGGCGAATTCCGGCGCCGCCTCGGTCAGCAGAACACGGTCCTGCGGCCGCTTCGGGCCGGCGAGCGACGGCACGACGGTGCCGAGATCGAGCTCCAGCGTGTCGGTGAAGACCAGCTCCTGGGCATCGTCCCGCCACATCCCCTGGGCCTTGGCATATTCCTCGACCAGCGCGATCCGGTCGTCGTCGCGGCCGGTTAGCTTCAGGTAATTGAGGCATTCCTGGTCGACCGGGAAGAAGCCGCAGGTGGCGCCGTATTCCGGGGCCATGTTGGCGATCGTCGCACGGTCCGCGAGCGGCAGCTCGTTCAAACCCGGGCCGAAGAACTCGACGAATTTCCCGACCACGCCCTTCTTGCGCAGCATCTGCACGACGGTCAGCACCAGGTCGGTCGCGGTCGCGCCTTCCGGCATCTTGCCGGTCAGCTTGAAGCCGACGACCTCCGGGATCAGCATGGAGACCGGCTGGCCGAGCATGGCCGCTTCCGCCTCGATGCCGCCGACGCCCCAGCCGAGCACGGCCATGCCGTTCACCATGGTGGTGTGGCTGTCGGTGCCGACCAGCGTGTCCGGATAGGCGATCGTTTTGCCGTCTTCTTCCTTGGTCCAGACGGTCTGGGCGAGATGCTCCAGGTTCACCTGGTGGCAGATGCCGGTGCCCGGCGGGACGACGCGGAAGTTGCGGAATGCCTTGGAGCCCCAGCGCAGGAACTCGTAGCGCTCGCCGTTACGCTCGAACTCGAGCTCGACATTCTTCCGGAAGGAATCGGGGCCTCCGAAGGCATCCACCATCACCGAGTGGTCGATCACGAGATCGACCGGCGAAAGCGGGTTGATCTTCTCCGGATCCCCGCCGAGCTGCGTCATGGCGTCGCGCATGGCGGCGAGGTCCACCACCGCCGGAACGCCCGTGAAGTCCTGCATCAGGACCCGGGCCGGACGGTAGGCGATCTCGCGGGAGGACTTCTTGTCCTTCACCCACTGAGCGAGCGCTTTCACGTCGTCCACGGTCACCGTGCGCCCGTCCTCGTAGCGCAGAAGATTCTCCAGCAAAACTTTCAGCGAGTAAGGAAGCTTGCGAATCTCCGGATATCCGGAATCGGCAAAGGCTTCGAGGCTATAGTAATCGTAGGATTTTCCGGCGGCTTTGAGCGTACGCCGGGTGTCCAGACTGTCTTGGCCAGCAGTCACTGTCATCTCCTATTCGAGCTGAGTGATGGCGGCCGCCCGAGGAGCGCCTCGGTCCGGTCTCTCCCAATTGATCTTTTTGGCGCGAGCGGAGAGCGCTCCGGAACGCGCCTTACTTATATAGGAAATTCCGCCGAAAAGCGCCAGTCCAGAGTGGTCTGAGTAACCGCGTCCACACCCTTCTCCAGTTGCGAAATTCCGTTCCGCAAAATTCAGAAACCCGAAATATCTTGTTGACCTCGGCACAAGCGCATCCAAAAATCGGCACCAATCAACGGGGGCCGCAACGACGGAACCCGAAAACAAAAACGGTTCGAAAGCGGCGATCCGCGGAAAACGCGGGGGCCACGGGCCGGGACGGACAGGGAGGTGGCGCTTGCTTTCGCAAGAGCCCGGGTTGTATCCGCATTCTCAGACTGTTCGCCCCTGCCCGGTTTCCGGACCGCGCAATAGGGATGGAACATGGCGTACGAGTACCCCGATGCTTCGGTTTACGACACCTTGCCGAAGCTGCTGCGCTACAACGCAGAACGTCACCCGACCGAAGTGGCCCTCCGCGAAAAGGATTACGGGGTCTGGAGCGAATTCACTTGGGCGGACTATCAGGCCCGGGTACGGAACCTTGCCCTCGCGCTGAACGAGGCGGGCCTCCAGAAAGGCGACGTCTTCGCGATCATCGGCGACAACAACGTGGACTGGATCTGCGCCGAGCTCGCTGCACAGTCCGTCGGCGCCATGACGATCGGCTTCTATCGCGACGTGCTCGAGGACGAGATCGCCTACCTTACCGGCTACAGCCAGGCGAAAATGGCTTATGCCGAGGATCAGGAGCAGGTCGACAAGTTCCTCAATCTCGGTGAACGCGCCAATACGATCGAGAAGATCATCTATTCCGATTCCCGCGGGATGCGGAAATTCGACGATCCCCGCATCGTCTCCTTCGATGACCTCGTGGCCCGCGGCGCGGAAATCCATGCAAAGTCGCCGGAGCAGTATGACGAACTGGTGAACGCGGTGACCGGCGAGGACATCGCCATTCTCTGCACCACCTCCGGCACCACCTCGAACCCGAAACTGGCCGAGCTGCCGCACGGCAATTTCGTGCGCCATACCCAGCTTTACCTGAAACACGACCCGAAGGACTCGACGGACGAATATGTCTCCGTGCTGCCGATGCCCTGGATCATGGAGCAGGTCTACACACTCGGCTTCGGCCTTAACTCCCGCATGAAAGTGAGTTTCCCCGAGAACGAGGAAACCGCGATGCATGACATGCGCGAGATCGGACCGACCTTCCTGCTCCTGGCGCCCCGCGTTCTGGAACAGATCGCCGCCGACATGCGCGCCCGGGTAATGGATGCGGGCCCGATGACCCAGTGGATCTTCGAGAAAGGCGTCCAGATGGGCACCGAGGCGGTGGAGAAAGGGACCCGGTCCTGGTTCGCCGATACCGCCCTCTTCGGCGCGTTGCGCGACCGGCTCGGTTTCTCCCGCGTGCGGTCCGCCGCGACCGGCGGTGCCGCGATGGGCCCCGAGACCTTCAAGCTGTTCCTCGCCATGGGCGTGCCGCTGAAGCAGCTCTACGGCCAGACCGAACTGCTTGGCGCCTACACACTGCAGGACGGCAAGGAAATCGACGTCGACACGGTCGGCGTGCCGTTCGAGGGCTGCGAAGTGAAAATCATCGATGCCGACACGGACGGCGTTGGCGAGATCGTCACCCGCCATCCGAACATGTTCCGCGGCTTCTACAAAAACGCGGAAGCCACCAAGGCGGACATGAAGGACGGCTGGATGCATACCGGCGATGCCGGCTTCTTCGACGACAAGGGACGCCTGACAGTGATCGACCGGGTGAAGGACATCGCCCAGACCCGGACCGGCACGAAGTTCTCGCCGCAATACATCGAGAATAAGCTGAAATTCTCGCCCTATATCGGCGAGGCGGTGATTCTCGGCGCCGGGCAGGACTATCTGACAGCAATTATCTGCGTACGCTTCTCCATCGTATCCAAATGGGCGGAGAAGGAACGCATCCCCTTCACCTCCTACACCAACCTCTCGGACCGGCCGGAAATCTACGAGTTGATCCGGGGCGAGATCGCGCACGTGAACGAGAGCCTGCCGGATACCCAGAAGATCCGGAAATTCCTGCTTCTCTACAAAGAGCTGGATGCCGATGACGGCGAGCTGACGCGCACCCGCAAAGTCCGCCGCAGCGTGATCTCCGAGCGATACGGTCCGATTATCGAGTCGCTCTACGGCGACGGGGAGCGCGCGGAGATGAATTCCGAGGTGACGTTCGAGGACGGCCGCAAGGGCGTGATCCAGGCGTCGATGAAAATCATGGAAGTCGACGGCGCCACTGCGCCGGAACTGAAAAAGGCAGGCTGACCCGTGGCAGAAGCACAGATCATAGAGACCGGCGGGACGGACGAGACCTCCGGATACGCAGACACGCGCACCATCGGTGGCCCCGTCCTCAGCGTCGAGAACATCATCGTCAAGTTTGGCGGCGTGACCGCGATCAACGATGTCAGCTTCGACGTCCGGGAAGGCGAGATCCGGGCGATCATCGGCCCGAACGGCGCCGGCAAGTCCTCGATGCTGAACGTGCTGAACGGCTTCTATAAGCCGAACTCCGGCCGCATCAATTTCGCCGGCCAGAGTTTTCCGGCGATGGACCCGCATTTCGCGGCCTCGAACGGCATCGCACGGACCTTCCAGAACATCGCCCTGTTCCGCGGCATGAGTACGCTCGACAACCTGATGACCGGCCGGCTGCTGCAGATGAAGACGAACTTCTTCTGGCAATGCCTCTATTTCGGACCGGCGCAGAAGGAGGAACTGGCGAACCGCGAGCATGTCGAGAAGGTGATCGACTTCCTCGAGATCGCGGCTCTGCGCCGGACCCCGGTCGGCCGCCTGCCCTATGGGCTGCAAAAGCGGGTCGAGCTCGGCCGCGCGCTGGCGATGGACCCGAAGATCCTCCTGCTCGACGAGCCGATGGCCGGCATGAATGTCGAGGAAAAGGAGGACATGTCCCGCTTCATCATCGACGTGAACGAGGAATTCGGCACCACCGTGATCCTCATCGAGCACGATATGGGCGTGGTCATGGACCTGTCCGACCGCGTGGTCGTGCTGGATTACGGCAGCAAGATCGCCGACGGCACGCCCGACGAAGTCCGCGCCAACCAGAATGTCATCGACGCCTATCTCGGCGTCAGCCACGACTGAGATGCCGAGATAAAGGAGATCATCCCGTGGAATTCCTCCATGCCCTTCTGATTCAGCCGTTCGTCGACATGGTGATGGAACCGGCTTTCTTCATAGAGACCGTGACCAAGGGTCTGATGGCCGGCGTTCTCTACTCGCTCGTCGCGCTCGGCTTCGTGCTCATTTTCAAGGCCTCCGGCGTCTTCAACTTCGCCCAGGGCGTGCTGGCCCTGTTCGCGGCCCTTACGCTGACCGGCCTGATGGAGATCATGGAGCCGATCGGCATGCCGAAGGCGCTGGTCGTGATCCTCGCGATCGCGGCAACCATCGTCGTCATGGTCCTGCTTGCGATTGTTATCGAACGCCTGGTGCTGAGACCGCTGGTCAACCAGGAACTGATCATCCTGTTCATGGCGACGCTCGGCCTCTCCTACGTGCTTGAAGGCGCCGGCGACCTGCTCTGGGGCAGCGACGTGAAGGTGCTCGATATCGGCCTGCCGACGGATGTCTGGGACATCAATGGCGTCTTTGTCGAACAACTCGATGTGACGGCAGCAGTCGCCGCCGGGTCACTGGTCGCGGTGTTGGCTGTGTTCTTTACCAAGACACGCATCGGCCGTGCTCTCCGCGCCGTGGCGGACGATCACCAGGCCGCCCTCTCCGTCGGCATCTCGCTGCAACAGATCTGGGTCATCGTCTGGTCGGTCGCGGGCATCGTCGCGCTGGTCGCCGGCATCATGTGGGGCAGCAAGTCCGGGGTGCAGTTCAGCCTGTCGCTGATCGCACTCAAGGCTTTGCCGGTGCTGATCCTCGGCGGCTTCACCTCGATCCCGGGCGCCATCATTGGCGGCCTCATCATCGGCCTCGGCGAAAAGGTCGTCGAAGTCTTCTGGTACAGCGTCCATGGCGGCGCCGTGGAAAACTGGTTCGCCTTCATGCTCGCCCTCGTGTTCCTGATGTTCAGGCCACAGGGACTGTTCGGCGACAAGATTATCGAGAGGGTGTAAGGCGATGCTGTATCGCGAAACAGGCCAGTTCAAACGCAACTACGCCGCCGACCAGCAACTGTTCCCGATCTTCCAGGACAAGATCCTGCTGGCGATCATCGTGACGGTGGCGGTCGGGGTCATCCCCTTCATCATCAACGACTATTGGTCGAAAGCAATTCTGCTGCCGTTCATGGTCTATGCCTTTGTCGCGCTCGGCCTCAACATCCTGGTCGGATATTGCGGACAGATCTCGCTCGGCACCGGCGGCTTCATGGCGGTCGGCGCCTACAGTTCCTACAAGATCGTCACCGCCTTTCCGGAAATGAACCTGATCCTCGCGATCGTTCTCTCCGGAGGCTGTACGGCAGCGGTCGGCGTCCTGTTCGGTCTGCCGAGTCTCAGGATCAAGGGCTTCTATCTCGCGGTGGCAACGCTGGCGGCCCAGTTCTTCCTGATCTGGATGTTCAACAAGGTGCCGTGGTTCTACAATTACGAGATGAGCCAGATCACCGCGCCGCCGCGCGAGGTGTTCGGCGTTCTCGTCTCCGGGCCGCAGGCAAGTCCGGCAGCACAGTATCTCTTCGTGCTCGGATTCCTCGCCTTCTTCACCTGGATCGCGCTCAATCTGGTACGCGGCCGCGTCGGACGGGCCTGGATGTCGATCCGCGACATGGACATCGCGGCCGAGCTGCTCGGCATCAAGCCGCTGAAGACCAAGCTGCTCGCCTTCGCCGTCTCCTCCTTCTACATCGGCATCGGCGGCGCGCTGATCTTTCATATCTGGCTCGGCACCGTCGAAGCCACGGAAGCCTTCGACATCCTGCAGTCTTTCTTCGTCCTCTTCGCGATCATTATCGGCGGGCTCGGCAGCGTACTCGGTGCCTATCTCGGCGCCGCCTTCATGGCGCTGATGCCGGTCGGGCTGAAGGTCGTGCTGGTGGACTGGATCGGGATGGTCCCGGTGACGGCGAAGCATATCGAGTTCATCCTCGTCGGCTCGCTCATCATCTTTTTTCTTATCAAGGAGCCGCACGGTCTGGCCCGCATGTGGCAGATCACCAAGGAGAAGCTCCGCCTATGGCCGTTCCCCTACTGACCTCTGTCGGTGGGGAGCGGGGGCGCCCGCGTGGCTGAAGCACGCACAAACCTGAACAGGCCGGAAAAAATCGGCCCACATTAGGGAGGCAAGTATGAAACTAACCAAGACAACCATGGCCCTTGCGGCCGCGGGCGTCATCGCCGGAGCGGCCTGGGCCGAAACGGCCATGGCCGACTACGACGCCTACACCGTTCCGAACCTGGTCTACCGGACCGGCGCCTACGCGCCGAACGGCATTCCGCTCGCGAACGGCTTTATCGATTATTTCAACATGCTGAACGAGCGCGACGGCGGCGTCGAGGGCATCAAGGTCAACGTCGTCGAGTGCGAGACCGGCTACAACACCAAGGTCTCCGTCGAGTGCTACGAGAACCTGAAGAACGAAGGCCAGTCCGGTGCCCTCGTCTTCAACCCGCACTCCACCGGCGTGACCTACGCCCTGATCCCGAAGGCGAGCGAAGATAAAATTCCGATCCTCTCCATGGGCTACGGCCGGACATCGGCGGCCGACGGCACCGTCTTCCCCTACATCTTCAACTTCCCGACCACCTACTGGTCCCAGGCCAGCGCCTTCATCAAGTATGTCGGCGAAAAAGAAGGCGGGATGGACAAGCTGAAGGGCAAGAAGATCGCCCTCGTGTTCCACAATTCCGCCTATGGCAAGGAGCCGATCAAAACCCTCGAGACCCTGGCCGGCACCTACGGCTTCGAGCTGATGCTGCTCCCGGTCGACCATCCGGGTCAGGAACAGAAAGCCACCTGGCTGCAGATCCGCCGCGGCAAGCCCGACTGGATCTTCATGTGGGGCTGGGGCGTGATGAACCAGGTCGCGATCAAGGAAGCCGCCGCCATCCGCTTCCCGATGGACAAGTTCATCGGCGTCTGGTGGTCCGGATCCGAGAATGACGTCGCTCCGGCCGGTCCGGCCGCGAACGGCTATCTCGCGGGCACCATGCACGCACCGGGTTCCGACTTCCAGGCGATCGCGGATATCAAGAAGCACGTCTATGCCAAGGGCAACGGCGCCGGCGAAGAGGCTCGCATCGGTGAGGTGCTCTACAACCGCGGCATGCTCGAGGCGGTGTTCACCGCGGAAGCCATGCGCAACGCGATCAAGATCCACGGCACGAAGGACATCCGGGGCGAGCATGTCCGCGACGGTTTCGAGGCGATCGACCTCTCCGAAGCGGACTTCGAACGGCTCGGCCTGAAGGACTTCATGAAGCCGATCAAGATCACCTGCGAGAACCACGAGGGCAACGGCCCGGTGGCGATCCAGCAGTGGGATGCGAGCGCCGGCAAGTGGAACATCGTCTCCGAGTGGATCGAGCCGATGCACGACGTCGTGCGCAAGCTGGTGAAAGAGGACTCCGCGGCCTATGCGGCGGAGAACAACATCACCCCGCGCAAGTGCAGCTGAGTGTGACCTGACCCTGAACGGCGCCGGGCAACCGGCGCCGTTCTCTCCCCAACTGGAGGCATGAGACGTGAGCGCAGCCGAACAGGATCCCCGGGCGGAACAGCCGATCCTCAGCGTCAATAACATCGAGGTCATCTATGACCACGTGATTCTCGTCCTGAAAGGCGTCTCGCTCGAAGTGCCGCGCGGCGGCATCGTCGCCCTGCTCGGCGGCAACGGCGCCGGCAAGACGACGACCCTGAAAGCCATTTCGAACCTGCTGAAATCCGAACGCGGCGAGGTCACGAAAGGCACCATCGATTTCGAGGGGCAGCCGATTCAGGCGATGACCCCGCATGCCCTCGTCGAGAAAGGCGTCATCCAGGTGATGGAAGGCCGCCACTGCTTCGAGCATCTGACCGTCGAGGAAAACCTGATGACCGGCGCCTTCACGCGCGGCGGCGACCGGGTGGGCATCTCCCAGGATCTGGAGATGGTCTACACCTATTTCCCGCGCCTGCGCGAGCGCCGCAACAGCCTTGCAGGCTACACATCGGGCGGCGAGCAGCAGATGTGCGCCATCGGGCGCGCCCTGATGAGCCGGCCGAAGACCATCCTGCTGGACGAGCCCTCCATGGGCCTCGCCCCGCAGCTGGTCGAGCAAATCTTCGAGATCGTGAAGAAGATCAACGAGCAGGAAGGCGTCTCCATCCTGCTGGCCGAACAGAACACCAACGTGGCCCTGCGCTATGCCAAGTACGGCTATATCCTGGAGAGCGGACGCGTCGTCATGGAAGGCGATGCAGAGATGCTGCGCTCCAACGAGGATGTGAAGGAGTTCTATCTCGGCCTCAGCTCCAGCGGGCGCAAGAGCTTCCGCGACGTGAAGCATTACCGGCGCCGCAAGCGCTGGCTCGGCTGAGACAACGGCGACAGACAACCAGAGCAAACAGGGACCGGCACCCCATGAGCGGCGAATTCTACGACGGGCTCGAAACCCGCAGTGCGGACGAGCGTGAAAGCACGCTCATGGCCGCGCTCTCGAAACAGATCGAACACGCCAAAGCGAACACCGCTTATTACGGCGCGCTGCTCGGCGATGTGGATGCCGGCTCGGTCGTTAGCCGCGAGACGCTGGCCTCCCTGCCTGTCACCCGCAAGGGCGACCTGCTGGAACTGCAGAAGAAGACCCCGCCGTTCGGCGGCATGAATGCGGTTGCGCCGAGTGCGCTCGGGCGCGTCTACATGTCCCCCGGCCCAATCTACGATGCGGAGGCACTGGAGGCCGACCCCTGGCGGTTCGCCCGCTCGCTCTTCGCTGCGGGCTTCCGCAAGGGCGACATCGTCCATAACTGCTTTTCCTACCACCTCACCCCGGCCGGCATGATGGTCGACAGCGCGGCCCGCGCGATCGGCTGCGCGGTGTTTCCGGGCGGCGTCGGCAATACCGAGATGCAGGTTCAGGCGGCGGCCGAGTTGAAGACCACCGGCTACGGCGGCACGCCGAGCTTCCTCAAGATCATTCTGGAAAAGGCCCGCGAAACCGGCGCCGATGTGAGCAGCCTGAAGAAAGGCCTCGTCGGCGGCGAGGCCCTGCCCCCGAGCCTGCGCAAGGAAATCTCCGAACTCGGTTGCGACGTGCTGCAATGCTACGGCACCGCCGATCTCGGCCTCGTCGCCTACGAGAGCCCGGCGCTCGAAGGCATGATCCTCGACGAGGGCGTGATCGTGGAGATCGTCCGCCCCGGCACCGGAGACCCGGTCGCGGAAGGCGAGGTCGGCGAGATCGTCGTCACCACGCTCAACCCGAACTACCCGCTGATCCGCTTCGGCACCGGCGACATGTCGGCCGTGCTGGCCGGCGCCAGCCCCTGCGGGCGCACCAACCAGCGCATCAAGGGCTGGATGGGACGCGCGGACCAGACGACCAAAATCAAGGGCATGTTCGTCCATCCGGGCCAGGTCGCCGAGGTGGCGAAGCGCCATCCGGAAGTGACGAAGGCCCGTCTCGTCGTCACCGGCCGCACCGGCGACGACGTGATGACCCTGCATTGCGAAACCAGAGAGAGCGGCAATGCACTCGCCGAGGCTGTCGCGGCCAGTCTGCAGGCCGTGACCAAGCTGCGCGGATCCGTCGAACTGGTCGCCGAGGGCAGCCTCGCGAATGACGGCAAGGTCATCGAGGACGCGCGCAGCTACGACTGACGCGCTTTCCGTAGCGGCCGCGGATTGGTGCACTGAGATAATCTTCTTTGTTCCCCGCGCCATCTGGCGTCCGGCGCCGCTTCCCGCCAATATCTCCGGATCGGTGACCTGCCGAGGGGGGAAACAATGGCGGCCAAAGTCTCCGCGATCGAAACCATCCGCGTCGAGGAATTCCCGAACCTGCTCTGGGTCCGCGTGATCGCGGACGACGGATCGGACGGGCTCGGCGAGACCTTCTATGGGCCCGGTGCGGCCGAAGCCCATATCCACGACATCATCGCGCCCTACCTGCTCGGCAAGGACCCGCACCGGATCGAACAGCATCAGCGCCACCTTACCGGCTATGTCGGCTTCAGCGGTGCCGGGGCGGAAATGCGCGGCCGTTCCGCCGTCGATATCGCGCTCTGGGATCTCTTCGCCAAGAGCAAGGACATGCCGCTGCACCAGGCGCTCGGCGGCGCGGTGCGCGACAGCATCCGCGTCTACAATACCTGCGCCGGAACCCGCTATGTGCAGAACCGTCCGACTCAGGGCACGGATAATTTCGGACTCGATGTTTCCAGTGACGGCTACGAGGATCTAAACGCCTTCCTGAACCGCGCCGACGAACTTGCCGCGAGCCTGCTCGATATGGGCATCACAGCGATGAAGATCTGGCCGTTCGACTACGCTGCCGAGGCGACCAGCGGCCACTACATCTCTCCGCGGGATCTCGCAACCGCCATGGCGCCGTTCGAGAAGATCCGCGAGAAGCACGGCGACCGCATGGACATCATGGCCGAGCTCCATTCCATGTGGGACCGGCCGACCGCGATCAAGGTCTGCCGCGCGCTGGAGAGCATCGACCCGCTCTGGGTCGAAGATCCCGTCTTCATGGACCATCTCTCCAGCCTCGACGAGGTCGCCCGCGCGACCGCCGCGCCGATCGCCGTCGGCGAGACCCGCGGCGGGCGGGCAGATTACCGCCAGCTGCTGGAGATGGAATCTCTCAGCCTGATCATCACCGACATCGCCTGGGGCGGCGGTGTTTCGGAAGCGCGCAAGATGGCCGCCATGGCCGATGCCTGGCACGTACCGGTCGCCTTCCACGACTGCACCGGACCGGTGGTGCTGGCGACCTCGACCCACCTCGCGCTGCACACCACGAACTGCTTCATCCAGGAGATGGTCCGGGCGTTCTATTACGGCTGGTACGGAACGCTCGTCACCCAGCTCCCACCGGTCGAGAACGGCATGATTCGCGCCCCCGAAGGCGCCGGCCACGGGCTCAGCCTGCAGCCGGATATCCTGAAACGCCCCGACTGCCACATTCGCCGGAGCGCACTTTAAGATCGCTGCGTAACTACATGTATAAAATGGAATTATAATGTTCGAACTCTGGGTTCCGATCACCATCGCGGCGGCCTTCTGTCAGAATCTCCGCTCTGCCTTGCAGAAACATCTGACGTCGAAACTGAGCACCTCCGGCGCGACCTTCGTCCGCTTCTTTTACGCCGTGCTCCCGGCCTGGCTCTATGTCTGGTTCCTGCACGACGTCATCGGCCTGACCATGCCGGAACCGCAACCGGCTTTCTGGATCTATGCCGCCATTGGCGGCGGCGCCCAGATCGCCGCCACAGCCCTGCTGGTCTATCTCTTCGCCTTCCGGAACTTCGCCGTCGGAACGACCTATTCAAAGACCGAGACAGTACAGGCTGCGATCTTCGGAATCGTCATTCTCGGCGATCCCCTGACCGCAGGTGCGATGATCGCGATCCTGATCAGCTTTATCGGCGTGCTCGCGATCTCGGCCGCAAAACAAGGACGGGGCATAAAGGGGATCGCGCTTTCGCTGACCAGCAAGCCGGCCCTGATCGGTCTCGCCTCCGGCGCCTGTTTCGGGGTTTCGGCGGTCTCCTATCGCGCCGCCTCCCTTTCCCTCGGCGGAGAGGGCTTCCTGATCCAGGCGGGTTTCACGCTGGCCTGTGTCACCATCATGCAGACCGTCGCCATGGCGAGCTACATGCGGGTGCGCGAGCCGGGTCAGATCGGCGCGGTGCTGCGCAACTGGAAAGTCGCGGCCTTGGTCGGCCTCAGCGGCATGGCGGCGTCAGCCTGCTGGTTCACCGCGATGACGATCCAGAACGCGGCCTATGTCCGCGCCCTCGGACAGATCGAACTCGTCTTCACCTTCGCCGCCTCCTATCTCTTCTTCAAGGAAAAGAGCAGCCGGATGGAGCTGACAGGCATCGCACTCGTCATTGCCGGAATCTTCGTGCTGCTGCTCACGACATGAGCACAGATCCGACAGGGCTCCCGCCGCGTAGAAGCGGTTACAGGAGGCAATCGACATGCAGCGACTTCGAAACAGCCTTTACGCGGTGGGACTGGCGGCCGCTATCCTCGTGATGCAGACGCCCGGCGCCTTTGCAGCAGGCGCCCACGAATTCGATTTCGTCTCGATCGAGGGCGATCCGCTGCCGATGAAGGGGTTCGCGGGCAAGGCAGTGCTGGTCGTGAACACCGCATCCTTCTGCGGTTTCACGAAGCAGTATGACGGGCTGCAGACACTCTGGGAGACCTACCGCGACCGAGGTCTCGTCGTGCTCGGCGTTCCATCGAACGATTTCGGTGCGCAGGAACCCGGCACGGAAGCGGAGATCAAGGAATTCTGCGAGGTGAGTTTCGCCATCGATTTCCCGATGACGGAGAAGCAGGAGGTCTCGGGCGACAATGCCCATCCGTTCTACCGATGGGCGGGGGATGAACTCGGCCCGCTCTCGAAGCCGCGCTGGAACTTCTACAAGATCCTGATCGGCCCCGACGGGAAGGCGGTGGACTGGTTCGCCTCCACCACCTCTCCCTCCTCGGCAAAGATGACGAAGGCGATAGAGGCAGTGCTGCCGAAATAGTCCTGCTTACTTGGAGATCCGAACCGGTGCTTCGACTGCCTCGCCGGAGGATTGCGGCGCCGGCACGAGACGGTGGCGGGTCGTCGTATCGTCCCCGTCATCTTCGCCGCTATCGCCGCCAAAGCTCATCACCGCCGCGCCCATGGCAAGTGCGCTGAAGGAGGCGAAGAAGGAGAAGCAAAGCAGGAACGGCCCAAGCCAAACCGGCTCCGATTTCATGCTGAGCGTCGTAAGACCGGCGACATCGAAGAACAGTAGCCCGGCGCCGATCGCGATACCGGCACCTCCGCCGATGACACCGTGACCGAAGAGAAAGCGCAGCATCGGAGATTTCAAAACCATGCCAAGGCTCCTTCAGGTGACTTGCTCTTCAAAATAGGTGGCGCAGGAACGGAAAACAATTGCGCAGGTTGACGCACTGGCCCGCCAGCCCAATCCATTGGCCATTCCGTTCCCGTCGAGGGTACGCTATTCCTTTGCTAGTGGAAAACCTCGGACAAATCACGGGGACGGAAATGACCGACAAGCCGACAGTGGGCGGAATCAAGACAGGCTGGATACGTGACATGAACGCGCATGAGCGCCGTGCATTCGACCGAGTTGTCTTCCACCTAGACGGCGAGCTGTCTCTTCCGGACGGCTCAAAATGCGCCGGCGAGATCGTCAATGTGTCTCTGGTCGGCTTTCTGTTCGTTCCGGCGGAACCGATCAGCTACCGGGGAGCGGCCGAACTCTCCATCCAAAGCGAAGTTTCCGGTCTCAAAATCAATATCGTCGATACCAGCAGCGTCGGATTGCATCTGGAGACCTATCCGGGCGAGACCGATATTCGCCACCTCGCCCTCAATCACCCCTCCATCGCACGCCTCTTCCTGCCGTATATCTACGACTACGACAGCTGAATTCGACCGGCGGCGCGTGTCCCCTCCGGATTCAAGACGCCGCGCGGACAGCCCGTACGATGGCGTCGCGCAGCCCGGTGATGTCCGACGAGAGCGAGTCCACGATCACCCGGACGTCGTTGGCTTCCTGGTCAACCTGGCGAGCCTCGCGCGAGACATCTTCGGCCAGTTGCGTCACTTCCCGTGCGCCCTCGGCCGCGCTTTGGACGGTACGGGCGATCTCGCCGGTCGCTGCCTCCTGCTGCTCGACCGCCGCGGAGATCGATGTGCTTGAGCCGTCAATCCGCTCGACCACAGAGAGGACCTTCTCGATGGCCGAAACAGCTTCGTCGGTGATCGCGCGCATCTCGTTGATCTGGGTCGTGATCTCGCCAGTGGCGGATTGAGTCTGATTGGCAAGCGCCTTGACCTCGCTGGCAACGACCGCGAACCCCTTGCCCGCCTCTCCGGCACGCGCCGCCTCGATCGTCGCGTTCAGCGCCAGCAGGTTGGTCTGTTCGGCAATCTCGGAAATCAGCCCTACCACGTCGGAGACCTTGCCGGCCGCTTCCGCCATGCCGCCGATCACCTGGCGCGATCGCCCGGCCTCCGTCGTCGCCTGGCTCGTCACCGCCGATGCTTCGGCGACAAGCGTTGAGATTTCCTTGATGGAGCTGAAAAGCTGGGTTGCGGAGCTGGCGACAGCTTCTGAACTCGCCAGCGACTGTTCGGCCGCAGCCGAGGCCGCGGTCGCCCGGTCCTGAACATGCGTTGCCGAGCCGGCCATGGACTGAGCGATCTTGAAGAGCCGCTCCGAGGTGCTCGACACAGTCTCGGAAGCATGGCCGGCCTCGTTCTCGACGGTTTTGGCCATGGCATCAACGGCCGCGTCACGCTCCTGCTTAGCGGCAACTTCCGCCGCTCGATTGCGCTCTTCGAGATCGCGCCGCTCAAGTTCGCTCTTGCGGAAGGATTCGAGACTCGTCGCCATCTCGCCGACTTCGTCATTGCGCGATACGAAAGGTACGTCGAGTGCCACATTGCCTTCCGCGACCTCACGCATGGCCCCAGCCAGTTCCGCGAACTTGGAAAGCGCGGAAACCCGGAAATAGATCCCAACGGCGAGCACCAGCAAAGCAGACAGGGCGGAAAGCACGAGGATCGTCTGACCGATGACCTCCTGCTTGCGAAGAATTTCCTCTGCCTGCGCGACCGTGCGATCGATACGCTGATTGATCTGCCGGTTCAGCGCCACCGCTACCGCGTCGACGCTTTCGGCCATCGCTTCGGCTGCACTGTCGAAGCCGCCCATCATTTTGTTGCCCGCTTCGGGACCGCCGTCGACATAGGCGCGGGCCATGGCCTGACCTGCCTCGTAGTAAGGCTCAAAGGACGCCTCGACCTTTTCGAGCAATGGCAATTCCGCCCGCAGGTCGAGCGCCTCTGCATGCGCCTTAGCTTCCGCCACAGCTTGGTGAAAGAGCGCGGCATGTTCGGCAGCCACATCGAAACCGTCATTCAGACCGTCCAGCCCCCGGGTCGCTGAAATATCGGTAAGCCACTGCTGAACCTGAACAACATGGAACTTGATGTCCTGAACGGTCGCCGCAAGCGGGAACACATGCTCCTTTTGCTCTCTGCCGTGCGACAATTCCGCCTCGATTTCCGGAACCATCTCCTTAATGACGACCTGCGTATAGATCGCAAGGCCCGCAACAAGCAGGACGACGGCGCCGACAGCCGCGGTGACTTTCTGACTGATCCGCATTTTCGAGACTTTCTATTGCGAGGTTCCGGAAGGCGGACGAAAGGCCGCCAAGCGCGCTCGAATGTGTTCGAAAATGCTTTCCAAGCGGTTAACCAGAAGGATCCCACCGACAGATATATAGGCCGGTGTCGAAATGCCGCAGCGCGGATCTTCAGGCATTGAACCGGCGCGGATAAATCTCACTCAAAGTCCGGGCCGTCCGGGCGTGAATGGAGCCTTTGGCGGGACATGTCCCGATCGTCCGACGTCCATCAGTTTACGGCACTGGAAAGACGTCGCGCCTTCAACGCTTATTCGGGGATCCGTGCTCCATCCCACGCGAATACGCCGCCGCTGTCTTCCGCGCCGATCTTGTCGATGACTTCGAGAAGACGGCCGGCCGCATGTTCGGGCGACACCAATTGGCCGGCAGGTAAGCCGCTGCGGAAAGGCTCGGAGAGCTCTGTCTCCACGGTTCCCGGATGCAGGCCGACACAGGCGGCCTCCGGCGCCTTCCGGGCGAGTTCGATCGCGAAATTGCGGATCAGCATGTTCAGTGCCGCCTTTGATGCCCTGTAGGCATGCCAGCCGCCGAGCCGATTATCCGAAATGCTCCCGACGCGTGCGGACAATGCGGCGAAGACGCTCTTTCCGGTGCGCGGCAGCATCGGCAGGAAATGCTTGGCCACCAACGCGGGCCCGACGGCATTGATCCGGAACACCGTCTCAAGCGTTCCCGGATCGAGATCGCGCCAGCTCTTTTCAGGGAAGACACCTTCCTGCGAATGAAGCATCCCGGTGGCCACGATGACCAGCCGAAGTTTGTCCGTCTCCTCGCCGATTCTGCGCGCGGCCGCCGAAATCGACTCCTCGTTCCCGATATCGAGCCCGATCGCGGCTGTTCTGGGTGCCGAACCGCAATATGCTGTCCGGCCGCACGCTATGATCCGGCCAACCTGTGGCGCTTTGGCCAGTGCCTCGACCATCGCGCCGCCGATCCCGCCCGTTGCACCGATCACAACGGCATCCGTTCCGCTCTCAAAGGACCGCATTTCCACTCCTGCCGACCAGATCCATGCCGAAAGATCTAGCGCAGCCCGGAGTCCGGCCAACCGCGTCTCGTCAGATCCGGCTAAGACGCCGACTTCTGGCAGACAGCGTAGATGGCTTTGACCTTGTCGGCGAAGTCCGGATGCCCGGGCAGGTACGGCATTGGCGGAGACACATGGCGCGCCGTCCAGAGGCTCTCCGCCTCCAGCCGCCGCAGAGTCGCCAAGATCCCTCTCGATTGCCAGAAGTCGCTTCGGCTGGTGAAGACGACAACACCTCCGGGCCGCAAGATGCGCAGCCATTGGCGAAAGATTGGCTCTTCCTCGAGATAGGTCAGCACGCCGATGCAGAGAATGCCGTCGACGCTACTGTCCTCCAACGCCAGCGGCTCGTTCAGATCGGCATATTCGAGCCGGTCGTAGACCCGCTTTTTCGCCGCCGTTTCGAGGCTGCTGCGGGACGCGTCGAAGCCGATCAGCTCGCCTCCGGCGCCGGCCTCGCGCAGGGCCGCCCCCGTCAATCCGGTTCCACAGCCGCAATCCAGGATCCGTGCTGCCTCGAATTCATCAAGATGACCCTTCAGCAATCCGGCGGCCTGCTCCGGCGCCTCGTAGCCCCAGTTCGCCAGTTCACGGTCGTAGTCGCTCGCCCAGGCATCGTAGCTCTCGGCATTCTCGGCACCGATGCGCGAGACATTGCCGTCGGTTCGGAGAATCTTGTCGTGGCTCATGGATTGCTCCCTCTCGACTGAACCGCCCGATGCCGAAAGATGACCTCAAGCGGCTCAGGGTTTCGTCCTTCATAACCGCCAGAGCCCTGTCGGACCGGACGTTTCCGTCATCCGGAAGGATTCGGCGAAAAGCTTGTCCGGAACGAGCCCATAGGGCTCGACCCACGCCATGATTCATCGCATTAATAAAATACAATAAGTTAATGATATTATGTATATTTACATTGCCAAAGGTATTGCCTTTGGACAGTATTTTCATTTTTCGAATTAAATTAGTTTGATTTTATCATTATTTTTGAGATACCCGAATACGGCAGGTGCTCTTCGGGAACGGGACAAAACGTCCAAAAGGATAATATCGAAATGACCGGTCAGAATGCGATCATGATGTTGCACGGGAACATCGTCACGCTGCACAGCTTCTCCCGGAGCAGTGTGGCTTTCGACGAACGGGAAGATCCGGGCTCCACAACGCGGGACAGTCTTCCGGCGCTCCCCCACACGACCGGTCTTGCGATCGCGGAGGGCATCGGGAAAGAACTGCGGGCTTGGCGCGAGGTGTCCGGAGCCTTCCGGCAAGAGGCCGGCAACGCGGCACTGAACCGCGAAACGGCAACTTTCGCAGCCGGTCAATTACGGGAACAGCTCTCGGTGCAATCCCTCGGCATCGCAAATGCCCGCCCCGAGAGTTTGCTCGCACTCTTCCGGTAACTCATCTTCCCGGGATGAAGCGGCGCTTCAATGCCATTCGATCCCGGCGGCTGACATACTGATCGTGGTCCCGGCGGTTCCGGCGGCGATCCCGGGAAGATCCGCCAATGCGCCGATCGCCGCCTTCTTTCCCGTCTTTTCGGCGAAAAGGCAGGCCGCATCCACCTTCGGCCCCATCGAACCTGCCGGAAAGTCGAACCCGCGTATCTCCGCCGGCGTGGCGGACCTTATACCCTTCTGTTCCGGCGTTCCCCAGCCGACATAGACCGCGTCCGCGTCGGTTGCCATGATGTAGAGATCGGCCTCGAGCTCCCGGGCCAGCAGCTCGCTCGCGAGATCCTTGTCGATCACCGCTTCGATACCGTGCAGAATTCGAGATCTACGATGGTGCTCTGGGTGCTGCGAGAAACCGCCTCAGCCCGGCTTGACACAATAACCGAACCTTCACATTATCCGGCTTATGGGGCCAGCGAGCGCCTCGTGAGGCGTCAGCCTAAGTTTCGCGTCCATTCAACCCGCAATATGGGAGGACGCGTCATGCCGTCACCTGACTCCATTACAGTACCCCAACTTCTTCGCCTGATCGGTACGCCGGAAGCTCCAATAATTATCGATGTCCGCTTCGAGGACGATTTCGACGCCGATCCGCGATTGATTCCCGGCGGCTTTCATCATTCCTATCTCGAAATCGACGCATTAGTGCCACGCCTCCGGGGGCGGAAGGTGGCCGTCGTCTGCCAGAAAGGCCGCAAGCTGAGCCAGGGCGCCACCGCTACATTGCAGACTTACGGCATAGACGCCGAACACCTCGAAGGCGGGACCGTTGCCTGGAAAAATGCCGGCGGACCAATGGTGCCGGTTGCGGCCTTGCCGCCGCGCAATGCCGCGGGTGAAACGCTGTGGGTCACACGGCACCGGCCGAAGATCGACCGCATGGCCTGTCCCTGGCTTATTCGCCGCTTCGTCGATCCTTCCGCCCGCTTCCTTTTCGTCTCCCCGTCGGAAGTTCCGGCCGTTGCCGAGCATTTCGGCGCCACGCCGTTCGATATTCAGGACGTCTTCTGGAGCCATCGCGGTGAGCTATGCACGTTCGACGTCATGGTCGAGGAGTTCGGTCTCGTAACAGAGCCGCTGCTACGACTTTCCACAATTGTGCGGGCAGCCGATACCGACCGGCACGATCTGGCACCGCAAGCGGCGGGGCTGCTGGCCGCCTCTCTCGGTCTTTCGCGCATGTACAAGGACGACCTGCGCCAGCTCGAGGCCGGAATGCTGCTCTACGATGCATTCTACCGCTGGAGCCGGGACGCTGTGGACGAAGGTCACAACTGGCCGACCGGCCAGTCGAAGGGGTGAAATCATGACCGATACTCTTACAACGTCCGGAGCAGCCGGAACCGAGGTGCCCTCGGTCGCCGCCCTCTTCCGGGTCTTCCTCAAGATCGGCCTGCTCTCTTTCGGTGGTCCGGCGGCACAGATCGCGCTCATGCACCGCATCCTGGTAGACGAGCAGAAATTGCTGACCGAGCGGCAATATCTGAACGCGCTCAGTTTCTGCATGCTGCTGCCCGGTCCGGAGGCGATGCAGCTTGCGACCTATGCCGGCTGGCGCCTGCACGGCGTCACCGGCGGATTGATTGGCGGGCTTCTGTTCGTGCTGCCGGGGGCGGCGGTCGTCCTTGGGCTTTCCGCCGTCTACGCCCTTCTCGGCAACGTGCCCGCGGTTGAGGCGCTCTTCCTCGGGGTGAAATCCGCGGTGCTGATCGTCGTCATCGAGGCCTTACTCCGGGTCTCGAAACGGGCGTTGCGGGGGCAGCCTGACTGGGTGGTTGCCGGGCTCGCCTTCGTCGGCATCTTCTTCCTCGCCCTGCCGTTTCCGCTGATCATCGTTGCCGCCGCTCTGTGGGGCTGGTTCAGCCGCGGCAGAGCCGCGAATGCAGAGATCGAGCCCGTCCGCGTCAACGGTTCGGCGCGCGGCACGGCCGGAACAGTCATGCTCTGGCTCGCCCTGTGGTGGCTTCCGGTGCTCGCGGTCGACCAGCTCTCCGGTGCCCCGATCCTCAGCCAGCTCGGGCTGTTCTTCTCCAAGCTCGCGGTCGTCACCTTCGGCGGCGCCTATGCGGTCCTTGCCTATATGGCGCAGGACGTGGTCGGGGTGCATGGCTGGCTTGGTGCCGGCGAAATGATTGACGGGCTCGGCCTCGCGGAGACCACGCCCGGCCCGCTGATCCTTGTCACCCAGTTCGTCGGCTTCCTCGCCGCCTACAAGGCAGATGGGCTAGGGCTAGGCATCGCTGGAGCGGCGGTGACGCTGTGGGTGACCTTCGCGCCCTGCTTCCTCTGGATATTCGCCGGCGCGCCTTATATCGACTGGATCGCCGCCCAGCCGCGACTGAGCGGAGCGCTATCTGCCATCACGGCGGCCGTGGTCGGGGTGATCCTGAACCTCTCGCTCTGGTTCGGCCTTCACGTGCTGTTCGCTGGAGTGGAGCGAAAGGTGGCCGGCCCGCTCGTGCTCTGGGGCCCGGACCTCGCAACGCTGGACTGGCGGGTCGCTATGCTGGCCCTGCTGAGTGCTGTTCTCCTGCTCCGTCTGCACTGGAACATCATCTGGGTGCTTGGTGTGGCGGCCGCGCTCGGGTGGCCAGCGGTAATGCTCCTGCCATAGAGAAACACTGCGCAACGTATTTGGGCCGCATGCGGAGCGCTGCGTGCGGCTCTTTTTTCGAATGAAATGGTTGGGAGGAAATTGGTGGAGCCGAGGAGGATCGAACTCCCGACCTTCGCATTGCGAACGCGACGCTCTCCCAGCTGAGCTACGGCCCCACCGAGGCCGAACGGGGCTCCGTCCGGCGCGGGGAGACTGATAGTCGATGCCGCCGGGCATTGCAAGGGCAAAGAGCGCCATCCGGACGGCGTTGCGTAACGGTCGCTTTACCCTATATAGACGGGGCGAAAAGGAGCCGCGCCAAGCGCTTGCCGTCCGTCCCGTCGGGCGGTACCGTCCGGTGCACGAAAATCCAGAAGGTCGGAAGCCATCCCATGCAGTCGGTGCTGATTCTCGTCGATACAGTCGTCCAGCTTTATATCTACGCCCTGTTCATTTTCATCATTCTGGGCTGGCTGGTGCAGTTCAACGTGATCAATTCCAGTAATCGCTTCGTCTATCTTGTGATGGATTTCCTCTACCGGGTGACCGAGCCGCTGCTGCGGCCGATCCGCAACCTGATGCCGAATCTCGGCGGGCTCGACATCTCGCCGATCATTCTGGTCCTCGCCCTCACTTTCGCCCGCAACCTGATGTGGGAATATCTCAGCTAGGTCCGCTTTCCAATGACTGCCGCGCAGCCCTTCGAGACGGTTCCGGAGGGCGTACGCCTGCGTTTGCGGCTGACACCCAATGCCGCCCGCGATCGCATCGGCGGTGTCGCGCTGGATGCGGAACAGGTCGCCTGGCTGACAGCCACCGTCACCGCCGCTCCCGAGAATGGCCGCGCCAACAAGGCCTTGATCAAACTGCTGTCGAAGAGCTGGAAAGTTCCGAAAAGCAGTATCGAGGTCACCTCCGGCGCGACCCAGAGGCGCAAGCACCTGCTGATCGCCGGCGACGGCGCCGCGCTGGCGGCGAAACTGAACGACTGGCTGAACGAAATAGGGGATTGAACCCATGGGCACTGCCGAGATCATCGACGGAAAGGCCTTCGCGGCCGGGCTACGGGAGCGCATCGGCGCCGCGGTCGGAGGACTGAAGGCGAAATACGGCACGGTCCCCGGCCTCGCCGTGGTGCTGGTCGGCGAGGATCCGGCAAGTCAGGTCTATGTCCGCAACAAGGGCAAGCAGACACTTGAGAGCGGCATGGCCTCCTTCGAGCACAAGCTGGACGCCTCGACGAGCGAGGAGACCCTGCTGAAGCTGATCGCCGACCTGAACGCCGATCCGGCGGTCGACGGCATCCTCGTGCAGCTTCCCCTGCCCGACCATATCGACAGCCAGAAGGTGCTGGATGCGATCGATCCGGAGAAGGACGTGGACGGCTTCCATGTCGTCAATGCGGGCCGGCTCGCGACCGGCGGAGACGCGCTGGTACCCTGCACCCCGCTCGGCTGCCTGCTGCTGCTGCGCGACCGGCTCGGCAGCCTTTCCGGCAAGCACGCGGTCGTGGTCGGCCGCTCCAATATCGTCGGCAAGCCGATGGCGGCACTGCTGCTGCGCGAGAGCTGCACCGTGACGGTAACCCATTCCCGCACTGCGGACCTCCCCGGCGAATGCCGCCGCGCCGACATCCTGGTCGCCGCCGTCGGCCGGCCGGAGATGGTCAAAGGCGACTGGATCAAGCCGGGTGCGACGGTGATCGATGTCGGCATCAACCGGGTCGACGCGCCGGAAAAAGGCGACGGCAAGACCAAGCTGGTCGGCGATGTCGATTTCGCGAGCGCGTCCGATGTCGCGGGCGCGATCACGCCGGTGCCGGGCGGCGTCGGACCGATGACCATCGCCTGCCTGCTGCGCAACACGGTCGAGGCGGCCTGCCGCCGCCGCGGCTGGGAGATGCCGGAGCTCTGAGACCGGGTCAGACCCTGGGCGGCGGTCCGTAACGGATCACGCCCTTGGCCTCGGAAATCGGCACCGGTTTGCCTTTGCGAAGCGCCACCAGCACGCCTTCCGATTCGAGCACGATCGCGACCCGCTCGATCTGCCTAAGCAGCGCCCGCCAGGCCGGTTTCGGTCCAGAGGGATCGCCGCCCGCGGCGCGGCCGAACTCGCTTGGCGAGAGCGAGCTGCCGCCCGCCTTCTCCAGCGCTTCCAGCATCAGCTCTTTAAGCGTAACGTCATCCATCTTCCCATTCCGCCCTGCTAGACTTATATGCCTGTGATGGCCCGATTTCGGCCGTGCGTCCACATACAAGCGGCGCCGTCCGCGAGAACTGCGCTTGGGGGAGCGATATGACCGGAACTCTGGACGCCCTTTTCGCGGCGGTCGTAGCGTTCGTCGGCGGACATTTCCTGCTCGGATGGCCGAGTATCCGAACGCTGCTGATCGAACAGCTCGGCGCCAACCGGTTCCGTGCCGTCTTCTCCCTAGCCGCGATCGTCGCGCTGGCCTGGACCATCATGGCCTACGGGGATGCCCCCTACATGCCGGTCTGGGAGCCGCCGCACTGGACCCGCTGGATCCCGAACATCGTCATGCCCCTCGCCTGCATCCTGCTGGTCTGCGGCTATAATCCTTTCAGCCCGACTGCGATGATGAACGAGGAGGCCTTCGAGGAGGACCCGCATCTGGTCCGCGGCATCCTGACCGTGACCCGCCATCCGGTGATGTGGGGCATCGGCCTCTGGGGACTGGCGCACCTGACAATCCGGGGCGATGCCGCCTCCATGATGCTGTTCGGCGGCATGGCCGTGCTCGCCTTCGGCGGCATGATGAAGATCGATGCCAAGAAGCGGGCCGAGTTCGGCGCCAAGTGGGCGCCGTTCGAGCTCTCGACCTCCGTCCTGCCGTTCCGCGCCATTCTCGACGGACGCACGAAGCTGGACTGGAGAGGCATCGGCTGGCTTCGGGTCGGCGGCGGCCTCCTGCTCTGGGCGTTGCTACACGGTGCCCATCCCTGGATCGCCGGGGTGAGCGCGGTACCGGTCTAAGCCGCTCAGCCGAGCTGGTAGCGGCCGCGGGTCAGCAGGATCAGCAGCACGAACATCACCGGCACGATAGAGAGCGCCGGGACAATGATCGCCGGATAGCCGAAGAGCGCTATGGCGCCGACCCAGAGCAGCGCGCAATTGATCAGGAAATAAGTGAGCGCGGAAACCCCGCCGGTCTTGAGGTCGCGGGCAATCCAGCCGATGAGCGGGATCGCATAGAAAAGCCTAAGCACGTTGGAACCCTCTTGATTGAAATCAGAGGGCCTAAAAAAGATCGAATTGTGCGCCGCAGCAATGCGCGATAATGACGCGGATCAATTTTTGAGACAGTACGTGACCACCTGCAAGACCTGCTCCGGCGCGATCTCGTAGCGATTGCCGAGGCGAGAGGTTTCATCGAGATAGGTGCGACGCGAAGGGACCCGGTGATGGCGCGCGCCGACCGCGCGGGCGACTTTCTCGAAGAAATCCAGAGAGCGCGTCCGGTCGTGCAACTCCACGATATGTGCCCCTTTCGGCACGAAAAGTGCGTTGGTAAGTCCGGCCCCGTGTCCACCGACGACGATCTCCACATCGGCAAAAAGCTCGATCTGCTCGGCTACACTCTTGCCGGTGAGGCTCACTTCCTCGAACCCCTGTTGCGCCAGCACGGTCCAGATCTCGCCTTCGTTCAGGATCCGTGGACTTTTCGAATCTCTCCGGGAGATGAAGATCCGCCGGGTTCCTTTCTCCGCCGCGCGGCATCCGTAGAGCCGCAACAGCCGCTCCCTCAGCGCCGCAATTACTTCTGCCGGCTGGCTTCCGCAGTAGAAGACCGGAGAACCGGCCTTCGTCAGCGGACGCGGGCCGAAATCGACCATGGCGAGATCCGCGGCCCGAAGCGACACGGGGCTGTCCAGGGTGAACACGCGTTCGGGCCCGATCCCGAGCTTGCCAACCGTCTCGAACGCATACCGCTCCAGCCCGGAAGCCAGCACGATCTTGCGGTCCGCAAGCGCCGGTGCCGACAGGATGCCAAGAAGCCTTGGCAGGTAGTCGATCATCCAGTGGTAATAGTTCGGATAATAGCCGAGCAGGACCGCTTTTCCGTCACTACGGACCGTCTTTTCCGGACGGGTAATGCTGAGCCAGCCGAGGCTGAGCCGCGTCAGATACCCCCGTTTTTCCGGCCGCAGGAACGAAACGCAACTATCCGCGATTGCGGTGCCGTCGTTGCGCAGCACGAGCCACTCGCCGCTCAGGAGTTCCGCATCCTTCAGATAATGGACCCGCAGCGCGCGATCGATAGCGTCCGCCGACGGATTCTCCCCCGCCGCGGAACCGGCATTCGGAACCAGACGATAATGCTCCCGTCCGTCCTTGCCCCCCGAAGGTACCGGGGCACCTCTCAACTGAGAGACCGCCGGCTCCTGTTTCAAGCCCGCCTTGATGGAATCCGCTTCCGGACCGGAGGACGGCATGCTCAAGATCCGTTCGATGAGATCCAGAGCCTGCCGGTATCCCGAGTTCGCCGTCTCGACGGTCGCGTCGAGCGTGTCCTGGAAGGCCCATTCCAGCGCGGTTACGAGATGCCGGGCACTGCCAATCCGCGCGAGGCAGTCGACCGCCTCCTCGCCCCGGAAACTTCCCCAGAGGAGGAAGGCCATCTCCTCCGCCCAATCCGCGCGCTCGGGCGCCAGTCGTACGGCTCTCCCGAGAGCCGCAATCGCGTCCTCGACACGCCCTGCCCGCGCGAATGCCCGGCCGAGGCGTCTCCAGTCCTCGCCGGTCCCCAGCAGGCACATTGCCGAGCCGGCCGGCCCTTGCGCCTTCGCGCTGCCGACAGAGGGAAGCATCCCCGATGCCGCCGCCGTCGAACCTGGATCGACAACCAGCGCCTGGCGGAACCGCCTCCCGGCCAAAGCGTCCTCTCCCGCGAATGCCATCGCGACGCCGAGATTGACCAGCAATCTTCCGTCGAGACTTTTGGCTCCCAAGAGATCCTTGAGAACTCCCGGCGGCAGCTGTTCCGACACGCGCGAGAGAGCTGCTCTTTCTGAATCTGTCAGGATCATGGGCTGTCCAGTTGCGCCGACCGGCGATCGCTTGTCTAGCGTCCCGCAGAACCGAGCGAGACGGCAATCCCAGACGCGAGCCGGGCATTCGCCCGAACCAGCTCGATATTCGTGCGCAGGCTCGCACCGCCCGTCGCGGTGCGGATCTCCGACAGCAGGTAAGGCGTGACCTGCTTGCCGATGGTTCCTGTACGCTTCGCCTCGTAGAGCGCGTCTTCGACGATCCGCTCCATCTCGGCCCGCTCGAGCGCGAACTCCTCGGGCACCGGATTAGCCACCAGCATGCCGCTCTCAAGGCCGAGCCCTCGCCCCGCACGCCAGGCGCCGGCGATCTCCTCCATGCTGTCGAGACGCAGCGGCACCTTGAGACCGCTGACGCGGCAGAAGAAGGCCGGGAACTCGTCCGTACGATAGCCGATCACCGGCACGCCGCGCGTTTCAAGTACTTCCAACGTCTTCGGAAGATCGAGGATCGATTTGGCTCCGGCGGAAACCACCATGACCGGCGTTCGGGCGAGTTCGTCCAGATCCGCGGAAATATCGAAATCCTGTTCGGCGCCGCGATGCACGCCTCCGATACCACCGGTGGCAAAGACTTCGATGCCGGCGCGCGCGGCGAGGATCATGGTCGCCGCCACCGTCGTGCCGCCTGTCAAGCCTTGCGACAGAGCGATGCCGAGATCCCGGCGGGAGAGTTTGACCGCGCTGTCGGCAACGCAGAGACCGGCGAGGTCCTCATCGGACAATCCGATCCGGGCCTCTCCGCCAAGGACCGCGATAGTCGCGGGAACCGCACCTGACTGCCGCACTTCGGCCTCGATCTCGCGCCCGATGGCGAGATTGTCCGGCTTCGGCAGCCCGTGGGTGAGGATCGTGCTCTCGAGCGCAACGACAGGCCGCCCATCCGTGCGGGCGGCTTCCACTTCCGGCGAAAAAACGAGCTCGGTCATCCGTCGCCTCCCCCTTCGTCATCCCGGCCCCCGATCCGGGATCCAGGGATCATAGGACGATAAGCTCCACCCCCTGGATCCCGATTTTCATCGGGATGACGACCAAGGCAAGCCTACCCCTGCAACATCTTGTTCAGGCGCAGGCGCAGCGCGTTCAGCTTAATGAAGCCCGCGGCGTCCTTGTGGTCGTAGGTACCGGAACCTTCCTCGAAGGTCACGATATCCTCGGAATAGAGGCTACGCTCCGCCTTGCGGCCCGTGCAGGTGACGTTGCCTTTGTAGAGCTTCATGCGGACAGTGCCGGTGACGTTGCGCTGGCTGAAGTCGATCGCCTGCTGCATCATCTCGCGCTCCGGCGAGAACCAGAAGCCGTTATAGATGAGCTCGGCGTAGCGCGGCATCATCTCGTCCTTCAGGTGCGCCATGCCGCGGTCGAGCGTCAGACTCTCCATCGCGCGGTGCGCGTGGTGCATGATGGTACCGCCCGGGGTCTCGTAGACGCCGCGGTTCTTCATGCCGACGAAGCGGTTCTCGACCATGTCGAGACGGCCGATGCCATTGGCGCCGCCGAGTTCGTTCAGCTTGGTCAGCAGGCTCGCCGGGCTCAGGCGCTCGCCGTCGATCGCCACCGGGTCGCCATGCTCGAAATCGATCTCGATCGAGGTCGCCTTGTCGGGCGCCTGTTCCGGCGAGACGGTACGCTGGAAGACATACTCCTCCGGCGCGTCCCACGGATCCTCCAGCACCTTGCCCTCGGAGGAGGAGTGCAGCAGGTTCGCGTCGACCGAGAACGGCGCCTCGCCGCGCTTGTCCTTGGCGATCGGAATCTGGTGCTGCTCTGCGAACTCGATCAGCTTGGTGCGCGAGGTCAGGTCCCATTCGCGCCACGGCGCGATGATCTTGATATCGGGCTGCAGCGCGTAATAGCTGAGCTCGAAGCGCACTTGGTCGTTGCCCTTGCCGGTCGCGCCGTGGGAGACGGCGTCAGCGCCGGTCTCGGCGGCGATCTCGATCTGGCGTTTGGAAATCAGCGGCCGGGCGATCGAGGTGCCGAGCAGGTAGCAGCCCTCGTAGAGCGCATTGGCGCGGAACATCGGGAAGACGTAATCGCGCACGAATTCCTCGCGCAGATCCTCGACATAGACTTCCTTGATGCCGAGCATCTTCGCCTTCTCGCGCGCCGGCTCGACATCCTCGCCCTGCCCGAGATCGGCGGTGAAGGTCACCACCTCGCAATTGTAGGTGTCCTGCAGCCAGCGCAGGATGACGGAAGTGTCGAGGCCGCCGGAATAGGCCAGCACGACTTTTTTGACGCTCTCGGACATGAATTCGCCTTAGACGGTAGAGGGCCCGGCAGGCCCGGTGAAAAACGGGTCCGGACCTTCGCGAACGGCAGCAGGTCCGACGGCGCGGGAGTATAGGGAAACTGTCATATTCGGCAAGGAAACTCACCCGCGACTTTGTGACTTACCGGCGCGCAGCGCCGCCCTATATGATCAGTCAGCGCAATGAACCGAAAACCGAGGAGCCGAACCATGAGCATCGAGACCGAAACCGCGATCCTCGCCGGTGGCTGCTTCTGGGGCATGCAGGACCTGATCCGCAGGCATCCCGGGGTGTTGAGAACCCGCGTCGGCTATAGCGGCGGCACCGTTCCGAACCCGGTCTACGAGGACCTTAAGACCGGCAGGAGCGGCCATGCAGAGGCCATCGAGATCCAGTTCGATCCGGCTCAGACCAGCTACCGCGCGATCCTGGAGCTGTTCTTCCAGATCCACGACCCGACCACCCTCGACCGGCAAGGCAACGACCGCGGCCCGCAATACCGCTCCGCGATCTTCTTCCTGACGGACGAGCAGAAGCGCGTCGCCGAGGACACCATCGCCGATGTCGAGGCCTCGGGCCTCTGGCCCGGGAAGGTGGTGACGCAAGTAACCGAAGCCGGCCCGTTCTGGGAAGCCGAACCCGAGCACCAAGATTACCTCCAGCGCGTCCCCTTCGGCTACACCTGTCACTTCCCGCGCCCGAACTGGGTGTTGCCGAAACGGACGGCGAGCGTGGCGGCCGGAGAGTAAGGCCGCCGTAAGAACAATAAGCGGCTCTCCGGAGCAATCTTCTCCCTCAGGCGAGCGGTGCCAATCGAGCAGAAGCGCATCTTGGCACCCGCGTTCGTTTTCGGTGCTCATAAACGGTCAATCAGACCGCGCAGGAACTCAACCACTGCCTAACATTTTCTCTATTTCATAAATTATTAATTGCCGCTTTGCGTCGCCAATGAATACGGTATCACGCACTGAATTTGGCAGTACAGCATCGTGACCGGCAACACCTATCGCTTCTCACGCCTCCTTCAGGGCATTGAAATATAGCGATTTTCCGGCGCGCCCGGCTGAACGCAGACTTGGTTTGGATGTTCTTGAGCACGGAGATTTCACATGAGCGATATTACCGGCACCGCAACCGCCGACCTCCTGATCGGATCGACAACCAACGACTTCATCGCCGGGCTCGACGGCAACGATACGATCAGTGCGCTCGACGGTAACGACGAGCTTCACGGCGACTCCGGCAACGATACTCTCTATGCCGGAGGCGGAGACGACACGCTCTACGGCGGCATCGGAAACGATTTCAACTATGGCCAGACCGGCAACGATCTCATCTTCGGCGAGGACGGAAACGACGCGGCGTCGGGCGGCGACGGCGACGACACGCTCTATAGCGGCGTGGGCAACGACACATCCATCGGCTCTTCCGGAAACGATCTGGTCTTCGGCGAGGATGGCAATGACTGGATCTGGGGCGGCAAGGGGAACGATGCGCTCTATGGCGGGGCCGGGAACGACACGATCACCGGCGGTGCCAACAACGACACGCTCTATGGCGGAGAGGGTGACGACACGCTTTCGGGCCGAAGTGAGAGCGACGTTCTCCATGGCCAGGACGGCAATGACGTGCTGCGCGGCGGCGGTCAGGCTGACACTCTGTTCGGCGGGGCCGGGAACGATACTTTCACCGGCACCGTTTCGAACCATGACGGCGACACGATCAGCGACCTCGAAGCCGGCGATTCCATTGTCATCACCAGCACCGATCTGACGAGCCTCGACGGCACGGCCCTCGGAAGCAGCATCGATCTGGGAACCGGCACACTCAATATCGCGGGGACGTCCGAGCCACTGACGATCAATGCGATCCTCAGCGGCAGCTCCACCACACTTACCTTCACTGCCGCCGCGCCGGGAACCTCGGGAACGAGCGGTGACGACCTGATCGTCGGCAGCACGGCAAGCGACACGATCTTCGGGCTGGCCGGCAACGACACGATCTCGGGCCTGAGCGGTGCGGACCTGCTCGATGGCGGCACCGGGGCGGACAGCCTTGACGGCGGCAGCGAAGACGACACGCTCTATGGCGGCGGCGGCAGCGACACACTTGTCGGAGCCACCGGGGGCGACGTGCTCTACGGCGACTCCGGGAACGACTTGCTTTCGGGCGGCGGCGGCTTCGACACGCTCTATGGCGGGACTGGCAACGATCTGCTCGACGCCGGCGGCGGTGGCGGCATCTTCGCGACCCAGACACAAAACCTGTTTGGCGAGGCCGGCAACGACACTCTTTCCGGCGGCTTCGGTTCCGACCTCCTGGACGGCGGAACCGGCGCCGACAGCATAGACGCCGGAGGTGGCGACGATACGCTCTATGGCGGCGGCGGCAGCGACACGCTGGTCGGCGGCACCGGAAGCGATGTGCTCTACGGCGATGCGGGCAATGACGTCATGTATGGCGGCGGCGGCGGTGACACACTCTATGGCGGCAGCGGGAACGATACCGTGGTCGCTGACGATCCTGCCTTCGTGCATCTCGGCTCAGCCATACAGGTGGTCTACGGCGAGGCCGGCAACGACCAGCTTGAAGGCGGCAGTGGCGGGGATCTGCTCGACGGCGGCACCGGCGCCGACACCATTCATGCCGAAGGCGGCGACGACACCGTCTCCGGTGGCGGCGGCAGCGACCTGCTCATCGGCGGCTTCGGCAACGACCTGCTATCCGGCGGCGCCGGCGACGATACCCTGTCCGGGGGACTCGGTCTCGACACGCTCTATGGCGGGACTGGCAATGACCTGCTCGATGGCGGATTCAACTTCCTGTTCGGCACGGCGAGGATCGAGCTTTATGGCGAGGCCGGCAACGACACCCTCTCGGGCAGCACCAACACCGACTTCCTCGACGGCGGAACCGGCGCCGATATCCTCGTCGGCGGCGGCGGCAGCAACGACACCCTGTCCGGCGGCGGCGGCAGCGACCTTCTGATCGGCGGCACCGGCAGCGACATGCTTTACGGTGACAGCGGCAATGATACGCTTTCCGGCGGCGGCGGCGTCGACCTGCTTTTTGGCGGAACTGGAAATGACAGCCTCATCGCCGGCGACAATCTCTTCGCCACCACCCCGACCGAACTCTACGGCGAGGCCGGCAACGACACTCTTTCCGGCAGCTTCCGTTCGGACATCCTGGACGGGGGAACCGGTGCCGACAGCATCGACGCCCGTGGCGGCGACGACACACTCTACGGCGGCGGCGGCAGCGACACGCTCCTCGGTGGCACCGGGAGCGACCTGCTCTACGGCGATGCGGGCAATGACGTCGTGTATGGCGGCGGCGGCGCCGACACGCTCTATGGCGGGGCCGGAAACGATACCCTGGTCGCCGATGAAGGCGCATTCGTCTATCCCGGCAACACAGCGCAGAGCATCTTTGGCGAAGCGGGCAACGACCAGATCGAAGGAGGAAGCGGCGGCGACCTGCTCGATGGCGGCACCGGGGCCGACACGATCCATGCCGAAGGCGGCAACGACACGGTCCATGGCGGCGGCGGAAGCGATCTGTTGATCGGTGGCACAGGAAACGACCTGATCTCCGGCAACAGCGGCAACGACACCCTTTCCGGCGGCGACGGCGCCGACACGCTCTTTGGCGGGACCGGCAACGACGCGCTTGTCGCCGGCGACAGTTTCGCCGGCACCTTGGGCGCGGCCTTATTCGGCGAGGCCGGGAATGACACGCTGTCCGGCGGCTCCACCGGCGATCTGCTTGACGGCGGGACCGGCGCGGACAGCCTGGACGGCGGCGGCGGTGACGATACGCTCTCCGGTGGCGGCGGAAGCGACACTCTGATCGGCGGGACCGGAAGCGACGCGCTCTACGGCGGCTCGGGAAGCGACACCCTCACCGGCGGCGGCGGAGCGGATAGCTTTTTCGGCAATGTCAACGAGTTGAATGGCGATTTCATCGCCGACTTCGACAGCTCGGAGAACGATCTGGTCATCGTGAACACGAGCTTCAGCGACGATGCGGTCACCTTGACGATCGGAAGCGGTCAAACCCTCGTCGAGATCGACACGACCGGGAACGGCAACGCCAACACCGCATTCACGCTCGAAGGGGAATTTACGGTTGCCACAACGAATTCCTCCGGTGGGCAGACCGAAATATCGTTTTCAGCCGATGGGGGCTCGGGCGCGAACAGCATTACCGGTACCAACGGCGACGACACGATCATCGGCAGCAGCGCTAGCGACGTAATCTTCGCACTCGACGGGAATGACTTCGTTTCGGGCCTAGGCGGCGACGACCTGATATACGGCGGCGCCGGCAACGACTCGCTGGTCGCGGCGGACATCCCCTCCTATGGCTCTGGAAGCAACACGCTATATGGAGAGGCCGGTAACGACACCATAATTGGTGGCACCGGAAGTCCAAACTTGATCTACGGCGGGGACGGAAACGACTCGATTTTCGCGAATGTCGCGCCCGGCAGTTCGGCCTCGAATGTCCTGTATGGTGAAGCGGGCAACGACTACATCGAAGGCGGACACCTCGTGTTCGGCGGCAACGGGAACGATACGCTTTTCGGTGCCATTGGGACTGACACCCTCTATGGCGGTAACGGCCACGACTCCCTTACTTCCGGGGACGTGTTCGTTGGGTCGGCCGGAAATCAGCTCTATGGCGAAGACGGAAACGACACGCTGTCGGGAGGAGTCGGGGATGACACCTTGTTCGGCGGCAGCGGAAACGATCAGCTCTTCGGCAATGACGGCAATGACACGCTTTATGGCGGCGAAGGGGCGGATATTGCCTTTGGCGGCAATGGAGACGACCTGCTTGTCGCCGGCGAAGCCGGTCTCGGCTCCAGCGGAGACGTCATGTTCGGCGACGCGGGCAACGACACGCTGTCAGGCGGTGCTCTGGATGATTCTCTGAACGGCGGTTCCGGAAATGACGTCCTCTTCGGCAACGCAGGGAACGACTCGATCGACGGCGAAGACGGCAATGACACGCTTTCCGGTCTCGACGGCGACGATCTGCTTCGGGGCGGTGGCGGGGACGACCGGCTCGTTGGCGGAAACGGCAGCGATACGCTTTCCGGCGGCGACGGAGCGGATACCTTGTTCGCTGCCGGAGGAGACGGCAGCAGTCTGGTCGGCGGTGCCGGGAACGACGATCTCCAGGGAGGGTTCGGCAACGACACGCTTGAAGGTGGCGACGGCGACGACAACCTCTTTGCCGGCCCGGTCTTCATCGGTCAGTTCGGTACCGACAGTCTCGACGGTGGAGCCGGAAACGACACGCTGCAGGGCAGCATCGGCGACGATACCCTCGTCGGAGGCACCGGCGACGACGTCCTCACGGGCTTTGATGGGAACGATATGCTCTCCGGCGGCGACGGCGCGGATATCTTCGCCTTCTTTAACGCGACCTTCGGTGATGACGTAATCTTCGATTTCGACGGCGCGAACGACCAGATCGACCTGTCCAACCTCGGCCTGACGCCGGGCGCCCTGGACAGCTCCGGGGACGGTTTCGTGACCGACGCGGACGGGGTCGCAAGCCTGGACGGCTCGGGCGATCTGGTGCTCACGATCGGAAGTGGCACCGTCACACTGACCGGCGTAACCGGCATCGAGCTCAGCGACTTCATCACCTGACGGCAGGAGGGAGACGCCCTCCTCCTCCGGAAATCCCAACAAAAAAGGCCGCTCCAAAGAGCGGCCTTTTCCGTAACTGTGTGCCCCCGGATTAGCGGGAGTAGAATTCGACCACGAGGTTCGGTTCCATCTGGACCGGGTACGGGACGTCTTCCAGCTTCGGCGTGCGGGTGAAGGTGCCGCGCTTCTTGTCGAGATCGACATCCATGTAGTCCGGAATGTCGCGCTCGTTGGAGGCGGCGGCCTCGAGCACCATCGGAAGCTCGCGGGACTTTTCCTTCAGCTCGATCACGTCGCCTTCCTTGACCATGTAGGACGGGACGTTGACGCGCTTGCCGTTCACGCGGACGTGGTTGTGGCTGACAACCTGGCGCGCGGCGAAGACGGTCGGGACGAACTTCATGCGGTAGACGACGGCGTCCAGGCGGCACTCAAGAATACCGACGAGGTTCTCGCCGGTGTCGCCGCGGCGCCGGACCGCTTCCTGATAATATTTGCGGAACTGCTTCTCGCCGATATTGCCGTAATAGCCCTTCAGCTTCTGCTTCGCCATGAGCTGAATGCCGTAGTCGGACGGCTTGCGGCGGCGCTGACCGTGCTGGCCCGGGCCATATTCACGATCGTTGAACGGGGACTTCGCGCGGCCCCAGAGATTGACGCCAAGGCGCCGGTCAATCTTGTGCTTCGAGTTAAGGCGCTTGCCCATAACCCATCTCCTTCATTTTCTTACCTTTGTCCCGATAGTGCCGTCGTCCTTGTGAGACGCTGGCCGGGGACTGACGGCTGATCCGCCCGCCCCGCTTTCTCGGGAAGTGAGGCGCGCACTATACGGATCGAAGTCCTGAAGTCAAGCCGTACGGCCGCACTGCAACAGGCCGCTACGCACGCCATCGGAACCGGAAACATATCCGTCCGTTATATGCTCATGTAACACCAGCAGCTAACACCAGCAGCGACGATCGAGGAGCACGCGCATGGACTGGATCCTGGACCCGACACTCTGGGCGAGCCTCGCCACCCTGACCGCGCTCGAGATCATCCTCGGCATCGACAACATCATTTTCGTTTCGATCGTGGCGGAAAGCCTGCCCGAGGAGAGACGCCCGTTGGCCCGCCGGGTCGGTCTCGGGCTGGCATTGATCTTGCGCCTGATCATGCTCTCGGCGCTGGCCTGGATCGTCGGCCTCACCGCGCCGATCACCGAGATCTGGGGCTATACCCTCTCCTGGCGCGACCTGATCCTGCTCATCGGCGGCCTCTTCCTGCTCTACAAGGGCACGCACGAGATCCACAATTCGGTCGAGGGCGACCACGGGGGAACCAGGGCGAAGGTGGGCGCCACCTTCGCCGCGGTAATCGGGCAGATCATCGTGCTCGACCTCGTCTTCTCCATCGACAGCGTGATCACCGCCGTCGGCATGGTCCAGGATCTGGGTGTGATGATCGCCGCCGTGGTCATCGCGATGGCGGTGATGATCGCGGCCGCGGGTCCGATCGCGGGCTTCATCGAGAAGCACCCGACCACCAAGATGCTCGCCCTCAGCTTCCTGATGCTGGTCGGCGTCGCCCTGATCGCGGACGGAATGCATTTCCACATCCCGCGCGGCTATATCTATTTCGCGGTATTCTTCTCCGCCTCCGTCGAGGTGCTGAACCTTTTGGCGAAGCGGAAGCGGGCGGCGGCGGGCTGAGCGCTCAGACGTCGCTTCGCCCCTCCTTCTTCAGAAGCGTGCTCACAACGCCATGCAGCGTGCGGACGTCCTGATCCGTCAGGCGGGCCCGGTTGAAGAGATTGCGCAGATTGCGCCGGATCGTCGGCGCGAGCGTCTCCGGGAAGAGGAACCCACCGTCGTAAAGCTCCTTCTCCAGCCGGGTCAGGAAGTATTCCCTGTCCTCGACACTGGCCGGCTCGCCGTGGCCGCTCATGGACTGGTCCGGCGTCGCATCGCCCGCCTGGTACCATTCGTAGCCGAGCAGCAGCACCGCCTGCGCGAGATTGAGCGAGGAGAAGGCCGGGTTCAGCGGGACATGGACGATGGCGTCCGCGAGCGCGACTTCGTCATTCTCCAGCCCGGCCCGCTCCGGACCGAACAGGATTCCGCCGCGATGTCCGCCCGCGATATGCGCCTTCATGACCGAGGCCGCCTCGCGCGGCACATAGGCGTCTTTCACCTGGTCCCGGCTGCGCGCGGTGGTCGCCAGCACGAGATTGAGATCGGCCACCGCTTCGGCGGTGGTCTCGTAGACCTTCGCCCCGGCCAGCACGGCGACCGCGCCCGAGGCCATGGCCTCCGCCGCCGGGTTGGGCCAGCCGTCGCGCGGTGCAACAAGACGCATCTCGCCAAGCCCGCAATTCAGCATGGCGCGGGCCGCGGCGCCGATATTCTCGCCCATCTGCGGACGCACGAGGATGACGACGGGCGCCGCCGCGTCGGGCTGCGCGGCGGCCTTGCTCTGATCGGTTCCAGCCATGGCTCAGGCGTCGACCTTCGCTTCCGTACCCGACTTCAGCAGGCAATAGGTCAGGCTGTCGGAAAGCGCCATGATCGAAGCGTCGATGATGTTCGCCGAGACCCCGACCGTGCGCCACATGGTGCCGTCCGGCCCCGCGCTCTCGATCATCACGCGGGTCACCGCGTCGGTACCGTCGCTGTTCGGCGGCGGCGGCAGAATGCGCACCTTGTAATCCATCAGCTTGACGCCATCGATGCTCGGATAGGCGGTGCTGAGCGCCTTGCGGATCGCGAGATCGAGCGCGTTGACCGGGCCGTTACCGACCGCGACCTCGTGCAGGCGCTGGCCTGCGACTTCCACCGTCGCCGTCGCCTCCGACTCAATCACCATCTGGCCGCGCGCATTGAAGCGGCGCTCATCCATCACCCGGAAGCGTTCAATGGAGAAATAATCCGGCACATTCTCGACCGTGCGCCGCGCCAGCAGCTCGAAACTGGCTTCGGCGGTATCGTAGGAATAGCCGAGGAACTCCTTCTCCTTCACATCCTCGACCAGGCGCTGAATCTTCGGATGTTTCGGATCGATCTCGACGCCGATCTCCGTGAATCGGGCAAGGATATTGGAGCGTCCCGCCTGGTCGGAGACCAGGATGTAGCGCTGATTGCCGACCAGTTCCGGGTCGATATGTTCGTAGGTCTTCGGGTCCTTCTGCACGGCCGAGACATGCAAACCACCTTTGTGAGCAAAGGCGGCGTCACCCACAAAGGCCGCATGCGGGTTCGGCGCACGGTTGAGGCGGTCGTCGAGCATGCGCGAAAGCTTCTTCAGCTGCTTCATGCCTTTGTCGCCCACGCCGGTCTCATAGCCCATCTTGAGCCCGAGGATCGCCGTCAGGGTGACGATGTTCGCGTTGCCGCAGCGTTCGCCCAGCCCGTTGATCGTGCCCTGCACCTGCCGGGCGCCGGCCCGCACCGCCGCCAGCGTGTTGGCGACCGCGTTTTCCGTGTCATTGTGGGTATGAATGCCGACATGATCGCCCGGCACCACCTTCACCACCTCGGCGACGATCTCGGAGACCTCGTGCGGCAACGCTCCGCCATTGGTATCGCAGAGCACGACCCAGCGCGCGCCGGACTCGTAGGCCGCCTTGACGCAGGACAGCGCGTAGTCGGGATTGGCCTTGTAGCCGTCGAAGAAATGCTCGCAGTCGAACATCGGCTCGAAGCCACGCTTGGCCGCGAGCTTCATGCTGTCGCGGATCATCTGGACGTTCTCGTCGCGATCGATCTCAAGCGCGACATCGACATGAAAGTCCCAGGTCTTGCCGACAAGACAGGCCGCGCCGGCTTTCGATCCCAGGACGCCCGCGAGACCCGGATCGTTCTCCGCGCTGCGCCCGGGGCGTCTCGTCATGCCGAAGGCGACGAGCTTGGCGCGCTTCAGCGCCGGCGGCTCCGAGAAGAACCGGTCGTCGGTAGGGTTGGCGCCGGGCCAGCCGCCTTCCACGTAATCGATACCAATCTCGTCGAGCGCGCGCGCAATCGCGATCTTGTCCGCCGGCGTGAAATCGACGCCCCGGGTCTGCTGCCCATCGCGGAGCGTGGTATCGAAGAGATAGACGCGGTTGTCCGTCATTTGCCTGTTCCTTGACTGCGAGGCGGTGTTTTAGCACCGCTCAACCGCCGGAGACAAAGGCAATAGGCCGCAGTCCAGAACGCGCCCGCGCACCACATGCTGTGCGCAGGCGCCTGCGACAGAGAATTCGGGATGCAGACCTGCAATTACGCAGATGCAAGCGGGATTGATTCTGGTGTAGGTGAGTATCGAAAATTTAGTCTGAAATTCACTTAATTTTTTCAGGGCCAATGAACTTACCCTCGGAACAGAGCCGGTTCATTTACGCGTCGGTGCCGGAAGGCGACCCGGCCGTGCAGAAGCTGCTGCCGGACCCCAAGCAGTACAGCCTGCGGAACTATGCGATCTTCGGCTTCCGCAACGAAGAGCTCGACAGCGACCGCTTCATTCACCCCCAGCACCGCTGCCTGACCGACTGGTTCGCAAAGAAATACCAGAAGAAGCTGGATGGCGTTCACTTCAGGGAGTTCGATCCGCTCGATGTCAAACCGGCGCTCGGCTCCATCGTCGTTCTGGAGCCGACGGAGAACATCGACGGCTACCGCTACCGCCTTTACGGCTCACAGGTGGTCGACACTTACGGTCTCGACCTGACGGGCCGCACAAGCGGACAGCTGAACACCGAGGCGACGCGCAATGTCCGCCCGCAATATCAGACCGTCGCGCGCAACAATTTCACGATCTATACCGAGCACGACAAGCAGCGCGTCCGCGAGCCGGACGTGATCGAACGCTGGGATCGCTGGTCCCGGCTGATCCTGCCGCTGGTCGACGAGGAGAAGGTCGTGAGACGGGTCCTAGTCTGCATGGTGCCGACCGAGGTCCCCTTCAACAGCGTCTAGAGGCGATCAGGAACGCCGCCAGGCGGTCCCGCCGACCCCATCTTCCAGCACGATCCCCGCCTCCGTCAGCGCGTCCCGGATTCGGTCCGCTTCTGCAAAGTCCTTGTTCTGCCGGGCCGCCACGCGTGCCGAGACCATATCGTCGATCTCGGAGTCCGAAAGACCACCTGCAGATCCGGCCGGAGACCATTTGAACCAGGCCTCCGGATCGCTGCCGAAAAGCCCGATCAACGCACCCGACGCCTTCAGGAGAGCCTGCAGCTCCGCTTTCTTCGCCGGGTTCGCCGCCTTATTCGCGTCGGTTGCGATCGCGTGCAGCCGGGCAATCGCGAGCGGCGTATTGAGATCGTCCGCCAGCGCCGCGACCAGTTCGGCATCCGGCTCCGTCTCAGGCAGATGCGCATCCGTATCGCGCAGCACAAGATAAAAGCGGTCCAGCGCGGCCTTCGCCTCCTTCAGCCCTTCCTTCGAGAAATCGAGCGGTGCCCGATAGTGGGTCGAGAGCAAATGGAAGCGGATGACCTCGCCCTGCCAGTCCTCCAGCAGATCGTGGACGGTGTAGAAGTTGCCGAGGGATTTCGACATCTTCTCGCCCTCGACCGTGACGAAGCCGTTATGCAGCCAGGTCCGCGCCATCTTCTCGGTCCCGTGGGCACAGCAGCTCTGGGCGATCTCGTTCTCGTGGTGGGGAAAGATCAGATCGAGCCCGCCGGCATGAATATCGAACTCGGCACCGAGATAGCGGGCACTCATCGCCGAGCACTCGATATGCCAGCCCGGCCGGCCGAAGCCCCAGGGGCTCTCCCAGCCCGGCGTTTCCGCGTCGGACGGCTTCCAGAGCACGAAATCGGCGGGATCGCGCTTGTAGGGCGCGACTTCGATGCGGGCGCCGGCGACCAGTTCGTCCCGGTTCCGGCGCGAGAGGCCGCCATAGTTCGGCATCGACGGCACGCTGAAAAGCACATGCCCCTCGGCTTCGTAGGCGTGCCCCTTCTCGATCAGCGCCTCGATCATCGCGATCATGCCGTCGACATGCTCGGTCGCGCGCGGCTCCTCGGTCGGCGGCAGCGCCTCAAGCGCGGCCATGTCGGCGCGATAGATCTCCGCCGTGCCGTCGGTCAGCTCGCGGATCGTAATCCCGCTTTCTTTCGCCCGCGCGTTTATCTTGTCGTCGATGTCCGTGATGTTGCGGACATAGGTCACATGCTCCGCGCCGTAGACCAGACGCAGCAGGCGGAAGAGAATGTCGAAGGCAACGACCGGACGGGCATTGCCGATATGGGCGTAGTCATAGACGGTCGGGCCGCAGGCATAGACGCGGACGTTGGACGGGTCGATCGGCGAGAAGGTTTCCTTCTCTCGCGTCAGGGTATTATGGAATTTCAAGGTCGTGGCGGACATCGCGCAGACTTTCGCTTTGCGTAAATAAAGAGAGACGTTCGACGGGGCCGCGGGCGCGGCCCGGGATGTTCAGGCGCGACAGAGATCGCCGGCGATGAATGCCGGAATAGAGATCACATCCTGCAGCTTGCGCGAAAACATCTTGTGTCTTTTCCCTAGGGCGCGATGGGAGCGCGATGGCCTTTCAGGCCCGCTGGCCCTGAAGGCGCGCGAGCACTTTCCCGCGCGGGATCAAAGGTAGCAGGTCGGCCATGTCCGGTCCACGGCTTTGCCCGGTGACTGCCTCGCGGAGCGGCATGAACAGCTGTTTGCCCTTGCGCCCGGTCTCGGCCTTTACTGTGTCGGCCCAGCTTCTCCAGGTGTCGGTATCCCAGGGTTCCGCGGGAAGATGCTGCGCGGCAGCGGCGGCGTAGTCGGCATCCTCTATCAGCGGATCGACTTCTCCTTCGCAGACCTGCCACCAGAGCGCCGCGTCCGCGAGCTTCTCCAGATTGCCCCGCACTGCCAGCCAGAACGCCTCGCCGCCGCCGATCCCAAGACCTGCAAGCCGCTCCGAGACCAGAGCGAAATCCGTCTCGTGCAGGATTTTCGCATTCAGCGCCTCAAGTTCCGCCGGATCGAAGCCCGGCGTGGCGCGGGAGAACTTGGAAATGTCGAAATCCTCGACCAGCTGCTCGATCCGCTGGCGCGGTTCGACCGGATCGGAGGTTCCGATCTTCGCCAACAGCGTATTGACCGCCATCGCCTCGAGCCCGTCGGCGCGGAGCTGCTCCAGGCTGAGCGAGCCGAGCCGCTTGGACAGCCCCTGCCCCTCGACGTCGGTCAGCAGCGAGAGATGTCCCATCACCGGCGGTTCGGCGCCAAGTGCCTTGAAGAGCTGCATCTGCGCCGCCGAGTTCGTCAGGTGATCCTCCCCGCGGAGGATGTGGGTGACGCCGAGTTCGATATCGTCGACTACCGAGGCCAGCGTGTAGATCGGCCGGCCGTCGGCACGCAGCAGCACCGGGTCGCTGAGACTCGTCATGTGATAGTGGCTCTCGCCGCGCACCAGATCGGTCCAGCGCTCCTCCTCATGCAGCAGCAGGAAACGCCAGTGCGGCTGGATGCCGGAGGCTTCCTTCTCTGCCTTCTCCGCGTCCGACAGCTTCAACGCGGCGCGGTCATAGACCGGCGGCCCTCCGGCGGAGAGTTGCGCCTTCCGCTTCAGGCCGAGTTCATCCTGGGTCTCGTAGCAGGGATAAAGCCGGCCGGAGGCCTTCAGCTTTTCCACCGCGGCGTCGTATCGCTCCAGGCGGTCGGACTGGCGGGCGAACCGGTCCCATGTCAGACCGAGCCAGGTCAGATCCTCCTCGATCCCCGTGGCATATTCCTCCGTCGAACGCTCGTCATCGGTGTCGTCCATGCGCAGGAGGAAGGTGCCGCCGGCCTTTCGGGCATAAAGCCAATTGACCAGAGCGGTCCGGGTATTGCCGACATGGAGGCGGCCCGTCGGGCTCGGAGCGAACCGGACGGTCACATTGTTCTCAGAGGTCATTCCGCGGCCTTGGAAACTGGGGACGCCATATAGGCGCCGTGAAATGCGTTGGTGAGCGGGTAACGCCGGTCGCGCCCGAAAGCTTTCAGCGTGACCTTCACGCCCGGCGGCGCCTGCCGGCGCTTGTACTCCGCCCGGTCGAGCAAACGCCAAACCTTCAGCACGGTCTCCGGGTCATACCCCTTGGCCACGATATCCGCGATCGGGGTGACGTTCTCGATCAGGTCTTCGAGGATCGCGTCCAGCACCGGATAGGGCGGCAGCGAGTCCTCGTCCTTCTGGTCGGGCCGGAGTTCCGCCGAGGGCGGCTTGGTGATGATCCGCTCCGGCATCACCGCCCCTTCGGGTCCGAGCGCGCCCGAAGGCCTGCGCTCGTTGCGCCAGCGGCAGAGCGCGAAGACGGACATCTTGTAGACATCCTTCAACACGTTGTAGCCGCCGCACATGTCGCCATAGAGCGTGGCATAGCCGACCGACATCTCGGATTTGTTTCCGGTCGAAAGCACCATGTACCCGAACTTGTTGGAGAGCGCCATCAGGGTCATGCCGCGCGAACGCGACTGGATGTTCTCTTCCGTGATGTCGCTGTTTGTGCCTTCGAAGAACGGCGCGAGCATCTCGGAGAACGCGCCCATGGCCGGACCGATATTGATCTCGTCGAGCTTCACGCCCAACAGGCGCGAGGCCTCCGCAGCGTCTTCCAGGCTCTCCCGGCTGGTATAAGGAGACGGCATCATGACGCAATGCACCCGGTCCGGACCGAGCGCATCGACTGCGACCGCGGCGCTGAGCGCGGAATCGATGCCGCCGGACATACCGATCAGGACGCCCTTGAAGCCGTTCTTGTTCACGTAGTCGCGTACGCCGCAGATCAGAGCCTGATAAAGCGAGGCGTCGCCGGTCTCGACCGCCACCGTTTCGCCCGGAGCGCAGACCCAAGCGCCATCCTTCTTGGACCAGTGCGTGATCGCGACCTTTTCCCGCCACGCCGGCATTTGCCAAGCCAGCGTGCGGTCCGCATTCAGCACGAAGGACGCGCCGTCAAAGACCAGTTCATCCTGTCCGCCGAGCTGGTTTAGATAAACCAGCGGCAAACCGCTCTCGACCACCCGGGCGACGCCCAGCTGCTGGCGCTGGTCAGTCTTGCCGAGTTCGAAAGGCGACCCGTTCGGCACAAGCAGGATCTCGCCGCCGGTCTCGGCGATGCATTCGACGACGTCCGGCGTCCAGATGTCTTCGCAGACCGGAATTCCGATGCGCACCCCCTTGAAGGCGACCGGACCCGGCATCTCGCCCGCCGCAAAGACGCGCTTCTCGTCGAACACGCCGTAATTCGGCAGATCGACCTTGTAACGCTCGGCGGCGATCGCCCCGTCCTCGATCAGCAGCATCGCGTTATAGACGCGCCCGTCATCGCCGCGCCACGGCGCTCCCAGCAGAACCGCCGGCCCGCCATCGGCAGTCTCCCGGGCGAAAACGGTCACCGCAGCGCGCACGCTGTCGATGAACATCGGCTTCAGCACCAGGTCTTCCGGCGGATAGCCGCAGACATATAGCTCGCTCGTCAGCATCAGGTCTGCGCCCGCTTCCGCAGCCGCTTTCCGAGCCTCGCGAAGCCGGTCCAGATTGCCCTGGAAGTCCCCGACGGTCGGGTTCAGTTGGGCCAACGCGATCGTAAGTTTGTCGGTCATGGCGCCTCTCTTAGCGCGCTGCGGGCAGGCTCACAAAGCGAAAACGGCGCCCGCCGGCATCACATCTCGATACCGTGCTGCGCCTTGATGTTCTTCAGCACCGGCATGAAATCGTAGGTCGGGTAGAATTCTGTGTCGAACGCACCCCAGGCGCTTTTCTCGATCGCGAGGTTGACCTCGCGCAGGCGATGACCAGGAACTTTCAGGATCGCGACCTGCCCGATCCCCATCATCACGAACCAGTTCACCACCTCGATGCCTTCCGGCGGGAACATCTTCCAGAACTCTGTCTTTTCCAGCTTCGCGTTGATTTCCTCGAGGTTCTTGTCCTTCTGGTGTTTCAGGAACACCGTCAGCAGGATTTCGCCTTCTCCAGCGTTCATCTTGGCCTCCCTCGCCCAATGACTGATGCGGATGCGGAACTGAAGCATTCGCTTCCTCGATTGGCAACAGGAGCGCAGATACGGCTAGAGTGTCGCCAACAAGACCAATGACAGGGGAGGATGACGTGCCGGCAGGCTATCTCATCGCTCAGATCGACGTTTCCGACGCCGACGCTTTCGAGGAATACCGCAAGCTCGTTCCCGCGACGATCACCGCTTTCGGGGGCGAATATCTCGTGCGCGGCGGCAAGCAGGAGCAGCTCGAGGGCAACAGCAATCCCCGTACCGTCGTGCTCCGTTTCGACAGTTTCGAAAAGGCGCACGAATGGTATCATTCGTCCGACTACGAGAAGCCCAAGGCCATGCGGCAGGCTGCCTCCAAAGGCAATGTCGTGCTGGTCGAAGGCGTCTAAGCCACACCTACTCCGCGGTGCACATGGAAGCGTTCTGACGCATTTTTGTGCGCCGCAAAATAGAACCCGCCTATTTTTTCGGCATCGCCGGAACTCCGCCTGACCATCCCTCCCGGCGCAACCTTGCGCGCCCGCCCCGGTAAACCTTGCTCTTCTGCGGCTCGCACTGTTCCGCATCCGGGCTGGCACGTGAGTTGCGTTGTGTTCACCTCCTTCCTGCGACCTTCGATCGCGACATCATGCTCAGACACGCTATCAAACGGCTTTTCGTTTCGATCCCTGTATTGCTCGGGGTTCTTTTCATCGGCTTCATGCTTATGCAGGTGGTGCCGACCGATCCCGCGACCGTGCTCGCCGGGCCGACTGCAAGTGCGGCCGATATCGAGGCGATCCGTGAGTCGATGGGGCTCAACGAGCCGGTCATCGTCCAATTCGGTATCTATCTCTCCCGCGTTCTGCAGGGCGATCTCGGCCGCTCCATGATTTCCAACAGCTCGGTGGTCGACGAACTGGCAAATACGATCGGTCCGACCATCGAACTGATGTGCGCCAGCCTGATCTGGGCCATTCCGCTCGGTATCATGTTCGGCACGCTGGCCGCCGTGCGCCGCGGCAAGATCTCCGACCGCATCATCATGGCGGCCTCGGTCGCTGGCGTTTCCATGCCGATTTTCTGGTTCGGCCTGATGCTGATCCAGTATGTCGGGTTCAAATGGCAGTTTCTGCCCTTCCAGGGCCGCGCCGGGCCACTCTGGACCCTCGAAGGTATCCGCCACATCATTCTACCGGCGATCACGCTCGGCGGTGTCTTCGTCGGCCCCGTCGCCCGCATGACCCGGACATCCCTGCTCGAGGTGTTGAGCAGCGATTTCGTGCGCACCGCCCGCGCCAAAGGCGTTTCCGAGCGGGTCATCGTGTTGAAGCACGCGCTCCGGAACTCGCTGATCCCCGTCGTGACCCTCGTCGGCCTGCAGATCGGCTTCCTGCTCGGCGGCGCGGTCGTGACCGAGACCATGTTCGCGTGGCCGGGCGTCGGCCGGCTTGCCGTCGGCGCCATCGTCTCGGCCGACTATGCACTGAGCCAGGGCGCGATCCTCGTGCTCGCCATCTCCTTTATCGCCGTCAACATCATCGTCGACCTACTCTATGCGGTGCTCGACCCGCGCCTGAGGGTGTCATGAGCGAAGTCTATGTTTCGATGAATCCCGTGGACGAAGAGCCGGAAGCGGCGGTCAGCGCGCGGCGGACAGCCCTGCGAAAGCTGATGCGCGACAAGGGCGCGGTGGTTTCCTTTGTCATTCTCGCGATCATCATCACGGCGGCCTTGCTGGCGCCGGTCATCGCACCGCACGACCCCTACGACAACAATCTTCGCAACATGTTGAAGCCGCCGGTCTGGGCGCCGGGGGCGCTGTCGGAGCATCTGCTCGGCACCGACGGCCTCGGACGAGACATCGTCAGCCGCCTGCTCTACGGCACGCGCACCACCCTGATGATGGGAATCCTCGCGGTCATCGCGGGCGGCGTGATCGGCTCCTTCATGGGACTGATGGCAGCTTATTACAAATGGCTGGAGGGCCCGGTGATGCGGGTCGTCGACATTCTGCTCTCCTTTCCCTCGATCCTTTTCGGCCTCGCCATCGCCGCCGTGCTCGGCGCCGGGATCTTCTCCATCACCGTCGCGCTGACAATCTCGGCCGTGCCGACGATCGCGCGCATCACCCGCGGCGCCGCGGTCGTGCAGATGCAGATGGAATACATCACCGCCAGCCGCGCGGTCGGCATGAGCGATGCGCGGATCATCTGGCTCCATCTTCTGCCGAACAGCGCCTCGACCATCTTCGTTTACCTGACCCTCCAACTTGGCCAGACCATCCTGCTCGGTGCCGCACTCAGCTTCATCGGCCTCGGCGCCCAGCCGCCGACCGCCGAACTCGGCACGATGGCGTCGGAAGGGAGGAACTTCCTCTTCTTCGCACCGCATGTCTCCACGATCCCGAGTCTCGCGATCTTCGTCATCGTGCTGTGCTTCAACGTTTTGGGCGATGCCCTGCGGGACGTATTGGACCCGCGGCTCCGCCAGTAAGAGCGCGCCCGGGTCCGTCCTGGGCCGGAAAGGGGCACCGTCCGGCGCCCCGGAATAAAACAGGAGGCTTACACATGGAACTCAGCAAGTTGCTGCTGCGGGCCGGGGCGATCGCCTTGACCGCGGCGATTCCGCTGGCGGCGCCCGCCAAGGCGGAAACCTCGATCGGCGTGCTGCGCACGATCGATACCGACCGCTACGACCCGCACACCTCGACCTCGCGCGCGACGGCCGAGGTCATGTTCATGATGGGCGATACACTGGTGGCGCTCGGACCGGACATGAAGACGATCCATCCTCTGCTCGCCAAATCCTGGACCGTGTCCGAAGACGGCAAGCTCTATACCTTCAAGCTGCGCGACGACGTCACCTTCTGCAGCGGCAAGAAGCTCACCGCAAAGGATGTGAAAGCGACGATCGACCGGTGGATTGCGCACCCGAAAGGTGTCGTGAAGAACCGCATGGGCGACGTGAAGGAAGTCCGCGCGGTCGACGACTACACCGTGGAATACGAGCTGAGCCAGCCCTATTCCGAGCTGCTCTACCAAATGACGCAGCACTTCCACACGATCCTCAATGTCGAGGACGTAGAGAAACTGGGCGACGATTTTGGCGTGAAGGGCTTCGACGGCTCGGGTCCCTACTGCTTCGACAGCTGGGAGCCGCGCAACCAGCTGGTGATGAAGAAGCACGAGGGCTACAACTGGGGCCCGGACTTCTACGCGAACCAGGGTCCGGCCAAGATCGACACGGTGACCTGGAAGATCGTTCCGGAAGAGAATAACCGGGTCGCCGGCATCCAGACCGGCCAGGGCGACGTGACTCAGTATCTGCCCTACTGGTCGATCGATCAGCTGCAGGCCAACCCGCAGATCTCGGTCACCTCGCCGCCGTTCTATTTCTGGACCTACTATGTCGGCTTCAAGATCACCCGCGACATCGTGGACGATCTCGCGGTCCGCAAGGCGCTGAACCTGGCGGTCGACCAGAAGGCGCTGGCCGAGGGTCCGTTCTTCGGCAAGGCCGAAGCGGCCTACGCCTATACCCATTCTGGCACGCTCGACTACGCCGCCGACCAGGTCGACGAGAGCCTGTTCGGTTTCGACCCGGAGAAAGCGGGCGCGATCCTCGATCAAGCCGGCTGGGCGATGGGCGATGACGGGTTCCGCCACAAGGACGGCAAAAAGCTCGAACTGGTGGCCTACAGCTTCGCCAATATCTGGCGCCAGGTGATGGAGGCGATCCAGGGCGATTTCCGCAAAATCGGTGTCGACCTGAAAGTCGAGGTCTTCGATGCGACGGTCATCTGGGGCAAGCTGAAGACTCAGGACTTCGATCTCTACACCATGAGCTATCCTTACGTTTCCGCCGGCGATGCGCTCAATCTCTACTTCCCGTCCGGCAACATGCCGACGCCGAACCGGATGAACTGGGACGACAAGGAAACGGATCAGTGGCTGCTTGAAGGCCGGGGTGCGCTCACCGACGCGGACCGGGCCGCCGCCTATGCCAAGATCCAGAAGAAGGTCCATGACGCCGTGGTCTGGATCCCGGTCGTGCACGAGCCGATGTTCGTCGCAGCCGGCCCGCGTCTGAAGCCGGTCGAGGCCCACGGCATCTATGGCGCCGGTCTCTACAAGGGGCTCAGCCTCGAGCTGAAGTAAGCGCCGGCACAGAAACATTTTACGAGCGGAGCGGGCCCCGGCCCGCTCCGTTTGCTTTTGGAACTCCGGTATTGTTCCAAGAAATTATTCATGCATAATGCATTCATGAATACAAAACTCCTTGCCAACCATCTTGGAGCCCTTGCAACAGCCCTCGGCGACCGGGTGAGCGCCCGGGTTCCGGGCTCGGAGAGTTCCCGTGCCCTGCTCGCGACGCTCGCGCACTGGGAGCCGGTATCGGCGACGGACCTCGCGCGGATCGTCGGCCTGTCGCAGCCTGCCGCGACCCGCGCACTGGAAAAGCTCCGCGCCGAGGGTCTTGTGGACTGGCCGGCAAGCGGGCGGACCCGCCCGGTCAACCTCACGCCACACGGGCGGGAAATCGCCGCGGCACAAGAACAGGCGCGCTACGATGTTCTGAGCGACGCGATCAGTGCATTGAGTGACAACGAGCAGGAGGTCCTCGAAACCGCCCTGATAAACATGCTGGCTCGTCTGACCGAGAGCCCCGCCGCCGCCCGGCACCTCTGCCGCTTCTGCGACCATGGGCTCTGCGACGGACCGGCCTGCCCCGTGGGAACGCGGGCCCGAGCTCTTGCGGGCACCGAACGAGAGGCAGGAGCCCCATGATCCTCGACAACGGCGAACTCTCACCGAAAATCGATGCCACCGCCCGTATCGCCCCCAACGCCGTCGTCAGCGGCGATGTGACGATCGGACCGCGCGTATCCGTAGGCTTCGGCGCGGTCATCGTCGCCGAGAGCGGCCCCGTCAAGATCGGCGGCAACACCGTCATCATGGAGAACACCGTGCTCCGCGGCGTCCGGAGCAGCCCGCTGACGATCGCGGACAACGTCCTGGTGGGACCGCGGGCCTATTTGAGCGGTTGCCGGATCGGCCCCGAGGTTTTCCTAGCCACCGGCGCAAGCGTCTTCAACGGCGCGGAGATCTCGAAAAGATGCGAGGTACGGATCAACGGCACGGTCCATATTCGCACGCGGCTTCCGGCCGGATCGACCGTCCCGATCGGCTGGGTTGCCGTGGGCGACCCGGCAAAAATCCTGCCGCCGGACCGGCATGACGAGATCTGGGACGTGCAGAAGGACCTCGATTTCCCTGGCTTCGTGTTCGGCGTCGGGCGCCCGGAAAACGGCCAGTCGATCATGCCGGAGGTGATGCCGCGCTATGCCGCCAGCCTGCGCAGGCGCCACGCTGCGGATACCGGGAAAGGAAAGCGGCGAAACGGGCCTATAAAGGAATAACTGCCCCATGAAACTTCTGGGACAACCAAACTCCATCAATGTTCGCAAAGTGCTCTGGACCTGCGCTGAGCTTGGGCTTGCCCCCGAGATTGAGACATGGGGCGGAGATCGAGGATCTACGCACGATCAGGAATTCCTCACGATCAATCCCAAGGGACTTGTTCCCGTGCTCCTCGACGGCGACCTGACCCTTTCAGAGTCGAACACGATCTGCCGCTATCTCGCAACTCGGGAAAATCGCGCCGGCCTGCTTCCTGCCGATCCAGAGAAACGGGCGCTGGTCGAGAGCTGGATGGACTGGCAGGCGGCTGAACTGAACGGCGCCTGGAAGGCCGCTTTCATGGGCTTAGTACGGAAGGACCCGAACTTCTCGGACTCAGAAATACAGCTGGCGAGCGTCCGCACCTGGAACGCTCAGATGGCACTTTTGGAAGAACATCTCGCCTCCCACGATCCATATATATGCGGCGCCAACCTTACACTCGCCGATATCGTCCTCGCCCTTTCGACCAATCGCTGGGAAATGACGCCCATGGAAAAACCCATTCTTCCGAACATAGCGAACTGGATGGAGCGGCTGTCGAAGCGGCCTGGGTTTCGCGCGCATTGCCGAAACGGGGTACCATAGGAAAAGCGCGGTGCGTGAGCCCGGAAGCCTTCCGAGACTTACGGTTTCTACGGTACCAATTTTTAGACGGAACTCATCCTTGAACTGAAACTGTCTCTCCTCCTCGACCTCCATGGAAAGGCCGAGCAGTTCTGGCCTGCTCTGCTATTTTCTGTGCGTGGCGCCTCGCCATATTGACCACCACCGCAGGCTGCGATAAGCCTAGGAGCACGCGCATAACTCGCTGATTTTACGGTATTTTTGAAATGAAACTGAATATCGGCTGCGGCTTCCGCAAGATGGACGGCTATACGAACGTCGATTTTTTCAAGGAATGCGACCCGGACATCCTCTTGAACCTCGAAGAGACGCCCTGGCCTTTCGAAACCGGTTCGATCTCCGAAGTGGCTGCGATCCATGTTCTTGAGCACCTGGGCGAGCAACGGTCGGTGTTTTTCAACATCATCAAGGAAATCTACCGCGTGCTGAAACATGACGGTCTCTTCCGGGTCTCAGTGCCGCACTACATGCATCGCAGCTATTACTCGGATCCGACACATGTCCGGACCTTTACCTCCGGCACCTTCGAGATGCTGAGCAAGGAGCAGAACCGGGACTGGGCCCGGCGGAACGTGAACGTGACAATGCTGGCGCTCATGCTCGATGTCGATTTCGAGACCGTCGAGGTCAATTACGGCTTCGATCCCGTCTGGAACGAAAAGCTGCGCAAAGGCGAAATCTCGCAGGAGAAGCTTCGGGAGATCGCGACGCAGCAATGGGGCGTGATCCAGGAACTCAATATCCTGATGAAGGCCCGGAAGGCCGACATCGAGACCAACGGCAAGGAGGTATAGGCGGCCCTGCGCGATCCTGCCTGGGTCAGTCCGCCGCGTCGGCCAATGCGGCCTTAGAACCGCGCATGCCGAGCCAGTCGAGCGTCGCCCGGCCCCAGCGGTCGATATCCTCGAAGAACAGCTCGAAGCCCTTCAGATGCGCTTCCTTGGGCTGGGCGCCCGGAAGCTCCATCCGATGCGCCGCGCCAGCCGTCCAGCGCTGGATCATCTCCAGCGTGATCTCCGGGTGGAACTGAATACCGAGCGCATTTTCGCCGTAAAGGTAAGCCTGGTTCGGAAAGCGGGTACCCTCGGCCAGCAGCCGCGCGCCGTCCGGAATGTCGAACCCTTCCTTGTGCCACTGGTAGAAGTGATCCGACTGCTCGAAGAAAGGCCGGCCCTGCTCTGTCGGATGGATCTTCGTGTAACCGACCTCGACATGCCCCTCGTCATGCAGATAGACCTTGGCGCCAAGCGCCCGGGCCAGGATCTGGCCGCCGAGGCAGATGCCGAAATAGGGCTTCTTCTCGCGCAGCACGACCTCCATGAAGTCGAGCTCGGCGCGGATGCCGTCCATATGGCAGTCGTTGGCGCTCATCGGACCGCCGAACACTACCACGCCCTCGTGATCGTCCAGATGGTCCGGCAGCTCATGCCCGATGCAGGGACAGCGTTTGTCGAGCTCATAGCCGCGCTCCTCCAGGAGCACGCCGACATGCCCCGGTGTGGAGGTCTTCTGGTGCAGGACGATGAGGACTTTAGGTTTCACGATGTTCGGTTCGGGTCTTTTCCAGCAGAAACTCGCGGCCGACCTTAACACGTTCCTCGCCGCCATAGTTGACGATATCCGCGGTCGCGTAGGTCTCGCTCCATTTCTCAGGGAGATAGGAACCCGTGCCGATAACGTCAATCGGCGCATTGGCGAGCGCCATGACACGGCACTTCTCCGGCGAGAAACCACTTGAGGCGACAATCTTCACCGCCTTGAAACCGTCCCGGTCGAGCCGCTCGCGCATATGCCAGATCGCTGCCGCCGACACGCCGGTGCCGATCAGGTAGCGCAGCTCGTTGTCGGTCCGGTAACCGCGGATCGCCTGCGGGGCGTTCCGGTCCAGCACCTGGTAGGACATGCCGATATCCATGCCCTCGACATAGCGCCCGCCATGGGTGTCGAGGCGCACCGCGACCCGGCCCTCGGCGGCGAGTTCCGGATAGCGGCGGCAAACCGCCAGCGCATCGGTGAATTCCTGGCCGAAATAATCGACCAGAACCGTCAGGTTCTCTTCCGGATGGGTCTCGTGGAACATCTCGGCCGCACGCACCGTGGAGCCCGCATAGCCGATCAGGGCGTGCGGCATGGTGCCGTAGCCCCGATCCTTGTCGAAGAAATGGGCGGTCTCATCCGAAGCGTTGCCGATAAAACCGACGGCTCCCAGCTTGCGCTGCGCCTTCGCGGAGCCGACGCTGGCGCCATAGGCCATCATCTCTGCCATCTCGGTACCGGCGCAGTGCCGCGCATCCATGGCGAGGAAGGCGGTCTTCTGCATTTCCGCGCACATCACATAGGCGTTGTAGGCGGCAACGCAGCAGGCCCCGAGCTTCTGCAGGAACTGGGTCTCAAGATCGATCAGGTGATAGAGCGAACCGGAGACATACATGATCGGCTCGCCGGCGCCGACCCAGGAGCCTTCCTTCTGCTTCAGATCGATCCGGATCTCGACGCCGCGGGCCTTCGCCATGCGCTCCAGCCATTGCATCGCCAGCCGCGGCGCGGAGGTGACCGGACGCCGCATGAAGACGGCATAGGTCACATCCACGTCGCCGAACTTGGCGACCACTTCCTTGGTCCGCAGAAAGTACTTGTCGACGAAGCGCGGCAGCTCGGATTCCGCCGGATGAACCACCGTGCGCGGCGTCTCGTCCGGCGTCAGAGCCGCAATCCCGTCAGAGCCGTCCATGAGCTCTATCCCTAACTTCAGATCCCGGTCAGGAGGCCGCCGCCAAAGAGCCGGCCGCGTCGCTGGCCCTGCTCTTCTTCATCATGTCAGCGATCAGGAAAGCAAGCTCCAACGATTGGCTCGCATTCAGACGCGGGTCGCAGTGGGTGTGATAGCGGTCCGCGAGCGCCTCGTCGGTGATCGCCTGGGCGCCCCCGATGCACTCGGTCACATCCTGGCCGGTGAGCTCGAAATGCACGCCGCCGGCATGGGTACCTTCGGCCTGATGCACTTCGAAGAACTCCTTTACCTCGGAAAGAATACGGTCGAACGGCCGGGTCTTGTAGCCGCTGGAGGCTTTCACCGTGTTGCCATGCATCGGATCGCAGGACCAGACGACGTTCTTGCCTTCCTTCTCCACCGCGCGGATGAAGCGCGGCAGGTGCTTGTCCACCTCGCCCGCGCCGACGCGTACGATCAGGGTCAGCCGGCCGGCTTCGTTCTGCGGGTTGAGGATGTCGATCAGCCGCAGCATGTCGTCGGTGTCGAGGCTCGGGCCGCATTTCATACCGATCGGATTCTGGATCCCGCGCAAGTATTCGATATGCGCGCCGTCCGCCTGGCGGGTGCGGTCGCCAACCCAGAGCATATGCGCCGAGGTGCTGTACCATCCGCCCTGGCCCGTGATGGTGTCCTTGCGGGTCATCGCCTGCTCGTAGCCGAGCAGCAGGGCCTCGTGACTGGTATAGAACTCGGTCTCCCGGAGCTGCTGGTTGTTCTCCGGCGTGATGCCGCAGGCGCGCATGAATTCGAGCGCCTCGTCGATACGCTGCACCAGGTTTTCGAAACGCTCTCCCTGCGGCGATTTCTCGACGAAGCCGAGAGTCCAGCGATGGATCTGCTCCAGATTGGCGAAGCCGCCCTGGGCGAAAGCGCGCAGCAGGTTCAGGGTCGAGGCCGACTGGTTGTAGACCTTGAGCAGCCGGTCGGGATCGGGAACGCGCGAGCCCTCTTCGAACTCGATCGCGTTCACCATGTCGCCGCGATAGCTCGGCAGCTCGACGCCGCCGATCGTTTCCGTATCGGAAGAACGCGGCTTGGCGAACTGACCGGCAAGACGGCCGACCTTCACGATCGGCACGGCCGCGCCGAAAGTCAGCACCACGGCCATCTGCAGCAGCACGCGGAAAGTGTCGCGAATGTTGTTCGGGGAGAATTCGGCAAAGCTCTCGGCGCAGTCGCCGCCCTGCAGCAGGAAGGCCTCGCCGTCGGCGACCTTGCCGAGCGACGCTTTCAGGCGCTGCGCCTCACCTGCAAAAACGAGTGTCGGATAGCCGCTCAGTTCCTTCTCCACCGCCGCCAGACGCGCCGCGTCCGGATAGGAGGGGACCTGCTTGATCGGTTTGCCGCGCCAGCTATCGGGGCTCCAGGTGCCGGCCATCGTTCTTCTCCCTTGAGATACCGGATGCCCGAACCGGCCGTGCTCCGATTCGGGGACCGGCATTATTAACAGCGGTTATCCACGATGGCCAGCGCCGCGAGCCATGCCTTGCGGCCTATTCCGCGGCCTGGCGCTCTTCCGGATCAGGGCGCTTGGTGCGCATGGTGACGAACTCCTCCGCCGCCGTCGGATGGATCCCGATGGTGGCGTCGAACTCGGCCTTGGTCGCGCCTGCCTTGATGGCGATGCCAATGCCCTGGATGATCTCTGGCGCGTCGAGCCCGACCATATGGGCGCCGACCACGCGGTCGGAGGCCCGGTCGACGATCAGCTTCTGCATGCCGCGCTCCGGATTGTCGGTCAGCGTGTATTTCATCGGCCGGAATCCGGCGACATAGACGTCGACGGCGCCGTAGGTCTCGCGCGCCTCGGCTTCCGTCAGGCCTACCGTTCCGACCGGGGGCTGGCTGAAGACGGCGCTCGGCACGTCGCTGTGGTCCGCCTGGCGCGGATTGTTGTTGAACTGGGTCTCGGCGAAGGAATGGCCCTCGGCAATGGCGACCGGCGTCAGGTTGATCCGGTCGGTCACGTCTCCGACCGCGTAGATGCTCGGCACCGAGGTCTGCGACCACTCGTTCACCACGACGGCGCCCTTGCGGTCCAGCTCGACGCCGGCTTCCGCGAGGCCGAGCCCCTTGGTGTTCGGATGCCGGCCGGTCGCGTACATTACCTTGTCCGCCTCGATCACCGAGCCGTCGTTCATGTGCACCCTGTAGGCCGTGCCGGCCTTCTCGATCCGGTCCGGCAGGATGCCCGGATGGAGATGCATGCCTTTCTTGGACATCTCCTGGGTCAGGGTGTCGCGCACCTCCTCGTCGAAGCCGCGCAGCACCTTGTCGGCGCGGTAGACCAGATGGGTCTCCGAGCCGAAGGCATTGAAGATCCCGGCGAACTCGACGGCGATGAAGCCGGAGCCGACGATGACGATGCGCTCCGGGCGCTCCGGCAGTTCCAGCGCCTCGTTCGAGGTGATCGCGTGCTCCGCGCCCTCGACCTCGGGAATGCTCGGCCAGCCGCCCACCGCGATCAGGATCTTCTCCGCCGTGTAGCGCTTGTCGCCGACCGCGACCGTATGGGCGTCCACCACCGTGCCGCGCCCGTTGATCCGCGTGACCCCGGCATTCTCCAGCAGGCCGACATAGATCCCGTGCAGCCGGTCGAGTTCCTTTTCCTTGGCGGCGATCATCTTCGGCCAGTCATGCGCGAGGTTCCCCGCCGACCAGCCGTAGCCCGCGCCGTCTTCCATGTCGTGACCGAAATGGGAGCCGTAGACGAAGAGCTTCTTCGGCACGCAGCCGCGCAGCACGCAGGTCCCGCCCTCGCGCACTTCCTCGACCACGGCGACCTTTGCCCCGAAGGAGGATGCGAGACGACTGGCGCGCACGCCGCCGGAGCCGGCGCCAATGGTGATGAGGTCGAAATCGTAGTCGGACACGGGATCGCTCCAGGTTCGGGATGTTCACGTCGAAATTTTACTCGACCGATCAGATAGGAAATCCATTGATGCCTGTCAGGCAGGAGACAGTCAACGGATCGGGCCCTAACGCCGCCTTGCGCTCCTACGTGCGATGCTGCGGCCAAATGCCCGATCACCTGCCCTTGCTCCCATTGGCGGGAGGGCTAAGCTCTGGCCGCACACGGACTTGAAAGGTTTTCCGCATGAGTGCTGTCACCCGCCGCGATCTGCTGATCGGCTCCGCCGCCCTCGCCGGCGCCTCGGGACTGACCGCCCTTGCCGCGCACCGGGTCTTTGCCGCCGTCGACGACAAGCTCTCGATCAGCCGCCTGACGCACGAGATTGTGAAAGGCAAGCCGACCGTGGAGATGATGAGTTTCGCCGCCGACGGCCCGCCGCCGGTAATCCGCATGCGCCAGGGCGAGCGTTTCGCCATCGAGGTCGCGAACCGGCTCGGCGAGGACACGACCGTGCACTGGCATGGGCTGCGGATCGACAACGCGATGGACGGGGTGCCGTACCTGACGCAGGCGCCGATCAGAGACGGTACCAGTTTCCGCTACAGCTTCACCCCGCCGGACGCGGGCACCTTCTGGTATCACCCGCATTGCAACACGCTGGAACAGATGGCCCGCGGCATGACCGGAATGCTGGTGGTCGAGGATGCGGAGGATCCGGGCTTCGACAGCGATCTGCCGCTCAACATCCGCGACTTCCGGATCGGCAGCGAAGGCCAGTTCCTCGAATTCTACAAGGCCCGCAATACCGCACGCGGCGGAACGCTCGGCACGGTGAACACCGTCAACTGGCAAATCGACCCAGTCTACAACGTCGAGGCCGGAACGCTCGTGCGCCTACGCATGGCGGTGACCGACCTGACCCGGATCGGGCAATATAGCGTGAAGGGCGGAGAGGCGAGATTGATCGCGCTAGACTCCCACGGCCTCCCCGCACCAGTCGCTCCCGAGCGCATCGAGATGGCACCCGGACAGCGCGCGGACATCGCGCTGCGCGTGCCTGACCACGAGGGCGAGGAGGTCGAACTGATCCTCGAGCGACCTACGACCCCGGTCCGCCTTGCCCGTTTCCGCGCGACCGGCGCGAGCGCGAGACGGCAGCTCGCCGAGCTGAAGCCGCTTGCCCCAAACCCGGTCGCCGAGCCCGATCTCGCCAATGCCGAGTTGCAGGAATATGTCTTCGGCTGGTCGCCCGGCGGCGATGCCCCGGCGAACCCGATCTGCGGCAGCCTCGGCTATCTTTTCTGGTCTATCAACCGGATCGCTTGGCAAGGCGATTTCCCCGATCCCCTCGCCCCGCTCGGCGTGATGAAACAGGGCAGGAGCTACATCCTCCGCCTACGCAACGAGACGCCGTATGACCACCCGATCCACCTGCACGGCCTGACTTTCCGCCTGCTCCGCTCTAACAAGCGCGAGATCGCGCCGCTCTGGACCGACACGGCTCTGCTGCGGGCCGAGGAGACCATGGAAGTCGGTCTCGTCGCCGACAACCCGGGCGACTGGGCCTTCCATTGCCACGTCATCGAGCACCAGAAGACCGGCCTGGCAGGGTTCCTGAGGGTGGATGCCTAAAAAAAGAAAAGGCGGCCGAAGCCGCCGTTTTCCTTGCGGGTTCGCTATTTGGGTCAGCCGTTCAGACCGCCCATCAGCATGTATTTGATCTCCAGATAGTCATCGAGGCCGTATTTCGAGCCTTCGCGGCCGAGGCCGCTCTCCTTCACGCCGCCGAACGGTGCCAGTTCGGAGGAGAGGATGCCCTCGTTGATCGCGACCATGCCGTATTCCAGCGCTTCGGCGACACGCCAGACGCGGCCGAGGTCGCGGGCATAGAAGTAGGAGGCGAGGCCGAACTCGGTATCGTTCGCCATCTCGATCACCTCCTCTTCCGTCTTGAAGCGGAAGAGCGGGGCGACAGGGCCGAAGGTCTCCTCACGGAAGATCACCATGTCGCGGGTGGCGCCGGTCAGCACGGTCGGCTCGTAGAACAGTGCACCTATATTGCTGCGCGAGCCGCCGGTGGCCACCTTGGCGCCCTTGGCGACGGCGTCCTGCACATGCTCCTCGACCTTGTCGACGGCGGCGGCCTCGACCAGCGGCCCCATGATGACGCCGTCCTCGAAGCCGTTGCCCAGCTTCATCGACGCGGCGGCCTCGGCGAAGCGTTTCGAGAACTCGTCATAGATGCCGTCCTGCACGAAGATCCGGTTGGCGCAGACGCAGGTCTGCCCGGCATTGCGGTATTTGGAGGCAATGGCGCCCTTCACCGCTTCCTCGATATTGGCGTCATCGAAGATGATCAGCGGCGCGTTGCCGCCGAGTTCCATCGAGACCTTCTTCACCGTCGATGCGGCCTGCGCGATCAGCTTCTTGCCGACCTCGGTCGAGCCGGTGAAGGTGATCTTGCGGACGATCGGGCTGTGGGTCAGCTCGTTGCCGATGGCCGACGAGCTCGCACCGCAGACGACGTTGAAGACGCCTTTCGGAATGCCCGCACGCTCGGCCAGTTCGGCAATGGCGAGGGCCGAGAACGGCGTCATCTTCGCCGGCTTGGAAACGAAGGTGCAGCCCGCGGCGAGCGCCGGGGCGGCCTTGCGGGTGATCATCGCGTTCGGGAAGTTCCAGGGCGTGATCGAGCCGACGACGCCGACCGGCTGCTTGATGACGACGATCCGCTTGTCCGCCGCCATTCCCGGAATAACGTCGCCGTTGATGCGTTTGGCCTCCTCGGCATAGTACTCGATATAGGAGGCGCCATAGGCGATCTCGCCCATCGCCTCGGCGAGCGGCTTGCCCTGCTCGGCGGTCATGATGGCGGCGAGGTCTTTCTGGTTCGCCATCATCAGATCGAACCATTTGCGCAGGATCGCGGAACGCTCTTTCGCGGTCTTGGCGCGCCAGGCCGGCCAGGCCGCGTTCGCCGCCTTGATCGCGCGGCGCGTCTCGTCGCCGCCCATGTCCGGAATGGTGCCGACGACATCGCCGGTCGCCGGGTCGGTCACATCGACTGTCTTACCGCTATCGGCATCAACCCAGGCACCGTCGATATAGCACTGCTCGCGGAACAGCGACGGGTCGGCAAGTTTGCTTCTGATATCCATTGGGAGGCTCCTTCCCTCTTATTGCGGCGGCGTCCTGGTGCGGGCCACGCCGGTAGGTCAAATCTGTCCTGCGCCGCATTCAGCGCTGCAGGAGAATAGCTAACTCATTCCGAAACATGGGGGTTCTCCCCACGCTCTCAAGCGACGATTTCGCGGCTCGCGGTCGTTGCGCCTGCCAGCTGAACGCTTCCGAGGCGTCCGAGTTCCGGAAGCGGGCGGGTGATACCGGCAAGCCGCATCATGTGCCAGGCGAGCACCTGGTTGCTGCAGAGAAACGGCCTTCCGGTGCGCCGCTCTGCCTCGAGAACAACGCCGGCCGCCCGCAGGTTGGTGCATGAGGCGAACACCGCCTCGACGGCCGGATTGCCCGCGACCTCCTCTGCGCCCGCCACGATCGCCCCGAGCGCGATACGTGCGACGACGCGCTCCTCCTCCTGTCCGAAGACAGTGGTCTCGACGAACGGCACGCCGCTCTTCGACATCTCAGCCTCCAGCGCGTCGGTGACGGAGCGGACATAGGGACTGACCAGCCCGAGCCGGGCGACGCCGAGCGCCGCCGCGGCGGCCTTCAGCGCGGAAAGAGGATTGGTGACCGCGGCACTCGGGTGAACCGAGCGGACCAGCTCCTCGACCCGCGCTTCCCCGAGCACGGTCGAGGCCGAGGTGCAGCCATAGCCGATCACGTCGAGCGGCGTGTCCTCCGGCAGCAGGGCCGCCGCGCCCGGAATACGCGCTTCCATCTGGCGCAACGTCTCAGGGGTAACGTTGGGCGCGCTTTCGATCCGGGTGTGATAGAGCGCGATCGAAGGATCCACGGCGAGATGACGGAAATCCTGCTCGATCGTCTCGTCGGTTTTGAGGACGATCAGGCCGAGACGATGACGCCACGGAAGGTCCGCATCGATCTCAAGCTCCCGCATCGGAGTCTCCTTGAAACTGCATGGGCGCCGCAGAATGGCCCCTCGCCGTCGCCCCGATCAATAGGCGATACGGGAACGGGTTTCTGTGCCTCAGCGCACAACCGGGATTTCGCCGGGAGCGCGCCGCGTCAGCAATTCGGCGCCATCCGCGCGGATTACGATATTCTCCTCGTGCACCATCATTTTGCCCGGCGCGTATTCCAGCCCCGGTTCAAGCGTCATGACCATGCCGGGGACGAGCTCCGTCTTGTCGTCCGCGGTGATCGACGGCCACTCGGTCAGCACCGTGCCAAGCCCGTGACCGATCCGCCCGACATTGCCGGCTGCGGCGCCGTCGGAAGAGAGCACGTCCGCCATCGCGCGGAAAAGATCGGCACAGGTCGCGCCCGGCCGCGCGGCGGCGAGCCCCGCCTCCGTCGCGGCATAGACGGTCCGGTACGCGGCGGCCACCGCCTCGGACGGCGCACCGATCGCGTAGTTGCGGTCGAAATCGCAGAAATAGCCGTCGAGCAGCGTGCCGGTATCGAGGATCAGCACGTCGCCGTCCCGGACTTTCCGCTCTGAAGGCGGCGAGATGATGTCGCCGTAGCCACCCGACCCGGCGCCGCCGACAAGGTAGGAAACATCGTCCGCACCCGCCTCGAGACAGGCGATCTTGAAGCGGCGGAAGATCTCCTGCTCGCTCATGCCGGGAGCGAGCCAGCCGAACCAGTCTTCGAACACGCCGCTGACCAGATCGCAGGCCGCCGCGATCTTCGCTATCTCCGCCTCCGACTTGACGATCCTGAGCGCCCGCACGATGCCCGCATCGTCGCGGAAGGTCGCGTCGGGAAGCATCGCGCGAAGCCGGTCGTACTCGGCGAGCGGCAGGCGGAGATGGGTCTCGGGACCGGAGGGAAGACCGATCCGCGCCGTCTCTCCCGCCAGTTCGCGGACAGTCTCCGCCAGTAGCGAGAGCCCCTCGTCCTCCGGGTTCGGCGAGGACCAGGTGCGAATATCCTCGATCCAGGTGCGCGCCATCGCCGGCGCGCCGATACCGGGGATCACCGCGACCGGCTTGCCTTTCGCGGGCACAAGGAGAAACCAGGGACGGGTCGGGCTCTGCCAGAACTGGGTCAGGAAACCGCTGAAATAGCGCACGTCCGGCTCGGTGGTGAGCAGCAACAGGTCCAGCCCCGCCGCCGCCATCCTCCGCTGCGCGTTTTCCAGCCGCGCCTCGAACTCGGCCGCCGGAAAGCCGCGCGAGATCGTCATGCCGCGAGATCGCCGACGATGGACCTGTAGATCTCGGGATCGGTCGCGCCCTCGCTGCCGATCAGCAGCACCCGGCTCTCGGGACCGAGGCCGATCCGTTCCTTCAGCACCGGATGGGCGCAGACCGCGAGCAGCCCCAGGAGCCCGGCGACGCCGGACTCACCGCCGGTGATCTTCGCACCGGCTTCGCCCGAGGCGAGCAGCCGCATGGCCGGGCCGACGCCCTCCTCGCCCACGGTGACGTAGTCGGTGCAGCCGGCCGAAAGGATCGGCCAGGCGACCAGCGACATCTCCCCGCAAGAGAGACCCGCCATCAGGGTTTCCTCGTGGATCGGCACGATCGCCGGCTTGTCCTGCCGCGCACTCTCGATGGCGCAGGCGGCGAGATCCGGCTCGACAACGATCGAACGCGGCGCGTCCGCTCCGAGCTTCTGCCAGAGCCGCGCCACCATGGCGGCCGCGAAACCGCCGACGCCGGCCTGCACGAACATATGGGTCGGCGGTGCATCGGCCTGCGCAAGCACCTCGCTCGCCATCACCGTATAGCCCGCCATCACGTCGCGGGGGATCTCCAGGTAGCCGGGCCAGGAGGCGTCGGAGACCACGAACCAGCCGTTCGCCTCGGCCTCGCGCTCGCTGACCTTGAGAGACATGTCGTAATCGCCGTCGATGCGCCGCACCTCGGCGCCGAAGCCCTCCATCGCCGCCTTGCGGCCCTCGCTCACCTCGGCATGGATGAAGATGACGCAGCGGCAGCCCGCCATCTCAGCGCCCCAGGAGACCGAGCGCCCGTGATTGCCGTCGGTCGCGCAGGTGACGGTGAGATCCTTGAGCGCTTCCGCGAACTTGCCGCCACGGATATCGGCCAGCGCGGCCTCGCCATGGCCGTTCTCGGCCAGCCATTTGCGCGCCAGCAGCATCACCGCATAGGCCCCGCCCAGCGCCTTGAAACTGCCGAGCCCGAAGCGCGGCCCCTCGTCCTTGTAGAGCACGGCTCCGAGACCGAGATGCGCCGCGAGCGCATCGAGGGACTCGAGCGGCGTCGGCGCGTAGCCCGGCCAGGAGGAAATCTCGGCCAGCGCGTCGTCCGCCATGGAGACCGGAAAATCCGCCTCCAGGCTCTCCGGCCAGGCGCCTCCGGCCGCCGCATGCGCGGCATGCTGGCGCAGCAGCTCCGGCGCCGTCAGTTCCCGTTCGATATTCACCTGGCGGCTCCCCCCGCAACGAAAGACGAGGCTAAGGCGTTACTCCACCGTCACGCTCTTCGCAAGGTTCCGGGGCTGATCGACGTCGGTGCCTTTCTCGGCGGCGGTGAAATAGGAGAGCAGCTGCACCGGGATCGTATACAGGATCGGCGCCACCATCGGGTCGCATTCCGGCAGCTCGAAAGACCAGGTCGCAAGGTCGCCGAGCCGATTGATCCCGCTCCTGTCGGAGAGCAGGATGACCCGCCCGCCGCGCGCCCGGACCTCCATGGCATTGCTCGCCACCTTCTCGAACCAGGGATCCATCGGCGCCACCATGATCACCGGCACGCCCTCTTCCAGAAGCGCGATGGGCCCGTGCTTCATCTCGCCCGCGGCATAGCCCTCGGCATGGATGTAGCTCAGCTCCTTCAGCTTCAGCGCCCCTTCCATGGCGATCGGATAGGAGAGGCCGCGGCCGAGATAGAGCACGTCGCGCACCTTGGAGAGCTCATGGCTGACCGGCAGCCATTTCTCCGTCTCCTTCAGCACCTCGCCGATCTGGGCCGGAAGATGGACGAGGCTGTCCATCACCGCGTCGAGCTGCTCCTTCGATGCGGAGCCGCGGCGGCGGGCGAAATCGACCGCGAGCGTCAGCAGGGCGACGAGCTGGGTGGTGAAGGCCTTGGTCGAGGCGACGCAGATCTCCGGCCCGGCCAGCGTCTCCAGCACCACGTCGCTTTCCCGCGCGATGGTGCTCTCCGGCTGGTTCACCAGCGCGACGATATGCTGGCCGCCGTCGCGCGCATGGCGGAGCGCCATCAGCGTATCCAGGCTCTCGCCCGACTGCGAGATGAAGAGCGCGGCGCCGCCTTCCGGCATTACCGGATTGCGGTAGCGGAACTCGGAGGCGATATCGATCTCGACCGGGATGCGCGCCAGGGTCTCGAACCAGTATTTCGCGACCATGCCGGCATAGAAGCTGGTCCCGGCGGCGACGATGGTGAGCTTCGGCAGCGAGGCCGGGTCGAACGGCAGATCCGGCAAAGCGATGGAGCGGTCGGCGCTGCGATAGTAATGGAACAGCGTGTAGCCCATCACCTCCGGCTGCTCGTGGATCTCCTTTTCCATGAAATGCCGGTAATTGCCTTTGCCGATCAGCGCCCCGGTCGCCTCGGTCAGCTTGATCGGGCGTTCGACCTTCGCCCCGGTCTCGTCGCGGATCTCCGCGCCGGATCGGCGGATCAGCGCCCAGTCGCCGTCCTCGAGATAGGAGATCTTCCGGGTGAAGGGCGCGAGCGCGAGCGCGTCCGAACCGATGAACATCTCCCCCTCGCCGTAGCCGATGGCGAGCGGCGAGGCGCGGCGGGCGCAGAGCAGCAGATCCTCCTCGCCGTCGATCATCAGCACCAGCGCATAGGCCCCGGTCACCCGTTCGGCAACCTTCTCCATTGCCGCCTCGGGCGCGAGCCCGTCTTCCAGAAGCTTGTTGAAGAAGAGCGCGACGATCTCGGTGTCGGTCTCGCTCTCGGGCACGATCCCGGAGGCGGCGAGTTCCGCCGCCAACTCCTGGAAATTCTCGATGATGCCGTTATGGACGATGCTGACCCGGCCGGCCCGGTGCGGATGGGCATTGTTCGCAGTCGGTGCGCCATGGGTCGCCCAGCGGGTATGGCCAATGCCGATGGCGCCGCCGAGCGGCGACTCGTCGATACCTTTTTCAAGATTGAACAGCTTGCCTTCGGCCCGCCGCCGTTCCGCCGGCCCGCCGTCCAGCGTCGCCACGCCGGCGGAATCGTAGCCGCGATATTCCAGCCGCTTCAGCGCGTCGACGATGTGTCCGGCCACCGGCCGGTTCGCGATCATTCCGATGATGCCGCACATGAGCGGGTGGTCCCTTCTACTTAAGAATCTTTCTTCTTCGCCGCCTTGCGCGCCGCCCGGATCTCGCGGTAGCGCTCCGCCGCGCCCGGCTTGACCGTCCGCTCGCCGCGCACCACGACGATGTCGTTCGCGTCCACATCCTCGCCGACGGTGCTGCCGGCCCCGACCAGCGCGCCCTCGCCGACCCGGACCGGCGCGACCAGTGACGTGTTGGAGCCGATGAAGGCGCCCGCGCCGATCTCGGTCAGATGCTTCTCGTAGCCGTCGTAGTTGCAGGTAATGGTCCCCGCGCCGATATTCGCGCCCGGGCCCACTTCGGCATCGCCGACATAGCTCAGGTGATTGGCCTTCGCGCCGGCGCCGAGATGCGCGTTCTTCACCTCGACGAAATTGCCGACATGCACGCCCTCTTCCAGCGCCGCGCCGGGCCGGAGCCGCGCATAGGGCCCGACGCGCGCGCCGATCCCGACCTCCGCGCCTTCCAGATGGGAGAAGCTTTTGATCTCGACCTTGGGGCCGATCTTCACGCCGGGGCCGAAGACGCAGTGCGGCTGCACCACGCTGTCCTGCCCGATCACGGTGTCCCAGCTGAGAAAGACGGTCTCCGGCGCGACCAGCGTCACCCCCTGCTCCATCACCCGTTTGCGCAGGCGCTCCTGCATCCGCGCCTCGGCCGAGGCCAGCCCGGCGCGGCTGTCGACGCCCATGGTCTCGACCGGGTCGATCCAGACGACGCCGGCCTTGCGGCCTTCCTCATGGGCGAAGTCGAGCAGATCGAAGAGATAGAACTCGCCCTGCGCGTTATGCGGCTCCAGCCGGTCGAGCCAGTCGAATAGCCGCGCGCCGTCGACCGCGAGCGCGCCGCCGTTGCAGAGCCCGATCTCCGTCTCGGCGCCCTTCAGGTCCGGTGCCTCGATGATTTTCCGGAGGTTCCCCGCCTCGTCCAGCACCAGACGGGCGTAACGTCCCGGGTTATCGCTCTCGAAGCCGAGGACGACGAAGGCCGCGCCGTCCGGCCCGGCGCACATCGCCACCATCTGCTGCAGCGTTTCCTCGGTCAGCAAAGGGGTGTCGCCGAACAGCACCAGCACGGTCCCGGTGAAGCCATCGAGCTGCTCCCGCGCCGCGCGCACGGCGTCGCCGGTGCCGCGCGGCGGATGCTGGATCGCGGTCGGGATCGGCGCAATGCTGGCCGCGACCTCGTCCTGTCCCGGCGCCAGCACGACGACCCGCCGCTCGGCCCGGAGCGGTTCCGTCGCCGCCAGCACATGGTGCAGCAGCGGCCGGCCGGCGACCGGGTGCAGGACCTTGGAGAGGTCCGATTTCATCCTTGTCCCCTTGCCTGCGGCGAGGACGACGACTGCGACGGGAGCGTTCATGGGCCGACCGTTTTCCAGGGCATTGCGAGCGGGTTAGCGACAGGAGCGAAAATGCCATAGCGCCCCGGAGCGCAACAGTCACGTTTTCTTACCTTTCACAACAGATTGGCGCCCGGCCTTCAAGCAACCGCTCATATGGTGTCGGCAAGGCGGAATTCGGACATCAACGGGGCGGGACCTCATGCTATAGGAATGCCCCGACCAACCGTTCCGGACCGCTTCCATGCCCCGCGCACTTTCCGCCATCGTCTTCGATCTCGACGGCACCCTGATCGACTCGGTGCCCGACCTGCACGCGGCCGGCAACATGCTGCTTGCCGAGCGCGGGCTGGAGCCGATCGATCTCCCCACCGCACGGCGCTTCGTCGGCGACGGCGGCCGGGTCTTCGTGCGGCGTGCGCTGGCCGAGCGCGGCGTCACGCTGGATGACGAGGATCTGACGGCGGCCACAGAACGTTTCATCGCGCTCTACGAGGCCCATGCGAGCGACAGGACCCTGCCCTATCCGGACGTGCCGGAGACGCTCGAGAAACTGAAGGCGGCCGGCTACCGGCTCGGGATCTGCACCAACAAGCCGGAGCGCGCCACGCACAAGGTGCTCGCCCTGCTCGGCCTCGACCATCTCTTCGAGGCCATTGTCGGCGGCGACACGCTCCCGGTCCGAAAACCCGACCCGGAACACGCGGCGGAGGTCCTCAGGCGGCTCGGCGTGGCCCCGGAGGCGGCCTGCATGGTCGGCGACAACGAGCACGATTCCAGCGCCGGCCGCGGCGCCGGCATGCGCTTCATCCTGATGCGCTACGGTTATGCGAGAACGCCGCTAGAGGAGATCCCGGCCGACGCCCGGCTCGACCGTTTCCGCGATTTGCCGGACACCCTCGCATCGCTTGCTTGACAGGCGGGATCGGGCCCCTTAAGAGAGCCCTCCATCAAGCGACGGGCGCGTAGCTCAGCGGGAGAGCACTGTCTTCACACGGCAGGGGTCGCTGGTTCAATCCCAGCCGCGCCCACCATCTTTTCAATGACTTAGCTGACCACAAGCTCCCGCAAAAAGGCCGGTAAGTCGGTAAAAAGTCGGTAAAACCACCCCTCTCAACTGTATGACGATCTAAAACTTCTTCTATTAGGGGAAATTTTTCTCGTCACTGGCACTTAGCCCCATAGGTCTGCAGTGATTGTCAGTGACCTATGCTTCAATAACTTCTCTCTTCTTTCTCCGATCGCCAATGCATCGTTTGATGCATGCCGTCCCAGACATCCGATCGATTATACACAGTGATCGAGTCTGAAACCCGACCAGCCACGCACGAAAAACGCGTTATAATAGTAGATGAGGTCTGTATTAATAAGAAGGTCGCGCCACCTTTAGGGGAATTGCATGGACGCCGATGACACGGAGGAAACTGACGAAGGGGTCAGTCGCCCGGATAATATACCGAAGAGAAGTATATCGTTACCCGAAGTAGGACAGCAGATTCAAAGTCCGAACGGAAACGTCTACACTTTTACGGACCGCATCGGAGAAGGGCATTTCAGCCTTGTGTACGGATGCACTGATCTTTGGAAGAATCGACTCGCCGCCAAGATATTCAAGCCCTTGGGTCGCAATTTTGAAGATGTCGAAAAATCCGTAATAGAAGAAAGAAATAAACTACTATTCCTTCGACACCCGAACATTACTTATATATTCGATGCATTTGTTTACAATGACACTTTTTACGTTATTACAGAGCGATGCGGCAGCACGCTTCATGATCTTTTTAAGATACAAAATTTCGACGGGAAAGTCTGGATATATGCGGTAGCCAGATGCCTCCTGCAGGGGCTCGAATATATCCACCAAAATGGATATGCCCACCAAGACCTCCATTTCGGAAATGTAATGTACTCGTTCGTGCAGGACGAACTGATTTCCGAAAAATCAGCAATGACCTTTAAAATCGCCGACTTCGGTATCAGCAAACTCATCACAGACGTAAGCCCGGAGAATACACGTGCACAATGGCTTCTTCCACCAGAAGCCCTCAACTCATCCGAATTTGGACCGCTCGATCAAAGAATCGATATTTATCACGTCGGACTAATTCTTCTTCAACTCGCGTACTCGGCAGAGATCCAATTCACAAGAGAGCAGATTCTAGATGGCGCCCCTCGGCATCTCGCTCAGGATCTAGAGCCCCCTTTTTCTTTTGCATTGGAAAAAGCTTTAAGGCGTCACGTTCATTTCCGAACAGCGTCCGCTCAAGAGCTATGGCGCGACATCAATTCGGAGACCACCGGATTACCTCTTTTAGACCGCGCCACATGAAGAACAAGATGTGTATATCGGCCTTTCGTAAGTCATTGATATCTAATGGGTAAATCGAAAGATAGGTTGCACGCATCCTTCACACGGCAGGGGTCGCTGGTTCAATCCCAGCCGCGCCCACCGTTTCCAGTCGATATGCTGAAATCTGCAGTGTTGTGGGTCTTTTCGCGGTCATCCACTCGGAACAAGCTGTGGACACAAAGCCTTCAAAACACGATACTGAACATATTTTCAATTATGTGTTTAGGGAGTTTACTTATGGCAACGTGCTCTTCGTGTGGCGGCTCAGGAAAGGTGATGGATGATAAGTGCCTTGCATGTGGCGGCCTTGGATATTTCGAGGGGGGCCAAGCGGCGGACGACTTTATACACGGCAGATCCAGTCAAGCAAAATGCCTTGCCGAAGAAACAGAAGTGTTAACCGAAGTTGGTTGGCAACCAATTAGCCGCCTCGAAATTGGAGATATTTTGAGAATTATAAGTCCGACTGGCTTATTAACGACAACTCAATTGAACTGGAAATCCAAGAAAAAGACTGCACGAATTTGGGAAATCCAGACGCAGAAGATAGACACACCTATCCGATGCTCGTTTGGCCATCCATTCTTGACCGTGAATGGTTGGCGCAATGCATGGATGTTAAATAGTGGCACCAAGTTCTGGCAGGTGGACGATTCATTTCAGTATTGCACGAATGAAGTTGTTTCAGTGACATGTACGAAACACCGAGCCAGCGTCTTAAATATCCGCGCTGAAGACGGCGGAACCTTCATCATCCGGGCGGCGATCACTCACCAAGCAGCTAGGACGCTTAGTTCTGGATTGCTTCGTTTCTTCAACAAGTCGCCATTGAATGGAAGCACTCAAGCCACTCAATCAATGCCTGGCATCTCTACCGTGTAGCCGACGGTCAAGAACACCAGTTCGAAAACTAATTCGTGGGCTTTAAAGTCAGTCTTTCCAAGTTCCTCTTTAGAGCCCTGTGCAACGCGAGAGAGTGCGTGGCAAAACCACGCACTCTCGGCAAGGCTATCGCGTGCCTCCTTTATCCCGTTCGTAATCCTTTCTGTGTCCGCCTGGATCGCTCCCTGCCCCTGCCCCAAGAGAGTTCAGAAAATGATCACCTCAGTTGCGATCTACGAAAAAACCATCGAGAGACTGGCCCCGCGCCTTGAGGCTCTGAACCTCGACATCGCGCTCGTCCCCTTCACCGCGGCCGGTGACTACAGGATGGGCGGCAAACCAGTCCCCCCCGAAGACGCAGACATCGACTACCTCTGGCTCAGTCCGGACCTCAGTTTCGACAAGCTGGTCGAGCCCGCGCTGAAGATGGCGCTCAGCACCCGCTCCATCGGCGTGATGCAGACCTTCAATGCCGGGCTCGACAATCCGCTCTACAAGCAGATTGCCGCGAGGGGCGTCCGGCTCTGCAACTCGGACGCCCAGGCGATCGCGATTTCCGAATATGTCATGGCGAACGTCCTCGCCGCGTTTCACCCGCTGGAGCGGCGCCGGGAATTGCAGACGAGCGGGACCTGGGAGAAGACCCCGTTCCGGGAAATCTCGGGAACGAACTGGCTGATCGTCGGGTTCGGCCCCATCGGCCGCAATGTCGCGCGGCGCGCCCGCGCCTTCGACGCCAATGTCTCCGTCATCCGCCGCTCTCCGGGCGCCATCGAGGGCATCGAGCGGGTGGGAACGCTCGCCGACATCGAGGCCTTCCTGCCCGACGCCGATGTCATCGTGCTTGCCTGCGCCCTCAACGAGGAGACCCGCGGCATGGCGGGAACCCGGTTCTTCGAGGCCGCCAGGGAGGGCAGCCTGCTCGTCAATATCGGGCGCGGCGGCCTCGTCGACGATGCGGCGCTGATCGCGGCACTCGACAGCGGCCGGCTCTCCCGCGCCGTGCTCGACGTCTTCCACCAGGAGCCGCTGCCGCCGTCCGACCCGCTCTGGCAGCATCCGAAACTCACCCTGACCGCCCACACCTCCTTCAACGGCAGCGGTGCCCGGGCGCGCTGGGACGCGCTGTTCTTCGACAATCTTCCGAGGTTCCTTCGCGGGGAGGCCTTGGAGAACGAGGTCTCGCCGGGCTCGCTCTAGCGGTCGGGATCCTCGGGTAACCCATCCAAAAATTGACAAGCTTTGCCAATTTTCGCCATCCTGCTCTCTATGGAGGACGCCATGGCGACTATGAACGTATCCCTGCCCGAGCAGATGAAGCACTGGGTCGAGGCGCAGGCCCGCACCGGGCGCTACAGTAATGTGAGCGACTATGTCCGCGATTTGATCCGGCGCGACCAGGAGCGCGCGGGTGAGATCGCCCGCATGCAGGCGCTGATTACTGAGGGGCTGGAGAGCGGAATTGCCGAGGGCTTCAGCATGGAGGCCATCCAGTCGGAGCTGGACGGGGCCTGATGCCGGGCTATCGCGTCTCCCAGAAGGCAAAGGACGATATCCGGGAGATTGGCCGCTATACCGAAGCAGAGTGGGGCCGCGCGCAGCGACGGCTTTACCTTTCCGGGATGGAACTCTCCTTTCGACGCCTCGCCGAGAACCCACAACTTGCCGCCTTGCGTCCGGAATATTCTCCGCCTGTCCGGATTCAGCGATACGAGAAGCATCTTATCGTCTATGTGGAGCAGGCATACGGCATCCTGATCGTCCGCGTCCTGTACGAGAGCATGGACGTTCCCTCCCGGCTCGGCGGCACGTAAAGCGCCTCCGCCAAGTGCGGGCCATACCGGCACTCATGCCAATTTAGCCGTTTCCCCGCGCGCAATCGGGTCCATACTTCCCTCAAAACAAGAACGCGCCGACCCGGCAATCGGCGCACCCAAGGGAGGACCAACCATGCTCACAGCCGATGAGATCGCCTTCTATCGCGAGAACGGCTACCTGATGGTCGAGGACGCGGTGAATGCCGAGCAGCTCGAAAGGCTGCGCGAGATCACCTACGGCCTGATCGAGAAGTCCCGCGCGGTGACGGAGAGCGACGCGGTCTACGATCTCGACGAGGGGCACTCGGCCGAGCGGCCCCGCCTCACCCGGATCAAGTTGCCGCACAAACAGGATCCCTATTACTGGGAGGTGCTGAAGAACTCCCGCATGACCGGGGTGCTGACCGACCTGCTGGGGCCGGACACAATGATCCAGACCAGCAAGCTCAACACCAAGGCGCCCGGCGGCGGCGCGGCGGTGGAGTGGCACCAGGACTGGGCCTTCTATCCTCATACCAACGACGACATGCTCGCCTTCGGGCTGATGCTGGAGGATGTCGACGAAGCGAACGGGCCGCTGCAGGTGATCCCGGGCACGCACAAGGGCCCGGTGCTCTCGCACCATGCGGCGGAGACCGGGCTCTTCTGCGGCGCGGTCGATCCCGAGGATCCGATGTTCGACCTTGAGAAGGCGGTGACGCTGACTGGCAAGGCGGGCGCGATGACGGTGCACCATGTCCGCACCCTGCACGGCTCGGCGCCCAATCTCTCGGACCGCAACCGGCTGATCCTCTTTTACGAATGCCGCGCCGCCGATGCCTGGCCGCTGGTCGGCTCCGGCAGCTACGCCAAGCTGCTCGCGTCGGGCGATACGCGGGCGCTCTGGGAGCATTTCGAGGCGAGCATGATCACGGGCGAAATCACCGCCGAGCCGCGCGCCGAGGCGGTACCGATGCGCCTGCCGCTACCGCCCGCGCCCGACGCGGGCTCGATCTTCAAGACGCAGAAGACCGGCGGGGCGCGCAGCGCCTTTACGCCGCGCGCGGTGGCCGGGACATGAGCGCGATGGAGACCCGGGCCGCCTCCCCCGTCGCCGACGCCTTCGCCCGCGACGGTTTCGTCTGTCCGATCACCGTGATGTCCACCGACGAAGCGGCGGAGTACCGCCGCCAGCTCGAAGCGGCCGAGGCGGCATACGGTGCGGACAAGTCCTTCCGCAAGATGCTGCGGCGCTATCCGAACCTCGTGCTGCCCTTCATCGACGAGATAACGCGGCGTCCCGAGATCACCGGAGCGGTGGCCGAGATCCTCGGCCCCGACCTGCTGGTGCTGGACGCGCCCTTCTTCATCAAGGAGGCCAACACCACGAGTTTCGTCTCCTGGCACCAGGACCTGCATTACTGGGGGCTGGAGACCGAGGAGGAGGTCACCGCCTGGGTCGCGCTCTCTCCCGCGACCGCGGAGAGCGGCTGCATGCGTTTCGTCGCCGGCTCGCAGAACCGCCAGGTCGCGCATAACGACACCCACGCCGAGGACAATCTGCTGACGCGGGGCCAGGAGATCGCGGTCAAGGTCGACGAAAGCGAGGCGACGGAGGCGGAGCTGCAGCCGGGCCAGATGTCACTCCATCACGGCCGGGTCTTTCATGCCTCGCATCCGAACCGGACGGGCGACCGCCGGATCGGCCTCGCGATCCGCTATATCCCGACGCGGGCACGGCAGACAGAAGGCGGCAACATGGCGGCGATGCTGGTGCGCGGCGAGGACCGCTTCGGCAACTTCCACCCCTGCCACCCGCCGACGGGCCTGATGACGGAAGCGGACGTTGCGCACTGGACGGAGATCGCCGGCGCGCGCAACAAGGTCATGCTCGGCGGCAAGGAAGACTAAGCCGGGGCCAGACCTGAGCTGATTGCCCCGCAATAAACCATAATTATTTTATGTCCACTTGGTTACACGCGCACAATCCTCCGTCCCGCCGACCAATTTCCAAAATTTCCAAAATCGTCTTTTTCGGAAATGCCGAGAATTCCAACTGCACATCCGCGCCCGCTGAACTAATGCACGACAATCTTTGACTCCTTGCCAACGCCTATGTGAAGGGGGAACCCGTCATCCCAGCGCCGATCCCTTCGTTCAGGACGCCGTCCGGAGCACTACCGGGTGGGCGCGGCGTCTCTCCCGTTTCCGGAGCCGATCCGCTCGTCCTCATCGACGAGAGCGTTCCCGCGTCTGCCGAGCTCGTCCGGGCAATGCGCGGCAAACCGAAGATCGTGCGGCTGGAGCGGAGCGGCGAGCCGTTACAGGTCCTGGCACACGCGGTCGAGGCAGCCGGAACCGCCGCATCTTCGGTCCACCTGTTCTCCCATGGCGCGCCCGGAGCCCTGATGCTAACCGCCGGCGGGATCGGCCCGGCCTCCCTTCTTCTGGAACACCGCTGCATCGCGGACCTGCGCGCCGCCCTCGCCGGACGGCCGCTCGTTCTCTACGGTTGCGCGATCGGACAGGGCGAGACCGGACAGCGCTTCGTCACCGCCCTCTCCTACGTGCTGGACGCCCCGGTGCTCGCCACATCCACCCCGACCGGCGCGGCCGAACGCGGCGGCGATTGGGTGCTCGACGTGGCGGCCGGCGACAGGCCGGAAGCCTTTCCGGAGCTGATCGACGCGGAGCGGGCAGCGGACTGGCCTGGCCTGCTTCCGGGCAGCGGGAGCGTCACATCCTCGGCAGGGGACGGCGCCGAAACAAAAAGCGCCGACCCGTCACCGGGTCGGCGCCGCGCGGAGCGCTCGGGGAGAACCTGAGCGCTCCGATATGGTGCCGTTCGGGCGGAACGAAGCCGCCCGAAACACTGCTCCTGAATTCAGAGCGCTTTCAGGTTCGCCGCGGAAGACTTGCCGCGCTGGCGATCGACTTCAATGTCGTAGCTGACCTTGTCGCCGTCGTTCAGGCCAGGCAGACCAGCGCGTTCGACCGCCGTGGCGTGGACGAACACGTCGTTTCCGCCCTCATCCGGCTGAATGAAACCGTAGCCTTTGGTGGCGTTGAACCATTTCACAGTACCTGTTGCCATGATCATATTTCCTTATTTCTGATCGTTGCTGTCTGGGTTGGCGTTTCAGTACCCGCGTTCAAGCGGGTGCTGCCTGCTGTACGGCACCGATATTTCCCAGCATGCGGTCTAGTCCCGCAGACGGGCTTTCGGGGCCGGGTTTACGTTCTCCCGCGTATCCGGAACGCGCCCGACGCCGTGCGGCGGTCGGGGCGGGTTTACTCTCGACTATCAAGGATCCGGGGATGTTCAAGCCTTCGGCCGTTTCGGCGGGAAGGCGGGGCTTGGCGGCGCCAAGCTCAATTGACTGTCTCAAATAGGCTCTTTCAGTGGTCACGCCCGTACCGCGCCTGGCCGGCTGCGGCGGATGACCTCGTTTCTCGGAAGCTAGCGCAGATCAGCTGCCGTTTTGATTAACTGCCCCGTATGGGCATTCTGGCAACAATCGAAAAGACGACTTGCGAGAATAGAACGTTGCTGACGTCAAAAAAACACCATCCACGCGCAACGGACCTGCCTCAAGTGTCATGTCCGCTACTCAATTACAAGTGAATTCTTCTTTCGGCATCCGAATGCGGGGGCCTGGCAGCGTGAAATTACGCTCTTTCCCGTGTATGGGATGGCATTGAGCAACCTAACGGAGCCCCCGCATGACTGACTTCACTGGAAAAGCCGTCCTCATCACCGGCGCGAGCAGCGGGCTCGGCCGGCAACTCGCGGTCGACTTCGCCCGCGATGGCGCGAAAGTGGCGATCAACTACGCCTCATCCGATGACGGCGCGAGAACGACCCTCTCCGAGGTCGAAAAAGCCGGCGGCACCGGGCTCCTCTGCAAGGCGGACATTTCCCGCCTGGACGAAGTCAGCGCGATGGTCGAGCAGGTCGTTTCCGCTTTCGGCGGCATCGACATCCTGGTGAACTCGGCCGGGCTCAGCATCGACCAGCCCTTTCTGGAGATGGCCGAAGAGGCCTGGGATCGGGTGATCGCAGTGAACCTGAAAGGCCCGTTCCTCGTCGGCCAGGCGGTCGGCCGACACATGGTTGCCGCCGGGCATGGGCGCATTGTCAATATCTCCGCGACCACCGCCATCGTTGCGCGGGCCGGCAATGCGAATTACGCGGCCTCGAAAGGCGGCGTGAATCTGCTGACCCAGAGCATGGCGCTTGAGCTCGGCCCGGCGGTCAATGTGAACGGCGTCGCGCTCGGTATGGTCGACAGCGATCTGGTGCGCGAACTGTTCAGTCCGGAAGCGATCAAGGAAGCCGAAGACGGTGTACCGCTGAAGCGGCTGACGACCTACGAGGAAACGTCCGCATTCGTGCGCATGCTCGCCTCCGATGCGACCGGCTTCGTCACCGGCCAGACGATCCCGTTCGACGGCGGAAGGGTGATGCGCTGACGGCAGGATCGCCCCTCTTGCCAGACGGTTCGCGCCGTCAGACACTCACCTGCTCCCGCGCCGGTCCGGCGCAAAAAAGCAAGAAACGATCGTGAGGAAACGATGAGCAAGCGGTGGGTGAACCGTCCCGAAGGATCGACCTGGGGCGATTTCGGCGAGGATGACGAGCGCGGCCGGATCAACCTCCTGACGGAGGAAAAGGTCCGCCAGGGCATTGCCGAGGCGAAGACCGGCAAGAATTTCTGCCTGTCCCTGCCGCTCGACTATCCGGGCAAGCGCCTGCTCAATCCGCGGCGCTTCCCGCCCCGCCATTTCGCCACCTCTCGCGGGGGGCTGGCGAACTTCAATTTCCCGCTCGGCATGAACGACCCGCGCCTGCTCGACGTGGTTTCCGACGATTCCGTGCTGCTTTGCCTGCAGTACTCGACCCAGTGGGACAGCCTCTGCCATATCGGCGCGCGCTTCGACGCGGACGGCGATGGTGAGGCCGAGGTGGTCTATTACAACGGCTGGCGCGGCGGCGAGGACATCGTCGGGCCGACCTCGGAGCAGCCGGGCAACGAGCATACCCGCTACGAGGGCACCGAGGCGAAACGGCTCGGCATCGAGAACATGGCCGAGACCTGTGTCCAGGGCCGCGGCGTGCTGATCGACATCGAGAAGCATTTCGGCCGCGAGCGAACCTACGTCACCTACGACCAGCTCATGCGCATCATGGAAGCGGACAAGATCACCGTAGAGAAAGGCGACATGGTGCTGCTCCACACCGCCTTCACGAAGGTCATCCTGGATCTCGAAAAAGAGCCGGACGAGCACACGCTCCACCATGCCTGTTGCGTGCTCGACAGCCGCGACGAACGGCTGCTGAACTGGATCACCGACAGCGGCCTCGCGGCCCTGATCGCCGACAATTACGGCGTGGAGGATCCGCATGCCGAGATCCCGGAGGATGCGACACTGCAAATGCCTCTGCACCACCATTGCATCTTCAAGCTCGGCGTGCCGCTGGGCGAGCTCTGGTACCTGCACGATCTCGCTCTGTGGCTGCGCGAGGCCGGCCGCTCGCGCTTCCTCCTGACCGCACCGCCCCTTCGCCTGCCGGGCGTCGTCGGTTCGCCCGCGACGCCGGTCGCGACGGTCTGACCCCGGCGATCCGGGCCGGGAGACGCGAGAGATGACGAAAGACCGTTTCGGAGCGCGGGACGACGCCGAAGGCACGCGCGCCGGTATCGGCATCATGTTCGCCGTCACCTTCGCCTTCTCGGTGATGGACACGCTGACCAAGATGGCGTCGCAGATCTATCCGGCGCCGCAGATCCTCTGGATCCGCTACATGGTGTTTGCCGGCGTGACCGTCGCCGACGGCCTACGCCGCCGCGGCCGCTATCTTTTCGTCTCACGCGCCTTTGTCCTTCAGCTTACGCGTGGCTTCCTGCTTTCGGGCGAGATCCTCGTCTTCATCATCGCGCTTCGCCACCTGCCGCTGGCGGACGTGCAGGCGATCGCCGCGGCCGGGCCGCTGATCACCACCGCGCTCTCAGTACCGGTGCTGCGGGAACAGGTCGGTATCCGCCGCTGGACCGCGATCGGCGTCGGTGCGGTCGGGGTGATGATCATCATCCGGCCGGGCTTCGCCGCCTTCGACCCGATGCTTCTGGTACCGCTCTTCGGGATTTCGCTCTATGCGCTCTACCAGGTGCTGACACGCCGGGCGGCGCGCTACGACGACGCCGGTACGACCGTGCTCTATACCGGCGTGACCGGGCTCTTCGCCATGACCTGCGTCGGCCCTTTCTTCTGGATCACGCCCGACTGGCAGGGGCTCGCCCTGATGGCCGGGATCGGCGTGATCGGCCTTACCGGGCACGGGCTGCTGATCAAGGCCCTGTCGCTCGCACCGGCCAGTGTGCTTCAGCCGCTGAATTACCTCATGCTGCCCTGGGCCGTGCTCTGGGGATACCTGATCTACGACGACCTGCCGGACCTCGCGACGGTGATCGGCGCCGCCATCGTGGTCGCCAGCGGCATCTATACTTTTCATCGCGAGCGGGTGGTTCGCAGCGTTACCTGAACGTTCTGCGAACAGAGGCGCCCGCCTGCGACCATTTGCTCTGGTATTTTGTATCCCAGAGAGGCCATAATCCGCCCTACCCTCCTTCGCGAGGGATCGCCGCGCCGCCAGAAGCGCGCTAGTGTCGGGGAAATGGGAGGAACGACATCATGAGCAACCGCATCGAAACGGACCTGCCGTCCGACCTGGACAAGGCAACGCTGCTAGGCCGCGTTTCGACGCCTGCGGGGCCGGCCGTCTGCACGGTGCGCGGTGACGAGGTCGTCGATATCACAGCCCGCATTCCGACCGTCGCCCATGCCCTGAAGGCGAATTGCCCGGCGAGCATCGTGCGCGGCGCCGAAGGCACGACCCTCGGCAAGCTCGCAGACATTCTGGAGGCCAGTTTCGATCCAGCCGCAACATGCCCGCGCCTGCTCTCCCCGATTGACCTGCAGGCGATCAAGGCTGCCGGCGTCACCTTTGCCAACAGCCTGATCGAGCGCGTTGTCGAGGAAATGACCAAAGGGAACCCGCTGAAAGCCGACGAAGCGCGGCAACAGCTCGCCCGCGATATCGGCGACGACGTCTTCTCCATCGTGCCCGGCTCCGAGGAAGCGATGAAGCTGCGCGAGACGCTGCTGGAGAAGGATCTCTGGTCGCCATATCTCGAGGTCGGCTTCGGCGTGGACGCGGAAATCTTTACCAAAGCACAGCCGATGTCCTCCGTCGGCCACGGCGCATCCATCGGCCTGCATCCGCGTTCCGACTGGAACAACCCGGAGCCGGAAGTCGTGCTGGTCTGCGCCCCGGACGGAAAAATCGTCGGCGCGACCCTCGGCAACGACGTGAACCTGCGCGATTTCGAGGGCCGCAGCGCCCTGCTGCTCGGCCGAGCCAAAGACAACAACGCCTCGGCCAGCCTAGGCCCTTTCATCCGTCTACTCGACCAGCATTTCACCATGGAGGAAATCCGCAACGCCGATCTCTCGCTAGAGGTTTCCGGCACCGACGGTTACGTACTCAGCGGATCCAGCACCATGCGGGTCATCAGCCGCGCCCCTGAAGATCTCGCGAAACAGATGTTCGACTGCCACCAATATCCGGATGGCGCCGTGCTCTATACCGGCACCCTCTTCGCTCCGACCGAGGACCGCGACGCGGACCGGCCGGGCGAGGGCTTCACCCACAAGCTGGGCGACCGGGTCAGGATCGCAAGCTCCCGTCTCGGTGCGCTGGAAAACACAGTCTCCCACTCGGACAAACTGCCGGATTGGGAAGACGGCGCACTTGCCCTCTTCCGCTCGCTGTCCGCCCGAGGAATCCCGATCTGAGGCCGTCGGGGCAGAGTTCCCGCCGGCCGCACGATCGCCCTATCGCCAACCAGCGTTATGTGCTTGATGGAGACACGCGATGCCTGCCTGATCAATGTCCCGGAGTGTCCGAATGTCCAAGCCCCTGCACAAACTGAATATCGGATGCGGCAAATCGCCGATGGAAGGCTGGGTCAATCTCGATTTCCGGGACGGCCCCGGCGTGGACATCGTCTTCGACCTGGAATGCTGCGGCGAGAACAAGCTGCCGCTGGAAGACGACAGCGTCTCGGAGATCAGGGCATCCCATATCCTGGAGCATGTCCGGAATATCCTGCCGATGATGGAAGAGCTGCATCGGGTTTCCGTCGACGGGGCTCTCCTTCGTGCGGCGATGCCGCATGTGGGCAGCGACGGTGCCTGGGGCGATCCGACGCATGTTCGCGGGATGTCGGTGACGGGGCTGCGATACTTTTCCCAGCCAACCTATTCCTTCGCGGACTACGGATACTTGGGCGACTGGGACATCGAGAAAGTCTACTACAAAGTCGGGATCAAGCGCGCGGGTGCGGACAAAGACAATCTCGCCAGACTCCTGGAGCGCGTGGATATTGAGCGGAATATGGTCCGCGAAATGATCGCCGACCTGCGGTCTGTGAAACCCGCTCGACCGCCCGGGCAGGGCGAACCGGCTCAATGTGAGGTGGTGTTCATCTTCGAGAACTGACGTTAGATGCAATCGCGTCCGGACTTATTGTACGAAGCCCGCCGGCTGCTCGAAGCCGGTCCCGGCTCCGCCGGACGTGCACTCGAACTATGTTCGCAACACCTTCAACAGGACGGTGTTTCGAGCGAGGCCTGGATGATCGCGGCGATCGCATGCGTCTTCCTCGGCAGGAACCCAGCCCCATGTTTCCGGCGCGCATCCATCTGCGCTCCGGAAAAGTGGCAGCCGATTTACAATCGCTCCAAGTTGCTCTCGGAAGATGAAAAAGACACCGTCCTGAGGCGGGCGCTCAGCATCGCGCCCACCCAGCGCGAGATTCTGGAAAGCCTCGCCGCCTCCGTCTTCGGACGGGACCGCCTTACGAGCGAAGGAAGCGTACTGGACCAGCGACTTCTGGCGGTCGACCCGGCCTCTGCGAACGCCTGGAGCCGGATCGGCAACCGAACCTCAAAGTCCGGTGCACCGGAAAAGGCATTGGCAATCGTCTCGCGCCTCGCTGCCTTGCCAGGCGACCTTCGAACACCCTGGAAACGGATCTCCGCTTGCCTTCCGCCCGGCTTCGACAGCATCGAGCAGCGGGACCGGATCACCGGAACTCTGAAATCGGCACTGACCGAGCTGCAGGATGCACCGCTTCTTCCTGATCCACAGAGCGAGGTGGGCGTGCGGCGCCTCTTCTATCTCGCCTACGCCGGGATCGAAGACAAGGAGTTCATGCAGCGCTTCGGCGATGCCACCATCCGTCAGGTCTCGTCGGGCGCCTTCCACGCACGAACCGGAGGCAGGCCGTCAAAGTTGCGCGGTCCCTGCCGGGTCGCGATTGTCTCCGGCTGCGTCGGAGAGCACTCGGTATGGGAGGCGATCGGCCGGTGGTGGAGTGAAGCGCTGCGGGATGCCGGCATAGCGGCCACTCTGTACGACCTGAACGGAGCTGCGAGAGAACAGGATCGTGCCTGCTTCGATACCGTCGTTTCCGGACCGAAACCCTGGTCCGAATGGCTGGAGATCATTCATGCCAGCGGCCATCAGGTCCTTCTCTATCCCGAAATCGGAATCGATCCTGCGGCGCTCTTTCTGGCAAATCACCGCCTGGCACCGATACAGGTAAACAGCTGGGGACATCCAGTCACCAGCGGACTCTCGACAATCGATTACTTTGTCGGTTCGGAATTTCTCGATCCGCCCGGCGCCGAAGGCCAGTATTCCGAAACCCTGTTCCGTATGCCCGGACTTGGAGCGGAGCTTTCCGAGCCGCGATCGGCCCCACGCTTGAAGATCCCGAGCGGACGGCCGACAGCGATCATCTGTCAGAGCCTTTTCAAGTTCCTCCCTGACTTCGACGAGACCTTGCGCCGGATCGTCGAGACGGCCGACGACTGCCGCATTATCGTGGTCAAGGCGGGGGACGACATTACCGTTCAAAGATACATAAGCCGCCTATTCTCCCATTTCGCGAAACATGGCCACGACCCCGAGCAGGTCTTCGATTTACGGGAACGGACCAGGCCGGAGGAATACGCATCTCTCCTCCAGGAAGCCGATCTCTACTTGGACAGCCCGACCTTTTCGGGCTTCAACTCCGTTCTGCACGCTGCAAACGCGGGAGTTCCGGTCCTGACGACCGATGCGCGCTGCCTCCGCGCGCGGCTTGCCGCCGCAGTACTGACGGCACTTGGTCTCGAGACAGATCTCGTCCCACAACCGTCCGACTATGCTGAGCGGGCCGCCAAGCTCCTTGGAGATCGCCGCCGTTCGCTCGAGCTGGGCGAAACCGCACGGGAAAACCTGTCGACGGTCTGGCGCAATCAGAACATGCGCGCGCCGTTCGCCGAGTTCATGACGACTGTGCTGAGATAGGCGTCTACCGCCCAACCAAGGGACGAACGAACGAAATCGCGATCCGGTGCTCTTACTCTCATATCCTCTTGAGCCCGGTTCTCCGATTGATGGATAGTCGCACCGCCGAATTGACCAGCCCACCGGAGTCCGTGAATGCCCAACTCATTGCAGAAACTGAACATTGGATGCGGCAGCTCGCCGACCGAAGGCTGGGTCAATCTCGACTTCCGGGACGGGCCGGGTGTGGATGTCGTTTTCGACCTCGAGAGTTGCGGCGAAAACAGGCTGCCGCTGGAAGACAACAGCATTTCCGAATTCAAGGCCTCACACATTCTGGAGCATATCCGGAACATCTTGCCGTTGATGGAGGAACTGCACCGGGTCGCGACAGACGGCGCCTTGCTCACCGCCGCAATGCCGCACATCGGCAGCGACGGCGCCTGGGGCGACCCGACCCATGTGCGCGGAATGTCGGTCTTTGCACTGCGCTATTTCAGTCAGCCTTGGTACCATTTCGCCGATTACGGCTACCGCGGCGATTGGGATATCGAACGGGTGCGCTACAAGGTCGGCCGCAAGCGCGCCGGAGCGGACATCGCCGACCATCAGCGGCTCATGGACCGGGTGGATATGGAGCGGAATTTCGTCAACGAGATGGTTGCCGACCTTCGCGCCGTGAAGCCCGCACGGCCGAGGGGTGAAGGCAAGCTCCCCTCCATCCGCTATGAGTTCGAGCTCCTAGGCAAGAAGCCGGACCAATAGGTCGGGAGCGACCCTCCGCTCTTGATTGACCATAAATCCCCAGTAAGCTCCGTCCCCGGATCAAGGCCGGCGCGCGTAGCGCCGGCGAAAGAGAGGGAACATCCATGACTTTGCACCGCAATCTGATCGCCGGCGACTGGGTCGAAGGCGGCAACGCCAGCGACAACATCAACCCGTCCAACACGAACGACGTGGTCGGCCAGTTCGCGATGGCCGATGCCGCCGCTACGGAGCAGGCGATCGATGCCGCCGTCGCTGCCTCGCATCCCTGGGCCCGCAGCCCGATTCAGCAACGCCACGATATCCTCGCTGCCGCCTCGGCCGAAATCATGGCGCGCAAGGACGAACTCGGCCGCCTGCTCTCCCGCGAGGAAGGCAAGACGCTGGCCGAGGGCATCGGTGAGACCATCCGCGCCGCACAGATTTTCGATTTCTTCGCCGGCGAATGCCTGCGGCTCTCGGGCGAGAAGCTTGCCTCCACCCGCCCGGGCCTCGATGTCGAGATTACCCGCGAACCGGTCGGCGTGGTCGGCATCATCACTCCCTGGAATTTCCCGATCGCGATCCCGGCCTGGAAGATCGCGCCGGCGCTCTGCTACGGCAACACGGTCGTCTTCAAGCCGGCCGGCCTGGTTCCGGGCTGCGCCTGGGCCCTGGTCGACATCCTGAAGAAGGCCGGTCTGCCGGACGGCGTCCTCAATCTGGTCATGGGCAGCGGCGGCACCGTCGGCGAGACGATCCTCTCCAGCACCAGGATCAACGCGGTCACCTTCACCGGCTCGGTCTCGACCGGCGCCCATGTCGCGGCGAAATGCTCGGCGACGATGAAGAAGTACCAGCTCGAGATGGGCGGCAAGAACCCGATGGTGGTGCTCGACGACGCCGATCTCGCGACTGCCGTCGACGTTTCCGTCAACGGCGCCTTCTTCTCCACCGGCCAGCGCTGCACCGCCTCCTCGCGCCTGATCGTTACCGAGGGCATCCACGACAAGTTCGTCGCCGCCTGCATCGAGAAGCTGAAGAGCCTCAATGTCGACGACGCGCTGAAAGACGGCACACATATCGGTCCGGTGGTCGACGAGAGCCAGCTGGCGCAGGACGAGAAATACATCCAGATCGGCAAGGACGAAGGTGCCAAGCTCGCCTGGGGCGGCGAGCGCCTCAACCGCGAGACCCCGGGCTTCTATCTGCAGCCGGCGCTTTTCACCGAGACCACCAATGCGATGCGCATCAACCGCGAGGAAGTGTTCGGTCCGGTGGCGAGCGTGATCCGGGTGAAGGATTACGACGAGGCTTTGGCGGTCGCCAACGATACCAGCTTCGGCCTCTCCTCCGGTATCTGCACCTCGAGCCTGAAATACGCCAGCGACTTCAAGCGCAATTCCGAAGCCGGCATGGTCATGGTCAACCTGCCGACGGCGGGCGTCGACTACCACGTACCTTTCGGAGGCCGGAAAGGCTCCAGCTACGGCTCGCGCGAGCAGGGCAGATATGCAGCCGAATTCTACACAACGGTGAAAACCGCCTATACACTTCCGATCTGACGCAGTTACGCGTCCAATAGCGCGGCCGGCACATCCCGTGCCGGCCGTTCGCATTTCAGGAGAGAAGTCCATGTACGTACCGCCGCATTTCCGCGAACAGAATCTCGACGTGCTGCATGAGACGATCCGACGAATTGCCCTCGGCACCGTCGTCACACTCGGCCCGGACGGGCTGATCGGCAGCCACGTGCCGATGCTTCTCGATACCAGCAAGGGCGAGTTCGGCACCCTGACCGGACATCTGGCGAAGGCGAACATGCAGGCTAAGGGCGCGGACGAGAACGTCGAGGCGTTGGCCATGTTCCTCGGCCCGGAGGCCTACATCACGCCGAACTGGTATGCGACCAAGCAGGAAACCGGCAAGGTGGTACCGACCTGGAACTATATTGCGGTCCACGCCTATGGCCCGATCAGCTATCACGACGACGCGGACTGGCTGCGCGACATGGTCTCGCGGCTGACAGATATGCATGAGGCCGCGAATGCGGCTCCGTGGGGGATCAACGACGCTCCGGAACCTTTCGTGCAGTCGCAGCTCAAGGGGATTATCGGTTTCGAAATCCCGATCGCCCGCATCGAAGGCAAGTGGAAACTTAGCCAGAACAGGCCGGCTGCAGATAAGGAAGGCGTGATGTCCGGCATCGAGGCGCGCGACGGCACCGCAGCACCGATCTCGATCGTCACCCGCGAGAAGCTCTCGGCGTCCTGAAAATGCCTGGAGCCGGGGCCGTTTCTCGGCCCCTTTCCTCCAGAGCAAAAGCCACGCTCCGCAAACAATTGCGGGGCGGGATCTTCAACCGCGTGCGTTCTGCGCGGTGCATCTCGTTCAATAACCCGAACGGACTCTTCGTTATTAAGCGGCCCGCCTGGCAGCAGCATCCGCGCCGGACTGCTGAAATTGCGCCAGCAACTGGCTCAGCAGATCGTCCGTCGTGCTCTGGGAGACGGAGCTGTTCGCGCTTTCTTCCTGCGCTGCCAGCAGCTCGGTGAAGCTCTCCGCGGAGAATTGCGGCTCGATATTCGGCCGAGCGGCCTCGAATTCCGCGAACGTCACTTCGCCGTCGCCGTCGGCATCCAAACTGGAAAAGCGCTCCTCGGCACTAAGTTCCTCGACACCTGGTGGCGGGCCGGCCGGCGCGTCTGCCTTGAGCGCCTGGAACTCGGCGAAGGAAAGGCCGCCACTGCCGTCAATATCCGCTTCGGTCACCTTGGTCTGGAAGCGGTCACGCATTGCGGCATAATCGAAATAGCCGCTGCCTAGCTGATCTACATTCATAAGGGAAACTCCCTCTCATCGGTTTCGCTCCGGGAAAGGAGCGGATGCCAAACGGTTCGGCACCGTTCCGCGACATTCAAATGCCGCGCCAATCCGCTCACAACAGACTGATAATAAATGTTAATTTTCGTTGCGAGCCGTCAAAATAGAAACGGCCGCGTGGGGAAATGCGGCCGTCCTCTTTGGGGGAACGTCTCAGAGCGAAGTTGGTTCCGGCTTCTCGGAATCGGCACCACACCGCACCAGCCGCGTTAGTTAGCTCCGGCCTTGGGTTCGCATGCCCCACCGGACCAGTTCTTCACCGCTCCGCCCAGGCGGAACAATCTCTGATCCGAGTCGCGCGACCAGATACATACAGTATCGGGCTTTCCCTTACCGTCGCCGAAGTGAACGGTCGTCGTGAATCCTGAAAAGGCAAGTCGCTGATCGTTTCCGAGAGCGAACACAACATCCGGCCGATAGACAGGTTCCGGCTGCGTTGCGCTCTCCGCCCCGGGCGCCAGCACCAGAAGACGGTTGTCCGGATCGAGCATGGAGAACCGCGCCCAGCCTCGCAGGGTCATCGTTCGCGCGGCTTCGTCCCACGTGACGTCGTCGACAACACCGTCGGGCAGAGGCACTCCGCGTGGCGCGATCTCGATGATTTCCAGACCGGCCACGTCCCGGCCGTTTCTCCCTCCGCCGGTACTCACCGATGAGCCGCCAGCTTCGAATGCCACCATCGGAACACGGATCACATCGTGCTGGATCACACCGGGCGCCGGCATCGGAACGTAGGGTATCGGCTCGTCCGTCAGTTGGATGTGCGCATATCGGTTGAAGATGCGGTTGAACTGTTTTTCCGGGAGTTTCGGGAAACGTTCTCGGAAAAATTCAAGCTGGGGCGACACCAGCACATGCTGCACCGACCGATAGCCCCACGCATTGAGGATCGAGCCCGGCACCTCGCGGATCAGCAACAGGTTCTCGGGATTGGCCTCCTGGTAGCTTCGAAACGCCTCAGCCCCGGGATGGTCCGGGCGGTGAAAGATCGGATAGCTCGACTGCAGCGGATTATAAGTGCCGTATACCAAGGCGCCCGCGCAGGCGCTCGCGGCGAGCATGGCAGGGAAAGCACGCATGCGGAACAGAAGCGATTCCCCGCCCAAAACAAGCAGGAAAAGGATCGGCCCCCAGACTTCCAGACCATCGAAGTCAGGCTGAGACTGATAGCTAAACCTGAAGCCGCCATAGAGTCCGGCCAGCAGGAGCGCAGCCACGCCGAGGCGCGCCGGCGTGACTGAGAAATCCAGCCGTTCAGCAAGCAGCATGGCCATCGAGAGAGATAGAAGTCCCAGAGCAAAGACGAAACGAGGCGCCAGGAACTTGTCCCAAAGCAGCACCGCACCGGCTTCACTCGGCAGCGGCACCAGCAGCCAAACGGACATCACTGCCGTACCGGCAAACAGCACTAACAGACGCCGGCGAGCCGTCCGCACCGCGTTATCGCTCGACAACGCAAGATCTTTCAGGCTCCGCCAGCGGCAGAACAGGAAGCAGCCCGCCAGCAGAAAACTCCCGCCCGCAACGGTTTCCAGATAATTCCTCGTACTGACGATCGGCTCCCGGCCCGTCGTCCCGAGCCCCGGCAGGAACGTCGAGACCCACTGCCAGAAAGACAATTGCCCGCCATCGATGGACCGGTCGCCCGGATAGACCGTCTTTGACATCACCAGGAATGCGTCCTGCAAATAGAACACAGCAATCGCCGCTCCGAGCGCCGCTCCCAGCAGGCCGGGCAGGATGATCGAAGGGCGGAGCGTTTCTCGCGCGCGGAATGCCAGGAGCAACACCACTCCGGCGAAGGCGCAAGTGACGACGATTGGCGGATAGAGATGGCTGATCAGCCAGCTCGCGCTGAGCCAGGATAGGACCAGCACACGCTTCCAGACGGCGGTTTGCCAGAAGAGGCAGACGATAAGCCAAGGGAAACCCGCCAGCAGCGAGCCTGTCGTCGTCCACCAGAGCTGCGTATAGGGAAAGAAGAATACGACGAACGCCGCGAGCGTGGCCTCGCTCCACCCGAAACCGAGCAGGTGAAAGAGCCGCCGCCATCCGGCGAGAAAAGCCACGATGAAGATCGCGTGATGCAGCGAATAGGCCCAGGCAGGGTCGAGGACGAAGAAACCCCAGAACTGCGGCTTGAAGATCAGCCCCCAGTCCCGCAACGGCAGGGCGTTGAAGTTCCGGAGGTCCTCCAGGTACGGCGAGGTCTCGTTGAAGCGGGCGAAGCCGTTATTCACGGCAATCTGGATATAGGGAGTCCAGACCGCGTACTCGTCGCTGCGGATCGGCCGTGCCTTGCCCAGAAAGAGGCCGACCGGATCCAGCGCCAAAGCCTGGAACGAGATGGCATAGGAGGATGGCGAGAGGCACAGCAGAGCATAGACTGCACCGGCTGCGAGCAGCCAGAACTCGAACGCCTGCGCCCCACCCGGTCGCCAGGGGACGCCGGAGAGGTCCAAAGGCCGTCGGTTGCCCGTGTCGCCGCCGGACACATCGCGGAAAACGAAGAAGCGCGAGCCGAGGAAATTCACCGCGAGCCCGGCGATCGATCCGGCGGCGACGCCGAGCACCGGATGCGCCGCAACGATCGGGATTGCCCAGACGAGAATCCCGTAGGTGCCGAGATTGACACCGGCCCCGAGCGAATTCGCGCTGAGGAACCGGAACCATTCGCGCAGCAGCCGCGGATCGTCGGAGGCGAAGGTGAAGTGCCGGTTCATCGCCCAGGTGAACGTCACCGCGACGAGGAAAGAGCCGATCCGGGCGGAATAGAGATCGAGTCCGGCGACATTGAGGAAAAGCTGAAGCGCGGTCGCATCGACCAGAAACCCGAGCGCTCCGACCACGGCGAAGCTCAGGAACTGCAGCTTCATTGCAGCTTCTTGGATGCGCGGCGCTTCAGCGCCGATACGCCGTCGGTGGCGAGATAGGCGAGCCGCTTGGCTTCCCGCCGTCCCAACCGGAGCGACTCCAGCGTCAATCCGCAGAAACAGCTAAGCCAACCGAGCAGCATCATGCCGGTGCAGAGAATCGCGGTCGGCAGTCGCGGCACAAGGCCGGTCGCGAGATATTCGGACACGAGAGGCACCGCTAAGATCACCGAGAGCAACACAAGCAGCAGCCCGGTCAGTCCGAACGTGGCGAGCGGGCGCTCATCACGCAGCATCATGACGATCGTATATAGGATGCGAATACCGTCCCGGATCGTGTTTAGCTTGCTGGTGGAGCCTTCCGGACGCGCGAGGTACGGCGTCTCGATCTCGCCGATCGGCATATTGAGCTCGAGGGCGTGCACGGTCAGTTCGGTCTCGATCTCGAAACCGGTGGAAAGCGCCGGGAAGGTCTTTACGAAACGACGCGAGAATACCCGATAGCCGGAAAAGAGGTCGGTGAAGCGATTGCCGAAGATCCACGCGACCAGCGAGGTAAAGGCGAGGTTGCCGAACCGGTGACCGAAGCGATAGCTCTCCGCCTCTTCGCTCACCCTGGCGCCCACCACCATGTCGAGATGCTTTTCGGTCAACATTGCGATCAGCTGCGGCGCCATCTCGGAGCTGTAGGTCGCGTCCCCGTCAACCAGGACGTAGATGTCCGCCTCGACGTCGCTGAACATGCGGCGCACCACATTGCCTTTGCCCGCCAAGCCCTCGAACCCGACAATCGCGCCCGCCGAGGCCGCGATCTCCGATGTCCGGTCGGTCGAGTTATTGTCGTAGACGTGGATTTCCGCCCCCGGCAGGGCCGTCTGGAAATCCCCGACAACCTTCGCCACCGTCGCTTCCTCATTGTAGCAGGGGACGAGAACGGCAATCGTCGGAGCAGCAGCGTCCGCTACCGCAGCATTACGGGGTGCGCCTGTCTCTGTCATGGATCCTACTCAACACTGCAAATTCGGCTTCGGCCCCGCATCGGCACCGGCCGCACACGGACCGCGAGATTTACACAGGTCACCGGAGCGAGGGCAAGACCGAAGCAGACCAGAATTCGAGCACCTGCTGGATCTGGTCTGCCGTCGTGTCTGAGCCCGAAACGCGCACTACCGGACAAGTCAGCCGTTTCATCCAGTCTTCATGCATCCGCCTGCTGCGAATCTCCGGTCCCCCGGAATCGTATGAGGCCGCCCACTCGATGAAGGCCATGTGAGCATCGTAATGCGCCCCGCCCGGCTCAAGGGCTGCGACGCCGTAGCGCTCCTCCTCTCGAGCGATGAGGCGCTCCATCCTGAGATCGAACGGTGTGTAGACGAACACAACAAGGTCGAAGCGCTCGATCAGCGGCTCGCCCCAGGACACGAGAGATCCCGAGAGGATCCAGTTTTCGGCCGCATCGATCGCCTCGGCGAGCAGTCTCAGCCGCTCCGGGATCGGGCGTTTTTCCTTGAATTTCGGCTCTGTCGGAAGCCAGTAGAAATCGTCCGTATCAAGATGCGTGTATCCGAACCTGTCGGCCCAGCCCCGGGCGAAAGTCGTGGTCCCGGAGCCGGAGGCGCCGAGAACGTGAATGCCCCGGGGAAGACTGGCGGGTTCGCTCACGGCCTCACGCGGATTTCGCGAGGCGCGCCTCGACCAGGCGCGACCAATAGCTCGCCCCCACCGTAAGCGCCTCGTCGTTGAAGTCGTATTCCGGGTGATGGAGGCCGGCGGTATCGCCGTTACCGCACCAGATATAGGCGCCCGGCTTTTCCTGCAGCATGTAGGAAAAATCCTCCGCCCCCATGCTCGGCGGCAAATCGAGGTCGACCGTGCCGGCGGCACCGGCCACCTCGGCGCAGATCGAGGCCGAGAACTCCGCCTCTTTCGGAGTGTTCACCGTCGCCGGATAGCCGGTCATGTAATTCAGCTCCGCGGTCGCTCCGTAGGTCGCCGCGATCCCGTCGGCAACGCGCTTGATCCGCTCCGGCAGGGTCGCCTGGATCTCCGGGTTCAGCACCCGGCAGGTGCCGCGCAGGACGATCTCGTCCGGGATGACGTTGAAGGCATCGCCCGCATGGAACTGGGTCGCGCTGATAACCAGCGCCTCGGCCGGATCGGTGTTACGGCTGGTGATGGTCTGCAGGGCCATGACGATATTGGCCCCGACGACGACCGGGTCGACGCCCTGGTGTGGCATCGCCGCATGTGCGCCGCGCCCGGAGATCGAGATTTCCCAATTGTCCCGTGCCGCCATCACAGGGCCGGCGGAGACGCCGAAGCTGCCGACCGGCATTTCCGGCCGGTTATGCATGCCGTAGACCTCGTCCACGGGGAACAGCTTGAAGAGACCGTCCTCGATCATCTTCTTGCCGCCGCCCTTGCCTTCCTCGGCGGGCTGGAAGATCAAGTGGACCGTGCCGGCGAAATTGCGCGTCTCGGCAAGATATTTTGCCGCACCGAGCAGCATGGTGGTGTGACCGTCATGGCCGCAGGCATGCATCTTTCCGTCGTTCTTCGAACGGTGCTCGGGCGTGCCCTTCTCCTGGATCGGCAGCGCGTCCATGTCCGCGCGCAGACCGATCGCAGGGCCGTCTCCGCCATTGCCCTTGATCGTCGCAACCACGCCGGTACCGCCGAGACCGCGATGGATCTCAAGCCCCATCTCCGCCAGCCGTTCGGCGACGAAATCGGCGGTCTCGAACTCCTCGAAGCCCAGCTCCGGGTTTGCATGAATATGCCGCCGCCAACCCGTCAGCTCTGCATGAAAGTCGGCGATGCGGTTGACGATAGGCATTGAACGGCTCCTGACGGGCAACGGAAGGACGGGAGAGGAAAAGATCCCCCACGATGGCGTGCGCAGCGGTCCTGTCAAGTGCCGAGCGGGCGCGATTGATTTGGCCGGTCGGCACCAACCCGGAATGGCCACTTTCCGGCGCCTTCGGCTATCCTCCCCCGCAAAAAGAGCCAGCGAGAACCGGGAGGAAAAAATGACCGATAAGACGCCGCTGCTGTTCCAGCCGATCCAACTCCGGGGCATTACCCTGCCGAACCGGATCGTAGTCCCTCCCATGTGCATGTATTCCGCCGAGGAAGGCTTCCCGACCGATTTCCACATGGCGCACCTTGGCAAGTTCGCCATCGGCGGCGCCGGCATGGTGATCCTGGAAGTCACCGCGGTGACCCGCGACGGCCGGATCACCCATGGCGATCTCGGGATCTGGGACGACGAGCACGCAAAGAAGCTGGCGCCGCTCGCCGCCTTCCTGAAATCGGAAGGCTCGGTCCCGGCGATCCAGATCGGCCATTCCGGGCGCAAAGGCAGCATGCAGCGGCCCTGGAAGGGCAACGGCCCCCTCACCCCGGAGGATATCGCCGGCGGCGACACGCCCTGGCAACCGGAGGCACCGAGCGCTGTGCCCCTGGCGGACGGCTGGCTGACCCCGAGAGAACTCGACCTCGACGACATGAAACGGCTGCGCGGTGCTTTCGCCGATGCGACGAAGCGCGCCGTCGATGCCGGATTCGAATCCGTCGAGATCCACTGCGCGCACGGCTATCTGCTGCAGACCTTCCTCTCACCGCTCGGCAATTTCCGCACCGACGCCTATGGCGGCGACCTGCAGGGCCGGATGCGTCTTTCCCTTGAGATCGCCGAGGACGTTCGAGAGGCTCTGCCGGACAACCTGCCGCTCTTCGTCCGCATCTCTGCCGTCGACGCCATCGAAGGCGGCTGGGAAATGGAGGACAGCCTGGTCTTCGCGAAGGAACTGAAGGACCGCGGAGTCGACGTGATAGATTGTTCCTCCGGTGGGCAGACGCCGAAAGGCGCGACCAACTTCAAGCTGAACCGCTCGCCGGGCTACCAGGTGCCCTATGCCGCCGAAATCCGCCGCGATGTCGGGATCATGACCCAGGCGGTCGGCCTCATCACCGATCCGCATCATGCCGAAGAAATCCTGCAAGCGGGCGACGCGGACCTGATCGCAATCGGCCGCGAGGCGCTCTACAATCCGTTCTGGCCGCGCCACGCGGCCGACGCCTTCAGGCTCGACGAGGATTTCGAGACATGGCCGCCGCAATATGGCTGGTGGCTGGACAAGCGCGCCCAGGGACAACGGGCGCAGGCGAGAGGCTGATCACACCCGTTTTATCGCCATCGGAAGGCAGGCAAGCGCGCTGAAGGTGAGTAGCGCCGGCACCACGCCGGCGCTCTCGTAGAGATATCCAAAGACCGGAGCACCTGCCACCTGACCGGCCGCGATGGAGAGAAAGCCGGCCCCGAGCCCAAATGCCGGATACTCCGGTACCGCCTCCACGCCCCAAACCAGGATAACCCCGGTCATCATGATATAAGCCGCGCCGAACAGAACCGCGGAGCCGAAGCCCCAGATCAAGCCCCCTCCCGGGATGGAAAGGAGCAGGATCGAACAAGCGATCGCGGCGAGCGAGGCGCGATGGACCTCATTGAGTCCGAACCTGCGGATCAATGGCCCCGCAGCCGCACCGGCCACACCGGAGGCGCCGATTACGATCCATACACCGGCGATACGCGTGTCGGTCCAGCCGGCATGATCGCTCAGGATCGCGCCGCCGAAAGTCCAGATTGCCGTGCTCGACACCCCCATCAGCGCCGAGGTCAGCAAGACCGGCATCAGGACGCGATGGCGCATATATTCGCGGAACGGCTTCGGTTCGGCTCGGCCTTTTGCGGCGGCGACGGGCGGCATCGAGTAGCAAAGCCAGACAGTTACGCCGAACGAGAGCAGGGCGAAAAGCCAGTAGGCCTCCCGCCAGGCCTCGGCAAGGACCAGTGCCACCGGTCCGGACAGCACGACGCCGGCGCTCGTGCCGCTGTTGATGAGCGTGTTCGCCGCTCCCTGCTGGACCGGCTCAATCCGTTCCGAGACCGCGAGCGCCAAAGGCGGAGACGCAAGCCCGGGGCTGAGTCCTGCGAAGGTGACGGAGACGGCGAGCATGGCCGCATCCTGCGAAGCCGCAATTCCGGCCATTCCGACGGCGGCAACCGCGCCGGCGAGCAAAAGCGTCCGGCGTGCGCCGATCCGAACGCAGAGAAGCGCTGCCGCGGCGGTCGCGACACAATAGGCAGCAAAGGCACCCGATCCGATCCATCCGGCCTCCGTCGGGCCGAGCCCGAGCTCGGCGGCCAGTGCCGGCAGGAATAGCCCATAGGCGAAACGCGCGAGACCGTAGGCCACGGCGATGAGCGCGAACCCGCTCGCGACGAAGGAACGCGTTCCCCAGCGGTTCATTGCCGGGACGCGGCGTCCATGAGGTCATCCGCCGCCGCCGCTGCCGTGCCGATGACCGCCTCCCCCGCGACTGCGGCAGACGCAGTCGCGCCTTCGAACAGTATCCATATCCGGTCTGCGAGCGGCGGCGCGGCGCGGCCGAGGCGTGCCGTTACGCGGTCCGCGACCAGTGCGCGCATCCGCCGCTTGTGCTCTTCGACGAAAGCCGCAATGTCGGTCTCCCGCAATCCGTACTCTCCGAGCGCACGCAGAAAGATGCAACCGTTGGCGCCTTCCTCTCGGGTCCAGTGGGCCAGCTTTGTAAAAAGATCCTGCACAGGATCGCCGCCAGGGTCCGGCGGCATTGCCATCGCCGAGTAGAACCGACGGTCGCGTCGCTCGAGGACCGCAAGGGCCAGTGCTTCTTTGGTGGCGAAATTCTTGTAGAGGGTCCGGGTCGACACGCCAGTCGGCGCCAGCACCCTGTCGATACCGGTCGCCCGGAACCCCTCCGTGAGGAAGGCCCGTTCGGCCGCATCGAGAATGATCTCACGCTTGTCCATGCGCGATATGTAAAACGAGCGTTTTACATATTCAACTCCCTAATCGTTAGCGCTTTTGAAGGCAGCTTATTGGATCTTAAGAATTGGGAACGCGCCGCTGCCTAGCCGCCTTGCGCCGCCTGCCGGTTGATCATGTCGTGTCGCTGGCGGATATCGGCCGGCCAGGTGCTTTTAATGTAAGAGAGTACGGCGATGATTTCCCGGTCGCTGAGGATCCCCTCGTAGCCCGGCATGTCGCTTTCGTAACCGTCACCGACAATCCGCGCCGGTCCGAACTTGGTCAGCGAGAAGAGCTGCTCGTCGGGATGATGCCAGGTATGTCCGCTCGGGTCATGTGGCGGTGCCGGGAGACGGCCGTCGGCGTTTCGCTGGCGCCAGTTCGGCTGGCCCTGCAATCCTAGCCCGTGACAACTGGCGCATTGGGTGGCGTAGACCTTCTTGCCGTCCGAGACGAGACCGGTATCGCCCGGCCAGAGCCGGATCGCCGCGTTTTGCTTCTCCTCGGCAGCACCGGGCATCACCTTGGAGAGGATGGATGGACGCTCCGGATCCTGCATGCGGGAATAGCCGGCAAGCGCGAAGAGCAGCAGCACCGCGCCGCCCGAGATCAGGAGTTTCCAATTCACGAGGCATCTCCCGCGAGATCCTTGAGGATCGGGCAGTCCGGCCGGGAGTCCCCGTGGCAGGCATGGACAAGATGGGCGAGCGTCCCGCGCAGGCTTTTCAGCTCGTTGATCTTGCGGTCGATTTCTTTCAGATGCGCCTCGGCGATGGCACGCACATCGGCACTCTCCCGCTCCTTCTCGTCGTAGAGCGACAGAAGCGCGCGGCAATCCTCGATCGAGAAACCGAGACCTCGGGCCCGCTGCAGGAAGCGCAGACGGTGAATGTCCGTGTCGGAGTAATCCCTGTAGCCGTTTTCCCGGCGATCCGGGCGGACGAGGCCGATTTCCTCGTAATAGCGGATCGTCTTGGCCGGCAGTCCGGCGCTTTCGGCGACTTCCCTGATCTGCATCGTGGCCTCCTCCTCAGAGTTTCGCGGAGCGCAGCCGGAGCGCGTTGCTGATCACCGAAACCGAACTCAGGCTCATTGCCGCCGCGGCGAGCATCGGGCTCAGGGTCAGGCCGAGCAGCGGATAGAGCACACCCGCCGCAACCGGGACGCCAAGCGCGTTGTAGACGAACGCGAAGAACAGGTTCTGGCGGATATTGGCCATCGTCGCCCGGCTGAGGTGGCGCGCCTTTACGAGCCCGCGCACGTCGCCTTTCACCAGCGTCACCGCCGCGCTCTCCTTGGCGATATCGGTACCGTTGCCCATGGCGATGCCGATATCGGCGAGCGCCAGCGCGGGCGCGTCGTTGATGCCGTCCCCGGCCATCGCCACAATGCGCCCTTTCCGCTTCAGTTCGGCGACGAGATCCGCCTTGTCCGCGGGCATCAGCCCGCCGCGCACCTCGTCGATCCCGAGTTCCCGCCCGATGGCCTCGGCCGCCTTCGGATTGTCGCCGGAAGCCATGACCACGCGGATACCGTCCCGCTTGAGGTCGGCCACGGCCTCCTTTGCGCCGTCCTTCACGCGGTCGCGGACACCGATCAGCCCGGCAAGCGCGCCGTCGCGGGCGACATAGAGCAGCGTCGCGCCGGAACCGGACAACCGGTCCGCCCGATCGGCCAGCGGCGCGACGTCGATACCGAGCTGCTCCATGAAGCGGGCGGAACCGGCCGCCACCGCCAGACCATCGACCGCCCCCTTGAGACCGAGCCCCGCTTCCGCCGAGACGTCACTCGCGGGCCGAAACGGAACCTCTCGAGCCTCGGCGGCGCGCAGAACCGCGGCCGAGAGCGGATGCTCGCTGCCGCTTTCGACGGCAGCGGCCAGCCTGAGGATTTCAGATGAGTCCGGACCCGCACTGACCATGTCGACCAGCTCGGGGCGTCCCTCCGTCAGGGTCCCGGTCTTGTCGACGACCAGTGTGTCTACTTTCTCGAACCCTTCGATCGCTTCCGCGTCGCGGATCAGGATGCCAGCCGCCGCACCGCGGCCCGCGCCGACCATGATCGACATCGGCGTCGCCAGACCGAGGGCGCAGGGGCAGGCGATGATGAGGACCGAGACCGCCGCGATCACCCCGTGCGCCAGCGCGGGCTCGGGGCCCGCAAGGGCCCAGACGGCGAAGGCCACGACCGCGGAAAGCACAACGGCCGGGACGAAATAGCCCGCCACCGCGTCCGCCACTTTCTGCACCGGCGCGCGGCTGCGCTGGGCGTCGGCAACCATCGCGACGATGCGTGCCAGCATGGTGTCGCGGCCGACCTTTTCCGCTTCCATAACCAGAGTGGCGTTACCGTTCAGCGTCCCGCCAACGAGCGCGTCTCCGGCAGCCTTCTCCACCGGGAGAGGCTCGCCGGTCAACATGGACTCGTCGACCGAACCGTTGCCTTCCTGAAGACGACCGTCGACCGGGATGCGCTCGCCCGGACGGATCCGCAGCCGGTCTCCAACGGCGATCCGCTCGATATCGATCTCCTCGTCGCCGCCGTCCGCGGTCAGCCGGCGGGCCGTCAGCGGAGCGAGACCAAGCAGCGCCTTCAGCGCGTCGGACGTCTTCTCCCGCGCGCCGAGTTCCAGCACCTGGCCCAACGCGACAAGCGTGATGATCACAGCGGCGGACTCGAAATAGAGCCCGACCGCGCCGCCCTCTCCCCGGAAACCGTCCGGGAAGAGATCCGGCAGCAGCAGCCCGGCAAGGCTGTAGAGATAGGCTGCACCGGTGCCGAGCGCGATCAGCGTGAACATGTTGAAATGCCCGCTCTTCAGCGACGACCAGCCGCGCTCGAAGAACGGAAAGCCGACCCAGAGCACCACCGGCGAGGCGAGCACGGCCTGCACCCACGGATTCCAGGAGCCGGCGACCAGCTCCTTCAGCCCGGGCACCATCTCCCCCATCGCCAGCACGAAGACCGGCAGGGTCAAGGCCAGGCCGATTGCGAAACGGCGGCGCATGTCGAGATATTCCGGGTTCGGCGGGGTGTCCCGGGTGATCATCTCCGGCTCCAGCGCCATGCCGCACATCGGGCAGGAGTCGGGCTCCAGGCTCCAGACGCTCGGACACATCGGGCAGATATAGCCGGCACCGGCGCCTTCCGGCTTGCCTGTCATCACCGCCTTGCCGGAACTCGCAGCGCCATGACCGCCGCCGCAGCAGGAATGCGCCGTCGGCGCCGGCTCAGCATGGCAACAGGAACTGGCCTCAGCGGGCTTCGGCGTGCCATGGCAGCAGGCATTATCGGACTCGGTTTTCTCGTGCGCGTGACAGGACATGCGCGGTCTCCAGGGAACAAGGTTCGCGGCCCGAAATCGGCCTTCGAATTCCTAGATAAGGATTCCAGTCACTGGAAGGTCAAGGCCCCGCACGGAATTCGCAGCAGCTCATTCCCCGAGCAGATGCATGACGATCTCGCGCCGATGCGGCGCCCGGCGGTGCTCGATAAGGTAGATCCCCTGCCAGGTCCCGAGCAGCGGCCGTCCATTGCCCACCGGAATGGTGAGCGAGGTCTGCGTCAACATTGTGCGGATATGGGCCGGCATGTCGTCCGGCCCCTCGATGCCGTGGCGATATCGGCCCGGGTCCTCCGGCGCGATAGTGGCGAGATAGTCGGCGAGATCGGCTCTGACATCCGGGTCGGCATTCTCCTGGATCGTCAGCGAGGCCGACGTGTGCCGGATGAACAGCGTCAGCAGGCCGGTTCCAATCCCCGTCCCGCCGACCCAGTGCGCGACCTCGCGCGTGACGTCATAAAACCCGGTTCCGCGGCTCCCGACCGGGAGGATTTCCTGCGCCTGCCGGCTCACGACAGAATTCATGGTGCCCCGCCCTTACCAATCCTCGGCGGGCAAACTATGCTCGCCCGCCGGTGCAGGGACAACAGGAAGCGGACATGAGCGGGACGGAGCATGACAGGGCCCTTGGCGAGGCCGTTGCCACGGTCGTGGCGCGGGACCCGGACCTGCGTGCAGTCTATGAACGCCTCGGCCCGCCGCCATCGCGCCGCGAGGCGCCGGGTTTCGCCGCGTTGATCCGGATTTTGACCGCGCAGCAGGTCTCCCTCGCCTCCGCCAGCGCGATCTGGACCCGCCTCAATCAGATCCTGGAGGTGAACCCGAGTGCGGTCGCGACCGCCACGGACGAAGTGTTCCGGGAAGCCGGCTTCAGCCGCCCCAAAGTGCGCTACGCACGGGCACTCGCCGAACATGTGCTGTCCGGCCGCCTCGACCTGGAAGCGCTGGCTGGAGATGACGACGAGGCGGTGCGCGCAGCGCTTACCGCGGTACCGGGAATCGGGAACTGGACGGCGGATATCTATCTGCTTTTCTGCCTCGGCCGCCTCGATACATGGCCGGGAGGCGATCTTGCCATCCAGGAGGCTCTGCGCGATATCAAATGCCTGTCCGAACGGCCGAACGAGCGGCAGACGTGCCTGATTGCCGAGGATTGGCAGCCGTACCGCGGTGCGGCGGCGCAGCTCCTCTGGCAGCATTACCGCTTTCTCAAGTTCGGAGACAATTCGGCGGAGAACGGCGTTCTTCCCGTGACAGACGGTGCATCGCGCTGATATCTTTCGGGAAATCGAATTCAAACCAGTGGCCGATACTGTTCCGTCCGGTACATCTCCAGACCGGCATCCGACGGCAAGTCGAACGAGCAGAAATGCGGGACGGAGAGCCGGATTGACAAACGAGAGCCCGACTAAGCCTTACCGAACGGGCCAGACAGGGCAGCGAAGTGACGCCACGGGAATGACCACTCCGGCAAATCTGCAAAATGATTCGAGCGAGTTGCTCAGCGCGCTTGAGCAGCTTGAGGTTGGACTCTGCCACTATGATCAGCGGGGCCGCCTGACCTCCTGGAACGAACAGTTGCTGCAACTTTACCCTGAGCTCGACCCGGACAGAATTGCCGGAAAAACCCTGGAAGAAATTCTGAAGCAGGACGCCGTGTACTCCCGCTGGGTGACCGACCCGGAGAACGAGGACGCGGAGAAATGGCTTCAGCGGCGGCTGCGACGGCACCAAGAACCGGGCGGCGCCGTCCTAATCCACGACCGCAGGGACCGGTGGATCGAGATAACCGAGTTTCACACCGCCCGCGGCGGCGTGCTTGGATTTCACCGCGATATCACCGAAGAGAAGGAACAGCGTCGACACGCTCAGGATCAGACAATGCTGCTGCGCGCAACGCTGGACAGCATCGACCAGGCGCTCGCGGTGTTCGATGCCAGGTTGACCCTGCGCGTCTGGAACACCCGGCTGGTCGAGCTGTTCGATTTCCCGGCACACCTGATGCGCGTCGGCACGCCTGTCTCCGAGCTCGTCGATTTCATGATGGCGCGCGGCGACTTCATCGAGCAAGACCGTGACGCCCTGTTGCAGGAGATCATCGGTTATCTCAGGCTGGAACGCTCGATGATCGACAGCCATAGACTCGCATCGGGCCGGATACTGGAATACGCCTTCACGCCCATGGAAAACGGCGACGTGATCATGGCGGTAACGGACGTGACCCTCGCCGAGACCGCGCGGCTGGGCCTTGCGGAGAGCGAGGAGCGTTATGCCCTTTCCGCCGCAGGTTCGAACGACGGCCTCTGGGACTGGGACCTTCGCCGCGAGAAGATCTACCTCTCCCCGCGCTGGCGCGAAATGCTCGGCCTCGTCGAGGACGACATCGGCGAAAGCCCCGCCGAGTGGTTCAGCCGGATTCATCCGGACGACGTGGCCCGGGTCACCACCCAGATCGACGCCCATCTCGCCGGCGCGGTCCCGCATTTCGAGTGCGAGTTCCGGGTGCGCCATTCCGACGGTACCTATCTCTGGATGCTTACCCGGGGTCTCGCCGTCCGCGGCGAGGACGGCTCGGCGCATAGGATCGCCGGCAGCCAGACCGACATCACGGGCCGCAAGCGGGCAGAGCAGCAGCTCGTCCACGACGCCCTGCACGATGCCCTGACCGGCCTTCCGAACCGAACCCTGTTCCTCGATCTGGTGCGTAAGGCGCTAGCCCGGATCCGGCGCGAACCCGACGCTCGCTTCGCCGTCGCCTTCCTCGATCTCGACCGCTTTAAGATCGTCAACGAAAGTCTCGGCCACGTCCATGGCGACGACCTGATCGTCGCCACTGCCCGCCGCTTCGAGAATGCGCTGCGCGAAAGCGACACCGTCGCACGGCTTGGCGGCGACGAGTTCGCCATCCTGCTGGAGGAGATCGAATCTCCCGACGAGGCAACCATGCTCACGGAGAGCCTGCACCAGTCTCTCGCCTCTCCATTCCGCCTGGGAGGAAAAGAGATCTTTGTCTCCGCCTCGCTTGGGGTCGCCCATTGCGACCAAGGCTACGAAAGGCCGGAGGATATTCTGCGCGACGCGGAACTTGCGATGTATCAGGCGAAGGAACGCGGCAAGGCGCAGAGCATCGCCTTCGAGGACGAGATGCGGGTCTGGCCCGTTACGCCGCTCGATCTCGATTCCGATCTTCGCCGTGCCCTTGAGCGGGACGAGATGCGGCTGCACTACCAGCCGATCATCGACATGCGAAGCGGCAAGCTCGCCGGCTTCGAGGCGCTGATGCGCTGGTACCATGCCGAACGCGGGGAGATCTCTCCGGTCGAGTTCATTCCGGTCGCCGAGGAAACCGGATCGATTTTCACGCTGAGCCAGTGGGCGCTGCGGACCGCGGCAACCCAGATTACCGAATGGAACAAGGCGCGCCCGGCGACGGAGCAGCTGGAGATCAGCGTCAATCTCTCCGGCCGCCAGTTCGCCCGGCCGGACGCCGTCTCCGGCATTATCGACTGTCTCGACGGCGTCGGCCTGCCCGCGAACCTGCTCAAGATCGAGATTACCGAAAGCACCCTGATGGAGGATGTCGACCGCTCCACCGAGATGCTCGACAGGCTGAAGGCCGCAGATATCAAGATCTGCGTCGACGATTTCGGGACCGGCTACTCCTCGCTTTCCTATCTCCATACCTTCCCGATCGACACGCTGAAGATCGACAAGTCGTTCATCCAGGATATGACCAGCAATTATCAGAACCTGGAAATCGTCCGCACGATCACAATGCTGGGACAAAATCTGCGTCTGGACGTGATCGCGGAGGGTGTGGAAACTTCGGAGCAGCTCGCGCAGTTGCGGGCGCTCGATTGCCACTATGCGCAGGGGTTCCTGTTCTCAAGACCGATCGGCGCGGACCAAGTGGCCGCGTTCCTAGCGGAAGACAAGTCCTGGTAGCCTAGGTATCATCACGCCGTCATGAAGCGATACGCGCATTACTTCCTCCAGTCCCGCCCCGCTACAGCCCGCGGAGGACATTGGGAGACCGTCGAGCAGGCCCGCGCCTATTCGGTACTGAAATCCGGCCTCGCCCGCGAGATCGCGAACGATCGCGACGCGGAGATCCGCCTCGTCGGCGCCTACCACGACGACGCCTCCGGCGAGTGGCAGTACGCGCAGCTCTTCTATCTCGACCAGGGCTCCATGGATCTCCCCGGCATCGCCGCCGCGGATGTCGAGGATAACCGCCCGGGATTCGACCACGACGCGATAGACGGTTTCGGCACCGGCAATGCCCACGAAGACGAGATCGCGGAACCGCACTACGAGCCGGAGCCCGAACCCGAACCCGAGGAAGCGGAACCGGAAACCCGCGAAGGGCTGCCGTGGGCAAGTGGGGGAACCGGCGGCGCCGACGAGCCGGATCCCTACGAGGAACTGCCCCCGGTCTTCCGCAAACCGATGCCGAAGAAGCGCCGCCCCTCGCCCATAAGAACGCTGATCCTGCTGCTTCTGGTATTGCTCCTTGCGGGCGGCGTCGCCTCAGCGGTCCTGCTCTACCTGCAGCATCCGGCGATCCTCTCTCTCGCGGACAAGGCTGGCCTAGGGGATTATGCGCGCATGTTCCCGCACGCCTCCATGTCGCACGACGAGAGCATGGAGACGCCGATGGACGCGCCGCCTGCCGTAATGCCGCTCACCACCGGCAACGTCGTGACCTATAAGGGTATCGCGCCGTCGCTGGTCGGCCGTTGGTCTCCGGACAATTGTGCCGAGAACTACGTGGTCTTCACCGACGATGGTTACACGGTCACACGGGAAGGAAAGACCTCGCCCGAGATCGTCGAGATCACCGAGACCATGGAAGACGACTTCCAGTTCTATCTCCGGCGGACGCCGACGCTGGTCGAGCACCTGCAGAAGCTCGGCCCGAACGATATCCAGATGGCGGGTTCGACCGGAACCGCGGGCTTCATGCCGAGCGGCAACACGATCCAGATCCTGAACCGCTGCCCACGGCAATAAGCGCTTAGACAGTAAGCGCTCCTAGAAAAGCGAACCCTGACGCGGCGGTTCCGGTTTCGGCTCCGCCTTCTCTTCCGCTTCGGCCACCGCTTCCAGCAGCGCGGGATCGTCGTTTCGCACATTGCCGACGCGGGACGAGACCGGCGTGAAGACGAGATCGGCGCCGTCATAAGGTTTCAGTACCGTACGCCGATCCGCCTCGCCGCCCTCCAGCCAGGCCTCGAACGCGGCATCTTCCGCCAGCATGACCGGCATCCGGTGATGGATATGCTCGATACGCGGATCGGCCTCGGTGGTCAGAACCGTGAAAGTCTCGACCGGCTCGGCGCCTTTCTCCCACCGCTCCCAGAGCCCGGCGAAAGCAAATGGCCGGTCTCCGTCCAGCGACACGCGATAGGGCTGCTTGTCGCGCCCGAGCTTGCGCCATTCGTAAAAGCCGTCCGCCGGCACCAGGCAGCGCCGCATCCGGTAGGCGTCCCGAAAAGCGGGCTTCTCCGCGACGGTTTCCGAACGCGCGTTGATCATCGAGGCGGCGCGGCTCTCGTCTTGCGCCCAGCCAGGCACCAGCCCCCAGCGCAACATGTCCATGTGACGCGCGCCCTCCCGTTCCCGGATCACCGGCGCGCTCTGCATCGGCGCCATGTTGTAGCGCGGCTCCAGGTTGATCATGTCGCTGACCGCGAAGAGCCGCCGGATCGCCTCCGGCGCGCTGGTGATGCTGTAGCGTCCGCACATGCCTGTTCAAATCCGTCCGTATAAAGTATTCAGGGACTCTGCCCGTGCAGCGAGCCTACGATCCCGCCGGGCACATCACAAACACTCTCCCGGACCGGTCATGGATAAACAGTCGCTTCTGAACGAGATCATCCAGATTGCGCGCGAGGCCTCGACAATCATCCTCAAATACTATGACGGAGAAATCGCGGTCGACGACAAGTCCGACGGCTCGCCCGTGACCGCGGCCGACCGGGCGGCGGACGCCCATATCGTCGCCGGGCTCAAGAAATTGACACCGGACATCCCCGTCATCTCCGAGGAGGGCTTTGCCGCCGGCTCGAATCCCGACATTTCCGGCGGCACCTACTGGCTCGTCGACCCGCTGGACGGGACCAAGGAGTTCATCAAGCGCAACGGCGATTTCACCGTAAACATCGCGCTGCTGGAAAAGTTCGAGCCGGTGCTCGGTGTTGTTCTGACGCCGGTGACGGGGCTTGCCTCCGCCGGTATCGTTGGCGAAGGCGCGTTCGATGAGGATGCCGACGGCAAGCGGACGACGATCGCCGCGCGCCAGGCCGACCCGGACAGGCTGACCGTGGTCGCCAGCCGCTCGCACCGCTCGCCGGAACTGGAAGAATATCTCGCGGAACTGAAACCGGCCGAGGAAATCTCCCGCGGCTCCGCCTTGAAATTCTGTCTCGTCGCCCGCGGCGAAGCCGATCTCTATCCGCGCGTGGGCCCGACCTGCGAATGGGACACTGCCGCCGGTCAGGCCGTGCTGCTTGCGGCCGGCGGCAGCATGACCGCCTTCGACGGAACACCCTTCCGCTACGGCAAGGCGGACGAACGCTTCCTCAACGGCATGTTCGTCGCCAAAGGCCCGGGAGTGTAAGAGCTGCCTTCCTAGCCAGCCGCCTTCAGTGCAGCCTTCGCCAGCGCCGCGATCTCCTGCGCCGCGACGCTGCGCTTTGCCGCCTCGACCACACCAAGGCCGTCGGCCATGCTGCTGGCGAGCGCCACGCGGTTGCCGATCGTGGCTTTTGCGAGCGGGACCTTCAGTTCCTTGAGCGCCGCGCTCATCCGCTCGGTCAGCTTGGCGCGCGGCGGCACACGATTCAGCACCAGCAGGACCGGCGTTTTCTCCGCCGCGGCAATTTCCAGCGTCGGCTTCGTCGCCCAGACATCCATAGGGCTCGGCTGTACCGGGATCAGCACCAGATGCGCATTGCGGATGGCGATCTTGGCTTCCGTCTCCGCGTGAGGCGGGGAATCTACGATCACCACATCGTGCAGCTTCGCCTGCTTTTCGATTTCCGAGGCCGCACGCCAGCCGGTGATCTGCACGATTTCCAGCGCGCCCTTGCCCTTGTAGCCGATCGCGCCGTTCAAGGAATTGCGCATGCCAAACCAGGTCGCGAGGCTTATCTGCGGGTCGATATCGATGGCCGCGACCGATTTGCCGGAATGGGCGAGCGCGACCGCGAGCTGGGCCGCCAGCGTGGTCTTTCCGGCCCCGCCCTTCTGCTGCGCGATGGTGATGATGGTTCCCGTCATGGCGTGGCTCCAGGCTGCATCACGGCTGCAATCGGAGCTTCAGGTTACCACCATTCTTGTGCGCCGCAACAAACCTCAGCGGCTTGACCCCGGACAGCAGAAAAGCCGATAAGCGGCAGCCATGACAGAGACCCGGACATTGCCGCCCTCCGACGATGCCATCCGCGAAGCCGCCGACGCGCTCGTGGCCGGCGAGCTCGTCGCCTTTCCGACGGAGACCGTCTACGGGCTCGGCGGTGACGCGACCGACGACCGGGCCGTCGCGAAGATCTTCGAAGCGAAGCAGAGGCCGAGCTTCAATCCGCTGATCTCTCATCTGCCGGATCCGGAATCCGCCTTTGAACTCGGAGACTTCGACGAGCGCTCCCGCAATATCGCCAAGGCTTTCTGGCCGGGCCCGATGACCCTTGTGGTGCCGCGGCGCGCGGGCTGCCCCATCTCCCTGCTCGCCAGCGCCGGCCTCGATACCATCGCGCTCAGGGTCCCCGCGCACCCGCTCGCGGCGAAGTTGCTGCGCGCCGCCGGGCGCCCGGTCGCGGCTCCCAGCGCCAACCCCTCGGGCCGCGTCAGCCCGACCACTGCCGAACATGTTCTGGCCGGCTTGGAAGGCCAGGTTTCAATCATTCTCAATGGCGGTCCGTGCAGCGTCGGTCTCGAATCGACCGTGCTGGACCTCTCCGGCGGGACACCGACGATCCTCCGTCCGGGCGCCGTCACCGCCGAGATGCTTGCGCCGCTGGCCGGACCCGTCGCGATGGCCGGTCACGGCGCGAAGATCGCCGCGCCGGGCATGCTGGAAAGCCACTACGCTCCCGCCCTGCCCGTCCGGCTTGAGGCGACGGCGCCGGAAACGGGCGAGATCTTCCTCGGCTTCGGCGAGGTGACCGGCCCGGAGGGCTCGGAAACACTCAGCAAAAGCGGCGACCTGACCGAGGCCGCATCCCTCCTGTTCGCCCTGCTGCGCGCCCTCGACCGGCCCGGCGCGAAGGGCATCGCCGTCGCCCCGATCCCGGAGAAAGGCCTCGGTATCGCCATCAACGACCGCCTGCGCCGCGCCGCTGCGCCCCGCGCATAGGTGCCTTCGCGCCTGCGCGGGTTGCCGTTCCCGCGCCGGACACTAATATTGCCGCCTCGCCAATTGAGTATGTCGATCTGGAGACCGAGCCCATGTCCGCCCCGCGCACGACGGCCCTTTCCGATGCGCCCTATGTTCCAAGTCCCGAAGAGTCCGACGCCATCGCGCGGATGAAGGAACTGCTCGGGCCGAAAGGCTGGATCGACAATCCCGCCGACATGGAAGGCAACCTTATCGAGGATCGCGGCATCTATCACGGCCGCGCCCAGCTCGTCGCCAAGCCGGCGACGACCGAGGAGGTCTCCGGCGTCCTCAAGCTCTGCAACGAGGCCGGCATCCCGGTCGTGCCGCAGGGCGGCAATACCAGCCTCTGCGGCGGCTCGGTTCCGTTCGAGGAGGGCAACGAGATCGTCCTCTCGCTTTCCCGGATGAACAAAGTGCGCTCGATCGATCCGCTGAACTTCACGATGACGGTCGAGGCGGGCTGCGTGCTGCAGACCTTGCAGGAGGAAGCCGCCAAGGCCGACCGCTACTTCCCGCTCAGCCTCGCCGCCGAGGGAAGCTGCATGATCGGCGGCAATCTCGGCACCAATGCCGGCGGCACCAACGTGCTGCGCTACGGCAATGCCCGCGAGCTGACGCTCGGTATCGAGGTGGTGCTGCCGGACGGGCGGATCTGGAACGGGCTCGGCAGCCTGCGCAAGGACAATACCGGCTACGACCTGAAGCATCTCTTCATCGGCTCGGAAGGCACGCTCGGCGTGATCACCGCTACGGTCCTGAAACTCTTCCCGAAGCCGCGCGACATCCGCACCGCCTTCTGCGCCATTCGTGACGTCGACGCGGCGCTTGAGCTGCTGCAGCGAGCGCGCGCCGAGAGCGGCGACAGCGTCGAGACCTTCGAGCTGATCCCGCGCCTGGTGATCGACCTCGTGCTGAAGCACATGCCCGACTGCGAGGACCCGCTCGAGACCCGCTACGACATGTACACGCTGATCGAGCTGGTCACGACTCGGGACAACGACGACGGCATCGAGGAGCGCTTCGAGGGCATCCTCGGCCAGGCGATGGAAGACGGCCTGATCCTGGACGCGGCGCTTGCCCAGAACGAGCACCAGCGCCAGGAACTCTGGAAGCTGCGCGAGAATGCGTCCGAATCCCAGAAGATCGAAGGTGCCTCGATCAAGCACGACGTCTCGGTCCCGGTCGCCAGCGTGCCGACCTTCTATGCCGCCGCCGCCGAGGCCGTTCACAAGGTGGACCCGGAAGCCCGCATTGTCGCGTTCGGCCATATGGGCGACGGCAACCTGCACTACAACGTGCAGGAACCGGAAGGCGGCGACACCAAGGCCTTCGTCGGCAACTGGGACGCCTATAACCGCGCCGTGCACGACGTGGTCGTCTCCTTCGGCGGCTCGATCAGCGCCGAACACGGCATCGGCCGCCTGAAGCGCGAGGAACTGGCCCACTACAAGGACCCGGTCGCCCTCGACCTGATGCGCACCCTGAAGGCAGCAATCGATCCGAAGGGGATCATGAATCCGGGTAAGGTGATCTGACCCTCGCCGCGACTTCTTGACCCAGCTCAATGCATATCTTGCGGTGACTGCCTACATTCAGCGCGCAGTGTGTTCTGACACCGTGCTCGATGGAGGAAGCAGATGAGCAACGTCGCTGAGAAAAAGACCACCGAACCCGCCCGGACCTATGCCGATCCCTTCACCGCCTTCCGGGCGGAGATGGACCGCATGTTCCATAATTTCCTGCAGAACCCCGCCTTCTCGATGCCGCTGCCGTTCACGGGCGCCGGCAACGGCCTGGTGATGCCGAGCGCCGACCTGAAGGAAGGCGAGACGGAATACACGCTCACGACCGAACTCCCCGGCATGGGCGAAGAGGATGTAGACCTGTCCATCAGCAACGGGTCGATCACCATCAAGGGCGAGAAAACGGAAGAGAAGAAAGACGAGAAGGAGAATTATCACCTGACGGAACGGCGCTACGGCTCCTTCCACCGCTCCTTCCGCCTGCCGGACAATGTCGACGAGGCGAAGATCAAGGCCGCCTTCGAGAAAGGTGTCCTGACCGTCACCATGCCGAAGAGCAAGGACGGCAAGCACCAGGAACGCAAGATCAAGATCGGCGCGTGAGCGCCGTTTCCGGACTCCGCCCGGTCCTCCCAAAGGGCCGGGCCGGCCTTCCGCTTTTCCCCCGCCAGAAACCCTCTATTTGAATTGCAACGCGCGCGTCTCCGACTAGACTGCGGCGGATAACTAAGCTGTCCGAAAAATGAAACCCGGACGGCCAGCCGAGAGGAAACCGATGACCGTTTATTCCGCCCCCCTCGAGGATATGCGTTTCGCGCTGCGCGACATTGTCGGCTTCGACAGGATCGCGGCCCTGCCCGGCTTCAGCGGCTCCGACGACGAGATCATGGAGCATGTGCTGGAAGAGGCCGGCAAGCTCGCCCGCGACGTGCTGGCGCCGCTGAACCCGGTCGGCGACAGGGAGCAGGCGAAACTGGAGAATGGCGTGGTGCGCCCGGCGCCCGGCTATTCGGAGGCTTACGGGCAGTTCTGGCAAGGCGGCTGGAACGCGATGCCGTTCGAGGAGGAGCTGGGCGGCCAGAACCTGCCGATGACGCTGACCACGGCGGTCTGGGAGATGTGGAACGCCTCAAACCTCGCCTTTGCGCTCTGCCCGCTGCTGACGCAAGCCGGCATCGAGGCTCTGAGCAAGCATGCGAGCGAGGAGCAGAAGGCGAAATACCTGCCCAAGCTGGTCTCCGGCGAATGGACCGGGACGATGAACCTGACCGAGCCCCAGTCGGGCACCGATCTCGGCGCAATCCGCACACGCTCGGAGCGGCACGGGGATCATTACCGGCTGAAGGGCCAGAAGATCTTCATCACCTGGGGCGACCACGATATGACCGAGAATATCGTGCACATGGTGCTCGCCCGCTCACCCGACGGACCGCCGGGCAGCAAAGGGCTGTCGCTCTTCATCGTGCCGAAATATCTCGTCAACGACGACGGCTCGCTCGGCGCGCGCAACGACGTCCGCCCGGTCTCGCTCGAGCACAAGCTCGGCATCCACGCCTCGCCGACCTGCGTCATGTCCTACGGCGACAACGAGGGCGCGGTCGCCTATCTCGTCGGCGAGGAAAACCGCGGCATCGAATATATGTTCGTGATGATGAACAACGCCCGCCTCGGCGTCGGCCTGCAGGGCCTCGCGATCGCCGACCGGGCCTACCAGCAGGCCGCCGCCTTCGCCCGCGAGCGGGTTCAGAGCCGGCCGGTGCAGGGCGCCGACGGGCCGGTGCCGATCATCCATCACCCGGACGTCCGTCGCATGCTGCTCGGCATGAAGAGCCAGGTCGAGGGCATGCGGGCACTCTGCTATTACACCGCCGCCGAGATCGACCGGGCGAACAGGGAAAGCGATCCGGACGCCGCCGCCAAGGCGCAACGCCGCGTCGACCTGCTCATCCCGGTGGTGAAATCCTGGTGTACCGACACCGCGCTCGCCGTCACCTCCTGCAATATCCAGGTGCATGGCGGGATGGGCTTTATCGAGGAGACCGGCGCCGCCCAGCATTACCGCGACGCAAGGATCACCACGATCTACGAGGGCACCAACGGCGTGCAGGCGATGGACCTGATCGGCCGCAAGGTCGCCCGCGACGGCGGCGAGGCGGCACGTGAACTCTTCGCCGACATCCGCGCCGACCTCGAGCCGCTGCGCGACAGCGACGAACTCGCCGCCCGGGCGCTGGTGAAACATCTTGATTCGGCCCTGGCCGCCGCCGAGGACGGGGTTTCCTGGCTGGTCGCGACCTTCCCGAAGGACGCCGCCACCGCGGCCTCCGCCGGCGTGCCGTTCCAGAACCTGATGGGGCTGCTCTGCGCCGGCTGGCTGCTCGCCCGCGGCGTCGCTGCCGGGGCAGCGCAGAAGCCGAACGCGAACGGCGATGCGGGTTTCCTCGACGCCAAGCTGACCACCGCGCGTTTCTTCGCCGACTATCACCTGAGCCAGGCACCGTCCCTCGTCACGCAGATGACGGAAGCCGGCGATGCGGTGATGGCAATGGCGCTCGACCGGTTCTGAGCGGACAGGTTACCGCCATGCCTCGAGGCACGGGCGATAAGCCCCTCGTCTTTGTTTCGCATGAGACGCCGGACGGGCGGCGCTGCGTCGACCTGCTGCAACATGCCGACGGCTCGTTCGGCTTCGAGGAATACCGCCGCGACCCGGACGACAGTCGCGGCTGGTATGCGGTCGGCGGCACGGGCGGGATCTCCTTCACCGGCCGTGAGGAAATGCTCGACGCCGCAAAGCGCAACATTGCCTGGCTGGACGACGTTCTGAACAGCGGCGACTAGGGCCGCGGACCGCCCAGCGTGGCGCGTCCCCGGATGGTTTCCGCAACCCCGGCGCGGATCATCTCACCCAGCACCGGATCGTCCGGACCGCTCACCTGCGGCGCGGTCGTAATGGAACTCGCGATCAGGCTTTCACCCGCGCAGAAACTGGTGATCAGCCGGGTCTCTCCTTCGCTGCGCCGGACCCAGGCGGGTCCGCCCTCGCACAGGTCCCGCTCCGTTACGCGGGCAGCCGGATTGAAGGCCAGCACGAAGCGATAGTCAGGTATTCCGGCTTGCCCGCGGTCCGCCGTAAAGACCAGATCCATATCCTGTAGGGCGCCGCTCGCAGCCGCCGCCATGCGCCGATGAACCTCGGGAAGCTCCGGAGTATCGCCCTTCATCTCCAGATAGACCGGCCCGCGACTCGCCGCGTATTGCAGCATCTCCCGCTTGGCGGAACCCTCGGTGTTTCCGTCACCGCGAATGACGGTCACACAGGCGGCAAGGGACAGCATGATCGCGGCGCAGGTACCGATTCGGGCGCCTGCCGCCGGAAGTCCACTCAAGGCAGATTTCATCGCAACGCCTCCGCAGGAAGCTGTTAACCAACAAAATAGAGATTGGCCCTCAGCGGGCAAGATCAAGCGTGCCCGCTCAGCCTGAGATGATGATCCCGCGGGTCCGGTCGCTGTCGCGTTCCTTTTCTATGGGGAACAACTCCTGCATTGCGCCGCGGACAAGCTTGCGGAACGCCTCGTCGCCGACGCCTGCCGGCGCCGGACCGCTGGCGGTCGAAGAGCTGAGGGTCTGTCCGCCGGAACAGAACGCCGCGGTGATCCGAAGATTGTTCGCCTGAGCATCCGCATCGGTCGGCACGGGACCATCGCTGCAGAGGATGGTCGTCAACGACGACCGCGGAAGGTTTATTGCGAGCACAACATAATAGTTCGGCCGCTTCGCCTTCGCAGGATCGGAGGTAAATTCCGCGGTCGATCCGAAGATCGAGCCTGACGCGTAGCGCGCCGCCGCCTCGGAAGCAGCCGCCTCACCTTCGGCGAACGACCAGTTTGCGGTCTTCAGATAGACCGGCGTCTCGGCGGCCGCGTAGCCCAGATGCTCGCGCTTGCCCTCATTGTCGAGCTGGGAGAACCCAGGCTGGGTGATGACGCAGCCGGAAAGCAAACCTGCCGATACCAGGGTTCCGAAGGCAAAAGCCCCGATTTTCATGTTCTTGCGCACCGAATCTCTCCCGTTGCGACGCGGCATCGGCCGCTTGTCCGCAAGATATGGGAACGCACGCAGGATGCATCAATTGCGGCAAAGTGGCAGACACCACATCGCGCATAGCGTGATTGGCGGGGCCTTTTACGGAAGGCCTTAGAAGATCCCTTCCAACGGGTTCAGCTTGATCCGTGGCTTCGGGTCGAATTCAAGAATGCCGAGACTTCCGGTATCGTTCGGATCGGCCGCGAACATCTGCCGCGCGCTCTGCATCAGGAGGTCGCGGAACTTCGGATCCTGCAGCGTGTTCATCCGGTCCGAGAGCGCCTTCACTGCCGCGATCGGCACGTCTGCGCGGCAGAACACCATGAATAGCGCCTGACGTGACGGCCGCCTGTCATAACTCAGCGGGTTGGAAGTTCCCGCCGAACAGACGCGGCCCGGGCTGGTCGAGGCGATCGGATCGAAGGCCAGGCGGAAACGGAACTGCGGCGCCCCTGCCTGCTGCGGATTGACGGTGAATCCCTGCGGCACTTCCGGATACAAGGGAGAGAGAATTCGGGCCGACAGGGCGGCGGTCTCTGCCTTGCCTTCGCGGAACGGCTCCCCGGAAACCTGCAACAGGATGGGTCCCTGCTTTCCGGCAAAGGCCAGCACACGCGCCTTGGACTGTCCGGAGACGCCGGTCGGCGCCTGGGTCACCGATGTTCCGCAGGCCGCGACCGACAGCATCAGGGCCGACAGGGCAATCATCCGCTTCAGGGACCGGAACATCTTGTCTCCTCTTCCGCATGCCGGAATGGCCGACGGGCCACCCGCGTTTACGGCACCTGCGATGGAGGTATATCGTTCGAGCGCGCAAATTGGAACATGGGTCGTCAGATGCAGGACATCGAGCGGATATTGTCTTTCTGGTTCGAGGAATGCTCGGAAAAACAATGGTTCGGCAAGGACTCCGATTTCGATGCCGCGATCCGGGAGCGCTTCGGCGCACAGGTAGACGCCGCGATGGCGGGGGAACTGGACCACTGGTGCGAAAGCGCCGACGGCACCCTCGCCTATCTGCTGCTGCTCGACCAGTTCACCCGGAACATCTTCCGGGGTTCGGGCAAGGCTTTCGCCGCCGACGGGAAGGCACGCACGGCATGCAAGCGCGCGCTCGAGGCCGGGTTTGACGCGGCACTCGACTCCCGGCGGAAAACCTTCCTCTACCTGCCGCTCGAACACAGCGAGGATCTCGCCGATCAGAGCCGTTGCGTTGCGCTGTTCGAGGCATTGGGTGACGCGGAGAAGACAGATTACGCGATCCGCCACCGCGATATTATCCAGCGTTTCGGACGCTTTCCGCACCGGAACGAAGCACTTGGCCGGCAAAGCACCGACGAGGAGCTGGCCTTCCTGAAAGAACCGGGCTCCTCGTTCTGAGCATCCGGGAACCATAAAAGATCGAGAGGAGCGAGCCCGTGGCCGAGAAACCCCATGTCCTGATCCCCGCCCCCTACTACAAGCCCGCCATGGACCGGCTGGACGAGATCGCCACAACACATCACCTCTACAAGGCGCCGGATCCCGAAAAGATGCTCGCCGAGGTGGGCGAGAAATGCGTCGCTTTCGCCACTTTCATGAAGGCCGACCCGCCTCTCCTGGACAGGGTGCCGAACGCCAAGCTGATCGCCAATTTCGGCGTCGGCTACGATGCCATCGACATCGAGGACGCGAACCGGCGCGGCGTGAAGGTCACCAACACGCCGGACGTGCTGAACGATTGCGTCGCCGATCTCGCGCTCGGCCTGCTCATTTCCGCGCGCCGCCATATCGTCGATGCTGACCGTTTCGTGCGCGCCGGCCAGTGGCCCGTGAAGAAGCTCTATCCCTTCGTCAACAAGGTGCACCATTCCAAGGTCGGGATCGTCGGGCTCGGCCGCATCGGTGAGGAAATCGCCGCGCGCTGCGCCGGATTCAAGATGGAGATCTCCTACCACAACCGCTCCATGAAACCGGACGTGCCGTACCGCTACTACCCGGACCTGGTCGAAATGGCCCGGGACGTCGAGATCTTGGTCGTCATCACGCCAGGCGGGGCGGCCACGAACAATCTCGTGAACGAGGTGGTGCTGGAAGCGCTCGGTCCGGATGGACTTCTGGTGAATGTGGCGCGGGGTTCCGTGGTCGATATGGACGCCCTGATCGCCTGCCTGAAGGACAAACGCCTCGGCGCTGCGGCCCTGGACGTCTATCCGGACGAACCGAACGTGCCGGAAGTGCTGTTCACGATGACCGAGAATGTCGTGCTGACCCCGCATATCGCCAGCGCCAGCCACGACACGCGGATGGCAATGGGCATGCTGGTCTACGACAACATCAAGGCCTACTTCGCAGGCGAGCCGCTAATCACCCCGGTGAACTGAGCTCCCGCGCGGGTCCGGAGGCACGCTAGCCGACCGGTCCCGCCAGCCGGACCAGACCGTCCCTGACCGGTGCCGGGATCGGCATCGAGCCTCGCTCGCTCATGTTGAAACAGACGCCGACGACGCGCGCGAGACCGGTCAGGGTCTCACCGTTGAAGATCGCCTGCCGCATGACGATGGAGCTGTTGCCGAGCTTCTCGATCCGCGTGCCGACCCGGACCTTTCCGGGAAAGTGCATTTCCTTCAGGTAATCGACCTCCATGCGGGCCACGACCCAGGTATGCCCCCTGTGCTCGCCGCCATACATCTCGCCCGCAGCATCGGCAAAAAGCGTCACCCGCGCAGTCTCGAGGTAGACGCCGATCGCGTTGTTGTTCACGTGGCCGACGGGATCGAGATCGGCGAAGCGGATATTCTCCTCGATCCAATAGTGGTAGCTGGCGGCATCCCGCTCGTCGAAAGTCGCTGTCTCGGTCATTCCATCCTCGAATACGCAAAGGGCCGCGCAAGGCGCGGCCCGTAAATGCGGCATACGCCAGTTCTGTCAGTCGTCATCCGGATCCGGCAGCGGCTCCCGGGTGACATGGTCGCCCGGACGGTAGTCGAGGAGCACGGCAAAGACCAGCAGCAGCGAGAGCCCTCCGGTGATCGCGATGAAGATATTGAAGGCGCTGACATGCAGGTGATAGATGCCGGTGGCCCAGAACACCGCCGCAACCACGACGAAAAGCAGCCAGTGCCAGGCTTTTCCGAGGAAAATGGAAGCCATCTCGTTTCCTCCTATTGCGCCGGCTGGCCGACGGGAACGGACCGGCGCCAGAAGTAGATCCCGCCCGAGGCAATCAGCCCGGCGGCAACGATCACGGCGCCCGGGATGCCGAACGGCGCGGCGGTAATCGGAACCATCAGGAATAGGGCGGAAAGCAGCAGGACCGCCCTCGGTGCCGGGCCGAGCCGCCCGCGGCACCACCCCTCCAGCCCGAGCGAGAGAACCCAGAGACCGATCAGCACCAGCGCGGTGGAGACCACGGTCATCCAGATCGGCCCTTCGATCAGCAGCGACGGGTTATAGATAAAGGCGAAGGGGACCAGATATTTCGCGATACCCACCTTGGTCGCTTCGAAAGCTGTTGCCATCGGCGGCGTGCGCGCGATCGCGGCTCCGGCGAAGGCGGCGAGCGCCACCGGCGGTGTGATGGTCGAGACCACGCCGAAATAGAACGCGAACATGTGCGCCGCGATGATATTGACGCCGATCTGCTCCAGCGACGGGACGATCAGGGCCGCGACGGTGATATAGACCGCCGTCGTCGTCATCCCCATGCCGAGCAGGATCGAGGCCACCGCAGTCATCGTCAGCAGCAGCGGCAGGTTGCCACCGGACATGTCGATCACCGACTGGGTGAATTTCAGGCCGAATCCGGAGGCGAAGATCGAACCGATGATGATGCCGGCGCAGGCGCAGGCGACCGTGACCGCGACCGTGGAGCGGACGCCGGTCTCGAACGCCGCCAGAATATCGACCGGACTCATGCGCGTTCCGGGATGGAAGAAACTGAGCGCGATCAGGCTGAGGATACCCCAGAAGGCCGACTTCATCGGCGTATAGCCCATCATCAGGAAGGCGATCAGGATCACCAGCGAGAGGAGCAGGTGCCAGCCGCCCTTCAGGACTTCCATCACCTGCGGCAGACGTTCTGCCGGGATGCTCTCGATGCCGTGCTTCTCGGCCTCCAGATGCACCATGAAATAGACCGTGACGAAATAGAGGAAGGCCGGGATCGCGGCGGCGATGATCACCGTGAAGTAACTGACCTGCAGGTTCTCCGCGATGATGAAGGCGGCGGCCCCCATGATCGGTGGGGTGATCTGCCCGCCGGAGGACGCGCAGGCCTCGACCGCCGCGGCGAACTTGCCGCGATAGCCGGTCTTTTTCATCAGCGGAATGGTGAAGGAGCCGGTGGTCACGACATTCGCGACGGCGGAGCCGGAGACCGTTCCCATGAAGGCGCTCGACAGCGTCGCGGCCTTCGCCGGGCCGCCGATCCGGTGCCCGGTCAGCGCGACGGCGAGGTCGATGAAGAACCGCCCGGCGCCGGAGCGGATCAGCACGCCGCCGAAGACGATGAAGAGCACGATGTAGGTGGCCGCGACATGCAGCGGGATCCCGAAGATGCCGTTGCTGCTGACGAACATGACATCGATATATTTCGCGAAGCGCGTCGGCGGGCCGTAGAAGATTCCGAAGAAATAATGCGAATACAGCGTGTGCACGATGAAGAAGCCGGTGACGCACACCATCGCGATGCCGACGGCGCGGCGGGTCGCCTCCAGCACCAGCGCGATCAGGATGCCGCCGAACATCATGTCGGTCGGGTCCTTCGAGCCGAGGCGCATCTGGAACGCGTCGATGTCCCAAAGCGTCCAGACCTGTACCGCGATTACCAGCGCGACGAGCACCATGTCGATGCCGAAACCGGCCGTGCGCAGGAGATTGCGCGGATCGCCCGACTGCAGGATCGGATCCTTGTGGGAGGACCGGAAGAGCGGATTGACCAGGATCGCGAGAACCAGCATTACCGACAGATGGACCGAACGGAACGAGCGTCCCTCCGGCGTGCCGTACAGCGCGATGAAAAGATGGAAGAGCGCCAGTGCGATGCTGATCGTGCAGCACACGAGCATGATGATGTAGGTCAGGTTGACGCGCTTGGAGACGAGGAGTTCCTCAAGGAACGAGTATTCCTTGACCTCTTCGTACTCAAGGCGTCCGGCCGCCGCCGGTTGGCTGGCTTCGCTCATGGTCGGTCCGATGTTCTGAAATGAGAAGCGGACCGGGCCGGAGCCCGGTCCGCGAGAGTCAGACGCTTAGCTGGCGGCCTTGACGCCGAGCTCGTCGTAGCACTTCTGCGCCCCCGGATGGACCGGGATCGCGGCGCCGTTGAGCGCGTCTTCCAGTTTCACCCGGTTCCAGACCTTCTTCACCGCGGCGAAGGTGGCGTGGTTTTTCCAGAAGGACTTGCACATCTGATAGACGATGTCGTCCGGCAGGTCCTTGCTCACCACCATGTTGGTGACGATGCCGAGGGACGGGATGTCGGCCTCGAGGCCTTCATAGGACCCTTTCGGGATCGAGCCGGTGATGTAGCCCGGATTGTCCTTGATGATCTGGTCGAGCTTCGCCTGCGGCAGGCCGACGAAGCGGATGCCCGGGCTGTGCTGCAGTTCGATGAAAGAGGCCTGCGGCACGGAGGTCGCGGCCATGAAGACGTCGATATGGCCGTCCTTCATCAGGGCGACGGATTCCGTGTAGCTCACGTAGTGAACGGTGCCGCCGTTCTCCTTGACCTTGGCAAAATCGAAGCCGTACGCCTTCAGGATCGACTCGGCGAACGCGGTACCGGTCCAGCCGGCCTTACCCGGACTGATATTCGCATTCTTCATGTCCTCGAAGGTCTTGATCGGCGAATCCGCCTTCACCGCGACCTGGAAAGTCGCGGGATAGAGCGTCGCGAAGTGACGGACATTCTCATGCTTGCTGTCAAACTTCCCGCGGCCGGCATAGCCGTTATACGAGGTGTGCGCGTAGGACCAGCCGATCTCCGCATCGCCGCCATCGACCGCCTTGACGTTGGAAATGCCGCCGCCGGAAGTGTTCGAGGTGGCGATGCCGGGAACTTCCTCGCCGAGGACCTGCATGATCTTGGCTCCGAGCGGATACCAGGAACCGCCGGCCGGGCCGGAAACCATACGGACGAAGGTATCGGCGTCGGCGGCAGTACCGGCAAACGCCAAGGGCGCGGCGACAAGCGCCGCCTTCAGGACTTGCTTCATAATTTCCTCCCATAGGAACGGCCTTTCCGGCCGCATTCAGTGACGGCACCGCCTGTACGGCTCCGTCTCGGGGCCCATAGTCCCGAACATGGGGACTGGGTGCAAGGCCGCCACCGCGCGAAATTGCCTCTCTATTGGAAAGAGGCGGCATACGATTGCGCACAAGTAAGCCGAAATTCGGCGGAAATCCGCGCTTGGCGCCAATGGGTATGTGAAGCTTGCCCGCAGCCCTAGAGGGGTTTTTCGAGCACGATCTCAAGCGGATCGAAGCCGCAGCCGCGATAGGCCGCGAGCGCGGCCGCATTGCGTGCGAGGGAATGAATGCGAAGCCGGCGCGCGCCCTGTGTGCGCAGATGGGCCTCGATGGCGCCGAGCAGTTGCTGGGCGATGTCCTTGCCGCGCCAGCGCGGCAGCACGAAGATGTCGGAAATGTATCCGTGTGAGGCGAGTTCCGGGAAATTCAGCGGATCCTGATCGAGCGCCATCCAGCCGGCGACGAAACCGGCGATATCCTCGCCGACCCAGGCAATGAAAATCGCCCCGCCGCCTTCTTCCGCCGAGGCGATCAGATAATCGACATGGTCCGCGGCCACCCGGTCACCGGGCTGCCGCGCCTGGTGCAGATAGCGTTCGTAGTTCTTGAGCTCACGGACCAGCTCCGTCAGCCCATCCCTGTCGCTCTCGTGGGCAGGAAAAATCTCCACCGCATCCATGACTTAAGCACGCCCCCGGCACCGGCGCCGACATGGCGCCGCATTCGGCCACGAAGTGAAACCGTGGATGCCGGACGAGTCAACCTGTGCGGACATGCATGTGAAAGGGATCAGAGTGCGGGCGCGGTCAGAACCTTGCAGTCCGGCGCGAGGGTGAGCTTCGGCTCGGTCAGCTCCTGCAGCGCCTCCAGCGTCATGCCTTCGACCATCTCGCGCACCACCAGGCCGTCCGGCGCCACATCGATCACCGCAAGATCAGTGAAGATCTTGGTGACGACTTTTTGCGCGGTCAGCGGATAACTGCATTTGTTCACGATCTTCGGCGCGCCCTTGCGGGTGACATGATCGGTTAGAACCCAGACCTGCTTCGCCCCGGCTGCGAGGTCCATGGCACCGCCGACGCCCGGCGGGAAATTCGGGTTCTCCGTGGTCCAGTTCGCGAGATCGCCGTCCGCTGAGATCTCGAACGCGCCAAGAAGGGCAAGGTCGATATGCCCGCCACGGATCATCACGAAAGCGTCCGAATGGACAAAGAAGGAACCGCCGGGAACGAGCGTGATAGGATCCTTGGAGGCGTTGATCAGCTCCGGATCCTCCTCCCCCTCTGCCGGGGCCGGGCCGACGCCGAGGATCCCGTTTTCGCTATGCAGAACGATCTCGCGGTCTTCCGGCATGAAGTTGGCGCAGGTCGTCGGCAGTCCGATACCGAGATTGACGAAGGATCCGTCGGGAATCTCGTTCGCGGCCCGCCAAGCTACCTGATTTCGCGTCAGTTTTTTGACGGCCTCGTCCTGGGCCACAGCTTCCAGTGCCATATCGGCGCTCCGGTTGGGTTCGAATTCGGGCACATAATAACGGCAAAACCCCGGTTTTGAAGTGTTGCCGCGTCGTGCGGGGGAACTTATAACTCCATCCGCATCCCCGTTAAGCGGGATTCTTCGCGGACCGACCCAAGAAATTCGCGGATTGCACCGAAACCCGGACGAGGGAGACCCCGCCCGGGAAGCAGTGCGACCGAACCGGGAGTAAACTATGTCTTACAGCGTTCATCGCGGCCGGCATCTTCTGAATACCCCTGGCCCGACCAATGTGCCGGAACGTGTGTTGCAGGCTATGGTCCGCAACCCGATGGATCTGAGCGATCCGGTACCTCTGGCCGTGATCGAGTCCTGTTTCCAGGACATCAAGAAGATCTTCAAGACCGAACATGAGATCTTCATGTATGCCTCCAACGGCCACGGCGCCTGGGAAGCCGCGCTGGTGAATACCATGTCGCCGGGTGACCTGCTGCTGGTCCCGGAGCTCGGGAACTTTTCGACCGGCTGGGGCGAGATGGCGGAAGCGCTGCAGATGCGCACGGAAACCATCAAGGGCGACTGGCGCCAGGCAATCGACCCGGAGAAGATCCGCGAACGGCTCGCCGCCGACACGAGCCACGAGATCAAGGGGCTCCTGATCGTCCAGACCGACACGGCGACCAGCGTCACCTGCGACATTCCCGCGATCCGCAAGGCGATCGACGAGGCCGGACATCCGGCCCTGCTTCTGGTCGATACCATCCCGACCCTTGCGGTCACCGACTTCCGGATGGACGAGTGGGGCGTCGACGTCGCCGTCACCGCATCCCAGAAGGGCCTCATGATGCCGCCGGGTCTCGGCTTCGTCGCGGCCTCGCCGAAAGCGCTCGAGGCGCACAAGAAAGCGACCTCGCAGCGCCGCTACTGGGATTGGTCCCTGCGCCTCGCCTCGGAAAGCTACCGCACCTTCTGCGGCACCAGCCCGCAGAGCCAGCTCTACGGGCTCCGCGCCGCGCTCGACATGCTGCTCGAGGAAGGCCTCGAGAACGTCTTTGCCCGTCACAAGCGCCTCGCCACCGCGACTCATCGCTGTGTCGAGCACTGGGGCAAGGCAGGCGCCATGGAGCTGAACGCGATCCATGCCGCTCAGCGCGCCGATGGTGTCACCACCATTCTGCTGAACGAAGGCATCGACGGCGCGAAGATCCGCGATGTCTGCCGCGACGAGATGCAATGCGCGCTCGGCGGCGGTCTGCGCAACCTGAGCGGCCGCGCCTTCCGGATCGGCCATATGGGCGACATGAACGAGGCCCTGCTCTATGGCGCGCTGGCCTCCGTGGAAGCGACACTGTCTTATCTCGACGTGCCGTACGAGCCGGGCGGGGTCACCAAGGCAATCGACTATCTGGTGGCGGAACGGAAGAAGAACCGGGACGGGTGATCCCGGTTCTTTCCGAGAAGAGTCAGGCGGCGGAAGCGGTTTCCGCCGGAACGTGGAATACGCGGTCCACGAAAATGCTCGGCGTGACGATCGTTTCCGGGTTCATCTGACCCAGCTCGACGATATTGCGCGCCTCGACGATGGTCAGGTCGGCGGCCATTGCCATCACCGGCCCGAAATTCCGTGCCGACTTGTTGTAGGTGAGATTTCCCCAGCGGTCGGCGCTTTCCGCCTCGACCAGCGCGACATCGCCTTTCAGCGGATATTCCAGCACATACTCTCGGCCATCGATCTCGCGGACTTCCTTGCCTTCCGCAAGCTTCGTGCCGACCCCGGTCGGCGTATAAAAGGCCCCGATGCCGGCACCCGCCGCCCGCATGCGTTCGCTGAGCGTCCCTTGCGGCACCAGCTCAAGCTCTATCTTGCCCGCTGCGTAAAGCTCGTCGAAGGCGATGGATCCGGCCGAGCGCGGATAGGAGCAGACGATCCGCCGCACCCGCCCCTCGCGCAAAAGTGCCGCCAGGCCGCGGTCGCCGGTCCCCGCATTGTTGGAGACAACCGTCAAATCGCGCGCGCCCTGATCGAGCAAGGCATGAATCAGGTCCGTCGGAACGCCCGCCGCACCAAATCCCGAAATCAGTACCGTGCTCCCGTCCCCGATACCCTGCACGGCTTCCGCGCGGGTCTGGACGACCTTGTTAATCGCCACGGCCGGTCCCTTCTTCTTCCAATCCCGAATCTGGACGCCTTTATGCCGGGGCGCCGCCCCTCCGTCCAGAGGGCATTCCGGCAGCAAAATATCGCTGCTCTCGCGATTCACTTAACCAAACATTAAGGCTGCTCCCATATCGTATGCTCATGACGACTCTGCAATACATCACGAAGACGGCTCTGGAGCACACGCTTCATCAGCATTTGCTGTGGCTGGAGGACCCGACCGCGGGCAGTCCGGCGGACCTGTCCGATACGAATCTCTTTGGCACCGACTTGCGGCAGATGAAGCTGCAGCGCGTGATGCTGCGCGGAGCGAACCTGCAAGGCGCGAACATGGAAGGTGCGGACCTCTCCGGAGCGGATCTTTCCGGCGCCGATCTCATGTCCGCGAACTTGCGCGGCGCAAAACTCCAGAAGACGAATCTCAGCGCGGCCATCATTGCCTCGGTCGATTTCACCGACGCGGACATGCGTGGCGCAAACCTGACCCGCACCCGCGGCCGGGTGGCCGAGACCTCCTGGTCCGGCGCCGACAGCGAGGCCACACCGCTCAACCTGTCCCATGCTTGCTTGCATCAGGCAAATATGGAGCGCGCGGACCTGACCGGCGCGATTCTCGAGGACGCGGACCTTTCCGGCGCCAATCTGGAGCGCACAAATCTTTCCCATGCCCGCCTCAGCGGTGCGACGCTGCGGAACGCAAAGCTGGTTGGAGCTGCCCTCGACGCCGCTGATCTCAGCCGCTCCGTCGCGACCGGCGCGGATCTGAGCGGCGCCAATCTGAAAGGAGCGCTGCTCAAAGGCGCCAACATGATCGGCGCCCGCATCAAGGACACCGACCTGTCGGGTGTCGATATGACGGTCGTACGTCTGCATGGCGCCATGGACCCGGTATCTGTCGAGCTACACCGCCAGCTGATCGACCACGATTTCTGGGTGACGACCGGGGGCGCGCGCGGCGCACGCGCCGATCTCGACGGCGCGAATCTGGACAATGCCGATCTCAGGAATCTCAATCTGAGCGGAGCACAAATGCGGGGTGTAAGCTTCCGCGGCGCCCAATTCAACGGCTCCATGCTGATCCTCGCCAATCTGGCGAATTCCGATTTCGAGATGGCCAGTCTGAAAGGCTGTAACCTCTCGGGCGCTAATCTGTGGGGCTGCAATCTAAGGGGCGCCGATCTTACCGATGCGGTGATCCAGCCCGCGCCGATAAGTGCCAGCGACGGCAGCAAGGCCGGCAAGGTGCGGAAAACGAATCTGCGCTCGGCGAATCTGGAGAACGCCCTGCTCGCCCCTCTCGATCCCAATCTCGTGCTCTTGGACGAACCGCGCCAGGCGTCCTGAGGAGATATTCGGCGCTCTTATTCCGGCGGACGCATGGAACGGGCGCGGTGGCGCAGTTCCGACAGCGTAACCTGCGAAATGCTTTTCAACGGCAGCAGACTGCCGAGCCCCATCCGCAATGTGTGTTCGATCTTATCCTTTGAATAGCGGACAACCGGGTCGCTGATCGCAATGACCAGCGCCGCCGCCAGAGCCTGTTGAATTCGCGACCTGTTGGCCAGTATGAGGTCCGCCACCTCGTTCTCGTAGACATGGATATGGACCCGACCGACGCATTCGAATTTATCGATGCTCGGGTCTCCGGTATTCGGCGCTGCAACGATCTCATCCGGAAACGGAATTGCCTGGGTCGCCTTAGCGAGCGCTATCATCCGCAGTCGCAAGGCATGCGCGACCACGGACATCACAGCGAAGAACCCCGTGACCCGCATGATGCCGATATAGTTGGCACCCGCGAAGAGCGGCGAATCCCAAATCAAACCAAATATGAAATTGATGACGTAAATCGCCAGCGCAAGCAGCAAACTCACCGACGCAAGAATCGCCGTCGCAACCGTCGCGAGCCAGAGGAAATAAGTGAAGTCAATGCCTTCAACCGGGGCATGACCTTTGTCCTCCCGGGCGGCCGCAGCCGATTTCGCGGCACTGGCCGAGATCGCGGAGGCGGCGGTCTGCGGCGCTGGATCAGCGCACGCGTCGTCCGGTTTCCCCTCTTCGCCCTCTGACACTATTCCGTCTCCGCGCTACAGATTGCCGAACGGTTGTCCCTTGCCGGAACCGGATCAATATCATGTAACGGAGAGGCCATCGACCGCACCCTAAACCAGCAAAGCCATATCCGGCTGGAGACGCGCAGCATAGGGCCGTTTTTCCGCCAGTCGGTCCGCGGCGGCGTCCGGCGTCAAAGGCGGGTCGAAGAGATATCCCTGCACGAGCCTGCAGCCATGATCGCGGATCTCCCGCAGTTGGGCATGCGTTTCGACACCTTCCGCGATCGAGACAGATCCCATTGCCGATGTCATGGCGATAATCGCCTGAATGATCGCCTTGCTACCCGTGCTCGTATCCATCGTCTGCACGAAAGATTTGTCTATCTTGACCACGTTGATCGGCAGGTCGGTGAGGTGAACCAGAGAAGAATAGCCGGTTCCGAAATCGTCCACGGCCGTGGTGAGTCCCATTGCCACCAGCTTTTCGAATATTTTCTTCGCAGCGGTCACATCGGCAACGATGCTGGTTTCCGTGAGCTCGCATTCGAGAATGCTCGGAGGCAAATCGGCCTCGCGCAACATACGGTCGAGCATCGGAACAAGGCGGCCCTCGCGTACGTCGTCCGCCGCGATATTGAACGCGACAGGGACGGTCCGGAGCCCCGCATCCCGCCATTCCTTCAGTTGGGAAACGAGACGCTCCAGAACGATATCGGTCAAATCGGAGGCAATGCCCGCCTGGCGGGCAACGGGAAAGAACTCGTTCGGCGGAACCTTCCCTCTCTTCGGGTGGTTCCAGCGCAGCAGCGCCTCGAACCCCACAAGCTCGCCGGTATCGCAATCGACCTTCGGCTGATAGGCAAGCCAGAACTCTTCCGGACGCTCGGAAATCGCGCGCCGCAGATCGTGTTCCACGACCAGGTTCTCAACCGCTGCCCGGTGAGTCTCGTCGCGGTATATCTCGACACTTCCCTGAGCTTTCTGCATGGAGCTGTTCAAGGCAAAGCGCGCCTTGCGGACGATATCCTCCGGGTCCAGCTGCAGGTCGGTGATCCGGCTTATGCCGAAATGCGGCACGATGCGCGCTGCATTCTCACTGGGAGAATAGCTGACTTCCACACAAGTTCTAAGCGCGCCGATGAACTCGTCGATCGCGTCTTCATCCTGCCCAAGTGCGGCAATCACACCGAGTGTGGAGTCGTCCAGCAGCGCCACTTCAAGGACAGCATCGAGACGCCCAAGGCGGTCGCCCGCTTCCCGCACAATCCGCGCGCGGGTGGCTTCGCCGAGCGTTCCTGCGAAGAAACCTAGCCGCCCGAGCGATATCGCAACGACCATTTCGCGGCCGCCCCCGGCAAAATCGCCAGTCTGCAGCCGCTGACCCAGATGGCTGCAGAAGCCGAGGAGATTTGGCAACCGCGTTGCGGGATCGTTGAATGCCGCCCAGACGAGCTTCTCTTCGAGCGCAACCCTGGTCCGGCGATCCCTGAGGACCAGGATCGAACAGGTTCTGCCCCCATCTGCCGTTTCTGTCGACCGCCCTTCGACGAGCATCGCGCCACCGTCCGCACGTCGACCGTTAAGCTCGACAACGTCGCCGTCACCGCTTTGAAGAACGCTTTCGCAATCGGGAAAATATTTTTGGATCGGGGTACCGACCAGACGCATCCGTTCCAGGCCGACCATTTCCGTGCCGGCCTCGTTCACCGCGACCACAAGCCCATTGGAATCGATCAGAAAGACTCCGTCTCTCAACGCATCGAAAGCACTGAACTGTCCGGCAATGTCCAAACTACTCATGATCGGGTCCTATGAGCGGACCGGGAGCGGGCAACGTTGTCCCGGCAAGCGGGTCGGACGCAAAACTCGTTGATCAAACCTTTTAGGGTTAAGGCTCCTAAGAATCCGTAAACGCACAAACCGTCACGGGAGTTCCCGTATTGAGAGAATACGGAACAGGAGCGCGACGCGTCTTTGTGACCAGCTTCGGCAAGATCGGGACGCTCCACAGTCTAGCATCCTGCCTCTGCGAGAAGCGCTGTCAGCTCTTCCGGCATGTCGACCATGATGTCATGCCCACAAGGCATTTCGCTGACCGTCCATCCCGGAACGCCGGCAAGTCTTTCGACGCAGGCATCGAACTGAGGCGCTTTGTAGCCCGCAGCCCGGACGTAATATCTCGACGCGACCCGATCAGCCGCGCCAGTCAGATACAGCCTTTGGGTGAAGCACGCGATCGGAAAGTTGGTGCATTTCGAGTCTACCCAGGCCTGATCCGCTTCGTTAACACGGAAGGACGCGGCGGGCGTTGGCGGCATCCACCAGCCCTCTCCGACCGTCCGAACCTGCTCATAGGCGAGTTTCACGCGTTCCGGCGGTCGGGAATCCATCGCGCACTCGCCGTCACCAGGCACGAAGGCGTCCACATAGACGAGCGATTTGATGCGCTCGCTCTGACGGTCGGCTGCGCCGGTGATCACCATCCCGCCATAGGAGTGGCCACACAGCACAACATCGTTCAGATCCTCCCATTCGAGAAGATTGGCGATGTCGAGCACATGGGTCTGCAGCGTTACATTGGGGGTCAAAAGATGAGAACGGTCCGCGAGCCCGGTCAAGGTCGGGGTGAAGACATCGTGTCCCGCCGCACGCAGCCGGTCCGCGACCCGCCGCCAGCACCATCCGCCGTGCCATGCCCCGTGAACGAGTACGAAAGTTGCCATATCAATCCCGTCTCAGATCCGAATTCCATCTAGCCGAATTGGCGGAATGCCATGTGCCGGCGCAGCCTGGAAAATGTTGGCACCGCGATGTGTGCAGCACAAGACGCGCGGAACGCTTGGCACGAACAAGGGCAGAACGGTTTTCGCCGCCGCACGCATCTCACGTGATCGCACGAGCGAATCGCGGCGCTCACCCGGTGGCTCAGAGGAAATTGACCTCGACACAGCCAAGTTCGCCGAGATCGGCGACGCAACGGGCCGGCGCATCGAAATGAACCGTTTTCACCACGCTGCCGAGGAGAACGAATTCTCCGGCCTGAAGCGGACAGCCCTGCTGTTGACGCAGATTGGCGAGCCAGGCGAGCGCCTCGAACGGGTGCCCGAGAATGTCCGCGCCGGTTCCCGTCCCCGCCTCTTCTCCGTCGATATAGAGGCTTCCGGCGATCCCCGGCAGATCGATGCCTTCCCAGTTCAGGACCGGTGCTCCGAGCACCGCGCCCGAATTGAAGAAATTGTCGGCGACCAGCATCGGCATGGGAAGCGATCGCCAGTCCGCGTAGCGGTCGTCGACCAATTCCACCGCCGGCATGATCGCCTCGACATAGCCGCCCACATTGTCGCGATCGAAAGGCCCGTCGGCCACCAGTTCGTGCGACAGCAGCGCGCCGATCTCCACTTCGATCCCGATCCGGTGATAGAGATCGATCTGGACGTCGGCGCGCTCGTGAAATTCCATCGTGGCGAAGATCTCACCCGCGCAGGGATGGTCGATCTTCATGTAATCCTGCATGACCGGCGTGGTACAGCCGATCTTGTGACCGACCACCGGCCCGAACCCGGCCTGGGTCAGATGGGCGTTCAGCCGGGCCTGCAGAGCGTAACCTTCCGCTTCCGTCACGGGCATGAGTTCGTCGGGAAGCCGCTCGGTCGGCCCGCCGCCGAGGCGGGCCTTGGCGAGCCAGTCGACGGCTTTCGGAATGCGGTCGTTCTCCGTCATTAACTCTTCTCCTGCGCGGTTTTCAGGATCGAAGCCGCGGCATCCGCCAGCACCTGGCAGCCGGCGACGATATCCTCCTCGTGGCTGTCCTCGGCGAAATCGTGACTGATCCCGTCGATCGACGGTATGAACAGCATCGCGCAGGGCAGCGCGTCGACGAGCACCATCGGATCGTGTCCCGCCGCGCTCGGCATCCGGCGCCATTTGCCGGGCGAGGTCTTCTCGGCGGCCGCCGCGAGATGCTGCTGGAAGCCGTCGTCCATGTCCGACGGCCGCACCGGCGTACGGTTTCGGGTCGCGGCGGCCTTCACCCGGCCCTCCGCGTTGATGGCGGCGACGATCTCCTCGACGATCTCCTCGTATTTGTCGAGCAGTGCGTCTTCGCTGTCGCGGAACTGCAGGGTCAGCTCGGCATAACCGGGCACGATGGAGGCCGCGCCCGGCTCGATCGAGACCCGGCCGATGGTCCAGACCGTGGTCGGCTTGGCGTGTTTCGGAAATTCCTCGTGGATCCGGCTCGCCGCCTTGAAGAGCGCCGTCGCCGCGTCCTTGCGCCTTGCCATGGTCGTGGTCCCGGCATGGTTCTGTTCGCCCTCGAAGGTCAGCGTCATGCCGCGGATACCGACGATGCTGGTCACCACGCCGATCTGCTCGCCGGCCTCTTCCAGCCAGGCGCCTTGCTCGATATGCGCCTCGAGGTAGCCGACATAGCGCCCCTCCTCCATCCGCGCCCGCGGCACGTCCGTAAGGCCCGCGGCCGCCAGCGCGTCGGTCAGCTTCACGCCATCCCGGTCGGTGGCCTTCGCTTCGACCTCTGAGTCCGCCACGCCGATCCAGGAGCGCGAGCCGAGACAACCATAGAACCGGCTCTCTTCGTCCTGCCAGGAGACGACATCGACCGCGAGATCGGAGGTCTCCGGATCCTCGGCGAGCGCCCGCGCGACCTCGAGGCCGTAGATCACGCCGAGCGCACCGTCGAGCCAGCCGCCGCGCGGCTGTGTGTCCGAATGCGAGCCGACGATCAGCGCCGGGCCGTTTTTCGTGGAGCGTCCGATGACATTGGCGACGCCGTCCAGCGTGGTGTCGAGCCCCGCCTCCTCGAAGCGCTGCTTCAGCCAGCGCCGCGCTTCGAGATCCTTCTCGCTGAGCGCAGGCCGTACCACGCCGGTCTCGACCGCGCCGATCGAGCGCAGCGTCTTCAGATCGTTCAGGAGGCGTTCGGCATTGATTTTCGGCATGGGGTCCCTCTTATCCGGCTGAGCCCGCATCCTAGAGATCTAAGGTGGCGGACATAACCCCGATAACCCGAAAGGGACCCTTCATTGCCTCTCGGCGCCATAAAGGCGACGCCGTGTTTATCGGCATCCGGCCTTGGTGTAGCCTCCCGGCAAGATACCCTGAATAGGAAGAGAGAAGATGAGTGCACCGGGCCTGACGACCGTTTCCGAAGCCAAGGCGTTCGGCGGCAAGCAGTTTGTCTATACGCACCGGTCGGAGGAGACCGGCACGGAGATGCGTTTCGCCGCCTTTCTGCCTCCGCAGGCCGATAAGATGGACGTCCCGGTGCTTTGGTATCTCTCCGGCCTGACCTGCACGGAGGAGAATTTCACCGTCAAGGCAGGCGCGCAGCGGGTCGCGGCCGAGCTCGGGGTCGCGCTGATCGCGCCGGACACCAGCCCGCGCGGCGACGAGGTTCCCGACGACCCGGACGGCGCCTACGATTTCGGCCTCGGGGCCGGGTTCTATGTCGACGCGACCGAGGCGCCGTGGTCGGCCCATTACCGGATGCGCAGCTACATCGAGACTGAATTGCCGGCGCTCGTCGGACAGGCCCTGCCGCTCGACATGGAACGGCAGGCGATCACCGGCCATTCGATGGGTGGGCACGGCGCGCTGACCATCGCGCTCCGCAATCCGGAGCGCTTCAAGGGGGTCTCCGCTTTCGCGCCGATCTGCGCTCCGATGCGCTGCCCCTGGGGCGACAAGGCGTTGACCGGCTATATCGGGCCGAACCGGGCGAAATGGCGCGAATACGATGCCTGCGCCTTGATCGAGGACGGCGCCCGGGTGCCGGCGATTTTCGTCGACCAGGGACTCGAGGACGGGTTTCTGGAGGGCCAGTTGAAACCCGAATTGCTGGAGGCCGCCTGCGATGCAGCGGGTATTCGGCTCTCGCTGCGCCGCCAGCCGGGTTACGATCATTCCTACTATTTCATCGCTACCTTCATCGAGGACCACCTGCGCTGGCACGCCGAGCGCCTTGGCTTCTGAGCGGCACGGGGGACTGAACGGACACCATGCTCGCGAGCGCAGCGGTTGCCATTGGCGGAGTGGGCCTTTTCCTCATCGGGATGCTGATCCTGACGGACGGGCTGAAGAGCCTGATCGGCGATAGCCAGCGCCGGCTGCTCGCGGCTTTCACCAACAGCCCGGTCTCCGGCGCCGCGACCGGCGCGCTGACCACCGCGGTTATCCAGTCTTCCAGCGCGACCACGGTGACCGCCGTCGGTTTCGTCGGGGCCGGCCTGCTCAGCTTCCCGCAGGCGCTCGGGATCATCTTCGGGGCCAATATCGGGACCACCGTCACCGGCTGGATGGTCGCGCTGATCGGATTCAAGCTGAAGCTCGGCGCGATCCTGCTCCCGGTTCTGCTGATCGCGGTGCTGGTCAAGATGTTCGGGCGCGCCCGCACCGCGCAGGCAGGCTGGGCACTTGCCGGTTTCTGCCTGATCTTCATCGGCCTCGACACCATGCAGCAGGGCATGCAGCTCTTCGAAGGCGCGGTCACGCCGGCCGACTTCCCCTCCGACACCCTTCTCGGCCGCCTGCAGCTGGTCGCGATCGGGGCCGCGATCACCCTGGTCACCCAGTCTTCCAGTGCCGGAGTGGCGACGGCGATGGTGGCGCTCGGCAGCGGAGCGATCACCCTGCCGCAGGCGATGGCAATGGTGATCGGTATGGATATCGCCACCACCTTCACCGCAATCCTGGCCACGGTCGGCGGATCCTCCGCGATGCGCCAGACCGGCGCCGCCCACGTCGTCTACAACCTGCTGACCGGCTTAATGGCGTTCTGCCTTCTGACGCCGTTCGCCGCTATCGCGGCGCATTTCGCCGACCCCGCTGTCGTCGGCTCGGAGCAGGTCGCTCTGGTCGCCTTCCACTCCGCCTTCAACACGCTCGGGGTGCTCCTCATCCTGCCTTTCACCCACCGGTTCGCGCGCCTGATCCTCTGGCTGATTCCGGAGGACGGCGCGGATCTCGCCCGTCGTCTCGACCGCAACCTGCTGCCGGACACGAGCGCCGCGACGGACGCGCTCGCCGGCACGCTCGGTGAGTGTTCCTACCGTCTGTTCGATCTGATCGAGCAGGCAATGACCGATCCGGTCCGGCACCGGTCGGAATCCGATTTGGCGGAAATCGGAGATGCGATCGGCAAAGCCGAACGTTATGCGGAGGACATCCAGCCACGGCTCGACCCCGCTTCCGATCCCGGACGGTTCGTCGCCGCGATGCATGCGCTCGATCACCTGCGGCGTCTCTTCCACCGCGTCGGCCGCAGCGGGCGGATCGAGACAATCGCGCGCGATCCGGCGCTCCAGCAGGCGCGCCGGGACTTCGCCGCCGCTCTCAAGACCTTTACGGACGCGCAGGACCCGGCGGCCGCGGAAGAGATCTTCGACGCGTTGCGGAAGTCCCTTCGGGAGGAGAGACGGCGGCTGAGGGACGATGCGGCGCGCGCCGCCGCCGCCCGGGAACTCTCGCTCGACGATGCGATCGGACGTCTCGACGGCATCCGCTGGCTGCATCGCTGCGCCTACCATGTCTGGCGCATTGCCAGCCATATGAGCGGCGCGGTGACGACGGAGGGGCCGCCGCGGATCGACAGCCCGGCCAAGGACGCCGCTCTGGAGGCGGAGCTGGATTGAGCGCTACCGGCCCGGCGCGCGGTAGCGGTAGATATTGGCGTAGGACGCTTCCGTGACCACTTCCGTCTTCTCCGGCACCCAGCCGGGCAGTGCGAAGGAATTCGCGATCACCAGCGCACCGGGCCGCAGCTCGGCGCTCAGCTTGCGTTCCAGCGCGGTCATCGGCGCGACCATGAGATAGCAGAACAGCAGGTCGCCGCCGGAAAGATCGGTGCGCAAGAAGTCGCCGCGCCGGATCTCGAGATTGGGACGCGGCTGAAACAGGCGCCGGACATGGCAAACCGCCCAGGGCAGCGGCGAGAGCTCGATCGCGATGACCCGCGCGTCCGGAAAGCGCGCCGCCAGCGCGAAGGCGATCCCGCCCCAGCCGCAGCCGAGCTCGTAGATCGTCTTCGGTTGCGCGCCGCCGGGAATGAGCCTGAACATCGCCCCACGCGCCATCGGGTTGGACGGCATCGGCGGCACGCCGGTCCGGAGCGTGTAGAAGAGGATCGAGAGCCCGGCGAGCAGCAGGACGGCGAACAGTAGCGGCTCGAACCAGCCCGTCGCAAACATCTCGTGAACTAGCATGTCAAACGACTGGACCGGCGTGCTATTTTCAGAAGTCATTCCGAAGTGCCCGGCCGCCGGACGACATCCCGGCAGCCCTCAAGTCAGGATAATCCCATGTCCATTTCCGAGCGCCTGACCGGCGTCACCCTCAGGGAGAACATTCCGATCACTTTGGTCGGGCTCGGCCACGGCGCCATCCACTGGACGGCCGCGACCTTCTACCTGCTGCTGCCGCCGCTGTCGATGACGCTGGGTCTCAGCTACACCGAGACAGGCGCGCTGGTCAGCGTGTTCCATGTCAGTTCCTTCGCCGCCAATTTCTTCAGCGGGCCGCTGATCGACATTTCCGGGCGCAAGGTGCTGTTCCAGATCCTCTCCGTCGCCATCGGCGCGCTCGCGCTGGCCGCGATGGGGCTTGCCGGCACCTTCCTCGCCATCGCCGGTCTCGTCACGATCATCGGGGTGACCGGCAATCTCTGGCACCCGCCGGCGATCTCCTTCCTCTCCTCGCGCTATCCGAAGAACCGCGGCTACGCGCTCTCCATTCACGGGCTCGGCGCCAGCACCGGCGACACGATCGCCCCGCTTGCCGCCGGCGCGCTGATCGCCGCGCTCGGATGGCAGCAGGCGGCGGAGGTCTCCGCCCTGCCCGTGCTCGCCGTCGCGGCGATCCTCGCCGTCGGCCTCTGGCGCTACGAGACCGCGCGGCCGAAAACTGATGCGGGACAGGGGGCCGGGCTATCGGAATATCTGGACGGCATCCGGACCGTGATCGCAAACCGCGCGATCCTCGGCCTTTGCGTCATGAGCGGCTTCCGCTCGATGACCCAGTCCGGCCTGCTCGCCTTCCTGCCGCTCTATCTCGCCCACGACATGGGCTCGGGCCCGGTGATGATCGGCATCGCCATGGCGGCGATGCAGGTCGGCGGGGTGATCGCGACGCCGGTCGCCGGGATCTGGTCGGACCGGGCGGGACGGCGCAGCGTGGTGCTGGCCGGGCTCAGCGCCTCGACCCTGATCATCGCCAGCCTCACCTTTCTCGGCAGCGAGACCGCCTTCATCGCCGGCATCTCGCTGCTCGGCTTCGTGCTCTATGCGGTCCGCCCGGTGGTGCATAGCTGGATGATGGACCTGACGCCGGACCATCTCGGCGGCTCGGCAACCAGCCTGATGTTCGGCACGCAAAGCGGCTTCTCGATGGTCATGCCGCTCCTCGGCGGCATGCTGGCGGACGCCTACGGGCTCGCCTCGGTCTTCTACATGCTGGCCGGGTCGATCCTAATCACCAACCTGATCACGCTCCGCCTGCCGAAGGACCGGGCGGCGACCGAGGCCTGACCCACCTTATCAGGTGAGCGTTTTCGGTCCCGCGGCTGTCTCGATTTCGGCGCTGTAGCGCAGCTCGGATCCCGGAACCAATACCGGCGGGCGGTCTATCGCGAGTGTCCGGTAGAGCGCCGCTATCGCGTCCGGGTCCGGGTGCGCGAGGGTGAAGGAACGGAGCCGCGCCCCGAGATCCGGGATCTCCTCCATGGAGGTCGGATCGTCCTTGTGGTCGATCACGGATGGCGCCCCCCCGTCGAGCGGGAGCGAGCCGTCTACGGGGATCGCGAAGGCGAAGCTCGGATCGCCTGTCGGCAGCGGCACAGCCTCTCCGAAAATTGCGCCGCGCGCCGCGATGAGAGCCTCGATATTCGCCGTGTTGGCGACCCAGCCGCGCAACCTTCGGCCGGCCTCCCAGTCGGCCCGGACCTTGGCCGCATTGTCCAGGCCGAACCATCGCGCGCGTGCCGGCGCGGTCCCGGCTGGGTCGAGAGCCACGATCTCGAGATAGACCCGTCCGCCAAGCTGCAAACGGTGGTTATGCGTCCCCATATAGAGGTGGCGTGTGCCGAATGGGACATCGATGTCGAGGCAGTCGCGGACATGCGCCGCACCCTCGCCGAGAGAGGGCGCGATGACGGTGAGATGATCGAGCTTCAGCACAGGTGCGCGATCAGCCGAGAGCCAGATTGCGCCGGATCGCCGCGGTCGCGTCGTCGATCAGTTCGTGCGCCTGGTCGACCATACGGGTCAGGTTGATGAAGGCATGGCAGACGCCGGGATAGAGCTTGTACTCGACCGGCACGCCGGCCGCCTCCATCAGCTCCTTCATGCGTGCGGAATCGTCGCGCAGCGGATCGAGCCCGGCCGGGTAGAGCTGGGTCGGCGGCAGGCCCGAGAGGTCCGCCTTCATCGGGCAGGCATAGGGGTTCGCGGCGTCGGTCTCGTCGCTGAGATAGTGGTTCCAGTACCAGCGCATGGAGTCTGTCGAGAGCCCGAAGGAACCGTCGCCGAAGAGCGTATGGGACTCGTCCTCGAAATCCCGGTCGAAGCAGCCGTAGAACAGCGTGAGGGAGCGGATCGGACTATCGCCCCGGTCGCGCAGGGAGAGCGCCGCACCGAGCGCGAGGTTGGCCCCCGCGCTGTCGCCACCGACCGCCAGCTTCGACGGATCGAGCCCCCAGGCGGCGCCGTTGGCATGGACATGGTCGATCGAGGCGACGCAATCCTCCAGCGGGGCCGGAAACTTGTGCTCGGGTGCCAGACGGTAATCCACCGCGGCGACCGCGCAGCCGCTCTTCAAAGCCAGATAACGCATCGCCCGGTGATGGGTCTCGAGCGAACCGACGACCCAGCCGCCGCCATGGAAATAGACCAGCACCGGCGCAGGACGCGGCACGTCGGGATAGAGCAGACGGACCGGGACCGGACCGTTCGGCCCCTCGAAGACCTCCTCACGGATCTCCGCCATCTCCGGCAGTTTCTGGTTCCACCAGGCGCGTTCGGCTTCCATCCGGACCCGCGCCTCGACCGGGTCCGGGTCGAGCGGCAATGGCTCGAACTTGCCTTCCTCGGCAATCTCGACCATGCGCTCCATGGCTTTGGCCATCTGCGGATCGATGGAATAGTCGGCCGTCTCGCTCATTCTGCGTCCCCGGATGATCTTTTTTCCGAGCCTATCAGGCAAATGCGCGCATATCCAAGCGGTCCGGCGGCACCGCTTCAGTACCGATCCGCGAAGGGTCGCGCGACCGGACCGCCGGAGGTGATTTCGATCCCGGTCAGCGTGCGCTCGCTCATCGCCTGCCGCCAGGAGAGCATAGACCGCGCGGCAGCGAGCTCTTCCGCCGCGTAATCGGGATTCCCCGAAAGGTTCACCAATTCGCCGGGATCCGCCTCAAGGTCGAAAAGAAGCGGCGGCAGGGCGGCGAAATGGACATATTTGAAACGCTCGCCGCGATGTACCGCGAGCTGGCACTGATCGAGTTTGAGACCGAGCGCGCCTTCCGGCTTGCCGCTGACGACCTCGCGGAAATCGAACTCCCAATGTGCGGCGTCGCGCCAGTCCGCCGGCGCCTCGCCGCGGAGAAACGGCAGCAGGGAGCGACCGTCATATTGCAGCGGCACGTCGATCCCGCTCCATTCCGCCAGCGTCGGCGCGATATCGATGGACTCGGTGAATTTCGTCACCCGCGTCCCGCGCGCGACGCCGGCTCCCGGCGCCCGGACGATGAGCGGGATGTGGTAGCTGCCCTCAAAATAGCCGAGCTTTCCGAAGAGATGGTGCTCGCCCATCATCTCGCCGTGATCGCTGGTCAGCACGATCAGCGTGTTTTCGTAGGCGCCGTTCCGCTTCAAGCCCTCGATGAGGCGCCCGAGCTGGGCGTCGACCTCCGCGATCATGCCGTAATAGACCGCCATGAGGGCGCGGATCTCGTCGTCGCTCCAGTCGATCACCGGCCGTTCGCCGCCGCCCGGCACGAAGGATTTCGATTTTACCTGTTCGAGCACGTAGCGGACGAAGGGATGGATCTCCCCCTCCGCGTCCGGGGAGGCTGCCCTCACGGGCAGCTCCACCAACTCGTCCGGCACCATGGAATTGTATGGCTCCGGTACCGAAAAGGGCGGATGCGGGCGGATAAAGGAGAGATGCGCGAACCAGGGCGTGTCCGCCTCCTGCCGTCCAAGGAAGTCGAGGAAGCTTTCGGTGATGAAGCCGGTCTCGGTATGTTCGGCCTTGAAGCGCGGCGTCAGGTCCGCCCGGGTGAAGGGCTTCGACACCGAGCCGTAGACCCCGGCGAGCCCGTCCGAAACATCCTCGCCCGCACCTTCTAGCCATTGCAGCCAGTCCGCCGCCTGCTCGTCGAACCGCTCGATCCGCTCGAAGCCGGGCAGCACCTCCTCGTAGGTGGTGAGCCGAGGGTCGCCCGCCGCCAACGCGCGCGGATCGAAGCTCTGGTCCGTGTAGCCGAACAGCGCCGGTCCGTAGCCCGCGCGCCGTCCCTCCAGCGCGATGTTGGTGAAGCGGGCATCCAGCGGCGTGCCGTTGCGGCAGACCCGATGGTTCATCTGGTAGAGCCCGGTATAGAGCGAGGCCCGCGCCGGCGAACAGGGCGCGGCCTGGCAGTAATGCCGCTCGAACAGCACCCCGTCGGCCGCGAGCGCATCGATGTTCGGCGTCTTCACCGCCGGATGGCCAAGGGCGGAGAGACAATCGGCGCGCCATTGGTCGGCGGTGATCAGGAGGATGTTTCCGGGACCGGTCATGTCGGAGGGCACTCGGGAAAAGGGTAACGTGCAAGGACCCAACGCTGCCAACTTGTCCCGATCCGCTCAACAGAAAATTCCGTTACGGAAATGGCGTCCGCGCCGCCTCTCTTGCTAGTCTCCACGGAAACTGGCATCCGCCGCTGCCTTTTCTCCCTCTGGCCCTCCCTGGACCCGACCCGATGAGCATCCTGGAATTCCTCGACCACGCCTTTTCCAAAGACTATGCCGAAGCGCGCGAGCGATTACTCGCCGCCGCGAAGCGTGACGGGGCGGAGGTCACGACCTACGAGAACCCGAACAAGGGACCGAACGGCGAGACGCTCGCCTGCGACGCAGCCTGGGTCGGTCCGAAGGACGCGAAAAAGGTGCTGGTGACGATTTCCGCCACCCACGGGGTCGAGGGCTTCTGCGGCTCCGGCGCGCAGATCGACTGGTTCCTCTCCGGCGCCCGACAGGGCCTCGGCGCGGACATGGCCGCGCTGCACATCCACGCGCTCAACCCGCACGGTTTCGCCTGGCTCCGTCGGGTCACCGACGAAGGCTGCGACCTCAACCGCAACTACATCGACTTCTCAAAGCCGGTACCGGAAAACCCCGGCCATGACGAGCTGGTCGGTGCGCTGGTTCCGCCGGCGCTCGACGAGGCGACACTGAAAGCCGCCGAGGACAAGATCGCCGCCTTCCGCGCCAAGCACGGCGAGAAAGCCTTTCAGGCCGCGCGCAAGGCCGGACAGTACAAGCATGCGCACAGCATGTTCTTCGGCGGCTTCGGACCTTCCTGGGCCCGACAGACGCTTGAGAAGATCATCGAGGACTTCAAGCTGGCCGACCGCGCGCTGGTCTCCGTGATCGACTATCACACCGGCCTCGGCCCGTTCGGTTACGGCGAGCCGATCTGCGCCCACCTGCCCGGCAGCAAGGGCATGCAGCGCGTGGTCGAGATGTATGGCGATTCCGTCGGCGTGCCGGAACTCGGCACTTCCTCCTCGATCCCCCTGCACGGCACTTCGCGCGAGCTCTGGAACGCGAAATTGGGCGACGATTACACCTACGTCGCGCTGGAATACGGTACCTACAGCACAGACCGCGGGCGCATCGCGCTCAGAGAGGACCACTGGCTGCACAACCAGGGCGAGGTCGACTGGAACGCGCCGGAGACGAAACGGATCAAGGAGCAGATCCGCAACCACTATTCGCCGCAGATGTCCGACTGGTACGAAATGGTGCTCTGGCGCTCCCGCCAGATCATCCGCCAGACCATGATCGGGTTGGAAAAGTTCGGCTAAGCGGACGCCCCCCAGCCCCGGCCGGCGCCTTCTACCACCGGCCCCATAAGTATCCGTCATTCCCGCGAAAGCGGGGACCCAGGGTTCGTAGAGCGGTGCCCGTCTTCCATGGGTCCCCACTTGCGTGGGGATGACGATTGGTTATCCGGGAACGAGCGATGAGAAAAAGAAAAGGCCGCCCGGAGGCGGCCTTTCCGTTTCTATATGGAGTTCCGCTTAACGGATGATCTCGATCTTCACGCGGCGGTTTTCTGGTTCTTTGACGCCGTCCTCGGTCTTCACGAGGTTGTTGTTCTCGCCATAGACCTTGATCTCGGCTTTGCCGGCGACCTTCATCCGCGAGCGGATATCGAGGGCGCCAAGCACCGATTTCGCGCGGCGATCCGCAAGCTTCATGTTGTAGCTCGCCGGGCCCGCACGGTCGGTGTAGCCGGAGAGGATAATGGTCCCGGCCTTCATCTCGTCGATGGCCATTCCCGCCTCGGCGATGATGGCGCTCGCCTTCGGCGTGATCGCATCGGAGTCGAAGTCGAAATTGACCGTGTAGGTCGCAGCCATGCGCTGCGGCGCCTTCGGTGCCGGAGCCGGAGCGGCCGCCGCGGGGGCCGGCGCCATGGCGAGGCGGATCGCGTTCATCGCCGCCATGTAGTCGGCCTTGCAGCGGGCGATATCGTCAGGCTGGAAGTTCTCTTCCTGCTCCTGCATCCAGCAATCGAACGCGGCCTGCGCCTGCGCTGCATTCACAGGAACTTTCTTGGTCGCCGTCGCGCCCATGACTTCGACCAGTTCACGCCGTGCCTGGGCAAGCTCGCCCTTGTGGGCGGCCGGCAGGTTGCGGGCTTCCAGCGCTTCCGGCGCCGGTGGCTGATTGTTGGCGGCCTGCATCGCGCGGAGCGCGAAATTATCCGAATCCTTGTAATCACCCTCGAGGAACTCGAGCTCGGACAGGCGCAGATATTCCTTGTTCAGCGCCACGCTGAATTCGTCTCCCTTGGGCTCAATCATACGTGCTTTTTCAAGCTGCATGCCGGCGCAACCGGACAGCAGCACAGCTCCGAAAACGACAGCAATCTTCTTAAGTGCCGGGTTTTGAAGGCTTTTCATTCTTCTCCCCTCCTCGGTGGCTTCCTGCATGACTAGAAGAGTCCCACGAGACTCTTAGCGCAATGGTTCCCGTGGGCAATGATTTTCGTCACACCCGATCTTGAACGGTCATTTTGTCAGAAACCCGTAATAAATAAGGCATTTTGGACGAAAGGCTCAGAAACGGGCGGCCGAGAACGGCGCGAGGTCAATGTCAGGCTCGCGCCCAGAGATTTCCCCGGCGAGAAGATCGGCAGTCCGTGCCGCCAAAGTAAGGCCTAGATGCCCGTGACCAAAGCCGAGGAAAACATTCGGTATTTCCGGCGCCGCGCCAATCACAGGTTTGCTGTCAGGTGTCGAGGGACGGTGCCCGAGCCATTCCCGCGTGACGGTTCCGCCGAGCCCCGGCAGCGCCTTGCGCGCGAGCGGAAGCATGCGCTTTATACGTGTGAAATCCGGCTCAGCGTCCAGGCCGGCGAACTCGACCCCGCTGGTCAGCCGGATGCCGTCCTGCATCGGCGCGAGGACGAAACCGTGATCGCCGATCACCACCGGGCGGCCAAGCTTCGGCGCGTCCTCCTGGACCAGGTTCAGGTGATAGCCGCGCTCCGTGTCGAGCGGCACCTTCAGCCCCATCATGGCGCAGACCCTCGCCGACCACGCTCCGGTGCAAACCGCCACGGCGTCGGCCTCGTGCATGGCGAGATCCGTTATCACGCGGCTCACCCGGTTCCCGTCGAATTCGAACCGGCGGACCTGCTCGGCGATAAACGTGCCGCCGAGCCGGGTGAAGGCCTCGGCATACGCCTCTGTGAGCTTCACCGGGCTGGTGACGAAATGATTGTCCGGCTGGAACGCGCCGTGGGTGAAGGTCGGCGCGAGGCCCGGCTCCAACTGGCGCAATTCGTCCCGGTTCAGGATCTGGAGGTTGACGCCGCGCTTCTCCAGAAGCCCGCGCTCGAATTTCGTCGAGGCGAACGAAGCCTCGCCCGTATAGACCTTGAGCCAGCCGAGCGGCTTCACGATGCCCTCGATGCGGTGCGCCTTCATCAGCGCCAGATGCGCATCGCCGGCCGGAGCGGTCAGGGTCCAAAGCTCCTTCGAGATCTGTTCGACCCGCGCCGGCGTGCTTGCTGCGAAAAAGCGCATGAGCCAGGGGGCCAATTTCGGCAGATAAGACCAGCGGATCGAAACCGGCCCGGCAGGGTCCAGCAGCATCTTCGGCAACTGTCTGAAATTGCCCGGCGAGCCGGTCGGCGTCACGGCCCCGCTGGCGATCGCGCCCGCATTGCCGAAAGAGGTGGCGCGCCCCGGCGGCTTCGGATCGATCACCCGGACCTTGTGCCCGTCCATCGCGAGCCGTAGCGCCGTCGCGGTGCCGACAATACCGGCGCCAATGACAATAATCCTTTTCGAGCCGTCGGACACCTGAATGCCTATCCCTTCTCCTGCAGCATCTTCAGCAATGCGATAAGTTTGCCGTCGCGCTCCGCCTCGAGCTGGTCGATCGAGCGGCCGGCCGCTTCCTCCTCAACGCCTTTGATCAGCGCGGCGCGCAGTTCAGCGTCGAGCTTGGGCGTCTCCTGCATGGTCTCCCACCAGGCTTCCATCGCCGGGCCGATATGGTCATAGAAATGCGCCATGCCGCCCTTGCCGCCGGCGAGATTGAAGATCATGTGCGGCCCCATGAGGGCGAGCCGGAGCCCGGGACCTTGCGCCATCGCCGCGTCGATATCCTCGATCGAGGCGATGTCCTCCTTCACCGCGAGCAGAGCCTCGCGCCAGAGCGCCGCCTGCAGGCGGTTGGCGAGATGGCCCTTCAGCTCCTTCTTCAGCCGGATCGGGTGCTTGCCGACATGGCGATAGAAGTCCATCGCCCAGTCCGCGGCGGCGGGATCGGTCTCCTTGCCCGCAACGACCTCGACCAGCGGGATCAGGTGCGGCGGGTTGAAGGGATGGCCGATGACCATGCGCGGCGCGCTCTTCAGCCCCTGCTGCATCTCGCTCATGACGAGGCCGGAGGTGCTGGAAGCGAAGATCGCATCCGGCCCAAGCACCCCGTCGACCCTGGCATAGAGCTCGCGCTTGATGTCCAGCCGTTCCGGCGCGCTTTCCTGGATGAAATCGGCGCCCGCGACCGCCTCTTCCGGCGTCGCGACGAATGTCAGCCGCGCCTTGTCGGCCCCGGCACTCAGCCCGAGTTCGGTCAGTTGCGGCCAGGCATTGTCGACGAAGGCACGGAGCTTGGCCTCGGCGCCCTCGCCCGGATCCCAGGCGGTTACATCATAGCCCCGCGCCAGAAACCATGCCGACCAGCTCGCGCCGATCGTGCCGCCCCCGAGAATGCCGATTTTGCGGATGTCTTCGACCGCCGGATAGTTCGCCATGCCGCGCCTCCCACGCTTCGCGTTTTCTTTCCGCCACTTAACACCAGCGCAGCGGGACGGAAAAGCGATCAGTCGGAAGCGCTATCGTCGCGGCAGAGCACGCCGAAGGTAAGGATGGTGAAGCCGATCAAGCCGAGCCAGGTCTCCTGCCAGAGACCGTAGGAGACGGAGGCGATGACCAGTCCGGCGCCGAGCGCCGAGAGCGCCGCCGCTCGTGCGACCGTCGCGCTCCTCCCCGCCGCCTGGATGAGGTTCCAGAGCAACGCCAGCGCCGCCAAGATCCCGAACAGACCGAAATCGAGCCAGATCTGCACCGCGGCATTGTGCGGATGGATGGTCGAGGTCTTGAAGAGCGCGTAGCTTTCTCTCAGCGCCTCCGGCACGGCGAGTGAGCGCATCGCCCCCAGCCCCTGCCCGAGCCAGGGCCGCTCCAGCACCGCGAGGGAGGCGGCGTTCCAGATCTCCAGCCGCTCCGCGAAGGACGGCGGCAACAGGCGGAGATAGTCCGGCACCAGCGTCAGCACATGCGCGAAGATCCAGGGCGCGGCCAGCATCAGCAAGGTGGAACAGACGAAGATCGCCGCGGCAGTGAAACGCGGCAGCAGCAGGCCGAGCGGCAACAGCAGCAGCGCCACCACGGCGGCGAGCGCGGCCGACGCGGACTCACCCGTGAAAGCGGCGGCGAGGCCGAGCAGCAGGATAACCGCCGGGAAGATCCGCCGCCCGTGCAGCCAGAGCGCGGCGGCGGCAGGCCAGGTCAGTAGCACCAGGGCCGTGCTGCCCCGGTTGAAGCGCGAGGGCGCGACATCCACCGCGTCCCCCTTTCCGGAGAAGAACCGGTAGAGCGGCGCGTCGAAATGGATCTCGATTGCGAAGATCAGCGCGCCGAGGCAAAGCGACAGGGCGAGGATATGGGCGAGTTTCCGGCGCGCCAGCCCCTCCGCGATATCCGGCGCCGCCGAGATCGCCAACAGCAGCAGCGCCAGCAGACCGAGCTTTGGAGCCGTCCGGGCAATATCGAGCGGGAAACCGCCCGCAAGAGGCCCCAAAAGAGAAAGCAGCACGACCGCCGCGAAGGCGATCAGCACCGGGCGCTCCGGCAATGGCAGCCGGCGGCGCTCCAGAGCCACCGCGCCGAGCAGCAGGATCGCGCCGGCGATGAAGAATGTGGCCATCGCCTGCTTGGCGAGAATACCGACCGGTACGAAAAGCAGCAGGAGCAGCGCCAATAGCCAGAAGCGGAAGCGGGCGAAGCGCGGATCCGCAGCGCTCTCGGAAACCGTCACGAGCGCGTCACCCCTCTGCCGCTCCGGCCCCGGGGGCGAGATAGTCCTTGTAGGATTTCTCCTCCACCAGCGCGGAGCCGAGCAGCAGGTTGATCTCCTTCTTGATCGCGGCGCGGCGATCGTTGGTGCGGTAAACCGCGCGGGCGAGGGAGACGAAGGTCTCGCCGAAATCGCCGCCGCGCTCGCAGTCGCGGATATCGTCCTCGATCATCCAGAGCTCCTCGTTCACGGCCTTGAGCCGCGCCGTCGCGTCGGCAAGCTCCGCGCTCGCCGGCAGCGTCTCCCGGCGCACCGCATCGAGCGCATCGAACTCGGTCCGGACGTTGGCCAGTTTCGCCGCGTCCCCGATCCGCTCCAGCTTGATCTCGAGAATGGTGATCTTGTCCAGCAGCTCGCCCGGCGCGATGGGAACGAGGATGGTGTCGCTCATGGGATCCGTCCAGCGAATGTCAGGTGGTGCGTTGGCTAGCACGTGTGGTTTCGGAAGCAAAGATCGGTCATAGTGCGGCGCCCTCAAACCACCGATTTTGCCGCCATGACGAACAGTTCCCTCACGCCCGAAACGGTCCTCATCTATTCCTGCGGCGAGACCATCGGCGACGGCCTCTTCAAGCTGCCGTTTCTGATCGATCTCCGGGCCCGCTTTCCGGAGGCGAAGATCACCTGGCTCGCCGGCCTCGGCCCGTCGATGTACGCGAAGGTGCTGGCTCCGGTCGTGAAGGACCTGCTCGACGAGGTGATCGAACATGCGGGGATCGGCGACGATCTCGGCGCCCTACTCCCCTGGGCACCGCGCCCGCTGGAGGGCCGCCAATTCGATCTCGTGATCGACACCCAGATGACGCTGCGCCGAAGCCTCAATGCGCGCCGCATCCGCCACACCCGCTTCATCAGCCCCGCGGCCGGTTTCCTCCTCTCCGACGCCAAACCGAAAGGCAACGCGAAACCGGACCGCCACCTGCTGAAGGCCCTCACCTTCCTGGCCGACCTCGCCGCCCCGCCATCGTCGGCCCCGCCCGCCTTCGACCCGGTTGCACCGGACTACAAAGCGCTCGCCGCCGAGCTGCTGCCGGACGGGCCGACTTATATCGGCATCGCCCCCGGCGCCGGCGATACGGTGAAGGTCTGGCCGGAAGCGAACTTCCTCGCCGTCGCGAAGGAACAGGTCGCAAAAGGCCGCACCCCGGTTTTTTTCGCGGGCCCGGAGGAAGCCGCCAAGGTCCCGGCCTGGCGCGCGGCGGTGCCGGAGGCCCTCTTCCCCGAATGGGACCGCAGCGACAGCCGCCCGGACCTGAAGGGCCCGGTGCTCGTCATGGCCCTCGCCGGCCGCCTCTCGGCCGCGCTCGCCAATGACAGCGGCAGCGGCCACATGCTGGCGACCGGCGGGGCGCCGCTGGTCTCGCTCTTCAGCAAGCACGACCCGGCGAAATACGCCCCGAGCGCCGCGCGGCTGACGATCGTGGATTCGAAGGAGTATGGTGGGAAGGACCCGGAGCTGATCCCGGTGGGAAATGTGGTGGCGGCGGTTGAGGGGACGATTGGGCTCAATTGAGTCGCCTGTGTTAAGTACGTCCCGCTTCGAAGCGTAAAACTCTCAGGCAAAAACCCGATCAAGCGACGCCGCGTCAAACCCATCTCCGCTGAGATAAGCACGAGACCAATCAACGAAACGATACCGCTCCATAAACTTGGCTTCCGATGCCGCATCTCGGAAAAAATCGACAATGGCGAGAGGCGACTTCTTTTGCTCAAACTCATCTGAGTTCCAATAATTTTTTTGATAATTCTGAACTAGCCGATAAAGAATTTGTTTCGCATATTCATCGTGGTCCGGAAGCGAAAAGCCAATAATCGCCATTCCAAAATTTAGATAACCCGCGTCACGCATTCCTTCCCAGAAATTGTTCAGACCGTTTGCATACAAAAGTTTCGTTGCAGAAGGCGCAAGGATACGAGGCGTAGCGTGGAAAAGAATCTTCTTATCATATAGAGCCTTCAAGTTTTTGGCTCGATACACATTTTTTAGTGGGTCATTCTCAAATCTTGGCCCATCAACCACGCGCTCCAGATTTAGAGCTTTCTCATCGGAGAAAATTACATCAGTTGGGGGCGAGACCTTTTGCCTTTTTCGTTCATCAACACGTCGTTCAAAACTTGTTCGGTCAAACCAATCGATTGAACCGTGCATTTTTAAGACAACTACTTCATCTCGATCGTCGCCACCAAAGCCGGCATATTCACTAACCCTATCAAACCGCTTCGGGAACAATCGGTACGGTTTGCCGACCGCATCAAGTGCCCGCTCCAACAAGGTGTCATAATTGAACGTGAGGATGACGTCATGCGGCTGGAGACGTCTTGCAAATTCAAGGTAAAGATCTGGTATGGAAACAAGAGAATTAACATGCCGTGCCAATATCTTCCCGATAAGATATTTCGTGACAATGGTGCCCTCGTTCCCATCAGAACTCCAAGTATCCCCTCCGCGCAAACCGAGATAATGCTCAACATCTAGAAATCGCATGAGTTTTTCGAAATTGACATCGTCCGGTGAAATCGCTTTTCCATCTGCGTTGTTGTAAAATTCAATATACTCGTCGAGGTCCTTTTTAAATTTATAAGCCCTTTCATTTGGTCTGTATGCAAGCGCTGTACTTCTAATCTCTTTCCATAGTTCGTCTGCGATCGGAAACCCGGCAGGCTTCGAGAAACCGGCGCCAAGTATGATCAATCGAAATTTAGGGAGCATGATTTTCTTTCTATTCTAGTTCAAAAAAAGAATTTCATTCGCACTTGGCAATCAATGGAGTGCAACGCAGAGTACGGAATATATCCCTCAATAAATTCCCGGCACCAGCCGATACCGCACCCGCCCCGCATAGTCCCGATACCCCGGCAATTCCTCCTGCAAGGTCCGGTCCTCGAGTTCCGTCCTGATCACCGAAACGACCAGCGCCACCGCCACGGGGATCAGCGTCCAGAGCGAGTCCAGGGCGAGAACGATCCCGAACAGGGCGTAGATGTTACCGGCATAACCCGGATGCCGCACATACCGGTACGGCCCGGTGTCGCAGACGACGTGCCCGCGGTCCGTCCGGACGACGACCACGCTGAAGAAGAAGCGGTTCTCCGCCAGTGCCCAGACCGCGAAAGCGTACCCGAAGGCGATCAGCAGGAAGCCGGCGAGGTTCAGCCAGAGCGGAAAGTCCGGGGAGCCCTGAAAGCGGTGGTCCAGTCCCGCCGCGATGACCAGCGGATAGCCGATGCTTACTGCCATCAGCGGGGCAAGCACCTTGTCCCAGGCTTTGGCCTTGCGGAAATTCCCGGCATCCTGCCGCTCTGCCATCAGTCCGGGATGCCGCCGTTCCGCCCAGATGCGTCCGCCGAGACCCGCGACAATGACCAGAACGGAATAGAGCCACGCCTGCCACCAGCCGGGCTCCCCGCCGCACAGCAGCAGGATCGCCGGGATCAGGAAATAGACCGCGGCCAGTCTGATCCAATGGCGCGGCAATGCCGCCTGTGTGCCCCCTTCGCTGCCCCGTTCTTCCGGCATGCCACTCCCCATCCGACATATCCGCTCGCGCCATCTTAAGCGAAACTATCCGCACCCGCGCGGGACGCGAAACCTCTTCCTCCCGCTCCCCACGGCACGAGAGGCGGCGAACGAGAAAAGCGACCGAACCGGGAACGGATCGGCCGCAGGACTTGCCTGCGCCGCGGGCGGAGAGCGGGCGGTCACGGGAGGCGTATGACGGCACCCGCCTCTCCGGCCGCGGCCGACGGTGCCTCAGCTCGGGGTGAAAGCCTCGCAGTATTTCTTCGTGTCGCCATGCGCCGGATCCTTGAACGTTCCGTTGCTGCAGGTGACGTTGTTGATGAAGGCACCATAGACCCAGCGGCCCGGAACGCCGTAGCGGACCAGCTTCGCGCCGGTGAAGTTGCACTTCTTGCCCTGCTTGTCCGCGCAGGTCGCCCAGGATCCCTTCGAGGGATCGACATAGTACCAGCAGAACTTGGCGGTCTCGCCCGACAGCGGGTCGCGCCCGAAGGTCTCGTTATTGCAACGCACCTCGGTCGTATTGGTCGTGGTCACGACGGCCCCGTTATAGCCGTAGAAGATCTTCGTGCCGGAGGTCGGCGCCGTGCAGGTCCCGCCCTGCTGCGCGCAGACCACCATCAGGGTATCGTCGGCCTTCGCCGGACTGAGCCCCGCCAGGCCGCCAAGAAACATTGTGAAAAGCGCGAGAAATCCAAAAACTTTTCCCATTTTCCTTCTCCAATCGAAGAGTAAGCAATTTAAAGCGCAAATACTCAAACAACGAAATGCGAGTCGATTACGCAAGAACGCACTACAACTATCATGCGAAAATCTTTAAATACAGGAGCAGGATTTTTTTGTTTTTCTGTCGCGGGATTTTAATTTTTGAAAAGCCGAAAAGCGCGCGGCATCGAGGGGCCATCACAAGTGCAGGAGCCACTCGCCCCCGGTCCGCCAGGGATCCAGCCCAACAGCATCTTGCGTCGGACCAATTTGCCTTTTATTATTCAAGAAATAACTTGAAAATAGGAAAACGCCCGCATGATCGTCCCCATCAAGGGTCTCTACGAGGCCCATCTCACCGTCCGCGACCTCGACCGCTCGATCGCCTTTTACCGTGACGTGCTCGGCCTGCCGCTGGCCCACGTGGTGAAGGATCGCAACGTCGCCTTCTTCTGGGTGCCGGAGGCGGAGAAAGCGATGCTCGGGCTCTGGGGCGTCGGTTCGGCACCGATGGGGATGAAGCTGCACATCGCCTTCAACGTGGCTTTGGAGGACGTGGAGCGCTCGGTCGAGCGGCTGAAGGCGGCCGGTCTGACCCCGACGAAGAACGGAGAGGAGCCCATCGACGAGCCGGTGGTGCTGAGCTGGATGCCGGCGGCGAGCGTCTATTTCGATGACCCGGACGGCCACTCGCTGGAATTCATCTCGCTGCTGCCGGAAGAGCCGCGCCCGATCCCGAGCTTCCTGCCGCTCTCCGAATGGCGCGCGGGGGCGGGGCTTTAGACCGCTCCCTCTGTCGCCCTAAACAAAGGTTGTCATTCCCGCGAAAGCGGGGACCCGGGGATCGTAGAGCGCCGCCCGTCTTCCCTGGGTCCCCACTTCCGTGGGGATGACGAACCTGGAGGCAGGATCTAGGGGACTTACTTCCCCTTGAACTCCGCCTTGCGCTTCTCGTTGAAGGCCCTGACCCCTTCCAGCCGATCCTCGGTCGGGACCATGCGGTTATAGGCCTCGATCTCGAAGGCGTAGCCGTTATGGAGGTCGAGCTGGGTCGAGACGTCGATCGCCTTCTTCACCTGGCGGGTGGAGATCGGCGCGTTGGAGGCAATCTTCTCCGCCGTCGCCAGCGCGTCGTCGACCACCTCGCCCGCCTCGCTGAGCTTGTTCGCGAGTCCCCATTCCATCGCCTGCTCCGCATTGAACGGCGTACCGGTCAGGATGATTTCCTTGGCCCGGCGGACGCCGACCGCGCGCGGCAGGTTCTGGGTGCCGCCCGCGCCCGGCATGATGCCGAGGGTCACCTCGGTCAGCGCGAAACGGGCGTTCGGAGCGATATAGATGAAGTCACAGCAAAGCGCGATCTCGAGGCCGCCCGCGAAGGCGGCGCCGTTGATCGCACCGATCATCGGGATCGGGCAATCCTTCATCGCGCGCACCGCCTGCTCGAACAGCGCGTGCTGGGTCTGCCAGGCCTCGTCGCTCATGTTGTTGCGCTCTTTCAGATCGCCGCCGGCGCAGAAGATCTTCTCGCCCCGGCCGGTGACCACGATGCAGCGGATGCCGCGCTGGTCGCGGTAGAGCTCGGTAAAGAGATCGCGCAGGTCGAAGCCCATCTGGGTATTGAGCGCGTTGCCGCGGTCGGGCCGGTCGAGGGTGAGCAGCAGCACATGCTCGGACGGATGCTCCAGGGTCAGCGTCTCGAACGGGCCGGGCAGCAGGGCGGTCATCTTGTTTCCTCCGTATTTGATTTCGGCCGCAGTCTCCCGGCTTCGGGCGCACGGGGCAAGTGTGGAGCCGCGCAACTCACTCTCTCCGGTGCGGAGCGAAACGCCTCATCTTCCCAGTCTGAGGTCGTCATTCCCGCGAACGCGGGGACCCAGGGATCGTAGAGCCGGGCCCGTCTTCCCTGGGTCCCCACTGCCGTGGGGATGACGACTTCAAACTGGTTGTGAAACAGAATAACTAGCGCAGCTCCGGCGGCACGCTCTTCAGCAGCAGCTCGGTCGAGACGGCGAAATTCACGCCGATATTGGCGTCCGAATCTTTCGTGAAGATGGCCGAGAGCAGGCCGACCAGCCGGCCCTCGAGATCGACCAGCGCGCCGCCGGATGAGCCGGGATTGAGTGCGGCGTCGGTCTGCAGAAAATCCTCCACCCGGTTGAAGCCGACGCCGGAACGGCGATTGGCCGAAACGACGCCGCAGGTGATCCCGATACCGAGTCCAAAGGCATTGGAGAGCGCGCAGACCGGTGCGCCGGTCTCGGGGCGGTCCTCAGCAAGGCGGATCGGCACCGTCTCGGCATCGATCCTCAGGAAGGCAAGATCGGTGCGCGGATCGGCACGAAGCAGTTCGGCCGGAAGGACTGTACCGTCCGGCGCGCGGACATGGATCTCGGTCGCCTTGGCGACCACATGCAGCGCCGTCGCGATGACGCCGGACTTCAGCACCGCTATGCCGGTGCCTTCCGGCGCCGTTCCGGCGGGGGCGCCGAAGCCCGGGCGCGCATAGCCGGGCCAGGTCGGCTCCACCTCGAAGATCGAGGGCGAGGCCACCGACCAGGCCGCGCGGGCATCGGTCTGCGCCGCCGCAATGCCGGGCCAAAACAAGAGCGCATGGATAAGCAGCGCGGTCCCGGCCCACCGCCATATACCTTTCATCGAAACCGTCTCCTCCCGCCACCCCAGGCGGCGCAACTTTGTCCGCAGGTCGCGCAACCCGGATTGCAGTCACGAAACCGCGTTTGCAGCTCCGTGCCCGTTTCCGCGCTAGGATCGCCCATCGCGCCGACGGAGGAAACCACCATGAGCGATGCCCCCACCGATCCCCCCTTGCCGCTGATCCTGGACCTCGTCGAGTGGGTCGCCGCGACTCCGCGTCTCTACAGCGAGGTGATGGAGGCCTGGCGCACCTCCTGTCCGCGGCTCACGGTCTGGGAGGAAGCGGTCGATCGCGGGCTCGTGGCCCGGCGACACGTCGCCGGTACAGGCGCGATGGTGGAAGCGACCCGGTCGGGCCGCGCCGCACTGGCCGCGCACGGACGCACCTGAGAGGCGATTCGCCAGCATTGGCCGATCGGCCGGCGGCTCAGGGTTCTTTGCTGTTTTCGGACAAGACTGGCGGATGCCCGATGAGACGGCGGCCCCGACACCGGACACCAGGGCGCAAAACCTCCATTCGTCGATAATTACTATTTTACAATATGATAATGAATTTTCTTAAAGTGATGCTTTTGCATTCGATACTGCATTTTGGAGATCCGGCAGGAAACCTCTCGCCACCGTCCTTCAACAAAGCCGCAACAAAGCTGAAACACGAATCCCGTAAGAGGTTTGGCCAAGCATGGACCGGCCCGGCATCACCCGCCCGGCGCCGCGCCATCCGGGAGAGTTCGCATCCATGACCGCCAACCCCCTGCTTCAGAACGCAGTCACTGCCGGCAAGAGTCATAAACTCACCAAACGCGGCATCCTCGACCGGATGTTCACGATGGCCTTCAAGGGCTTCGTCTATCCGCAGATCTGGGAAGACCCGGAAGTCGATCTGGAAGCCCTGCAGCTGACGCCGGAAAGCCGGGTCTTCACCATTGCCTCCGGCGGCTGCAACATCCTCAACTACCTGACCGAGCGTCCGGCGCGGATCCAGGCCGTCGATCTCAATCCGGCCCATATCGCGCTGACCCGTCTGAAGCTGACCGCGCTGAAACAGCTCCCCGAACACGAGACCTTCTTCCGTTTCTTCGGCCATGCCGACGAGCGCGAGAACAAGCGGGTCTATTTCAACGACCTCGCGCCGCATCTCGACGCCGAGACCCGGGCCTACTGGAGCAAGCGGGGACTGCGCGGCCGGCGGATCGACATGTTCACCCGCAATGTCTACGAGTTCGGCCTGCTCGGCCGCTTCATCGGACTGCTCCACCTGATCGCGCGCCTGCATGGCAAGAACCCGCGCCATATCCTGGAGGCGGAAACCCTGCAGGAACAGCGCGCCCTGTTCGACAGCATCATCGGCCCGATCTTCGACAGCCGCATGGTCCGCGCCCTCTGCCGCCTGCCGGTCTCGTTCTACGGGCTCGGCATTCCGCCGGCGCAGTTCGAGGCCCTCTCCGCCTCCGCCGGGGGCGACATGGCGGGCCTCATGCGCTCGCGCCTTGAGCGGCTCGCCTGCGACTTCTCGATCGACGATAATTACTTCGCCTGGCAGGCATTCGGACGCGGCTACGACCGGCACAGGCGGCAGGCGATCCCCCGCTATCTGCATGCCAGCAACTACGAGACCCTGCGCGAGACCGCGCCGAAGGTAGATGCGGTGCAGGCCTCGATGACCGATTTCCTCGGCGAGAGCCCGGAGGATAGCTTCGACCGCTACATCCTGCTGGACGCGCAGGACTGGATGAACGCGGAGCAGCTTACCCAGCTCTGGTCGGAGATCCTGCGCACCTCCACGCCGGGCGCCCGCGTCATCTTCCGCACCGCCGGCGAGGAAAGTCCCCTGCCCGGTCGGATTCCGGACGAGATCCTGGAGCGCTGGGACTACCGGGCCGAAGAGTCGGAAGATCTCTGCCGGCGCGACCGGTCCTCGATTTATGGAGGCTTCCATCTCTACATCCGCCGGGATTGATCACCTACCGGAAGATGCCGGAGAGAAGATGGACCGGATCTACCGGGTCCAACGGCACTTCTACGATCTGACGCGGAAATTCTACCTACTAGGGCGCGACAGGCTGATCCGGGAACTGGATGCCGCTCCCGGCCAGACGGTCTGCGAGATCGGCTGCGGCACGGCGCGCAATCTCGTCAAGCTGGCACGGCGCTATCCGGGCTGCCGGTATTTCGGCATCGACGCCTCGGCGGAAATGCTGGAAACCGCGGAAGCCTCGCTGCGGCGCGCGGGCCTCGAAGACCGGGTGCGGCTCGGACTCGCATTCGCGGAGAAGTTCGATCCGGAGGGAACTTTCGATGAGGGGGACGGGTTCGACCATATCGTCTTCTCCTATTCCCTCTCCATGATCCCGCCCTGGGACGCGGCGCTCGAACGCGCGGTGCAACTACTCCGGCCCGGCGGCACCTTGCATATTGTCGATTTCGGGGATCAGCGCGGCATGCCGGCCTGGTTCCGCCGCCTACTCTTTACATGGCTGTCCTGGTTCCATGTCGAGCATCGTCCGGGAATCCGGAAATGGGTCGAAGCGCGATCCGCATCGCCAGGGATCGACGTACGCACACATGCGTTGGCCGGGAATTACGCGGAGCTGTTTCGTCTGCGGCGCACGGGGCAGGTCTGACGCACCGAAGCGACCGCGCCTACTGAAGCATCCGGGAAATGGTGTCTATCAGAACAGGGATCTCGACCGGTTTGCGGATCGCCTCATGCGCCCCGATCATACGTGCATATTCAAGGATCTGTGCATTGCCAAGCGACCCTCCCGTCGACATGGCGATGATCAGAACGGACGGATAGAGCGACCGGATCTCGCGGATCGTCTCGATCCCCTCCTTGCCCGGCATGATGATGTCTGAAATGACCAGATCGAACGCCGCACTCTCCATCCAGGTCAAAGCCGCGTTACCTTCCTCAGCCGTCTCGACATCATATCCTTGCTCTTGCAGGACAGTGGCCAGCAGATCGCGCAGCGGTTTATCGTCATCGACGATCAGGATCGAAGGCATTTTGACCAAACTCCTTGACGGCATCCGGTCCAATACATCACCGGAACGCCACCTCAGATTAACAAAAAAAATCAAAACTGGGTTAACGCTTAGAAGAATGCGCGGATCAGCAGATCACACCGGGAGAGTCTCTTCAACCACCGCACCGGTTTCAAGCGTGATGTAGGAATGCTTCTGAAACTCAGGCAAAAACCGGCCGCTGTCTCCATTCGATGCCAGCACTTCGGCCGTCACACCGAGAATCGATTGAACCGTTCTGCTATCTTCCGACAAGGGCAGAAGAATTCGTTCACCGTGGATAGGATTGGCGGTCTCCGCGTAGAGGCGCCCGTATATATAGAGCACAGCCCCGAAATCGACCACATTGCGGTAGTATCGGTGAACGCGTGGATAATAATCGGGGTCCGTATTGTCATCGAGATAATGACGGGAAAGCTTGTGACCAAATCTCTTGGCCACCTTCTCACCGGTCAGGCGATACCGGAACCGGTCGGTTTCCCTTTCATAGTCGCAAAGCCACACACGCGTCAGGACACTCGCGAACTCCGTCGGGTCCACCTGACGGCGGCTCGGCATCAGAAGCGGGCCCCGGATCGCCCGCCAATGATTCAATAGAACCTTGAGGCTATCGGTGCGCATTTTCTTGGCGATCGCATCGAGCTCGACATCTACAACCGAGCTCGAACTTCCGTGAATCATCGAATAGGGCCGCTCCATTCCAGCATGGACGGCCCGCCCCATTTTCAGGTTAACGGACGCCCAACGGCTTTAACCATGACGGTCCTAGCATGGCGCCCGACAGCCCGCCAGAAAAGCCGGAAAGAATCAGGTTCTGAGCAGCGGCCGCCTCGGAAGCGGCCTCAGTGCAACTGCCTAATGGTTGAAATCTATCTCGCACCAATCTTCCCAAAGCCTGGCGAGCGCGGCGTAATCCTGGCTCCCCATCCCCTTGCTTTCCGCGATCTCGTAGGGCGTATGCGAAGCAAGCGTTGCAAATAACGGCACGCCAAGTTGCTGCGCGGTCTCCAGGGCAAGAACGGAGTCTTTTCGTGCATTGCTCACCGACATTCCGGCGGAATAATCACCATCCCGCATCCGCTCGCCAACCCGGTGCAGGAGCGGACGCAACAGGCCTTCCTCCCGGTTCAGAATCTGGATCAGCGTCTCCGACGGCACATCGAGTTTGCGCGCCATCGCGAACGCCTCGATGAGAACGATCATGACGGCATGCATGACGCCGTTATTGACAACCTTCGTCCCCATTCCGGCACCGACAGGGCCCAGATCGAAAATCTGTGCGGCAATACGGTTGAGGAGCGGTTTCGCGGCCGCCTTGCTGTTCTCGTCGCCGCCGAGAAAAAACGTAATCTCTCCGGCGGCCATGCTTGCAACTCCGCCGGCGATGGCCGCATCGACATAAGCGATCCCTTCCGCCGCACAGAATGCTGCGGAGCGCTTGGCGGTATCAGGCGTCACGGTGCTTGTCTCGACGATCAGTCCCGGGCGCTCGTTCCAACCGCAGACTTCCTCGACAACATTGAGCGACGCCTCGGGTTTGGGGAGCGAGAGAAGAATTGCGGAACAGTAGGGCGTCCCTAGTCCGGCCAGGGTCTCCTCAACTCGGATTCCGGCTTCACCGGCAAGCTTCCTGCGCTCCGGCGACATGTCGAATCCAGCGACCGGGCCATGGTTCGACAAGGCCGTAGCAACGGCCAGCCCGGCATTTCCAAGTCCCACTATCCCGATTTGATCGGCCATCGTTTCCCCCTCGTTTCGTGTTTTTCGAGAGATTAGCGGAGCACCGTGCCCAAGGCGAGGCGGCGAACGATGCCGATCCGGCACATCACTCAAGCACGCGCGGCCAGTTCCTGTCCCCCGCCTCGACAAACCCGGGGATGTCCTGCTCCCACCTCGTCTGGATGTCCGAATTGTAATTCAGGTAGAGCTTCCCGTTCACGATCCTCCAGTTTTGCGGATCTCCCTTCGCGGTCTTTCCCTGCGCCACGGCCCAGGCGCAATACCCTCCATATTGCGGAGCGTAGCGCTCCGGGTGCTGCCGGAACGCGTCACGATTCGCAGCATTGGCGAAGTGCCATTCGGCGCCTTTGTAGTCCAATTTGAACTCAGGCAAACCTTTCACCGGGCCCGTCGCGGAGAAGTAACTGACCGGGTCGTATCCCCCAACAGCCACATTAGAGAGAAACCCGGTGTAGACCGGATCCTCCGACGCGGACGACGGAGCCGCGCTCGCCATCACACCGCCGGTGAACAGAAGAAATGCAATAAATACAGAACGCAGCACGCGATATTGCGGCATGGCCTTTCCCAATCTCGCAGTAATTGAATTCTCGATGTCGGGCTAAATCTGCGTCGGTCCGCCTTCAAGTCCAAGTCACATTGACGCGACAGGTTCGCGCAAACGAAACCGGCCCCGTGAATACATCGGTGCGCGCATGCATCGAAATATCGCCCAGATTGAATCAAAATGACCCCAGGATAATTGCGACGCAACGGAGCGAACGGTCGACACGCGTATCAAGTCGATGGTCAGAGGGAACATGGCCGTACAGGAACAATTCGAAGATATCGCGTCCGATGCCCTGAGCAGTGACGCTCAGAAGGCCATGTTCGAGTACTGGCTGAAGGCGCGTGGAAAAGCCTTGCTTCCACCAAAGTCAGCCCTCGACCCGGTCGAATTTCCACGCCAATCCCTGCCGGTGCTGACTGTGTTGGAACCTCTTGAGGATGACGACTTCAAGGTCCGGATCACCGGTACCGGGGTTCGTGCAGCAACGGGACAGGATTTCACCGGTCTCAGGATGAGTGAGATAGACGGCACGGCAGATGCGCACGAGCGATTGATCTGGTGCCGAAACAACGCAAGAGCTTACTTTGTCTCGGGATCGGCCGAGTGGACACGGAAGATCGAGAAATTCTTCAGCGCGCTCGTCCTGCCTTTCGGAACACCGGCACGGGTCGAGCGCATCGTGCTCGTATTCAGCTTCACGAATTATGCTCCGAAGGACGTCTCGCGAAACGTGTCGCAACGGCCATCGCAACAGCCCTGAAAATGAAAAGTGCGGGGAGCGGCCGGCTCTCCGGGCGCCGCCCCGCCAAAATCATTTACCTAGCACCCCGAAACGCACTTTCCGGCCCCATCGAAGCCAAGAGTCTTGCCACTAAGCGGCAAGTATGCGGGGACAGTGACAGCCTTCACGAAGGTATCGGTCTTCGTGCCGGCAATGACCTTGCCTCCCTTGGTGCCGACCTCGTTTGCATGCGACGGGATCACCGATACCGGTTTGATCAGCTCGTTGACTACGAAAGCCGCTTCCGTCGGGCCGGTCGTATAGGTGTCGCCGATGTTCATCACGACCAGTTCCGCACCGTACTGCTCGCCAACGACCGTTTGCTGCTCGGCCGTCACGCCGGTATCGCCGGACAGATAGGCCACCAGTCCATTGCTGAACGTCAGGACATATCCGGTCGGCGGCCCCGCATAAGCGGTCAGTCCGGACGCATTCAGGAGTTTGCCGAGCTCGCCACCTATGAATGCACCGGCCACACCGTTGGAATGCGCAGCCGGCACTGTCGTTACGGTGACGCCTCCGACCTTGCGCGACGCGCCGAAGCGCACAAGCTGTGACTTTTTCGGATCGCCGCCGAGCGCCTTCAGCTTGCTGGCGAAGAAGCGCGGCATCTCGCTCCCGGTCACGATCGCGGCGCCCTTGTCGAGCGCGATATTGACCGAATTGGTGTTGGGCGCGACGACCTTGGTCATCATCGGGGCACCGCACTCACCGGCATTGACCGCATCTATATGGCGGTCGCCGACATGATCGCCATGCATGTGGCTGACCAGCAGAGCGTCGACGTTCCCGAGCCTCGGATCTGCCGGCCCGGCCACGGTACGTCCGGCGTCGTAGAGAATACGTGTGCCGTCCGGATCCTCGAACAACATGGCGCGATCGAAACGGCAGAACTCACCGTCATGGCTGCCGAGCGGCGTGACGTTGACGGTCTGAGCACCTGCCGCCGTCGCCGAGAAAACCGCGAGTCCGAGAAACAGTCCGCCTAGCCGATTGAACGCAAGCGACATTCCACCCTCCCATTAATGACTGTGCAGTAATGCTCCGGAGAACGTCCGTCGGGGATTGCCTTCCACAGCACGCATCCGGATTACAGAGAGAAACATCGATCGAGGCAAAGTTGTACGCCACTTTCCACGCACCGAAACCAGCACATCCCGCGCGGGGGCCCCTCAGAACTCCTTTTTGAAGCCGACATAAAACCTGCGGCCTTCCGCCGCGACCGGCGTGTTGCGCACGGAACTGGCGGTCGGATTGAGCTGTTCGCGATCGAGAATATTGTCAACGCCGAGATGGAGTTTCCCGAAACCGCCGTCATAGGTAAGGCGCGCGTTGAAGGTCGTCGTCGGCGTGACTTTCATCTGTGCGGACCCGCCGTCGTCAGCCTCACGGCTGGAGGTGTAGAGCATCTCGCCGTAGAGTCGGAAACCCTCCGCGAACCTGTAGCCTGAATAGACGGTGGCACGGAACGGCGCGCCGATCCGGCTGTTCGGGAGATCGTCGTCAATATCGCCGTCGCCGTCCTGGTCCCATTCGCCTTCCGTGAAGTTCAACAAGGCTCCGGCATCCCAGTCCGGTGTAAGCAGACCGGCAACGGTCATCTCGGCGCCGTATATCCGCTCCTTGTTCTGACTGAGGGTCAATGCGTCAGCCGTGATATTCGTTCCCTTGTCCGACTCGCTGAGAAAGGCGGAAAAGGACACAGACAAGCGATCCGTTCCAAAGCGGGCGCCGGCCTCGTAATTCTCGACGACGGCAGCATCGGGAGCGATCTCGGAGTAATCGAAACTGGTCTCGAAGGGATTGGTCGGATCCAGCGCCCGGCGCGTGAAGGCTCCAACATCCGGAACCGAGTAGCCTTCGGAATAGTTACCGAACAGATCCAGATTCGGCATCACGTGCGCCACCGCGCCGATATTGAACACCGTGGCCTCGAAGGTCGTGCTGGCTCCGGTTACGGCCGCGGCGGAAAACGGAATGGCACCGATGGAAGGGTCTGTCGGATGACGGATGAAGTTAGCCGCCGGGCGCACGAAATCGTCGATCTCGAGGTCAAATCTCTCGTGGCGCACCCCGGCCCGGACATCGATCAAATCGGTCACCGGAATGCTGAGCTGCGCGAAGCCTGCATAGGAATGCTGTTCCATCGGCGCGATGATGTCGCGGCCGTCGAGGAGCGTCTGCGTGACGTCGTTATATCCGTAATCGAAACCCCAGTTGAGCTGGGCTCCGTCGAGCAGCATTCCCACATCGGTGATGGCCGTCGAGCGAAAGCCCGCCTGTTCGGCCAGCAGCACGGATTGGGCATCGTCCGACTGGAGCACGCCCGGATCAGAATAGACGAAGGGATTGACTTGCGCGTCCGGCAAGGCACGGCTCGCCCTTTTCTCTGCATCGTTATAGTAGATCTGGAAGCGGAGGTCGCCGACCGGCGTCTCGTAGACATTCAGATCCGCACTGACATTCTGCGTATCCTCGAGCGCCGGCTGACCGGTATAGGGTTCGGTCGAATCAAACGAGACCGGATCCGTCAGGTAATTCGAATAGAAATCGATATCCTGTTTCAGATAAACGGTCGATCCGTAGACCCCAAGGTCGAACCCATTGCCTTCGTAGCGGCCTTGGCCGGAGACATTGTATTGGCGGATGCCGCTGCCGCCCCCCTGACCGATCATCGGATCCTCGGGAATGCGTTCGCCAGCGCCGTCATACATGTCGCCCGTCGTCCGAAAACGCCCGTTCATGAGCAGGCTCAGGCGGTCCTTGCCGTACGCGATTTGCCCGCTCGTGTCGGTATGGGCACCGTCGAGCAGATCGTGCTCCGTCGAGGCAATCTCCTCTGAGACGAAACCGCTGAGCCCCTCCTGCGCAGCCGATTTGGTGATGATATTGACGATGCCGCCGGTTGCACCGTCGCCATAGATGCTGCTTGCTCCGGCCACGACCTCGATCCGCTCGATTGATGACGGATCGATCAGGTTCAGGATGCGCGAATTGTTCCTGAGAGAGATGTTTTGCGGAGCGCCATTGACCAGAACCTGAACGGAACGTCCGCGGAACGTCTGCCCGCTGCTCGCAAGAGTGCCGTTGCCGGGCGAAATGCCGGGGACGTATTTGCCGAGAAAGCTTCCAAGATTGCCTTCCGCTCCAAGCGCTTCTTCGATCTTGTCAGTTTCGATCACCTGGACCGTGCCGGGGATTGAATCGATCGCCTCCTCCGAACGGGTCGCCGATACGACAAGCGGCTGCAAGACGACGGGACCGTTACCCGCTTGCTGCGCCAGAGAATTCGGGACCGGAAGCATCACGAGGCAAGTCGCGGACAGAAGTAGACGTTTGATCCCAAATGCGGTGATCGAAACAGGCAAGAGCTTTTCGGCGCGCGGCAAGACGGCCTCCCGTTATTGAGTTAATTCGGCTGGTTGAGACGTGCGCACGGTCAGGGTGGCGGGAAGGCATCGCATCGCGAGGAGAATGCCGACGACCGAGAGACCGAATGCGAGAGAGAAAAGCGGGCCGTAACCGAAGGCCTCACCGATAAATCCGGCGGCGATGCTGCCGCACATATAGACGAACAGATTGGCGCAGGAGAGGAACGTGAAATCGGTTCCAGCCTGAGACAGCGAGCTGAACCGCATGAAGGCGGTGTATAGCCCGACAATTTCCATGTAGCGGATGAAGGTATTGGCGACCGAGAGCGCGATCAGCGCCGGATATCCTCCCAAAGCGCCATCCAGAACACCGTAGCTTAAAGCGGCATAGCCGAGGAAGCAGACGGCCCTTGCCGCTCCGATCGTCCAGAAGAACGCTCGCAATCCGCATGACCGGATCGCGATCACCGCCAACGCCGATCCGCCAAGGCCGACGCAGGCCGACGCGCCACCGCTCACGAGACCTATCTCGGACAATCCCAGCCCCTGGTCGACAAGAAATGCCTGTTCGACCCCTTTGATCAGCCCCTCGGGCAATCGGAAAACCAGGGCGAAAGACAGGAGCGCGAGCGCGTGCGGGCGCTTAACGAACGCGCGCAACGAAGGACGGGGATCCTGTCCGTTCGCGGGAACAGCCTCTCCCCGTCTTGCTCCAAGCCGCTCCGGAATGAGCAGAACAGGCAGGAGGCATAGCGCCGACAGCCCCGCGGTAATGCGCAAGGCGACGCTCCACCCTTGGAGATCGTAGACGAAGAGCGTAAGCGAGCCGCCGATCAGCACCCCGGCGGCGACGCTGCCGCCCTGAATGGCGTTGCCCAGCGCCTGATGGCGCTGGGGCAGATGCTCCACCGCATAGCCATCGGTTGCGATGTCCTGCGTTGCGGCGCAGATGGCGAGCAACATCAGAAGCGGAAAAAATATCCGCAGATTGTCCGCCGGCTCGACGGCGCTGAGGGTCAGTATGATCGTGACGGAAATGAGCTGCATGGGCAGGATCCAGCTCCGGCGCCGGCCGAAGCGGGTCGAGCCGATACGGTCCACATAAGGCGCCCAGAGGAATTTCAGGATCCACGGCAGCATCAGGATGCCGATCGAGCCGATCGAGGCCAAGTTGACGCCCATCGAGCGGAAGATCGGCGGCATCGCCGCCGCAACGAGATAGACCGGAATCGCCTGCGCCACGTAAAGCCCGAGCAGGGTCAGCCAGACGCGTCGGTCCAGCCGCTCATGGCTTTCCACAACCAGCTCACTCTCTCGTTTTCGGTGAAGCGCTATTCCGTCCGACATATCGAGCAATCCGTGACCGCGCTCCGGCGAAACGACCGGGCGCACAAGACCGCCGCTATCTAGACCGAAATGAAACTCATTCGCAATAAAAATGAGCTTTTGCTCATATTTATATTTTTAATACGAAAAATCAGATAGTTACGCGGCAGACAGCGAGTCGAAATCGTAGACGAGATAGAGAGTCTTTCGACACCATCCCAGAATCCGGTCCCGTTCGGCTCCGTCGCTGGCATTGGCCGCAACATTCAGGCAGGCAATGCTGACCTGGTTCTGCAGATAGGCGAGCGGATGCGCCAGATCCGCCGGAATGGTTCTCCCGAATTTTTCCTGCAGTCGGATCAGCCGCTGCAAGATCTGATCGAGATGCTGCGCTTCGAGGGCGGCAAGTTCCTTCGAGCCCCCCATGGCCCTACGGAGCTGCCAGTGCCCGGGAGCATTGAGATCGCCCTCCCCTGACAGCCGCTCGAAAATAGCATCGACACAATCCCGCAGATCTTCCGAACCGTTGAAATCGGCATCGACACTATCCAGAACCTCAAGGGTCCTTGCCAGCCACCGCCGGAACAACTCGTAGTAGATCGCTTCCTTCTTCGGGAAATACTGATAAAGCGAACCGACGGATATTCCCGCTCGGCGGGCGATCTCGTTCGTTGTGATCCTGTCCGCAGGCCCCTCACTCAACAGTTTGAGCGTGGTGTCCATAATCAGCTCGAGTTTCGCCTTGGACCGGCGTTGCTTGGCGACCTTGCGCTGGGACACGGCCTTGTCCGTTACGACCGGCATGCCACACCTCTCCCATTCTTATTGTTGTGGGGATGATACCGGCTCTCCCGGCCACTTGAATACGAGCTTTTACTCATTTTAACGCAGAAAGACTGCTCACCTTCGTCCCGCGACAGTCGCAATAGCGATGCGGCCGGTTCGCCCGCGCATCATTTGCCGCCCCTTGCTGTCGCCTTACATCATTGGATGTCAAAAGTTTGAAAGCGGCTCTGTAGACGCCGAATGGAAGCGATCGAAAACGCGGCAATCATCTCCGTCGGGCGGGCGACCGGCTTCGCCGCGCTCGCCATCGTCTGCATTGTCATGAGCCTCAGTTACGAGCCCGTGATCGCCGCCCGGGCGGGATGCATCCTCTGCCTGATCGTTGCCGCGATCCTGTTTCACTATTCGTTGAAAGCGCCTTCCCGCCCCTACCGCCAGACCGAGCTCTGGATCATTCTCGCCAAGGAAGACCGGCCGCCTAAGAGCATTGCGCAACAGCTGATCGGATCCGTCTTGCATCGGACATACCGCAAATTTGCCGAGTACTCCGTGCTCTCCGCGCTGATCTTCATGATCCTGGCGGTGATTTTAGGCTTCTTCCCCGATCTCCGCATCGGCTGAGCGCGACTTCTCGATTTCTGTGAACCAATCGGTTGACTAAAAATGCGCACCCTTTAATACTTAACCAAATGGTTTATTAAAAAGAAGAGCTCCAGATGCCCGACCTAGACCAGACCTTCGCGGCGCTCTCGGACGACACGCGCCGGGCGATCCTCGCCCGACTCTGTTCCGGAGAGGCCGCCCTTTCCGAAATCGCCGCCCCCTTCGACATGTCCCAGACAGCGGTCTCTAAACATGTCCGCGTGCTGACAGATGCCGGTCTCGTCTCGGTGACCAAGCGGGGACGCACACGCTACTGCGCGCTCCGCGCGGCTCCGATGAAGCAGGCCGCCGACTGGCTCGGTGCCTACAAACAGTTCTGGGAGGCTAATTTCGACAGCCTCGCCCGCTACCTGGAGAATGAAGAATGACGCTCACATTTCTGAAAAGTCCGCGTGGCGCCGATCCCGTCGTCGTTGAAGGCCGCTTCAAAGTCCCGCCCGAGCGCCTGTTCCGTGCCTGGACCACGCCGGAGGATCTCCTGAACTGGTTCGGCGGCGACAACATGCTCGAAACCGCGAAGGTCGATCTCCGAACCGGCGGATCGTGGCATTTCACATTCGAGGAGAAGGACGGCACGCGCGATGTCCTGCATGGCGAGTACCTCGAAGTCGAGGCGCCGAGCCGCCTCGTATTCTCGTGGCGCCATCACAAGCTGACCGAAGCGGGCCGGGGCGAGGACACGCCGGCCTCTGAAGTTACGCTCACATTCGAGGCCGATGGCGAAGAAACCTTCATGCGCTTGGTCCACCGGCACGTCGAAAGCGAAGGCTCCCGCTCCAATATCGGCGGCGGATGGGAAGCCTCCTTCAGCAAGATCCGCGCCCTTGTCGAAGAGACCGCCACGGAGACGGCTCCGCTGGAAACCGCCTGACCGTACCTCCCGGACGCGGGCATCAGCCCCTTTCCGAACTTCGTCTCGTCGTCGCTTTCCGAGGGTGCTATCAGGTCTTCGGGACATACGATGTGCGAAGCCGGAGAGTGACGTGACGAAGCAGCGCGGTCTTCAGGAGTTCTTTGACGATCCGGCAACCATTGCCACGCGCCACAAGCTGAGCGCCTCCGCCTCGGAGCCTGTCGGACAGGCTGAACTGCTGGCACTGGAACCCGGCGCGGCCGAACGCTTCGTCGCGCTCGATCTCGACTATCCCGAACGCTTCGGCCCCTCGGACCTGCGCACGTCGATCAAACGGAAGTACGCCAGCGTCCCCTTCGATAACGTTCTCATAACGAGCGGTTTGGATGAAGGCCTGGCCCTGCTCTTCACGGCGCTCGTCGAACCCGGCGATCGCGTGATCGTCCTGACGCCTTGCTACCCGCCCCACATGGAGCTTCCCGCCTGGCGCGGCGCGGAGGTCGTTCCCTGGCCGGCACGGCCCGAGAAGGATTTCGTGCCGGACCTGGAGGAGCTGGAAGCGCTTCTCTCGAAACCGGCAAAGGCAGTGCTCACGACCTTCCCGCAGAACCCGACCGGCTTCCTGCCCGACGAGGCTTACACCGCCGCCTTTCTGCAGCTTCTGGAGCGGACAGGAACGCCGCTTTTCTCCGACGAGATCTATGCCGGCCTTCCGCTCGGCAACGCGGTACCGAAGCTCGCGGACCGCTATGAGAAAGCGATTTCACTGCACGGCCTTTCCAAGACATGCGGGCTCCCGAGCCTGCGCTTCGGCTGGCTCGCAGGCCGCGACAGCGCGGCGATGGCCAAAGTGAAAGCGGTGAAGAATCTCTTCAACGCCTACGTCCCCGCGCCCGTGGCGTTCCTGGCGGAGCTCGCCTTCAAACATGAAGGCACGCTTCTGGCCCGCAACAGCGCGATCCTGGAGGCGAGCATCGAGGCGGCCGACAGCTTCATCGCGCGCCACGGCAATCTCTTTTCCTGGACGCCACCGGCCGCCGGCACGGTCGCCTTTCCGCGCTGGCTCGGCCCCGGAGGCACGCAGGATCTGAGTGACAGACTGATCCGCGACGCCTCGATCGCGCTCGCGCCGAGCCTCTGCCTCGACGCGGGCGACGATCATGTCCGTTTCGGCATGTGCCGCCGGAACTTCCCTGAAGGCCTTGCCGCGCTCGACCGTTTTCTCGGATCCGCTCTCTAGCGGTTCGCCACCGTCTTCGGCACGCCGAATTCCTCCCGGCAAACCTCCGCGAGTGCGGCGACGCCCTTGCGGATGGTCTCGATCGGCGGGTTGGCATAGCAGATCCTGAGAGCGCGCTTCGCGTCCGGCCCCTCGATCGACCATTCGGCGCCCGGATTGATCTCGATCCCGTGCTTCGCGGCTTCTTTGGCAAGGCGCGAGGTATCGACCTCGGCCGGCAGTTTCACCCAAAGGAAGATCCCGCCCGGCGGGCGCTCGAATTCGGCAGCGGTGCCGAAATTCGCTTCCACCGCCTCGACCAGCGCGTCGCATTTCTGTTTCAGCGTCTTATTCAGTGCCGCGACATGGCTTTCGAAATGCTCCCGGCAGTATTCCGCGAGCACCATCTGCTCAAGCGCGCCGGATCCGGCATCCGTCTTCAGCGGCAGCATCTGTGACATGAAGGCCCAGGGCGCAACCACGAACCCGACCCTGAGGGCCGGGGCAATGGATTTCGAGAAAGAGCCGACGAAGATCACGCGCCCGCTCTCGTCCAGCGCATGCATCGCCGGAGGCCGTTCGCCGCTCCAGATCAGGTCGGAGTAGCACTCGTCCTCAACCACCGGCACGTCGTACTCCGCCGCGAGGCGCAACAGCTCCTGGCGCCGTTCGAGCGGGAGGATGGACGCGGTCGGGTTCTGCACCGTCGGGATGGTGTAGATATATTTCGGCTTATTGCCTTCGTCCGCGAGCGACTTCAGCGTGGCGGCAAGCTCGTCCATCTTCATGCCGTGCTCGTCGAGACCGATCCCGACCGCCGTGACCCCGAGGCGCTGGTATCGGGTCAGGCACCCGCCATAGGTCGCCGCCTCGATCAGCACCGTATCGCCGGGCGCGAGCAGCACCTGGTTGATCAGATCGAGCCCCTGCAGAGATCCCGAAACCATCAGCACGTCGTCCGCCGTACATTTCATGCCGGCATCGCGGCCGAGCTTAGCGGCCACGAATTCGCGCAGTGGGCGGTATCCCTGCGCGCCGCTTTCCAGATTGTAGGTCGCGAGTGTCGCGCCCTCGCGCTCCAGGACCCGCGTCATCGCCGCGATCAGGTCCGAGGTCGGGATGCTCTCCGGCGCATTGTGTCCACCAACGAAGTTAAACGGCGGAAATCCGCTCCACCGGCCGCCGGGAGCCGGAAGTCCCGGCCTGATCACGTTCTCGAAATCGAATTTAGGCGATGTCATTGCTGTCCCCGATTGGCTACTGGTCCCCGCTTCAAGGGTGACCGGCAGGCTGGCGTTCCACAAGCGCCTCAACGGCAATGGATTATTGATCAGCCGTTCGACAATTTTTCCAGATACAACTTCCCAAGATCCGTCCCGAGCATGGCGTCCCGTACCAATAACGCTCGGAGCGCCAGATCGAAGGAACCATAGACATCGTGCAGGATAAGCGCCAATTTCAGCAGCTTACCCGCGCCGAGTTCCGCGAAGCGGGTGAAATCACGAATATAGATGGCGTCGGCCCAGAGCACCTGCCCCACGCCGGCATAGGGATCGTTGTTCACGACAAGCGGTTTGACGGCACGGCTGGTCAGATCCTCGAAGCGGTGCAGCATGAAGCCGAGACCGCGCAGGAACTGATCGACGTCCGCGAAGAGCGGCTGCCCCCTATACATCTCCAAAAACTCGACTTCGGTTTGAATAACGAGACAGCCGGCGAGCTTCTCCGTGCCGTTCCGGAAAACTTCGAGCTCGGCTCCCTGGATGTCGATCTTAAGGAAATCGAGCTCCTCGATTTCGGAAACGTCGTCCAGACGGACCGTCTCGATCTCCTCTCGCCCGATGACCTTTCCCCATTCGCTGAAACCATGAAAGCCGTTGAGAACGGCCTCGTTCGGTTCGAAAAGCGAGGTCATGCCGGAGGCATGACACAAATTCAGCGTCTGCACGCTTCCATCAAAGACAGCATGCGGCAGATAGGTCTCATCGACGCTTTTCTCCGCTTCAAGAAGGGCAAGTGCTTCAGGATTGGGTTCGAACCCGACGAGATGAACGAGCCCACGTTCAAGCATGCCCTGATAAGGTGGCAATGCGCTTCCGCCATGCGGATTGGCTCCGATATCGACCACATTGATCCTGGTCTTGAAATCGAGCAACTCCGTCAGCGACGGCCTCGGGTGCTTCATATCCTCATCCTCGGAACTCGTTTTATTGCCTTCTGAAGGCTCGCATTCCGACAATCGGGTGGCAACCGCAAGGCTCAATCACGGTCCCTCGCCGTGGCCCGAAATTCTGTCCCTGCAAACGTCATGCGGGCCTGAGGCAGCACCGCTGCTTCAAGCCCGCAAAAGAGACCGGTAAGCGAGGCCCCGCGTTCAGCCTGCGCGCGGCAATTCCGCTTCCACAAGCGCAGCCCAGAGGCTGGCGCCGGTGGTCAGGGTCTCGTCGTTGAAGTCGTATTCCGGGTGATGGACCGAATGAGTATGGGTCTCGTCACCGCCGCCGAGGAAGATGTACGCACCGGGACGCTCTTCGAGCATGTAGGAGAAATCCTCGCTCCCCATCAGGGCGTCCGTGTCGGTATCGACCGCATCCGCACCGACCACGCTCGCAGCGGCGGCGACGACACGCTCGACCTGTGCGTCGTGGTTCGTCGTGACCGGATAGCCTTCCCTGTAGACGCATTCGATCTCGATACCGTTGGCATGCGCGAGCCCTTCGCAGAGCTTCTGGAACTTCTCCTTGATCAGCGTCTGCGTCGCTTTGGTCATGGTCCGGACAGACGCATTCAGCATCGCTTCGCCCGGGATGACGTTATTGGCCGTGCCGGCATGGAACTGGGTGATCGAAACAACCGCGTTTTCGAACGGATCGATCGAGCGGGAAACGAAGGTCTGGGCCGCCTGGTAGATCTGCGTCCCGATCGCGATCGGATCGATCGCCATGTGCGGCATGGCGGCATGGCCCCCGCGTGCCTTGATGGTGATGGTCACGGAATCCGCACCCGCCATCAGCGGGCCCTTGCGGATCGCGAACTGGTTCTTCGGGATCTGCGGCATGTTATGCAGGCCATAGACCGCATCGCAGGGGAAGCGGTCGAACAGACCGTCCTGGATCATCGCCTTGGCGCCCCCGCCGCCTTCCTCGGCAGGCTGGAAGAAGAGATGCACGGTGCCATCGAAGTTCCGTGTCTCGGCAAGGTATTTGGCTGCGCCGAGCAGCACCGAAGTATGTCCGTCATGGCCGCAGGCGTGCATCTTTCCGTCGACCTTGGACTTGTATTCCGGATTGGACACTTCCTGCATCGGCAGGGCGTCCATATCGGCGCGGATGCCGATAGCTCCATCACCCGAACCGTTGCCCCGGATCACACCGACCACGCCGGTCTTCCCGATCCCCTCGTGAGTCTCGATCCCCCAGGCGCGCAGCTTCTCGGCGACGATGCCCGCCGTGCGGGTCTCCTCGTAGCAAAGCTCGGGATACATGTGAAAATCATGCCGCCATTCACGCATTTCGGCTTCAAACTCGGCAATACGGTTCTTGATCGCCATGGCAAGGAAATCCTCTCTGACTTGAGTTCGCTCGGAGGGCTCACCCGGTGCCGGATCGGTATCCGACCAATCCCGGCATCGGCGGAGCGTTGTGGTGGGCTGAATAACTCTTACCGTAGTCCGCCATCCGGCGAAAAGCGCCAACGCGGTTCCCGCCGGGAAAAAGACCGTCGCCGTCCAAGATTTGACAGAGGTCAATGCTCTGCCCGGGCATCGAGAGGACTATGAAACGACATTAAACCCAAGTGATTTTGTGTTGGAGGAGCGGAAATGGTTGAAAAGGTCTCACAATCCAATCCCACCCCTGATTGGCTCTCGCAGCTTTATGCCCCTGTCCGTCAGTTTGGAGAGCGCATCGCCGAATTCCTGGCACCGGCATCGGAAGCTTCGGCCAAGCCGGAATATTATGAGATCGCCATAGAACTTCCTGGCGTAAAGGAAAGCGATATCTCGATCGAGCTGCATGACAGCACCCTGACGATCGTCGCCGAAAAGCGTTCCACGCGGGAAGAAAAGGACCGGAACTACTTCTTCTCCGAGCGTCAGTACGGCAGCTATCGTCGCGTGTTCCGGTTGCCGCCGGATGCGGACGGTAACAAGGTGACCGCCCATCACGAGGACGGCGTTCTCACGATCCTGATCGCAAAGATCTCGCCGGAACAATCAAACCCGAAGCGCATCAAGGTCCAGCGCCGCTAGAAGGCATCGGCGACGGCTCTCGCCCTATTGGATGCCGCCAAGGCGACTTTGGTTAACGGCCTTATGCATCGGTATGAGCGAGAGCCCGCGCGCCAAGCGCGGAGGTAAGAAAACAACCTTCAGAAGGCCAGCATCACTCATCCGTCACGCAAAACATGATCCATAATATTCGTTACTGAAATTTTTATAAGGCCGGACAACAAAAACCCAAAAAATATTACCGGAGATGAATTTAGCTATTTATTCAAATTGCTTGGTATTTTTACAACAAATGAACAATCCATGGAAATCGCTCCATTTTTGGTTTTCAAAATAAAGAAAATATGCCTAGATAATTGCGGCACTTATACGTATTCAATATGGCTAATTATCTGATTTAAATATACTTTTACATCTTTCCCTTATTTTATTTATGCTATTTAAAGTTGATTTTGAGCGAAATCATGATTCATGCAATTTTGGACTAAACCTAGAATTACAGATTAAGCGCACACCCTAAGAGTCGCATGCGGCAAGGAAGGCGGGACAAAATGTTCTCATCTCTTTCCATCAAAACCAAGATCATCAGCGTCTGCTTGGTAACCCTTCCACTCCCACTCATCGCACTCGGCTACGCGATCCTCTCCATGAACTTGATCGGAGCCGAACTGAAAGAGATTGCGGAAGAAGACATGCCGCTGACCCGCGGCCTGACAGAGGTCACGGTACTCCAGCTGGAACAGGCCGTGCATTTCGAGAAAGCCATGCGGTTTGCCGGCATCAGGGCAAGCGACGGCGACAACGAGTCCGCATTTGCGAAGCAGGTAGAACTGTTCGAAACACAAAGCGGTAAGGCGGACGAGACGTTCCGCCATATCGCGGAGAAGCTCGAACACGCCATCCAAGTGGCTGAGCAGTTGAAACATTCAGACGCGCTCGCGGAGTTCAGGATGCTCGCAGAGCGCACAAAAGCTGCCGAAAAACACCATGCAGAGTACGAAGCACTGGCGGAACAGGTGTTTGAAGCGCATCGGCAAAACGATGCCGCAAAGGCTCTGGAGCTGGCGGCGCTTACGGAAACCCTCGAAACCAAGCTCGACCACGAACTCGCAGAAATCCTCGTGGAGATCGAGAACTACACCCAACAGTCTCTGCTGACTGCGGAGGCGCATGAACAATCGGCCCTTAAGATCATCATCGCGCTCTCCGTCCTTGGCCTGATCGGGGGCTTGCTCGCGGGTATCGGCATCGGCGCAATGATCGCCCGGCCTATCCTGCAACTCACGTCGGCAATGGCAAGGCTCTCCACCGGAGACTACAGCGCCGAGGTCCCGGCCCGCGGGCGACGGGACGAGATCGGCGGGATGGCGGAAGCCGTGTCCGTCTTCAAGGAGGCCAGCATCGAGCTGGAACAGATGACGGAATCCCGGAACCGCGAGCAGGAAGAGCAACAGCGCCGCTTGCAGGAAGCCATGAGATCGCTCAGCGATCAGCTTGAACAGGAGCTTCAGACCGCGGTTGCCGCCATCGCGGCCGAGATGGACCAAATGAGAGAACGTTCCGCCTCGATGACATCGTCTTCCGAGAACGTGAAGGAAGAAAGCATCGCGGTTGCGGCCGCCTCGGAGGAGGCGAACGTCAATGTGAATACCGTCGCCGCAGCCTCGGAAGAGATGGCTCAATCGATCCAGGAAATCGGACGACAGATCGAGGAATCCACGCGTATCGCCCGCGAAGCCTCCGACAATATCGAGCGTACAAATGGCACCGTGGAAGGACTGGCCAACGCCGCGGACAAAATCGGTCAGGTCGTCGGCCTGATCACCGATATCGCCGAACAAACGAACCTCCTTGCTCTAAACGCGACCATCGAGGCGGCCCGTGCCGGCGAAGCCGGCAAGGGCTTCGCGGTCGTTGCCAGCGAAGTCAAATCGCTCGCCAATCAGACCGGCAGCGCCACCGAAGACATCTCGGGACAAGTGCGGAGCATTCAGGAGATTGCAACGGAGGCGGTTTCCGCCATGCGCCGGATCGCCGAGACCGTAGAGCAGATCAATGAAATCTCGGACCAGATCGCCGGTGCAATGGGTCAACAGACCCAGACGACGGACGAAATCGCCCGCAACATTCAGGAAGCTGCAGCCGGAACGCGGGAAGTCTCCACCAAGATATCTTCGGTCGCCGACGCCGCCGAACAGAATGGCGCCATGTCCCGAGAGGTCAGCACCTCCGCAGTCACGATTGCCCAGCAAATGGAGCAGCTCCAGGAACGCCTAACGGTGATCCTGCGGGAATCCGCTGCCGGGAACCGGCGTGAGGCGGAACGCCGGACCGTTATGGCAAGTTCGCGGATCGAACTCGCTGGCGCTTGGCATATGTGCGAAATCAGCGATATCTCCGAGACCGGTCTCGAGATCGGCACCGAACACCAAGCGCCTGTCGGTACGACCTTCGCGGTCGATCTCATGGGGCTGGGAACCGTTCAGGCCAAGATCGTCCGGCAACGCAAACGCGTGAAAGGATTCGCCGCGGAATTCATCGACATGACGGACGAAATCCGCGACGCCATTCGAAATTGGGGCGATATGGCTGCCGCCGCCTGAACAATCGCGGCACCAACATATCGGCACGGCCGATTGCTACTCGGCCGCGCCGACCGCCGGCAGCGCTTTCAGATAGCGGGCGATGGCAAGACGGTCATCGTCGTCAAGCTGAGACGTGTTCTCCACGACGTCCGCCATCGAGCCGCCCGCCGTATCGAAATCCGGTGTGAAGCCCGATTTCAGATATTCCGCGATATCCGCCTCGGACCAACCCGAGATCGTCTCGCCGCCCGGCGTCAGGTTCGGGATCGTGCCTGGTCCGTCCGGGTTCGGCCCGCCGCCGAGCCAACGCGCCAGGTCAGGCCCTCCGATCGGAGAGCGCGGCGTGTGGCACTCGCCGCAATGGCCCGGTCCTTCGACGAGATAACGGCCCCGCTCCAGATCTTCACCGACCGGCACGACCGGCTCGGGGGCGAGATAAAGCAATTTCCAGAAGCCGACGGCACGCCTTATCGAGAAAGGGAACCCGATATCGTGCGGCCGGTTCGCCCGATCTGATGCCGGCAACACCGTCAGATAGGCCCAGAGATCCAGCAGATCCTCGACCTGCATCCGGGCATAGGAGGTATAGGGAAAGGCGGGGTAGAAATGCCCGCCGTCCGGCGAGGTGCCGTACTTCATCGCATTCACGAAGTCGACCGGCTCCCATCGCCCGATCCCGGCGTCAGGGTCCGGCGAGATATTCGGAGCATAGAATGTCCCGAACTCTGTCTTGAAGGCCCGCCCGCCGGCGAGAACGAGCTTGTCCGTGCCTTTCGCGCCTTCCGGCGCGTGACAGGAAACGCAGCCGCCAATGGCAAACAACGTTGCACCGCGCTCCGGATCTCCTTTCCCGGCCGGCAAGTCCGCCGCACCGATCTGCTTCGGCGCGGACAGGAACCACGCCGCAACCGCCGCGGCCAGCCCCAGTACGACGATGCCTATCGATATCCGGCGCATCGGACCCGTCAAATCTTTCTCCTGTGGCCCCGCGGCGACGGCGCGAGCGCCGCCGCCACAAGGGTCCGTTCGGTCTATTTCGGAGCGCGGAACTGCTTGTGGCAACCGCCGCAGGACTTGCCGACATCTCCGATCCCGGCCTTCAACGCGTCGAGACCGTTACCGGCGACCTGCGCGAGGGCGCCCGCAGCGTCCGTCAGCGCTTTGCCTTTCTCGGAGATCGCCGGATAGGTCGTCCAGATTTCCGGCAGCGCTCGGGTTTTGCCTTCCATCGCGAAATTGTCCGAACCTTCGGGCCACATGCCTTGCTGGCTCAGGCTGGAAAGCGCATGGAGATTGTCCGCCGCCTGCTTTGCTTTTTTTGCATCGTACTCGACGCTGCCTTTCGCCATCCCGCCGAGCATGCCGAGATTCCAGGCATAGAGCTTCATCTGGGCATTACGCGCTTCGACGGCTTTTTCGAGATGACCGTCCGCCAAGGCGGAGGTTCCGGCCAAGGTCGCGGCAATAGCGGCACCGGCCAATGCGATTGAGACTTTCCGCATTTTCACTCTCCCGTATCAGGTGTTTTTTATTGATTGTTCTTATAGGCTAGCGCCGCGTAAATTTCTGTACATTCCCTAATACTTCACCGAAAAGTGTGCGGTGATGCACAATATACGCTGGGACGATCTGCAATATGTTCTCGCGGTCGCGGAGCACGGATCGCTCTCCGCCGCGGCCCGCGCGCTCGGCGTCAATCACGCCACGGTCCTCCGCCGCATCACCGCTTTCGAGGAAGATATTGGCCAAGCCCTGTTCGACCGCCCGCCGGGCGGTTACCGGGTCAAAAGCGAAATGCGGGAAATGCTGGCCGCGATCGAGAGCATGGGGCGGACCGCAGAGCGCATCGAGCGCGTGATACCGACGCTCGGCAAGGGACTGGAAGGGACAATCCGGCTGACCACCACGGATTCCATCGCCGACCTGCTGTTGCCCCGCATCCTCGGCGACCTCGCCCGGCTGCACCCGAAACTCAGCGTCGACCTGATGATCTCGAACCGGCATGTGGACATGGCGCGCCCCGACGCCGAGATCACGCTACGCCCGACCGCCGCCCTTCCCGAGGGCCTCGTCGGAACGAAAATCTGTACGATGGGTTTTGCGGTCTTCGCCCATCCGGACTATCTCACCGCCACCCCGGACACGGACCCGCAACAACACCGCTGGCTCGCGATCAACCTTCCGAGGAGCCCGATACGGGATTGGCAGGACCGGCAGATCGGCAGCGCGGTCCATCTTTCCGCCGACAGCTTCCTCACCCTCTCACGCCTCGCGGAGGCCGGTCTCGGCATTGCGATGCTGCCCGCCTTCGTCGGCCGCAGCAGCCCCAAACTCGTGCCTGCGCCGGCCTTTCCGGACCTACTGGAATTCGACCTATGGGTTGCCACACACCCGGATCTTATGAAAACCGAACGAGTGGCCACCATGATGACCTTCCTCGCGGACGCAATCGCGGCCGGGGCCGAATTTCTGGCCTGAAGAGCCCCTAAAGGATCTGACTCAGGAACTCTTTCGTCCGCGGGTCCTTAGCCTCGGAGAAGAAGGTCGACGGCGGACCGTGTTCGACGATGACCCCGCGGTCGGTGAAATAGATGTGGTTCGCGACCTCGCGGGCGAAGCCCATCTCGTGGGTGACGAGAATGCAGGTCATCCCCTCTTCCGCCAGCTCGCGGATCGTCACAAGCACTTCCTTCACCGTTTCCGGATCGAGTGCCGCCGTCACCTCGTCGAACAGCATGACGTCGGGATGCATGGCGAGCGAACGGGCAATCGCGACGCGCTGCTGCTGGCCGCCGGAGAGCTCGCCCGGATAGCTGTCCTCCTTGCCCTCAAGCCGGACCTTGCGGATCAGATCGCGCGCCCGGGCCTCGACCTCCTCCTTGTCCTGTTTCAGGACCAGGACCGGCGCCATCATGATGTTCTCGAGCGCGGTCTTGTGCGGGAAGAGATTGTACTGCTGGAAGACCATGCCGACTTTCTTGCGCAGCTCCAGCTTGTCCAGCTTCGGGTCATTGACCTCCTGCCCCTCGACCGTGATCGAGCCCTGCTGGATGTCGTTCAGCGCGTTGATGCAGCGTATGAAAGTGGATTTACCGGAGCCCGACGGGCCGATGATGCAGACGCACTCGCCTTTCATCACGTCCATCGAGATGCCTTTCAGCACCTCCACGTCGCCGAAAGACTTGTGCACGTCCTTGGCGCTGACCATTGGCTGGTCGGGGGTCCATGTCGCCGTCGTCATGAGATCGGCCTCCCTCAGAGCTTGACCGCGAACCGCCGCTCTAGGCGGACCGTCAGGCGGGCGATCGGATAGCAGTAGGCAAAGAAAATCAGCAGCGCGAAACCGTAGAACGGCACCAGGAGTTCCGGCTGGTTTCCGGCGGACTCCATTGCCTGACGCGTCAGGGTGAGCAGTTCCTCGACACCGAGCAGCGAGCAGAGCGGTGTCGCCATGGTCAGGATGGCGTACCAGTTCATCCACGGCGGGATCATCCGCTTGAAACATTGCGGCAGGATGATGCGCCAAAGCGTCTGCGTGCGAGTGAAAGCAAGGGATTCGGACGCTTCCCACTGCGCGGTCGGTACCGACTGCACGGCGCCGCGCACGATCTCCGCGATATTCGCCATGATCGGCAGGCTGAGACCGATAACGGCCTTCATCCAGTCCGGAACCGGGATGATCAGATCGCCGATCACGATCTCGAAGGGGAAGGCCAGCAGCACGATATAGAGCAGCACCAGCCAGGGCGAGTTGCGGAAGGTCTGGGTGATGAATTTCGCAGCCATCCTCACGCCCGGATTGAGCGATATCTGCGCCAGTCCCAGCACCGCGCCAAGCACCGTTCCGATCGCCATCGCGAAAAAGGAGATCAGCACGTTGAAGAGGAAGCCCTTCGTCGTCAGGAACCAGAGCCAGCGGTAGAGCGTGCTGAAGGCGTCGCCCGTCGTGAAAGCCGCCTGAGCGGCAAGTGGCCAGAGCCCGACCACGAGGGCGAGCAAAGCCGGAACCCAGAGCGGAATATTGGCGAGCCATCGGGTCAGAAGATAAGGATCCGGCCCGCTCGCTTTCACAGGATCGATCGGCAACAGGACCGGCAGGTCGGTCGTCGCCGGCCGGGCGATGCCCGGAATGCCCCGCGCGCTCATTGTCCGTATCCCGGAATGCGCATCGCCTTTTCCCAGCGGTGCATGGAGAAGACCAGGATGCCGACAAGCCCGATATAGATCACGAACACCATGGTCAGCGACGGGTACATCGCCGAGGGATAGTCGTTCCAGATGCCGACGAACTGATAGAGCAGCTCCGGAACCGCAATGGCGAGCGCCTGGGTCGTGGTCTTCACCAGGTTCACGAGATTGTTGTTCAGTGCCGGCAGGCTGACGCGGAAAGCCAGCGGAAAGACGATGTAGATATAGGTCTGAAGGCGGCTGAAACCGAGCGCCTCCGCGGCCTCGCGGGTCGACCCCGGGACCGCCTCGATCCCGGACCGGAAGATCTCCACGTTGAATGCTCCGGCGAAGAAGCTGAGGGAGATGATGGCCCAGCCGACATTGGAAATGATCGGCACCTCGAGCCAGCCGTCCGGCGAGTAGGTCGGCGTGAACTGTCCGAGGGCGAAATAGAAGAAGAGCAGCTGTACGAAGGGCGGCGTGTTGCGGAAGAACTGGATATAACCCTGCACGACGGAGCGCAGAATGCGGTTCGGCGAGCCTTGCGCCCAGGCGCCGACAATCCCGATCAGCACGCTGAAGATCACGCAGGCGACCGATAGCTGAAGCGTCACCCAGAATCCCTCAACGACCCGCTCCCACTGGGTGGGATCGTGAAAGAAGATGAAATTCCAGCGCGGCGCCACCTCGTAAAGATCGAGGAAGAACTGGCGAATGAACTCGATCATCCCGTCCGGCCCAAATACTGAAGGAGGCGCCACCGGAGCGGCGCCTCCAATGATTGGAAGATCAGAGACTTACTTGTCGAGCCAGTCTTTGAAACGCTCTTTCTTGTCGGCGAGGAAGGAGGTCGCCTTGATGCCCCACTTCTTTTCCCACTCGATCAGCTGGCCGTTCTGCAGCCAGTTGTAGCTGAGGCCGGACATGAAATTGCCGAAGACGCAATCCTTCTCGGCAAGCGGCACAGCGAGGCCCCAGGGATTGTCGTCCTCGGAGCTGAGCGGCATCTCGAAATCGTCCCAATTTCCCGAGGAGAGATCGGAACCGATCGAGGAATCGTCATAGACCCATGCGATACACTTCTTGTCGCGGAGGGCTTGCTTGGCTTCGGCGTTGCCGGTGAAGGCGATGACCTTGGCACCGTACCGCTCGGTCACGATCTTGTTGTAGAACGCGCCCTGCTTGCCGCAGACCGGCTTGTCGCGGAGATCTTCCCACTTGGTCAGACCGAGCGCCTTCGGCGACATGACGTTGGTTCCGGAGGTGTAGTAGTTGGGCTGCACGATGCCGACGATCTTGCGACGGTCCGGACGGTCGGACATGGTCGCGATCATCAGGTCGATCTTGCCCTGCTCAAGAAACTGCATGCGGTTCGAGGACTGTACCGGCACCAGCTCGACCTCGACGCCCATCGCGTCCGCGGCAGCCTTCGCCATGTCGATTTCCATGCCGACGAGATTGCCGGACTCGTCCCGGAAGCCCCACGGCTTGTAGTCGGCCTTGACGCCGACGACCATCTTGCCGCGGCTCATGACCTTCTTCCAGGTGTCGTTGGTGCATTGCGCGGCCGTTGCGATGCTGGCCGAAGCCATAAGCATCGCGGCCGAAAGCGCGAGAACTTTCTTCATCTGAGAATCTCCTGTTTGACGCCAAGCCTCTGAAAACCGGCCACCACTCCTGCGTTGCACAAGAAAGACTGGCCAGCCCTGTTGCATTTTATTGTTTTGCCGCCGATCCAGGACGGATCATGCAGCGTCCTTTAACCGTACGAATCAAATGTTTCTTTTGTCAATCGTCGCTCTACGCCTGCCTTTCCGAGCCTTACGCATTTCCTATTGCGCGACATGTAACAGTTAAGCAATCATCTGTATCGTTTGTTACAAACTATACAATAGGCACCGTGGAACAGCTCCTGGACTCTCTGACCGAAGCCTTGCCCAAGCTCAGCGCGAGCATGCGCCGGGCCGCTGCCGCCGTTCTTGACAATCCGGGAGCCGTCGCCGTCACCTCAATGCGGGGTATGGCGGAACAGGCCGCCGTTTCTCCCCCAACCATGTTGCGGCTCGCGCGCCGTTTCGGTTTCGGGAACTACGAAGATTTTCGCGACGTCTTCAAGGAGAGCCTTGCAGGCGGGCGCTATCGAGATCGGGCCACCGATCTGCGGCGAAACACCCGAGACGGCGGCATCGCTGGGCTCGTGACCGATACCGCGGATGCGGGCATCGCAGGTCTGGAGCAGTTCCATGAAACCTGGTTCGCCCGCAACGTTGAGAAGGTTGCCGCCTTGATCGCCAGCGCGCCGAAGACCTTCGTGGTCGCTTCCGGCGCGACTTTCGGACCGGCCGCAACGTTTCACTATGTATGCCGCATGGCTCAACCGGCGATCGAGCTTGTGAATATCGCCGGCCAAAATGCAATCGACGGCGTCGCGCCGGTCAGCGCCGGCGACGTCGTCTTCGCCATCAGCACCCTACCCTATGCCCGGCCGACCGTTGAAGCGGCGGAATTCGCTCACGCGCATGGTGCGCGCGTCGCCATCCTTACCGACCGTCCGAGTTCCCCGCTCGCGCGGCTGGCGGAGGCCGCGATCTTCATCGAGACCCGAAACCCGCATTATTTCCCATCGAAAATCAGCCTCAACGCAGCCCTCGAGGCGGTGAGCGCGGCAGTCGCCGTCGCGCGTGGAGATGCCGCCATCGCCTCGATCGCCCGGTTCGAGGCTGCCCTGAAACACGCGAATTTTTACTGGAGCGACGCAGGATGAGCGATCACCCCATTCCCTCCCACGCATCCGTCGTCGTGATCGGCGGCGGGATCCTAGGTTGCTCAACGCTCTATCATCTCGCAAAACTCGGGATCACGGACGCAGTCCTGATAGAGCGCAACAAACTGACATCCGGAACGACCTGGCATTCCGCCGCGCAGGTCAGAGCGTTGCGCTCGACACGCAATCTCACCGATCTGATCCGCTACTCGATCGAGCTCTTTTCCTCACTCGAAGAAGAGACCGGGCAGGCCACAGGCTGGATCAACAAGGGCTCCCTGTCGATCGCGACTTCACAGGATCGGATGACCCATATCCGCCGCCAGGCGGCCCTCGCGGCGCTCTATGGCGTCGAAGCGAGCGTCGTCTCCGCCGGCGAGGCGAAAGAGCGCTGGCCTCTGATGAATGCGGAGGATGTGATCGGCGCGGTCTGGTCGCCGGACGACGGACGGGTCAGTCCCTCGGATCTCTGCGCCGCCCTCGTCAAAGGCGCGAAAGCCCGAGGTGCCAAAGTTTTCGAGGACACACCGATGCTCGGGATCGAAACGGACGGCGGCCGTGTAACCGCTGTCGAAACCGCGGCCGGCCGGATCCGGACCGATGCGGTCGCGCTCTGCACGGGCCTTTGGAGCCGGGAGGCTGCCGCGAGAGCCGGCGCAGAAGTGCCGGTGTGGCCATGCGAGCACTTCTATCTCCTGACCAAACCGGTCGCGGGAATCGAAGGCAATCTGCCGACACTCTCCGACCACGATTCCCATCTCTATATCCGGGACGATTCCGGCGGCCTTCTCGTCGGCTGCTTCGAGCCGCTCGGCAAATCGATCGACCCGGCACGGCTAGGAGAGGATTTCGCGTTCCAGCTCTTGCCTGAGGACTGGGATCATTTCGAACCGATGATGACCGGCGCGCTTCACCGGCTGCCCGCGCTTGAGACGGCGGAGGTGAAGATGCTGCTGAACGGCCCCGAGAGCTTCACACCGGACGGCTCTTTCCTGCTCGGCGAGACCGCAGAGACGCGTGGGCTGTTCCTCGGATGCGGAATGAACTCCGTCGGGGTCGCGACCGGCGGCGGCGCCGGAATGGCACTCGCTCACACAATCCGCGACGGCCACCCTCCGGTAGACCTCCATGAAGCCGACCCGAAGCGCTTTCCTGCATGCCTGAATTCCGCCGGCGCCCTTGCAGCCCGCGCTCCCGAAGTGCTGGGAAAGCATTACGAGATCACCTACCCCGGGCGGCAATGGTCGAGCGCCCGCGATCTCCGCCGAATGCCCCTGGATGCGGCCTGGCGCGGTGCCGGCGCCCAATTCGGCCAAGTCTATGGCTGGGAACGGCCGCTCTATTTCAGCGACGAGGCAGCAGAACCGCTGAGCTTCGGGAAACCGGCATGGTTCGATGCTGTCGGGGCGGAGATTAGAATTGCGCACGAAGGCGCCGCGATCTTCGACCAGTCAACATTTGGCAAGATCGCGGTGCGAGGTCCCGATGCGGAGCAATTCCTCAACCGTGTCTGCGCCAATGATATGGCCAAGCCTCCGGGACGCGCGATTTACACCACCATGCTGAATGCGCGAGGCGGAATCGAGAGCGACCTGACCGCCCTCCGTCTCGACGATGAATCTTACCGTCTCTATGTCGGCACCGGCGCAGTCAAGCGTGACCTCGCCTGGCTCCGGCGGCATCTCAAGACCGACGAACGCGTGACCGTGACGGACGAGACCGAGGAATATGCTGTCCTGGGACTGATGGGGCCCGAAAGCGGAGCGATCGCGGATCGGATCGGCGCTACGGACCTCAACAGCATCCGCTACTTCTCCCACGCCGCGTCCGAGATTGCCGGACGGCCGATACGGGCGGCGCGGCTCTCCTATGTCGGCGAATATGGCTGGGAGATCACCTGCAGATCGGAAGATGCCGAAATCATACTCCACGCCCTTTCCGAGGCCGGCGCGCGCCCGGCCGGGTTGTTCGCCCAAACCGCGATGCGGATCGAGAAACAGTTTCTCGCCTACGGACATGACATCGACACCGATCTCGATCCGCTACAGCTCGGACTCGGCTTCGCCGTGGCCTGGGAAACCGGCTTCATCGGCCGGGACGCCCTTGAAGCACGGCGAGAACGCTCGGACCGGCCAACGGTGGCAACCTTGATCGCCGAAACCGACTCCTGGCCGCTTGGCAACGAACCCGTGAGGCTCGACGGCGCGATTGTCGGCAAGACCAGCTCGGCCGCTTTTGGCTACCGCATTGGCGCGCCGGTGGCACTCGCCCTACTCGATCCGCATGCCATCGGCAAAGACCTGGAAATCGATGTCGCAGGAGAACCGGTCGGTGCGCGTGCTCAAGCGGGGGCCGCCTTCGACCCGAACGGAAACCGGATGCGCGCACGCATTGCAGACGCCGGCTGACCTCGCCCCTTTGCTCTCGGGACCAGCGTTCTACATTCTTCAAAATGATCCGGCTCGACAGATTGCACGCCCTGCTCCCGGTCCTGCTGCTCGCCTCGGCCCCAGCCGCCGCGGCCGAAGATTTGTCCGTCACCTTCACCGAAGCCTCCCCGGTCGATCTGATCATCGTGGAGAACCGAAGCACCTGCGACCTCTACGATTTTGGCCTTCAGATCGATCTACGCAGTTCGGCCGCCGGCCTGGTGTTCGACATTTCCGAAGGCGGCGCCGGCGCGAGCGTCTACCAGCCGTTCGAGCTTCTGGAGGGCCGCGAGGCAGTGCGCAGCTTCGCTCCGGTCCGCGACGGCGACCGCGTCGCGTCGATCCTGTTTGGCACGCTTGAAGCCGGACAGCGCGTCATCTTCACCGTGGACGTCGATGACACCTCCGCCGAAAGCGCCTGGGGCCAGACAGTGATCGACGGTGCCGAGATCGCCGGGGCCACGATCGTGATCACAACGGTCGGCGAGGAACCTTCGACCGCGTTTTTCCTGCCGGACGGCCGAGCGACAGCGAAACTGCGCGGATGCGGACCTGTTTCCTAAGTTACTGTCCGGCTATAGCAAAAACTGCCCCCATATTATTTTCCGGTGTATTTTTTACTTCACCACGCGCCAAGGTTGCTGTAGTGCAATTTCTCACTCTGCCCGCCAGTGAGTGATGCCGCGTGACCCCGAAAGCGAACGTCTCCGAAAAACCGTTCGAGAATGTGAGTTCTCCACTGCTGCGCGAAGCCTTCCGGCTTTGGCAGGAAAAACGGCGGGACCGGCCGATGGCCAGCCGTGCCGACTTCGACCCGCTGGAAATGCCCGGGCTCCTTCCCTTGATTATCCTTTTGGATGTCGAAGGCTCCCGGAACCGGATGAAAGTGCGGCTTGCCGGCACGAAGATCGTCGAGATGTTCGGCAGCGACTATACCGGCAGCTATCTGGACGAGATCGACTTCGGCGACGTCCGGGAAAAGGTGCTGCGCGAATACGGTCTGGCCGTCACGGAGAAGCGCCCGGTATTCTCGGACCATTCCTTTCGCAAGCCCGACGACTATCGCCACAAGATCGAACGCGCGATCCTGCCGCTCTCGAACGATGGGGAATCCGTCAACATGCTGCTGGCGGTGCTCGATTTCGAACGCCAGACGGACCTCGAAGACGGCTATTGAGCCGGACGGCATGGCTGAAACGGCCAGCCGTCAATATCCGTTACTCGTACAAACGCTTTTCTTCCGCCGCGAGGGGCATATAGACCAAGCGCCGGCGGCCCGCCTTGCCGGGGAAAACGCCCCGTATCACGGTGATGAAGCTTCGGTCATCCTGCATCAGGGAGGATCTGGAAAAGACAGGATCGCCAGTCCGAAACGCGGCCTGGAACTCCTCGAGACGCAGCTCCTTGAAATCGTCGCTGATGCCGTATCCGAACGGTTTTCCGGTATTGTCGAGCCCGACCAAGTCGGTCACCGCCGTGCCGATCAGACGGTGATTGAAACTTCCGTCCTCCATCTCCTCGAGGATCTGAACCCAGGGCAAAAGCGTGACCAATTCCGCGGGATCGAGGGCTTTACGGTCAAGATAGCCATCGCGTTCGCGCCGCGAGAGATAATATTCGTGGAACAGCCGCACCGGATGACGCGCGGGAACCGTCTCCGCGTCAAGCAGGCGCCGCTCGTCCCTGGCCGAGCCCCATACGATCTCCGGCGTCAAATCAATCCCCCGTTTCTCGGAGACAGTTCGCTTCGCCAATCTCTGCCGGAGTCAGCCTACACGCTTCATCGAAATTGAATCAAATAAATCGCAAATAGAACCAATCCCGGCTGGACCGGCACGTATCGCCGGGCGCCATGCTTCGGCGGTAATTGCGGGAAAACCGGAACTGATGTTTGGCGGAAAGTGGTCGCCGCTCAAGCAGTGTCCGTTCGCATCTGGAGGCCACATCCGAAGATCACTTCCCTTTTCATTACCAGGAATTGTAGGCGAGATATTTTCCGGACATCTCGATTTTCACCCGGTCGCCTTTCGGGTTCTCCACCCGGGTCACGGACATGTCGAAATCGATCGCGGACATGATGCCGTCACCGAACTTCTCGTGGATCAGCGCCTTAATGGTTGGCCCATAGACGCCGACGATCTCGTAGAGGCGATAGATACAGGGATCGGTCGGAACCCTCTGTTCCCAGACCTTGGTCGGGCTTTCCTCAAGGATCAGGGCGGCCTCCTGCGGCAGCGCGAGCACCTTGACCAGAGCTTCGGCCTTGTCCTTCGGCATGGCGTTCATGCCCATGCAGGCCGAGTGGGTCCAGACCGGGCTCATGCCGATCTTTTCCGCAATCCCCTCCCAGGTGAGCCCGGCAGCCCGTTTGAACTTGAGGATCAGAACAGTGACATCTTCCTTGTTTTCGAGAGTCATGGATTTCCTTTTCTTTAAACGTGACGATCAAAATCCGTCCGCGAGCCGCACGAGAAGCACGACGACAAGCAGAGCGAGTACAAGCGAGACGATCTTCCAGAACCGGACCGGATCGCGTTCGGCGAACGGGCGCTGGGTCCGGGCACGCCAGCCGGGTCCCGGAGCGGAGAGCTCGCCGACGAACTCGGAAAGCGCCGCCTGGCGCCGCGAGGGATGCGGACTGATGGCGCGCCGCAGCGCCTCGTCCATCCAGTCCGGCACGACGTTGTCCTCGCCGCAGGCGCTGCGATAGGTGAGCCGGCCGAGATCGCGGCGGCTGCGGATCCTGGAAACTGTCGTCCCATATGCCAGCCGGCCCGTCAGCATTTCGTAAGCGATGATCCCGAGAGAGAAGAGGTCTGCGGACCAGTTCACGGGCTCTCCCGTGAAATATTCGGGGGCCGTGTATTGAAGCGTCCCCAGGATTTCCTGCGGTTCCGGAGCCGCTTCATCGACTCCGGCGATATAGGTCGATCCGAGGTCGATGATCTTCACCGTTCCCTCGTCGTCGATCATGATATTCTCAGGGCGGAGATCCTGATGCAGCATCTCCTGACGGTGGAAGGCGCGCAGGCCCATCGCGATCTGACGGACAATGTCGCGAACCTTGTCGAGGTTCGGCGCGGGGTGGTCCCGCATCCATTGCCGAAGCGTGCGTCCGGAGACGAACTCGGTGACAGTGTAGAGGGCCGTTCTTTCTTCGGGTGATGGGACCGCCGCGAGAACGTGGGGGCTTGTGATCCGCCTGGCGACCCATTCCTCCATCGCGAAACGACGCAGGTAAGCGGCATCCTCCCGCTGGTCGAGGGAGGGAATCTTGAGCACGACCTGACGGCCGTCGGGCGCCGACGCGAGAAAGATGTGGCTGCGATGGCTCGCGTGCAGGGCGCGCAAGATCCTGTAGCCGTCCAGAACATCCCCCGCGTTCGGCAAGGGCGGCGGAGGAAGCTGGGCTTCGGCAGTCGATGGCGCTTCCGCGGTCGCTTCCGGGAGCGACTCGATCCGAACGATCTGGACCGTCAAATTATCGTCGCTGCCATGTTCGAGGGCGATCGCGGCGATCGCTTCCGCCGCCGCATCGAGCGAAGCGCTGTCGCGGATACATTCCGCGGCGGCGCGCTGCGGCAGATGATCGTGAATCCCGTCAGTGGTGAGCAACAACACATCGCCGGGGGCGAGATCGACCGGCAGATAATCAATCTCGACCGACGGAGCGGCCCCCATGGCGCGGCCGAGATAGCTGTCGCTCTCGGAGACAACATGGCGATGGTCCCGGGTGAGCGGCTCCAGGCTGTCGCCCGAGAGCCGGCTGATCCTGCTGTCGCCGACATGAAAGATATGGGCCGTCCGGTGTTTGAGGATGACAGCGGAGAGCGTGCAGACCCAGCCGAGATCGATGCTCTCAAGATGAGCCCGCCTGTTCTGTGAATGAAGCCAGGAATTGGTCGCTGCGATGACGCGGCTGGCGGCGGAGCGTGTCGTCCAGCTGTCGGCCGTGCAGTAGTAGTCCGTCAGCAACGACTTGATGCAGGTTTCCGCCGCCTCACGGCTGACGGTGCTGGAGCCGATACCGTCGGCGACCGCGAGCACGATGCCCTTTAACGCCAGGTTCCGGCCTTCGGGCAGAAGTGCGCCGTGGAAGTCCTGATTGACCTTCTTCCGGCCGGAGTCGGAGTAGCTCCCGATACTGACTGCAAGGGTCGGGGACGCGTTCATGTCATAGGGCATCCGGGACTCCGATGGAGGGCCCCGGCCATACGGCCGGGGCTCCCGTCGAGATTTTATTCGGCCGGCATGCGGGCCGAGGTCGAAGCGGTTTGGATCTCGTTCCGCTTCGGCGAGGTCTTGTAGTGGGTGGCGTAGATCGTCGCGCCGACGAATGTCAGGCCGCCGACCAGGTTGCCGATCACCGTCGGGATTTCGTTCCAGAGCAGGTAATCGCCCCAGGTGAAATCGCCGCCAAGCAGCAGTCCCGACGGGAACAGGAACATGTTCACGATGGAGTGCTCGAAGCCGAGATAGAAAAAGATCAGGATCGGCATCCACATGGCGATGACCTTGCCGGAGACCGAACTCGACATCATCGCTGCGACGACGCCGGTCGAAACCATCCAGTTACACATCACCGCACGGATGAAGAGCGTCAGCATGCCGGCCCAGCCATGGTCGGCATAACCGACCGTCCGCGACTCGCCGATTACGCCGATCTTCTGGCCGACAGCATTCGGCTCTTCGGAAAAGCCGAACGTGAAGATGATGGCCATGAATACGGCGACCGTGAAGGCGCCCGCGAAATTGCCGACGAAGACCTGGCCCCAATTCCGGAGCACGCCGCCAAGCGTCACGCCCGGACGCTTGTCGAGCAAGGCCAGTGGGCAGAGTGTGAAGACACCGGTCAACAGGTCGAAACCAAGAAGGTAGAGGGTGCAGAAACCGACCGGGAAGAGCAGCGCTCCGATCAGGAACTGACCGGTATTCACCGCGACGGTGACCGCAAACGCGGCGGCAAGGGCAAGGATGGCGCCGGCCATATAGGCCCGGATCAAAGTGTCCTTGGTCGACATGAAGACTTTCGACTCACCTGCGTCGATCATCTTCGCCGCGAACTCGGACGGGACGATGTAAGCCATATCTGGCTCCTTTCAGGAGGAAACGGCGCAGCGCACGGCAGCTGCCGTGGGCCTCGCCTGTGTGCAGGACGGCCGGTCAATGGCGACAGGCCTGTGCGCAAGCGAAGAGAGCGGATGGCCGAACGGGACGGGCCCCGAGGAATCGTTTCCGGAAAGGAGTGCGTGCTGGTCCGGCATGTGGTCTCCACTCTGACCTCGATGACGCCGGTATCGCCGGCGCCGTACGGTAATTCGGTCTGGAAACGCGGAGAGATCGCCGCGATCCCACAGCTCGCCCGGCAAGCGGGAGAACCGAAGTCGCAGCGCCACTGCTGCATGCCTCGCACGAGGCCACTTGACTGAGATACCGCATCGTTGCGGCGGAGACAGGGCCATCGATCCGATGACAGCCATTCACGTCCAAAGAATAATTGTGGGAATTTCTATTTTGCAAGTGCGAAATGATGGCCAGCATCCGAAACGAATGCCTCCCACCCCACTCTGCAGTCCAAATGCAATATCGAAGGCAGTTATTTTGAGTGCTTTGAGCGGGTTGATTAATTCAACGGTGACGTTCCTCGAATTCATGCGTTTCCGAGGCACGATATAAGGCAATCGCCTCTTTTTTGATCTCGCAGATGCAGGAGGAAAGAGTTGCGAACCTTTCCGACATCCGCAAGCGGTCAGTAAAAACCTTCGCTCAGTCAATGAGCCGGTTCAAATGGCGTATTTTTTGCAATGCAACACGCCGATATGCTGATTTTGGACGCCCTCTGCCAATGAATATTGTCGTCATAGACCAGCAAAAGGAGCGCGCCAGCCTGATAAAGGAAGCGCTCGGAGAAGCTGGCTTTCCGGACGTCGTCGTACTCGCGGAAACCGACCGCCTTCTGGAACGGCTCGCAGAGCTCGATCCGGATGCGGTGCTGATCGATCTGGAAGCGCCCAGCCGCGACATGCTGGAGCAAATGTTCGAGGTATCGCGCCAGGTGAAACGGCCGGTCGCGATGTTTGTCGATGATAGCGACGAGAGCTCGATCGCCGCCGCTGTCGAAGCGGGCGTCGGCGCCTATGTGGTGAACGGGCTGGCCAAGGAACGGATCAAGCCGGTCATGGAACTGGCGATCAGCCGCTACAACACTTTCAGCCGGCTTCAGACCGAACTTGATGCGGCAAAAGCCGCGCTCACCGAACGCAAACTGATCGATCGGGCAAAAGGCATCCTGATGAAGATGAAGGGGATCGAGGAAGAGGAGGCCTACAAACTGCTGCGGAACACGGCGATGAACCAGAACAGGCGGATCGCCGAGATCGCGGAGAGCATCGTGACCGCAGCGGAGTTGCTGCAGAAATGACGGCAATCCGCATCGGTTTCATCCCCCTCGTCGACGCGGCGCCGCTTGTGGCGCTGAAAGAAATCGGTTTCGCCCGCGAAGAAGGGATCGAGGTTTCCCTGCACCGGGAGATTTCCTGGTCCAACATCCGCGACAAGCTGGCCGTCGGCCTCTATGACGCCTCGCATCTGCTGGCTCCGATGGCGCTCGCGACCAATCTTGGCCTTGCCGGCCCCCCCGCCGATCTGGTGGTGCCGTATGTGCTGAACCTGAACGGGGATGTGGTCTGCGCGACAACCGATTTCCTGCATGCTGTTGGCCTGCCGGCGAACGCATCGCCAAGTGCGATCTCGGAGAAGATCCGCGCGGGGACACTCGGCCGTCCGGTGACCTTTGGCGTGCCGTTCTTCTTCTCGACCCATCATTTCCTGCTGCGCTACTGGCTTGCCGCCGAGGGCATCGATCCGGCGAAGGATGTACGGATCGAGGTCATTCCGCCGCCGCTGATGCCGGAGGCGATCGCCAATGGAGTCATCGACGGCATGATGGTGGGCGAGCCCTGGGGCTCCGTCTCGGTCGACATGGGCACGGCCTCGATCTTTCTTTCCGCGACGGATATATGGGCCGGCGCTCCGGAGAAAGTCTTCGGCATGCGCCGGCGCTGGACGGAAGAGAATGCGGATGCCGTCCATGCCCTGCTCCGCGCGCTTTACCGCGCATCGAATTGGGCGCAAGACCCGGGTAATCGCGTCACCCTGTCCGAACTGCTGGCGAAGGAGAGCTATCTCGATCTCTCCGCCGAAGTCATCGAACGGGCTCTCTCCGGTGCCCTGACCCGGACGCCGCAAGGTCTGCAAGAGCGTGTCGAGCGATTTATGGTTTTCCAGAGCGGCGCGTCGAGCTTCCCCTGGCTGTCACAGGCGCTATGGTTCCTTGACCAGATGGAGCGCTGGGGCTTCATGAAAGTAACACCCGAGCACCGACGGCTGGTGCGGAACATCATGGCGCCGAATCTCTATCGCGAATCCCTGAGCCCTCTCGGAATCGACGTACCGAGCGCGAATGCGAAACTGGAAGGCTCGCTTTCCGAGCCGACGCCCGCGGCATCCGCGGCGGGCCGGCTTTTTCTGGACCCGGACCGGTTCTGCGACGGCGCGATTTTCGATCCGGATCTTGTCGCCTGATAGGCTAAAACACGCGCAATTGCCTATTTATTAATCAAAAGGGACTTTTGAACAAAAAATAGTCTTTTTCTTCTTGCGCGGCGGCGGAATGCCGTTATGCTGCATTGCGAGATAGGAGTGCGTCCAAAGACGGAACACTCTTGGGTTTAGCCCCGAAGGCGGGGCAGAAGCCGGGCAAAGCCGCTCGATCCAGAGGACCGCGAAATGCGAGTCCGCCGGGTCAGCGGCTTTTTTTATTGCCCTCGGTCACCATCTGACCGGCGCTCCTACTTCCCCCAACAGACGGACGGGAGCGGACCGGTCGAGGTCGGAGAGATGAGATGCAGTTTTTTGCTGGACTTAAGAAAGTTGCCGCGACGGCCGTGCTTGCCGTCGCGTTCGCGGCCCCCTCGGCCGCAGAAATGCTCGATGTCGAGAAAGACGAGCTGAAATTCGGCTTCATCAAGCTGACGGACATGGCTCCGCTCGCGATCGCCTACGAGAAGGGCTATTTCGAGGATGAAGGCCTGTTCGTGACCCTGGAGCCTCAGGCGAACTGGAAGGTCCTGCTCGACCGCGTCATCACCGGCGAACTCGACGGCGCCCATATGCTGGCCGGCCAGCCGCTCGCCGCGACCATCGGCTTCGGTACCGAGGCCCATATCATCACCCCCTTCTCCATGGACCTGAACGGCAACGGCATCACCGTCTCGAACGAGGTCTGGGAGATGATGAAGCCACATCTGCCGAAGGATCCCGACGGCAAGATCACCCACCCGATCAAGGCAGAGTACCTGAAGCCGGTCGTCGAGAAGTTCAAGGCCGAGGGCAAGCCCTTCAACATGGGCATGGTGTTCCCGGTCTCGACCCACAATTACGAGCTGCGCTACTGGCTCGCCTCGGGCGACATCCATCCGGGCTTCTACAGCAAGGAGAACATCAGCGGGCAGATCCTGGCCGACGCGCTGCTCTCGGTGACGCCGCCGCCGCAGATGCCGGCGACGCTCGAGGCCGGCACGATCTACGGCTATTGCGTCGGCGAGCCCTGGAACCAGCAGGCGGTCTTCAAAGGCATCGGCGTGCCGGTGATCACCGACTATGAGATCTGGAAGAACAACCCCGAGAAGGTCTTCGGCATCACTGCCGAGTTCGCGGAGAAGTATCCGAACACCGCGCTCGCTCTCACCAAGGCGCTGATCCGCGCCGCCAAATGGCTCGACGAGAACGACAATGCCAACCGCATGGAAGCGGTCGAGATCCTGGCCCGCTCCGAATATGTCGGTGCCGACGCCGAGGTAATCGCCAACTCCATGACCGGCACCTTCGAATACGAGAAGGGCGACAAGCGGGACGTTCCGGACTTCAACGTCTTCTACCGCTACTTCGCGACCTATCCCTACTATTCGGATGCCGTCTGGTACCTGACCCAAATGCGCCGCTGGGGCCAGATCCCCGAAGCGAAGACCGACGGCTGGTACGACGAGGTCGCACGCAAGGTCTATCGCCCTGACATCTATCTCAAGGCCGCGGAAATGCTGGTCGAGGAAGGTCACGTCGAAAAGGCCGACTTCCCCTGGGATACCGACGGGTATCGCGCGCCCCAATCCGCCTTCATCGACGGTCACACTTTCGATGGCCGGACCCCGAACGCCTATCTGGAACAGTTCCCGATCGGCCTCAAGGGCAAGGAAATCGTGACCGGCAACCAGGTCGCCGGCGGTTGAGCGCGGGCGGGACCGGCGGTGCTCCTGACGCCGGTCCCGCCTCTTTCCAGCATAGAGATCGAGGATTGAGATCATGACCGCGACGGATGCGATGGATCTTGCGAACGAGACGCCGGACGTGGCACGGGCCGCGCGGCGCGACCGGATTTACGCGCGGATTACCCGGGCGGACCGCTATCTGAACCTTCTCGCCCTCGGCTGGGTCACGCCGATCCTGAAAATGGCGGCCGGCGATAGCCCGGCGGGCCAGATAAAGGAACTCTGGCGCGGGCTCGGTCTTCCGGCACTCGGTATCGCGCTGTTCCTCGCGCTATGGGCCGCGACCGCGCCGATGGTGCAGACCTCTCTCGGCACCGTGCCGGGCCCGACGGAGGTCTGGGAGCAGGTCGAAAATCTCTATGCGGACCACCTGCGCGAACGGGACAAGGAAGCGGCTTTCTACGAACGCCAGGAAAAGCGCAACGCGAAGCTGATCGCCGCCGGCAAGGCGGACAAGGTGAAGGAGCGCTCCTATACCGGGAAGCCCACCTATTTCGACCAGATCGTCACCTCGCTGAAAACCGTCGCGCTCGGATTCATCATCGCCACGATTTTTGCCGTGCCGATCGGCGTGATCTGCGGCCTCTCGCGCTCCGCGACGGCGGCTCTGAACCCGTTGATCCAGATCTTCAAGCCGGTGAGCCCGCTCGCCTGGCTGCCGATCGTGACCATGATCGTCTCGGCCCTCTCGACCACGAACAGCGAGCTCTTTCCGAAGAGCTTCGTGATATCCGCCGTCACCGTCACCCTCTGCTCGCTCTGGCCAACCCTGATCAACACCTCGCTCGGTGTCGCCAGTATCGAGAAGGACCTGATCAATGTCGGGCGGGTGCTGAATCTCTCCTGGTCCGTAAAGGTCCTGAAACTGGTCCTGCCTTCGGCCCTCCCTCTGATCTTCACCGGCCTGCGCCTTTCGCTCGGCGTCGGATGGATGGTGCTGATCGCGGCCGAAATGCTGGCGCAGAATCCGGGCCTCGGAAAGTTCGTCTGGGACGAGTTCCAGAACGGTTCGTCCCAGTCGCTCGCCAAGATCATGGTCGCCGTCTTCACCATCGGGATCATCGGCTTCCTGCTCGACCGCGTCATGATGGCGCTGCAGACGATGTTCTCCTTCTCCGAGACCCGCTGAGGAGGACCCTGACATGGCATTCCTCGAACTGAAGAACCTTTCCAAGGCCTATGGTCTCGGCGCTGCCAGGACGTCGGTTCTCGACAACGTTTCGCTGGAAGTGGAGGAAGGCGAGTTCGTCGCCATCCTCGGCTTCTCCGGCTCCGGCAAAACCACGCTGATCTCCAGCATCGCCGGATTGATCGAACCGGACGCGGGAGAGATTCTGCTGAAAGGCAGGCCGGTGAAGGGACCGGGACCCGACCGGGGCGTGGTGTTCCAAAGCTACTCCCTGATGCCCTGGCTGACCGTGCACGGCAATATCGCGCTCGCGGTGGACGAGGTGTTCTCGAAGGAGAGCAAGGCGGATCGCAAACGCCGTGTTGAGCAGGCCATCGAGATGGTCGGCCTTTCGCATGCGGCGGAGCGGCGTCCGGCGGAACTTTCCGGCGGAATGCGCCAGCGCGTGGCCGTTGCCCGCGCACTCGCCATGAGCCCGGAGATTCTCCTCCTGGACGAGCCGCTCTCCGCGCTCGACGCGCTCACCCGCGCTAAACTGCAGGACGAGATCGAGCAGATTTGGAGCCGGGACAAAAAGACGGTCATCCTGATCACCAACGATGTGGACGAGGCGCTTCTTCTCGCCGACCGGGTCATTCCTCTGACCGTGGGACCCGGCGCCACACTGGGTCCGGATTTCGAGGTCAACATCCCGCGCCCCCGCGACCGGACGGCGATGAACCATGACCCGGCCTTCAAGCATCTGCGGGCCAAGATCACCCAGTATCTGATGGATATCGGAGCAGAGCATGCAGCGGCTGCGGACGAGAGCCGGATCCTCCCGGACGTCGTGCCGATCACCCGCAAGGACATGCCCCCGAAAATCTACCAGGACGCGGCGCATTCGCCGATCGAGGAGGGATATGTCGAATTCTCCGGGGTTCGCAAAGTCTATCCGACACCGAAAGGCCCCCTCACCGTGGTCGACGGATTCGATCTCAAGCTGAAGCAGGGCGAGTTCATTTCGCTGATCGGTCATTCCGGCTGCGGCAAGTCCACAGTGCTCTCGATGATGGCTGGTCTCACCGGGATCAGCGACGGCGGGATCATCCTCGACGGCCGCGAGATCAGCGATGCCGGTCCGGACCGCGGCGTCGTCTTCCAGGCTCCGTCCCTGATGCCCTGGCTGACGGCACGGCAGAATGTCGAACTCGGCGTGGAGCGGGTCTATCCGCACGCGACGGAACAGGACCGCAAGGACATTGTCGAATACTACCTGGCCCGCGTCGGGCTCGCCGACGCGATGGACCGCTCTGCGAAAGATCTATCGAACGGAATGAAGCAGCGGGTCGGCATTGCCCGGGCTTTTGCCCTCTCGCCGAAACTGCTGCTGCTCGATGAACCCTTCGGCATGCTCGACAGCCTGACCCGCTGGGATCTTCAGGAGGTCTTGATGGAGGTCTGGGGCCGCACCCAGGTGACCTCGATCTGCGTCACGCACGATGTCGACGAGGCGATCCTGCTCGCCGACAAGGTGGTGATGATGACCAACGGTCCGAACGCCAGGATCGGAGCGGTAATGGAGGTCGACCTTCCGCGTCCGCGCACCCGGCGCGCCCTTCTGGAACACCCGAATTATTACGGCTACCGCGAGGAGATCCTGAATTTCCTCGAAGAGTACGAGCGTGGCGCACACGCCGATGCTGCCTGAACAACAGACAGCGAATAGGAGAGATTGCATGAGCCTGACATCAGAACAGGTCACTTTGATCCAGAAGAGTTTCGCCAAGGTCGCTCCGATCAAGGAGCCGGCGGCGGAGCTGTTCTACGGCCGGCTATTCGAAGTCGCGCCGGAGGTCCGTGCTCTTTTCAAGAGCGACCTGAAGGAACAGGGCGCGAAGCTGATGGCCACCCTCGCCATGGTCGTTGCCGGTCTCGGAGCGCTCGAAACGGTCGTACCCGTCGCCCGGAAACTGGCGCAGCGGCATGTCGGCTACGGCGTGACGGAGGAGCATTATGCACCGGTCGGGTCCGCGTTGCTCTGGACCCTCGAGAAGGGGCTCGGCGACGACTTCGCCCCGGAAGTCGAACAGGCCTGGGCGAGTGCCTACGGCTTGCTGTCCGAAGTGATGATCGAAGCGGCATACAGAACCGCCCCGAACGCTGTTATGGGAGTTGCCTAGTGAGCAAGAAACTTGTCGTCATCGGCAATGGGATGGCCCCCGGACGGGCCCTCGAACGGCTGCTGGATCAGGCGCCGGAAGCCTACGAGATCACGATCTTCAACGCCGAGCCGCGGGTCAATTACGACCGCATCATGCTGTCTCCGGTGCTTTCCGGAGAGAAGACCTACCAGGACATCCTGATTCACGACGATGCCTGGTACGAGAAGCACGGCATTACGCTGAAAAAAGGCTGCAAGGTCACGGCGATCGATTGCGCGGGGAAGACAGTCACCGGGGCCGACGGCTCCGTCGCCGCCTATGACAAGCTGCTCATCGCGACCGGGTCCGCGCCCTTCATCATTCCGGTGCCGGGCAAGGATCTCGAAGGCGTTCTTGCCTATCGCGATCTCGACGATGTCGAAGCGATGCTCGCAGCCGCTGAGAAAGGCGGCTCGGCCGTTGTGATCGGTGGCGGCCTGCTAGGCCTCGAGGCTGCGGCAGGCCTGAAGGAACGGGGCATGGACGTCACCGTCCTGCATCTGATGCCGACCCTGATGGAACGTCAGCTCGATACCGCCGCCGGATACCTGCTCGAGAGAGCAATAGAAGCACGCGGCATCAAGGTGGTGACCGGTGCCAACACGCACGAGATTGTCGGCGACGGCAAGGTCGAAGCCGTCCGTCTGGACGATGGCACCGAGATACCGGCCGATATCGTCGTGATGGCCGTCGGCATCCGTCCCAATGCCGGTCTCGCCAAGGAAGCCGGCCTTGAGGTCAACCGCGGCATCGTCGTCGACGATGCGATGCAGACTTCGGATCCCGACATTTTCGCGGTTGGGGAATGCGTCGAGCATCGCGGCCATTGCTACGGCCTGGTCGCCCCGCTCTACGAGATGGCGAAGGTGGTCGCCGAGCGTCTGCTCGATAAGGAAGCCGGATATGAAGGCTCCGTCACCTCGACCCGCCTCAAGGTCACCGGGATCGATCTGTTCTCCGCCGGCGACTTCGCCGAGGGTAAGGACCGGGAGGAGATCGTGCTCCGCGATGCCGCGGGCGGCATCTACAAGCGCCTCGTGGTACGCGACGATAAGCTGATCGGTATCGTGCTTTACGGCGATACGCGGGACGGCGCCTGGTTCTTCCAGCTGATGAAGGACGAGACGCCGATCGGCGAGATGCGCGAAACGCTGATCTTCGGCCAGAATTATGCGGGAGGGTCTCCGCTGGACCCTACGGCGGCCGTTGCAGCCTTGCCGGATGATGCGGAAATCTGCGGCTGTAACGGCGTTTGCAAATCGTCCATCGTCGGCGCGATCACTGAGCACGGACTGACATCGATCGACGGTGTGCGCGCCCGGACCAAGGCCTCCGCCTCCTGCGGTTCCTGTACCGGTCTGGTCGAGCAGCTCATGTCCCTCACCCTCGGCGAAGGTTTCACACCCGGTGCCGTGCAGCCGATGTGCGGCTGCACCGATCTCGGCCATGACGACGTCCGGCGCCTGATCGTCGCCAAGGAGCTGAAATCGATCCCGGCGGTCATGCAGGAGCTGGAGTGGAAGACCTCCTGCGGCTGCGCCAAGTGCAGACCGGCACTGAATTTCTACCTCATCGCCGACTGGCCGGGTGAATACCAGGACGACTACCAATCCCGTTTCATCAACGAGCGGGTGCACGCAAATATCCAGAAGGACGGCACTTATTCCGTGGTTCCCCGGATGTGGGGCGGCATGACCAGCTCGGCCGAACTGCGGGCCATCGCGGACGTTGTCGACAAGTTCGGCATCCCGACGGTGAAAGTGACGGGGGGACAACGCATCGATCTATTGGGAGTGCCCAAGGAGAACCTCCCGGCGGTCTGGGCAGATTTGAATGCCGCCGGGATGGTCTCTGGCCATGCCTACGCCAAGGGTTTGCGCACGGTAAAGACCTGTGTCGGAACCGATTGGTGCCGCTTCGGCACCCAGGACTCCACCGGATTGGGCGTCAAGCTGGAGAAGATGCTCTGGGGATCCTGGACGCCGCACAAGGTCAAGCTGGCGGTCTCGGGATGTCCCCGTAACTGCGCCGAGGCGACCTGCAAGGATATTGGCGTGGTCTGCGTGGATTCCGGTTACGAAATCCATGTCGGCGGCGCCGCGGGCATGCACGTCAAGGGAACGGAGCTGCTGTGCACCGTCCCGACGGAGGAAGAAGCGCTCGAATATTGTGCGGCCATCACCCAGCTCTATCGCGAGCAGGGACGTTACTTGGAGCGGATCTACAAATGGATGGACCGGGTCGGTCTGGACGCGATCCGGGAGCAGGTGGTCGAGGACGAGGCACGGCGTACCGCCCTGTTCGAGAAGTTTCTCTACTCGCAACGTTTCGCACAAAGAGATCCATGGGCGGAGCGGGTCGCCGGGACGGACTCCCATGAGTTTACCCCGCTGAACCGGATCGCAGCCCGGGAGGCCGCGGAATGAACGACATGGTGATGAAAATGGAATCCGAGCACTGGTTCACGGTCGGGCGTCTGTCCGAGATCCCTCGCAGGGGCGCACGTCAGATCATTCTGCCGCGCGGGCCGATCGCTGTGTTCCGCACCCAGAACGATAAGGTCTATGCGATCGACGATAAGTGTCCGCACAAGGGCGGGCCGCTCAGCCAGGGGATTGTGCATGACGGCTCTGTGACCTGCCCGCTGCACAACTGGGTCATCGATCTGCAGAGCGGCAGCGCCATGGGCACCGATCAGGGGTGCGTGCGAACCTACGCCGTCCGCACTGACGAGAACGGACTCGTTTCCGTCTCGCTCGCCGCGCCGTCAGAGTAGCGCCGGTGAAGGAGCGGAGCGGAGCGACGGTCCGGACGACCTGCCCCTATTGCGGGGTCGGATGCGGCGTGCTCGCAACCAGGCTGCAGGACGGCACGGTCCGGATCGAGGGCGACCCGGATCACCCGGCGAACTACGGCCGCCTCTGCTCCAAAGGCAGCGCCTTGGGAGAAACGGTAGATCTGGAGGGGCGGCTGCTGCATCCGGAGATCGGCGGCACGCGCGCTTCATGGGACGAAGCCCTGGAGCTCGTCGCGAGCCGGTTTTCCGAGACGATCGCCGAGCATGGTCCCGACTCCGTCGCCTTCTATGTTTCCGGCCAGCTTCTGACGGAAGATTACTACGTCGCCAACAAGCTGATGAAAGGGTTCATCGGTTCGGCGAACATCGATACCAACTCACGTCTCTGCATGGCGTCTTCGGTGGCCGGGCACAAGCGGGCCTTCGGCGAAGACATCGTTCCCGGAACCTACGAGGACCTGGAAGAAGCCGACCTGCTCGTCCTCGTCGGCTCCAATCTTGCCTGGTGCCACCCGGTCCTGTTCCAGAGGGTGATGGCAGCGCGCGAACGGCGCCCCGGAATGAAAATCGTCGTAATCGATCCGCGACGGACCGTGACCGGAGAGTCCGCCGACCTGCATCTTGCGCTTGACGGCGACAGCGACGCGGCATTGTTCAACGGACTGCTTCGTTTCCTCTTCGAATGCGGCGCCATCAACCGCGACTATATCGCCCGTCACACCTCCGGCTTCGACGACGCGCTGGGATCGGCGTCGGAATGGACGGTGGAGGCCGTTGCCGGCGCAACCGGACTTCCGGCCCGGGAGATCGAGGACTTCTACAGTTCCTTCGCGATGACGGATCGCGTCGTCACCGTCTACAGCCAGGGCGTGAACCAGTCCGCCTCCGGTACGGACAAGGTGAATGCGATCATCAATTGCCACCTTGCGACCGGCCGGATCGGACGTCCGGGAGCCGGTCCGTTCTCCGTCACAGGACAGCCGAACGCGATGGGCGGACGGGAGGTCGGCGGGCTCGCCAACCAGCTGGCGGCCCATATGGATCTCGGCGACCCGGAAGCGCGGGCGATTGTCGGCGAATTCTGGCAGAGCGACCGGGTGGCGGAGCGGCCGGGTCTGAAGGCCGTCGAATTGTTCGACGCGGTGGCCGACGGCCGGATCAAGGCGCTCTGGGTGATGGCGACGAACCCTGCGGACAGCCTTCCGAATGCCGACCTTGTCGAAAAGGCGCTGGCCGATTGCCCCTTCGTCGTGGTCAGCGACGTGATGTCGGAGACCGACACGACCCGCCATGCCAATGTCCTGCTTCCGGCTACCGCCTGGGGCGAGAAGGACGGTACCGTGACCAACTCCGAACGCCGGATCTCCCGTCAGCGCCCGTTTCTCCCGGCACCCGGAGACGCCCGTCACGACTGGTGGATCGTCAATGAGGTAGCGCGGCGGATGGGCTTCGCGGAGGCGTTCCCCCATCGCTCGCCCACCGAAATCTATCGGGAACATGCGCGCCTCTCGGCCTTCCGCAACGACGGCGACCGTGTCTTCTCGCTGGCGGAGCATAGGGACATCGCGGCAGAGGATTACGAGGCGATGGCGCCGGTGCAATGGCCGCTTGAAGATGGAGCAACCGGGCGGCAATTCGTCAATGGCGGCTTCACCACCGCGGACGGCCGTGCCCGGATGCTGCCGGTTCGGCCGCCGGAACGGAAAATGCCGCTGGACGGCTCCTTCCGTCTGAATACCGGCCGCGTACGGGATCACTGGCACACCATGACCCGGACCGGCAAATCGCCGCGGCTTTCCCGGCATATCGCCGAACCGTTCCTGCAGATCCATCCCGCGGACGCGGATGCGGTCGGCCTCGAAGAGGCCGGACTGGCACGCATCGACTCCCCATTCGGAAGCGCGCTGCTACGCGTGTTCCGTTCGGACCGTGTGGCCCGGGGCAGCCTCTTCGCACCGATGCACTGGACCGGGCAGCTCTCCAGCAAAGGCCGTATCGGCGCCGTCATTCGCCCGGACACCGATCCTGTCTCGGGACAACCGGCCGCGAAGAGCGCACCGGTCACCGTTACGCCGGTTCGGGCTGCATGGTACGGGTTCGCGGTCCTGCGTGACCGCCCGGCCGCCGATGCCGACTACTGGGCGCTCGCGGCGGCGGAAGGAGGATGGCGCCTAGAACTTGCCGGCGAGCGTGCTCCGGAGGACTGGCAAAGTTATACGCGCGCCCTCTTCGGAATGTCCGGAGAGCAGCAGATTCTGTCCTTTGTCGACGCGCGGAGCGGGCAGCGCCGTTTCGCCGCGTTCGAGGGCTCCCGGCTCATCGGCGCCCTGTTCGTTGCCCCGGAACCGGTCCCGGCCTCGCGAAACTGGGCGGCCGGACTGCTCACCACCGTTTTCGAACGCCCGCAGGACCGTCTCCATACCCTGGCGGGGCGGCCGGGCGCCGGCGAGGTCGAGGAAGGGGCAATCGTCTGTTCCTGCTTCGGCGTCGGCTTCAACCGGATTGCCACGGCTATCGGCGACGGCACGGCGGCGACCGTGGAAGAGGTCGGCGAATGTCTTTCCGCCGGCACAAATTGCGGTTCCTGCCGCGGTGAAATCCAGAGGATCATCGATCATGCGCACCGACAGAAAGCCGGCTGACCGCCGCCCTGCCCGGATGGAACCGCTATCGGTCCTGCCGATCTTCTGCAATCTGCAGGAAAAGCCCGTCCTGGTCGCCGGCGGCAGCGAAGCCGCCGCCTGGAAAGCCGAGTTGCTGGCGGCGAGCGGCGCGTGGGTCACGGTCTTCGCCGGCATGCTCTCCTCCGAAATGCGCGAACTATTCGCGACTGACCTCGCGGCCGGGCGGATCATGCATGTCTCCCGCGACTGGCGCGAGGAGGACCTGACGGGCATGACCTTCGCGATCTGCGATGCGGAAAGCGACGAGGAGGCGGCACTCTTCTTTAGAGCGGGCACCGGAGCCGGCTGCATCACCAACGTGATCGACCGCCCGGACTACTGCCAGGTCCAGTTCGGTTCCATCGTGAACCGCTCGCCGGTCGTAGTCGGGATCTCCACCAGCGGCGCCGCGCCGATCCTCGGCCAGGCCGTGCGGCGGCGGATCGAAACGGTGCTCCCCCGCGCCTTGGCGGCCTGGGGGCGAACCGCGGAACGCATCCGCGGGGACGTCATGGCGCGTTTCGCTCCGGGCGGCGGACGCCGCGCGGCCTGGGAGCGTTTCGTGGACCGGGCCTTCTCCGGCCGGCTGCCGGGCTCGGACGATGCCGAACAGGACGCTGTCGCGGCTTCTGCCGCACAAACGCCCGCGGGACGCGTGACTTTGGTCGGTGCCGGGCCCGGCGATCCGGACCTCATCACGATGAAGGCGGTGCGGGCGCTGCAATCCGCCGACGTGATCCTGTTCGACGACCTGGTCTCCAACGAGGTGCTCGAGATGGCCCGCCGGGAAGCACGGCGCATGCTGGTCGGCAAGCGTGGAGGACGGACTTCCTGCCGCCAGGAAGATATCAACGCCCTGATGGTGAAACTGGCCAGCCAGGGCAAACACGTCGTGCGCCTGAAATCCGGCGACCCGATGATCTTCGGCCGCGCAGGTGAGGAAATCGCGGTGCTGGAGCGCGCAGGCATTGCTGTCTCCGTCGTTCCCGGCATTACCGCGGGTGCCGCCCTGGCCTCGGCTTTCGGCGTTTCCCTCACCCACAGGGATAGCGCGCAGTCGGTTCGCTTTGTCACCGGCCATTCCCGCAATGGCGGCCTGCCGGAATATCTCGACTGGAATGGACTAGCGGATCCTTCAACCACGACCCTGTTCTATATGGGCGGCCGTACCGCCGGCCGCATTGCCGAGCGGCTGCTGGCCTCGGGCCTCGCGCCCGAGACGCCGGCCGCCATCGTAAGGGACGTCAGTCGGCCGGAAGAGCAGCGCTGGATCGGGTCGCTGGCGGATCTGGCGGAAGGGATCAGGCTCACGGGTTACGAACGGCCGGTCCTGATCGGTATCGGAGCGGTCTTCTCACAGGCGCGTTCCACCTCGGAACATGGCCTGCAAAGCCCGGCCGCCGGCAAAGCTCTACGCTTCGCCTAGAGCGATGCGGTTGTCTTGAATTTGGCGGAAAGTGGTGGGCGCACAAGGACTCGAACCTTGGACCCGCTGATTAAGAGTCAGCTGCTCTACCAACTGAGCTATGCGCCCGCCCGTATCGAAGGAGCGGATTGATACCGGAGCGCGTTCCGGATTGCAAGCCTTCGGTGACGGTTTTTCGACAGCCCCGGAAGGCCTGCCGCGACTGTACGCAAGTGACGGTGTTTCCGCTTACTTCGGCTGCTCGCCGGACGGCAGGGAGCGGCGCCAGGTCGTGCCCTGGCCGGAGCCCAGCATCTGCTCGCGCAGTTCCTGCAACGGATCCTTTGCCCCGTTCTTCTTGTAGAGAGGATCGTCCGGCAGCGCCTTCCAGTTCCAGCCGCCCTCCTCCTCGTCCGGGAGCGCGGCCTGCTGGGTCGGCTCGGTCTTCTTGCGGTCGCGGTACTTGGCTTCCGTCTTCGGCGGCGCCTTCGGCCCCTCTTCGCTCTTGCCGAGCAGCCAGTCGACACTGACCGCGCCCGGATCTTCCGGCTGCGGCGCGGGCTTGGCGGCCGCCTTGCGGCGCTTCATCTTGACCTTGACGGTTTCGGCCTGCGACACCGCGCCGGCGCCGATGGTGCGTTTCTGTTCCGGCGGCAGGGATTCGAAAGTGTCCCTGGCCCGATCGTAGTGATCGCGGTTTCCGGTTTTGGCGGCAGCTTCGAGATTACGGGTAAGATCGCTGTCGCCGTGACTCTCACGCGTCGAGTCGGCGAGAATCTTGAGGCTCTTCCGTTCGAGTTTGTCCACGCGCACCGCTCATTCTGTTCGCCGAGCCGCGACAATGGCGCGGCATAGGCAGGATCTCAGCCGGAAAAGTTTACCCCTAAAATCGCCTAAAAGTCCATCAATCCCGGTTTCGAAAAGGCTCAGGGGAAACCGCAGCGCACCGAAGGGAACACCGGGGATTCAGCTTTGGTGATCCTCGAGGCCTTGCCGGCCGATTTCCACGTCGCGGTGTACGTAGCAGTTGATAATCAGGCCGAAGCCGATCATCGCCGTGAGCATCGCGGTGCCACCGTATGAGATCAGTGGCAGCGGCACGCCGACCACCGGGATAAGCCCCATCACCATGGCTATATTGATGAAGACATAGAGGAACAGCGTCGTCGTCGTGCCGAGCGCCAGCAAGCGGCCGAACTGGCTCGAACTGCGCAGCGCGATGGCGAAGCCGTAACCGAGGGCGAGCACATAAAGCAGCAGCAGGAACACGGCGCCCGCGAGGCCCATTTCCTCCGCGAGCATGGTGAAGATGAAGTCGGTCTGCTTCTCCGGCAGGAAGTTCAGGTGGCTCTGCGAGCCCTGCAGGAAGCCCTTGCCGAAGAGACCTCCGGAGCCGAGGGCGATCTTGGATTGCAGGATATGGTACCCCGCCCCCAGCGGATCGTTCTCCGGATTGATGAAGGTGAGGATGCGGTTCTTCTGGTAGGTATGCAGGAACTGCCAGCCGACCGGGATCGCCGAGAGGCCGAGCACCAGCACGGTGATGAACTTCCACATCCGGACGCCTGCGAGGAAGAAGATCGCGCCGCCGCCGAGAATGATCATGCCCGCCGTGCCGAGGTCGGGCTGCCGCAGCACCAGAACGGCCGGCGCGAAGACGAGAAAGAGCGGCACGAACAGGCTGCGGATCCGCCCGACCTCCTCATAGGTCAGGTGATGGAAATAGCGTGCCAGCGCTAGCACCAGCGCGAGTTTCATCAGTTCCGAGGGCTGCAGGCGGAAGAAACCGAGATCGATCCAGCGCTGCGCGCCCATGCCGATCTCGCCCGCAATCTCGACCACGCCAAGCAGGCCGAGGGAAAGGAAGTAGAAGAGATAAGACCAGCGCAGCAGGAAGCGGATATCGATCAGCGCGATGCCAAGCGTGATCACCAGTCCGACCCCGAAGCGGATCGCCTGCCGCACGGCCCACGGCGTCCAGCTGCCGTTCGCCGCCGAATAGAGCATCGCGAAGCCGACCGAGGAGATCAGCACCAGCAGGAGGATCAGACCCCAGTTGATCTGCTGCAGCTTGCTCCCCAGAGTCAGCTCCGGCGGATTGAGTGAGCTGGACGGCATTCCGATCGCCATCGCCTATCCCCGCTCCGTCTGATCGCCGTCGGGCAGGATCTGGACCGGGTCCGCCTCCGAGGATTTCAGTCCGTCCCGCTCCATCGCCCGGGCGAGGATATCCCGCGCGACCGGGACCGCGTACTTGCTGCCGCCACCATGCTCAAGGACGACTGCCACCGCGTAGCGTGGCGCCTTGGCCGGCGCATAACCGACAAAGAGACCGTGATCCCGCCGGTGCCAGGGCAAGTCCTCGTTGTCGATGACGCCAGCGGCGCGCTCGGCTTTGGTGATCCGGCGCACCTGGGCCGTTCCGGTCTTCCCGCCGACCTCGAAATCGGCACCCGGGATCTGCGCCTTGCGGGCCGTGCCGCGCTGTCCGTTTACGACCCGGCGCATGCCTTCCAGGACGTAGGAAAGATGGGAGCGCGAAACATTGAGCTTCGCCGGCGCCTCGCCGGCTCCGTCGGGCTTGCGCACCAGAGAGGGTTTCACGGCGTATCCGCCATTGACCATTCGCGAGGTCATCACCGCGAGCTGCAACGGGGTGGCAAGCACGAAGCCCTGTCCGATGCCGGTCACCAGGGTTTCCCCCTTCTGCCAGCGCTCGCCGATGACCGCGAGCTTCCATTCCTTCGTGGGAATCAGACCACTGCGCTCGCCCGGCAGTTCGATCTCGAGACTCTCGCCGAGCCCGAAACGGCGTGCCATATCCGCGATCCGGTCGATCCCGACACGCTTCGCCACCTCGTAGAAATAGACGTCGCAGCTCTGTTCCAGCGCGGACACGACATCCATATGGCCGTGTCCCCACCGCTTCCAGCAATGGAACCGGGCATTTCCGAGATCCATGTGACCGTTGCAGAAGACCCGCGTCTCCGGCCCCGCCACGCCGGCCTCCAGAGCCGCCAGCGCAACGACCATCTTGAAGGTCGAGCCAGGCGGGTAGGTTCCCGCAATGGCCTTGTTCGTCATCGGGTGACGCGGATTGGAGAGCAGGTCCTCCCAGTCGCGCGCGCTCAGTCCCTTGTTGAAATTGTTCGGGTCGAAACCGGGTGTCGAGACCAGCGCATGGATCTCGCCGGTATGGACATCCATGACGACCGCGCCGCCGCTCTCGCCCGGGACGATGCTGCCGTCCTTGTCGAGAAAGACGGTACCGTCCTCGTTCTCCAGATAGCGCTTCGGCACCCCCTGACGGGCGAGCGCCTCCTGCACGCGGATATCCGCGATCGGCACCCGCTCGGAGGTCCCAAGAGCCAGACGGTCATGGGCGTAGGCCTGCAGCGACATGTCAAGAGTGAGCCGGATGTTCTGGCCCGGCTGCCCCTCGTCGCCCGGCAACTTGCGAATGATCCGGCCGAGCGCGTTCACTTCCACCTGCCGCCGTCCGGCCGAGCCGCGCATCTTCTCGTCATACAGCTTCTCGACGCCGCTCTTGCCGATACGGAAGTCGGGGAGTTCCAGTACGGGATCGCCGGTCAGCTCGCTGTCGGACACCGCCGCGACATAGCCGGTCACGTTCACCGCGCTGGAGCCGTATGGGTAGAAGCGCGAGCGCCCCTCCTCGATCCGGACGCCCGGCAGGTAGGGCGCGTTGACGGCGACCCGGCTGATATCCTCGCGGGTGAGGTTCTCGACCACAGTCACCGGCACGAAGCTGCGTTTGCGCGAGACCTCTTTCAGGACGCGCTTTATGTTCCAGTCGTCGACATGGACGATCTGACGCAGCGCATCGATCGTCGCCCGCACGTCACTCGTCTGTTCGGGAACCAGGTCGACGCGGAAATTATCCTCGTTGGCCGCGATCTCGATGCCGTTCCGGTCGAGGATCAGGCCGCGGGTCGGCGGCAGAAGTTCGAGGTTGAACTGGTTTTCTTCCGACAGCGTGCGGTACCGCTCCGCCTCGACGACCTGCAGATAATAGAGTCGCGCGCCAAGCGCCCCGACAAGGCCAAGCTGGCCGGCGCCGAGAAGCAGCGAGCGGCGGGTGAAGGCCCGTTTGGTATCCTGATCCTTGGGGTTCTTCATCGCTCTATCATCGCACCAGATACCGGTGGATGCGAACGAAGATCCACGCCGCCGCCGGGAACAGGGTCGCCGTCAGACCGAAACGGAAAAGCACCGTGTCCGGGAATATCCAGGAGAGGGTGAAAACCGACATCAACATCCATCCGAGCAGGAAGGCGCCGAATGAGATCACCACGAAACCGCCCCACACGATGAAGAAGGGTTTGCTGAGGAAGGTGGGCCGCTGGGTACCGGTAATCCCGTAGACCCCGAGGAAGACAATCGCGGTCAGGCCGAACGGATACCCGTTTAGCAGATCTTCCGCGAGCCCGACCAGGAACACCAGCGACGGCGGCATCAGGTCCGGACGGTAGACCGCCCAGTAGAACACCGACATCAGCGTCAGCGACGGCGCGACCTGCGCGTATCCCGGAATGCCGAGCGGGACCGCGCTCAGCAGAACGAGAAACAGCGTCGTCGCAGCAGGCATCAGGTGGCGCGCCCAAAGATCCATTCTTTGGACGAAAGCGGACTTCATGGGGCGGTCTTTCCGCGGCTGACGCCGAGACGCTCGACCAGGCTGGGCTCCGGATCCGGCGCAAGCACGGTGAAAGGAGGCGGATCCATCGGCCCCGGGATGACTCCCTGCATGCGATAGTCGACGACGCGCACAAACTCGAGATGGGTCCAATCGACGACCGGCTTGACCTTGATGCCGGACTCCGTGACCGAGGAGACCGTACCCACGGGAATGCCTGCCGGTATCATGCCTCCATGACCGGAACTGATGACCAGGTCTCCGGGCGAGGCCACACTGTTCTGCGGCAGATAGAGGATGCGGGCGAGATTGGTGTTGTCGCCGACCATGATGCCGGGATCGCGCGCCGCGCCAAGCAGGACCGGGATCTGCGCGTTAAGGTCGGTCACCAGAAGCATGCGGGCGTGCAGTTCGCCGACTTCGACAATGGTGCCGGCCAGACCGTCCTCGGATATCACCGCCTGCCCCCGGCGCACACCGTTGCGGCGGCCTACATTCAGCAGGGCGCTGCGCACAAAGGCGCCCCCCGCCTCGGCGATGATACGCGCGGAGATATAGCTTGCCGGCGGCGGGCCCACATGACGGGTCAAGCGCTTCAGGGTCTTGTTTTCGCTCTCCAGAAGATTGGCGACATGCTGCCATTGCTTCAGGCGGCTATTCTCCTCCCGGAGACGCTCGTTCTCGGCATGCAGGTCGCGCAGGGAGGCAATTGCTTCCACTCCCTTCGAAACAGCGGCGGCGGGATGGGAAAGCGCTTCGACGATCGGCGTCATTGCGTCGACCGCGGCGACCTGTAGACGCTTCACCATCACGATGTCGGCCTTGCCAAGCAGCATCAGGCCGAATGCGGCAAGCACGAGGACAGTGAATGCGAAGCGCTGCCAGAGGGTGCGCACGGGCTGGGCGACACGGGAAAAGGATGCCGGTCTACGCCCCATTTTCTTGCCTGCCCCTTCCTACGCAGCCGCAGTTCCCACGGTCCCGACCCTCAGTAGGCACCGATGAGAACGTTGCGCAGAACCTTCATTTCCTCAAGGCAGCGTCCGGTGCCAAGCGCGACACAGGAGAGCGGATCGTCCGCGATGGAGACCGGCAGACCTGTCGAATGCCGCAGCACGTAATCGAGATTGCCGAGCAGCGCGCCGCCGCCGGTGAGCACGATGCCCTTGTCGACGATGTCGGCCGCGAGTTCCGGCGGGGTCTGCTCGAGAGCGACCTTGACCGCCTCGATGATCTGGCTGACCGGCTCGGCGAGGCTCTCGGCGACCTGGCTCTGATCGATCACAAGTTCCTTCGGCACGCCGTTCATCAGATCGCGACCCTTGATCTCAAGGGTCTTGCCGACACCGTCTTCCGGCGGGAAGGCGGAGCCGATTTCCTTCTTGATCCGCTCGGCGCTGCCTTCACCAACGAGGAGGTTATGGTTGCGGCGGATATAGGCGATGATCGCCTCGTCCATCTTGTCGCCGCCGACGCGCACGGACCGGGAATAGACGATACCGCCGAGCGAAAGCACGGCGACCTCGGTGGTGCCTCCGCCGATATCGACAACCATGGAGCCGGTCGGCTCGGTCACGGGCAGGTTGGCGCCGATCGCGGCGGCCATCGGCTCCTCGATCAGGAACACCCGGCGGGCGCCCGCGCTCTCGGCACTTTCCTGGATCGCGCGGCGCTCGACGGCGGTGGAGCCGGAGGGCACGCAGACAATGACCTGCGGGCTGGCGAAGCTACGCCGGTTGTGCACCTTGCGAATGAAGTGCTTGATCATTTCCTCGGCGACTTCGAAGTCAGCGATGACGCCGTCGCGCAGAGGCCGGATCGCCTGGATGTTGCCGGGGGTACGGCCCAGCATCTGTTTCGCCTCGTCGCCGACGGCGAGCACCTGTTTCTTGCCCCGCACGGTAGCGATGGCGACCACCGAGGGTTCGTTCAGGACGATGCCACGTCCCTTCACATAGACCAGCGTGTTCGCGGTCCCGAGGTCGATCGCCATGTCGGCGGAGAGCATGCCAAGGAGATTTGCAAAAAACATGTGTGTTCAGCCCGGTCGCGCGCGTTCAAAGTCGGTTCAACTGACGTCAGTCGCCGGAATAGAACAAAGTTCGGAACAGCCGTACAACGGAAAATCATTCCCAGCCGCACCAGCCGCCTGCCGTCCATCCGCATTCAGCGACGTCACAGGCGAATCATATCAAAGAATCAGCAGATTATGAACTTTAATTGTCTTGACGCTTTAGCTGCTGCCGGAGCGCGGTAAATGAGCGGTGTGCGGCGGCGGAAATGCCGCCGCCGCACACCTGATTCTTAGTTCTTAGCCTTGTCGACCAGGGCGTTCTGGGAGATCCACGGCATCATTGCGCGGAGCTTCTCGCCAACGACCTCGATCTCGTGCTCGGCGGCACGGCGGCGCATGGTCTTGAAGCTGGCCTGCTTGACCTGGTTCTCCAGCATCCAGCGACGGGCGAAATCGCCGGACTGGATGTCGTTCAGAACCTTCTTCATCTCAACCTTCACGGCATCGGTGATGATGCGCGGGCCGGTTACGTATTCGCCATACTCGGCCGTGTTGGAGATGGAATAGTTCATGTTCGCGATGCCGCCTTCATAGATCAGGTCGACGATCAGCTTCACTTCGTGCAGGCACTCGAAATAGGCCATTTCCGGCGCGTAACCGGCCTCGACCAGGGTCTCGTAACCGGCCTTGATCATCTCACAGAGACCGCCGCAAAGCACCGCCTGCTCACCGAACAGATCGGTTTCGCACTCTTCCTTGAAGGTGGTCTCGATGGTGCCGGCCCGACCGCCGCCAACGGCGGAGGAGTAGGACAGCGCGATCTCGAGCGCGTTGCCGGAGGCATCCTGGTGCACGGCCACGAGGCACGGCACGCCGCCGCCGCGGACATATTCGGAGCGCACGGTGTGGCCCGGGCCCTTCGGCGCGATCATGAACACGTCGATGTCCGGACGCGGATCGATGAAGTTGAAGTGCACGTTGAAGCCGTGCGCAAAGGCAATCGCCGCGCCTTCGCGCAGGTTGTCCTTCAGGTCGGCGTAATAGATGTCGGCCTGACCCTCGTCCGGGGTCAGCATCATGACAACGTCGGCCCAGGCGGCAGCCTCGGCGGCGGTCATGCATTTCAGGCCGGCGGCTTCCGCCTTGGCGCGAGAGGACGAGTCCTCGCGCAGCGCCACGACGATATCCTTCACGCCGCTGTCTTTCAGGTTGTTGGCATGGGCGTGGCCCTGGCTGCCGTAACCGACAATCGCAACCTTCTTGTTCTTGATCAGATTGACGTCGGCATCCCGATCGTAATAGACGCGCATTTCTCGGACCTCTCGTATCGTTTCCTGTCACGCGGACACATATGGGCGGAGCCCCCGCATTCCCGCCCGGACAAGCCGGACAGAACAGTTGAGGCAGCGGGCCGGGGCTCCATAAGGACCCACCACCATCGGCCTTGTCAGGCCTTTTTCGATGCCTTCTTCTTGGCGGGCGTTTTCTTCTCCCGGTTCTTCTCCAGCGTGCTGAAGACCGGCATATCCAAGTTGCTGCCCCGCGCGATGGCGACGACGCCGGTGCGCGAGACCTCTATCGCACCGAGCGCACTCATCAGCTCGACGAAAGCGGTGATTTTCGACGGTCCGCCGGTCAGCTCGAAGACGAAGCTTTCCAGCGTGCTGTCGATGGCACGGGCACGGAACATATCGGCGATGCGGAGCGCCTCGATGCGATGCTCGCCGACATTGCGGATCTTGATCAGCGCGAGTTCCCGCTCCAGATGCGGGCCCTCCAGAGTCAGGTCATGGACTGCGTGGACCGGTACCAGACGGCCGAGCTGGGCCTTGATCTGGGCAATGATCTGCGGCGTTCCGGTTGTCACGATGGTGATCCGGGAAAGATGCGCCGCGGTATCGACGGAGGACACCGTCAGGCTCTCGATGTTGTATCCGCGGCCGGAGAACAGGCCGATGACCCGCGCCAGCACGCCTGGCTCGTCATCCACCAGCACGGCGAGCGTATGGGTCGCTTCTGCGATCGGAGTGGCTGCGTTCACGATTGGGCTCCACTTTCTTGGCGGCAGGCCGGCCGCCGAACCTCTTGGGATGAAGGGATGGCCGGCGCCCGCGTTCGGTCGTGGCGGGCGCCTCTGCCTCCTTGGGTGCTCCTAGACCAGGACCATCCCGTCTTCCGACGTTTCCAGCTCAGACTTGTCGTCCGGGCCCAGCAGCATCTCGTAATGTGCCGCGCCGGACGGGATCATCGGGAAACAGTTCTCGTCCTTCTTCACCAGGATATCGGCGAGGACAAAACGGTCGGTCTCCAGCATTTCCATGATGACGTCGTCAAGCTGGTCGACATTCTCGGCCCTGAGGCCGACGCCGCCGAAGGCCTCCGCCACTTTGATGAAGTCCGGAAGGCTCTCCGAATAGCTCTCGGAGTAGCGGCCACCGTGGTTCAGCTCCTGCCACTGGCGGACCATGCCCATCCACTGGTTGTTCACGATGAAGGACTTCACCGGCAGGCGGTACTGGGAAAGCGTGGAGAGCTCCTGGATATTCATCAGGTAGGAGGCCTCGCCGGCGATATCGATGACGGTCGCTTCCGGATGAGCGATCTGCACGCCCATTGCCGCCGGCAGACCGTAGCCCATGGTGCCGAGGCCGCCGGAAGTCATCCAGCGGTTCGGCTCCTCGAAGCCGAAATACTGCGCCGCCCACATCTGGTGCTGACCAACCTCGGTGGTGATGTAAACATCCCGCTCGAGGGTCAGTTCATAAAGCCGCTTGATCGCATGCTGCGGCTTGATGATCTTCGGATCTTCCTCGAACTTCAGGCACTCGCGCTTACGCCATTTCTCGATCTGCGCCCACCACTTCTCGAGCGGCTTGGCGTTGGCCTTGTAATTCTTGGCCTTCCAGATCTTGATCATCTGCTCAAGCACTTCGGCCGCATCGCCGATGATCGGCAGGTCGACGACGACGTTCTTGTTGATCGAGCTCGGATCGATATCGACGTGAACCTTGGTCGAATTCGGCGCGAAGTCGGAGATCCGGCCTGTCACGCGGTCGTCGAAGCGGGCGCCGATATTCATCATCACATCGCAATTATACATCGCGAGGTTCGCTTCGTAGGTGCCGTGCATCCCAAGCATGCCGACGAACTGGCGGTCCTGCGACGGATAGGCGCCGAGCCCCATCAGCGTCAGCGTCGCCGGCGCGTGAGTCAGTCGCACCAGCTCGGTAAAGAGCCTGGAGGCCTTCGGGCCGGCATTGATCAGCCCGCCGCCGCCATAGAAGATCGGCCGCTTCGCCTTGGCGAGCAGGTCGACCGCGCGCTCGATCGCGTCGGGCTCCCCCTTCACCTGCGGCTTGTAGGTCGGATGCTCGTGACCGTTCGGCGCGTAATAGGGCCCTTCGGCGAAGAGTACGTCCTTCGGCAGGTCGACCACGACGGGCCCCGGACGGCCGGTCTTGGCGACATAGACCGCTTCGTGGATCGTGTCGGCCAGCTTCTCCACGTCCTTCACCAGGTAATTGTGCTTGGTGCAGGGCCGGGTGATCCCGGTGGTGTCCGCTTCCTGGAACGCATCGTTGCCGATCAGATGCGTCGGCACCTGGCCGGTCAGGCACACGATCGGAATGGAGTCCATCAGCGCGTCGGTCAGGCCGGTCACTGCGTTGGTCGCGCCCGGACCGGAGGTTACCAGCACGCAGCCGACCTTGCCGGTGGAACGGGCATAGCCTTCCGCCGCGTGCACGGCGGCCTGCTCGTGGCGCACGAGAATGTGACGGATCCGGTTGGACTTGAAGATTTCGTCATAGATCGGCAATACCGCCCCGCCGGGATAACCGAATACGACTTCTACGCCCTGATCCTGCAACGCCTTGAGAATGATCGCCGCCCCATTCATCTGGGCGTCGGGTTTTCGGGCATGCGGCATGCGCGGGGTAGCCATTTTACCGTTCCTCTCTCAAATCACATTCGCAGTTGCGGCATGAGCCGCGCCCGCGACAAAGCGGGCCAGATCAGAAAAATCCAGTTAAATCAGCATGATTCAATGGATCCAAGACGCATATCGCGACGCCAAAGGCGCCGCGACGGGCCGGAACCTAGACCGTCAGCTATGCCCGGTCAACAGAAACTGACGAATATTATTAAAGATTTCTTCCCTCGATCTTTCCGAATCTTGCTTTTCGACCACCAAATTTGCATGGACCTGATTTCGGAACCAGGTTATCTGCCGCTTCGCATAACGCCGCGTATCACGCTGCGCGAGACGCACACACTCTTCGCGAGACGTATTTCCTTTAATAAAATCAATAATTTGCGGGACACCCAATGCCTTCATAGCCGGCAAGGAGGGATCGAGATCGAGCGCCATCAGGTCCCGAACCTCCTCCAAAGCCCCCTCCTCCAGCATTTTCTCGAAGCGCAGATCGCACCTGCGATATAGCGCCGCACGATCCGGCTGGATCGTCATTGTGAAGAACTCCATTCCTTCCGGCGGCTGCGCCGGGCGCTGCTGCCAGGCCGAGAGCGGCTGCCCGGTATCCTGCAATACCTCCCAGGCCCGGATCAGGCGCTGGCTGTCTCCGTGGTGCAGGCGGGCAGCAAGAACCGGGTCTCCTTCGGCAAGCATTTTGCGTAGAGCCGCACCCCCGATCCGCGCATGCAGCGCTCGCGCTTCTTCGCGTGTTTGCGGAGAGATATCCGGCATTTCCGAAAGACCGTGCGTCAGAGCGTGGAGATAGAGCCCGGTACCGCCGCAGAGAACAGGAACACGCCCCTCACCGGCCGCCATCGCGATCTCTTCCAGCGCCCGCTCGCGCCAGAGTGCGGCAGAACAGACCTCCGACGCGCTCAGAAAGCCATAGAGCCGATGCGGCGCCCGCGCGAGCTCATCCGTTCCAGGGCGGGCCGACACGATGTCCAGCTCCCGGTAGACCTGCATGGAATCCGCGTTGATCACGGTCCCGCCGAGCGCCTCGGCCAATTCGACGGCAAGCGCCGACTTCCCGCTCGCCGTCGGGCCGCCGACGATTACCGCGCGGACCGGCACCGCTCTGGAAACTTCACTGGACATAAATACGGCGCTTACGCGATAAGCCGGGACCATGCAATATGTGCTTACCCTGACATCCGATCCGACCGCCCCTGCCCTCGGCAGCGCCGTGATCGCCCGCGCGACAGAAACGCTCGAAGCAGCAGGTCTCTCCGTCGAACATACCGACTGGCTGGATCCCGAGACCGCGGTGGACCTGTATTTCTCCGGTCCCGTGCCGGAAGCTCTTGAACGGTCCCTCCACGAAGCCCTCGCCGGGATTGCCGCAGACATCAATCTGCAAGCAGCGGCAGGACGCCGGAAGCGGTTGCTGATCGCGGATATGGACTCGACCGTGATCACCTCTGAGTCCCTCGACGATCTCGCGGCCTATGCCGGGATTGGCGACAAGATCGCCCCGATCACGGCACGCGCGATGCGCGGCGAGATCGATTTCGAGGGCGCGCTGAAGGAACGTGTGGCGATGCTCGCCGGACATCCGGCAAGTCTGCTCGACCGTCTCTTGGCGGAGGTCGAAATCACGCCCGGCGCAAGGGAACTGGTCGCCACCATGCGGCGCGACGGCGCCTATACCGCCCTCGTCTCCGGCGGGTTCACCTCTCTTACCGCTCCGGTGCGCGAGCGCCTCGGTTTCCACACGGACCGTGCCAACACGCTGCACGTGGCCGACGGCGCCTTTACCGGAACGGTCGGCGAGCCGATCCTCGGCCGCGACGCCAAGCTGGTCGCGCTCAACGGATTCTGCGCCGAACTCGGGATCGATGCCGCGGACGCGGTTACGGTCGGCGACGGCGCCAACGACCTTGCAATGCTGCAGGCCGCCGGCACCGGTGTCGCGTTCCGCGGCAAACCGGCCGTGCGCGAAGCGGCCCGTTTCCGGGTCGATCACGGCGATCTCAGTGCCTTGCTGCATCTTCAGGGCTACAAACGATCTGACTTCGCGCTCTGATCGCCCGATAAAACAACGGCGCCGGTCTTTCGACCGGCGCCGCCATGTCACACCCGCAAGGGCTGCCTGGGGGGGCGGGGGAGATTTAGCCCTCGGTAATGCGGAGTGCGACAAACCTCATCTCGCCGCCGCGATTGACGGTCAGCAGTACCGACTTCTTGCCGGCGCTGCGGGCGGCGGAGATGCCTTTCTGCACGCCATCCGGCGAAGATACGGGGTCCTGCTGGACTTCGACGATCACGTCGCCGGCCCGAAGGTCGCGCGCCGCCGGGCCGTCCGGATCGACTTCCGTGATCACGACGCCGGACACATCGGTATCGAGACCGAATTTGCCGCGCATCTCATCGCTGATCGTCGAGAGCTGGAGGCCGAGAGACTCGACCCTGTCCAGCTCCGCCGGTGCGGGCATCGGCCCACCGCTGGTCAGCAGAGCCTGTTTCTCGGCTTCCTCGAGTTCGCCGATATTGGCGGTCACATTGACCTTCTTGCCGCCGCGCCAGATTTCGACCGGCACATCCTTGCCGATCGGGGTCCGGGCAACGATCCTCGGCAGCTCCCGCATGGTATCGACGCTGCGATTGTTGAATTTCAGGATGACGTCACCGGCCTTGATACCGGCCGCCTTGGCCGGGCCCTGATCGTTCACATGGGCCACGAGCGCGCCACGTGCACTGTCCAGCGACAGGCTTTCGGCCACTTCCTCGGTGACTTCCTGGATACGCACGCCGAGCCAGCCGCGACGCGTCCGGCCGAATTCCTGCAACTGGGCAACCACCGGATCAGCCAGCGCGGCGGAGACCGCGAAGCCGATACCGACAGAACCGCCGGATTGCGAGAAGATCACGGTGTTCACGCCGATGACCTCGCCGTCGATATTGAACAGCGGGCCGCCGGAGTTGCCTTTGTTGATCGCGGCATCCGTCTGGATGAAATCGTCATACGGACCCTGGCCGATATCGCGCCCCCGGGCGGAGACGATGCCCGCGGTGACCGTGCCGCCGAGACCGAACGGATTGCCGATCGCAACCACCCAGTCGCCGACGCGCATCTTGTCGGAATCGCCGAACTTCACCACCGGCAGGTCGGTGCCCGCCGGATCGAACTTCAGGAGCGCGATGTCGGTTTTCGGATCGGTGCCGACCAGTTCAGCCTCGAACTCGGTGTCGTCCTGCATGCGGATGACGATCTCGTCCGCATCCTTGATGACGTGGTTGTTGGTCACGACGTAGCCGGACTTATCGACGATGAACCCGGAGCCGAGCGACTGTGCGCGGCGCGAGCGGCGCTCGCCGTCCGGACGCATCCGGTCCTCGAATTCCTTGAAGAATTCCTCGAACGGAGTGCCCGGGGGCAACGTGCGTTCGTTCCCGGAAGCGGTGATCGTCTGCGTCGTCGAAATGTTCACGACCGCGGGCAGCAGCTTCTCGGCCAGATCGGCAAAGCTCTCGGGGGCCGCCCGGGCAATCGCGGGGTTGGCCGGCGCAAATGCCGGCAGAGCCACAGCAATCGCCAGGAACCCGGCCACAAGGCCATTTCTAAGGCCCCGTACGACCGTGACAGAGATCTCTGTGGTGACGCCTTTCATGTTTCCAATGCTCCTTAGCCAAGCTTCTTTGTCCGTATCCGGAACGGGGAGCCCGATCCGTTACCGGCAGGCGCGACGCGCGCTGCAGGAAAGTTCCGGTCGCCCCTCAGAAACACGCCATCAAGGTGGGGACGATCGTGCGGCTTTCAACGCCATCCATTCCATAATGTCAGATATGGAGGGTGGGTGTGGCCGTATTATGGTGATGAATGCTTAATATTGTCCGAAATGGGGCAGTTTCACGCGTCGCTGCACACGCGATTGTGCTCACCCGCCACGGACGAGCCAAGCAAGCGCAAGACCGGCGATCATGGCAATCAATCCGGCACGGCGAAGCGTTCCGGCGTCCATTTCGAGCGCCATGCGCATCATTTGCTGCATACGCTCCGGCATCAGGGCGTAGAAACAGCCCTCGATAAAGAAAACGAGGGCGAGCGCCGTCAGGAATTCCGTCACGGCACCGCCCTCGTTCTTTTTGACCCGGCGATCCGGCCCCCTACTTGGAGGCCGGCGCGCCCTGGATGTCTTTAAAGTACCGGAAGAAATCGCTGTCCGGCGAAAGCACCATCGTGGTGTCGCCCGACTTCATCGCGTTCCGGTACGCCTGCATGGAGCGGTAGAAAGCGAAGAATTCCGGATCCTGACCGAACGCGTCGGCATAGATCCGGATAGCCTCGGCGTCGCCCTGACCGCGAAGGATCTCGGACTGCTTCTTGGCTTCCGCCACGATCACGACGCGCTGCTTGTCGGCATCGGCGCGGATCTTTTGCGCTTCTTCCTGCCCCTGGGCCCGGAATTCCTTGGCCTCGCGCTCACGCTCGGATTTCATCCGGTTGTAGATGTTGAGGCTGGTTTCTTCCGGATAGTCCGCACGCCGGATCCGCACCTCGACCAGTTCCATGCCGAGCGGCCGGGCGCCGTCATTGGCCTGCTGGCGGATGCTCGCCATGATGCCGATCCGCTGATCCGAAAGGATCGCGAGCAGCGTCTCGTTACCGAGCACACGGCGCAGCGCGGAGTTGATGATCGGGCTCAGACGCGAACGGGCACCAAGCTCGTCCCGGACCGTTTGGTAGAACAGCAGCGGATCGACGATCTTGAAGCGCGCGTAGCTGTCAACGTCGAGACGCTTCTGGTCGGAGAGGATGACCTGCTGCTTTGGCGGATCGAGATCAAGCACGCGCTTCTCGTAAAAGACCACGTTCTGCCACGGCAGTTTCACCTTCAGCCCCGGGTCCTGCACGGCGGCGATCGGCGCACCGAACTGCAGGACGATGGCCTGCTGGACCTGGGTCACGACATAGAGCGAGGTGTAGGCGACGATCCCGGCAATCAGGACCAGGACGCCGATGATGGCGAGCCCGCGGTTCATTGCGTGCCTCCCGTCGTCGAACGGTTCTGCTGCATGTTCTTCTGCACCTCTGGAAGCGGCAGGTACGGCACGACGCCACTGCCACCGCCTTCCGTATTGTCGATGATGACCTTGTTCACGTTGCCGAGGACTTCCTCGAGGGTCTCGAGATAGATCCGCTTCTGAGTTACGTCCTTCGCGGCCGCATAGGCGGTATAGACGGACCGGAAACGATCCGCGTCACCGGTTGCGCGATTGATCACCTCCTGGCGATAGGCGTCCGCTTCCTCGATGATCTGCGCCGCCTCGCCTCGGGCCCGCGGCACCACGTCGTTACGGAAGGTTTCCGCTTCGTTCCGGAGACGGTCCTTGTCCTGGCGAGCACGCTGCACCTCGTTAAAGGCATCGATGACCTGCGTGGGCGGATCGACTGCGAGCAGCTGCACCTGACGCACATCGACGCCGGCACCGTATTCGTTCATCAGCGCCTGGAGTTCTTCCTGCACCGTGCTCTCGATGAGCTGCCGGCCTTCGGTCAGCGCGACCTGAATCGGCCGGCGGCCGATGGCATCGCGCATCGCGGACTCGGCCGCCATCTTCACGCTCTCTTCCGGATCCTGCAGGTTGAAAAGGAACTGGCCGGCATCGGCGATCCGCCAGAACACGACGAAATCGATATCGACGATGTTCTCGTCGCCGGTGATCATCTGGCTTTCCTCGGCCACGTCGCGCTGCACGGAGCTTCGGCTGGAGCCGTCACCCGAACTGCGGTAACCGACCTCGATGCGATTTTCGCGCGTCACATCCGGCTTGATGACCGAACCGATCGGCGAGGGATAATTCCAGTGCAAGCCAGGATCGGTCGGAACGCCGGTGTATCGGCCGAACACGAGCTCGATGCCCTGCTGGTTCGGCTGTACGCGGTAGAGCCCCGAAAAGAGCCAGAGCGCGAGCAGCCCGACGACAATCAGGGTAATCCCAGTCGGACCACCGAAACCCCGCGGCAGCATGCGCTTCAGGCGCGCCTGGCCTTGGCGGATGACCTCGTCGATATCCGGCGGCTGCTGGCCGCCTCCACCGCCGAAACCGCCCGGTCCGCGGCCGCCCCAAGGCGACTTCCCGCCACCTCCGCCGCCAGACCCGTTGCCACCGCCGCCGCCCCAAGGGCCGCCGCCGCCACCTTGATTGCTCCAAGGCATATAAGTTTCCCCTCATTTCAAAGCGCGTCGTCGCTCTTAGCAGATGCCCCCCCGGTTGCAAAGGAATAGGGGAAGCGTATATCTGCTTGCGCGCGACATTACGTTGCTTCCGCATATTGGCCAAAAGCCGGAGAAATCAAGCATGGCACGGGTAACAGAAGATCAGGTCCTGGCGGCGTTGAAGGCCGTCGAAGACCCCGACAAGGGGCAGGACATCGTCAGCCTCGGTATGGTCAGCGGTCTTGTCGTGAAGGACGGCAATGTCGGTTTCGCCATCGAGGTCGACCCGCAGCGCGGCCCGCAGCTGGAGCCCCTGCGCCAGGCGGCGGAGAAAGCCGTCGACGGCGTGCCCGGCGTGCTTTCCGTGACCGCGGTGCTGACAGCGCATCGCCCGGGCGGCCAGGGCCAGGCACCGCAACAGGCCGCCCCGCGGCAGGCGCCGCCGGCGGGGCAAGGCCCGCAGGCCCGCCCCGCACAGAACACCCAGAAAGCGCTGGTCCCCGGCATCAAGGCGATCATCGCCGTCGCCTCCGGCAAGGGCGGCGTCGGCAAATCCACCACCGCGATCAATCTCGCCCTCGCCCTCAAAGCGTCCGGCCTCACGGTCGGCCTGCTCGACGCCGATATCTACGGCCCCTCCCTGCCCCGCATGATGGGTATTTCCGGCCGCCCCACCACAGAGGACGGCAAGACGCTGAAGCCGCTGGAGCGCTTCGGCATCAAATGCATGTCAATCGGCTTCCTGGTGCCGGAGGACAGCCCGACCATCTGGCGCGGCCCGATGGTGATGAGCGCTCTCGAGCAGATGCTGCGCGACGTTCTCTGGGGCGAGCTCGACGTGCTCGTCGTCGACATGCCGCCGGGCACCGGCGACGCCCAGCTCACCATGTCGCAGCGCGTACCGCTTGCCGGCGCCGTCATCGTCTCGACGCCGCAGGACATCGCGCTCCTGGATGCCCGCAAGGGCCTCAACATGTTCCGCAAGGTCGACGTGCCGGTGCTCGGCATCATCGAGAACATGAGCTATTTCCTCTGCCCGAGCTGCGGCGAGCGCTCCGATATTTTCGGCCATGGCGGTGCCCGCGACGAGGCCGAGCGGATCGGCGTCGACTTCCTGGGAGAGGTCCCCCTGCACATGGAGATCCGCGAGACCTCCGATGCCGGCTATCCGATCGTCGTTTCCGCCCCCGAGAGCGCGCACTCCGTCGCCTACAAGGCGATTGCGGACAAGGTCTGGGCAAAGATCGGCAGCGGCGACAGCGGCCGCCGGGACGCCCCCAAGATCGTGTTCAGCTAAGGCGCGGCGGTGTGGTGGACTCTGCCCTGTCCCTGCGCCCGGCGACGGCGGAAGATATACCGCGCCTCGCAGAACTGAACCTCGAGCTGCTCGAAGACGAAGGCTACAGGGTGCGCCCCGGCATCGATGCCTTGATCGCCCGGCACAATGCGTGGATGGCAAGCGCCGAATGGTGGCAGGACGTACTCGAGGCGGACGGCGAAACAGTCGGCTACCTCGCCTATCGGCCGGAAACGGAGCCTTTGGATCCGGAGATACCGGAAGTATACCTGCGGCAGTTCTGCATCGCGCGCGACCAGCGCGGTAAAGGCTACGGGCGCGCCGGCTTCAAACTGTTCCTGAACGAGCGCCTGGGTCATGGCACCCGTGTCACTTTGGACGTCATGGAAAGCAATCCCGCGGGGCAGGCTTTCTGGCGGACGGTCGGAACTTCACCCTATTTTCAACGCATGGAAATCGTGACCGGGTGACCGCCGAAGACCTTCGGAAGTTATCTCCCAGCAACCGCGCTCCGGCGCTCCATGATCACCGTATCCCGCCATTGCCCTTCCATCGGGCCGTAGGTCATTTTCGCAATCCGCTCGCGGCGGCCCACGGTGCGGAAACCGCAACTCTCGTGCAGGCCGATGCTTGCCTCGTTCTCGGGGAAGATGCTGGTCTGCAGGGTCCAGAAACCGGCCCGCTCCGACGCCTCGATCAGTTCCCGGAGCAACAGGCGTCCGACGCCCCGTCCCCGCGCATGCGCCGCGATATAGAGGCTGTGCTCCGCAACGCCGGCATAGACCGAGCGTTTCGAGACCGGGGTCAGAGCGATCCAGCCGACAACCTCCTTGCCGGAGAGCGCGACCAGACGGCAGTCGGGCAGATATTTCTCGTCGAACTGGGGCCAGTCTGGAGCGACGGATTCGAAGGTCGCCTGCCCCGTCTCGATACCCGCCTGATAGATCGCAAGAACACGCGGCGCGTCCTCCGCGATCATCGGCCGGATCCCGATCCGATCGGCCGCCATGGTCAGGCGCGCTCCAGCGTTACGAAGCTGTGCGCGGGGCTATCGTCCTCTTCGGAAATGTCTGTCCGTGCGGTCTCGACCCACTCGGCCGGATCGTAATCCGGAAAGCGGGTCTTGCCCTCGACATCGAGATGGATCTCGGTCAGGTGCATGCGCTGCACCTTGTCCATCGCCTGGCGGTAGATCTCGGCTCCGCCGAAGACGACGATCTCGTCCACACCGTCCCTGAGCGCGACACGGCGCGCCAGATCCAGCGCCTCGCCGATATCGTGCACCACCTCGATACCCTCGGCCTTGAACCCCCGGTCGCGGGTGACAACGATGTTGGTGCGACCCGGCAACGGCTTGCCGATCGATTGGAAGGTCTTGCGTCCCATCACCAGCGGCTTGCCCATGGTGATCTTCTTCACCCGCTTCAGGTCGCCCGGCAAATGCCAGGGCATTTTCTCCCCGTCGCCGATCACGCCATTGTCCGAAACGGCGACGACGATCACCGGGACCGGGAACTTCACTACGATGTCACTCATCTGAAATCCTAGACCGCGACCGGCGCGGCGATATGCGGAGCGGCCTCGTAATCGAGCAGCTCGAAATCCTCGAAACGGAAGGCGAAGAGATCGGTGACCGCCGGATTGATGCGCATGGTCGGCAGACGGCCCGGAATGCGTTGCAGCTGTTCGCGCGCCTGCTCGAAGTGATTGCTGTAGAGATGCGCATCGCCGAAGGAGTGCACGAACTCGCCCGGCTTCAGTCCGGTCACCTGCGCCACCATCATGGTGAGCAACGCATAGGAGGCGATATTGAACGGCACGCCGAGGAAGATGTCGGCGCTGCGCTGGTAGAGCTGGCAGGAAAGCTTGCCGTCCGCGACGTAGAACTGAAAGAGGCAATGGCAGGGCGGCAGCGCCATCTTCGGCACGTCCGCCGGGTTCCAGGCGGTGACGATCAGACGGCGGGAATCCGGTCGGTAGCGGATATCGTCCAGCAGGTTCCTGATCTGATCGATCGTGCCGCCGTCGCGGTCCGGCCAGGACCGCCACTGATGGCCGTAAACCGGGCCGAGATCGCCGTTCTCGTCCGCCCATTCGTTCCAGATCCGAACCCCGTTCTCCTGCAGATAGGCGATGTTGGTGTCGCCCGCGAGGAACCAGAGCAGCTCGTGGATGATGGATTTCAGATGGAGCTTCTTGGTCGTCAGAACCGGGAATCCCGCCGATAAGTCGAACCGCATCTGATGGCCGAAGATCGACCGGGTACCGGTCCCGGTGCGGTCGGTCTTGTCGCTGCCCTCCTCGAGGACCTTCGCCATCAGATCGAGATATTGCCGCATGCGGAGACCGCCCAATCGAGTTCAAAACTGCTCCGCATATATTGCGAAGCAGGGCCGGGCCAACGCAAGCGATTGCGGGTAAATGGTTATTGCCGATTGACACTCGCCTGATTCCGTTCGCACTTTTGCGCAGAACCGACTCTGCCGACCCGACCCGGCCGAAAGGGCCACGATGCCGGATAGCCGCGACTCCTTGCTTACCGATTGCAGCCGCCTTATGGCGAACGGTAAATGGAACGAGGCCCGGTCCCGGCTTGAGCAGGCCTTCGCCGCGGCCCCCACGGACATTCTGATCGCCTTTTCCCTGGCCACCGCCTACCGGCTTTCCGGCGCGGCGGAAAAGGCAGCCACACTCTTCGAACAGCTGCATAACGCGGCTCCAGAATGGCCGGAATGCGCTGTCGGTCTGGCACAAAGCAGGGCAGATCTCGGACATCCGGATGGCGCCGTAGCGTTCCTCCGACGGTTTGCCATGCGCCAGCCGGATGCAGCTCAAATATATGCCGCGATCGGCGATATCTGCCTGAAATCGGGCCGGTACGAGGAGGCGCCGAAGGGCTTTTCCCGGGCCGTCACGCTCGCGCCGAGCGCCGAGAATCACGGAAACCTCGCGGAAGCCTTGAGCCTTCACCGCGCCTTCGACGCCGCGGAACCGCACTATGAGCGGGCGCTCCGGTTGGCGCCGGACTCGCCGAACCTGCGCCTGAATTATGCAATCCATCTGCTGAGTCAGGGGAAAGTCCACGAAGGGTGGCAGGCATTCGAAGCCAGGCTCGACCCGCGTCTCCCGGACGCGCCCTTGCGAGCGCTCTCCCTGCCCAGATGGAACGGCGAACAATTTGCGGACCGGCACCTGTTGGTGGTCAGCGAACAGGGGCTGGGGGATGAAATCCGCCTCGCCGCTCTGCTTCCGGAGGTCGCGGAACGCGTCGGCCGGCTGACAGTGGAGTGCGATCCGCGCCTGATTCCCCTCTTCCGACGGTCCTTTCCCGGGCTCGACATTCACGCCTTCTCTCGGGTGAAACGGGGCGGGCATGGACATTATTCCTACGGCTGGCTGCCGGAGCGGGACGGGCCGGACTGCTATATCGAGCTCGGCAGCCTCGCCCACATTCTGGACCGCCCCCTCGCTCCGCCTCGAAATCGGAACAGTTATCTGAAACCGGACCCGGAGCGCGCTAGGGCCCTGGCAGCACGCTTGCGCGACACGTCCGATGGCTGCCCGTTGGTCGGAATTTCCTGGGCGAGCGGCGCGCGTCACTTCGGGCGCGGCACCAACTACCCGCCGTTGCGTGCCTGGAACAACCTTCTGAATCTGCCGGACGTCCGCTTCGTCTCGTTGCAATATGGCGAAGCCGGAGATGATCTCCGCTCTCTGTCCGAATTGGCTGGCCGCCAGATCCTGCGATTTCCCGATCTCGACCTCAGAAACGATCTCGAAACTCTCGCGGCTCTGGCCTCATCTCTCGACCTGGTGCTCTCGGTCGGGAACGCTACAGCGGCGCTTTCCGGAGCTGTCGGCACGCCGACCGTGGAAATACTCTCCACACCCGGCTGGGTACCGCTGATCGGCGGGCAGGATTATTTCCTCGCGGCGAACCATCGCTGCATTCAATCGACGCTCGGAGACTGGGACGGACCGGTGGCCGAGGCGCGGGAGCTTGCACGTACGCGCCTCGCACAACCCTGAATCGCGTGAGACGGCACCAATTCTCCTCTTTTTCCCAAGGCCACTAGCGCCTATATTCAGCCTGTCGGGCAACCGACTATGGCGATAAACGGCCTGTGAAATAAGCATTGCGGACCCGGGGGCGGTACCCGGCGCCTCCACCAAAGATTCCCGGCCTCGTGGCTGGCTCCTTGGGGGCGAAATAGGATCGACGCGTGTGGTAAAGACAGTTCTTTCGCTCGGCATGGTTCCGCCGTTATCGGGCCATTATAGTAGTTGCAAACGACAACTATGCGGAAGCTCGCCTCGCTGCGTAAGCAGTCAGGTGCTTCAATTAAGTCCTAAGGGTTCGCACTTTTAGGCGGGGTTTGGGGCGCACCTGGCAACAGAAGCGTCCCGCTTAGAACGAGAGAGTGCTGAACGACGCGTACCCGGGGGAAATTTTGGAAGAGCCTTTCCAATACGACATGATGGTGGACGAGGCGCTGCGCGGAGTGGTCCGGCGCGCGCTCCGACAGGTCGCCCAGCACGGCCTCCCCGGCAACCACCACTTCTACATCACCTTCAAGACCAGGGGCGACGGCGTTTCGATTCCGCCCTATCTGCTTGAAAAATACGTGGACGAGATGACCATCGTGCTCCAGTTCCAGTTTTGGGACCTGGAAATCGAGGAAGAATTCTTCAGCGTCTCGCTGAGCTTCAACGATGTGCGCGAGCGACTCGTCATTCCGTTTGCCGCGATCACCGGCTTCGCCGATCCGTCCGTGAAGTTCGGGCTGCAGTTCCAGACCCTCGACGAGAGCGAGGTCGAGGATCTCGACCTGCCCGAGATGGCCGACGACGAGGCCGCGGAAGAAATGCCCGAGGACGAGAGCGACAGCCAGGCCATGGGCCAGGTCGTCTCGCTCGATAATTTCCGCAAGAAGAAGTAAGGTCCGGCGCGTTCGCGCCGAAACGGCCGACATAAACCGGACGCGGTCAACGCGCCCGAACACCGGAGATATGCTGGAGAGAGGTTCCGATGAGCCAGATGAATTTCACCGAGATGTTCCCGCTCGCGGAAGACACGACCGAATACCGCAAGCTGAGCGGCGATTTTGTCGGCGTAGAGAAGTTCCGCGGTCAGGACATGCTGACCATCGAGCCGGAAGCCTTTACGCTGCTGACCGAACAGGCGTTCCGGGACATCTCACACCTCCTCCGCCCGGCGCATCTCCAGCAGCTGCGCAATATCCTTGAGGACAGCGAAGCGACGAACAACGACAAGTTCGTCGCCTATGAGCTGTTGAAAAACGCAAGCATCTCCGCCGGCGGCGTGCTGCCGATGTGCCAGGACACCGGCACCGCCATCGTGATGGGCAAAAAAGGCCAGAACGTCTTCACAGGCTACATGGAAGAAGAGGCCATCGCGAAAGGCGTCTACAACATCTACACCAAGCACAATCTGCGCTACAGCCAGATGGCGCCGCTCGACATGTTCACCGAGAAGAACACGGCGAACAACCTGCCGGCGCAGATCGAGCTCTATGCGACGCCGGGCGACGCCTACAAGTTCATGTTCTGCCAGAAGGGTGGCGGTTCGGCGAACAAGTCCTTCCTCTATCAGGAGACCAAGGCGATCCTCAATCCGGACGCCTTGATGAAGTTCCTGGACACCAAGATCCGGACACTCGGTACCGCGGCCTGCCCGCCCTACCATCTCGCCATCGTCATCGGCGGCACCTCGGCCGAATTCAACTTGAAGACGGTGAAGCTGGCCTCGACCAAGTATCTCGACGGCCTGCCGACCGGCGGCAGCGAGTCCGGCCACGCCTTCCGTGATGTAGAGATGGAGCAGAGGGTGCTGAAGATGACCCAGGAGATGGGCATCGGCGCGCAATTCGGCGGCAAGTATTATTGCCACGACGTCCGCGTCATCCGCCTGCCCCGCCACGGCGCCTCGCTGCCGGTCGGGATCGGCGTCTCCTGCTCCGCCGACCGCCAGTGCTTCGCCAAGATCACCAAGGACGGCATCTTCGTCGAACGGCTCGAGACCGATCCGGCGAAATACATGCCCGATATCGATCCGAGCGAGTTCGAGGGCGACGTGGTGAAAATCGACCTCAACAAGCCGATGGAAGAGATCCGCAACACCCTCAGCCAGTATCCGATCAAAACCCCGGTCTCGCTGAGCGGCCCGATCATCGTCGCCCGCGACATCGCGCATGCGAAGCTGAAGGAGCGGCTGGACAGCGGCCAGGGTCTCCCGGACTACATCAAGAACCACCCGGTCTACTATGCGGGCCCGGCCAAGACCCCGGAACGCTACGCCTCGGGCTCCTTCGGTCCGACCACGGCCGGCCGCATGGATTCTTATGTCGACCCCTTCATGGAAGCGGGCGGCAGTTTCGTGATGCTCGCCAAGGGCAACCGCTCCCCGCAGGTCAAGGAAGCCTGCAAGAAGTATGGCGGGTTCTATCTCGGCTCCGTCGGCGGCGCCGCCGCCAAGCTGGCCCTCGACAGCATCAAGAAGGTCGAGGTTCAGGAATATCCGGAACTCGGCATGGAAGCGGTTTGGCGTATCGAGGTCGAGGATTTCCCGGCCTTCATCGTCACCGACGACAAGGGTAACGACTTCTTCTCGAATATCTGACGTCCCGCAGTGACGGAAATCGCTTTCCTATCGAACGGTCCCGAGGACGCGCCGGCGACGCTGATCCTGGCGCACGGGGCCGGGGCGGCGATGGACACGCCTTTTATGAACAGCGTTGCCGACGGCATCGCCGAGGCCGGTTTCCGGGTGCTGCGCTTCGAATTCCCCTATATGGCGGCTCGCAGGTCCGGCGGAAAAAAACGACCGCCGGACCGCCAGCCGGTGCTGCTGGAATGCTGGAAGAGCGCGATCAAGGAAGCCTCCGGCAACGGACCGCTCTTCATCGGCGGCAAGTCCATGGGCGGCCGGATGGCGACGCTTGTTGCCGAAGAAACGGGGGTCAGCGGTGTTATATGCTTCGGCTACCCGTTCCACCCGCCCGGCAAACCCGATAATCTGCGCACTGCGCACCTTGAGAGCATGACCTGCCCGACACTGATCATCCAGGGTGAGCGCGATCCGTTCGGAACGCGCGAGGAGACCGAGGGCTACAGACTTTCCAGGCTGATCCGCCTCCAATGGGCCGTCGACGGGAACCACGACCTCGCGCCACGGAAAGCGTCCGGCCATACGAGCGCGTCAAATCTTTCCGGCGCGGTAAGCGCAGCAGTCGCGTTTTTGAGAGATATGGGCGGAAAAGGCTCCGCTTAATGCGTCGCGGAAGGGCGTCCGACCGCCTTGTTGATCAGTTCGGTCGGAGACGGAATGCTCTTTTCAAGAACCGGAAGCTGCAGCTCGCCTGAATTCGTACGGTAGAAAATATAAGCGCTCGCAGCCCATCCACCGGCGACCAGCGGACCTACGATCAGGCCGACGAAGCAAAGCGTCGCAACCATGCGACCAACCGAGCGCAGCAGCGCTTCGGAAAAGCTTTCTTCGGTCTGTTCCCAAACGGCCAATTTCTAACCCCACCGAACTTTTCCCGGCTTACCGCAAGGTCTGCCGAGAACTCCGTCTTTTAACCAAGACTAGTCGACAATATCAGAAAGGAATCGGGTTCTCAATGCTATGTCGCAACAAAATCTCGCAACCCTCACAAATCACTGGATTTTCTCAATCCAGAAATTCGGCATCGCGGATCAAATGCGCAAAGCCATGAGGCCCCAAGACTTTCATAATTGAAGGTTCTTGCAGAAATTAATTAAAAAAAGATAACCGAAACCCTGCCTATTCTATGGGAAGCACAAGCAAGACCATGAAGCCTTCAGGTAACCTCTATAAGGGCTAAATGTGCGCTGGAAGCTCTCAATCCGTCTCGAAATTCATGTTAAGTTATGCTGCATTGAGGTCCGGGAATCTCCGAAATGTCCTTCCTCCGAACTCAATTGGACGGCATTTGATTGAAATCAATAGAAATTCCACGACGAAACTGCATGACGATCTGAATGCAAAACCTTACAATCCGGCTCCGAAATGCTATATATACGCTTTAAGTTTCAGAGTTCGAACGGCCCGGACCGCTAAGCGGCACCACCGAATAAGGACGTGAGGCAATGGCCATCAACAATTCCGTAAACACCAATGTCGGTGCGTTTACTGCGTTGCGGAACCTGAATTCCGCGCAATCCTCTCAGGATCGGACACAAAACCGCATTTCAACCGGACAGCGCGTGTCCGGTGCGCTGGATCAGGCTGCGATCTTCGCGATCGCGCAAAGCATCCGCGGCGAACTGGGCGCCAATGCGGCCGTGCAGCAGGGCCTGAACCAGACCGCGGGTGTGGTCAATGTCGCGACTGCGGGCGCTACCGGGGTCTCCAACCTGACGCAGGATATCCAGGGCAAGCTCGTGGAGCTGTCAAATCCGGCTTTGACCAGCGAGCAGCAAGGCATCATTCAGAACGACCTGACCGCGTTGCTCGAACAGGCCCAAGGCTTCGTCGACAATGCGAGCTTTAACGGCACCAACCTGTTGCAATCCGGCTCAGGCGATCTCAACACGCTGCAGAACCTGGAAGGCGACAGCCTGACGGTTTCAGGTCAGGGTTCTGTCGGCGATGCGCTGGCAAATCTCTCCGCCGCCGATTTCAGCGACCCGGCCGCCGTTCTGTCCAACGAGTTCGCGGCCTTCCAGACCGCCCTCAATGACTCGCTCGGCGAGCTCGGGGCAAGCTCCCGCCGCATCGTGGCGCAGAACGACCAACTCCAGGGCATTTCCGATGCAACTGAAGAAGGCCTCGGCAATCTGGTGGACGCCAATCTCGGACGCGAAGCGGCCCGTCTCGCCTCAGACCAGGCGCGCAGCCAACTGAGCCAGCTTTCGCTCGGCATCGCGAACCGCAGCCCGGAAGTCGTGCTCGGCCTGTTCCGCTCCTAAGAACGGCGCCGCCGAAATCATTCGATAGCAAAAACCCCGCTGGGAAATTCAGCGGGGTTTATTGCATTCAAGGCCTGCTGCAGAGCTGACAGCTCAGCGTACCACCAGCACAGAGCAATCTGCATGGCGGACCACCCGGGCGGCGTTCGGCCCGAGCAAGTAGTCCTTCAGCTCCGGCCGGTGCGAGGCGATAACGATCAGATCGGCCGAGATGTCTTTCGCCGTCTCCAGAACCATCTCGTAGACCGTTCCCTGGCGCACGATATGCTGCACCGGCTGGTCCGACGGCACGTTGGCCGAAACGAGGTCGTGAAGCCGTTTGTTGGCTTCCGCCATCACCTTCTCTACGTGGTCTTTCGGAAAATATTGCCCGACAAGGCTCATTCCGAAATCCGGCAGAACGGTCATCACGGAAAGGGACGCGCCGTGGGTCTTGGCATTGGAAACCGCGAGCGGAAGAGCCTTGTTCCACGAATTCTCGTCGTCCAAGTCCACCGTCAAAAGGATATGTTCAAACATCGGGTCGGCTCCTTCAGACAGTTTCGGGGCGGCCGCGGCGCGCCCGCTGCAATAGATAGACGAGGACAAGCAGGCCGATCGCCGGAATGAAGAACACTTCCTTCGGCATCCGGTCGGCCGGGGTCATGACCTGAATGATCTCCCAGTCGAAGTCGATCCCCGACTGCTCGGCAGGTCCGCCGAAACCGAGGTTGTCGACCAGTGCCTTGCCGTCCTCGAATCTCAGTTCGAGCCCCGCACTGTTCATCAGCCTGTCCGCGCCGGGCCCTGCGTCCCCGAGGGGCAGCAGGACGGCCTTCGAGACGATATCGCCGTCGACCGTCTCACCCTCGACCATCAATCGGATCTCCCCCCCCGGAGCGATGCCTTCCGCCACCTCGTTGATGGTAGCCGGATTGTGCTGCACGAACGGCTCTTCGACCATGTCCAGCCAGAAGCCCGGCCGGAACAGCGTGAAGGCGACCAGCAGCAGAGCCGCTGATTCCCAGAGCCTGTTCTTCACGAGGAAGAAACTCTGCGTCGCCGAGGCGAACATCAGCATGGCGATGACCGCCGTCACCACGGTGACGATGAAATGCACCACTCCGTCGATCCCTATCATCAGCAACTGGGTGTTGAAGATGAAGAGAAACGGCAGGATCGCGGTCCGGATGTCGTAAGCGAAGCCCTGCAGGCCGGTCTTGATCGGATCGCCCCCCGACAGTGCCGCGGCCGCATAGGCCGCGAGTCCCACGGGTGGCGTATCGTCCGCCAATATTCCGAAATAGAAGACAAAGAGGTGCACCGCGATCAGCGGCAGGATCACGCCCGCCTCCGCCGAGAGGGTGACGATCACCGGCGCCATCAGGGAGGAGACGACGATATAGTTCGCCGTCGTCGGAAGGCCGAGACCCAGTACCAGGCAGATAACCGCGGTAAAGAGCAGCATCAGCATGAGGTTCCCGGCGGAGATGAACTCGACGAACTCGGTCATCTTCTGGCCGAGACCGGTGAGCGTCACGCCGCCGACAACGATGCCCGCGACCGCGACCGCGACGCCGATCGGCACCATGTTCCGGGCGCCGGAGACCAGCCCCTCATAGAGCTCTGTCTTACCCATGCCGAGCGCCGCGACATCGATCCCCTCGCCCCGGAAGAAGGCCTTTCCGGCCCGATGCGTCACCGCGATGACCAGCATCACTACGGAAGTCCAGAAGGCGGCAAGACCCGGCGAGAAACGCTCGACGATGAGACACCAGACGAGCACGCCGATCGGCAGCAGGAAATAGAGCCCGGACATGAAGGTCGGCCGCATTTCCGGACACTCGGTCATGTTCTCGAGATCTTCCGGCTTGCCGTCCTCATAGGACGCGCCCAGCTTCAGCAGAAAGGCGTAAGCCGCCAGCAGAATAATGGAGGCGATGTAGATCGTGGCATCGCCGAAAACCTGCTTGGTCCAGCCGAAGCCGAAATAGGTTACCGCCATCAACACGATGAATCCGACCAGCACCGTTGCGAAGCTGAACAGCTTGGCAAGCATCGTTCGCGCCTTGGAAGAACGCGGAAGACCGGTCATACCCGCCTTCACGGCTTCCAGATGCACGATATAGACAAGCGCGATGTAAGAGATGATCGCCGGCAGGAACGCATGCTTCATGATCTCGACGAGATCGATGCCGACGCGCTCGATCATGATGAAGGCCGCGGCGCCCATCACCGGCGGCGTCAGCTGGCCGTTGGTGGAGGACGCGACTTCGACCGCACCGGCTTTCTCGGCCGGGAAGCCGGTCCGCTTCATGAGCGGAATGGTAAAGGCGCCGGTGGTCACGACGTTCGCCAGCGAGGAACCGGAGATCAGCCCCGTCATCGCAGAGGAGACGACAGAGGCCTTCGCCGGACCGCCGCGCATGTGACCGACCAGCGCGATCGAGAGCTTGGTCAGGTAGATGCCGGCGCCGGATTTGTCCATCAGCGCGCCGAACAACACGAACAGGAAGATGAAGGAGGTCGAGACCCCGACGCCGATACCAAAGACGCCTTCCTGCGTGATCCAGAGATGCGACATCGCCTTCTCGAAGGACGCGCCCTTCCAGGCGATCACGTCCGGTCCGTATTGGCCGAAAAAGATGTAGGCGAGGAAGACGAGCGCGACCGCCATGAGCGGAATGCCGAGCGAACGCCGCGTCGCTTCCAGTAACAGCACCAGCCCGATACCCGCGGTGACGATATCCGCAGTCGTCGGAATTCCCATCCGTCCGGCCAGCGCGTCTGCCTCGGCCACGAGATAGAGAATGCAGACGGCGGAGACGGCGGCGAAGATCCAGTCGGTAACCGGCACGCTGTGCCGCGGCGAGGTCTTCAGCGCGGGATAGGAGAGAAAGGCGAGAACGACCGCGAAACAGAGATGGATCGGCCGGGTCTGGGTGTTGTTCATCAGCGGGATGAAGTCGGCCAGCATGAACGGCAGCGGCGATGCGATCCAGAGCTGGAACAAGGACCAGGCCAGAGCCCCCAGCGCGATGAATTGTCCAACCGCCCCCGGTACGTTACGGGACCCGGTATCGACGGCAGCGACAAGATCCTCTGCTGCCTGACGCGCGGATTTAGATTCCGTCTCGTTGCTCATATACCCCCTCCTCGCATCCGCACGCCGGACGCGTCCAACCTCAGACCGTTAGCCGCACGCCGAAGCGCGCATATCCCATGTTCACTTCCGGAAACCGCGTTGTCCGCGAACCGGTTCGATTTTTTTGAAAGCAGACTGAAAGCAGAAGGGAGAGGCGAGCCTCTCCCTTCCGTCGGCCGGATTACATCCAGCCTTTTTCCTTGTAGTACTTGGCAGCACCGCCATGGATCGGAGCGGACAGGCCGTCCTTCACCATCTCGGCTTCCTTCAGGTGGCCGAAAGCGGGGTGCAGCTTCTTGAAGTCGCCGAAATTCTCGAAGACCGCTTTCACGACCTGATACACGACATCGTCGGCAACCGCGGAGGAGCTGACGAACGTCGCGCCGACACCGAAGGTGGTCACGTCTTCCGGGTTGCTGGCATACATGCCGCCCGGGATGGTGGCCTTGCGGTAATAGGAATTGTCGGCAACCAGCTTGTCGATGGCCGGGCCGGTCGCGTTGACGAGAACCGCGTCACAGGAGGCGACGGATTCCTTGGTCAGCGCCGACGGGTGGCCGACAAGCCAGAAATAGGCATCGATCTTGTTGTCGCAGAGCGCCTGGCCGGTTTCGGCGGATTTCAGCTCGGCGGCCAGTTTCAGATCGCCACGGCTCCAGCCGAGGGCCTCTTCCATGACTTCCCAGGTCCCGCGCGTACCGGAACCCGGATTGCCGATATTGACGCGCTTGCCCTTGAGATCGGTGACGTTCTTGATCCCGGAATCGCCCCGCGCAAGAATCGTGACCGGCTCCGGGTGCACGGAGAAGACAGCGCGCAGTTCCTTGAACGGCCCGGCATCCTTGAATTTCGAGGTGCCGTTATAGGCGTGGTACTGCCAGTCGGACTGGGCGACGCCCATGTCCAGCTCGCCGGCGCGGATGGTGTTGATGTTGTAGATCGAACCGCCGGTCGACTCGACGGAGCAGCGGATACCGTGCTCCTTGCGGCCCTTGTTCACCAGACGGCAGATCGCGCCGCCGGTCGGGTAGTAGACGCCCGTCACACCGCCGGTGCCGATGGTGATGAACTTCTGCTCGGCAGCGCTGGCGCCCTGCGTTGCTCCGATAAACGAAGCGCCGGCTACGAGGGCCGCCGCAATGCCAAACGTGAAAGCCCGTTTCATGAAGCCTCCTCCAAGGTAAATCCATGGTTTGAACTATGCCCGCGTTCAACGACCACCATTCCGGACACTCAATGTCCGATGCGGATCCAGCACACCCCCCGGCGTACGGATATCCAGATCGTTGGGCCGCAGACAAGCCCTCAGAGACTATGGCCCGCAAAAACGGAAAAGGTCAATGCATGCTATGACATTGATTTAAAAGAAAAGTTTAGAGGCATTTTGTATACAAGGAAAAGTTTATCGATCCTTTAGCGAATGCTGCAGTGCGGTCAGCGGACCGCTTCGTCGATCGCCTCGCCGAGCTTGCCGACAATCTCCTCGATGTGGTTCTCGTCGATGATGAACGGCGGTGCGAGCAGCACGTGATCGCCGACGCGACCGTCGATCGTGCCCCCCATCGGATAGCACATCAGGCCGAGCTCCATGGCTTTGGCCTTCACCTTTGCGTGCACCTTGCGCGCCGGATCGAAACATTTCTTCGACGCCCGGTCCTCGACAAGCTCGACGCCCAGAAACAGCCCGCGGCCGCGAATGTCGCCGACATGATGGTGATTGCCGAAGCGCTCCTCGAGAGCCGCCTTCAGCTTCGCTCCCATGGCGCGGACATTCTCCAGCAGATTGTCCTCCTCGATCACCTTCTGCACCGCCAGCGCCCCGGCGCAGGCCGCCGGATGGCCCATATAGGTATGGCCGTGCTGGAAGAACCCGCTGCCGTCATGGATCGCGTCGAAAATCTTCGAGGAGACCAGCGTAGCCCCGATCGGCTGGTAGCCGGCCCCCAAACCCTTCGCGATCGTCAGCAGGTCCGGCGCGGCACCGTCCTCCTCACAGGCGTAGAGATATCCTGTCCGTCCCATGCCGCACATCACCTCGTCGAAGATCAGCAGCACACCATGCTCGTCGCAGATCTCGCGGATCCGCTTCAGGTATCCCGGCACGGCCGGAACCGCGCCGAGCGTGGCACCGACGACCGGCTCGCAGACGAAAGCCGCGACCGTTTCCGGTCCGTGCTCCCGGATCGCCGCATCCAGTTCGTCGGCGACCCGCTGGCCGTAGGCCTCTTCGCTCTCGTCGTCGCGCCGGTCGCGATAAGCGAAACAAGGCGAGACGTGGGAGGTGTCGATCAGCAGCGGCTTGAACTGCTCGCGCCGCCATTCATTTCCGCCGACCGCGAGCGCGCCCAGCGTATTCCCGTGATAGCTCTGCCGCCGCGCGATGATCTTGTGCCGCTCCGGCTGGCCGATCTCCATGAAATACTGCCGCGCCATCTTCAGCGCCGCCTCGATCGCCTCGGAACCGCCGGAGACGAAATAGACTCGATCAAGGTCCCCGGGCGCCCGCGCGATCAGATGATCGGCAAGCGCCTCCATCGGGTCGTTCGAGAAAAAGCCTGTATGCGCGAAGGGAATCTCGTCGAGCTGCCGCTTGATCGCATCCGTCACCCGCGTCTCGCTATGCCCGAGGCAGGAGACCGCGGCGCCGCCGCTGGCATCGAGATAGCGTTTCCCCTCACTGTCCAGAATATAGACGCCGTCGCCTTTCGCGGCGACGGGATAGGAGGCGCGGGCATTGCGGTGGAAGACGTGGTTCATGGCGGGGTCTCTCGATGGATCGGCAGTCGATAGCCTGTATCAGAAACCTGCTCCCCGCCACCGGCCGGGTCAAGCGGGCCGTCGAGCGGAATGGAGCCCGACCGCGCTCTTCAAAGTCCAGCCCACGATCCGCTTCATTGTGCTGCCAAGAGCGAGGTCGAAGGTTTTCACGATGCTCTCGATCCGGTTGTCCGGGGACTCCTTGAGCGATTCGAAGGCCTCTGATGCGAGGATGATACGCTGCGGCTTCTTGATGAGCTTGCAATTGATCCTGACGCGGACGGAGGGGTTGGACGCCCCGTCGATATATTCCGCCTGAAATTCGCGCAGCTCCGTGCGCAATTCGAAATCCGTGCGAAGACTTGCGCCGCTGCGGCCCACTCCGACGATTTTGCCCGAATTCTCGAAGGACTCGATCAGCAGGCGGTAGACCATCGACGGCGCGGTATCGACCCATTTGGCGCCCGAATAATAGTCCATGGTCAGTTCGCCGCGCAGTACCGCGATCCGCGCGGAGTTCAATCCCGCCGGCGCGAGCGGAGGCTCAAGCCCCAGTTGCCAGCCGACCGCCGGAATGTCGTCGTCGAAAGTGCTTTTCGGCGACAGCCTGTAAAGCTGCTCCGGCGGCATCGGCTTCGGCAGCACGCCGCAGCCGGCAAGAGCGAGCGGCAGGAGCGTTCCGGTGCCGGCAATAAGGCCGCGGCGGCTGATCGTTGCTTTGTCTTGCTGGCTCATCGGTCGGTCTCCACACCTCGTTGCCGGTTCCCGAACAGGATCCGGGAGGGGTCCGACTCCACCTGCCGGACAAGCTGGCTCATATCGTTCATCAACTGACGGCCGTCGATCAGGAACTCGGTCAGCTCATAGAGGCCTGTCGTGGCGAAGTCGTTCACCGCATCGCGATTGTCGCGAATGAGCGCGGACGCACCGGACGAGACCTCGCTGACATTCCTCAGAGCGATCTTAAGTTCGTCCGAAACCGCGACGATTTCGGAATCGAGCGAATTCACCGTTCCCCTGGTCGTTGCCATGGTCTGCGAAATCTCCTCGCTCATCACCCCGATATCGCCGCTGACCTGCGCCACGGTCGCCTCCATGGTCTCCATTGTGAGATTCAGGTTCTCGATGATCCGTTCCAGTTCCCCGGACCGGCTGGCGAGCGCCCCGGAAAACTGCTCCAGATTACTCAGTGTGTTCCGCAGGGCGGTCTGGTTTTGCGGATCGAGCATCTGGTTCGCCCGGTTCACCAGAACCACAAGCTGGGAGGCGATCTCCGGCGCCGCCTGCGCGACTTCCTGCAGCACCGAGTTCTGGGACGGCAGGACCGGCACCTCGTCGCCCGGACGTACGGTCAGGAGCGGTGCATCCTTCGACCCGCCGGCGAGCTGGATAAAGCCGACCCCGGTCAGCCCCTGGCTTTCCAGCACGGCATATACGTCCTGCTTGATCGGAACCTTGGTATCGAGCTCGACCCGGACACGGATGATCTCGACATTGTCGGGATCGAAACCGATCCGGAGGACCTGCCCGACCGGTATGCCGCGATAGCGGACCGGGCTGCCGACCGAGAGGCCGGTGACCTGCTGCTCGAACTCGATGTCGTAATGGGCGACCTCGCGGTTCAGTTCCACCTTGCCGAGCCATATGACGAAGCCCATGGCGGAGGCGAACATCGCAAAGACGAACAGACCGACGATGACGTAGCTGGCGCGTGTTTCCATCTAGGGTACGTCTCCCTCTCCGTGACGGTCCTCAAGACCGGGGGTCTCGAACGCGGCACGCGCCCGGGGACCGTGAAAATATTCCTGAATCCATGGATGCGGATTGGCCACCAGTTCGGCCATCGTGCCGACGGTGACCTTCTTGTCCAGCAGCACGGCGATGCGGTCGCAGATCGCGACCAGGCTGTCGAGATCGTGCGTCACCATGACAACGGTCAGATTCAGGCTGCGCTGCAGGTCGCGGATCAGCATGTCGAAATTGGAGGCGCCGATCGGGTCGAGCCCCGCGGTCGGTTCGTCCAGGAAGACGACCTGCGGGTCGAGCGCGAGCGCCCGCGCGAGGCTGGCGCGTTTGCGCATCCCCCCCGAAAGCTGCGAGGGGAACTTGTCGGCCGCGTTCGGCGGCAGGCCGACGAGATTGATCTTCAGCAGCGCGAGCTCGTGCATCAGCGCTTTCGGGATACCGCCCTTCTCCCGCATCGGCGCCATGATGTTCTGCGCCACGGTGAGCGAGCTGAAGAGCGCGCCGTCCTGGAACATCATGCCGAACCGGCCCTGCAGCTTGCGCGTCGCCATCTCCCCGCGCCCGGCCTCGATTTTCTCGCCGAGCAGCTCGATCTCGCCCGCCGCCGGGATCTGCAGGCCGATGATGGTGCGCAGCAGAACCGACTTGCCGGTGCCCGAGCCGCCGACAACGCCCAGCACCTCGCCGCGCCGGACATCGAGATCGAGCCCGTCATGCACGACCTGCGCGCCGAACTGGTTGCGCACCCCGCGCAGCCGGATCGCCGGCGCGTCCTCCGGTGCCATGGCGGCGATGTCCTCGGTCAGCGCAGCCATCGATCAGATCCCGACTTCGGCGAAGAAGATGGCGAAGAGCGCATCGAGCACGATCACGATGAAGATGGACTCGACGACCGATTTGGTGGTCCGGAAACCGACGCTCTCCGCGCTGCCCGAGACCTGCAGCCCCTGATGACAGCCGACCACGGCGATCACGTAGGCGAAGACAGGCGCCTTCACGATGCCGGTGCCGAAATCCCAGAAATCGACGGCGCCCTTCAACTGCACGAGGAACTGCTGGATGGTGAGATCGAGGGTCAGCACGGCGATCATCGCCCCGCCCGCGAGGCCGGCGATATCGCCGATGAAAACCAGGATCGGCAGCGCGATGAAGAGCGCGATCAGACGCGGCAGGACGAGCACGTCGACCGGCGAGAGCCCCAGCGTCTCCAGCGCGTCGACCTCCTGGTTCACCTTCATGGTTCCGATCTGCGCGGTGAAGGCGCTGCCGGAGCGCCCGGCGACGATGATCGCGGTCAGCAGCACGCCGATCTCTCGCAGAACGGAAACGCCGACGAGGTTCACCGTCAGCACGGCCGCGCCGAACCGTTCGAGCTGCAACGAGCCCATATAGGCGAGCACCACCCCGACCAGGAAACAGAGCAGCGAAACGATCCCGACAGCGTTCAGACCGACATATTCGAGCTGGCTGACCAGCGCGATGAAGCGGAGCTTCGTGCGGCCGGTGAAGATCCCCAGCAGGGAGACGATGGTGAGGCCGAAGAACCCGAAGAGATCGCGCCCGACATGGGCCATGGTGAACATCGCCTCGCCGGCGCGGGCCGCGACGAGGAGCACGGGATTGGGCCGCTCCTCCCCGTCCGGTGCGTCCGGATCGGGGACAAAGGCTTTTTCGACCAGCGCCCGGTAGCGTTCCTGCAGGCCGTCGAGACGAACATCGATGCCGCGCCCGGCAAAGCCGTCGGAGGTCCGACGCAGGATCCAGGCCCCCGCGCTGTCCAGCGCGGTGATCCCGGTGGCATCGATGACGACCTGTCGGGGACTGGCGGCGAGCGCCTCACGGAACTGACGGTCGAGCCGGCCCACGGCCTCTACGGTCAGCGGCCCGGCGATACCCACGCGCAGCTCTCCACCGGCTTCCGTGATGGATAGCGAGGTCTCCGCTGCTGCCACGTTTTCTCCCCCCGGACCGCGCATCGCCAGTGTTCAGGATCTCCCCCACGGACCTGAACACGCGCTTATTTCATAAGATACTGGAATTTATCGCAACTCTCACCTATCAAGGCCGCTGCCCAAGCGACGCCCCGGAGATCCTCAGATGGACCTGAAGCAGCATATCCGCGAAGTGCCGGATTTCCCGAAACCCGGGATTCTGTTCTACGACGTCTCGACGCTGCTGGCCCATCCGCAAGCCTGGAAAGCGACGGTCGAACGGCTGAAGGATCTGGTCTCCGCCTACAAGCCCGACGTCCTCGCCGGCATCGAATCGCGCGGCTTCCTCGTCGCCGCTCCGCTGGCGCTGGAACTCGGCCTCGGCTTCCACATGGTGCGCAAGAAGGGCAAGCTGCCGGGCAAGACCATTCCCTATACCTACGATCTCGAATACGGCACCGACACGATCGAAGTGCAGGACGGCGCGATCGAACCCGGCCAGCGCGTGGTCATCCTCGACGACCTGCTCGCCACCGGCGGCACCCTCGCCGCGGCGGTCGAACTGGTGCGCAAGGTCGGCGGCGAGGTCACCGGGGCTGCCAGCATCATGGAACTGACCTTCCTCAAGGGCCGCGAGCGGCTGGATATCCCGTTCAGCTCGCTGATCGCCTACGACGACTGACCTCTCTCCCCCGCTCGCACGTCATCCGGCCGCAGAGCCGTGACCTGTCCGAACACGCACGCCATCAAGAGATCCCGGGTCAGGCCCGGGATGACGGCCAAAAGAGCACCGGTTAATATGCAATCTGGTTTCTTGGACCGATAGTGAGAGAGCGGTGCCGGACTACGCGTCGCAGCCGGTGCCGCGCTATGCGAGCGAAGGAATGCAAGAGCGATGAGGGAAAAGTATGCAGATCGAGAGAGAACTCGACGTTTTTCGTTATTGGAAAAACCATTTAAAGCACGATATATATTTTTTCTTTCATTGTTGTATTTTTGGCTTCCGGCCCGCGAATTCATCGTTCTCCTGTTGAATAATGCATACAATAAAATACTACCAGGAAATGAACATTTACAGATGACATTTTTTGGTGGAGATGGCTGGACAATTAAGTATTATTTATTGTATTTATTCATTATATATATTTTTTGGTTTTTTCATAAGTATATTGCAGAATATCTTTCCAGTGAAATGAATGCATATAAACACAAAATTTTTCTCGCCTCAATTTCATACGCGATATCAATATTAATACTAGGATATGTAATTTATTGGTTATTTGCGTACATATACGTGCGCGTTATCTTGAGATTGTAGGGGTTTATACTTTTTCCTACCAGATTGCGGGGACACGTCAGATTGCGGGGACACCGTCAGATTGCGGGGACACTCAGATTGCGGGGACACGATGCTTAATTCAGCTCCCCTACCAACCGCGCCAGAACCCTCACGCAGACCGCAAATCCCTCGCCTCCTCCAGCAGCCACTCCCGGAACGCCGCGATCTTCGGCACCTCCGTGCGATCCTCCGCGCATAGCAAATAGTACGAGAACGCGAGCGGCGTGCTGAAGCTCGGATCGAACGGGCGCACCAGGCGCCCCGCTGCGAGATGATCGGCGACCAGCACGTCTCCGATCAGTGCGACGCCGGCGCCGTCGAGGGCGGACTGGACCGCCATGCTTTCCATGCTGAACCACGGCCCGCTAGCCGGAACGATGTCCTGCAGGCCGGCGGCCGTCAGCCACATGCGCCAGCTCGGCTCCGTGTCGGTCCAGTCGATATGCAGCAGCGTGTGATGACGGAGATCTTCCGGCCGGCGGAGCGGATGTTCGCCGCCGAGGAGCGCCGGGCTGCAGACCGGCGTATTGATCTGATGGAAGAGCCAGTCGGTCCGCACCCCGTCATATCCGCCCGGGCCGTACCGTATCGCGATATCAGCCTCGCCGCGGGCAAGGTCCGCCAGCCGGTCCGTGCCGTCGATGCGGATCTCGACCTCCGGATGCCTGCAGCGGAAGCGCTCCAGCCGGGGCACAAGCCACATGCCACCGAAGGACGGACTGACGCTGATGGTCAGAATCCCGCTTTCGGAATGCGCGCGCATGGCCTCGACACCCTGGGCCAGCCTGTCGAAACCCTGCCCCAGCAGAGGCAGGGCCGCCTGGCCCGCCTCCGTCAGTGCCAGCGCCCGGGTCAGACGGCGGAACAGGGGCGTGCCGATCAGATCCTCCAGCGCCTTCACCTGATGGCTGACCGCCGCCGGCGTGACGTTCAGCTCGGCCGCCGCCTTGGTGAAGCTGAGATGCCGGCCGGCGGCCTCGAAGGCGCGGAGGGCTTTCAGCGGGGGAAGCGGTCGGGCCATCGCTTTTCTTCAAATTTTCCTAATGTATAAAACGAGATCTTCTCGTTTGTCGATTCAACGGAATACAGCCATTTTTCCAATCAATCAACGCGTACAGAACTCGCCGCCCCGTCGTCGGGATCGCTCTCGGTTCAAATAAAAATATCTCATTTGAGCGACAGATCCGGGCCGGCCAAAAGATGGAGATCAGTCATGTCGCATTGCTGCACATCGCCAAACCCGGAAATCATCCCCTCGCCGTCCAGTGTGGCGTCGCGGCTGTACAGGAGCGTGAAGACGGCAATCCTTCAGAGCATTGCCGAAATCCAGCGCGCACGCAGGCGCAGCGCAGGCATCAGGATGCTCGACGCCATGAGCGACCGGCAATTGCTGGATATCGGCATCGACCGCTCCGAGATCCCGGGAGCGATCGATCGTGCGCTCGACGCAAGGAAAACGCCGCTGTGACGATCAGGAAACGGCGCCCGTCAACGCCTTGCTCATGATGACGCTGCGATAATTGGTCTGCTCCCAGCTTTGATACTGGATGAACCGGTATCCGAGCCGCGTGTACCATGCGACGAGGTGGGTCGCCGGCTCGGCCGTGTCGAGGGCGATCTCGGCCGCTCCCGCCGCGCGCACGCGACGCTCGGCCTCGTCCAGCAGCATCAGGCCGAGGCCCTTGGCCTGAATGTCCGGCTCGACCCCGAACTGGCCGACAGACGCGACCTCCGGCCGGTCATACCAAGCGCAGCCATTCGTCTGCTCCGGGGTCTTCACGATGATGGTTCCGACCACCTCCCCGTCCATGACCGCAACAAGACACGTTCCCTCGGCAATCCGCTCGCGGGTGACGTCGTCGCCCTGATGCGTCGCCATATAGCGCAGCCCCATCCGGGCGAGACGCCCGTAGGCCCGATGCAGCATCGAGGTCAGGTCCGGTATGGAATCCGTCTCCTCCAGGGAGCGGATCAGGACGGCGTCCGGCTTGATGATCTCGGATAGGGGCATGTCTGACCTCGCGTGCTTTTCCCTCTTTCTTTTTTCACCCCGGCGCCTTTCGGGCAAACGAGATTGTTTGTTAATTCTGTGAGATAATCTCACGCATGTATCGCCGATTGCCGCCCCTCAATGCCGTGCGGGCCTTCGAAGCCGCGGCCCGCCTCGAAAGCTTCACCGCCGCTGCCGAAGAGCTCGGCGTGACCCATGGTGCCGTCAGCCGGCAGGTACGGGTGCTCGAGGACTGGTTCGGCTTTCCGCTTTTCGCCCGCGCCAACAGGAAAGTCATCCTGACCCGCGAGGGGCTCGAATACCGGGATCAGGCGAGTGCCGTCCTCGACAAGCTCGCCGTCGCGACCGAGCGGCTGGCCGGGCCGCAGGGGGTGCGGGTCCTCCGCCTCCTGGCGCCGGAGACAATTTCCGTACGCTGGCTCATCCCGCGGCTCTCGGCCTTCGCCCGCGCCTACCCCAATATCGAAGTCCGCCTGCGGCCGATGATCTCGGGAGAGGAATTTCTGAGTGATACTTTCGACGCCGTCATCCGCCGGGGCCGTATGGACCGGGAGGGCTTTACCAGCACGCCCTTCCTCGGGGAGAGCTGCCTGCCCGTAATCAGCCCGCGCCTGCTCGAACAGATCCCGCTCGCAACACCCCGGGCGCTTCGCAATCACACATTATTGCACGCGGACTCGCTCGAACATCTCTGGCCGTCATGGATGCGCGCGGCCGGGATCGAGGATCTTCAAGTGTCCCGTCAGCTCCGCTTCCAGAGTCTCAATTACGTGCTGCAGGCCGCAGTCGAGGGTGTCGGCGTGGCGATGGGCCCGTCCGCCCTCGTCGCCGACGACCTCGCCTCGGGCCGCCTCGTCACGCCGCTGGAGGCGCCCGTACTCGCGATGGGGGATTTTCACGTAATGATCCCTGCCGCCGACCGGCCGCAGGACCCGGCGGCGGTCTTCCGCCGCTGGCTGATCGAGGAGCAGCCTTAATTCAATTGCGCCGTCATCCCGGACGGAGAGCCGGGACCCAGATGATCGTGGGGCCGCGCGCTCCTTCCCTGGGTCCCCGCGTGCGCGGGAATGACGACTTAAGGAGCCGGGCTTTCGAACCGGTCCCGCGCCGCCGCGACCCGCTCGCGCACCACGCAGTCCCCGACATGATCGTTGATCAGGCCCATCGCCTGCATGAAGGCGTAGACCGTGGTCGGGCCGACGAATTTCCAGCCGCGCTTCTTCAGCTCCTTCGAGATCGCCTTCGAGACATCGGAGACCGACTGGCTCTGCGGCGTGCTCAGCGTCGCGGGGTCGGGCTCGTAGGACCAGAAGAAGGCGGCGAGCGAGCCTTCCCGCTCGACCATCTCGACCGCCCGGGCGGCGTTGTTGATCATCGCCTCGATCTTGCCCCGGTGACGGACGATCCCGGCGTCCTGCAGCAGCCGCTCGACATCGCCCTCGTCATATTCCGCAACCTTGCGGAAATCGAAATTCTCGAAGGCGGCGCGAAAATTCTCCCGCTTGGCGAGGATGGTCCGCCAGCTGAGACCGGACTGGAAACCTTCGAGGCAGAGCTTCTCGAAAAGCCGCCGGTCGTCGTCCACCGGAAAGCCCCATTCATTGTCGTGATAAGCGAGAAACTCCGGCGCCGCGCCGCACCAGCGGCAACGCGGTTTTCCGTCCGGCGCAATGAAAGGTTCGCTCATAGTCGTCCCTCACGCGCCGAGGAAGGATAGACGCGGATCGGTGATGGAGGCGCCGATTTCCGTGACCTCGATGCGCACCACCTCTTCCGCCACGAAAGGATCTTCCGCCAGCCGCGCCTCGAGCGACGCCCGGTCGGTATTGTGGGCGAGGATCCCGCCACCCTCGTCCGGCGCCGCGAGCGTTCCCGCCGCCAGGAACACGCCCTCGTCGAATCCGCGCTTCAGCCAGGCCTTGTGGCCTTCGAGGTAGTCGCCGGCCTTCGCGCGGTTGGTAGAGAGTTTCAGCAGGGCGACGAACATCGCATATCTCCTTCAAAGCTCGTGATATCGGTGGAATGGTCAGGCCCGCGCCTCGGCGGCGCGGTCGTGCAGCCAGGCGGAAATCTCCGCGATCTCGCGGTCGACGAAATCCGCGTCCCGGTAGGCGTTCGCCATGGTCGCGACGCCTTGGCTCCAGGCCAGCACATGCATCGCGTTGCGATCGGATTCTCCGCCGCAGCCGAGCCGCTCGAACTCGCCGCGCAGCCAGTCGCGGAAAAGCGTGAAGATCCGCCCCGCGGCGCCCTGCGCCTGATGGTTCAGCTTGGCAAGCTCGGAGGTCAAAGTGCCGACGGGACAGCCATAGGCCATGATGTCGTTCTGATTGTCAGTCAGAATGCGGATATAGCCGCGGATCCGCTGTTCCGGATCGTCGCTCTCGGCCTCCCAGCCGGCAATCATCTCCCGGCTCGCGGCGATCCGCGCCTCGATCACCGCGTCCAGGATCTCGTCCTTGGTCTTGAAGTGATAATAGAAATTGCCGCGCGAAATCCCGACCGCCGCCGCGATATCGGCAAACGACGTCGCCTCGAAACCCTGGCGGTAGAAGAGATCGTCGGCGCGCTCGACGATCTGCCCGCCCGTCTTTCCGTCACGCATATCCGCCTCGCGGGTTGGCCTGAATTGATTAGGACGCTTGTCCTATCGCTTATTTAGGACAATCGTCCTAGCGCGTCAAGAGAACAGCGCGAAGACGACGCCGGGAAATTTGAACAAAACGATTTCGACGGATTTCTTCCGTCCATTCGTTGAGCACTGATAAGACCGATTCCGCGGATAAAGGGGAGTTACCGCAGATGCTCGACGGCAAAATCAAAATCCCAGCTGCTTGCAGGCACGCGTTACATGCGCTTCTCCTGATCATCGGCGCCAGCGTCATGCAGTCCGCAATGGCTCAAGGCTTTCAGGAACGGGCAAAGAAGGCGCTGTCGGAACCTTTTGTCGGCATCACGGCCCAAGGAACGGTGCAGCCGGGCCTATTCGAAATCGTTCCATCCGGCGTCGAAATGCGGCCGGTCACCGATGCGGCAAATGCGGTGATCGCGGCGATGAACGCCGAACAGTTGGAGAGCCTCCGCTTCCCCGTGGACAATCCGCAATGGCGGCGCTGGATCAATATCCACAAATTTCCCCGCGAAGGCGTTTCCCTGCGGGAGATGTCCGTGCCCCAAAGGCAAGCCGTCTACGCGCTTCTGCGAGAATCGTTGAGCGCCAAAGGCTACCAGACCACGCGCGACATCATGCGGCTCAACCACCATCTTGGAGAGCTGGTCTCCGACTTTACGGATTACGGCGAACATCGCTATTGGTTGGCGCTGATGGGAACTCCGTCCGCGACCGAGCCTTGGGGCTGGCAGCTCGAAGGGCACCATCTGATCATCAATTTCTTCGTGCTCGGCGATCAGGTTGTCATGACACCTACCTTCATGGGATCGGAGCCTGTGACCGCACGCTCCGGCAAATATGCGGGCGTCGAGATCCTGCAGCCGGAACAGAATGAGGGGCTGGCCTTCATGCGTTCGCTCTCGCAAGAGCAGCAGAAAAAGGCCCGGATCGGCGCCCGCGACGAGCAGAACGCCAACAAGGCGGAAGCCTTCAAGGACAATACTGTCATTCCTTACGAAGGCCTGCCTGCAGCCGCGATGGCGGGTCCTCAAAGAGAGGCCTTGCTGGCGCTCGCCGGCCTCCATATCGGCAACATGCAGACAGGCCATGCGGCGGCGAAGATGCACGAGATCTCGGCCCACCTCGACGAGACCTATTTCGCCTGGAAAGGCGATACTGAAGATGAATCCGTCTTCTATTACCGAATACACAGCCCGGTGATACTGATCGAGTTCGATCACGCGGGAACGATCGCTCTCGACGGCCCATGGGGTAAGCCGAACAAGCGGCATATCCATACAGTGGTCAGAACGCCGAACGGCAACGACTACGGCAAGGATCTGCTGAGACAGCATTACGAGGCACATGAACACGGCGCCGACCACACACACCAGAACTGAGCAGTTGAAAATGCGGCGCGTCCTCATCACCGGTTGCCCCGGCGCGGGAAAGTCGACGGCGGCCCGGAGACTCTCAGAGATCACCGGCTTGCCGCTGATTCATCTCGATCTGCATTACTGGAAACCCGGCTGGGTCCGGCCTGAGAGCGCAGAATGGCGAGAGACGGTGCGGGAGCTAACGGCGCAGCCAAGCTGGATCATGGACGGAAATTATGGCGGCACGCTCGATCTGCGCCTCGCGGCCGCCGACACGCTGATACATCTCGATTTCTCGACATTTGTCTGCGCTTCGCGGGTTCTCCGCCGCGCATTTTCAGGGCTCGGAAACGTCCGGCCCGGCGAATTTGTCGATGGATGCCCCGAGCGGCTGGATTGGCCGTTTTTCCGCTTCGTCCTGACCTACCGTCAGCGGAGCCGGGCGCGGGACCTGGAGCGGATGCAAGGCTTTCGCGGCTCCGTCCATCGGTTCGAAACACCGAACCAACTGGAGCTATTCCTGGAAAGAACGGGGTCCGATGCCCCACCCAGCCCAGCCGTCCTCCCGGCTGGAGAGCCGGGATCCAGGTGATCGAAGAGCCGCGTCCTCCTTCCCTGGGTCCCCGCTTTCGGGAGGATGACGACTTTTGGGGTATGGCGCGCCAGCTCAGAATTTCAGCGCATCAACCCGGGCGACGTTCGGCAGCGCCTTCACCTTGGCCAGCAGATCCTCGCCGACCGCGCTATCGACTTCGACCAGCGCGACCGCCTCGCCGCCCTCTTCGCGGCGGCCGAGATGGAAGGTCGCAATATTGACCCCCGCATCGCCCAGCGCGGAGCCGAGGGAACCGATGAAGCCCGGCTTGTCGTAGTTGCGGACATAGAGCATGTGGTCGCCGAACTCGGCCTCGATGGCGATGCCCTGCACGTCGACCAGCCGCGGCAGGGTGCCGGCGAAGAGCGTGCCGGCCATGGAGCGGGTGCGCTCGCCGGTCTCCACCGTGACGCGGAGCATTGTCTGATAGTCACAGGGCCGGTCATGCTTGATCGTGGTGACCGCGATACCGCGGGCCTGCGCCTCGACCGGTGCGCTCACCATGTTCACCGACGCAAGGGTCGGCTTCAGCAGGCCGGAAAGCGCAGCCGCGACCACCGGCGCCGGGTTGATCTCCGCCGCCTGGCCCTCGAACTCGATCGCCACCGACTTGATGGCGCTGCCGATCACCTGCCCCGTGAAGGCGCCGAGATTTTCGGCGAGCTTCATGTAGGGCTTCAGCAGCGGCGCCTCCTCGGCGGTCACCGACGGCATGTTCACCGCATTGGTGACGGCGCCGGTCAGGAGATAGTCGGACATCTGCTCGGCCACCTGCAGGGCCACCTTCTCCTGCGCTTCCGTGGTGGAGGCGCCGAGATGCGGCGTCGCGATGAAGTTCGGCGCGCCGAACAGCACGTTCTCCTTCGCCGGCTCCTCGACGAAGACGTCGAAGGCCGCCCCGGCCACGTGCCCGGTCTCGAGCGCACCGCGCAGCGCCACCTCGTCCACCAGCCCGCCACGGGCGCAGTTGATGATGCGCACGCCCGCTTTCATCTTCTGGATCGCGCCGGCATCGATGATATTCCGGGTCGCGTCGGTCAGCGGGGTGTGCAGGGTGATGATGTCCGCCTCGGCGAAGAGCTCGTCCAACTCGACCTTGGTGACGCCGAGCTGCGCCGCCCGGTCGTCGCTGAGATAGGGATCATAGGCCGCGACGCGCATCTTCAGGCCGCGCGCCCGCTCGGCGACGATGGCGCCGATATTGCCGCAGCCGATCAGGCCGAGCCGCTTTCCGGTAAGCTCGACCCCCATGAACTTGGACTTCTCCCACTTGCCGTCCTGGGTGGAGCGGTCGGCGGCGGGGATCTGGCGGGCAAGCGCGAACATCATCGCGATCGCATGCTCGGCAGTGGTGATGGCATTGCCGAAGGGCGTGTTCATCACCACCACACCGGCGGAGGTCGCGGCGGCGGTATCGACATTGTCCACGCCGATGCCGGCACGGCCAACGACCTTCAGGTTCTTCGCCTTGGCGAGAACCTCTTTCGTCACCTTGGTGGCGGAGCGGATGGCGAGACCGTCATAATCGGCGACGATATCCAGAAGCTCCTCGGCCGATAGGCCGGGCTTGAAATCGGTTTCAAGGCCGCGCGCGCGGAAGATCTCCACGGCGGCGGGGCTCAGCTTGTCTGAGATAAGGACTTTGGGCACGGCTTGCTCCTCGTGCTCGAATTTCTTCGTGTCTGGAAAGACGCTCCCGGCGGCCCCGCCGGGAGCGGTCTTGCGCGTCAGGCCGCCTCGGAGAGAGACCGTTTGACCTCGCCATAGGCCCAGTCGAGCCACGGCATCAGCGCCTCCATATCGGACGCTTCGACGGTCGCTCCGCCCCAGAGCCGGAGACCGGCGGGCGCATCGCGGTAGCCGTTGATGTCGTAGGCGGCACCTTCGGCTTCCAGCAGCGCGTCGATCTGCTTGGTCGCGGCCCGCTGCTCCGCCTCGGGCAGGGACTGGAACCACGGATCCGAAATCGAGATACAGATCGAAGTGCAGGACCGCACCGCCGGATCCTTCGCGAGGAAGTCCGCCCAGTTGCTGGCCTCGACCCACTTCGCCACGGCGGCGAGATTGGCTTCGGAGCGGGCGACCAAGCCCTTCAGACCGCCAACCGCTTCCGCCCATTTCAGCGCGTCGAGCACGTCCTCGACCGCCAGCATGGAGGGGGTGTTGATGGTCTCGCCCTTGAAGATGCCTTCGTTGAGCTTGCCGCCCTTGGTCATGCGGAAGAGCTTCGGCAGCGGCCAGGCCGGAACGTAGGTCTCCAGCCGCTCGACCGCGCGCGGGCTGAGGATCAGCATGCCGTGCGCCGCCTCGCCGCCCAGCACCTTCTGCCAGGAGTAGGTGGTGACGTCGAGCTTATCCCAGGGCAGCTCCATCGCGAAGACGGCCGAGGTCGCATCGCAGATCGTCAGACCCTCGCGGTCGTCGGCGATCCAGTCGCCGTTCGGCACGCGCACACCGGAGGTGGTGCCGTTCCAGGTGAAGATCACGTCACGCTTCGGATCGACGGCGGAAAGGTCGGCGATCTCGCCGTAACCCGCCTCGATCACGCGGACATCGTCCAGCTTCAGCTGTTTGACCGCATCGGTCACCCAGCCGGCACCGAAGCTTTCCCATGCCAGCAGGTCGACGCCGCGGGCGCCGAGCATGGTCCACATCGCCATCTCGACGGCGCCGGTGTCGGAGCCCGGCACGATGCCGATCCGGTAGTCGTCCGGCACGCCGAGCAAGGCGCGGGTGCGATCAATCACGTCTTTGAGTTTGGATTTTCCGATCTTCGACCGGTGAGAACGCCCAAGAGCGGCGTCGGCGATTACAGCGGGGCCCCATCCGGGTCGCTTAGCGCAAGGTCCGGATGAGAACTGCGGAGCACGCGGGGTTACCGTCGGCTTCATAAGTACCATCCTTCAAATGTAACCACTCGTTGGGGAGTGGCGGCCCGCCGCAGACGCTATGGATTTCCGCGAAACTGTCAACAGCGTATTCTCGACGATGATGTTGCAGCGCACCAAATATGGCGTCACAAGGCTCGGCTCTGTACGCGTTTCGAACAACCATTTCCCGGCTGGGCAGGAGGATCAATTACTTCAATAATTGGCTCAAATTGCCTCAAACAGTTGCAAATTCAACACATTCCATGATGGAAACCGGTTTGTGCGGTTTCGAAATCAATTTGACAGGACGAATGGGTTGCAACGCGAAAATTTGCGGCCTATATTGTGCACTGCAATACGGACTGCCCAGCCGTATTGTTTACTTCTTGGGCGTTTCCTCCCTTAACTCGGGCCGCTGCAAAGCGGCCCTTTTTTCTTGCCTACCGGTCAGATTTGACCGGCAATTTCCGCCATCCCGGCCCGGCAAAGCACTCCTCCCACCGAGCGGAGCGCATTGATTTTCCCCATTATTTCAAATCACTATCCACCACTTTAGTTCTTGGCCCGCAGATTGCTCCGTTGCTCCCGACAACGAACACAGCATCCGAGACAGGAGCACGACACATGGCTGACATCGATTTCCGGACCTGGCCCGCACAAGAGTCCACCGGCACGCATTCCCGGCAGGACTGGATGACGCCGGCCGGCGGCTTCAATCGCGGTAACGAGACGGCCGGAGCAGCCAACCAGAATGTCGGCGCGCCGGAATTCTCCCTGCTCGACCAGCTGCCGGAAGTGATTGTCGACGCGGTCGGCGAATGGGCGATGCATCTGCAGGGCCAGTCATGGCGCCTGCGCCGCCGTGCCCTGAACCGGTTCTCCGAGGCCTTCGCCGATCAGTTCCTGGCGCTCAATCCCTCCCTGTCGGACGAGGAATACGATAGCCTCACGGATATCGGCTATACCTGCCTGCTTGAGTTGCTCGACGATGGCCAGCCCATCTCGGACCTCGACCAGGCCCACAGCTACAAGCGCAGCGTCCACGATGCCCATCGGGACTCGGCCGAGATCTTCCTTGCCATGAACGCGCCGACCACCACGACGGTTCACTGAGTTCCCCCAGGCGCCGTCCCCCCGGCGCAAAATCCCAAGAAACTAGGGCCGCGCGTGCGGCCCTTTTTTCATGTCACCTTCTCCGAACGGTCGGGACAAGCGCCCTTCGCCGCCGGAGCACCGCCGAGCCAGGCCGCTGCCTCGTCATAGTCCCGCAGGATGCGCCGCTCCCGTTTTGGCGCTCCCGGTGCAAGATCGAGCATGTCGCGAAATAGTTTCATCACCATCCCGTCGACTTCGGTCGAAACAAGGAATACGACCTGTCTCGCACCGTGCGCGGTAACAGGATCCGGCTTGTTCGGCTGAATCTGCTTCAGCTCTTTGATGTAATCGAAATCCAGAGAATGCAGCTCGGCGCGCCGCAGATCGAACAGCAAGCCCATCCCTTGACGATAGTGCTCGTTCTCCCGCAGGCGGCCGATCCGCTCGACCGACGAGTCAATCGTGAGCGCACCCAGCACCCTCACTTCAAGGAAAGGGCGCTCGAAATCGGTCCGTACCACGAATTCCATAATGGCCCGCGCGTGATAATCACATACGGCCATATTCTACGAACCTAAAATAAAAATGCCAATTTCCGCTTTGGAGCGGGAGTCTCAGACAGCCTCGCAAAGCCAGGCGACGGCAGATTCTCGATCGGAGAAGAGTTCCGTTGTCTGTCCATAGCGCCGAGAAGACACCGCACGCCACAGTTTCAGCAACATAAAGTCCACCTTGCCGGAAAGAAGGATCGCGACCCGGACCTTCTTCCGTTTCGGCGTCTCCTCCATATAGGACAATAAAGCTTTCATATCGTCGGCAGAAAACTGAGAGAGGTCCGCCTCCTGGAAGTCCCAGAGCGCATTCATCCCATCCACATAGCCGTCGACCCGCCGCAGATCCGCGATAGCCATCTGCATGCCGGTCAGGTCAACCGAACCGCTGCAGACGGCTTCGACGAAATTCTGATCAGGATTTTCCCTGACGTCGCAGTGCATGAGTTTCCCGAGTCCAAGCCAGCTCGCCGCCGAATAACAATTGCGGCGGCCCGATACAATCGGCATGGACGTCACATTACAAGTTCGGCTCCGTAAGCAAATGATCCCGGTATCGCGGCCTACGGCCGTTTCATTCCAAGAACCGAGATATCTCCGGCTTCGATTGCATCGCGCATGGCCTCGAAACCCCTAGTCATTTCCTCGTACATCTCGCGATAGAAGCGAAGTTCGGCGACTTCCGCCTCCTGCAGAAAGCCGTGACGCGGTGCGCCGGAATCCAGCAGTTTGGCGAAATAGCGACCGCGGGCCTTCGCGGCCATCTGCGCCACGCCCTCAAGTTCGCCGGCGGCGACTTCCATCACCGTTTCCTGCGTCAGATGCCGGTTCTGTTCGTTCATATAGCGGTCGAGTTCACGGGCATATTGCTGCGGGTTGACCCGGATCGCGGCACCCTTTTCCTGCAGCCACTTGGCGCGGGAAGATTTCGTCTTCGGCGCGGCCGGCGCCTCGACGGCGCTGTTGGCGTTCGCCGGACGCGGTGCCCGGGCGACCGGCGCGACAGCGGCGGCCCTATCGGTCCGCAGCGGTTGCTTCGCCGATTGCGGCGCCGCCTGTTTCGGAGCGGCCTTTGCCGGAAGTTTCGCTTTGGCAGATGCCTTCTCGCCGCCGTCTTCGGGATATGGGTCCCAATCCGCACCTGCACCGGTTCCGGAAAGATCTTTCAGGCGCGCGCCGAGACCCGCTTTCAAAGCCGACGACAAGGACATGTTCTGCTCCTCCAAACTACGCACCGGCACTTCGCCGGCATGGTCGGAGGGATAAAAGCAAGGACCGTGCCGGTTTTACCTCAGGCGGCAAGCAACCTGCCGCGATCATGCGGAAGATCGAAATTCAGCTCCGGGCCCTTCGGCACGATCCCCTTCGGATTGAGGCTCTCGTGGCTGCGGAAATAATGCTCCTTGATGTGGCGTATATTCACTGTTTCGGCGACACCGGGCATCTGGTAGAGCTCGCGCAAATAATTGGAAAGGTTCGGATAATCGGCGATCCGCCGGAGATTGCACCTGAAATGCGCGACATAGACCGCATCGAAGCGCACAAGGGTTACGAACAGACGCCAATCGGCCTCGGTAATGCGGTCGCCGACCAGATAGCGATGGTGCGACAGCCGCTCTTCCGTCTCGTCCAGCCGGGCAAAAAGTGCATCGAAGGCCTCCTCGTAGGCCGCCTGCGTCCCGGCAAATCCGTTCCGGTAGACCCCATTGTTGATATCAGTGTAGACGCCGTCGTTCACCCGGTCGATCTCCGCACGCAACGGCGCCGGATAGAGATCGAGTTCGGCATTCACGCCCGGGAGACGATCGAAGGCGGAATTGAACATCCTGAGGATTTCCGAGGACTCGTTCGAAACGATGGTCCCTTCCCGCTTGTCCCAGAGCACGGGAACCGAAACCCGCCCGGTATATCGTGGGTCGGCGGCGAGATAGACTTCGCGCAAATAGCGCGCGCCGTTGACCGGATCGTCCATTCCGTCCGGATCGTCGCCGAAGGCCCAGCCTTCGGGGCCCATCAGCGGATCCACGACCGACAGATCGATATGCGGCTCCAACCCTTTCAGCTTTCTGGCAATTAGGGTCCTGTGCGCCCACGGGCAGGCATAGGAGACATAGAGATGATAGCGCCCGGACTCAGGTGCGAAACGCGCGCCCTCCCGGTCCTCGACCTGATCGCGAAACGTGGTTTCCTGACGTTCGAAACGGCCGTCTCCGCCGCTCTTGCCGATCGGCTCATATTCCCATTTTCCGTCAACCAGGGCGCCCATTGCCGGTCCTCTCGCTTGTTCCCTTCGCTCCGGACAAACGTGGCGGGTCGACGACAGAGATCAAGGCTCGCAATCGGAAACTGTCCTGTTACGATGGCGGCCAATTTCGTTGTTTCTTGGGGGACGGGACCATGGTGGCGGTCATTCGTGAGCTGCTGAATAAGGATCAGGTTAAGGCGATTGCGGCCAAACTCTTCTCGGCCGAGTTCGTCGACGGAAGCTCCAGCGGCGGCCCGCTTGGCAAAGACATCAAGAAGAACACGCAGGTCCCGCCCAACAGCCCGCATTACAGGGAAATGTCGGAGCTGGTTCTCGGCGCTATCAAGGCGAACGAGACAGTTGCCATCAAGGGAATGCCGCGGCGCATCCTGTCGCCGATTTTCGCCTCCTATATGACGGGCAATCAGTATGGCGAGCATATCGACGCCGCCTTGATGGGCCCCTATCCGGGCATGCGCACAGACCTTTCGATGACGATTTTCCTGAACAAGCCGGATGCCTATGAAGGCGGCGATCTCGTTCTGACCACCGATTTCGGGGAAATGGTCTATAAGGAAAATCCGGGCGACGCGGTGCTATATCCGACGCACTATCTGCACCGGGTGAATCCGGTGACGAAAGGACGCCGTCTCGCCATCGTGACCTGGATGGAAAGCATGATCCCGGACCCGCATCAGCGGGAAATCATCGGCGACCTGGCCGAAACCCAGGCGATCCTGACTAGCTCGAATGTAGACAAGAAGGCCATCCTGATGCTGGAAAAGGGGCGCCTCAATCTGCTCCGGATGTGGGCCCGGACCTGACGCTAGAGAAAATGCCGGGCGAGATCGCCCGGCAATGCGCCCCGGCGGGCGAGCAGATCGGCTTTCAGCAGCATGGCCTGTGAGAAGGCGTCGACGATCTCACCGTTGAGGGCCATTTCGACAACGTCCCGCACCGGCAGGCGCCGGATCTCCAGCCGCTCGCAAGCCTCCGGTGCCGCCGTGCCTTCGGCCAGGTCCCAGGCAAGGAAGCCCATGGCCTGCTCGTCCGTGATCGCATTTGAGAGATCCATCCGGACCAGCTCCTGCCAGCTTGCGGCGGTCAGGCCGGTTTCTTCCAGCAGCTCCCGTTCCGCCGATCCGCGCGGATCGTCAAAATCTCCACCACCTTCCGGCAATTCCCAGCTGTAATAGTCGCGCGGGAAACGCTGCTGGCCGACCAGCCAGGTCATGCCCTCCCCATCGACCGGCAACACCCCGACAGCCAGCCCCTTGACCCGAACGACGCCGTAGAGCCCCGGATTGCCGTTGGGATCGAGCACGTCGTGCTCGGTCACACCGATCCATGGATTGTCGTAGACCTTCCGGGTTTCCAGCACTTGCCAGACCGGTTGTCCGACCTGTTCCGTCATGAGGCTCACGCCCTAACCGTTGAGACTGGCGCAACCCTAATCCAGGGCAGAAGGAAGGAAAAGACGGCCTCAGGCGTTTTCGGATCCCATGAGCGGACGCATTTCCGCGGCCGGCACGCTCTCCGCCGGAGCGAGCGAAACCGGCTCCTCGATCCGCCGGAGCGCTTCCGGAACCGCGGCCTCCTCAGGGATGGCACAGAGCCTTGTCCGTTGCATCGCCCGCCCGAGACCCGGCAGCGCCGTCACGGCGGCAACCGGAACCGCCAGCAGAAGTCCGCATATCACCGGCGCTGCCCATGGCAACACCTGCGGGGCGATCTCGACCAGCGCGGTCAGAAAGGCGGCACCGAGCAAAGTCTGAGGCCAGAGACCGGCAGCGGCCTCACGAAGGGTTACGCGACGATCGTCGCGCTGCTGCGCGTCCCAACGGATCCGTTTGCCGAAGAACAGGCCGACGACGAAGATCGTCTGCGCGAGGGCGGCAACCGGCGAGATCAGCATCGAGAAGATGAGCTCGCACAGGGTGCCGGCAAGAATGCGCGGCAAGCCGCCATAGGAACGCCGCGCGTCCTTGCGGAGCGCGATGTCCAGAACACCCAGCAGCTTCGGTGCGAAAGTCATTGTCATGACCGCGACAAAGAGCCCGAGCCCGAAACCGGGTAGCCCCGCATTTGGCAGGGCGTGCCCTGTCGAGGTCGCACCGAGATGGAGATCTACGAGCCCGAGCCCCATGAAGGCGAACCAGAACGGTGCCCCGGTATACATCATGATAGCGAGCAGAAGCTGGACCCGACCCATCGGCCGCACGCCGCGGATCAGCGACGGATGCCGGAAAAGCTTCAGATACTGCATGTTGCCCTGGCACCAGCGGAGGTCCCGTGTCAGGAAATCCGGCAGGTTTGTCGGGTTCTCCTCGTAGCTGCCATCCTCGAGCGGGAGAACCCGAACCTCGTATCCGCCGCGACGCATGAACACCGCCTCGACCTGATCGTGGCTGAGGATCTCGCCGCCGAGCGGACGCGTGCCGGGAAGCTCAGGAAGCCGGCAATGAGCGCGGAACGCGGCAATACGAATGATCGCGTTATGGCCCCAATAGGGACCGTCCGGACCCTGCCACCACGCACTGCCCGTTGTGTAGGAACGCATTCCATGGCGCATGCCGAACTGGAAGAGACGGGCAAACCCGCTGCTCGCCGGCATACCGGTCACAAGCGTCTGCAGAATGCCCACCTTCGGATTGTGCCGCATGAGACGGACCAGACGGAGGATCGCATCGCCGGACATGACGCTGTCGGCGTCGAGCACGATCATATGCTCGAAGCCGTCACCCCAGCGCTCACAGAAATCCTCGATATTCCCGACCTTCTGGCGGCTGTTCTCCTCGCGCCGCCGGTAATGCAGGCGATCCGGGCGCGTATTGCCGTCGCGCCAGTTCTCGAACAGCGCCCGCTCCTCCGCGGCGATTGCCGGATCGCTGGTGTCGCTGAGCAGAAAGATGTCGAAACTGTCGGACTTCCCGGTCGCATCGAGACTGTCCGTCACGGCACGCAGATTGCGGATCACCAGCGCGGGATCCTCGTTGAAGACCGGCATTACGATGGCGGTTCGTGCGGTGACCGGCGAATGGGTGTCGTCGAGTCCCTCGAGGTCGGTGACCCGTTTCAGCCAGTCGCGCCGGAAATGCAGCAGCGAAAAGCCGATGACCGCATTCCAGAAGCCGATCACCATCCAGGGCGTGTTCAGCGCGAAGACGGTCACCATGGTGATTTCGATGCCGGTGAGACCGTCGCGCGCGAAGACAAACGCCAAGGCTGATAAGAGACCGACGATCGTACCCGCCACCAGACCGGCGAAGACGGCGCGCCGGCCGCGCAGGGAAGCCGGACCTTTCGCGCCCTCGCGTTCGGCGGAAATCATCAGATGTGAAGCGTCCATGTTCCCCAAACCTAGGAGTGCCAGATCCGTATGAGCGATCTAGATCTGAGCTAACTAATTGAAATAGGCGAAATTGGGGAGCCCTTCCCTTGCTTCCGCCGCATTCAAACAGTTGATCCTCGCCTCGCTCCGCGTCAGCAAAACAAGCTTCACAAAGACGCGATAGCGAATTGACTGGAGGAAGGCGCGGTTCCAGCGCTATTCCGCCCTATGTCATATTAGGATGCGTACAGGGCCGGGACCTGGGACCGGTGTGTGGAGGCTATGGCAGGACAAGCGACCAAGAAACGTAAGCAGCGCGATCCGCGGCTCGATTTTTTCCGCGGAATCGCGATGCTGATCATCTTCATCGCCCATGTACCGCAGAATCACTGGTCGAACTTCATCCCCGCGCGTTTCGGTTTTTCCGACGCGGCGGAGATGTTCGTTTTCTGCTCGGGTTTCGCCGCCGCGATCGCCTTCGGCGGCACCTTCATCCGTGCCGGGTTCTGGCACGGGACCGGCCGCGTGCTCTACCGGATCTGGCAGCTCTACACCGCACATATCCTGATCTTTTTCCTGATCACCGGTCTGATGGTCGCAGGCAACGCGCTTTTCGCCGAGCCGAACTATATCACCCGGCTGAACCTGCATTTCTTCTTCGACGAGACCCCGAAGGCCCTGCTCGGACTGCTGACGCTGACCTACGTGCCGAACTATTTCGACATTATGCCGATGTATATGGGCGCGCTGCTCATGATCCCGCTCTTCATGGCGCTTGCCCGAATCCATCCTTGGCTCGCGATGGGCTTTTCGCTCTCGGTCTATTGCCTCAACTGGCTGCTCGACGGCGGCCTCCCGGCTCACCCGAACCACGACCAGATCGAATGGTTCTTCAATCCCTTCGGCTGGCAGCTTGTGTTCTTCACCGGCTATTCCATCTCACGCGGCTGGCTGACCCCGCCACCGTTCAACCGCTATCTCATGGCGGCCTGTGTTGTGTTCGTGGTCGCTGCGGCGCCGGTCTCGCATTGGTGGTTCTTCGTCGGCTATCAGGACAGCCTGCCGTTCCTTGCCGACTGGCGCGAGGCGACGCTGCCCTGGCGCGCGAAGACCGATTACGGGATCCTCCGCTTCGTCCATTTCCTCGCCCTCGCTTACATCACCGTCAATCTCGTGCGCGGCCGGGAGCATCTGCTGCTGCACAAGGCCTGCCATCCGATCCGCACCGTCGGCCAGCAGGCGCTCCCGGTGTTCCTTCTGAACATGTGGCTGGCGCAACTCGGCGGCATGATGCTCGACCAGATCGGGCGGACGCAATTGAGCTGGGCGGCGGTCAATCTCGCCGGCCTCGCGATCGTGGTGCTGTTCGCCTACCTCGTTACGGCGATCAAGACCGAATGGTGGCGCATGGTGATCGAGACCCGGGCCCGCGAAGCCGGAGTCCCGGATCTCGATGGAAAGCAAGGCCCCAGAGGTTCGATCCTCTCGCCTGCAGAATGATTTCCGGAAAAACGTTCGGGCACCTCCTCGCCGGGTTCTGGCTGAGCCTGGCGACTGCGGGCGGCGCCACAGCGGAACTCCGTGAAAGCCTTTCATTCGAGAGCAACGCCCTCGGCCGGGAGATGAAATACTCCCTCTTCCTGCCGGACGATACGGCGGGGCAGTTGCCGGTCCTGTATCTCCTGCACGGGCTCGGAGGCAACGAGCGGGACTGGCAGAAACTCGGCCGGATAGAAGGCACCATGGACCGGCTTCTGGCGACCGGCGCTGTGCCGCCATTCGCAATCGTCATGCCCGACGCGGGCAACAGCTGGTACGTGAACTCTGAGGCGCACGGAGCCTACGAAGACGCGATCCTGGACGACCTGTTGCCATACATCGAATCCCATCATTCTCTTGGGACAACGCGGGCCATCGCAGGACTGTCGATGGGCGGATACGGAGCGCTCCGCCTCGCTTTCCGCCATCCTGCGCGCTTCGAGATGACGGGCGCCCTGAGCGCGGCGATCTTTCCTGACCTGACACGGAGAGAGGATGTCAGCGAGCAGCAGGTGCGCTTCTTCAAGGGAGCTTTCGGAACACCATTCGATGTTCCCATGTTCAACCGGCAGAACTTCTTCGCGGACATCCCCGCATTGACGGGAGCGGCGTCGAAACCGGCTATTTTCGTCACGGTCGGAGACGATGACGGGTTCGGCCTTTACGAAGGCAATGTCGCGCTTTATCTGGCGCTGAAACGCGCCGGCATCCCCATCGAATTCAGGATGACCGACGGCAATCACACCTGGCGCCTCTGGCGCGAGGAAATCGAGAATGTCCTGCTCTATTACGGACAGATCCTGCGCGCGAAAACCGAGTAGACCGGGCTCAGTTGATCAGAACCATGTCCAGTTCGAGCACATCGTCTTCCTCGAGGGACCAGTCGTCGCCAAGCAGCTCGATCATCTCGCTGCTGTCATTGTAAAGGAACGACGCGTCGAAGGACTCGTCCAGTCCGGTGACGCCGTAATCGTCCGCATGTTTCGGAATGTAACGCATTCTACCCTCCTCAAAGAGCTGATCTGTTCAGCGTTTCGCTCACTCCCGAACTCATAATTCAGTCACAGCAAATGCCGTGCCAATTGAGCGGAAGGTTGAGGGCGGTTGGTCCGACGACGCTTACCTGTCGTCGGCGGGCGCTTTCCTGGCCTGCGGTTCAGCCGCAGGCGGCTCGGCCGCCTGGCTGGCGGCGGCCGCGATCGCGTTCTCCTGTTCCGGGGTGAGATCGGCATGGTCGCCGAGGCCCGGAATGTTCACGCGGACTTCCTTGCGGGCGAAATCGATCCCGTTCTCCCTGAAGGCTCTCTGGACCCGGGAATAGACTTCCTTGCGCACCGCGAACTGGTGGCCCGGCTTGGTCATGAACTTGCCGCGAACGATGATGCCGACATCGTCCACATCCGCCGCACCTTGAGATTTGAAGGGCTCGATGATACCCTCCGCAAGTTCCGGCACTTCCATCATCTCCTGACCGATTTTCTTGAAGATCTTCCGGACCTTGTCGAGATCGGTGTCGAACGGCACCGTGAAACGCAGCTTCATGATCACCCAGTCACGGCTCATGTTGGTGACCTTGGCGATCTCTCCATAGGGGATGATGTGGATCGGCCCGTTGACCGAGCGTAGCAGGATCGAGCGGACAGAAATCTTCTCCACCGCCCCGAGCGTGCCGCCGGCATCGATGAACTCGCCGACCCGGAAGGCGTCGTCGAGAAGGAAAAAGACCCCGGAGACCACATCCTTGACCAGTGTCTGGGCTCCGAATCCGACGGCAAGGCCGATAACGCCGGCGCCAGCAAGCAGCGGTGTGATGTTGATCCCGAGGCTGTCGAGCGCCAGCAACACGGTCAGAACGGCAATGACGGCGCTCAGAACCACGCGAACCAAAGGCAGGACGGTCGCCAGTCTCGACTGACCGGCCCCGCCGCCCTCGCCTCCGCCATGCGCGGGTGCGGCCGCGTCTCCCGTCACCCCTTCCCCGATGAGGCGGCGATTGATCCAGAGATTGCAGAATTCCCAAACCAGATAACCGCAGGCGAGGATCAGCAGCGCCCCGAGCATATGGGCCGCCAGCTCCGCGCCGATTCCGACCGACGCGATGCCCTGCAGGCTCAGCCCCCAAAGTTTGCCGACCAGGATAACGATGGCACCGAAAAGCAGCGTCCGGCCAATCCGGATATAGCTGAGACGGGTCTGCCGCTCGATCTCCGGGACCGGCCTTTCGCTCTCGTCCGCAAACTCCGTTCCTCCGGAAACGGCTTCGGACGGCACCAGATAACTCGCGATCCCGCGAACCATGGTATCGAGAAAGGGCGTGATGAGAATCAGGACGATCACGAGCGTGCCACGCAGCGGCGAGATCACTTCGACACCCGCACTGATCGCCGTCTGAAGGAACAGCCAGTTTGCCGTCAGCAGCAAAATCATGACCGGCGGCCACCAGCGCGCCATCCGCGCGAGGCCCGGGGTCGGCTCGTCTGCATCGCCGATCAAAATCCGGGTCAATCCCGCGCGCGTGTGCCAGAGAGTGCCTATCAGCCAAAGTGTCGCGAGGAGCGAGGTCCAGAAGCGCATGTCTTCTCCGACATCCTGACCGGCGCGTACGACAAAATCCGACAGGAACATGAGAAAACCGCCGGCTCCGAAAACAAACACGAGAAAGCGGTAGAGCGTCCGCACGGTGTCGTCGCTCGCCGCGACTAGACGCAGGTCTGGCCGGTTCGGCGCGAGAACAAATCGCAGGATGGCGGCGGCGATGCGCGCCAGCCCGACCGCCAGAAGCACGAAGCTGGAAACCGAAACCACATGCTCCTTGTTCGACGGGACCGCATTGGCGATCAGCAACGCCACCACCAGGAAAACGACGACACCGCCAAGCTCGAGCACCGCTCTCAGGCCGAGCTTGCCGATGATCTCTCCGAGAGCGCCGCCGCTCGGAACCCTGATCCGATCGCGCCACGGAGCAGCCACGCGGATAAAGAGCTGTTCCGCCGCGACGGCGGCGGCAATGCTCAACAGCAAAAAGCCGAGTAGCTTCAGCAGCTCTCCTTCAGCCTGCGCCAAGCCCGAACCAATACTCGATAGCAGATCCGGTAACCCGGCGATTTTTTCGCTTACATAAAGACGAAAGCCGGAAAGAACGGTCTGCATCCGAGCGACCATCGAGGGACCGGTTTCCACGGACGCACCGGTCTTCTCATGCGCGTCCAGTGTCTCAATGAGTCTGGTCAGGGCATCTTTCTGCTCCGGCGTCATCTCGGAGACGAGCTTCTGCAAAGGGTCCGGCTCGGCGGTCTGCGCCGTTACCGGCATCTGCGACATGGACGCGCCGCTTGCGAAAATCATCGCATACGCGCAGATGGCCAGCCCGAGCAGAAGACGGCGAAGTCCGGTCAGCGCTTTCATGTCTTTCCTCCGGTGCGAAACGGCGGACATCTGCGTGTCGCGCAATCACGATCCTATCGCGAGATCACGGCGTTGTGCATCCGTAGAACGGATGCCTGCCAGTTTCGACAATCCCTTGAGTTGGTTGGGGAATTGGGCTGATATCGCTCGTGCCGGCACATTTAGAGACCGGATCATGGGAGCACCGGAAGGAGACCACCTGATGAATCAGGCCGCAATATTGGCGCAGGTGGCGCGCATTCATGGCGACCGGCCGGCCGTTTCATTCGGCCGATCGGTGTTCCGGAGCTACCGCGAACTGGGTACTCGTGCTGCCCGCCTCGCCGGCGCGCTCAGAACCGAACTCGACCTTGTGCCGGGCGACCGGGTCGCACTGGCGATGAAGAACCACCCGCTCTATCTCGAAATCCTTTACGCGATCTGGCATGCCGGTCTTGCGGCGGTTCCGATCAACGCCAAGCTGCATCCAAAGGAGTTCGCCTACATCCTCGACAACAGCGGGGCGCGGGCCTGTTTCGCAACACCGGACCTCGCAGGCATGCTGGCCGGGATCAAGAACGAGGTTCCCGACCTGGAACACCTGATTTCCACCGTCGACGCCGATATCGAGGAACTCTACGAGGCCGATCCCGTCCCGCCCGCCTCCGTCGATCCGGACACGCTCTGCTGGCTCTTCTACACTTCCGGTACCACCGGGCGGCCGAAAGGCGCGATGATCACCCATCGCAGCCTGATGTTCGCGACCACGAACTATCTCGCAGACGTCGACGGGATCGATCCAGGCGACTGCATGATCCACGCCGCACCGATGAGCCACGGCTCCGGGCTCTACGCGATGCCGCATATCGCCCGCGGCGCCAACAATGTCGTGCCGGAAAGCGGCGGCTACGATGTGGAGGAGTGCCTCGACCTGATTTCGAACTGGCCGGGTGCGAGCTTCTTCTTCGCCCCGACCATGGTGAGCCGCCTGATCAACCATCCGGCCCTCGGCGGTGCGGACCTGACCAATCTCAAGACCATCGTCTATGGCGGCGGGCCGATGTATCTGGAGGACGTGCTGAGGGCGCAGGAAAAGCTCGGCCCGAAGCTGACCCAGATCTACGGTCTCGGAGAGGCGCCGATGACCATCACAGGCTTGCCGAAATCGGCCTATCTCGACAAGGACCATCCACGCTATCTCGCCCGCCTGGGCTCCGCCGGGTTCGCGCGCACCGGAGTAGAAGTCCGCGTGGTCGATGCCGACGGCAACAATGTCGGCTTCGGAGAGACCGGGGAGATCATCTGCCGCGGCGATATCGTCATGGGCGGCTATTGGCAGAACCCGGAGGCGACCGCCAAGACGATCCGCGACGGCTGGCTCTGGACCGGCGATCTCGGCGCGATGGATCCGGACGGTTACGTCACGCTGAAGGACCGCTCCAAGGACATGATCATCTCCGGCGGTACCAACATCTATCCGCGCGAGATCGAGGAGGTGCTGTTGCGCCACCCGGACGTCTATGAATGCGCGGTGGTCGGGCGCCCACATCCCGACTGGGGCGAGGAAGTGGTCGCCTTCGTTGTGCCGCATCCCGACAAGGAGATCGAGACGGCGGAATTGGACGCGCTTTGCCTCGAAAACATCGCCCGCTTCAAACGACCGAAGGAGTATCGGCTGGTCACGGCGCTGACCAAGAACAATTACGGGAAGATCCTGAAAACCGAGCTGCGCGACTTGCTGGCGGGCGAGGCGGAAGGCTAAGCTGCCCGCCTTATCTGATCACCCTCTCCGGATCTCCCATATGTCTTCTGGCTCGAACGCCTTCGCCGTCGGCTCCGAATACGGTGTCCTGAAAGACGTCTATCTCTGCCGCCCCGACAATTTTCAATGGTCGGACATCGCCAAGGAGGACACGACGGCCAACGCCGTGGTCCGGGCCACCCTGCGCGACGGCGTCGCCTTCGACCGGAGCGCGGCGAGCGGTGGATTTCAGGAATTCATCGATGCCTATGAAAGCGCCGGCGTCTCCTGCCATTTCGCCGAGACAGATCCCGCGCTCAGCTATCAGGTCTACACCCGCGACCCCTCGGTGATGACGCCCTGGGGCGTCTTCCTCTGCCAGATGTACCGCCAGCAGCGCCGGGGCGAGATCGCGCCGACCCACCGCTTCTACGAGAGGCTCGGCATTCCGGTCTGGAACTGGGCGACGGCGGGACCGATCGAGGGCGGCGACATCCACCTGATCAAGCCGGGCGTCGCGGTCGTCGGCTATACCGGCCAGCGCACCACCGAGGTCGCGGCGAAACAGCTCCAGACCTGGCTCGAGGCCGAGGGCTGGGAATGCCGCCTGCAGCGCTTCGCCGAGCATTTCCTGCATCTCGACCTGCTCTACGCCACGGTGAACGAACGCCTCGCCCTGATGTGCCTCGACGTGCTGCCGGAGGATTTCGTCGCCTGGGTGAAGGGCCATGGCATCGAGCCGGTCGCCGTCACCTACAAGGAGGCGATGCAGCTCCAGTGCAACTGCATGTCGCTCGGGAACGACAGGGTGATTTCCTCGAAGGGTGCGAAACGGGTGAACGAGGCACTGCGGGCCGAGGGCATCACGGTGCTCGACCCGGACCTCTCGATGTTCACCCAGGCCGGAGGCGGACCGCGCTGCCTCTCGATGGCGCTGAAGCGGGAAGCGATTTAAACTCGCGATCGGATTGGATAATTGAAGTTGTTTCGCCGCGCTCGCGCTGCACGTCGATCAAAACGATCATTAAAGCGTGAAAATTCGAGAGCGTCCCGGATATTGGGTCTGGATTTATGAATGTTCGCTTCAAGACTCTCTACAAAATCGTAGTAGCGAACTTTATTCTCTTCATAATAACCGCCATTTATTTAGGTGGCGCCGCCGACACTGAGTGGGCCATAGATGGAAAATTTTATGTCAATAGCCACGGCAGCCAAAAAGAAGTAAGCGAAACTGTGTTTTACATTTCCATGTATCATAAATACCTCACCTTGAGTTCGTTCGTGGCATTGATGATTTTGGAAATATCTGCTCACATTTTTTTCAAGATCAGATCGCTGTTTCAAAAACTGTTTTAGCGCGATCAGGCCGGCAACAGCTTGCCTGCTTCTTTTCAGCGCGGGAAGGTCACCGCCTCGATCTTGTTGCCGTCCGGATCGCGGATGAAGGCGCCGTAGTAGATTGTCACCGTCGCCTGCCGTTCGCCCGGCACGCCGTCGCTGTGGCCGCCATACGCGAGCGCCGCTGCGTGGAAGTCGTCCACGGCTTCCCTCGACGACGTGCGGAGGCAGATATGGATGCCGGTGCCCTCCTCCACGGTCGCCAAACCCTCGCGCAGGTTCAGCCAGAACTCGGGATACCTCTTGCCAAAGCCAATCGTCCGTTCTCGCTCGGCGAGCCGGACGAGGCCGAGCGGGGCCAGCACGCGGTCATAGAACGCGGCGCTGCGGGCAAGATCGGAGACGGCGATGGAGACGTGGTCGATCATCCGGCGCCGTCTCAGGCTGCCTGCTGGCCGATGCGCTCCAGATACCGGTCAAGCGCGTCACGGAACGGCGGCAGGCTCTTGTAATGCTGCATGCCGTCCGGCATTTCCGCGAGCGCGGAGCGCAGAGCCGACGCAAGGTCCGGGCGGGTTTCGAGACAGGAAAGCGGATCGACGAAGGTGCGGATGGTAAAAAGGATGTCTCCGGATTTCTCCAGACGCCTGAGGGTCTGGCGCTCGATCCGGATCCATAGCCTGTCGCTCGCATTCTCGGGCGTGATGGCGTCCTCCGCCTCCGTGCGGAACTTGCCGCCACTCTGGAACAGGGCCGGATCGTCGACGATCGACCAGTTGAGCCGCTGCACCGGCTTGTCGGACCGGAGATGCTCGAAGAAACGGTCGACCGGGCGCCCGAGCTTCTCGGCATAGCCGGAGACCCGCTCGTGGATCCGCATCATCGGCTGGCCCAGCTTCTCGGCAAGCAGCCAGCGCGCGGGAAAGCAGAGCGAGGCGGCGTGCAGGACATAGCCCTCCTCTCCCGGTCGCATCAGGCAGAGATCCTCCTGAACGAGCCGGCCCGCGAGATCGAGCGCATGATCGGCGAAATCGGCCATCCGGTAGCTCTTGCCCGTCTCCTTGATGGTGATCGTCCCGTCCGCGAAGCCGATCAGGTCTGGGTGGTGCCGCTCGAGATGCTCAAGCAGCAGCACGAGCACTTCGCGCTGGGCCTCCTCACTGCCCGGCAGATCCCCGAAGACCGCCTTACGATCCGCTGCAAGCAGGCGCTCCTTTTCCTGCAATTCCACCGCGCGCTTGTCGTCGATATCGATCCAGTCCTTCAGATCGAGTCCGACCAATCCCATCGCCAGCGCGTATTTGCCGTTGGCATAGGGCGCATAGCGCGGCCCCGTATTCTCCGTTGCAGGCACTTTTTCTTCCTATTTCTCGACCGGATTCCCATCCTTCACCCAGTCAAGGATGCCGGATCCGTGATTATAGACCCTCGTATACCCGGCCTGATCGGCCATGGCGCGAGCGAGCGCGAGTGAGCGGCTTCCCGTCCGACAGATAAGCACAACCTCCTGATCGCGGGTCACGAGCTTTTCGAGCGCGCCCGGAAAACTCTGAACAAACTGACCGCGCCCGTCAAAAGCGGTCAGGCGCTTCGCCCCCGGGATTGTTCCGGTCTGCTCCCATTCGTCCGGGCGCCGGATGTCGATCACAGTCACACCTCGGTCCATCAGAGACTTCAGATCGGCATTGCCGATCGTCCTGAATTTCGGCGCCGCCACCGAGATCAGTTCCACTTCGAACTTCAGCGTCGCGTTCGGCGGGATGAGACCTCCGCCGGCCCCCCGCTCTCCGTAGGCAAGGTCCGCCGGAATGATGAGCTCCCGCTTGCCGCCCACCTTCATGCCTTCGACACCCTGATCCCACCCGCGAATTACCCGTCCCGCGCCGAGCGTGAAGGTAAAGGGGGTGTTGCGGTCGAGACTGGAGTCGAACTTGGTGCCGTCCATCAGCCAACCGGTGTAGTGCACAGTTACGGACGCGTTCTCCGCAGCCGTGGCGCCCGTGCCGACCGTCAGATCCGTCACGGTGAGGTGGCCGGGTTGGTGATGCGCCTCACCTGTCGCCGGAGCAAGAACAAGGATCAGCGCAGCCAGCGCGGCACGAAGTTGGTTCGACATCGGCACGGTCCTAAAATTCGTCGTCGCGCCCACGGTAATCGGTGACGCTCGGGAATCCAATCCGTGCAGACACGCAATCCGCCCGAGCACCTTGCCAAGCGGCTCAGCCAAGGAACCATGGGTTGAGGTTCGCCCATGCCGACGACAGCTCGCCCATCCCATGCGCGTAGGAATAGATGTCCATGCCAAGCGACCTGGCCTGCTCGTCCCTCGAAATCGAGTTCTCGTAAGACCTGCTCAGTTCGAGGAAACGCTCGTTCGCCGGGTTCGCCTGCCGCGCTCCTGACAACCGGTCATGCATTTCCCGAACCGCTCCCAGAATATCTTCCGGCGTACAGGCCTCGGCGCGGATTTGTTCTGCCTCGTACCAGCGAGAGTCCGGGAGCGGACCGAGCACCATCCGGCTCGGCATTTTCAATTCCAGCTGCTCTTCGTAGGACAGGGGTTCGGTTGAGTCCCTGATGTGGAACTTCTTGAAAAGAAAAAGATCTTCCGGCAGGTGGTGAGCGTAGATGTTGTGCAGCAGATTTGTGTTCACGCTCGGCCTGCCGAACGCCCTGGCGAGTGCCTCCGGCCCGGACATGCAATTGAGCGAGAACGCGCAGGCGGCCGAAAGATACACATCCAGAAAATCCGAACCCCGGTCTTCATTCGCCAGATCTAAGACTCGGGAGGACACATGCCGGAATGGCGGAGATCCGGGCCGGCCGATCCGGAACACCGCATATCCCGCCTCCAGGAGCCAGTCGACAGCGGGCCGGAAACTCTCGGGGTCGACGACGCGGGTCCGTCCAAATGAAGCGCTCCCGGAATCGTTGGAATAATTCGGCTCACGCACATGCATGACGACGAACGGCGTCCCCGGATCGATACCGGCCTCGTTTTTCAGCCAGCTTTCGCCGCGTTCGCGGGCACCGGGATCCAGCCCGAGATGCACCTGTCGCTTCCCCGCAGCACAATGGAGCGTGAAAGCACGGTAGAACCTGTTGGTGTGCTCCAGGCAAAAATCGAAGGGCCCGACACTTGTCATGCCGAGATCAAGGTCGCGGGCCGTCAGTAACGTGACGTTCTGCGTCTCGACCATGGCAAATCTGTTGGAGAGAATATCGAACAGAGGCTTGTTGATACGCGGCAGAGCCCGCGGCGGCGTCAGCAAGACCAGTTTGTCGTACACCTCGTCATAGAGAGACGCGAGATAATGCGGCTCCGGCGCCAGGTGACCGATCGCAATGGCGAACGGCAAGGGGTAGACGAGCGCCTTCTCTCCCTCTCTCAGATGCGGCTGAACGAGAGCGTACAGCTCCTGCAGAGTCTCCGGTTTGTTGAGTTCGGCAAGATGTTCCTGAGGGGTCAAAGGCTGTACCCAAACCGGTCTATATTTCGCTCAAGCGTACCGGAACCGGGACCTTTGCCGCCTGGAAAACGCCTCGGCCGCGATACCTCGGCCCTACTCCGGGAGCGTCATTTTCCAGCCATCGGCGCGTCGGATCGCTTCCGCCTGCTCAGCCTCGCTCGTCGCGCCACGAACCGCCGTCAGCGCCTGTTGCACGCCTTCGGCGCCAACCCGGTCCGCCAGGGTCAACCATTTGAGCGCCTCGACCAGATCCCGATCGACGCCTTCCCCCCGCGCAAAGAGGATCCCGAGCGGGAGAAAGGCCTGCCGAACGCCTTTGCTCGCAGCGATCTCATAGAGGCGCGCCGCCTCCTCGGGATCGCGCGAGCCGCCGGTTCCGGTTTCGAGCATGATCGCGTAATTGAACTCGGCTTCCCGGAGCCCGGCCTCGGAAGCGGCGCCGAACCATTTGCGGGCCTCGCGGAGGTCTTTCCCGACGCCCTGACCGATCTGGTAGAGGACGCCGAGCCGATACTGGGCAAGCGCAAAGCCGCCTTCGGCGGCCTTCTTGTAGAGTTCCACCGCCCGGGCCTTATCTGCCTCGCCCTGCGTTCCCTGAGCACCGCGCTCCAGTGCCAGACCGTAATAGAACTGCGCCTTTGCGTCGCCCGCTTCCGCCTGCTCGCGATACCAGTCCATGGCCTCGCCATAGGTCTGCCGCTTGCTGTCGGCGGCTTGTGCCAAAGCGGGACTGACGGTCAGGAAAGTACAGAATGCAAGGAGTAGCGGGAGTGCCCGTTTCAAGGAATTTTCCGTTAAATCAAGGGATTGAAATGCCTGTCAGGGCGAGAGCGGACCGGTGCCGGCATTCGGCCGGGGTGCCGGCCCCTCATAGCCGACAAGGCGGTTCGCTTCCTTGCCGTCAAGAGGCTGGCTGTAGCAATTGACCTTGCCGAGGGTCTTGTAGCAATAGCGTGGCTCAACCGGTCGCGGCGGTTCCGCCTGCGCGTTCTGCCCGAGCTGCGACGGCAATTCAGCGCAGGCCGCAACGACAAAACAAGCCAGAAGAATTAGCGACCGGACCGCCACGAAAGGCTCCAATTACAGCTCAAGTCGTTCGGAATTTGACGTTTTTACACGTTGTTGGCAATTGAAAAGCGGAAAAGGCGAAGTTGTGTCGCATCTTCGCACGGACAAATAATCCGGCGCCTCGGCCCGGCGGTCAGACCGTGCCGAGTGACCCGTTGCGACGTCCCCGACAGCGCCCGAACCGGCTTGCCACCGTCTTCGTTACTCTTTGAGATACGCGTCGAAAAATGCGGGCACCCGGCGCATCGCGTCCTCACGCGCATCCGGATCGGTCCCCTGCAGCGGCAACTGTCCGCTTGCGGTGAGAGCTCCTTTCCGGCGGCGAAGTGCCATGTTCGGAGCATCGAAGGAATGGGTTGCGCCGTCATAGATGACGATCTCCACCGGCTCCCCGCGCCGCCGCGCCAGTTCGACGAAGGTCTTGCACGGCGCCGGAAGGGTCCAGTTATCCGCCCCGCCCTGCAGGATCAACAGCGGAGCCACGGTCGACCAGCTGCCGGGCTCGACCTTGGTGAAAGGCTTGGACTGGAGACGGTCGCTGCAGGCCCCGGGATAAAAGGCGACCGCCGCCTTGAAATCGTGCGCCGGCGGTGGGGTCGGGCGGCCGATGCTTTGGCGTGAGAGCGTCAGCAAGGCGACGCCGCCGCCCTGCGACCAGCCGATCAGTCCGATCCGGTCGCGCGTTATGTCCTCGCGCGCCTGGAGAAACCGAAGCCCGGCATAGGCGTCGCCCGGGCGTTCCCGGAGCATGATCTTGCGCCCCGGCACGCGTCCGCAGGTCCTTCCCATGCCGCGTGAGCCCGGACTGTCGATCATCAGCACGGCGTAGCCGTGGGCCGTCATATGCCGCGCCCAGGCTCGATAGGTCGAGGAGACACCACCGTCGCGGCCGAGACCGCCGCAGCCATGCAGGAAAACCAGCGCCGGATGCGGACCGGGTCCCTCCGGCAGCTCGAAATGGGCGTGAAGATCGGTTGCGCCGGCGCCGGGCACGATGACCTTTTCCGCCCGGACACCGGTTGCCGCCAGGAACAGGATTGCGCCAGCCAGCAGAATGGCCTGCAATGCTCTCACGTTCATCCGCCTGTAACCCTCCTGGACCATACCCATGTCATCGCACGGATACGAAACAGGCCGCCTCAACCTGCCCTTCGTCGGTATCGCCACCTTCGGCAAATATCCCTACCAGCCCGACTGGGACAAGATCGAGGCGGATGTCGCAGTGCTCGGCGCCCCGTTCGATTTCGGCACCCAGTTCCGTGCCGGCGCCCGTTTCGGGCCGCGCAGCATCCGGGAGGCCTCGACCCTCTTCTCCTTCGGCCATGGCGGCGCCTACGACCATGAGGACGACATCACCTACCTGCCGGCGGAGACGACGCGGATCGTCGATCTCGGCGACGCCGACATCGTCCATACCGACACAGCGCAGAGCCACGCCAATATCGAGTTCGGCGTGCGCAAGATCCTGAAGGCCGGCGCGATCCCGGTGGTGCTCGGCGGCGATCACTCGGTGAACATTCCCTGCATCAACGCCTTCTCCGAGGACGAGCCGGTGCATCTGGTGCAGATCGACGCCCATCTCGATTTCGTCGACGAACGGCACGGTGTCCGCTCGGGTCACGGCAATCCGATGCGCCGCGCGGCCGAGAAGGACTACGTCACCGGCCTGACCCAGATCGGCATCCGAAACGTCTCCTCCACCGCGCGGGAAGGCTACGAGGCGGCGCGTTCCATGGGCTCGGACATCCTCTCCGTCCGCCAGTTCCGCAAGCTCGGCGTCGAGGCGGTGCTGGACCGCATCCCGGCCGGCAAGCGCTACTACGTCACCATCGACATCGACGGCTTCGACCCGTCTATCGCTCCCGGCACCGGCACGCCGAGCCATGGCGGTTTCACCTACTACGAAGGACTGGAACTGCTGGACGGTCTGACGAAGCGGGGCAGCGTGGTCGGCGTCGATCTCGTCGAGGTCGCGCCGGATTACGACCATGCCGGCTGCACGACGACGCTTGCGGCGCAGCTGCTGCTGAACTTCATTGGGCGGATATTGCACCACCGGACCTAGCGTAAGACGCGCACAGGATCGATTGCGACGCCCGAGAGGCCGATCCTCGTCCTGTCCCGGACCGGCCGACGGAGAACCCTTGTGCCGCCCGGTTCAACCCGGAGCGACCCATCTTCGAAGAGCGACTGGATCCGGGTGCGGGAAATCCCGATTTCCCGGCAGAGCAGCCTGTCGAGACGGTGGCTAACCGGAGCGGGCACGCAGAGTTCGATCTCTAATGCCCGAGGCTCTACAGGGGTTGGGGCGAGCGCCAGTTTGGCGACGCGTACTCGGCCGAACTCCTCGACACGCGAGGCCCGCCTCCGCAGATCGGCGACATCGATCGCGATGCGATCGACGAGCGCACGCTCGTTTCTCTGCAGGGCGTCAAGATATGCCGGCTCAAGGATGCCAACGGGATGCCGCTCAAGTATCGGGCGGTTCCAGGTGCTCTCGCAGGCCACGCATTTGTAGATCAGCCAGGCATCCAGTTTCTTGCCGTTACTGTTGACCCGGATCTTGCCACCGCTGGCGAAGTTGGTGACGGTACCGCAACGCCTGCAATGGAGTTGAGGTTCTGGGGCCGCCGCCGGAATGACGGTCCATCTGGCCCGGAGAATATCGGACATGCCGGTTCGCACTTCCCATCGGGAAGTTCGCCGGATGGCGGTATCGGCAGGATCCGATCAAGCGCGGATAGCGAAACAGGCCTTCTGAGAAGAGCGTAGCGGCGTCCGGACAATCCGGCGCGGTTCAGCCGTGCCAAACCGGTCTCGACCGCCACCACGCGAAACTTCCATACATGAAGGAGCGCCCCCACAATTTGGGGACGCGCTAAGTTTCATGGCTCTGGTGAGACCGGCGGTTAACTAGGCAAACTGGCTCTACCCGGTGCAATTTCGACGGGTTCTACATATCCATACAGTTCCTGTCGGGCAAGAACCGACGCGCCCGTCCTAAGACAAAAAAAGCGGGCCATTGGCCCGCTTTCATTCGCACGATGTTTTGTTCAGCCGTCAGATCGACTGTTTGAACAGCTCGGTCAGGTTCTCGACCGTGAGCTCCACCGGGTTGCCGCCACAGCTCGGATCCTCGATCGCCATCGCCGCCAGTTCGTCGATCCGGTCGGAGCCGACGCCGAGGGCCGACATCTTGTCCGGAATCGAGAGTTCTTCCCGCAGCTTCATGACATAATCGTAGAAGCCGTCGAAACCGTCGGAGATGCCGAGATAAGCCGCCGCCTGGGCGAGCCTGTCCTCGACCGCCGGGCGGTTGAAGCGCAGCACCGGCGGCATGACGACCGCGTTGGTGGTGCCGTGATGGGTATTGTAGACGGCGCCGAGCGGGTGCGAGAGCGCGTGGATCGCGCCGAGACCCTTCTGGAACGCGGTGGCGCCCATCGCGGCGGCGCTCATCATGTTGGCGCGGGCCTCGATATCGCCGCCGTCTTTATAGGCGCGCGGCAGGTATTCCTTCACCAGCCTGAGGCCTTCGAGCGCGATGCCCTGGCTCATCGGGTGGTAATGCGGGCTGCAGAAGGCCTCCAGGCAGTGCGCGAAAGCATCCATGCCCGTGCCCGCCGTGATCGCCGCCGGCATGCCGACGGTGAGTTCCGGATCGCAGATCACCACGCTCGGCAGCACCTTCGGGTGGAAGATGATCTTCTTCACATGGGTTTCGGAATTGGTCAGCACGCTGGCGCGGCCGACCTCGGAGCCGGTGCCTGCCGTGGTCGGGATGGCGACGTTCGGATAGATCGCATCCGCATCGGCACGCATCCACCAGTCGCCGATATCGGCGAAGTCCCAGACCGGCCGCGTCTGGTCGGCCATGAACGCAACCATCTTGCCGAGATCAAGGCCAGAGCCGCCGCCGAAGGCGATGACCCCGTCGTGGTTGCCCGCCTTGAACGCCTTGATCCCCGCCTCGAGGTTCTTCTCGTTCGGGTTCGGATCGACTTCCGAGAACATCGCGCGGCCGAGCCCCGCCGCCTCCATCAGGTCCAGCGTCCTCGAGGTGATCGGCAGGTTCGCGAGCCCCTTGTCGGTGACGAGCAGCGGGCGCTTGATACCGGCGGCGGCACAGGCCTCACCGATCTCGGCAATGCGTCCGGCGCCGAAGCGGATCGCGGTCGGGTAACTCCAGTTGGCTTTAATGGTCATGGCCGTCAGGCTTTCTTCAGATGGTAGGATTTGGGGCGGGTCAGGTTCTGGAACCCGATTACGGAAAGGGCGCCGCCGCGGCCGGTATCCTTGCAGCCGGTCCAGCAGAGGCCGGGATCGAGATAGTCGGCGCGGTTCATGAACACGGTCCCGGTCTCGATGCGCGCGCCGATGGCGGCAGCCCGTTCGGCGTCTTTCGTCCAGAGCGAAGCGGTCAGGCCGTAATCGCTGTCGTTCATCATCCGGATGGCTTCCTCGTCATCCGTGACCTTCATGATACCGACGACCGGGCCGAAGCTTTCCTCCCGCATCACCGTCATCTCGTGGGTCACGTCGACCAGGATCTGCGGCATCAGGTAGGCGCCGCCATCGTCTTCCGGGAACAGCCCCGGATCGATCAGCGGCTTTGCACCTTTGGCGATGGCGTCCGACGTCTGCTCCCGGACAACGGCTGCGAAACGCTTGTGCGCCATCGGGCCAAGCGTGGTCGCCTCTTCCAGCGGATTGCCGAGCTTGTAGCCGGAGACGATCGCCACCGCCTTCTCGACGAAGGCGTCGTAGAGGCTCTCGTGCACGTAGATGCGCTCGATGCCGCAACAGCACTGGCCGGAATTGAACATGGCACCGTCGATCAGCGTGTCCGCCGCCGCAGCCAAGTCCGCATCCTCCATCACATAACCCGGATCCTTGCCGCCGAGCTCGAGGCCGAGCCCGGTGAAGGTGCCCGCGGCCGCCTTCTCGATCGCGCGGCCGCCGCCGACGGACCCCGTGAAGTTGATGAAGTCGAACTCTCGGCTGGCGATCAGCGCCTCGGTGCCGCCATGGTCGAGGAAAAGATTGACGAAGAGGCCCTTCGGCAACCCCGCCTCCTCGAAGGCACGGACCATGCGCTCGCCGACCAGCAGCGTCTGGGTCGCGTGTTTCAGCGCCACCGCGTTGCCGGCGATCAGTGCCGGCGCGACGGTGTTGATCGCCGTCATGTAGGGATAGTTCCAGGGCGCGATCACGAAGACGAGGCCGTGCGGCTCGCGCAGGATGCGGCGCTCGAACGTGTCCGAGTCCTCGACCACGATGGGCGCCAGCGCGCTCTCCGCGATATCGGCCATGTAGGAGGCACGCTCGTTGGTTCCGCCGAACTCGCCGCCATAGCGCACCGGCCGGCCCATCATCTTCGCCAGTTCCGGCACCATCTCGGCCTGCATCTCGCCAAGACGGGCAACACCGGCTCGCACAAGGTCAATGCGTTCGGCGAGCGGACGCGCCGCCCAATCCTTCTGCGCCGCCCGGGCAGTCAGCAGCAACTCGCGCGCCGCCGCCGGCTCCATAACCGGACGCTCGGCGAAAACGCTGCCGTCGATCGGCGAAATACATTGAAGCATCTTGTCGCTCATCTGTGTGTCAGGCCCTCTCAAACCCGCGATTCACTTCCCAGTCGGTCACCCGACGGTCGTACTCGGCCTGCTCCCAGCGGGCCGCATGGACGTAATGGTCGATCACATCGTCGCCGAAGGCGGCGCGGAGCATGCTGGAGCCGTCGAGCGCCACAGCCGCGTCACGCAGGGTGCCCGGTATCTCGCGCACGCCGGTGCCGCCATAGGCGTCGCCCTTGAACTCTTCCTCGAGCGCCATCTTCTTCTCGATGCCGTCAATCCCGGCCGCGAGCAGCGCCGCCATGGCGAGATAGGGATTGAGGTCGGAGCCGCCGATCCGGCATTCGACACGCACCGCCTTGGTGCCCTCGCCGACGACGCGGAAGCCCGCCGTACGGTTATCCATCGACCAGACCGCCTTGGTCGGTGCGAAGGTGCCGGCGACGAAGCGCTTGTAGGAATTGATGCAGGGCGCGAGGAAATAGGTGATCTCCTCGGCATGGGCCAGCAGGCCCGCAAGATAGCTTCGCATCAGCTCCGACATGCCGTGTTTCGCGTCCGGATCGGCGAAGAGCGGCTTGTCGTCGAGCGACCAGAGCGACTGGTGCACGTGCGAGGAGTTGCCCGCATAGTCGTAATGCCATTTCGCAAGGAAACTGATCGCGTGGCCCTTGGCCCAGGCGATCTCCTTGCAGCCGTTCTTGATCAGCGCATGCCGGTCGGCCATGGTCAGCGCCTCGGCATAGCGGACATTGATCTCTTCCTGCCCCGCGTCGGCCTCGCCTTTCGAGTTCTCCACCGGCACATCCGCGCCGTGCAGGCCGTTGCGGATCGCCCGCATCACCCCCTCTTCCTTGGTCGTCTGGAAGATGTGGTAATCCTCGTTATAGGGGCTGATGACCTCGAGGTTCCGGTAGCCCTGCGCATGGGCCTCCTCGAAGCTCTGCTTGAAGAGAAAGAACTCGAGCTCGGAGGCCATGAAGGCCTTCATCCCCATCGCCTCGAGCCGCTTCACCTGTTTCTTCAGGACGGCGCGCGGGGAGTGCGGAACCTCGGCATGGGTGTGATGGTCGAGCACGTCGCAGAAGACCAGCGCCGTGCCTTCCAGCCAGGGTATGCGGCGCAGCGTGGAGAGATCCGGCTTCATCGTGTAGTCGCCGTAGCCGGCGGCCCAGCTGGTCGACTTGTAGCCCTCGACCGTGTGCATCTCCATGTCGGTCGCCTGCAAGTAGTTGCAGGAATGGGTCTCCTCGAACGCGCTCTCGCAAAAGAACTCGGCGTGGAACCGTTTCCCCATCAGTCGGCCCTGCATGTCGACCTGGACGGCCAGCACGGTATCGATCTCGCCGGCCGCGGTTGCGGCGCGCAGCTCTTCAAGGGTCAGTTTGCCTGCCATGACGCTCTTCCATCTGCAAAACGGGTAGGGCACGAAGCCCGGAACGGTGTCCGGCCGTTCCATCCATCGCTGGCGGAACGGCCGGACCGATGCCCCTCTCAGAAAGAGGGGGATCAGGTCTTAGCTATAGCGGTACGGCTTGCCCGCCTTCTTCATATCCGCCGCATACTTCTTGAAAATGTCGATGACCTTCTTGGTCCGCGGCGTCTGGGCGGCGATTTCGTCCCAGAACTTCTCGGCCTCGGCCTCGACCTTCGCCCACTCCTCGTCGGCGATGGTGGTCAGCTGCATCTTGGTGCCGTCGACGCGCAGTTTCGCCTCGCCGCCCCAGTACCAGTGCTGGCGGTAATAGTGCGAGCTGTCCATGCAGAGCTTGAAGAGCTCTTTCAGGTGCTCCGGCAGTTCTTCCCAGCGTTCGGAATTGGCGAAATAGGAACCGCACCAAGCGCCGGAGATGTTGTTGGTCAGGAAGTAGTTGGTCACGTCGGCCCAGCCCACCGTGTAATCCTCGGTGATGCCCGACCAGGCAATGCCGTCGAGCTCGCCGGTCTGCACCGCGACCTCGATATCTTCCCATGGCAGGGTCACAGGAACGACCCCGAAGCGGGACAGGAACTTGCCTGCGGTCGGGAAGGTGAAGACCCGCTTGCCCTTTAGGTCGTCGAGCTTGTTGATCGGATCGACGGTCGCGAAGTGGCACGGATCCCAGGCGCCGGCGCTGAGCCAGGTCACACCCTCGACCTCGCCATAGGCCTCTTCCCAGATTTCCTTCAGGCCGTACTGGTTGAACAGCACCGGCACGTCGAGGCTGTAGCGGGTGGCGAACGGGAAGTACCCGCCGAAGACCGAGATATCGACCGGCGCGGCGATGGAATCGTCGTCGCTCTGCACCGCGTCGATGGTGCCGCGCTGCATGGCACGGAACAGTTCGCCGGTAGGGACCAGCTGGTCGGCGAAGTAGAGCTCGATCTCCATCTCGCCGTTGGCGACCTTGTTGAAGGCGTCGATGGACGGCTTGATCACGTGCTCGGCGAGCGCCGGGCCGGCATAAGTCTGCAGGCGCCACTTGATCTTGCTCTGCGCCTTGACCGCCGGCGCGGCAAGCGTCGCGGCTCCGGCAACGCCCGCGGTTGTCGCCGCGGCGGCCGTCTTCAGAAAATCACGTCTGTTCGTCATGTCACCTGTCTCCCTTAGGTGAAGGGCCCTCCGGCCCGGTTAACCCTCAATGGAACGGTTCCCAGGCCGTTCCACCCGCTCTGTGTCGGCGCGTCGCGCCTCCCCTTCCCCGTTTCTTGCTTGTCCGGTCCCATCGCGTCCGGCCCTACCTTCCGTAGAACGTGTTGGGCAGCCACATCGCGATTTCGGGGAAGATCATGACCAGAATGAGCGCCAGTGTCATGACCAGCACGAAGGGGCCGATGGACCGGTAAATGTCCGACAGCGTGACCTCCGGCGGCGCCATGGCGCGCATCAGGAAGAGATTGTAGCCGAAAGGCGGCGTCATATAGGCGATCTGGCAGGTGATCGTGTAGAGCACGCCGTACCAGACCAGATCGAAGCCCAGCATCTTCACCAGCGGCACATAGAGCGGCGCGACGATGACCAGCATGGCCGTATCGTCCAGGAACATGCCCATCAGGATGAAGGAGAGCTGCATCAGGATCAGGATCTCCCACGGACCGAGACCGAGCCGGCCGACGAAGAAATCCTCGATCGCCCGCACCGCGCCGAGACCGTCGAACACGGCACCGAAACAGAGCGCGGCGAGGATGATCCACATGAACATGCAGGAGATGCCGAGTGTCTTGCGCAGCACCTCTTCCATCACAGCGGAGGTCAGCCGGCGCTTCACCAGAGCCGCGACGGTCGCTGCGGCCGCACCGACGGCGGAACTCTCGACAAGCGAGGTCACGCCCATCAGGAAGAGCCCGGTCATCGAGAAGAAAATGAAAAGCGGCAGGATACCCGCCTTCAGCAGGCTGATCTTCTCTTCCCACGTGATCTCGGCGCGTTCTTCCTTGCTGAGCGACGGGCCGAGGGAGGGCTGCATCCAGCAGCGGATGACGATATAGGCGATGAACATGCCCGCCATCATCAAACCCGGCACCGCGCCCGCGAGCCAGAGCTGACTGACCGGCTGGCGCGCAATCATGCCGTAGAGCACGAGCACGACGCTTGGTGGGACCAGGATGCCGAGCGAACTGCCGGCCTGAATCACGCCGGTCACCATGATCTTGTCGTAACCGCGCCTGAGCAGCTCCGGCAGCGCGATGCTGGCGCCGATCGCCATGCCGGCGACCGAGAGACCGTTCATGGCGGAGACCGCAACCATCAGCAGGATGGTGCCGATCGCGAGCCCGCCGTTCAATGGCCCCATCCAGACATGGAACATGCGATAGAGGTCGTCGGCGATCTTCGATTCCGACAGCATGTAGCCCATATAGACGAAGAGCGGCAGGGTCAGCAGCGGGTACCATTTCATCAGCTTCATGGCCGCGCTGAAGGCCATTTCCGAGCCGCCGTCGCCCCACATGAGCAGGGCGGCCGCGGAAGCGACGAAACCGATCGCCCCGAAAACCCGCTGCCCCGTCAGGAGCAGCAGCATCATCGAGGAGAACATGAGGAGGGCGATAAGTTCGTAACTCATCAGATCTCCTCCCCGCGCACGGCGGCGATATCCTTGAACAGCGTCGCGAGCGCCTGTAGCAGCATCAGCAGGACGCCGAAGGTCATGACGACCTTGACCGGCCACATGTAGGGCGCCCAGGCGGAGTAGCTCTTCTCACCGTATTCGATCGCATAGGCGGTCGAGGAATAGCCGCCATAGAGCAGCAGGCAGAGATAGAAGATCAGGAACAGCACCGTGATCGAGTCGACCAGCGAGCGGGTGCGCGGCTTCCAGGTCGTGTAAAGCAGATCCATGCGGACATGATCGCCGAGCTGCATGGAGTAGCCGCCGCCGAGGAGGTAATAGGCGACCATCAGAAACTGGGCCGTCTCGAGCGTCCATAGCGACGGCAGGAACACCGCCTTGGAAAAAGATGAATAGAGCAGAACGCCCAGCATGGCGAAGATCAGATACATCGCGAACCGGCCGATAAACCGGTTCATCTTCTCCACATAGGCGACATAGAGCCGTATCGCTTTCGGCATCTTCGGCTCCCTAAACCTTGTCCGGATTGCTGCTGTCGCCCGCAGCCGCGCAAAGCTCCAGTGCACGCGCGACCGCGCCAGACAAGATATCCGCCATCGCACGCTGCTGCGCCGCCTCGCGGATGATGTCGTTGCGAATTTCGATCATGACATTGAGCAACCCGTGCGGCAGAGCATGCAGCTTAAGCGTATGGGTCACCCCGTCGACCGGGCCGTAAGGCTCGTTGCGCCGGACGTTCAGGCCCTCGAACGCGTCTGCCTGCGCCAGCATCGCATCGGCGAGGCGGCTGTCGGTATCATGCAGGATCCCGATATCGAACGGACGCTCGACACCTTTATAGGTCGGGGTGAATGAGTGGACCGTGACGATCGCGGTCGGCTTGCCCGATGCCAGCCGCCGGCCGATCACGCCCTTCAGGGTCTCCCGGAACGGCGTATAGACCATGTCGACGCGCTCGGCGCGGTCCGCTGCGCTCAAACCGGCATTTCCCGGAATCTGGTAGATCTCGCTCACCGACGGCATCGCGCTTTCCGCTTCCGGCGGGCGATTGCAGTCATACACCAGACGGGAAACCGTGGAGGAGACCAGCGGAGCGTCCAACGTCGCGGCCATGATCGAAGCTACCGGAAGCGCGCCCGGATCCCAGGCGACATGGCTCTGGCGCGCCGCCTCGTCGAGACCGAGTCCGTCCAGATGCGGCGGAATCTGATTGGAGGCGTGCTCGCAGACGACGACCGCGGCCCCCTTGCCGCTCTCGTTCGTTACGCTGACCGGATTGCCCCACGCGGCCCCTTCCGCGATCGGCTGCGCCGATGATGCCACTCACCTTCTCCCCTGTGATTGTCCTCATCTTTTCAACTTTGATCAGGCAGTCAAGGGCATTTCTGAAAATTCCTCTTCTATAAATCTGAGATTGTCGCATTATTTTCAGAACGGGGCGTCGCACCGGCGCCGGGGAGGAAATATTGGCGGAAATGCCGACAGGAACGGTGGCGGAGCGGATACGGCAGCGGTTCGAGGAACTGACCCGCGCCGAACGCCAGCTCACAAACGTGATTCTTGAGAACTATCCGGTCTCCGGACTCGGCACGATCACAGCGCTCGCGGAGACTGCGGAGGTCTCGACGCCGACCGCGGCCCGCATGGCCCGCAAGCTCGGATATGGCGGCTTCCCCGAAATGCAGGCCGCCCTGCGCGCGGAGCTGGAAGCCACCCTCTCCAATCCGATCACCAAGCATGACAGCTGGGCCGCGAACGCGCCCGACACCCATATCCTGAACCGCTTTGCCGACGCGGTGACGGACAATCTCAGGCAGACGCTGCAGCAGCTCGATCTTGAGGATTTCAATGCCGTGGTCGGCCTTTTGACCGATCCAGAACGCAATATCTATGTGGCCGGCGGCCGGATCAGCCGCTCCATGGCGGACTACTTCTTCACCCACATGCAGGTGATCCGCGACGGCGTGACTTTGCTGACACCGAACTCGAACACATGGCCGCACTATGTGCTGAACATGAAGCAAGGCGACGTATTGGTCGCCTTCGATATCCGCCGCTACGAGCACGACACCCAGCGCCTCGCCGAAATGGCGCAGGAGCGCGGCGCGGAGCTGGTGCTCTTCACCGACCAATGGGGCTCGCCCGCCGCCAAGCATGCGAGCCATAGCTTCCGCGCCCGGATCGAGGTCCCTTCAGCCTGGGACAGTTCCGCCGTCATTCTCTTCATCATCGAAGCGCTGATCGCGGCGGTGCAGACGGAACGCTGGGAGGAGACACGCGATCGCATGAAGGTGCTGGAGCAGCTCTTCGACCAGACGAAACTCTTCCGCAAGTTCACCTGAGCAGGCGGCGCGACCCAGGGTATTACTTCCGCAGGCTTCCGAGCAGTTCGAGGTAGTGCCGCACCACGATCTCTTCACTGAAGCGGGTCTCGTATTCAGCCCGCCCGGCAGCGACGAGCGCCTTCGCGAGACCGGCATCGGAGATGACGGCGTTCAGATGGGCGGCAAATCCGTCGGCATCCTCGATCTCCGCCAGAAGGCCGGTCTCCTTGTGGCGAACGAGGTGCAACGGCCCCTCGCTCTTCGCCGCGACCACCGGCAGGCCGTGCGCCCACCCCTCGATCACCACATTTCCGAGTCCCTCGATGCGGCTCGGGCAGACCAAGATGTCGCCGGTTGCGAGCAGGTTCGCCGTGTCGTCCCGCCAACCGAGGAAGCGGACCCGCGTGGCAACGCCGAGCTCGTCGGCCAGTCCCTTGAGCGCCGCCTCTTCCGGCCCGGCACCCGCGATCCAGAGATGCGCGGCGGGCACCTTCGCCAAAGCCCGGAGCAACACGTCATAGGCCTTGTTACGGTGCAGCCGGCCAAGCGCCAGTAGCAAAGGCACTCCCTCCGGCGTCGCGTAATCGGCGCGGACGAGCGGGACACCCGCCTCGGCATGTACGAAATTCGGCAGATAGTGGATCCGCTCCGCAGGCCAGCCCTGACCGGTCATGTGATCGACCAAGCCCGGCGCATTGCAGATCAGGTGATCGAAACCTCGATAATACTTTGCGTCGTAATAGCCGCCGATCCGCCCGACCCGGAGATAATCGCCCGGCGGCGTCTTCGTGGCGGCACGGTTCATCCAGGCCAGCACGACGTCCGGGCGAAACGCCCTGATATCCCTTCCGAGCCGCCACGGCGTCAGGATGTCCAGTGCCCCGCCGAAGCCGAGCTGGGCGAAATCGACGCCCGCCGCCCGGAGAACCCCTGCGCGCCGCGCGTCCCGGCGGATCGCGACACGTTGTCTGACTGCGCCACTCCAGACTGGCTTTGCCATCGCGGAGACCAGACGCTCGAAAAACACTTCGGCGCCGCCGTGGCGCGCCCCTGCCATGGTCTGGTAAAGACGGATCATCTAAAGATCGGAAAAGCTTGTGACAACGCGGCGCATTGTGGTGTAGCCCGGGACTGTCCGCAAGCACAGCGCGGGACATCGGGCGGGAGCCGAAAAAGTGGAAGCGAAAACTGCCGGAACCGACGCCCACCCGATTGGCGGAACCCTCGTCATCCAGCCGCTTCCCGGCATCGGCGACGTCATCTGGCACCTGCCTCATCTGAAAAGCATCGCGGCCCAGACGAAAGAAAAAAGCATCATCCTGCTGACGAAACGGCGCTCGCAAGCGGACGCGTTGTTCGAGGAATCCGACTTTGTCCGCGAGGTGCTTTGGCTCGACGAGAAACGTCATCGGGGCGCGCTCGGCGGGTGGCATCTCGGCAATGCGCTACGCCCTTATGAGTTCGACACGGTCTGGATCCTTCACAGCTCGCCACGTTACGGCCTCGCAGCGTGGCGCGGGGGGATCGCGGAGCGGATCGGATACGGGATTGGCTGGCAGGACGCGTTTCTCACCACCCAGCACGCCTTACCGCGCGAGGCCAAAGGGCTGAGCGCGATCGAGAAAGCCAACCGGCTGCTGATCAATCACTCCGTCCCAAAGATAGAAAGCGCGCCGGGGCTTGAGATCCCGGCCAGGTTTGCCGAAGCGGCACATGCCGAGATCAGCGCCCTGCCGCGGCCATGGGTTTCGCTCATCCTCGGAGCGAGCGAGAGTTTCAAGCAATGGGGCGTCGAGAATTTCGGCGCCCTCGCGGAGCGGCTGCATCGGGAAACCGGCGGCACTCTGATCCTGCTCGGCGGCAAAGCGGAAGCCGACATGGCGGCCCGCATCCGCTCGCGTTTCTCCTCGCCCGGCTGGATCCGGACCGTCGTCGACCGGCCGCTCATGGAGGCGGCGGCCTTTGCGGCCGCGTCGGACGTTGCCGTCGGGAACGATACCGGTCTGCTCAATATCGCTGCCGCCACCGGCACAGAGTCGGTCGGTCTCTTCGGTGGCTCCATGCCGCTTGCGGAAGATCCCAGAATCGATCCGATCCTGCCACCGGGAGAGGTGCGCTACGGAACCGACAGAATGGCCGACATCCCTGTGGAGACCGTCGTCTCCGCCGTCCGGTCAGGCCTTTCCGGCGAGTAAGCCCGCCGCCGCGCCGACCACGCGGTCGACAGGCAGATCCCACATCAGGCTATCGTCCGGATCCTTGCAGAATCCCGGATCCCGGCGAAGCGTGTCGTAGTCCCGGTCTGTCCGGACGAAGGCGGTCCGCCGGCCCCATGGCCGATACTGTTCGTCCCGGCTCGGTCCGAATAGTCCGAGTGTCGGAGCCCCGGTGGCGGCGGCCAGATGCATCAGGCCGCTGTCATTGCCGATATAGAGAGCGGACCGTGCGAGCATCGCCGTCAGCACGCCGAGCGGTTCCGTTCCCGCCAGATCGATGCGGTCACCCTCCGGAACGGCTGCAAGCAGGGGTAGCGCGGCCTCCCGCTCTTGCGGCGCCGCGAGAACAGCGAGACGCGCACCGTCCAGCACGCCGCCCGCGCCGGACAGTTCCCGCACCGTTGCCTCGAACCGTTCGAGCGGCCAGGTCTTGGCCCTCCAGTTCGCCGTCGGCCCGACGGCAAGGATCGGGCGCGGATCGTCGCCCGAGAGCAGGTCCGCACGGGCCTTGTCAGCCTCGGAAAACCAGGCGCGGGGCGCAGGAACCGGATCGAATTCGAACAGGCCGGCAAGCTGCTCGACCCTGTGCCCGCCAGCCGACCCGCCGGAGAAAATACGCCGGCGCCGGGTCGGCAGCACCCACCCCGAGGCCGATCCCCTCAGATCGACGATCAGATCCCAGAATGTCGTGAAACAGGCGCCCAGCAAGGTTCGCCAATGCCGGAGACAGGGACCTTTCCGCATCACCACCAGACGCTCGAGTGCGGGAAAGGACTCAAAGACCGGCGCCGCCACCGGGCCGCAGGCAATCGTGAAGCGCGCCTCCGGGTACCGGTCCATGAGCGCGCCGAGCAATCCGGTCGAAAGAACCGCGTCGCCCAGTCTCGTGTGGGATATGAAGAGGATGCGCATGCCGCGCTTATACCCGGCCCAGCCGGGATCGCAAGCCTGTCAGACGGCGTGCGCGGGGGTGCTTTCCTGCTCGTGCATCATCCGGACCCAGACGGAAATGACCGCGCCGGCCTCCGCCGAATCGAAGCTGACCCGAGCACCGTTCTCGTCGTTCCCGATGAGCTTGCCTTTCAGGTGAAGCCCGGAGGCCGGGTGCAGGATCGTCAATTCCGACCCGGGCGCCGCATCCACAGGAGGTTCCAGCCGGAGGCCGCCGACGGACACGTTCTCGACGATGCATTTATGGGCAACCCCGTCCACCGTGACTTCAAGCGGCGTCGTGACGGCATATCGTTCAAATTCACGGCGGTCTTCCTTTGGGGACAGACCGACAGCGCGGAGTATCGAGCTAAACATCGCTTCTTGCTCCTCCGGCAGGGACGCCGAATGTTGAACCAATGGTACGGACAAAACCGCATTTTTGAAATGCGGTCTGTGCGATTTCGCTCATTAGAGCAATAGTTTCATACGTGGGTTAATGTTTGGTTTTCGAAACTCAGACTTCGTCATTTCGACGATTTCCGCATGTGAGCAAGCTTTGGCGAAACTCGAATTCGACAACATACGGCACAGTTTCGCTGCGGCCAAAATGCCCAGCCGGGTGCATGCGGTCGGTCCGATCGGCTTCGGTGTCGACGCACGCGAGTTCGTCGCCGTCGTCGGACCGTCGGGATGTGGAAAATCGACACTGCTGAGGCTGGCCGCCGGACTGATTGAACCGGAAGCCGGAACAGTCCGGTTTGAAGGAGACAGGGTCGAGGGACCCAGCCCGCGCCGCGGAATGGTCTTCCAGCAACCTGCTCTCTTCCCGTGGCTCACCGTCCGCAAGAATGTGTCGTTCGGCAGCCGGTTCCGTGGTCTCCCCGGCTCCGATGCCCGCGAGCTGACCGACGACCTGCTTTCGGCCGTCGGCCTCGATGGGTTCGAGAGTTTCTATCCGAATGCCCTCTCGGGCGGCATGCAGCAGCGCGCGGCCCTCGCCCGGACCCTTGCCGGCGGACCGGAGCTGCTGTTGCTCGACGAGCCGTTCGGTGCGCTAGACCAGCAGACAAGGGGGCAGATGCAATCCTGGCTCGCCGGATTGCTTGCGGACCGCGGGATCACGGCGCTCCTGGTCACGCACGATATAGAGGAAGCGGTTTTTCTGGCAGATCGGGTATTGGTGATGAGTGGACGCCCCGGCCGCTTGCTCAAGGATATCCGTGTTCGCCTTCCGGCCGCGCGCGCAGAGCGGATCCGCACGGCCCCCGACTTCGTCTCCCACAAGGCCGAGATCCTCGGAGCGCTCGCCGACCAGGCTCGTCCGGCACTGTAATGATCGCGGAAGGCGCTAATTTGTTGGAACGCCTCCAAACAAGTCGTGGCCCTGCCATATCTTTTTCTGTTATCAAGGATGGAATCGTTCGGTCGAGCGCACCTGCGATCTGACCGGTTTCTGGTTCATTCCTGACAGTCCCCGCGGGCCCTATGTACATCTACCTGCCCATCGCAGAGATGTCGGTAAATGTCTTCCTCATCCTGGGGATGGGCGGCGCTGTCGGTTTTCTCTCCGGACTGTTCGGCGTCGGCGGCGGTTTCCTGATGACCCCGCTGCTGATTTTTCTCGGCGTGCCCGCGCCCGTTGCGGTCAGCACCGGCGCGAACCAGATCGTCGCCAGCTCGATCTCCGGCGTGATCGCGCACTGGCGGCGCGGCAATCTCGATTTCGCGATGGGATTCGTCCTGCTCGCCGGCGGCATCGTCGGCTCCAGCCTCGGTGTGCTCCTCTTCAAGTTTCTCGAGTCCCTCGGGCAGATCGATCTCGTCATCAAACTCTGTTACGTGATCTTTCTCGGCATCATCGGCGGCCTAATGCTGCTGGAAAGCGTGCGCACGATCCTGCAGGTCCGCAAGACCGGTGGCCGCCGGCGGAAGTTGCACGAGCACAACTGGATGCACGGCCTGCCGCTGAAGATGCGCTTCCGCAAGTCCAAGCTCTATATCAGCGCCCTGCTGCCGCTCGGCATCGGCTGTCTGGTCGGCATTCTCTCCGCGATCATGGGCGTCGGCGGCGGCTTCATCATGGTACCGGCGATGATCTACATGCTCGGGATGCGGACCTCGATGGTCGTCGGCACCTCGCTGCTGCAGATCATTTTCGTCACCGCGAACGTTACCTTCCTGCAAGCGGTCTCGACCCAGACGGTCGATGTCGTACTCGCGATCCTGCTGCTGGTCGGCGCAGTGGTCGGCGCCCAGTTCGGCAGCCAGTTCGCCGTCAAGCTGAAGGGCGAGCAGTTGCGCGGACTGCTTGCTCTGCTCGTCGTCGGCGTCTGCCTCAAGCTCGCCTTCGATCTGGTGGTAACACCGGACGATCTCTACTCCATCGTGGTTGCGAGCGGGGGCTGACCGGATGTATCGCGCAGAACAAGCTCGACTGGCCGCATTCGCCCTCTCCGCTCTCCTGCTGCTCTGCTCGGGCACGGCGCGCGCCCAGGATCTGATCGCGGATCTATCGAGTCACCGCGTGGACATCACCACCGGCTTCACCGGCGCGGATCTTCTGCTGTTCGGCTCGGTCGACGACACAGGCGACATCGTCGTCACCGTTACCGGCCCGAAGGAACAGGTCACGGTCCGGCGTAAGAACCGGGTTGCCGGCATCTGGATGAATACCCGCAGTGTGACCTTCGGCGGCGTTCCGAATTTCTATGCCGTTGCCGCAAACAGGCCTCTGGAGGAGATCGCCGCGCCGGAGGTGCTGGCACGGCAGGAGATTGGTGCCGATCACCTTCGCCTCCGGGCCCAGAGCGACCGGCGCGAGCTCTCCCGCGACGAAGAAGCCGAGTTCCGCGAGGCCCTGATCCGCCGGAAGAGGGCCCAGGGCCTCTATGCCGAGAGCCCTGGCGATGTCACCGTGATCGCCTCGAAGCTGTTCCGAACGCAGGTGCATTTCCCGGCAACCTTGGCGACCGGCGTCTATACTGCGGTTGTGTATTTGATCCGGGACGGGCGCGTGGTGCACGCACAGACGACCCCCCTGGTGGTGGAGAAAGTCGGCGTCGGTGCGGAGGTCTACGCCTTTGCGCACAATCGTTCCGCGACCTACGGTATCGCGGCGATCATTATCGCCGTCGTCGCGGGCTGGCTTGCCGCCGCGGTTTTCCGTAAGGTTTGACCCTAGTCGAGGCAGATCGGACAGGACACGCATGAGCCAATTGACGGACGGATCGAGGCCCCGGGTCTTCCTCGTCGTTGTCGACGACAGCGAGGAGATGCAGGTCGCCCTCCGCTTCGCCTGCCGGCGCGCCCGCCACAGCGGCGGTCACGTGGCTCTGTTCCGCGCCATCGAACCGCAGGAATTCCAGCACTGGATGGGCGTCGGCGAAATCATGCGCGAGGAAGCCCGCGAGGACGCGGAAGCGCTGCTCGGCGAACTGTCGGAAAAGGTCGTCGAGATCTCCGGCCAGATCCCGATCATCTATGTGCGCGAGGGCGTGCCGCGGGACGAACTTCTGACCCTCATCGACGAGGAACCGAGCATTTCGGTCCTCGTGCTCGGCGCGAACACCCAGGGCGAGAGCCCCGGACCGCTCGTTTCCTACATGGCGGGCAAGGGCGCGGCGCGGATGCGTGTTCCGATCACGATCGTCCCCGGAAATCTCTCGGACGAGCAAATCGACGCGGTGACCTGACAGGCCGCAACAGACAAATCGTCCACATATTCCGGATCGAAGAAAAAACTTTGTTTCGATCCTGACTTCGCCGGACCGGTCCTGCTAAGCTTCCGGACAACGATAAGAATCCGATTGGCCGTTCGCGCCTTCCCGCTCCGGAGAGAGTATGAGCATCAACCCGTTCGAAACGGTTGTTGAGACTGTCGAGACATCGCCCAAGGTTTCCGACGAGACCAAATTCACGACCTGCTACATGTGCGCCTGCCGTTGCGGCATCAAAGTCCATCTGCGCGACGGCACTGTCCGCTATATCGAAGGCAACAAGAACCATCCGGTGAACAAAGGCGTGCTCTGCGCCAAGGGTTCCGCCGGGATCATGCAGCACTATTCGCCCGCCCGGCTGACCAAGCCGCTGATGCGGGTCGGAGAGCGCGGCAGCGGCGAGTTCCGCGAGATCGAGTGGGAAGAAGCTCTTTCGACTGCCGCCGGCTGGCTCGGCGACATCCGCAAGAGCGATCCCCGCAAGCTCGCCTTCTTCACCGGGCGCGACCAGTCGCAATCTCTGACCGGCTGGTGGGCGAGCCAGTTCGGCACGCCGAACCACGCGGCACACGGCGGCTTCTGTTCCGTCAACATGGCGGCCGCAGGGCTCTATTCCATCGGCGGCTCGTTCTGGGAATTCGGCGAGCCGGACTGGGAGCACACCAAGTATTTCATGATGTTCGGCGTCGCCGAGGATCACGATTCCAACCCGATCAAGATCGGCCTCGGCCACCTGAAGACCCGCGGCGCCAAGTTCGTCTCGGTGAACCCGGTGAAAACCGGCTACTCCGCCATCGCCGACGAATGGGTCGGCATCCGCCCGGGCACCGACGGACTTTTCATCCTCTCACTGATCCACGAGCTGCTGCGCGCCGGCAAGGTCGATCTCGATTATCTCGTGCGCTACACCAACGCGCCCTGGCTGGTGATCCAGGATCCGGGCAGCCCGGAGCATGGGCTGTTCGCGCGGGATGCGGATGGCAAGCCGCTCGCCTTCGACAAGAAGAGCGGCTCTATCATTTCCGCGCTCGAAGCGGAAATCGCGCCCGACCTCGCGGGCGAACACACGCTGCCGGACGGTCGTAAAGCGGTCCCGTCCTTCAAGCTGCTGGCGGAGCGCTATATCGACCCGGCCTACGCGCCGGATGCGGTGGCGAAGGAATGCGGCCTCAAGGCGGAGACCATCAGACGTCTTGCAGCGGAACTCGCGCACGCCGCTTTCGAGCAGGAAATCACGCTCGACGTTCCCTGGACCGACTGGGCCGGACGGCGGCACGAGAAGATGATCGGCCGGCCCGTGGCGATGCACGCGATGCGCGGCATCTCCGCCCATTCCAACGGCTTTCATACCTGCCGCGCGCTGCATGTGCTGCAGATGCTTCTGGGAAGCATCGATTGCCCGGGCGGCTTCCGCTACAAGCCGCCCTTCCCGCGCCCCTGCCCGCCGCCGCTGAAGCCCGTCGGCCGGCCGGACGCGGTCAAGCCAAACACCCCGATGGCGGGTCCGCCGCTCGGCTTCCCGATGGGGCCGGAAGACCTGCTGGTGCACGAGGACGGCAGCCCGGCACGGATCGACAAGGCCTTCTCCTGGGAAGCGCCGATGGCCGTGCATGGCATGATGCACATGGTGATCCACAATGCCTGGGCGCAGGATCCCTACCCGATCGACACCCTCTTCATGTACATGGCGAACATGTCCTGGAATTCGACGATGAATTCCAAGGGCACGATGGAGAAGCTGACCGACAAGGACCCGGCGACCGGCGAGTACAGGATCCCCCGGATCATCTATTCCGACGCCTACGCCTCCGAGATGGTGGCTTATGCCGACCTCGTCTTGCCGGACACGACCTATCTCGAGCGCTGGGACTGCATTTCCCTGCTCGACCGGCCGATCTGCGACGCGGACGGCGCGGCGGACTCAATCCGTCAGCCCGTCGTGCAGCCGGACCGGGACGTGCGCCCGTTCCAGGAAGTGCTGATCGAGCTCGGCGTCCGTCTCGGCCTGCCGGGCCTGACGAAAGAGGACGGCTCGGCGAAGTATCCCGGCGGCTATCCGGACTACATCGCCAACCATGAGCGCGCGCCCGGCGTTGGCCCGCTTGCCGGCTGGCGCGGCGCGGACGGGACCGAAGGCGGCAAGGGCGCGCCGAACCCTGACCAGCTCAAGCGCTACATCGAAAACGAATGCTTCTGGCGCCACGAATTCGCACCGGAGGAACGCTACTACAAGCATTCCAACAAGACCTATCTGGAGACCGCGACGAAGCTCGGCTTCATCGGTGCGCCGAACCAGATCGTCATGCAGCTCTATGTCGAGCCGTTGCAGCGTTTCCGCCTCGCCGGGGAGGGTCATGGCGACCTGCAGCCGCCGGAGAAGGACCGGGACCGCCTGAAGCGTTATTTCGATCCTCTTCCTGTCTGGTATCAGCCCTTCGAGGAGAGCGAGGTCGACACCTCCAGCTTCCCAATGCACGCGATCACCCAGCGCCCCGCCGCGATGTACCATTCCTGGGGCTCGCAGAACGCCTGGCTGCGCCAGTTGCACGGAAAGAATCCGCTCTTCATCAGCCGGGAACGCGCCGAGCAGCTCGGCATCGGCGACGGCGACTGGGTGCGCGTCACCTCCCATCACGGCAAGATCAAGGTGCCGGTGAAGTTGATGGAGGGCGTCAACCCGGACACGGTCTGGACCTGGAACGCCATCGGGAAGCGGCGCGGCGCCTGGAACCTCGGCAAGGATGCCCCGGAAGCGACCAAGGGTTTCCTGCTGAACCATGTGATCTCCGAACTGCTGCCAGCGCGCGGCGACGGCTACCGCTACGCCAATGCCGATCCGGTGACCGGACAGGCGGCCTGGTACGATCTGCGCATTCGCCTCGAAAAGGCGGAGCCGGACAGGCCCGGCGCGGTTTCGGAGCCGCAATTCCCCGAACTCGGCAACCCGTCCAGCGTCGCGCGCCCGAACGGACCGCTGCAATATCGCGGGAGGCGCGGCCAATGACATCCCTTCCGGCCACGGCGACGTCCAAGAAGCTCGGCCTCGTCATCGATCTCGATATCTGCGTCGGCTGCCATGCCTGCGCGGTGAACTGCAAGGAATGGAACACCGGCGGCCATTCCGCGCCGCTGACCGACTGGAACGCCTACAGCGCGGATGAAGAGGAAGACGGCGACGAGGGCGCCTGGGGTGTCTGGTTCAATCGCATCCACACTTTCGAGGCGGGTGAAGGCGAGGACGCGCGGACCGTCCACTTCCCGCGCTCCTGCCTGCATTGCGAGACGCCGGACTGCGTCACCGTCTGCCCGACCGGCGCCTCCTACAAGCGCGCGGAGGACGGCATCGTGCTGGTCAATGCCGATCTCTGCATCGGCTGCAAGCTCTGCTCCTGGGCCTGCCCCTACGGCGCGCGCGAGTATGACAAGACCGAGGGCGTGATGAAGAAATGCACGCTCTGCGTCGACAAGATCTACAACGAGAACCTGGAAGAGCGGGACCGGGTCCCCGCCTGCGTCTCCACCTGCCCGGCCGGTGCGCGCCATTACGGCGATCTCGGCGATCCGGGCTCGGACGTTTCGAAACTCGTGGCGGAACGCGGCGGCTACGAGCTGATGCCCGAAATGGGCTACAAGCCGGTCAACCGCTATCTGCCGCCCCGTCCCCGCCGCACCGAAGCCGCCGATATCGGCGCGCCCGAACGCCTTGCAGACCTGGCGGTCAAGGTTCCCGCGGCCGAGGCCACCGAGAACGCCAAAGGCGTGCTCGGCTGGCTCGATCAAATGCTGTCCCGCTGAGGTCCGCGCCATGCATCCGGCACTTTCCGTCATCTTCTTCACCACCGCCTCCGGAGCCGGCTACGGGCTTCTGGTCTGGCTCGCCCTCCATGCCGCGCTCATCGGAGACGCCGATCCCGTGATCGGCTGGGTCGGTCTGCCGCTTTCCCTCGGCCTCGTCACCGCCGGGCTATTAAGCTCGACCTTCCATCTCGGCCATCCGGAACGCGCGTGGCGGGCGCTCAGCCAATGGCGCAGCTCGTGGCTGTCGCGCGAGGGTGTCCTGGCTGTGTTGACCTATATTCCTGCGCTGGCTTTCGCGGGGGGATGGCTTCTGCTGGGCGAGAATGACGGCCTCTGGTCGATCGCCGGTCTGATTGCCGCCGCGCTGGCGCTGGTCACCGTCTATTGCACGGCGATGATCTATCGCAGCCTGAAGACCATTCCGAACTGGCACAGCCGCTATACCGTACCCGGCTACATCGCGATGGCGCTGGCAACCGGCGGTCTCTGGTTCCTGCCGCTGCTCGCATTCTCGGGTTCGGAATTACGCGACCTGGCGTTTCCGGTGACCGCTTTGCTGCTGGCCACGGCGGCTATCAAGTGGCGGTACTGGTCCTCCTGCGACGGTGCAGCGCCGACGGCAACGTCTGGCACCGCCACCGGTCTTGGCGCGCAGGGGCGCGTCCGGCTGCTGGAAGGACCGACAACATCGGAAACCTACGTCATGCGGGAGATGGGCTACCGGATCGGCCGCAAACATGCCGCCAAGCTGCGCCGCCTGGCCGCACTCTTCGGCTTTCTGATGCCGGTCGTCATTCTCGCCGCCCTGCTTGCCATGCCCGGAAGCGGCCATATCGCCGGCGGCCTTGCACTACTTGCCGCCATCTCGGGCAGCATCGGCGTCGTCACCGAGCGCTGGCTCTTCTTCGCCGAGGCGAAACATGTCTCGACGCTCTATTACGGCGAAGAGTTCGCCTGAACCCACTCCTCGGCCTCGCCCTCGACCGCGGACTCGATGACCTCTTCGTAGGAGAAGTCCTTCGGCAGGTTTTCGTCCATGACGTTGGGCTCGACCTCCTCGATGAACTCGCCACGCGGATCGAGCTCCGCAGCCAGTGCCGAGGTCCGGGCATAGGCGACGTAAGGACCCTGCTCCTCCATCGTCGGCGCCGCGCGGCGGACCATTCGGTAAAGAGCGAAGACGCCGACCGCGCCGCCGATGAAGGCGCTGAAATGGAACAAGCCTCCCGGCCCCGCCTGCTCCATGAAGAACGCGCCGACGATCGGGCCGATGGAGGATCCGAGGCTCGCGGCGATCAGAATGCCCGCCGAGGCCGGCACCAGATCGCTGGCCTCGACATGGTCGTTCACATGGCTGATTGCGAGCGGATAAAGCGCGAAATTGAGGCCGCCATAGACCACCATCAGACCGAGGAACATCCACCATCCGCCCTCGAAAGAGACCGCGATGGCGAAAGAGACAGCCGCGACCGCGAAGAGCGCCACCGTGATGACCGTCCGCCGGTCGAAATAGTCGGAAAGCTTTCCGACGGGATATTGCAGCAACAGCCCGCCGAACATCATCACCGACATCATCGTCGCGATATCGGAAATCGACATGCCGGCCTGGTTTCCGAAGATCGGCCCCAACCCCATGATCGCGGCACCGAGCGCGCCGCTGGCGAAGGCGCAGATCAGCCCGAGCGGGGAAATCCGGAAGAGCTCCCGTATGCTGAGCCGCGACGGGGTCAACTCGCCGGCCGTCGCCCTGGAGGCCAGGGACAGCGGCACGAGCGCCAGCGAAAACAGGATCGAGGCGATGCTGTAGAGAATGAAGCTCGTCGGCGGAGAGACGTTCAGGATCTGCTGCCCGGCGGCCATCCCGAAATACATCACCACGATGTAGATCGAGAGCATTCCGCCACGGTTGGAATTCGTCACCGCACCGTTCAGCCAGCTCTCCGCGACCATCAGGGCGCCGGCAATACAAATCCCCGTCGCAAACCTCAAACCTCCCCAGAAGAACGGGTCGACGAAGATCGCGTGCGCGACCGCGCAGGCGGAAATAACGGATGCGAAGGCCGCAAAGGAGCGGACATGGCCCACGCTCTCGATGATCCGGCCGCAGATCGCCGCGCCGAGCAACTGGCCGACGAAGTAGGCCGATGCCACCAGACCGGCAACGGTGGTATCGAACCCCTCCTGGCTCATCCGCAAACCGAGCAAACTGTGAAACAGCCCATTCGCGGTCCAGAGAAGCGCGACGGAGATCATCAAGGCGACGATCGGATGGCCGAGCATGGTCATGAGGCGAATAGCCCGTGCAGTTGTGAGCGCAAGAACGGCACGCCTTAATCCGCTATGGTTGGCAAAGTCTCGCTTCGCGGCGACACGGACGCCGCTTTCAGAACGATCTGCCGGTGCGCGCAGGAAATTGAAGCCAGTGAAACCAAAACCAGCCCGTAATCATTGACAAGGGAGCCCACTCCCTCCTATCCGCAACCTGTCACTAGCCTAGGAGAATGCCATGCGATGGCGCACCGCGCTCGGCGGCGTAATCATGATTCTCGGCCTGCTCGCATATATCGCGGGGACAGTAACGTTTGCCAATCTTCTCCTGCCGCAACACTGGCTTGCAGAGATATTGTTTTACCCAATCACAGGCTTCATCTGGATCTTCCCGGCCATCTGGCTCATCGGCTGGACTAAGAAAGATAAAGAGCCTCCGGCACGGTAAGTCCGTAATTTAATTACGAATTTTCTCTTGATTTTGAAAACTCAACCAAATGACGATTAAAAGCTAATATAAATTAACAAAAAGTCGCTTCTTTTCAATCAGTTAGAGATAACGATTCGTTCACGATTTCCCTATAATTTGCCAATCAATCTGACCTCGCAGCCAGAAGGTAAGGGGTCTTTCTGAACGCATCCGTATCGAACCGGTTCGCCGGTTCCGATCGATTGAGGTCGTCGCGCCCGTTTTGCGCGCGCACGAACAACCGACGAGGAAATTGAAATGGGTCACAACGCATCCCAGTTCGCCGAACGCCTCTATTCCACACGCGCGCAGGCCGGAGAAGCGGCCCCCGCGCTTCTCGCGATGGCATCCGACGTGGCAGATTCCGGAATTCTGCTTCGTGGGCTGCCGGCAAATGTCCACGTGCTGCGCGACGGTCCTGACGCGACGCTGGAGCGCATCCGCTCCGCCCTGACCACGATCCGGTTGCAGACCGGCCGCTTGGCCTCCCTCCATCTCGTCGGTCACGGCGCACCGGGCGAAATCACGATCGACGATCTTCGGGTCAACGGCGAAACCGCCGATCATGTCGCCTCATCATTGCGGTCCGTGCCGCTTTCCTTCCTCGCCCTCCACGGCTGCCACACCGGCGCCGGGGAAGCGGGCTTGGATCTCGTCTCGCGCCTTGAAGCGTCGATCGACGTTCCGGTCCATGCCAGCCGCGGCTATCTCGGCCGCTCGCCGATGGGCGGGAACAGCTGGGATCTCGACGGTCTTGCGCGGACCCTCCTTCCCTTCGCGCTCGCCTCCATCGAGGCCTATCCGCACCATCTTGCCAACGTCAACGGTACGGCGGGCGCCGATCTGCTCGACGGTGCGGACGGTCTGACGACGGGCGACGACACGGTCAGCGGCCTCGGCGGCAACGACACCATCAGCGCGCTCGACGGCAACGACCTGCTCTACGGCGACGACGGTAACGACACGCTCTACGCGAACGGCGGTGACGATACGGTCTATGGCGGCGCCGGTAACGACTTCAACTACGGTGCAACCGGCAACGATCTGATCTTCGGCGGAGACGGCAATGACGCATTGTCCGGCGCCGACGGCAACGACACGCTCTATGGCGGCAATGGAAATGACACGGTTATCGGCTCCTCAGGCAACGACCTTGTCTTCGGTGAAGCCGGAAACGACTGGCTGTGGGGCGGTAAAGGCAATGATGTCATCTATGGCGGCGCCGATACCGACACCATTTCCGGCGGTGCCAACAACGACACGCTCTATGGCGGCGCGGGCAACGACACGCTCTCCGGCTTCAGCGACAGCGACGTGCTTTACGGCGAAGACGGCAACGACTTCCTTCGTGGCGGCGCGAACGCTGACACGCTGATCGGCGGTTCCGGAAACGACACTTTCTCAGGTTCCGTCGCTAACCACAATGGCGACACGATCAGCGACATCGAGATCGGCGACGTCATCGCCATCACCGGTACCGACCTCAGCAGCCTCAACGGAACATCGCTCGGCAGCACCATCGATCTCGGCTCCGGCACGCTGAATGTCAGCAGTTCCGCCTCGCTGACGATCAATGCCGCTTTCAGCGGCGGAAGTACCAGCCTCACTTTCAGCGCGGCCAGCAGCAGTGGGTCCAGCGGCGGATCCAGTGGCAGCGGCCTTACCGTCACCAACCAGACCGCGGCGGACACCGCCGGTACGGCGACCGGCCGTACGCTCGTGAACAATAGCGGCAGCACGGCGACGGGCTCCCTCGTGGAAGGTACCGGCAATGGCAATGTCGTCACCGTGACACTTCCGACCGGTATCTCGCTCACAAATTCCGGTACCTCCAGCGCGCTCACGTCAAGCTCCGCCGGGACCACCCTCACCGGGGAGATCCAGGCGACCGAGCCCGACACTTCCAACCAGAGCTTCCTCGACGGTCACGGTCAGACGTTCCTCGCCGGCAATTCCGGCATGTCGATGGATATCCGATCGATCACCTTCTCAAGCACCGAGACCACCGCACAAACCGTTCAGCTCACCGGGCAAACCTCCAGTGGCGGCGAAGCTTTTGTGATTGACGTCTCAGGCCTGCCCACAGGCTCTACCCTGCAACTGGACAATATCGAGTTCGCCGCCATCGTCGGTAATGCCACCATCAATGGCGGAGCGGGCCAGAACTACGTGGTCGGTGACAGCGGCAGCCAGTTCATCTCGCTCGGGGCCGAGGACGATACGCTGGCCGGCGGCGGCGGTGCCGACACGATCGGCTCCGGCTACGGCGAGGACATCCTTTACGGCAACCAGGGCGCGGACAGCGTCTTCGGCGGCGGCGGCATGGATACGCTCTATGGCGGCCAGGACGGCGATACCGTGCTCGGAAACAACGACGACGACGTGCTCTACGGCAATCGCGGCGGCGATACATTGTTCGGCGGCGAGAACGAGGACGCGGTCTTCGGCGGCCAGGACAACGACATCGTCTACGGGAACCAGGGTGACGACACCCTCGCAGGCAATCTCGGCGACGACCAGCTCTATGGCGGTCAAGGCAACGATATCGTTTCGGGCAGCGAGGGGAACGATTTCATCGCCGGCAACAAGGGCGACGACACGCTTGTCGGCGGCAGCGGTGCCGATACCTTCTATTTCGAATTCGAGGGAGGTAACGACCAAGTCAGTGACTTCACCGCCGGCGAGGACACACTGGCATTTGAGAGCGGCCTCACCTACAGCGCGGCCGACAGCGGCGGCAACACGGTGATCACCACGTCGGACGGCGGGACCATCACGCTGATCGGAGTCTCCAAATCCAGTCTCGGCCTGGCGGCCACCGCAGGGTGGGATCTCGCCTGATCAAGACGCGATCTCCATATCGGTCTCATTCAGCTTTCACCCCGGCCAGCCGCCGGGGTGATTGCGTTTCCGGGTCAACTCAGCCGGGCCGAAAGTCTTTCGGCGAGATCCCGAAACGCGCCAACCGGTCGTAAAATGTGTTCCGCGGCACGCCGAGAGCTCGCGCCGCTTCGGCCGCCTTGCCGCCGGTTCTCTTCAAGGTCTCGGAGAGCACCATCTTTTCGAACGCGTCGATCTGCTCGACGAGAGTCGGCTGCGCACCTGCATCGCTCTGTGCCCGCGTTCCCAGGGCATAGGTCATTGCGAAATCCCTCAGGGCCGGCAGGTTTCCCGGCCAGGATCTCGTCATGAGATCCGAAAGCGTGGCGGTGGAAATTTCCGGCATGTCGGTATCCAGGCTCCGCACCGAAAGGCGGACCAGATTCTCGAAAATCTCCGGCAGGTCCTCACGACGTTCGTCCAACGTCGGGAACCTGATCTCGACGATCGTGCTGCCATCTTCCCCGAGCCCGAGGTGCTCGAGTTCCGCGAGGGGAACGGTCGCCGACGAGATCAGGCGAATCTCCGAATTGGCTTCCAGCAGCCCGTGCAGATCGTCGACCTGCCGCTGCGTCGCCAACTCAACATTCTTCAGGGAAAAGTCCCACGCTCCGTCCCTCAGTTTCGCGGTGCGGCCGATCGCGTCCGTTTCGGCTGTAATCAGATTGAGCGCGTGAAAACTCCGGGCATCCGTCGAGAGCGCATTGATCGCGAATCCCGCCTCTTTCCGCCCTGTTCCCTTCGGGCCATAAAGATGCACATGGCAGTCGCTCGCGGCGACCCGCCGGAGCGCGGTTCGAAGCGCGCTCGAGACCGGCCCCGACCCCGGAAAGCTTCGCGCCGCCGCGTCGCTACGCTCCAGCGCGCGCTCGATGCGCCGAGACTTCAGGACCAGATCCCGGTGTGCGATCGCACGGGACACCACATCCACCAGCCGTTCGGTTCCGACAGGCTTTTCAAGGTACTCGTAGGCGCCCTCCTTCATCGCCCGCATGGCCGTGGGCACGTCGCTATGTCCTGTCAGCAGAATGACGGGCAGATCCGGGTCAGCGCTTCTTGCAGAGGACAGAACGTCGAATCCGTCCTGATGCGGCATCCGGATGTCGGAAAGGATGATTCCCGGAAAATTAGCCCGGATACTGCGTTTCGCCTGCACATATCCCATGGTCGGGATCACCGCGATATCCGCCAGCTCCAAGGTCTGCGCCAGCGAGGCCCGGAGAGCGTCGTCGTCCTCGATCAACAGAACCTGTCCGCTCATGCGCTGCTTCCATCTGCCAGCGGAAGACGGATTGTGAACACCGCACCGCCGCCTGCCTGGTTGGTGCAGCTCAGTTCCCCGCCAAAGCTGCCGATGATGCCGTAGGAGATCGAAAGCCCAAGCCCCAGGCCCTTTGAGGCTCCGAGTTCCTTGGTGGTGTAAAACGGCTCGAAGACCCTTGCCGGCTCCGGGATGCCCGGGCCGCTGTCGGCGATGCTGAGCACGGCGTCCCCGCGACTTTCGTCGAGCGTGACCCGAATACGCTTGTCCGGCGCCCCTGCGAGCGCGTCCTGTGCGTTAGAGAGGATATTGACGATCACCTGCTGCAGCCTGATCTCGCCGCCAAGGGCAAGGACGGGATAGGAGGGAGCGTCCCACGAAAGCCGAATCCCCTCTTTCTCAAGATTTGGCCGCGACAGGGACAGCGCATGCTCGACAGTCCGGACGAGATCCACCGGCTCGACATTCTCGTCCTCCTTCCGCGCGAAACTGCGGAGATTGCGGATGATCTGATCGATGCGTTGTACCTGCCCGGAAATTCGCCCGAGATTGTCTCTCACCTCGTCGGTTCGTCCGCGCTCAAGGAATTTCAGGCCGTTCTCCGCGAAGTTCCGGATCGTCGCGAGCGGCTGGTTCAACTCGTGGCTGATCCCCGCGGACATTTCCCCCAGCGCCGACAACTTTGACGCCTGGACAAGTTGATCCTGCGCGACGCGGAGTTCGGCCGTGCGCTGCTCCACCCGTTCCTCCAGCCGTGCATTGGCCGCAGACTCGATGGCGAGGCGATCCGCCATCCGGCGGCGCCAGAGCGCGGCGATGAGCCCCGCGAGACCAATCACGCCGAACATGGCCGTGGCCAGCAATCCGCGCAGCATGGCCGCCGTTCGAGCGGGCGCCGTATCGAGGAAACCGCGCGCCACCATCTCGATCTGCGGTAAGGTCCGCGAGACGACCAGAGCCTCGGTCGGCAATTCCGCGGCATCCGGAAATGACCAGATCTCGTGCTCTCCCTCACGGCGGATAGAGTGACGCGGGAAAGGCCGAACAGCCGGGTTGGCGAGCTCCGGGCCGCCATCCTGACGCATGAGAAGCGATTGGCGCGTGGCCGCGAGAACCGTTCGGGTCCGATCGAAAAAGCAGATCGCCTCCGGATCGACTCCCCATTCGAACTCGAGCGCCGCAGCATCCAGCGTAACGAGAACCGCCCCAACCGCCGGCGCGTTCCGGTCAATCACACCCCGACTCAGGCGAAACAGACGGCGGGAGCCGTCGAGCGCGGTCGCAACCCCGAGGCGTCCGTTCAATGCGGCGCGCAGCAACGTGTCCGCCACGGGCAAAAGCTCCCGGTCCGGAGCCGAGGCAGCGACAATGCCTCCCTTCGCATCGGCGACGACGATATCGTCGGCACCGTAGGTCAAGACCGATTGCTCCAGCAGGTCGTCAAGTTCGCTAGCCCTGACATCGCGAACGACCCCGGCAACGACAGCCGGATGATCGGCGAGCAAATTCACCAGATAGACATATCCGGAGAGCTGTCCCATCAGACGGTCGCTCGCCTGCTGAACGCGGATCCGCCCTGTCTCCTCCAATTGCGCCAGGTGATCGACATAGGCGAAGCGATACACCCACCATCCGGAGATGAGCGCAGCCAGTGCATAAACCGCGGCGATGGACGCCACCTTTGCCTTAACGCGGGACATTTCACCTGAAGATCGGAATCGGAAGCCTGTAACTAGAGGCGCTCGCCCGGAAACCACAAGCAAATTTGTCCGAAAATCCGGACAAAGACTGTTACAGAGACTTAACGCGGAAACTAATAAACTGATATTAAAAGATAAAATTATTTATCGAGTTCGCGATTGCCGAGTTTCCGGCGAATTCCTCTGCTAGGGACATCGCGGATTCAACCGCATGTCTCTTGGGAGGACATTATGAAAAAGTTCGTCGCCGCCGCTCTGGCGGCCGCAGCCCTTATTGCGCCCGCCGTCGCCCACGCGGCCTGCGATGACGGCGAAGTGGTCATCAAATTCAGCCACGTCACCAACACCGACAAGCACCCGAAAGGGATCGCCGCGTCCCTGCTCGCCGAGCGGGTGAACAAGGAGATGAACGGCAAGGCCTGCATGGAGGTCTTCCCGAACTCCACGCTCTACAACGACAACAAGGTCCTTGAAGCGATGCTTCAGGGCGACGTTCAGCTCGCCGCCCCGTCGCTCTCGAAGTTCGAGAAGTTCACCAAGCAGTTCCGGATCTTCGACCTGCCGTTCATGTTCAACGACATCAAGGCGGTCGAGGCCTACCAGGCTTCCGAAGCCGGCCAGAAGATGCTCGACAGCATGCAGCGCCGCGGTCTGCAGGGCCTCGCCTACTGGCACAACGGCATGAAGCAGATGTCCGCCAGTAAGCCGCTGCTGCAGCCGACCGACGCCAAGGGCCTGAAGTTCCGCGTGCAGTCCTCCGACGTGCTGGTCGCCCAGATGGAAGCGATCGGCGGCACCCCGCAGAAGATGGCCTTCTCCGAAGTCTATGGCGCACTCCAGCAGGGCGTCGTCGACGGTCAGGAAAACACCTGGTCCAACATCTTCGGCAAGAAGTTCTTCGAGGTGCAGGACGGCATCACCGAAACCAATCACGGCATCATCGACTATCTGCTGGTCACTTCCGTCGACTGGCTCGACAGCCTGAAGCCGGACGTGCGTGAGCAGTTCCTGCAGATCGTCGCCGAGGTGACCGCGACCCGGAACCAGGAATCCACCGCCGTCAACGAAGCGGCCAAGCAGTCCGTGATCAAGGCCGGCGGCACCGTCCGCTCCCTGACGCCGGAGCAGCGCGCCGCCTGGGTTGAAGTCATGAAGCCTGTCTGGGCCAAGTTCGAAAAGGACGTCGGCGCCGACAACATCGCCGCCGCGCAGGCCGCGAACAGCCTGACCAACTAAGACACCGGTTCCCTAAACAAGGCCAAATAGCCTTGTCGCGCGGTGCGGACCCCCGCACCGCGCATTTTTTGGAGCTGTCCCGATGATGAACAAACCTCTTTCGGACCGGGTCGAGGAAATGGCGACCGCGTCGATCCTCGGCATGATGACGGTCATCACTTTCGCCAACGTGATCGCCCGCTACGTCTTCGACAGCGGCATTCTCTGGGCGCTTGAGGTCACGGTCTTCCTGTTCGGCTGGCTCGTCCTGCTCGGTGCCGCCTATGCCGTGAAGACCCGCTCCCATCTCGGCGTCGACGTGCTGACCAACGGCTTCGCCCCGGGGCCGCGCCGGATCGTCGCCCTGGTCGCGACCGCCGTCTGTATTCTCTACGCCTTCCTGCTCTTCAAGGGCTCCTGGGACTACTGGGCCAATTTCGCGAACCTTCCGGCCACCGAAGGACGCTGGTTCCCGCTCGGCTTCGAAGAGAAGTTCCGCGAAAAGGGCTGGTACGAGACCGAGGACACGCCGATGCCCGAGATCTTCGGCATCCGGCCTCTCGACTGGCTGCAGGACGTGTTCAATTACGGCGAGCGCTACGAGAAAATCCCGCGCCTCGTTCCCTATTTCATTCTCCCCCTCGCGACCGGACTGCTGCTGATCCGTTTCGTCATGGCCGGCATCGCCATCTGGCGCGGCCGCATGGACGGCCTGATCGCCAGTCACGAGGCCGAGGACGCGGTCGACGAGGCCGCCGAAAAACTGAAGGATTGCTGAGCGATGGACGTCGCCCTCCTATTCCTTGCCATCATCGTCCTGCTGCTGATCGGCGTTCCGATCGCGGTGGCGCTCGGCCTGTCGTCGATCCTCTTCCTGCTGGCCTTCTCCGACTCCTCGCTGGCCTCCATCGCCCAGACCCTGTTCAGCGCTTTCGAGGGTCATTTCACGCTGCTCGCAATCCCGTTCTTCATCCTCGCCTCCTCCTTCATGTCGACCGGCGGGGTGGCGCGGAGGATCATCCGATTCTCGATTGCCTGCGTCGGGCATTTCCCCGGCGGCCTCGCCATCGCCGGCGTCTTCGCCTGCATGATGTTCGCGGCGCTATCCGGCTCTTCGCCGGCCACCGTGGTCGCCATCGGCACCATCGTGATCGCGGGCATGCGCCAGGTCGGCTACACCAAGGAGTTCGCTGCCGGCGTGATCTGCAATGCCGGCACGCTCGGCATCCTCATCCCGCCATCCATCGTCATGGTGGTCTATGCCGCCGCGGTCGAGGTCTCGGTCGGCCGCATGTTCCTTGCCGGCGTCCTGCCGGGCCTGCTGGCGGGCCTCTCGCTGATGGTCGCGATCTATGTCATGGCCAAGTGGAAGAACCTGCCGAAGGGAGAATGGGCCGGCTGGCGCGAGATCTACGAGAGTGCGAAGGACGCCTCATGGGGCCTGCTGCTGATCGTGATCATCATGGGCGGGATCTATGGCGGCATCTTCACGCCGACGGAGGCCGCCGCGGTGGCGGCGGTCTATGCCTGGATCATCGCGACCTTCGTCTATCGTGACATGGGCCCGCTCGCGACCGAAGGAGAGGATGCCAACACGCCGCTCTACCGCCGTCCGAGCGCGTTGCTAACCGCGTTCTACCACCCGGATACCCGCAAGACCCTGTTCGAGGCGGGCAAGCTGACGGTGACATTGCTTTTCGTGATCGCGAACGCGCTGATCCTGAAACACGTCCTGACCGATGAGCAGATCCCGCAGCAAATTACCGAGGCGATGCTCGCCTACGGCTTCGGCCCGGTGATGTTTCTGGTCGCGGTCAACGTGATCCTGCTGATCGGCGGCCAGTTCATGGAACCGTCGGGCCTGCTTGTGATCGTCGCACCGCTGGTCTTCCCGATCGCCATCGAACTCGGGATCGACCCGATCCATCTCGGCATCATCATGGTGGTGAACATGGAGATCGGCATGATCACGCCCCCTGTCGGCCTTAACCTGTTCGTGACCTCGGGCGTCGCGGGCATGCCGATGATGTCGGTGGTGAAAGCGGCGCTGCCGTTCCTGGCGGTACTCTTCGCCTTCCTGATCGTGATCACCTACGTGCCGTGGATCTCGACCGTGCTGCCGAACGCGGTGATGGGTCCGGAACTGGTCACGAAATAGCATCGCGGAGCAAACAGCTGAGCGGTCAGAGGGTCTCCATCATCGCGGTCAGATCCTCGCCGCTCAGCCAGGCCGTGTTGGTGTCGCTCGCATAGCGGAAATCGGTCACAACCGGCTTCGCCCCGGCTTCGAGATACTCCGTCATCACCCTATCGCTGTTCGCCGGCAGAATGACGTAGCGGTCTTCCAGTTCCACCGTAGTGCGTGAATCGTCTTCCGAGATCATCACCTCGTGCAGCTTCTCGCCCGGACGGATGCCGACATTCCGCATCGGCAACTCCGGCGCCATGGTCTTCGCCACGTCGACGATCTTCATACTCGGGATTTTCGGGACAAAGATCTCGCGCCCCTTCATCATTTCCATACTGGACAGTACGAAATTCACGCCCTGGCGTAGCGTGATCCAGAACCGGGTCATGCGCTCGTCGGTGATCGGAAGATCGCTCGCGCCTTCGCTGATCAGTTTGCGGAAAAACGGAATCACGCTGCCGCGCGAGCCGATCACGTTCCCGTAGCGCACGACTGCGAACCGGCAGCCGTCCTGGCCTGCGATATTGTTCGCGGCAACGAAGATCTTGTCCGAGGCAAGCTTGGTCGCGCCATAGAGATTGATCGGATTTGCCGCCTTGTCGGTCGAGAGCGCGAGGACCTTCTTCACCCCGGTCCGCAACGCGGCTTTCACGATGTTCTCGGCGCCGTGGATATTGGTCTGCACGCATTCGAACGGATTGTATTCGGCCGCCGGGACGTGCTTCATAGCGGCCGCGTGCACGACGTAATCCACACCGCGCATCGCCAGCTCGAGTCGATCCACATCCCGCACGTCGCCGATGAAATAGCGGATCGGTTCGCCCGGTTTGGGAGGGAACTCCTGGCTCATGTCATAGTGCTTCTGCTCGTCCCGTGAAAAGACGATGCAGCGCCGCATCTCGTTGTTCGCCAGAGCCGCGCGAATGAACTCCTTGCCGAAGGACCCCGTCCCGCCGGTTACCAGGACCGTCTTGTCGTCGAGATCTATCCGGTTCTTGTCGAAATTGAACGCCGTATAATTCATGCGGACCGGGGCCTCCCCCTAAGATATTCGAATCGCTTTATTTTGCCCCTTATTCCGGGACGGTGAAACAGACTTCACAACTTCAGCACGTCCGCCAGCTCGTCGACCACTCTATCCACATCGCTCTCTTCCATGGCCGGAAACAGCGGCAGGCTGAGACAACGGGCGTAATAAGCGTCGGCGCCCGGCAAATTCAGGGGACCGTAACGCTTGGCGTAATATGGCTGGCGGTGGACTGGAATATAATGCACTTGGGTACCAATTCCCCGATCGCGCAAGGCGTTCATAACTGCCGTACGCGTCGTGCCAAGCGCCGCAAAGTCGATCAGCGCGACAGCAAGATGCCAGGCCGGGTTACAGCCCTGCGCGACCTTTTGCATGGCGACATGCGGGCCGAGTGCGTCGATCCGTTCCGCATAGCGTTGGCGCAAAGCACGACGCCGTGCGACGAAACGGTCGAGCTTGCGCAGTTGGCTGAGGCCGAGCGCGGCATTCACATCGGAGAGCCGGTAATTGTATCCGGGCAGGTGCATCTCGTAATACCAAGGTGCGGCCTCCCCGTTCTCGAATCCCATCACACGGTTCTGGAACCGCTCCGGTTCGCGCACCATGCCATGATTGCGGGCCCAGCGGAGACGGTTAGCGAGAACCTGACTGTTCGTCGTTAGTACACCGCCCTCGCCGGTTGCAATGGTCTTCACGGGATGGGTCGAGAACATGGTGATACCGCCAAGCGGGCAGGACCCGACCGGCACCATGCCCTTCCCCGCATCGTACTCGCCGCCGAGAGCGTGGCACGCGTCTTCGACCATGGCGAGATGCGGGAAAGCCGACCGCAGCGACGCGATATCGACTGTGTGGCCGGTCAGGTGCACTGGGAAAATCGCTTTCACCGTTCCTTCACTCAGCCCGGCGATCGCGCGCGCAATCTGCTCCGCGCCGACCAGCCCTGTTTCGGGGTCCACATCGGCAAAGAGCACATCGGCGTTCACGTACCGGACCGCGTTTGCGGTGGCGAGGAACGTCACGCTCGGGACGACAACCACATCGCCGAAATCGAGCCCGATGGCAATCGCAGCCATATGCAGACCCGCCGTTCCGCTGGAGCAGGCCACCGCGTGCTGCGCGCCGACCCTGTCCGCGAATGCTTCCTCGTAAGCGTCTACGGCTGGCCCCGTCGTCAGCCAGTCACCTCGCAGGACGTCCAGCACGGCCTGCTCGTCCTCGGCATCGATCTGCTGGCGCCCATAGGGAAGGAAAGTCTTCGGCGAGGCCGTGTCATTCATGGCGTCAATTTTCCCTCAATCCGAGCTCGAAGCTGCGCACCAGCGGTGCGAGCAGGTATTCGAGCAGAGTCTGATCCCCTGTCGAGATAATGACAGTCGCCGGCATGCCCTGCACGAGCTCCAGTTCCGGCTGCTTGGCAAGGCTCTCCCGATCGAGCTCCACCCGGGCTTCGTAAAAGGGCGCGCCGCGCTCCGGTTCGACGATGTCCGCCGAGATCGAGAGCAGTTTGCCGTCGATCGGCTGTGTGGTCCGCTGGCTGAAGGAAGTCAGCCGCACACTCGCGATAGCACCGACCTCGACGACGTCTATATCTGCCGGATCGATCCGCGCCTTGACCACCAGCGTATCGCCGAGCGGAACGATCCCCATAATCGGCTCGCCGGGGCCTATCACACCTCCGACCGTGAAGAAGCGCAGACCATAGACCTGGCCGTCCTGGGGGGAACGGATGCGGGTCCGGTCCAGCGCGTCGCGCGCGGCCTTCAGCCGGTCCCTGACATCGATCAGCTGATCCTGCACTTCGCGCAAGCTGGTTTCGACTTCGGTCTTGAAGCGCTCCTGGGTATTCAGCAACTGGAACTCGGTCTCGGCGATGGTCTGCTCAGCACGCGCGATCAGCGCCTTCCGATTGCCGATGCTGCCTTCGAGCTGGACCGCGGTACGCTCCAGAGCGAGGAGTTGCGGCTTGCGGGCCAGCCCCTTCTCATAGAGCCCCCGGACATCCTCAATCTCTTCCTGGATCAGTTCGTATTGCCGCGCGTCCGCACGCTGTTGCGCTCCGAGCGCAGTGATCTCCTCGCGGGTTTTCTGGATACGGCGACGCAACAGTCCGAACTGGCTGTCCCGCGCACTGATCCTGTTGGTAAAAAGACGCTGCTGGCCGGCAATGACTTCCTGAACATCCTCGTCCGCCGCGGCGGAAAGCAAATCCTTCGGAATGTTGATCTCAGCAAGATCGTCCCGCTCCGCCTCAAGACGCGCCTTGGTCCCGAGATGGGTCAGGAACTGTTTGCGCAACAACTCGAACTCGACGAGCGCGCGCGTATCGTCGAGCCGGACGAGAACGTCCCCTTCGCGGACGATATCCCCATCCTTCACGTTGATGGCTTCAATGATCCCGCCTTCGAGATGCTGCACCGTCTTCTGATTGGACGACACCTGGAGCTGTCCTTGCGCGATCGCGCCGCTGCCAAGCGGTGCCAGCGACGCCCAGACTCCGAACACGCCGAAAAACAGCATCATGACGATGAATCCGGTCAGAACGACCGGGCGCCAGGCTTTCGGATTCTCTGCTTCCGAAAGCGCGAAGGCATCGTTCAGATCGTTTGCCGCATTCGACATCGTCATTCCCTGTGGCCGGCAGGCATTCGCCGAGGAGCGCAAGTGCTATTGCTTGGCACGCGGGCGCCCCGAGATCGCTTGGATATCCTCGATATTGAGTGCTGCCGCAGGACGAACATTGGCCGGTTGCGGCGGCGAAACCGACTGCACGGACTTGTTCGCCGGACGCGATGGAGATGGGGTCGGTGTTTCCGGCGACGAGCTATTGGCAGGCTGCGGCGCCGGACGGACCGGAATACCGGGCGGAGCTTGAAGCCGGACCGGCTCGACCAGCTTCGGAGGCCGGACCATCGGACCCGACCTGTCTTCGACGGACGGCACCCTGGGTTTTCCGGCGAGGATCTCCATAGCCTGGGCGGATCCCTTCCCCAGTTCCGGGCGCACGCCGTGTCCGGTGCCCGGCTGCAGAGTCGGCGGCACCCCCTCGCTGGATCTGGCACGCCGCGCCGACGGCATGTTCGGCGGCGGAGGAAGAGTCTGACCCGGCACGCCCCGGCGTGCCGGCCCCGGGCCGACCGGACCGGGCATCGGAGTTTCATCCGCCCCGCTCCGGTAATCGGCCATGCGGCGGCGCTCAACTTCCCGCCTGCCTGTCTCTGCCGGCGTATCCGGACGGGCGTCCTCCGGCTTCCGCGGAGCGCTCTGGGGCGGCGGAGTCGCAGTCGGCCCCATTCCGGCGCCGGCCAACACCTCGTCGCGCGAGCCGTACTTGTTGATCATGCCTTCCTGCAGCACCAGCAGCTTGTCCATGTTGGCAAGCGCCTGCACCCGGTGGGTGATCATGATGATCGTGGCTCCACGTTCCTTGAGCTCGTTCAGCGCCTTCACCAGCGCCTCGTCTCCCTTGGAGTCTAGATTGGAGTTCGGCTCGTCCAGAACGACGATGGAGGGGTCCCCGTAAAGCGCGCGTGCGAGTGCGACCCGCTGGCGCTGGCCGCCGGACAGCAATGCACCGGAGTTACCGATATCGGTGTCATACCCGTTCGGCAATTGCAGGATGAGATCGTGCAGCCCGGCAAGTTTCGCCGCCGCGATCACCTGTTCCGGATCGGGATTTGAGTCCAGCCGCGCGATATTCTCGGCAACCGTGCCGCCGAACAGCTCGATATCCTGAGGCATGTAGCCGATATGCTTGCCGAGGCTCTCGGTGCTCCAATTGTAGATATCCGCGCCGTCGAGACGAACATGCCCGACATGGGGCCGCTCGACTCCGACCAGCAGACGCGCGAGCGTCGATTTGCCGGCGGCGGACGGGCCGACGACGCCCAGAGCCTCGCCCGGTTTCACCTCGAGGCTGATGCGCTGCAGGATCGGCCGGGGTGCCCCACGCGGCTGGTAGCCGACATTCTCCAGAACAAGATGCCCTTTCGGAGCCGGCAGCTCCATCCGGCGCATGCCGGATTGGGCATTCACCAGAGCCGCCTCAATGGTCTTGTAGGCGCTGAGCGCCTCCACGAGGTGACGTGCCTGGCTGATCGCCATCTCGACCGGCTGCAGCGCGCGGCCGAGGATCAGCGAGCAGGCGATCATCATGCCCGGCGTCATGTCGACTTCCGGATTGATGATCTGCAGCACCGCGACCGTCATGATCACCATCTGCAGTAACATGCGTGCGGATTTCGACACCGAACTCAGGATCGCCGCCCGGTCGCTCGCCCGCCCCTGCAGACTGAGCACCTTCTCGTTCTCGCGATGCCAGCGCGCCATGATGTTCCGGCGCATGCCCATGCTCTCGACCACGGCCGCGTTCCGGACGGCGGATTCTGCGGCCGAATAGGCTTTGGAAGAGAACTCCTGGGCGGCGTTCAGGGCCGGGCGGGTCATGCGGTCGTTGATGACGCCGAGCACGAACATGACGATGGCGCCGATCGCGGCGGCGAGCCCCATCGCCGGATTGATCCAGAGAATTAGGGTCAGAAAGACCGGGACCCACGGCAGGTCCAGCATGGTCAGCATGCCCGGACCGGTCAGGAACATGCGCAAGGTGCTGAGTGAGCGCAGCGGATTGCTGTTCGGCTGGCTGCCCCGGTCAAGCGCGTCGGTGATGATCGAGGAAAGCAGGATCGGGCCGATCCGCCGGTCGATCCAGCCGCTGATCCGCACGAAGGCATAGGCCCGGATGGTGTCGAGCGTTGCCTGGATCGTGAGGGCGAATCCGGCGATGCCGAGCAGCAGGAAGAGCGTCACCTCGCTGCGGCTGGCCAGCACGCGGTCGAAGACCTGGAACATGAAGACCGGCAGCGTCAGCATCAGCAGGTTGACGGCGAAGCTGAACACCCCGGCGGAGAAAAGCGCGGTGTAGCAGGCTCGCATCAACCGGTTGACGGTTACGGGCTGATCCGCCCCTGCCATGAAGTCACCTCGGTACGATCATCGAAACGCCACCGGACGAACCGGCGCGCGGCAATTGCCTCAAAGACAATCAATACCATACATGATTCGCCGATGCGAAACATGAAGTCGCTGGTCTTGGCTATTGATTTTCCGTCGAAAAGGCGGGACGGCCGCCTGCTCAGTCCTCGGTGAATTTCGCGAGGTCGATGTCGCCATGGCGGAACGGAACCCAGTACTTGGTTTCCGGATTGTACTGCAGGCCGTAGATGTTCGTGCAGAAGACCTTCGTCGGCGGGGTCTGGCCCTCGCCTTCGGTACGCGCGACGTCGACCAGCTCCGCAGGCTTGAAATACGTTTCCCAGGCCGCCGACACGTCGGAGCGCTCTTGCTCGGAGAGATCGTTCACCTGCATGGCGAGATCCCAAGTCTGTTCAAGATCATTCCAAAGGTCGTCGAGATACTTGCCCATCGATCGAAATTCCACAGCGTTATATGCGGTTTGGCTTTAACGCCTTATATCGGATCGGTTTCGGCAGGTGAAGGCGTAAATTACAGCTTGGCGGACCGCTTGGCCTTGGAATATCAAAGCGCTTTCCCGAATTTCATGCTCGCAATAGTGCCGGAGTCGGCTTGCTTAACAGGATCATCGGTAAATTGCTGCCCCGCGTCGACACCTCCAGCCCGCTGCTGATCGGCGCGACCGGCGGATCGGGAACCCGTGCCTTGCACGGCGCATTGAAGGAGGCTGGTTTCTTTGTCGGCACGCGCCTGAACCATGCCGGCGACGCAATGGATTTCGAACCGTTTCTCGACGCCAGCATCAATCCGGTGCTGCGCGAGACGAGATCTCTGGATTACGCGGTAGAAACCCTTAGCGACGGGGTTCGCAGCAGCGCGACCGACGCATTTCGGGACGCCCTGCGGCATTACACGAAAGAATTGTCGAAGAATCAGACGCACTGGGGATGGAAGAATCCCCGCAGCATGTATGTCCTCCCCTTCGTCTCAGCGGAATGCCCTGGCTTGCGCTTCCTGCACCTCGTGCGGGACGGCCGCGACATGGCTCTGAGCGACAACCAGAATCAGCCGAACAAACATTACGATGCCCTGTTCGGGGAAAGCTATTCGGGCGAGAGCCCGGAAAATGCGATCCGGCTTTGGGCCGCGGCCAACGCCCAGGTCGCGGACTGGGGCGAGCGCGAACTCGGCAAGCGCTATATGCGGATCCGGTTCGAGGATCTCTGCGAGTCGCCGAAGACGACCCTTGTCGCGGTCCTTACCGAGGCCGGTTTCGATCCAATCCTCGCGGGGCGGGTCGGTACGGCAGCCGAAGCCGTGATCCGCATGCCGGATTCGGTCGGGCGCTGGCGCGGCCTCCCGGAGGAAGAGAAACGGCGCCTGACGGAAATCGCCGCTGCCACCCTCCACCGCTTCGGCTACGAGCAGCAATAAACCGTCGGTTCGGCAATATCGCCCAACCGCGTGCTTTATGATATCCAAGCGTCCGTTCAGGCGGAACGCCGACGAAGATTTTTGCAGCGAGTCCCTGGTTCATGGCACCCAAGACCCCGTCCAAGAAAAAAGCGGCAAACACCGCTCTCGTCATTCTCGGCATGCACCGCAGCGGCACGTCCGCACTGACCCGTGTCTGCAACATTCTCGGGGTCGAACTGAGCGGCAATCTGGTCCCGGCCGCCGCCGGTAACAACGAGACCGGGTTCTGGGAGCATCAGGAGGCCGTCCGGGTCGACGACGACCTCCTGGTCAATCTCGGCATGTACTGGGACGACCCGCGCGCCCTGCCCCCCGGCTGGGAAGCTTCCGGGGAAGCGTCAGAGGCAAAGACCGAGATCGTCGATTTCCTGCGCAAGGATTTCGGCAATTCGGCACTCTGGGGCGTGAAGGATCCGCGCATCTGCCGCCTCCTGCCCCTCTGGCAGCCGGCCCTGGAGGAACTTGGGGCCGACCCTGTTTTCATCGTCATGCAGCGCCATCCCCTCGAGGTCGTCCGCTCGCTGCATCAGCGAGACGGGCTTTCCAACGGACGCGGCCTGCTGCTCTGGCTGCGCCATGTGCTGGAAGGCGAGAAGGCGACCCGTGGCACCAAACGCTCCTTCATCAGCTATGACGCCTTCATGGCGGACTGGGACGGCACGATCTCGAAAGCCGCCCGCACCCTCGGCCTCCCGTTCGACACCTCCGACGCGGAAGCCCGCAAGGAAATCGAGAGCTTCATCCGCCCGGGCCTGCGCCACTTCGCCTTCCACGGCGCCGAACTCTTCGCCGAAGAGAAGCTCGCCCTTTGGGCCGGACGGGTCTACGACGCCTGCCGCTCCATCGAGGAGCATGGCGAATCCGATGCGGCGCATGCCGTCTTCGACATGGTGGCCCGCGAGATCGAACTCGCCTCCTTCCATTTCGACGAGGTGATCGGGGAGGCGACGAAGCGCGAGCTGGAGCTGCGGGACGAGATCCACGACCTGCACACGCGCCTGAACCACAAGGAAATCTGGGCGGCAGAGCAGCAGAGCCGGGTCGAGGAGCGCGACAACCGGCTGGCGCACCGCGAAGGCATCATCGAAGGATTGACCCAGGAGCGGAATCACCTGATCGCGGTGCATACAAAGGAGATGCACGATCTCAGGATCGAAAATGCGCGCCTGCACCGCGAGGTCCGCTTCATCGCCGACACCTGGTCCTGGCGCCTGACCAAACCCTTCCGCTTCGCGCATCGCCTGTTCCTGCGCGCGCTCGGCACAGCGCGGCTAATGAAACACCAGATGCACATCCAGGACGCGATCGATGCCGAACCGCTCGGGGACGACCGCTTTCGTTCGACCCGGCCCAATCCGCAACTCCTGCTGAGTTCGCCGCACCGCTTCCTGCCTGAGGGCTGGGTCGAGGTCACCTACGAGATCGAGGCGACGCGGATCGCCGCGCCGTTCCTCTTCGCCGATGTCGGCAAGGGCTACAAGGACGCCAACCGGTTCCGCCTGTCGCCAACCCGCGGCGGCGTCGGCCGCACTGTCGTACGCTTGCCGAACCGCGTCGTCGCCCTGCGCATGGACCCGATCCATTTCGTCGGCGAGTTCCGGGTCAAGAACATCACCATCCGCGAGATCAGCCGGACCTGGGTCGCGCTCTCCGTCGTCGGGCACCGCCTGAAGCTCGCCCTGCTCGACCGCCATGCCCGCCGGCACCTGATCGAGAAGCTCTGGGAAGCGGCCCGTCTGCGCGACACTTCCGCGATCAAGCGCAGCATCGCCACGACGGCGGCCAATCCACTGAGCAGCTACGCCCACTGGTTCGAGACCTATACGCGCCTCAGCGAGGACGATGTCGCCGCGGTGAAACGGCATATCGCGGAGATGCAAGAGAAGCCGCTGATCTCCGTCGTGATGCCGACCTACAACACGCCGCCGGAATTCCTCGAGCGGGCGATCGAGTCGGTGAAGGCACAGCTCTATCCGAACTGGGAACTCTGCATCGCGGACGATGCGTCGACAAATCAGGCGACCAAGGACCTGCTCGCGAAATATGCGGACGGGGACGACCGCATCAAGGTGACATTCCGGGAAAAGAACGGCCACATCTCTGCAGCCTCGAACAGCGCTCTGGAGCTTGCGGGAGGCGAGTTCATCGCCTTGCTCGACCATGACGACGAACTGACGGAGCATGCGCTCTACATGGTCGCGGCGGAACTCTCCCTGCATCCGGACGCGGACGTGATCTATTCGGACGAGGACAAGGTCGACGAGAGCGGCGAGCACTACTCGCCCTATTTCAAGCCGGACTGGTCACCGCACATGTTCCTCGGCCAGAACTTCATCAACCATCTCGGCGTCTACCGGCACAGCCGGGTGAAAGAGGTCGGCGGTTTCCGTCTCGGCTTCGAGGGCAGCCAGGATTACGACCTGGCGCTCCGCATCACCGAGACATCGCCGCCGGAGAAGATCCGGCATATCCCGCACGTGCTCTATCACTGGCGTGCGATGGAAGGCTCCGCCGCGCGCGCGGAGGACGAGAAGGACTACACCGCCGGAGCGGCGATCAAGGCGGTCACCGAGCATCTCCAGCGCACCGGGACCAAGGGCGAGGTGGTGCCGGGCCGCGACGTGCACAGCCTCCGGGTGATCTACGAGCTGCCGGAAGAGCTGCCGAAGGTGAGCCTGATCATCCCGACGCGAAACCGGGCCGATATCCTGAAATGCGCCGTCGACGGGATCATCGAGAAGAACGACTACCCGAACTGGGAACTCATCATCGTCGACAATGGCAGCGACGAGGAAGAGACCCTCGCCTACCTGGACAGCCTGAAATCCGACCCGCGCATTCGCGTGCACCGCGACGACGGCCCGTTCAACTACTCGCGCCTGAACAACGATGCCGCCCGGCTTGCGACCGGCGAGATCATCGGCCTCGTGAACAACGACATCGAACCGATCAACGACGACTGGCTGAGCGAGATGGTCCGCCAGGTCATCCAGCCCGGCGTCGGCATCGTCGGAGCCAAGCTCTACTACTCGAACGACACCCTGCAGCATGGCGGCGTGATCGTCGGGCTCGGCGGCGTCGCCGGGCATTTCGACAAGCGCCTGCCGCGCGAGAAACGGGGCTATTTCGGCCGGGCGATGCTGGTGCAGGATTTCTCCGCCGTGACCGCCGCCTGCCTGCTCGCACCGAAGAAGGTTTTCGACGAGGTCGGTGGGCTGGACGAGAAGAATCTCGCGGTCGCCTTCAACGATGTCGATTTCTGCCTGAAGGTCCGGCATGCGGGCTACTGGGTGGTCTGGACGCCCTATGCCGAGCTTTATCACTATGAGTCGATCAGCCGCGGCGACGACGACGCGCCGGAGAAGCGCGAGCGCTTCAACGCGGAAGCCACCTGCATGCGGGAACGCTGGGCGACCGATTGCGAGAACGATCCGTTCTACAATCCGAACCTGACGCTCGATTTCGAGCAGCCGGTCATCGCCGACCCGCCGCGCGCGTCCCGGCCGTGGAACGACTATATCGAAGCCGAGTAGGCTTCTAGCGCCCCTCGCGGAGTTGCTTGACGAAATCTGTCAGGCCTAGCTGGCGATCACGCTTCAAGCGTTCCGCCGTCAGGATCGCGCGCACCTTCGCCACGCTCTCCTCGAGATCGTGATTGACGATGATGTAGTCGTACTCGCGGTAGTGGCTGATCTCTTCCGACGCCTTGGACATCCGCTGCGCGACCACCTCGGCGCTGTCCTGCGCGCGGCTCAGCAGGCGCCGTTCGAGTTCACGGATCGAGGGCGGCAGGATAAAGACACTGACGAGATCGTCCCGCGCCGCATCGGCGATCTGCTGCGTGCCTTGCCAGTCGATGTCGAACAGCACGTCCCCGCCGCCACTCAGCACCTCTTCGACCCGGGTGCGCGGCGTGCCGTAATAGTAATTGTTGCCGAGGACCTTGGCATATTCGAGGAACTCGCCCCGATTGATCCGGAGCTGGAACTCGGTCTGATCGATGAAATAGTAGTCGGTCCCGTCCACCTCGCCGGGTCGCCGCGGGCGGGTGGTCGCCGAGACCGACATGGCCAGTTCGTCCTCAAGCTTCAGCAGTTCGCGGCATATCGAAGATTTGCCCGCACCGGACGGCGAGGACAGCACCAGCATCAGGCCACGGCGCTGCAACGCCGCCTCGCTTTCGAAGGTCTCGCTCATTCGACGTTCTGAACCTGCTCTCGGAATTGCTCGACGGTGGATTTCAGTTCGAGGCCGATATTGGTGAGCGCCAGAGACGCCGCCTTGGAACAGATCGTGTTGCTTTCCCGGTTCAGCTCCTGGCAGATGAAGTCGAGCTTACGCCCGATAACTCCGCCCGACGCGACCAGATCGCGACATGCGGCGACATGGGCATCCAGACGGTCCACCTCCTCGCGGATATCCGCCTTGGTGGCGAGCAGCGCCAGCTCCTGGCCGAGCCGCTCCTCGGAGACCGGCGGCGACTGTTCCAGCAACTCCGCGATCTGCTGCTTCATGCGCTCGCGCTGCTGCTCCGGCTGCAGGTCGGCGGTGTCTTTCGCGGAGGCCGACAGACCGGCCAGCGTACCGAGATGGGTCGAGAGCATCTCGGCCAGACGCCCGCCCTCATCCGCGCGCATTCCGGCAAGCGCGTCGAGCGCGTCGCCCAGACCGGCGAGCAGGGCCGCCAGCAGCGCTTCCTTCTGTTCCGTGTCCTGGACCGGATCGTCCTCGGTCTCGAGAATGCCACGCACGGAAAGCAGGCTGTCCAGCCGCGGCGGCGACGGATAGATCTTGCCTTCCGCTTCCAGCGTGGTTTGCAGTTCGAGGATCTGTTCGATCAGCTCCCGGTTTACGGTGAGCGCCTTGACCGCGCTCCGGCGTGCAACCGCAAGGGTCACGGAAAGCGAGCCCCGGCCGAGCTTGGAGCCGATCAGCTTGCGGGCCGGAATTTCCAGCGCATCGAAGCCGCCGGGCATACGGAAGCGGATATCGAGGCCCTTGCCGTTGACCGACTTGACCTCCCAGCTCCATTGCCAGTCTCCGGCGCCGTCGCCAGCTTCATGGGTTCCCTCGACACGGGCATAACCCGTCATGCTGTTGATCGCCACCGCACCACCAGATCTTTGCTATATGAAACGCGGGCGCACTATATCCGTGCCCGGTTACGGCAACAAGACGCGGAGGCGCGAATGCGGGCGCCAGAATCGATCCTGATCACCGGCGCTTCCAGCGGTATCGGCGCGGCGCTTGCCATTGCATATGCCGCCCCCGGCATCACGCTCCATCTGGGCGGGCGAGACGAGGCCCGGCTGGAAGAGACCGCGGCGGCCGCGGAAACGAAAGGCGCCATTGTCCGGAGGCGCCGGATCGACGTCACCGACCGAGCCGCCATGGATATCTGGATCGCGGAGGCCGACGTCGAGGCGCCCCTCGACCTGGTGATCGCCAATGCCGGGATCTCGCTCGGTACCGGCGACGGCGGCCCCGAGCCCGCGGAGCAGGTACGGCGTCTCTATGCCGTCAACGTGGACGGCGTGATGAACACGGCTCTTCCGGCCCTGGAGCATATGCGGAAACGCGGAAACGGGCAGATTGCCGTGATGAGCTCGCTCGCCGGGTTTCGCGGCTTTCCCGGCGCGCCGGCATATTGCGGTTCGAAGGCGGCAGTGCGGGTCTTCGGCGAAGGCTTGCGTCCAATGGCGGCACGGGAAGGCATCGCGGTCAACGTGATCTGCCCGGGTTATGTCCGTTCACCAATGACGGCGGTAAACGATTTTCCGATGCCGTTCCTGATGGAGGTGGAGCGGGCGGCGGAGCTCATCCGGAGGGGGCTCGCCCGCAACAAGGCGCGCATCGCTTTTCCCTGGCCAGTCTACGCCACCGTTCTGCTGCTACAGATGCTGCCGCCGTCCTGGATCGACGGGCTGATGGGGCGCCTGCCGACAAAAGGCGGCTCTGGGAAATGACGCGGCTCAGGCTTTCCAGAAATCCCGGTCGAAGGCGACGAGAACCGTGAAGATCTCAAGCCGGCCGAGGATCATCACGAAGGACAGCAGGAATTTCGCGCTCTCGGGCAGGCTCTCGAACGTGCCGGACGGACCGATCACGGGCCCCAGACCCGGGCCGACATTGGTGATTGCCGTGACACTCGCGGAATAGGACGTCACGAGATCGAGGCCGAGGAATGTCAGCATCACCGTGCTGACCGCGATCGTGGCGACAAACAGCGCGAGGAATGCCAGTACAGCAAAGGCCGCATCCTCCGGCAGCGGACGGCCGTTGAACGTTGTCGGAACGATCCGGTGCGGGCTGGTCAGCCGTTTGACATGCGCCTTGATCACCAGCAGGAGGACCTGGAAGCGGTAGATTTTGATGCCGCCGGAGGTCGAACCGGAGCAGCCGCCGACAAAGGTCAGAACCAGGAAGAGACCGATCGCGCCCGCACCCCACCGGGTATAATCGGTACTGGCGAACCCGGTCGTGGTCACGATCGATGTCACGTTGAAGAAAGTCAGCGTGATCGCTTCGAACAGGTTCGCCTCGCTGCGCTGGTGCAGCCAGATCCCCGCCAGCAGGCTCACGATGCAGAGGAAACCGACCAGGCCGATCACCTGGCTGTCGCGGAACATCGCCAGGCGGTTTCCCCGCGCCGCCTTGATATAGAGGAAGAATGGCACCGCGCCGGAAAGCATGAAGAGCGTCCCCGCCCATTGCATTGCCGCTCCCTCGAAATAGCCGAAGGAGGCGTCGTGTGTTGAGAAGCCGCCGGTAGAGATCGTCGCCATGGCGTGACAGACCGCATCGAACCCGCTCATGCCGAGGCCCCAGAAGACCATCGTGCAAAGCGCGGTCAGGCAGAGATAGATCAGCAGGATATCCACCATCAGCACGGACCAGCGCGCCTCGACCTTCTCCGAAGTATCTGAACTCTCGCTCCGAAAGAGCTGCGAGCCCCCGATCCGCATAAAGGGAAGCAGCACCACCGCCATCGCCAGAATGCCGATCCCGCCGATCCACTGCAGCAACGAGCGCCAGAGCAGCATTCCGGGCGGCAGCGCGTCGAGCCCGGAAAAAACCGTCGAGCCGGTCGTCGTCAGTCCCGAGGTAGCTTCGAACACGGCGTCCGCATAGCCGTGGCCGAGACCGAGAAAAGGCAGCGCGGTGAAGAGCGGCAGTACCATCCAGCTCATCCCGGTCAACAGGAAGGCCGTGCGCAGGGACATGCTGGTCGAGCGTTCGCTCCAGGTCGCTAGGATCATGGAAATCGAAACGAAGCCCATGAAAGCAGCGGAGGACGCGAAGACCTTCCAATCGGGATTGCCAGCCATCAGATCGACCAGCATCGGCAGCAGAGCCGCAAGCGCCGATCCGAGGACCACGATGCCGACGATGTGGAAGACGAACTTGATCTGCATTCAGGGTCCCTTGCCCGGCGGGCAGCCGCATTTTCAGTCGAAAGAACGGTGCGCCGTGTGGAAGCGGCTCAGTCCGCGTCCCTGATCTTGCGCCATTTCCGGACATTGCGGTTGTGTTCCTGCAATGTACGGGCAAAGGCGTGTCCGCCGGTACCGTCGGCGACGAAATAGAGATAATCCGTTTCGATCGGATTCATCACCGCCCGGATCGCATCGATCCCCGGGTTGGCGATCGGAGTCGGCGGCAGCCCCTTGATGACATAGGTGTTGTAAGGCGTCTCGGCCTTGAGGTCCGCGCGGGTCAAAGGACGGTCGAGCCCGTCGGGCGCGATCCCGTAGGCCACTGTCGGATCCGACTGCAGGCGCATCCCGCGGCGGAGCCTGTTGACGAAGACGCCGGCAACCAGTCCCCGCTCACGCGCGATGCCGGTTTCGCGCTCCACGATGGACGCCAGCACCAGCGCCTCCTCCGGTGAGGCGAGCGGCAGGTCCGGAGCGCGCGCCTCCCATTGCCGCGCGAGCACGTCCTGCATGGAAGACCGCATCCTCTCGATCAGCTCGTCGCGCCGGTCGCCGTAGGAAAAATGATAGGTCTCGGGAAGAAGCATGCCTTCTTCAGGCCGCTCCACTTCGCCGACCAGTCCTTCGGCGAGCTCCAGACGGTCGATCACCTCGGCCACGGTCAGTCCTTCGGGGATCGTCAACCGGCGTACCACCGTCTTGCCGGACGCCAGGATCTCCATGACGTCCCGCGGACTGGCCTTGGCCGGAACATGGTACTCGCCGGCCTTGAGGGAGCGCGCTCTGTCGAAGGCGCGGGCGCCGATGACGAAGACATAGCCGTCACTGATGACGCCGGCCCCGCGCAGTACGGCGGCGATCCCTTCGAGGCCGGTCCCCGCCGGAATCACGACATTGCGTGCCACCGCGAGCGGGCCTGGGCCGGTGAATCGGGCATACCCCCATGCGACGACGAGCGCCGCAATGATCGTCAGGACGACGGCCCCCCAGATCAACCGGAGCAGGGCACGCCCCACGGGAGACTACTCCGGCGCGGAGAAGATCAGGGAGGCGTTGGTGCCGCCGAAGCCGAAGGAGTTGGAAAGCGCATGCTTCACCTTGCGCTCCTTCGCCTTGAGCGGAACGAGATCGGCCGGGCCGACCTTCTCCGACGGCTCGTTGAGGTTCAGCGTCGGCGGCAGGATGCCGCGCTGGATTGCCAGGATCGAGTAGATCGCCTCGACCGCACCGGCCGCACCAAGCAGGTGACCGATGGCGGATTTGGTCGAGGACATGGAAGCGCCGCCAAGATCCTCGCCCATCATCCGCTTCACCGCGCCGAGCTCGATCATGTCGCCGAGCGGCGTCGAGGTGCCATGGGCATTGATGTAGTCGATCTGGTCCGGAGACAGGCCGGCGCGCTTCAGAGCCGCCTTCATCGCCCGGAAACCGCCATTGCCGTCATCCGCCGGAGCGGTGATGTGATGCGCATCGCCGGAAAGACCGTAGCCGGTGATTTCGGCATAGATCGTCGCGCCGCGCTTCTTGGCGTGTTCGTATTCCTCGAGAACGACGCAGCCTCCGCCCTCGCCCATGACGAAGCCGTCACGGCCCTCGTCCCAGGGGCGGGATGCCTGTTCGGGCGTATCGTTATATCCCGTCGAGAGTGCGCGGGCGGCAGCGAAGCCTGCCACGCCCAGACGGCACACGGCCGCTTCCGCGCCGCCGGCCACCATGACGTCGGCGTCGTCCAGCATGATGAGCCGGGCCGCATCGCCGATCGCGTGCGCGCCGGTGGCACAGGCCGTCACCACCGCGTGGTTCGGACCGCGAAACTTGTAACGGATGGAGACCTGACCGGAGATCAGGTTGATCAGGGCGGCCGGGATGAAGAACGGGCTGATCCGACGCGGGCCGCGCTCGAGCAACAGTTCCTCGGTGCTGGCGATACTGGTCAGACCGCCAATGCCGGAGCCGATCAGTACCCCGGTCCGGTCTTGGTCTTCCTCGTCTTCCGGCATCCATCCGGAATCCTTCACCGCCTGATCGGCAGCGGCCATGCCGAGGAGAATGAACCGGTCGACCTTGCGCTGTTCTTTCGGCTCAAGATAGGCGTCCGCGTTGAACGTCCCATCCCCGCCCTCGCCTTCGGGAACGATGCCCGCGATCTTCGCAGGCAAATCCGAGACATCGAACTGGTCGATGTTTCTGATGCCCGAATCGCCTTTGATCAGACGGGACCAATTGTGCTCGACCCCGTCCCCGAGGGGCGTAACCAGACCGAGTCCGGTAACAACAACGCGTCTCATGACCTAGTCTTTTCCAGAAGTGTCATGGATCCCCGGGCGGCGCATACCGCCCGAGGGCAATCGTTCTTCGGTTACTTGGACGATTCTTCGATGAAGCTGATCGCGTCCTTGACCGTCAGGATCTTCTCGGCCGCATCGTCCGGGATCTCGACGCCGAACTCTTCTTCAAACGCCATGACAAGTTCAACCGTGTCGAGGCTGTCGGCCCCGAGGTCGTCGATGAAGCTCGCGGAATCAACCACCTTGGCTTCATCAACGCCGAGATGCTCAACCACGATCTTCTTCACGCTAGCGGCGACGTCACTCATTTTTGTTTTCCTCGAATCTTAAGCTCTACGGTTTCACCGGCAGAACGTCTGCGTTCACCGGCCTCAATATACTCCAAGAAACACGCATTCCGTCATGGAGTAGAAAACAGTTCGGCAGTACTGCCTATGCGGGGCGGCGGGATACCACACTTTTTTTTAGTTGCCTAGCATCAGAAATTCCGACGCCGCATCGCGGGATTCCCGTGAAAGCGGGCGCGACTCGCGCGCCCTGCGCTCACGGGCCTAGAGCATCGCCATCCCGCCATTGACGTGAATCGTCGCTCCGGTCACGTAGGACGCTTCTTCCGAGGCGAGGTAGATCACCGACGCCGCAATGTCTTCCGGCGTGCCAAGCCGGCCGGCCGGAACCGCCGTCAGCAGCTTTTCGTGCTGCGCCTCGTCGAGCGCGTCGGTCATCGCGGTTTTGATGAATCCCGGCGCCACGACATTCGCCGTGATTCCGCGGTTGGCGACTTCCTGGGCGAGCGACTTTGTAAAGCCGACCATTCCTGCCTTCGAGGCGGCGTAGTTCGCCTGACCCGGATTACCGGTCGCGCCGACGATCGAGGAAATGCCAACGATGCGGCCCCAGCGCCGTTTCATCATCCCGCGCAGCAGGGCGCGGGAGAGACGGAAGCCGGAGGTCAGGTTCACGTTCAGCACGCTCTCCCAGTCCTCGTCCTTCATGCGCAGCATCAGGCCGTCGCGCGTGACGCCGGCATTGTTGATCAGGATATCGATGCCGTCGGACGCGACCTCTTCGGCGGTCTTGGCCAGAGCCGCGACGGACTCGGCATCGCCAAGATTGGCGGTCACGACATGGGCGCGCCCGCCGAGTTCACCGGCCAGGGCCTGCAGCGCCTCTTCCCGGGTCCCCGAGAGCACGACTTCCGCACCCTGTGCATGCAGGGCCTTGGCGATCGCGCTGCCGATCCCGCCGCTTGCGCCGGTAACCAGCGCGGACTTTCCATCCAGACGAAACATGATGTCCTCTCCCTCACCCGATAGCGGGCCGAACAGACTTAAAGAGTCTCAAGAAACGATGCGATTTCTTCCGGCGTTCCGACCGCACGGCCGGCAAGCGAACGATCGATACGCTTGGCGAGGCCGGTCAGGACCTTGCCGGAGCCAAGCTCGACGATATCGGTGACGCCCTGGCCGGCGAGCCAAAGCACCGACTCGCGCCAGCGGACCATGCCGGTGACCTGTTCGACGAGCCGGGTACGGATCTCCGCCGGATCGTCGATCTTGTCCGCCAACACGTTCGCGACCAGCGGCACCACCGGCTGACGCAGCTGCGTCGTCGCCAGCGCTTCGGCCATCGCATCGGCCGCCGGCGCCATCAGACCGCAATGGAACGGAGCGCTCACCGGCAGCAAGACGCTCTTGCGCGCGCCCTTGTCCGCGGCAGCGGCGACGGCCTTCTCGACAGCTGCCTTTGAGCCGCTGATGACGACCTGGCCGTCCGCGTTGTCATTGGCGATGTCGCAAACACCCCCCTCCGCCGCACCTTCGGCCGCGATCTCGTGTGCCGTCTCCAGCGAAACACCGAGCAGCGCCGCCATGGCACCCTCGCCCACCGGAACTGCCGACTGCATGGCCTCGCCGCGGAGCCGCAGCAATTTCGCCGCATCGGCCACGTCGAGCGCACGGGCCGAGGCGAGCGCGGAATACTCGCCGAGCGAATGGCCGGCGACATAGCTCGCCATGTCGCTGATCGCCTTGCCGCTTTCGGCTTCGACCACGCGAACCACCGCGAGACTGACCGCCATCAAGGCCGGCTGCGCGTTGCGGGTAAGGACGAGTTCCTCTTCCGGCCCTTCGAACATCAGCCGGGACAGGGACTCGCCCAACGCATCGTCAACCTGCTGAAAAACCTCACGCGCGGCGCCATAGGCGTCGGCGAGAGCCTTACCCATGCCGACCGCCTGGGACCCCTGTCCCGGGAACGTAAATGCGCGAACCGTCGTCATCTCTGAAATCCTTGTGTTCCAGGGTACAACCGGGAGCATCGGTACCGGACGGATTACCGGCCGCGAAGCAGCGCCTGAAGGACACCCTCTTTTTGGCGGCGCCAAAGAGAACGACCCGGAAAAGCGCTGTCAAGCGGAACCGTCTCTTAGGTTGCACGCCCCGTGCTTTTGTGTATATTCCGCCGGTCCCGCGCTAAGGCACTCCGTGCCGGGGCGGGATTTTACATAACTCCTTGCCGGCCTGGCCGGCTTAGCAGCGTCCCGACGAGGGGCGTTCTGATTATCCGTAAGGAGATACGATGCCTCTCTATGAGTGCGTGTTCATTGCACGCCAGGACATTTCGTCCGCCCAAGCCGAGCAGCTCACCAGCGATTTCTCTGAGATCATCACCAACATGGGTGGTGAGATCAAGAACACCGAATCCTGGGGCCTTCGCTCTCTCGCTTACAAGATCAAGAAGAACCGCAAGGGCCACTATGTGCTGCTGCACATCGAAGCACCGTCGGATGCCATTCTGGAGATGGAACGCCAGATGCGTCTCAACGAAGACGTGCTGCGTTACATGAGCCTTCGCCTCGAAGAGCTGCCGGAAGGCCAGTCCGCGATTCTTCTCGCCAAGTCCGAACGCAGCGACCGCGGAGGCCGTGGCGGCCGTCCGGGTGGTCGGTTCGACCGTGGCGACCGTCCCGATCGCGGAGACCGTGGTGACCGCGGCGATCGCGGTGACCGCCCGGAGCGCGGCGACCGCGAGCAGTCCGCGCAAAGCGAAGCCCAGGGAGACTGATCCATGAGCACTCTTACGATTTCCCGCGCCGCCGTTCGCAAGCCGTTCATGCGCCGCCGCAAGTCCTGCCCGTTCTCCGGCCCGAACGCGCCGAAGATCGACTACAAGGACATTAAGCTGCTGCAGCGCTTCCTGTCCGAACGCGGCAAGATCGTTCCGAGCCGCATCACGGCCGTCTCGGCCAAGAAGCAGCGTGAACTGGCGAAAGCCATCAAGCGCGCCCGCTTCATGGCCCTGCTGCCGTACGTGCTCAGCTAAGGGAACAGCCGAGACCCGCCGGGGGCGGGTCTGACGAGGCAAGATGTGGTCAAGGTGGTTTCCAATTGGAGCGGCGGCACTCGCGAGCGCGCTCATGTATCTCTCCACGGTCCTCGGATCGTTCGGAGCGATTCTGCTCGCCTTCCTGTCACCGCTTCCGCTCTTCACCGTCTCGCTTGCGCGAGGGTGGATGGCGGGATTGACCGCCGTTGCGGGTGCGGGGGCAATCGTGCTGATCGCCTCCAACTCCCTGGCTGCATTGTTCTTCGTGATCATTTCCGGTCTGCCGGCGGTGCTGCTGACGCGAAAGGCGTTGCTGGCGCGGCCGCTGAACGACGATCCGGAGAATACGGAACTGGAATGGTATCCGGCCGGCATGCTGGTCATGTGGCTGACGGCGCTTCCCGCTGTGGGATTGCTGACCGCCGTTCTGGTCGCGGGTCTGCAGGGACCCGGACTGGAAACCTTGGTCCGGATCGAGGTCGAAGGAAAGTTCAATGCGCTCGGGACTGCAAGCGAGGGGGTCTTCGCCCTGCCCCAGGAGCAGATGGATGCCCTCATAAACCTCACCGTAGCCGTTTTGCCCGGCATGGCCGGACTGCAGTGGTCCATGCTGATCCTCGTCAACGGCCTGTTGGCTCAGGGTGTGCTCGCACGCTTCGACGCCAATCTGAGACCGTCACCCAAAATGCAGGACATACGATTGCCGGTTTGGGCGCCCTTCCCGCTCGCGATTGCCGCTCTGGCGGCGATGCTTGCGGATGGAGCCCTCGGCTATCTCGGCTGGAATGCGGTGCCGATCCTGTGTCTGCCGTTCCTGCTCTCCGGTCTCGGGCTCGTCCATGCCCTGGCCGGTGCACCGAATGGCAAGCGCTGGCTTCTGCACGCGACCTACACGCTGATGATCTTGTCCTTCGTTCCATACCTGGCATCCTTCCTCCAGCTCGTTTGGATACTGCTTATCCTGGCGGGACTGGTGGATCACTGGGCGGATCTGAAGGGACGGATCGCACGGAATTCGAACTCAACGTGATCCCGGTCGGAACCGGCCCGCGCCGCAGCTTCGCGGCAGAGGCCCCGGCCACAAAGGAGTAAGAGAAATGGAAGTCATTCTTCTGGAGCGTATCGAACGTCTCGGCCAGATGGGCGACGTCGTTAACGTGAAGCCGGGCTTCGCCCGCAACTTCCTGCTGCCCCAGGGCAAGGCCCTGCGCGCCAGCAAGGACAACCTGACCCACTTCGAGGGCCAGCGCGCCCAGCTCGAAGCGGAAAACCTCGAGCGCAAGGGCGAGGCCGAAAAGGTCGCGACCAAGCTTGAAGGCATGGTGGTTCCGGTGATCCGAGCGGCCGGCGACAGCGGTCAGCTGTACGGCTCCGTCACCTCCCGCGACATTGCCGAAGCGGTCACTGCCGAGGGCGTCACCATCAGCAAGCGTCAGGTCATTCTCGACCGCGCCCTGAAGGTTCTCGGCCTTGAGGAAATCCGTGTCGTGCTGCACCCGGAAGTCGCGGTGAACATCACCGTCAACATCGCCCGCAGCGCCGACGAAGCCGAGCAGCAGAAACTCCTCGGCCGTGCGGTCGGCACCGAGGAAGCCGAAGAGGAAGACGAGGAAGAGGTCGAGATCACGGCCGAAACCGCCTCCGAACTCCTCGAGGAAGCGGTTGCCGAGCAGGTTGCCGAAGAGGCCGCCGAAGAAGAGAAGGCCGCGGAAGCTTAAGGTTTTCGGCTGCAGACAGCCTTACCGGAAAACGGCCGCCTCACGGGCGGCCGTTTTCTTTTTCACAAGCGAGAGCCGTTGGATTTCGGGCGCGGAATCCCATCTATCCCCGTTTTTCAGCGTTATTCACAGGCATAAGCCTTTGATATGTCACGGCTTGGGGATAAGATTGCGGGAGACGTCCACAGCCCTTCTTGGTATGTGTAGACAATGTCGAACTCAGAGCCGCTTTCCACGATCACGTCGCTTTCTCCCGCTGAGCCGAAGCCCAGCGAGTATCGCGAGCCGCCGCACAATCTTGAGGCGGAACAGGGTCTGCTCGGCGCCATTCTGGTCAACAACCGTGCTTTCGAGCGGGTCAGCGAATATCTCGCGCCGGAGCATTTCGCCGATCCGGTGCATGGCCGCATCTTCTCCGCCTGCGGAAGGCTGATCGAAAAGGGCCAGATCGCCAACCCGGTCACCCTGAAGCCGCTCTTCGATCAGGACGAGTCGTTGCAGGAAGCGGGCGGTGCGCAATATCTGGTCCGGCTGGCGGCCTCTGTCGTGACCGTGATCAATGCCGACGATTACGGTCAGGCGATCTACGATTCCTTTCTCCGGCGCGAGCTGATCGACCTCGGCGGAGAGATCGTCAACGAGGCCTTCAAGCACGATCTCGACCTGCCGGCCAGCGAGCAGATCGAGTCGGCGGAATCGAAGCTTTTCGGCCTCGCCGAGCGGGGCTCCAGCCAGGGCGCCTTTCAGGATTTCGGAGAGGCCCTGACGACCGCCGTGCGGATGGCCGAGGAAGCCTTCAAGCGCGACGGGGGCCTCGCCGGAATTTCGACCGGCCTCACCGATCTCGACGCGAAGCTGGGCGGCCTCCACCCGTCCGACCTGCTGATCCTCGCGGGACGTCCCGCCATGGGAAAGACCGCGCTCGCGACCAACATTGCCTTCCATGTCGCAACCGCGGCGCTCAAGGACCCTGAACTCGAGCGCCAGGTCGTCGCCTTCTTCTCGCTGGAAATGTCGGCTGAGCAGCTCGCCACCCGTATTCTCGCAGAGCAGACAGAGATCTCCTCCGAACATATCCGCCGCGGCGAACTGACCACCGAGGATTTCCAGAAGCTGGTCGCGGCCAGCCAGGACCTTGAGCGAGCACCCTTTTACGTCGACGATACGCCGGCCATCACCATCGCGACCATGCGGGCCCGCGCCCGGCGCCTGAAGCGCCAGCAAGGCCTCTCGCTGATCGTTGTCGACTATCTCCAGCTCATGCGTCCCTCCGCCGGCCAGCGGGCCGACAACCGGGTGCAGGAAATCTCCATGATCACCCAGGGCCTGAAAGCGATCGCCAAGGAGCTGGATGTCCCGGTGATCGCCCTTTCCCAGCTCTCCCGCGCGGTCGAGCAGCGCGAAGACAAGCGCCCGGTGCTCGCCGACCTTCGTGAATCCGGCTCGATCGAGCAGGATGCGGACGTCGTCATGTTCGTGTTCCGCGAGCAGTACTATCTGGAGAAAGGCGAACCCTCGCAGCGCATCGACGAATCAGACGAAAAATTCCACGACCGGCACGACCAGTGGAAAGAGCGTTGCGAAAAATCCTACGGCAAGGCCGAAGTGATCATCGGTAAACAGCGCCACGGGCCGACCGGCACCGTCACGCTTCACTTCGAAGGTGCCACCACCCGCTTCTCGAACTTCATCGCAGACGATCATATCCCGGACAGTTTCTGATGCCCGACCCTTCACCGGCGACCGACGGCGCGGGCGCCGCGTCGGAACTCGTGATCGATCTTGATGCGATCAAGCGGAACTACCTCGCCCTGAAACAGCGTCTCGGCGGCGCGGAATGCGGCGCGGCCGTCAAGGCGGACGCCTACGGCACCGGAGCCGACAAGACGGCGCCAGCCTTGTTCGAAGCCGGCTGCCGTACCTTCTTCGTCGCCACCGTGGACGAGGGCATCGCGCTCCGGAAGACTCTGCCACCCGGGAAGACTCTGCCACGCGCCCGCATCGCGGTGCTGAACGGATTGCTGCCTGGCACCGAGGAGGTCTTTCCCGAGTTCAACCTGATCCCGGTGATCAACGACCTGGAGCAAGCCGCGCGGATCCGGCAGATGTGCGTCGAGGCGGATCGGGCGATGCCGGCCATGCTGCATATCGATACCGGCATGAACCGACTCGGGCTCTCTCCCGCCGACATGGACTGGGTCGCGGGCGAGCCGGACGTTCTCGCGGGACCGGACTGGCTCTATGCCCTGTCCCATCTCGCCAGCGCGGACGAACCCGAAAGATCGGAAAACCCGGCCCAGCTCGCCCTTTTCCGTGAGCAATGCCGTCGCCTGCAGCGGCCGATGAAGATGAGCCTCGCAAATTCGGCCGGCATTTTTCTCGGTCCCGACTATCACTTCGACCTCGCCCGCCCGGGATTCGCGCTCTATGGCGGACGCGTCGAGGACGGCAAGCCGAGCCCGATGGAGCCCGTCGTCCGGCTCCGTGCCCGCATCCTGCAGGTCCGCGCGGTCCGCGCCGGCGATCCGGTGGGCTATGGCGGCACCTTCAAGGCCGAGGGGGATTCTCGCATCGCCACGGTCGCGGCCGGCTACGCGGACGGATATCTGCGTTCGCTCTCCAATAGCGGCGGCGCCTATATCGGCAACCAGCGCCTGCCGGTGGTCGGCCGGGTCTCGATGGACATGCTCGCCGTCGATGTCAGCAAGGTCGACCGGACCGAAGTCTATCCGGGCGGCTATGTGGATCTGCTTGGCCCGCAATATACGGTCAACGACGCCGCCGATGCGGCGGGTACCATTGGCTATGAAATATTGACAGGTCTCGGTCATCGCTATACCCGACGCTACATCGATGTCGGGAGCGGAGACAGCTGAGCCATGCGTATCCTGAAGCCCGGATCCCGACAGGGAAACGCCAACGCATGAATTTCCTCGCTGCCGTCGGACGGACCTTCCTCGCATTTCTCACCGCCACGGGGCGGCTCGCGATCTTCACGGGCACGACGCTCGGACATTGTGTGCGTCCGCCTCTCTTCTGGCGCCTTCTGCTCCGCCAGCTGGTGGATATCGGTTATTATTCGCTGCCGGTCGTCGGGCTTACCACACTCTTCTCCGGTATGGTGCTGGCGCTGCAAAGCTACACCGGCTTCGCCCGTTTCAACGCCGAGAGCGCCGTCGCAACCGTCGTCGTTCTGTCCATGACACGCGAACTCGGCCCGGTGCTCGCAGGGCTCATGGTCGCGGGCAGGATCGGCGCCTCTATGGCGGCCGAGATCGGCACCATGCGCGTGACCGAGCAGGTCGACGCGCTGACGACCCTCTCGACCAACCCGTTCAAGTATCTCGTCGTGCCGCGCGTCCTCGCAGGGATGATCAGCCTGCCGTTTCTCGTGCTGATCGGAGACATCATCGGCGTCTTCGGCGGCTATCTGGTCGGCGTGCACAAGCTTGGCTTCAATGCCGGAAGCTATCTGAAGAGCACGTTCGAGTTCCTGGAGACGCAGGACGTGGTCTCGGGCCTCGTAAAGGCAGCGGCCTTCGGCTTCCTGATCGCGGTCATGGGCTGCTATCACGGTTACTATTCGGGCCGGGGCGCCCAGGGCGTCGGGCGCGCCACCACCAACGCCGTGGTTTCCGCCTCGATCCTGATCCTGATCTCGAACTATCTCATCACCGAACTCTTCTTCGCCCGCTAGGCGGCAGGAACGCGCGATGGCCGAACCGACGGCGGCAATTCCCAAGATCCGGATCCAGGGCCTGACCAAGTCCTTTGGCGCCAAGCACGTGCTGCGCGGGCTCGACCTCGATATCGCGGAAGCGGAGTCGGTCGTGGTGATCGGTGGGTCCGGTACCGGCAAGTCGGTGCTGATCAAATGCATTACCGGACTGATGGACGCCGATGGCGGCACGGTCGAGATCGACGGCGCCGACGTGCTGAAGATGACACCGGCCGAGCAGCACGGAATGATGAACCGTTTCGGACTGCTTTTTCAGGCCGGCGCCCTGTTCGACTCCCTTTCGGTTCTGGAGAACGTCGCCTTCGGCCTGGTGGAGGCGCAGGGCGTCCCACGCGCGAAAGCGAACAAGATGGCACTCGATTTCATGGCGCAGGTCGGCCTGGAGCCGAGCGTGGGCGCGATGTACCCGGCGGAGATCTCCGTCGGCATGCGCAAGCGAGCCTCGCTGGCACGTACCATCGCGACCCATCCCGATGTGGTCTTCTTCGACGAACCGACCACCGGCCTCGATCCGATCATGGGCGACATCATCGACGAACTGATCGTCAAATGCGTGAAGGAGCTGAAAATCACGGCACTCACCATCACGCACGATATGGACAGCGCGCGCCGCGTCGGCGATCGGATCGCGATGCTCTACGATGGCAAGATCATCTGGCAGGGCCCGACATCCGAGATCGACAATTCCGGCAATCCCTATGTGCACCAGTTCATCAACGGGCTCGAGGAGGGCCCGATCGAACTGGTGACCCGCCGGGCCTAGGAGCGCCGGAACGATGGCGAAAAACCAGTCGCGCTACGTTTGCCAGGAATGCGGCGGCGTGCAACCAAAATGGGCCGGCAAGTGCGATGCCTGCGGCGCGTGGAACACGCTTGTCGAGGAAGTGGTCGAGAAGAGTGCCCCCAAGGGCCTTGGCGGCGGCAAGGGACGGCGGATCGAGTTCCATGATCTCGCCGGCAGTGCGGAGAAGAGTCCGCGCCGGGTGACCAAGATCGCCGAATTCGACCGGGTCGCCGGCGGCGGTCTCGTGCCGGGATCCGTCGTGCTGATCGGCGGCGACCCCGGGATCGGCAAATCGACGCTGCTGCTCCAGGTGACGGCAAAACTCTCCGAACTCTGCCGCTGCGCCTACGTTTCCGGCGAAGAGGCGCTGGACCAGGTCCGCATGCGCGCCCAGCGCCTCGGCGTTGCCAAGGCGCCGGTACAGCTCGCAGCCGCCACCAGCGTGCGCGATATCGTCACCACGCTGGATGGCGAGGACGCCCCGGACGTGCTGGTGATCGACTCGATCCAAACCATGTATGTCGACGCCATAGACAGCGCGCCGGGCACCGTCTCCCAGGTCCGCGCCTCGGCGCAAGAGCTGATTCGGGTCGCCAAGCGCCGCGGCATCGTCCTGCTGCTTGTCGGCCACGTGACCAAGGAAGGGACCATCGCCGGGCCCCGCGTGCTGGAACACATGGTCGACACGGTGCTCTATTTCGAGGGCGAGCGCGGCCACCAGTTCCGCATCCTGCGCGGGGTGAAGAACCGCTTCGGGCCGACCGACGAGATCGGCGTCTTCGAGATGACCGAGGGCGGTCTCGCCGAGGTCACCAATCCGTCCGCCCTCTTCCTTGGCGACCGTCAGGAGAGCGTTTCGGGCGCCTGCGTTTTCGCCGGCATGGAAGGTACCAGACCGCTTCTGGTCGAGATCCAGGCGCTGGTCGCACCCTCTCCCTATGGCACCCCTCGCCGCGCAGTGATCGGCTGGGATGCTGGCCGACTCGCGATGGTGACGGCGGTTCTGGAAGCACGCTGCGGCGTTGTGCTGGCGGGCAGCGACGTGTTCCTCAATGTCGCCGGCGGCCTCAAAGTCGGTGAACCCGCTGCAGACCTCGCGGTCGCCGCCGCCCTGCTCTCCTCGCTGACCGGCAAGCCAGTCCCCTCGGATTCCGTCGTCTTCGGCGAGATCGGCCTTTCGGCCGAGATCCGCGCCGTCGCCCATGCCGAAGCACGGCTGAAAGAAGCGGCAAAGCTCGGTTTCGGCCGCGCGATCCTGCCGGAACAGCGGCGGGGCAAGGGAGACAAGGGGGCGCGCAATGACGGCCTCTCTCTTGCCACGATCAAGCATCTACATGATCTGGTGGCGATGTTTCAGGATGAGACATCGGTCGGCCGCAAAGCCGGAGGCGCGTGAGCCATGGACAATCTGCCCGTGAACGTCACGGATCTCGCGATCATAGCCGTTGTCCTGATTTCGGGGATCCTCGCCTTCGCGAGAGGTTTTTTCCGCGAGGTGCTGTCGATCGGCTCCTGGGTCGCGGCCTTCTTCGCCGCGCTCTATCTTTATCCCGTCGTAACCCCGTATATCCGCGAGCTTCTGGGCTGGGGCGACATGGCGGACCTTGCCGCCGGAATCGCCGTTTTCGTCGTCTCCGTGATTGTAATGTCGCTGGTCACCCACTATGTTGCCGCCGCGTTACAGGGCAGCAGCCTGAGTGCGATCGACCGTTCCCTCGGTTTCCTTTTCGGGATCGCCCGGGGCGCGGTTCTGGTCTGCCTGCTCTATCTCGGACTGAACTGGCTGATCGAGGATGATGGCTATCCGAAATGGGTAACCGAAGCGCGGACATTGCCCCTCGTCGAACAGGGGGCGGAAACGCTGGTCGGCCTGGTGCCGCCGCATCTGCGCCCGCGGATTCGCGACGCCGCCGGAACGGCCGAGACGAAAGCCCGCGAGCAAACCCAGAAACTGCTCTACGAACGCCTGATGAGCCCGCCGGCGAAATCCGATGCGCCGCAGAGCGGCGACGGCTATACTGCCGATCAGCGTCGGGATCTGGAGCGGATCATCGAGAACACGCAATAGCGTGGTCAGAATTTTCGCCAAGAACATCGACTGACGGGAGGGTGTCATTGTGACGGAAAAGGACGAACCGTTGGACCATTCCCCGCAGCACGACAGCCAGCACGACGACGACCATCTGCATGAAGAATGCGGTGTCTTCGGCATCTTCGGTGCCCCGGAAGCCGCCCCGCTCACGGCTCTGGGCCTTCATGCCCTGCAACATCGCGGACAGGAATCCTGCGGCATCGTCTCCTGGGACGGCGCGCAGTTCCACGCCCACCGCGCGCTCGGCCATGTCGGCGAGAATTTCGGCGACGATTCGGCGAAGATCGTCGGACAGCTCAAGGGCCACGCTGCAATCGGCCATAACCGCTACGCGACGACGGGGGCGACCAATCTCCGGAACGTGCAGCCGCTCTTTGCCGATTTCGAGTTCGGCGGCATGGCGCTGTGCCACAACGGCAACCTGACCAACGCGATCGACCTGCGTGACAGCCTTGTCAGGCAGGGCTGCCTCTTCCAGTCGACCTCCGATACCGAGACCATCATCCATCTGGTTGCCCGCAGCCCGCAGCAGACGGTGCTCGACCGGGTGATCGACGCGATGCAGAAGATCGTCGGCGCCTATTCGCTCGTCTGCCTGACGCGCGATGCCCTGATCGGGATTCGCGATCCTCACGGCGTCCGGCCGCTGGTCCTCGGCAAGGTCGGCGATGCACATATCCTGACCTCGGAGAGCTGCGCGCTCGACATCATCGGCGCGGATTTCGTGCGCGATATCGAGCCGGGCGAAGTCGTGATGATCACCAGCGACGGCGTCCAGTCACTCAAACCGTTCGCCGCGAAGCCGAGCCGCTTCTGCATTTTCGAATATATCTACTTCGCCCGTCCCGACAGCGTGATGGAAGGCAAGAGCGTCTACAACGCGCGCAAGGAAATCGGCGCCGTTCTGGCGAAGGAAAGCCATGTCGAAGCCGATGTGGTCGTGCCGGTGCCGGACAGCGGCGTCCCGGCGGCGATCGGCTATGCCGCGGCAGCCGGTGTACCCTTCGATCTCGGCATCATCCGCAATCACTATGTCGGACGCACCTTCATCGAGCCGACGGACCATGTCCGCCATCTCGGGGTGAAGCTGAAGCACAACGCGAACACCGCGCAGCTTAAAGGCAAGCGCGTGGTGCTGGTCGACGATTCCATCGTCCGCGGCACGACCTCGACAAAGATCGTCGAGATGGTCCGGCAGGCCGGCGCCAAGGAGGTCCATATGCGGATCGCCAGCCCGCCGACGACGCATTCCTGCTTCTACGGCGTCGACACGCCACAACGCGAGAAGCTGCTCGCCGCCCGCATGTCGGTCGAAGAGATGGCGGAGCTGATCGGCGTCGACAGTCTCGCCTTCATTTCCCACGACGGACTCTATAAAGCCGTCGGCGAGGCGGCACGGGACAACGACAAGCCACAATATTGCGACGCCTGCTTCACGGGCGACTATCCGATCTCGCTGATCGACCAGAATGACGGCTCGAATGTCCGCCAGCTGTCGCTTCTGGCCGAAGCCTCCTGATCAGACTTTAGCGAACTGAGAGTTCCATGACCGGCATTCTTGAGGGCCGCATCGCGGTCATTACCGGCGCTTCCCGTGGCATCGGCGCGGCCGTCGCGAAGGCTTTTGCCCGCGAAGGCGCGCATGTGGTTCTGATCGCGCGGACGGTCGGCGCCCTGGAGGAGCTGGACGACGAGATCCGGGCCGCCGGCGGCAGCGCCAGTCTGGTGCCGATGGATCTGAAGGATTTCGACGCCATCGACCGGCTGGGCGCCGCGCTGTACGAGCGCTACGGCAAGATCGACATCCTGGTCGCCAACGGCGGCATGCTCGGTAACCTGACGCCGATGCACCACTACGACCCGAAGCTCTGGGAAGACGTTATCGCCGTCAACCTGACCGCCAACCAGCGCCTGGTGCGCAGCCTGGATCCTTTGCTTCGCCAATCCGATGCCGGACGGGCGATCTTCGTCACCTCCGGCGCAGCGCATGGCGAGCGGCCTTTCTGGGGCGCCTATGCGGTCAGCAAGGCCGCGCTCGAGGCGATGGTGCGCAGCTACGCGGCGGAAAACGCCCGCGGGACAATCCGAGCCAACCTCCTCAATCCCGGTCCCACCCGCACGAAGATGCGCGCGACCGCCTATCCGGGCGAGGACCAGGCCACCGTAAAACCGCCTGAAGACCTCGTTCCGCTCTTCCTGGAACTCGCGGCGCCGGACTGCCGGCGCAACGGAGATCTCGTCGATGCGTGAGATGCGGCGTGCAGCCGTTCTTGCGCTGGCCATATTCGCCTGTACCACAAGCCCGCACGCGGAGGCGGTCGAGATCCAGGGCCACCGCGGCGCCCGCGGCCTGCTGCCGGAGAACACCCTGCCGGCCTTCTCCAGGGCCCTTGAGCTCGGCGTCGATGTGCTGGAGCTGGATACGGTGGTCAGCGCCGACGGTGTCGCGTTCATCCATCACGACCGCGCACTCTCTCCGGATCTCGCACGCAGCAACGGCGCCTGGATTTCCGAAAAGGTCGTGCTGCACGGCCTCACCGCCGATGAGATCGCCAACTACGATGTCGGCCGCATCCGTCCAGGCAGCCGCTATGCCAAACGATTTCCGGATCAGAATCCGGTCGACGGCACGCGGATTCCGCAATTGGCGGAGCTTTTCCGGCTGGTGTCCGACCGCGGCGACTTCGATGTACGTTTCAATATCGAGACCAAGCGCTCCCCGCTGCATCCGGGCGACACTCCCGATCCTGAAGGTTTCGCCCGGACCGTGATCGACACCGCGAAAGACGCGGGCATGGCGCACCGGATCGCGCTGCAGAGCTTCGACTGGTCGACCCTGATCGCCGCCAAACGGATCGATCCGGCGGTTCCGACCGTCTGCCTCACCGCCGAGGCCCGCTGGCTCGACAATCTCGAGGCCGGCCGAGACGGCGCCTCGCCCTGGCTCGGCGGGCTCGATATCGACGATCATGGCGGCTCGGTGCAGAAGACCGTCAAGGCGGCAGGTTGCGCCATCTGGTCGCCCTACTATCGGAACGTCACAAGGGAAGCCGTCGCCGCGGCCCATGCCGAGGGTCTCGAAGTCGTCGTCTGGACGGTCAACAAGCCCGAGGACATGAAGCGGATGGCCGATTTCGGCGTCGACGGCATCATCACCGATTATCCGGACCGGGCCGCCGCGCTTCGGCGATAACGCCCCGGCTTTGCCCGATTTTGCCGCTAATCTATACTGTTCACGGGACATTCCTGAGCGGGGTTGAAACAGCATGAATACGGTGGATGGCGAAGACGGTCTGATCGCCGGCATCGGGCTGCCCGACGAGGGTGCGCCGAGCGAGCTCGACTGGGACAGCCTCGCCACCGGCCGACCCGGCGGTTTTCGCCTTTGCTGGCTACATCTCGACCAGAAGGAAGAGCGTGCGCGCGACTGGATACGGAGTCAGGCAGGCATCCCGGATGTCGCCGCCGACGCGCTTGTGGCCGAAGAGACCCGACCGCGGGTCCAGCGCTTCGACAACGGGCTCCTGATCGTCCTGCGCGGCGTCAATCTCAATCCGGGCGCGAACCCGGAGGACATGGTCAGTCTTCGGATCTGGGTCGAGCGCGGCCTGATGATCTCCGTCCGGCTGCGCCGGCTGCTCGCCGTCCAGGACACGCTCGCGGCGCTGCGGGAGGGCGATGCCCCGGCGGACTCGGACGAACTGCTGGCGAAACTCGCCGACCGGCTGTTCCGGCGCATGGAGCCGGTGATAGACGACCTCGAAGAGCGGATCGATCTGGTCGACGAGGAACAGACCGCGGGCAGTCTGCGCCAGCCGACAAATGAACTGCAGCAGCTCCGCCTGCGCACCATCATCCTGCGCCGCTATATTCTGCCCCAGCGCGATGCGCTGCATCAGCTCACCAACGATCCGCCCGCCTGGTTCACGCGACGCACCGTCAGCGGCCTAAGGGAGGCCGCCGACCGGGTGATCCGTTACGTCGAAAGCCTCGATGAAATCCGCGAGCGCGCGATGGTCATTCAGGACACGATCCAGAACCGCAACAGTGAGGAGCTGAACCGGCGGCTTTATCTGCTATCGATCATCTCCGCGATCTGCCTGCCGCTCGGATTGCTCACCGGCCTGCTCGGGATCAATGTCGCGGGAATGCCCGGATCGGACACGGCCTGGGCTTTCTGGGCGGTATCCGGCCTCATGATCGTCATCGTCGCCCTGGAAATCTGGGCCCTCAAGTCGCTGAAATGGTTCAGGTAACCGGGAAAACCCGGCGCAGGGAAAGCATGTTCGGAAAATCCAAAATCATCGCCGCAGCGCTGGCGCTCGCCTTACTCTCTTACGCCGCTTTTGTCCCGGGATCGCCGGCACAGGCGCAAGCCTCCGCACAACTGGCGGAGCAAACCACCCAATCCGCCAAACCTGCCGATATCAAGCCCGCACAGATCGAAACCCTGCTCTCCACTCTCAAGGACGAGAACGAGCGGAACGCCCTGATCTCCAAGCTGGAAACTCTGCTTGCGGTTGCCGACAAGGAATCCGAAGTCGAGGAAGCGGAAGCCGGGATCGCCACCGCGATGTCCGATATCGTAACCGGAATCAGCGACTTCCTCCAAGAGGCCGTCACCCGGCTCTCGGAGACCGCGATCGCGCTCACCGACGTGAAGAGCCTGGTTCCCCTGTTCAACGACCTGATGGCGGATCCGGGTGATCTCTTCGTCCTCGCGGAATGGATCGGTATCATTGCCGCCATCGTCATCGGCGGCCTCGTCGCGGTCCATATCGTCAGCCGCCTTATCCGGCGCCCGGTCGACCGCCTAGAGACCTGGGCCGCCGAAGGCTCGCTGCTGCACAGCCTCGCGGTTTTCATTCCGGTCCTGCTCCTGAGGGCGCTTCGGGCCGTCGTGTTCTTCGCCGTCACGCAAGGCATCCTGACGACCATCGACGCAACAAATGTCCAGCTCGCGGGGCGCGCCTTCGTCTTTGCCGTCACCTTTCATCTCGTCAGCCTCGCCATCGTCCACACGCTCCTGAAGCCAACCGGCCCGCTCAGCCGCTCGCTGCAAGTTCCGCCTGCGACGGGCGCCTATCTCAGCGTCTGGGCCAACAGGGTGATCGCCACCGGGATCTACGGTGTGCTGGGGCTGGACAGTGCCTATATCCTCGGCCTGCCCTACGCGACCTATCTCTTCCTCGAGAAGGTCGTCTATGGCGTGCTGTGGGCGCTTACGATCGCATTCGTCCTGCAGAACCGGAGTTCGTTCGGCCAAACCATCGCGCAGCGACGGGACGGCTCCTCGCGGAATCCTTTCTGGTCCCTGCTTGCCGCGGTCTGGCACCTGATCGCGATTGCCTATGTGACCGCCGGACTCGTCATCTTGATGTCGATGGGCGATGCAGGCTTCCTGCGCCTCGGCGAGATTGCGGCCTTCATGATCGGGATCATGATCGTCTGGCGCCTCGGCTGGCTTGCGGTCGATACAGCGGGCCGCCACCTGTTCTCGGTCTCGCACGAGCTGACCGACCGATTTCCCTCACTGGAAAAGCGCGCCAACCGTTACGTGCCGCATGTTCTCGGCGGCGCCAGGGTTTTCATCTCCATCGCGGCTCTCGGTGCGCTGCTCGAAGTCTGGGGCCTGCAGCTCTCGACGTTTCTTGCGTCCGAGAATGGCCAGATCCTGATCCGCGCCCTTGCCACGATCGTTCTCGTCGGCGGTGGCGCCGTCATCATTTCCGAGGTGGTCAGCCTGTTCGTCGAGAGGCGGCTGAAAGTCCTGGAAGAGACAGGCACCTTAAGCGGCCGGGAACGAACGCTGCTTCCGCTGCTCCGGCGGGCTGTGGTGATCGTCATCGGCGTTCTGGCGATCTTCGTAATCCTGTCGGAGATCGGAGTCGACATTACGCCGCTACTCGCCGGCGCCGGCGTCGTCGGTCTCGCCATCGGCTTCGGCTCACAATCGCTCGTCAAGGACGTGATCTCCGGCATCTTCCTGCTGATCGAGGACACGCTGAATGTCGGCGACTATGTCGATGTCGGCGGCAAGACGGGAACCGTCGAGGCGCTCAGCATACGCACCCTGCGCCTGCGCGACGTCGCGGGCGATCTGCACACGATCCCCTTCGGCAGCGTGGACGTCATCACCAACATGACCAAGGAGTTCGCCTACGCTCTGGTCGATGTCGGCATCGCTTATCGCGAGGATGCGGATGCCGTGATGAAGCTGCTGAGCGAGATCGGCAACGAGATGGTCGAGGACGAGAAGGTCAAGGAATCGATCACTGGACCGTTCGAGGTCTTCGGAGTCCAGGACCTGGCAGATTCGAGCGTGAATATCCGCACCCGGGTGAAAACCAGGGCCGGCACCCAATGGTCCGTCCGCCGCGAGTTCCTGCGCCGTGTCAAACGGCGCTTCGACGCGGAAGGGATCGAGATTCCGTTCCCGCATCAGACGCTCTATTTCGGCGAGGACAAGGACGGCTCCGCGCCGCCCGCCTATGTCAAGGTATCCCAGGCCCGGGCACGCAAGCAGGGCAAGGACGGGGCGGAGACCGGTGCCGAGGCGGAAGATTATTTCCAGACCGCGAACCCGGAGATGGCCGACGCGGAAGCCGCCCGAAACGCCGAGAAAGATGCCCAGGATGCCGAGCGCCGCCGCCGTGAGGAAGAGCAGGCCAAGGCCGCAGAGGAAGCCCGGGAGACGGAAGAGGAACTCGCCCACGATGATCCTGTCGAAATGATCGAAGATGGGAAAGACCCCGACAAGAAGACACGCTCCTAGGACACGGCAGACCAGAGATGCGCAAGGTCGATTGCCTGATTGTCGGCGCGGGAGCGGCGGGCATGATGTGCGCCGCCGAGGCCGGCCGGCGCGGACGCTCGGTGCTGCTTGTCGATCACGCGAAGGCCCCCGGTGAGAAAATCAGGATCTCGGGTGGCGGGCGCTGCAACTTCACCAACCTGCGCACCGCGCCGGAGAACTTTCTCTCCGCCAATCCGCGCTTCTGCATTTCCGCGCTTCGGCGCTACACGCAGCGGGACTTCATCTCCCTCGTCGAACGGCACGGCATCGCCTACCACGAGAAAACACTCGGGCAGCTGTTCTGCGACGACTCCTCGAAGCAGATCGTCGAGATGCTGACGACGGAACTGCGGCAAGCGGAGGTGCGGCTCGAACTTTCAACGTCGGTTGCGAGCATCGCACGGCTCGGGAGCGGTTATCGCGTCGAACTGTCCTCCGGCAGCGTCGAGGCGGCCTCGCTGGTGATCGCGACCGGCGGCAAGTCGATCCCGAAGATGGGCGCGACCGGCTTCGCCTACGGTGTCGCGGAACAGTTCGGCATCAAGGTGATGCCGACGCGTCCCGGCCTCGTCCCCCTCACCTTCGATCCGGACACGCTGGAGCGCCTGAAACCGCTCTCGGGCATCTCCGTCGAGGCCGAGGTCGCGTGCGGCAAGACCCGTTTCGCCGAAGGCCTGCTCTTCACCCACCGCGGCCTCAGCGGCCCCTCGATCCTGCAAATCTCGTCCTACTGGCGCGAAGGCGAAGAGATCAGGATAGATCTCGCCCCCGGCACCGATGCCTCGGAAGTCGTGCTGAAGGCGAAGGCGGACAATCCGAAGCAGGCCGTGCAGACCGCCCTCGCCAGCGTGCTGCCGAAACGCCTGGCCGTCGCGATCGCGGAGGAAGCCGGGACCGTCCGGCCGCTCGGCGATACCGGCGACAAGGCGCTTCGGGCACTCGGGGAACGGGTCAATCGCTGGCGGGTAAAACCCTCCGGATCGGAAGGCTACCGTACCGCCGAAGTCACCCTCGGCGGCATCGACACCGCCTCGCTCGACCAGAAGACGATGGAAGCGAAAGCGATCCCCGGCCTTTATTTCATCGGCGAGGCGGTGGACGTCACCGGCTGGCTCGGCGGCTACAATTTCCAGTGGGCCTGGTCCAGCGGCTGGAGCGCCGGACAGGCCGTCTAGGACGTCGCGGGAACGGCGGCCCGGCGAATGCCGAAGACGAGCCCGCTCAGCAGCAGCGCGCAGATCCCCGTCAAGACCCAGAGGCTGACCGTGAAGCCGCCCGTCACGTCGTGGATCACCCCGATCGCGACCGGGCCCGAGACCCCGCCGATCTCGGCGGCGGAAAAGAACAGCCCGCCCGCCGATCCCGCGTTCTTGGAGCCGACGCCGCGCGCCTCGACGAGGAACAGCAGCGCGATGGTCATCATCGAACCGCGCGCGAGGCCCTGGCAGACCAGGGCGACGAACAGGCCCGGTCCCGCACCGAGTTGCAGCAGCAGGGTGCAGGCTCCCGCCAGTACGAACAGGCCGCCGAGGATCGCGGCGCGGCGCTCCGGGGTCGCGAGGCGCGGAATGGTGAGCGAGCCGAACACCCCGACCACGGTCGGCAGCGCCGCCCAGTAGCCGGCCTCGACGGCGCTCATGCCGGTCGATTTCAGGATTTCCGGCAGCCAATTGTTGGTACCGTGATTGAAGAAGAATATCCCGACGCTCATCGCGAGGATGATCCGTACCACCGGGTTGGCCATCAGATCCCTGAAGATTTCGATCTGGGAGCGGCGCGGCGCCGCCTTCTCCGCCGCCTCGCGGGCGCGGGCCTCGGCATGCTGGGCGATCAGCAGCCAGATCAGACCGGCCGCGCCCGTAATCAGGGCGTAATCCGTCACAACCATGCGCCAGTCGCCGCCATGGAACGGCAGCACCACCGCGTTGGTCAGGCTGAGCGAGAGGATGCCGCCCATGGCCGGGCCGGTGATGTAGATCCCCATGGCGAAGCCGCGTTCCTTGCCTTCGAACCACTCGGCGATAATCTTCGGCGCCCCAATGGAGATCAGCGGACCGCCGAAGCCGAAAATGCCGACAGCAAGGAAAAGGGTCAGATGATCGATGGCGACGGCGCGGGCGAGGCCCGAGACCGCCATGACCGTTGCCGCCAGAAGCAGCGCTTTCCGCGCGCCGAACCGGTCGAGCAGGATGCCGCAGGGTACCGCTGCGCCGATATAGACAAACGGCCAGGCCCCGAGCACGGAGCCCATCGCGCCGTGGCTGAGACCGAGATCGCGGGTGATCGGTCCGACCATGGGGGCGAGCGCGCTGATCGTCAGACCGAAGGCGAAATAGATCAGCCAGACACCGAACAGCATGGCCCAGCGGTAGGGATGCGGCGGTGCGGCCGCTTCGATGGTTTCAGATGTCTGGGACACTGGGCCGGCTCGGATGAGTGCGGGAAACAACCCACAAAGATTACGGCGAGTTTTCGAACCCGCACAAGAGGCGGCTCACGTCAGCTCTTGGCGAGGATCTTCTTCATGCCCTGCGCCGCGAGACGGAGGTTACGGGCCATCTGCTCCATCTCCTTGCGCTGGCGATAGGTCAAATCGTCGAAGCGCAGCGCGAACTCGATCCCCTCCGCCCGGTCCTCAAGCCGCTTGAGGCGGACATCGTCCTGCACGACATCGCGCTTGCGACGCGCATCCAGGACAGGCGTCTCGACCTTCCAGCGGCGGTAATACCGCTTCTTCTGGCTCTCCAGCAGCGTGTCGTAAAGGGTGGCGATATCGTCAACCGAGAGCTGGTGACGGGTGATGCGGCGTCGGCTCATGGGGTGACTATGTCGCCGAAATCACGACGAGGACAAGTGCACAGCCCGCTCATCTGCGATCGTATGATCGGATAAGGAACCCGGCCGAGCACCCGCAAAGTTCCGATCATCCATGGACAACGTATCGCTGGGTTTCGCCGAATCCTTCGAAATCAGAGAGGTTGAGCTTTAATCTATCGTCGCTCGAAACAAATTCGAACATTTGCACTGAAAGCACGTGGTGAACTGTGCTCCCATCGTTCGAGAATGGCATCATCAACCGTTGCGTGGAGCGCGAGACATACTCTTTCCAATGAATTGTGCTCTCAGTAAAAAGAGGCGCCTTTTCGTCCAACAGCCGCTCATAGATACCCACGATGTAATCTCGATAGCCGCCACGCTCGGGCAACTCATGGAGATACGAGCCGGTCATATCCCAGCCAGCCGCTTCGACATGGGCTGTTCCATGTATTCGGTAGAGAAACCGATTGCCGTCCTGAACTTCGACCAAGAGGAGATGCGGCAGTATTTTGGGGGGGATATCCGTCGGGTCAAAGTCCCTCCGCGACGGCATGATTCTATCCCGGCGCAACGAGCGCCAGTAGCCCAGGACCCAGTCCAGATCGTCGATTCCAGTCGCTTGCTTCCGCTGCATCGCGCAAGATCCAGTCAAAATCGAACATCGGTTTCTATCACATAAATATTAATGAAACATTCTTACCTGAGTCCTGTTTTAATATTTAATTATGACCACTTAACTCGAAGAACTCAAGCTGGCCTCACTTCCTCTCGGATTATCAGTCAGAGACATTGTATAATTACTTTCCCGCAGATCGGCCGTCAGCGAAGCCCTTTGCGGCGCCAGAGCTCATGGATCTGTATGCCGTTCGCCCGCTCCAGCACCTCGGCCGCGTCGAGCGCGAGGTCCTCGCGGAAGCGGCGCCCGATGATCTGAACCGAAAGCGGAAGGTCCTCATGGTACCCCGCCGGCGCGATCGCCGCCGGAAGACCGAGGAAATTGATCATCCAGCTATAGACCGAGGAGTCGAAGATATCGCGGGTTCCGGCAGAGCTGTCCGCGTCTTCGTTCCAGGTGAAACCCGGCCGCATCATGAAAGGCGTCAGGACCAGAGGATATTCTTCGAGGAAGAGATTCCAGGCCCGGAGATAGCGGGTCCGGCGCGACATGGCGCGCAACAGCCCTTCCGCATCGGTCGGCGGGTAGTTCTCGAAATAATAGCCGAAGACCTTCTGGATATCGGCGCTGCCGTATTTCTTGATCGCCTCGCCGAGGAAGATCTCGCAATCGGCATAGAGCGCCGGCAGGGCTTCCGCCGCAGCCTCGCGGATCATCCGTGGTGCCGCCTCCTCGACGACATAACCGGCCTTCTCCAGCTCCGCTGCAGCGCCCTCCAGCGCCGACACGATCGCCGGATGAATGTTGTAGCCGTTGGTCTCGCGGCAAAACGCGACCTTGATCGGCTGATCCACAGGCGGGCCGTCGAACGGGACCGGAACCTGTAGCGGGTCGTGCGGATCCGGCTGCATCAGGACACGGGTGGCGAGCCTGACGTCGCGCACTTCGCGGGCGATGATCCCTTGCACGGACATGAGCTGCGCCAGGAGCGAACGCTCCTCCTTGCCGGACGGATTGTAGGCCGGCACCCGGCCCTGCCCCGGCTTCACCGTCACCGCACCGGTCTGGTAAGCCGGGAAACGGAGCGAGCCGCCGATATCGTTGCCGTGCGCGATCGGGCAGAAGCCTGCTGCCACCGCCGCGGAGGCGCCGCCAGAGGAGCCGCCCGGCGAATGGTTGTCGTCCCAGGGGTTGAAGGTCCGACCGTGCAGCTCGTTCACCGTAGTGGCGCGGAAGGAGAATTCCGGCGTGTTGCTGCGCCCGACGATGATCGCGCCCGCCTTCTTCAGATTGCTGACGACCGGCGCATCGCCCGGGGCGATCAGATCCTTGAAGGCGGTCACACCGTTGCTGTTCGCGGTGCCTTCCTGATCGACATTGATCTTGATCGCGACCGGCACGCCGTGCAGAGGCCCGATCGGGCCGTCTTTTTTGAGGATCGCGTCATAGGAAGCGGCCTGCTCCAGCGCGGCATCGGTCTGATCGACCACGATCGCGTTGATATGTCCGTTCTCCGCCTTGATTCGCCCGACGGCGGAAGCAACGGCATCGGCGGCGCTGACGCGGCCGTCGCGGATGGCGCCGGATAGCTCGACGGCGCTCCATTGCCAAAGCGGAGTGGTGGTGCGGTTTTCGCTGGTCATTGCGGATCCTCAATCGGAAAGGCGGTCTCGGGAAGGAGGTTAATGATGTCCCCTGAAAGGCCGCTTGCCAAGGGGACTGGTGAATTGGCCGGAACGCGGGCTATAGATGCCGGCCCTCCAATCTACCCCATCCCTGGAGCCCCCTATGAAAGCCGTCCTTTACGAAGCCTTTTGCGAACCGCCGAAACTGGTCACGGTTCCAGACCCGGTCCCGGAGCATCACGGCGTCGTGCTCAAGGTCGAGGCGACCGGCGTCTGCCGGAGCGACTGGCACGGATGGGTCGGGCATGACGGCGATATCGAGCTGCCGCATGTGCCTGGGCACGAGCTCGCGGGTGTGGTCGCCGAGGTCGGCAAGGACGTCACACGGTGGAAGGTCGGCGACCGGGTGACGGTGCCCTTCGTCGGCGGCTGCGGAACCTGTCCCGAATGCCATGCCGGCCACCAGCAGGTCTGCGCAAACCAATTCCAGCCCGGCTTCACCCATTGGGGCTCCTTTGCCGAACTGGTCTCGATCCACAAGGCGGACCTGAACCTCGTTGCCCTTCCCGAGCAGGTCAGCTTCGCGACGGCGGCGAGTTTCGGCTGCCGGTTCGCCACCTCGTTCCGCGCCGTCGTCGACCAGGGAAAGACGTCTGCCGGTCAGTGGGTCGCGGTGCATGGCTGCGGCGGCGTAGGGCTTTCCGCCATCATGATCGCGGAGGCGATCGGGGCGAACGTGGTCGCCATCGACATTTCCGAGGAGAAACTCGCGCTGGCGAAGAAGCTCGGCGCCGTGCACACGATCAATGCGGCAACGGTCGCAGACGTTCCGGAAGCGGTCATCGAACTGACGAAAGGCGGCGCGCATGTCTCGCTCGACGCGCTCGGCCATCCGACGACCTGCTTCAACTCGATCAGGAACCTGCGCAAGCGGGGCAAACACGTTCAGGTCGGGTTGATGCTGGCGGAGCATGCGACGCCGGCAGTGCCGATGGCGAAGGTGATCGCTGACGAGCTTGAGATCCTCGGCAGTCATGGCATGCAGGCGCACCGCTACGACGCGATGCTGGCCATGGTGCTTTCCGGCAAGCTGGCGCCCGATCTTCTGGTTGGCAAGGAGATCAGCCTGGAGGATTCCATCGAAGCCCTGATGCAAATGGACAGTTTCCAGGCGGTCGGCGCGACGGTCGTCACCCGGTTCTGACCCGGAGCGCCTATTCGTCCTTCACATAGGGATTCTTGCTGCCGCGCAGGTAAAAGCGAATCGGCACCGCGGTCAGCTTGAAAGTCTCGCGCAGCCCGTTCACGAGATACCGGGTATAGGCGTCCGGCAATTCCGTCGGCTGGCTGACGAAAGCGGCGAAGGTCGGCGGCCGCGTCTTGATCTGCGTCATGTAGCGCAGCTTGATCCGGCGTCCCTTTGCGAGCGGCGGCGGATGCATCGCCGTCATGTCCTGCAGCCAGCGGTTCAGCCGCGAAGTGGAAACCCGGCGGTTCCAGGTGTCGTAGGTATCGACCACCGCCTTCAGCAGCTTGTCGAGATTGCGCCCGCGCTCGGCAGAGATGGTGATGTAGGGAATGCCTTTGACCTGCGGCAGAGAGGTCTGCAGCCGGTCGCGGAGATGGCCGAGCGCCTTCTCCCGGTTCTCGACGATGTCCCACTTGTTTGCGGCGATGACGAGCGCGCGCCCCTCCTCGACCACCATGCGGGCGATGGTCAGGTCCTGCTTCTCCAGCATCGTGGTCGCATCCAGCATCAGCACCACGACATGGGCGAACTGGATGGCGCGGCGGGTATCCTCACCAGAGAGGTATTCGAGCCGCTGGGTGACTTTCGAGCGGCGCCTGAGGCCCGCCGTATCGAACAGTTTGAAGGGCTGGCCCTCGAATACCCAATCGCTCTCGATCGCATCCCGGGTGATGCCGGCTTCGGGACCGGTCAGCATCCGGTCCTCGCCGAGCAGGGCGTTCACGAAGGTGGATTTGCCGACATTCGGGCGGCCGACGATGGCAAGCCGGATCGTGTCCGGCGCCTTGGCGTCGCGCCAGGTCTCCGCGCCGTCTGGCGACTCGTCGATGATGTCGTCGCTCTCCTCGGCGGCGGCGTCGAGCGCGGCGTAATCGTCATGCGCCTCTTCCGGCGCGAATTCGTTCAGAGCGTCATAGAGTTCGCCCAGCCCCTCGCCATGCTCCGCCGAGAGCGGCACCGGATCGCCAAGGCCGAGGCCGAAGGCCTCATAGAGGCCGGGCGCACCCGCCTTGCCCTCGCACTTGTTGGCAACGAGGATCACCTTCTGCTTCTCGCGCCGGAGCCAGCGGGCAAAATGGTCGTCGAGCGGCGTGACGCCGGCGCGGGCATCGATCACGAACAGCACAGCATCCGCTTCCGAAACGGCGGCCTCGGTCTGCAGGCGCATACGGCCTTCTAGGCTCTCGTTCTCGGCATCCTCGAGACCGGCCGTGTCGAACAGGCGGAAACTCAGATCGCCGACCCGGCCCTCGCCCTCGCGGCGGTCGCGCGTGACGCCCGGCTGGTCATCGACGATGGCAATACGCTTGCCGACGAGTCGGTTGAAGAGGGTCGATTTGCCCACATTCGGGCGACCAATGATGGCAACAGTGAAACTCATGGCTGTTCCGTAGTCCCGGCGCGCCCATCAAATCAAGCAAACTTGCGGCATAGCGGCCATGCAGCGGCCGCGCCCGCTCCTAGCGGAACGCTTCCAGATCTCCGTCGTCGGTCAGGAAGTAAACCGTTCTGCCGGCCACGATCGGTGCGATAAAGACCGCGGAGCCGACATCGATCTTGCCGAGGATCTTCCCGGAATAGGGCGAGATCGCATAGACCTCGCCGGTCGAGGACCCGACCAGAAGACGGTCACTGACCAGCACCGGGCCGGAATAGGTGATGACGCCTTCCTTGTCTTCCGGATTTTCGAAGACGGGAAGCTGCTGGATCCAGTGGATCCGTCCCCGGCGCTTGGTCAGCGCCAGCACCTCGCCGAGGCTGGAAACGACGAAGACATAGTCGCCCGCCGCCCACGGCGTCTGGTTGCCGCCGATCCGCGCTTCCCAGACCCGCCGGCCGGATTGCAGATCCGTCGCGATGAGCCGGCCGGATTGGCTGACCGCGATCACGAGCCCGTCGTCGACAACCGGATTGCCGCGGATGTCGGAAAGCCGGGACACCGCATTGATCCCGCGAACCGAGCTCAGGTTGTCGTTCCAGAGCAGACGCCCGTTCTCCACCCGGAGCACGAACAGCTCGCCCGAGGAATAGGGGATAATCGCCGAACTGCCGCTGACCGCGGCACTGGCGATCCCGAGCAACGCGGATTCCTCCGCGATCCCGGTATGGGACCAGATCCGCGTACCGTCGGTCAGATCGAGCGCGAAGGACTGGTTGCCGAGAATGGTCAGGAACACACGCCCGTCCGCCACGGTCGGCGCACCTCGGGTCGGTCCCGGGAGCCGGCTGCGCCAGACTTCTTCCCCCGTCTTCAGATCGAAGGCGATAACCTCGCTATAGCCGGTCGCGGCGATCAGCTTGCCGTCTCCGGCAGCGATCGCCCCCGGATAGATCGTGTCGTCCTCGTCGTCCGGCCGGGTCTCGGCGCTCCAGACCCGCTCGCCGTTTTCGGTCTTGAGGGCGGAAATCTCGCCTTCGGAATCCATTGCGTAGATCATGCCGTCGACGACGATCGGGCTCGCGATCAACTGGTTGTCGCTGTCGGAGCCGCTGCCGATATCGGTCGTCCAGACCCGGCTGAGCACATCGCCGGCGGCGAGATGCTGCATGGCATGGACGGCATTGCCGCCGGGTTGCGGCCAGTCCGCATTCTCGACCGGGCGCGGAAGCACGATCCGCTGCTCGGCGAGATTCGGGTCCGCGACAAGGCTCTGTTCAAGTGCCAGCACCGGCAGCCGTTCGCCCGGCAGGGGCGGGCCGTCCTGCTCTTCACCGAAAAACAGGCCGTCGCTGCACCCCTGGAGCAACAACATGCCGGCGAGGAGCGCGCACTGCGAAAACCGCCGGAAATGCAGACCGGTCATGGAACGCTCCCGATCACTCGCTGGCGATGGCGCTGAGCAGCTCGGTCGCCCGGGCGCGTAGCTGCGCCGGTGTCTCCGCATCGGCCGTCAGGGTCTCAAGGATTTCCCGTGCCTTTGACTTGTCGCCCGCTTTCAGCGCGATCAGCGCCTCGGCCTCGCGGGCCAGCGGGCGCCACGGCCCGCTTGTGTTCGCAAGAGCTGAAATCTCGCGAGAGAGTTCGGTGGGATCGCCGCTGTCGATCCGGTGCGTGACGGCAAGAAGACGGGCGAGATCGCGGAAGACGGCAGGCACGGCCGTATCGTCGGCGAGCTTCTTGTAGGTGATGATCGCGGCCTCGAGATCGCCGGCCTCGACCAGGGCCGCCGCCTGCTGCAGCGAGGCGAGCGCGGCGTAGCCCTTGTTACCGTCCTGCGCCAGGGCGCCGAACTCGGCAGCGGCCGCCGCCGGATCTTCAGCCAGCGCCCGCGCGGCTGTTTCATAACGCGCCGACTGGGCCGCTTTCTGCTTCGCGTCGTAAGAAAGCCAGAACCGGTATCCGCCGACCCCGAGAACGATCAAAACCGCCACCGCGAGGACATAGGGGCCGTACCGTTTCCAAAGCCGGGCGGCCTTCTCCTGCTGGAGTTCCTCGTCAATCTCGCGAAAAATGTCTGCCACGCCTGTCTCCGTTGCGAAGCGCCGGCCCGGCGTCCCGGTTCGGCCATAACCCATCCGCCCCAGCGGAAGAGCGCAACCTACATGGCGCGCCCCCCGAAATCAAACCGCTCTCGCAGTCACGTCCGGGACCTCCGGTGGATTGGTGAACGCGGACTTTACGCCGGTGTTTTTTTCGGGAAAACTAGGTTTCATGAACTGGCAACAAATCCGTAGGTGAACGGCCCATGGCGGACTTGATTCGGCTCAAAAAAAGCCGGTCGCCGCGGCGCGGTCCCTTCTTCACCAAAAACGAACTTGGTCAGCTTCTCTCTCTCTATTCGAGCCGTGTGATCTCCGGCGAGTGGCGCGACTACGCGATCGATCATTCCGATGACGGCGCGGCATTCTCGATCTTCCGGCACAGTCATGAACTGCCGCTCTTCTCTGTCTCCAAGAAGCAACGCAAGGGTCAACGTCATCCGACCTTCGAGCTGACCTCCGGCTATAAAAAACTCGCATCCTCCTCCTCTTTAGTCGACGTTATCTCCCGTTTCGAAAAACTGCCCCGCCTCGTTACCGGCTAGAGCAGCTCGGATCTTTTCGGAGCTCGGGGCTCCTGCGACTTGCCTTCTGAACTTGACGGGTTTTCCCGAACAAGCGCGCCGGTTTGCGGCAAACCCGACCAGCAAATCGCCCGGAAATCACGCTTCAAAATGATCCTCCAAGCGAAATAATTTTCGATAAAAAAACTATCCAAAAGCGCGAAAATCACGCCGCCTTCTTGCCATAAAATCGCATTAACCATAGGACTTCTGTAGCTATTTCGATCAACCACTTTATGGACAGTGAGAAATGTCACTTACTATTGATTCATTCGTCGGTGATGGCACCCAGACACAATTCACGCTGAGTGCAGATCCTGGATCGCCAAACAATGTCATTGTACAAATCGAGGCGAATGTTCAGCTTGTCAGCGCCTACACAATTTCCGGCCAAACCCTGACGTTCTCTCAGGCGCCGGCATCGGGAAGCGAAATCGAGGTCCGGCTCCCAGCGGTCTCTTTGGCAACACCGATCTCTGTCGACACATATACCGGCGACGGTACGACCACGACATTTGCAATCAGCGGCCCGCCTCCCCAGACCAAGAACAATGTCCTATGCATGATATCCGGGGTCGTTCAGACCTCCGAAAGCTACTATGTCGCAGGCAGCGACTTAGTCTTCTTCACCGCGCCGGCCAATGGCCAGGCCATCGAAATCCGGGGATCGGTTCTGGGGATCACGACTCCGATCGGAATCCGATCCTACATCGGTGATGGAGTCACGACGGATTTCGACCTGCTGGTGACACCTGCATCGAAAAACGATTTCCTCATTTTTCTCAACGGCGTTGTTCTGCTGACCTCGGGTTATGATATTTCGGCCAACATTCTGCTTCTACCGAGCGCACCGGTTCAAAACAGCGTTCTGGAAGTGCATTATCTTCAGGACCAAGTTCCGGTAATCGGCGTCGTCGCCGATGGATCGGTCACCACACCCAAGCTGGCCGACGATGCAGTCACGATAGCCAAGATTGCCTCGAACGCGGTCGGCGACGAACAACTGACCGAGACCGGAGTAACGGCCGGAAGCTATTCCAACCCGACCGTGACAGTCGATGCCAACGGCCGCGTCCTTGATATCGCAAGCGGTTCCGTCAGCATATTCAACGTCAAGGCCTACGGCGCCACGGGTGACGGTACGACCGACGATTATTCGGCCATCATGAGTGCCATCGCGGCGATACCGGCCTCGGGCGGCATGCTCTTCTTCCCCGCAGGACGTTATCGCTCCTCTGGCCGACTGACAATTTCAAACCGTCCGATCAATGTCGTTGGAGCCGGCATCGCTGTCACGGAGATATTCTGGGACAATGCCGCCTCGTCAGGGATCCAGATCTCACAGAACGACGAGACTTACTTCACTACGGTCCAATCCATGACGCTGGCCAGCGCCCAGCCGGTCGCGAACCAGACCGCATTGGAGATCGACTTCAGCCAGTCCGGCATCGATGATCGCGATGCAGGAATTATCTCGGTTTCCGACCTAATGATCATGCCGACGACCGAAGCGACCGACGGCTGGCATACCGGGATTCATCTGATCGACGGCCATGGAGCGAAGGTCGATAGCATCACGTTGAGGGGGAACAACGCGGGCAATTCCCAGGCTCAGCGCACAGTGTCCCAACATGGCATTCACATCGGGGGGTCGACCCGACTTCCTGTCGAAATCATCGTCGAACGCGTCCGCGGATTCTATTGGCACACCGTGGTCCTGATTTCCTCAAGCAGTTCCTCCAGTCCGAACGATCGTGCCGAAGGCATACGTATCGGAAACTGCGACTTCGTCGCCGTGGGGAGGGGTGTTCACGCGAACATCAACGAGAATAATGCGTCGCCTCACTTTTCCGTTTATGAGACCCACGTGAATTTCTATGAGTACGGCGTGTTCTTCCAGGGCACTGTCCAGACATTCACCTCTAATTGTCTGTTCTACCAAAACCCGAACGGTGTCCAGAATGCAGCTGGTGTCTACTCGCAGCGGAGCACCCCGTCGGGCGGCCCCGCAGCCAACTCCCGCGATAACATCATAACCGGCAATACCTTTGTCAAATTGGGGCAGACCTACGACTACAACGCGATCGTCATCGAAGGTGATCGGGCAACCATTGCGAATAACATCGTAAACAGCTCGACAACTGCAATTTGGATAAAGAAAGAAACAGTATCTCCCTTTGCATCGCCAACTTCGATGGCAATCACAGGGAATGTAATTGAATCCTCAAACCATGGCCTTTATCTCGAGGAAGCCAATAATATCTCCATACAGGGAACAATATTTAACAATGTATTAACAGAAATAGCGAACATATCTTCAACGGACGTAAAAATAAATAATGGATTCAAAGGCTGTTTACTGCACAACAATTCAGATTTCGGAGCCGGAATTGTTTCTTGGTCTTCTGAAACATACGATACCGACGGCTTTCATACATCCGGCTCACAGATAACCATTCCGGCAGGGAAAGGCATCCAGTTGGTGCGCGTCAGTTGTCAGGGAAGCAGCAGGGGAAACGGAAACGGAAGTACAGGCGTGATGATCCTGAACATCAAAAAGAACGGTGCGGGCAACTATCCGGGCGAGGCCCGTTATTACCAATCGAACATTCCCATGAACGTCATCGCATCGGCGGAGGTTCAGACCGCCGTAATTCCGGTTGCCGACAACGATGTATTCGAGTGCGAATTCGGACTATCGAGCGGAAACTTCGACTATCGGCGGTGCTGGTTTTCAATCGAGGTCATAGGATAATTGGGGGCGAACATGGATCTTACGAGAGTTACTAAAGACGGAATTGAAGACGGCGCCATCGACTCTTCTAAACTGGACACGGACATTTCGGTTTCGAATCTTACGGCATCTGAGTTCGAAATCTCGAACCAGACAGAAGCCCGGGCGATTGTGAACGATGCCAATGGAACCGTGGGCGGGTCGATCCACTCCGTTGTGGACTTCGCGGCCAACGGCACACGTCATGGAAAAGTCGGCTTCGAAACAAGCGGCGGAACCATGGCGCTGCAGAACGACCAGGGTCACATTTATCTCAACGCGGATACAAACAACGCGCACGCGAATTCATCGATCATCTTCACCGTCGACAATGCGGAGAAGATGCGGACAGGTCCGGAAGGTTTGGTGCTGGGAACGTCGACCGGCTACCACGAGTTGACTGCATATGGCGGGTATTCCTGCGCCCTTCAGGTCACCAACGCGAATTCCGGTATCGGTTCCGACGCTGGCGGTTATTTCGCCGTCGTCGGAACATCGGATCTGAGGGTTTGGAATTTCTCCGACTCCTCAATCCTCTTCGGCACGAACAATAGTCAAGCGGCCTCCTTGAGCAACACGGGCGACTTCGTTGCAGAAGGCACCGGTATTACAAAGAAAGGCCGTCCGATCATTTCGGACAGCTCCACGGGCCGAACCCTCTCGGTCTCGGACAACGGCAGCTACATACGCTTCTCAAATGCCTCACCAGTGACGGTGACCGTTCCCGGCAACAGCACCGAAGCGATTCCGGTCGGCGCCGAGATTTCGCTATTTCAGTCCGGCACCGGAACCGTCACCGTGTCGGCCAGCGGCGGTGTGACAGTTAACTCCCTGAATAGCCATACCCAGCTCTCAGGAACATTTGCCGCCGCCACCTTGAAAAAGGTAGGTACCGACGAATGGGATCTGTGCGGGGATCTTACGGCTTGATATCGACGGGAAATCGTGGCGGCCTATGGTGAGGTCTCCCAGAATTTGGTCTCATCCATGTCGCCACTCTCGTACTTCCTTTCCGAAATTCGGAAGGCCGCGCGCCTGCCCGAGCGTCCGGAGCCGCTTTTCGCCGAATCCGGCGCCCTGCCTTCGGCCTATGCCGTCTCGGATCTCGCGGCGGCATCGGTCGGCGCCGCCGGCGAGGCGCTTGCCGATCTGATCGCGGCCCGTCACGGCACACCGCCGGAAGTCGCGGTGGACCGCCGCCTCGCCTCTTTCTGGTTCAAGAGTTCACTCCGGCCGGACGGCTGGGAGCTGCCACCGGTCTGGGACGCGGTCGCCGGCGACTACGCGACCGGCGACGGCTGGATCCGGCTCCACACCAACGCGCCGCATCACCGCAAGGCCGCACTCTCCGTCCTCGGCGTGCCGAACGACGAGACCGCCGATCGCACGAAGGTCGCCGCCGCGGTCCGGGAGTGGGACGGAACGCCGCTTGAGGATGCAATCGTCTCCGCCGGCGGCTGCGCCGGGGAAATGCGCTCCGCCGCCGACTGGGCCACACATCCCCAGGGCAGGGCGGTGGCCGCCGAGCCGCTGCTGCATCACGAGGCCTTTGCCGGTCCCGACGCCGCCACCTGGGAGGTCGTGCCCGCACGGCCGCTGACCGGCATCAAGGTGCTGGACCTGACCCGCGTACTGGCCGGTCCCACCGCGACCCGCTTCCTTGCCGGCTACGGCGCCGACGTGCTGCGGGTCGATCCGCCGCAGGAGCTCTGGGACGAGGCGCTGGAAGAGGAGATGCTGCTCGGCAAGCGCTCCGCAGTGCTCGATCTGCGCACGGAGAACGAGCTGGAGCGGCTGAAGGAGCTGATCGCCGATGCCGATGTTATGGTGCACGGCTATCGCTCGGACGCGCTCGCCGCGTTCGGCCTCGATGCGCCGCGACGCCGTGCGCTCAATCCGGGTCTCGTAGATGTCTCCCTCTGCGCCTATGGTTGGACCGGACCCTGGGCGACCCGGCGCGGTTTCGACAGCATCGTTCAGATGAGCAGCGGTATTGCCGAGACCGGCATGCGCCACTACGGCAAGGACAAGCCGACGCCATTGCCGGTCCAGGCGCTCGATTACGCGACCGGCTTCATTGTCGCCGCCGCCGTCCTCAGCGGCCTTGCCGAGCGCGTGCGGAGCGGTGCGGGCGCGACCTTCCGTACCTCTCTCGCCCGCACGGCGAACCTGCTGGAAGGTCAGTTCCAGGCCGATGGCACGCCGGAATTCGCGCCCGAGACCGAGGCCGATCTGGCACCCCAGGTTGAAAACACCCACTGGGGACCGGCGCGGCGGCTCGCGAGCCCTGTCGAACTCTCGACAACCCCTGTTTTCTGGAGCATTCCGGCTGGACCGGTCGGCACATCGGAACCCGTCTGGCGCACGGCCTGAGTCTCCTGAAATGACGTAATCCGTTATGGCGAAGGATGCTTGTCCACCTAAAATGTTCTTGTTATGTTCTCATTCGGCCGGCGGAAGGAACGGGATGGATGGGACGTTTCAAGGACAAGGCATTGCGTCAGGACGAGCAGCGCAGCCGCCCGGCGACCCTCTCGGATCTTTCCCGCGCTGGGATCGGCGTCTTCTGCTGGTGCAACCGCTGCGGCCACAATGCCGAGGCGGCGACGGCGATGCTGATTGCGCAGCTCGGGCCCGACTTCCCGGTTCCCGAGGTCGGCAGCCGGATGCGCTGCAGCTCCTGCGCCTCGAAGGACGTCGCCACCCGCCCGGCCTGGCCGACCCGTGACCAAGTCGTGGCCCGGCATAGCTGAGCGTTAAGAGAGCGGACCCGCCGGGCGGCAGAATGGGTCCGGCAGATCTTGCCGCAGCCCCTTGCCGGGCAGCGAAAAGCGCCGTCGAAGCGGATTTCGGGGGCACATGCTCAAATCTTTAAGAAGCGTAAAGAAAGGTTTCCCGGTACTCGCGCGAACTGGCACGGCGGTTGCTTAACGGAAAACATCGCCTGCGGAGGTGCGCCAGAACGGGGTGCCGCCGCCAAGAAAACCGGAAGACAGAACGAGGCCGCCCATGCCGCAGTCCAACGACCAGACGACCGCCAACGACCAGACGCAGGCACACGAGCGCCGCCGGGCCCCGCGTGCCACCGCCCCGATGACCGCGGTCGTCGGATCGACCCCCTACACGATCGACGACTGGAACACGCTCGGCATCAAGATCGTCGGCTATTACGGCAACCTGAAGCCGGACGACCGGGCGGAACTGCGTGTGCTGGTCCCGACCGCGGGACCCGGCGCGCTCTTCAATGCAAAGACCTCGGTGCGCCGCTACGACGAGGAAACGGCGGCCCTCACCCTGCTGTTCGATCCCGTCGAGCCGGTTGCAACCGTCACGCTGAACCGCTACTTGCATGAAATGGTGGCGCAGGGATGCGCCTGAGGCCGAAAAGATGAACAGTTTCAGGGGAGCGCAAAGCCTGATGGCCGATGACCGCACGCCGGCGGTGTTCGATCTCAGACGCGATGCCTCGGACGACGAGGACAAGAAGCGCGCGAGCAGCTCACCGTTCCCCAGCCTGAAACGCCGCCCCGCCGAGGAGCGGGCGAACGAGATCGTCGAGGACCTGAAGGAGGTCATCCTCAATCCGGGCCGTGGCGAGGGCAAGACCGGCATGTATGTCGGCGACTGGACCAAGCTCGCCCGCAAGGACATCACCCGCGCCATCCGCGACGCCGAGACCAGCGCCGCTTTCCGAGAACTGATGTCGGCCAACCGCATCGGCGGGCTCTGCCTGCGCATCGGCTTCCTGCTGCTCGCCTCCGTCGCTTCCTTCGCCGCCTTCTGGTGGGGCATCGTCGTCATCGGCCGCGAATACGGCCCGCTCTGGGGCTTCGGCGCCACCATGTCCGCCCTCGGCCTCTGCCTAGCCTTCGTCATCGCCGGCCTCGTCTATGGGCACGAGGGGCACGAGAAGGCCCTCGACAAGGCGATGCAGAAGCATACCGACGACGAGGACCGGGAACTGGAAGCCCGGATCAAGCGCGTGCTGGAGAAGAAGCAGGCTCCGCCGAGGCGCTAAACCCGCCGCACGCGACCGTCTTTCCCGCTGCCAAAGAACGAATCCCGCGCCGATTCCGCTGCTGCCGCACTGCAGCAAGCCCGCTATAGTTCCCCTTCCAGACAAACTAAAATCTGAAAATTGGGGGGTAACCATGCAGCTCGATCTGACGGGCAAGCGGGCATTGATCACCGCCGGCGCCGGGGGCATCGGCCGCCGGACGGCTGAACTGTTCAGCCAGGCCGGTGCCAAGGTGTTCATCTGCGATATCGACCAGGACCAGCTCGAGGATGCGCGCGACAAGGTCGCGAACCTCGGCGGCACGCTCACCGACGTCTCCGACAAGGAGGCCCTCAAGGCGATGTTCGGCGCCGCCGTGGACTATCTCGGCGGGCTCGATATCCTCGTGAACAATGCCGGGACGGCCGGTCCGACCGGCCCGGTCGAGGGTGTCAGTTTCGAGGACTGGCAGAGCTGCATCGACATCAACCTCACCTCCACTTTCCTGATGACACAGATGGCCGTGCCCTACCTCCGGGATGCGGGCGGCGGCGCGATCATCAATCTCTCCTCGGCCGCCGGAAAGTTCGGCTTCCCGATGCGCAGCCCCTACTCGGCCGCGAAATGGGGCATCGTCGGTTTCACCCGGACCATCGCCATCGAGCTCGGCCCGGACCGGATCCGCTGCAACGCGATCCAGCCGGGCGCGGTCGAGGGCGCCCGGATCGACCGGGTGATCAAGGCCAAGGCCGAAGCCAAGGGGATCTCGGAGAACGCGATGCGGAGCGAGCTCGCCTCCATCGCCTCGCTGAAGGAATTCGTCACCGCCGACGACATCGCCTCGATGATCCTCTTCCTTTGCTCCAAGGCCGGCGCCCATATCACCGGACAGGCGCTCAGCGTCGATGCCGGTCTCGAAGGGCTGGTCTAAGTGAAAGCCGGAGCGCTCTCAGGCAATCTCCAGGGAGCGCTCTGGATCCTCGCCTCCTGCCTCGCGGCGACGGTGATGACCGTCGGAGTGAAAATGGCCTCCGACGGCCTCGCCTCGACACAGATCGTCTTCGTGCGCTGCATCTTCTCGTTCGCAATGACGGTCCCGTTCCTGATCGGCTACGGCAAGCGCGTGCTGTTCAGCCGGCGCTGGAAGATGCATCTGTTCCGCGGCGCGATCGGCGCGGTCTCGATGAATGCGGGTTTCTACGCCCTCGGCGCGCTGCCGATCACCACCGCCTCGGTGCTGTTCTTCTCCACCCCGCTCTTCATGACCGCGCTGGCCGGCCCCATGCTCGGCGAGAAGGTCGGCATCCATCGCTGGGGCGCGACGCTCGTCGGCTTCGCCGGGATCGTCGTGGTGGTCAATCCGAGCATCGACGGTTTCCAGTTCGCCATGCTCTCCGCCCTCGTCAGCGCCGCGCTCTTCGCCGTCATGCTGATCCAGGGCAAGACTCTCTCCAAGGACGATCCGCCCGGCACGCTGATGGTCTATTTCATGGTGATGAGCACGCTCAGCAGCTTTCCGCCCGCGATTACCCACTGGACCTGGCCGGACACGGACCTCTGGATCATCCTCTTCGTGCTCAGCGTCGGCGCCACCGCGCGGGTCTATTTCGATATCAAGGCCTACGCCGTTGGCGAGGCGAGCGCGATCTCGGTGTTCCAGTATATCCGGCTGATCACCATCGCCTTCGCCGGCTATCTCGTCTTCGCGGAGGTGCCCGACGAACGGACCCTCGTCGGCGCCGGACTGATCGTGGCAAGCACGCTCTACATCGCCCAGAGAGAGGCGTTCCGGCAAAGACGGGCCCGGGCGGAAGCCAAAGGCCAAACGGCGGACTGAGGCCCTTCCTCAGCCGCCCAGTTCCCGGTCGAGCCAACGGGCCACGCGCAGGAGCTTGCCGTCTTCTCCCGGCTTGCCGACGAGTTGAACACCGAGTGGCAACCCCTCGACGCTGAGCCTCGGCAGAGTCACGCAAGGCACGCCGAGATAGGTCCAGAGACCGTTGAAGATCGCCGATCCCGTGGTTGCGAAGCCGTGCGGCGCCGGACCGGTCGCCGGCAGGCAGAGCACCGCGTCATAGCGATCGAGCAGCAACGAAAGGGAGTCGTTGATCGGCCCGCGCGCCAGCACCGCTTCGACATAGTCGCCGGCCGCGACCTTGCGGGCCTCGGCGAGGCGCGCCTTGATCATCTCGCTCGCCTTCTCGGGGCTGGCGTCGATCATCCCCCCATAATAAGGCACCATCTCGGCGGCCATGACAGCAGCATGAAAGTCGAGGATGCGGTCAAAGGGCGACGGCAGGCTCTCCCGGACGCAGCCCGCGCCGAGACCGTCGACGACGCCCTCAATGGCCTTCTGTGCGCCGTCATCCGCCTGTGGCCAAGCCGGGGTTTCGAGAAAGGCAAAACGCGGCGCCGGGGTTTCGAGGGCCATATCCGCGCCGAGGCTCGAACGGCGGCCTCCAAAGCTGAAGGCGTCCGTGGCATCGAACGCAGCCATGCTGTCCGCGATCAGCGCCAGATCCTCAACCGAACGGCCGTAGACGCCGACGGTATCCAGCGTGTGCGACTGCATCAGCACGCCCTCGCGCGGGATCAGGCCAAGGGAGGGTTTCATGGCGTGAATGCCGTTGAAGGAGCCCGGCCTGATCACCGACCCGCCAGTCTGGGTGCCGAGGGCCAAGGGCACCTGAAAATCCCCGACCGCCGCGCCGGAGCCGGCCGAGGAGCCTCCCGGCGAATGCTCTGGATTGTGCGGATTGCGGGTCTTGCTCGGCGTCTGGTTCGCGAGCTCGGTGGTTACGGTCTTACCCATGATCACAGCGCCAGCATTGCGCAGCCGGGCGACGCAGTCAGCGTCCCGCCCGGTGCGCTGACCGCGGAACAGATCGGAGCCGTTCTCGGTCGGCATGTCCGCGGTCTCGATCACGTCCTTGATGCCGACCGGCACGCCATGCAGCGGACCGAGCGTGTAGCCCGCCGCGCGGGACGCGTCGGCGGCCCGCGCATTGGCCAAGGCAAGCTCCGGGTCGAGGAAGGCCCAGGCCCGGACCGTCTCGTCCCGCTCCGCCACGCGATCGAGACAGGACAGCATAAGCTCCTCGGCCGAGGCCTCTCCGGCCGCAAGGACACGCGCCGCCGCGGACGCCGTCAACTCGTTCAGTTTTGCCACGTGAAGCTCCCCATCCGGTCATTCCGCCCCTATCGGGGCATCATGGCCGCTAGATGTCGAGCGTATTCTCCCGCTCCCACTCAGTCAGGTGCGAGGTGTAGGCGGTCCACTCGCCGGTTTTCAGCTTCACGTAAGCGGCCGAGAACTCCTCGCCGAGCGCGGTCTTCAAGGCACTGTCCGCGTCGAAGGTACGCAAGGCGTCGAGCAGATTGAGCGGCAGCTTCGGCGCGTCCGCGGCCAGCCCCGGCTCGGCATACATGTCGTGGTCGTAACGCTTGCCCGGATCGGCTTTGCTCTTGAGCCCGTCGAGACCGGCGGCGATCACGACGGCCTGCAGCAGGTAGGGATTCGCCGCCCCGTCCGGCAGCCTCAGCTCGAAGCGTCCCGGCCCCGGCACGCGCACCATATGGGTCCGGTTGTTGCCCGACCAAGTGACCGAGTTCGGCGCCCAGGTTGCACCGGAGGCCGTTCCGGCGGCGTTGATCCGCTTGTAGGAATTCACCGTCGGATTGGTGATGGCCGCGAGCGCCGTCGCATGCGCCATGATACCGCCGAGGAAATGCATGCCGTCCTTCGAGAGGCCGAGCTCGTCCTTTTTGTCGGCGAAAGCGTTCTCCTTGCCCTTCTTGTCCCAGACCGAGACGTGACAGTGGCAGCCGTTGCCGGTCAGGTGCTTGAACGGCTTCGGCATGAAGGTGGCGCGCAACCCGTGCTTCTCCGCCACCGACTTGACCATGAACTTGAAGAAGGAATGCTTGTCCGCCGTCTTCAGCGCGTCGTCGAACTCCCAGTTCATCTCGAACTGGCCGTTCGCGTCCTCATGGTCGTTCTGGTAAGGCCCCCAGCCGAGTTCCAGCATGTAGTCGCAGATCTCGGAGATGACGTCATAGCGGCGCATCACCGCCTGCTGATCGTAGCAGGGCTTCTCGGCAATATCGCGCGGGTCGGAGATCTCGGAGCCGTCCGGCAAAATCAGGAAGTACTCCGCCTCGACGCCGGTCTTGACGCGCAGCCCCTTCTTTCCGGCGGCATCGATCATGCGGATCAGCGTGTTGCGCGGCGCCTGTTCGACGGACTTCTCTTCCATGAAGCAATCCGCGGCGACCCAGGCGACGTCCTTCTTCCAGGGAAGCTGGATCACGGAGGACGGGTCCGGGATCGCGAACAGGTCCGGATGCGCCGGCGTCATGTCGAGCCATGCGGCAAAACCGGCGAAGCCCGCCCCCTCCTCCTGCATGTCGGCGATGGCAGCCGCAGGGACCAGCTTGGCGCGCTGTGCGCCGAACAGGTCGGTGAAGGAGATCATGAAGTACTTGACCCCCTTCTCTTTCGCAAAAGCTGCGAGATCCTTCGTCATGAAACCTCCTAAGTCCCCAATTCTCCCTGTCGATACGCGCGGTGTTCGGCACCGCGTCGTTCGGTACATTCAGAGCCCGGCCTTGCCGGGTATCCAGTCGGTGCCGGCGAGCGGCACGCCGGCCATGGCCGAGGCCTCGATGGTCAGCGCGCAGAGATCCTCCGGCTCGAGGTTGTGCACATGGTTCTTGCCGCAGGCGCGCGCGATGGTCTGCGCCTCAAGTGTCATCACCTTCAGGTAGTTCGCAAGCCGGCGCCCGGCAGCGACCGGATCGACCCGCTTCATCAGCTCCGGGTCCTGGGTCGAGATGCCCGCCGGATCGCGGCCCTCGTGCCAGTCGTCATAAGCGCCGGCCGTGGTCCCGAGTTTCCGGTACTCCGCTTCCCATTTCGGATCGTTGTCGCCTATCGCGACCAGCGCCGCGGTGCCGATCGAGACGGCATCCGCGCCAAGCGCCAGCGCCTTGGCCACGTCCGCTCCGCTACGCACACCGCCGGAGACCACGAGCTGGACCTTGCGGTGCATGCCGAGCTCTTGCAATGCCGCGACGGCAGGCCGGATGCAGGCCAGCGTCGGCAGGCCGACATGCTCGATGAAGACCTCCTGGGTCGCCGCCGTGCCGCCCTGCATGCCGTCGAGCACCACCACGTCGGCGCCGGACTTCACCGCGAGCGCGGTGTCGTAATAGGGACGCGCGCCGCCAACCTTCACATAGATCGGCTTCTCCCAGTCGGTGATCTCGCGCAGCTCCTGGATCTTGATCTCGAGATCGTCCGGCCCGGTCCAGTCAGGATGACGGCAGGCGGAGCGCTGGTCGATGCCTTCCGGCAGGGTGCGCATCTCGGCGACCCGCTCGGAAATCTTCTGCCCGAGCAGCATGCCGCCGCCGCCCGGCTTGGCGCCCTGCCCGACCACGACCTCGATCGCGTCGGCACGGCGCAGGTCGCGCGGATTCATGCCGTAGCGCGACGGCAGGTACTGGTAGACGAGGATCTCGGAATGCCCGCGCTCCTCCTCGGTCATCCCGCCATCGCCGGTCGTGGTCGAAGTTCCGGCGAGGGTCGCGCCGCGGCCGAGCGCTTCCTTGGCGGGGCCCGAGAGCGAACCGAAGCTCATACCGGCGATGGTGATCGGGATCTTCAGCTCGATCGGCTTTTTCGCGAAGCGGGTGCCGAGCACGACATTGGTGCCGCAGGCCTCGCGGTAGCCTTCAAGCGGATAGCGCGAGATCGAGGCTCCGAGGAACAGCAGGTCGTCGAAATGCGGCACCTTGCGCTTCGCCCCGCCGCCGCGGATGTCGTAGATCCCGGTCGCCGCCGCGCGGCGGATCTCGGAGAGCGTGTAATCGTCGAAGGTGGCGGACTGGCGCGGGACGGTCGGGGGATTGGTATAGGTCATCTGTCCGTCCTCAGTAGGCGTCGACATTGTCGATGTTGAAATTGTAGAGCTGGCGCGCAGAGCCGTAGCGGGTGAACTCCTCCGGCTTCACATCGGTGATCCCGGCGCGTTTCAGGAGATCCGCCAGAAGCTCCAGATGCTTCGGCTTCATCTTCTTCTTAACGCAGTCGGCTCCGAGGCTCTCTACCTTGCCGCGGACGAAGAATCTGGCTTCGTAGCAGGAATCTCCAAGCGCATCCCCGGCATCGCCAAGCACCACGAGGTTACCGGCCTGCGCCATGAAGGCGGACATGTGGCCGATATTGCCCTTCACGACGATATCGATGCCTTTCATGGAGATGCCGCAGCGCGACGAGGCATTGCCCTCGATCACCAGCAGGCCGCCATGACCGGTCGCGCCAGCATACTGGCTCGCATCGCCCTTCACCACGACGGTGCCGGACATCATGTTCTCCGCGACGCCCGGCCCGACGCTGCCATGCACCGTGACCGTCGCTTCGGCATTCATTCCAGCGCAGTAGTAGCCGCAATTGCCTTTCACATCGACGCGGACCGGCTTGTCGATCCCGACCGCGACCGCATGCGCCCCGCGCGGGTTCAGCACCTCGAAATCGGTCTCGTTCGCACCGGCGGACACATCGTGCAGCGCCTGGTTCAGGTCGCGCAGCGGCACCTTCGAAAGGTCGAAGCTCGGCATTCCTCAATGCTCCCAGAAATAGACGGTCGCCGGCTCCGGCTCCCAGACGCGGGCACTCTCGATCCCCGGCAGGCCGACCAGCGCGCGGTATTCGGAGCCGAAGGCGACATATTCGTCGGTCTCGGCCATCACCGCCGGCTTGCAGGCGATCGGATCGCGCAGCACGCCGAAGCCCGATTTGGTGCCGACGACGAAGGTATAGAAACCATCGAGATCGCTGAGGCCGCTTTCCAGCGCCGCGCCGAGATTCTGCCCTTCCGCCAGCTTGTGGCTGAGATAGGCTGCCGCGACCTCGGTATCGTTCTCGGTCTCGAAGCGGAGCCCGGCCTTCACCAGCTCCCGGCGCAGATTGTTGTGGTTGGAGAGCGAGCCGTTATGGACAAGGCACTGGTCCGGCCCGGTCGAGAACGGATGCGCGCCGAAGGTCGTGACGGCGGACTCCGTCGCCATCCTTGTATGGCCGATCCCGTGGGTGCCGCCCATTTTGCCGATGCCGAAGCGCTCCGCCACGTCCTTCGGCAGGCCGACCTCCTTGTAAATCTCCACGCTTTCGCCGCGCCCCATGACGGTAACGCCCGGCCGGAGTTCCTGCAGCGCATCGCGCGCCGCGTCGAGCTTCGCCGCCGCGAGCGAGATCACGGCATGGGTCGCCCGCACATCGACGGAGACGTCCGTCCCGACCTTCTTCGACAGCGCCGCGCCAAGCCCCTTGAAGTCGCTCTCAGGATCGGCGGACTGGACGGTGATCTTGCCCGAACCTTTCGCGGACGGCCCGTAGATCGCGATGCCGGCGCTGTCCGGTCCGCGATCCGTCATGGTGATCAGCATCTCCGAGAGCAGTGCGCCGAGTTTCGGCTCCAGCGCCTTGTCCTTCAGGAACAGTCCAACGATGCCGCACATTTCCGGCAACCTCCGTCTAGAAATCTCCGGCGGAGCCTAGCAGGCGGTTTTGCAGAGCACAATTCGGAAGAATAAAATATTCTTCAGAAGAAAAATCCATTCACTCGGATTGGGCGCGCTGGGGATAGGAGATGATCGAGAGATAGCGGATCGGCCGGGAAATCAGTTCTTCCGGGCCGTGCGGCGCATCGGCATCGAAGAACAGGCTGTCTCCGGGCAGCATCCGGTAGGTCGCGTCCCCATGCCGGTAGAGCAGCTCGCCCTCCAGCATGTAGATCAGCTCGGTGCCCGGATGCTGGAAGGTGGGGAAGACGTCGGAATCCTCGGTCAGAGTGATCAGGTATGGCTCGACCAGCACGCCGCTGGTATTGCCTTCAAGGTAGCCGAGCAGATTGTACTGATGCCCGGCGCGGGTCCCGCGGCGTTCCACCTGCACCCCCTCGCCCGCCTTCACGAAGACCGCGTTGCGCGGCTCCTCGAAACGCTTGAAGAGGTCGGTGATCGGCACGCCGAGCGCGCGGGCGACGGATTGCAGCGTCGTCAGTGACGGCGAGATCGCGCCGTTCTCGATCTTGGAGAGCATGCCGACGGAGAGGCCGGTCGCGCTCGCGAGATCCGCCACCGTGATGCCGAGCGCCTTGCGAAATTCCCTGACCTCGCGGCCGATGGCGAGTTCCAGATTGTTTTCCGACGGCTCCTTGACCGCATGCGGGTCCTGCGCGAGCGCCAGCTTGCGTTCCTTGGCCTTTCCGGGCTTTCCGTTTTCCGACGCCATGCCGCCTCAGGAATACCGCGCCAGGCGGTCGAGCAGCCGGGAGAGGAATTCGGGCGCGTCGACCTCTATGATCACCGTCGCGTTCGGCGCGCCGTCGCCCGCCGGATGCACGATACTGCGCCCCGCCTCCACGCCCTCTGTTACGATCTCGACCCGGCGTTCCTCGCCGGAAAACAACTCCGGCCAGAGCAGATACCCGACCGTCAGTACATCGTGCAGCGCCGGATCGTTGTCCGAGTCGTAGAAGGTCAGCATGCCCGCGGCGGTATCGCCGACTTTCGTTCCGAGCGCGCGCAATGCCGCGATCCAGTCCGCCTTCGCCCGCACCTGGTGAGTGACGTTGAGCCCGTGCATGACGATGGGCGCACCGCTCTCGAAGACGACGCGGGCGGCATGCGGGTCGACATGGAAATTGAACTCGGCATGGGGCGTGATGTTCCCCGGCCCGGTACTGCCCCCCATCAGCACGATGGAGGAAACCTCGTTCGCCAGTTCCGGTCGCGCGACGATGGCATGGGCGACATTGGTCAGCGGGCCGACCGGCAGCAGCTTGATGCCGCCTGGCGCTGCCGAAATCTCGGTGCGGAGGACGTCCGCCCCGTGTCCGGCAGCAAGCTGCGACGCGGGATCCGGCAGCTCGCTGCCGTCCAGACCGGTCTTGCCGTGTATGTCGGCCGCGGTCACCAGCGGGTTCAGCAGAGGACGAGGACAGCCGGCATGGATCGGCACCTCGTGCCGCCCCGCGAGATCGCGGATGCGCCGCGCATTGGCTTCCGTCCGGTGCAGCGGGACATTGCCGGCAACCGTCGTGACGGCCTTCAGGTCGATCTCGTCGGGGCTGGCGAATGCGAGCAGGAGCGCCACCGCGTCGTCAATTCCCGGATCGCAGTCAATGATGATAGTCTCTCGCTGGGTCATGCGGGCGAAGATAGGCGCGCGGCGAAAAGTGCGGCAAGTGCTTTCGCCCGAACGCCTTGAACCGGGACGCCGGTTCGGCTATTCCCGTCCGCTCAAACGAACAAGGGGGTTACCCGTGGATAAAAGCGAAATCGAGAAAGTTCAGCGCTACCTGCGCCGCACCTTCGGCAATCACGGCATCACCATCGCCGGCCGTCCGAACAAAGACGATTCGGCCGAAGTCTCGCTCGACGGGGAATTCATCGGCGTCATCTTCAAGGACGATGAGGAAGGCGACGTTTCCTATGATTTTCATATGACTATCCTGGAAATGGACCTCGACTGAGGGGGCCGTCCCTCGCCCGCGCGACAACTCCACAAAACCGACATCGCGGATGTGTCATCCTGTTCCGGCAACGGAACGGAGGGCGCCAGATGCGTCTCGATGACATTGTTTCGGTGACCTGCACCGACACCGACAAGACCGAGCAGGGCAAGGTGGTGCGCCTTGGGCGGGACCGGGCCGACATCATGGTCGGACCGGCGGTGATTTCCTTCCATATGAAGAAACCCGGCATTTATGTCGGCAATCTTCACGGGCTCGAATTCGTCATGAAGACGGGCTGACATGTGGCGTGGCCTCTGCCTCGCCGGATTGATATCGTTCGGCCTTCTCACTCCGATTACCGAGGTTGATGCATCAGGCATGACGCCGGAAGACGCTCTAACCGGGCTGTTCGGCCCTGCTCCCCCGGAAGCCGCGCAATTCGCACCCGCGTTCCTCGCGCAGGTTCCCGCAAGCGAGATCGCCTGGATCGTCACCGGCTTACGGCAGCAATTCGGCGCGCTCGAAACGGTCGCCCCCGAGGGGGACGGCTTCCGCCTCCGTTTCGAGCGGTCGACGGTGCCGGCGAAAATCTTCCTCGACGGCGCGGGACGGATCTCCGGCCTCTGGTTCGGCGCGCCGGTGCCGGACGGGCCGATCGACGCACATGTCGCGGCGATCAAGGCTTTGCCGGGCGATGTCGCCCTCCTCGTCCTGAAAGACGGAGAGACGCTCCATGCGCATAATGCAGAGCGTCCCCTCGCCGTGGGGTCCGCCGCGAAACTGGCGATCCTCAAGGCGCTCGCCGACGCGGTCGCGAAAGGCGCACGACACTGGACAGAGGTGGCGGAACTCCACCCGGAATGGAAGTCTCTGCCAAGCGGCATGCTGCAGGACTGGCCGGACGGAACGCCCCTCACGCTGGGCTCGCTCGCCCACCTGATGATCTCGATCAGCGACAATACCGCCACTGACGCCCTGATCCGTCTGCTCGGCCGGGAGACGGTCGAAGCCTATGCCCCGCACAGCAAGCCGTTCCTGACCACACGCGAGGCCTTCACCCTGAAAACAGCGGAGACCGCGGCTCTCAGGACGAAATGGGAAATGACAGACGAGGCCGGACGCCGGGAAATCCTGGAGCGGATCGCGACCAGGCCATTGCCTCCGGCGCAAATGCTGAGCACAGATCCAACTTTCAAGGCCGTCGAATGGTTCTTCTCGGCGGAAGAGCTCTGTACGCTCCTGGAGGCGGTCGCGGAGCTGCCGAGCGTCGGCATCAATCCCGGACCGATCACGCCCGGAGACTGGCAGAGCTTCGCCTATAAGGGCGGTTCGGAGACCGGCGTCCTCAATCTTTCCAGCCGGGTCGTCGGGCGAGACGGCGTTACCCGCTGTGTGGTCGCGACCTGGAACCACAACGCAGCTCTGGACGACAACCTCCTGCTGACGCCCTATGCAGGCCTTCTCGCAGCCCTCGCCGCCGATTGACAGAGCCAGGCATCGCGCAAAGAGAAAGCGCGGGGCCCAACCGCTTTCACGGCCCGGCACCCGCGCTTTCTCCGAAGTGTCTTACCAGTTCGCGGTCAGCGTCAGCTTGATCTCGCGGCCGGAGCCGTAGGAGCAGACATATTCCGTCTGACAGGCGGTGACATAGCGCTTGTCGGCGATATTGGTCGCCGCGAGGTTCAGCGCCCAACCCGGGTTGATCTCGTATGTGCCGTAGAGATCGACGACGGTCGAGGACGGCACCTTCAGGGTATTGGCGTCGTTGGCGAAGCTTTCGCCCCGGCGACGCACGCCGGCACCGAGCTTGAGACCTTCGACCAGATCGTCGAAATCGTACTGGGCGCGAATGGCCAGCTCGGTTTCCGGCACCAGGGTCGGGGTCTTGCCGATCAGGGAAGCGTCGGAATCCTCGGTCACCTCGACATCGAGCAATGTCGCCGCACCGGCTACGGAGAAGCCGTTGCTGAAGTTATAGGCGCCCTCGAATTCGAAGCCGCGGGAGCGTGCCTCGCCGAGCTGATTGTAGTTCGGGAAGGCGCCGGTCACGACATTCTCCCGGTCGATCTGGAAGGCGGCGGCGGTCAGATAGAAATTGCCGCCCTGCGGCGCCCATTTGACACCGGCCTCGATCTGGTCGCCGCTCTCAGGCTTGGTCACGCCGTTGGCGGGAGACGTGATCAGCGGATTGAAGAAGGTCGAGTAGGTGACATAAGGCGTGATCCCCCCGGTGAACTCGTAGGCGAGAGCCGCCCGATAGGAAGTCTCGCTGTCGTTGCGGGAGAAGGCGCCCGATCCGTCCTGTTCCGTGTCGGCGAAATCGTGCCGGATGTTGCCGGTGACGATCCAGCCGTCGCCGAAGCGCAGCTGATCCTGGAAGTAGAACCCGATCTGCGACTGCGTGGTGGTGGCGTCCTGATAGGGATCGCCAAGTGTCGGCGTGCCCGGATCGAAAGAATTCACGACCTGGGTGGAACCGAAACCCGAGGCCTGTGTCTCGTCCAGCCAGTAGTAGCGGGCATCGAGGCCGAACAGCAGATCGTGGCTGACCACATCGGTATCGACCACGCCGTAATAACGGATGTCGGTCTGCGCCGTCCGCGTTTCCGTCTCGTGCTCGAAGGCGACCAGGCTGAGCGTGCCGACATCGTCAGTCGGCGTGGTCGAGTACCCGCCATAGCCGAACGGATACCAATAGCGCTCATGCAGGTCGGCGATGCCCGCGCGGCCGATACCGGTCAGGGTGAAGTCGTTGTTGAAGGTATGCTCGACGATACCGGTCGCGGTGAATTGCTTGCGGGAATACTTGTCCCAGTCCGGATCGGAGAAGTTCTCGTCATTGCCGATATAGCCGAATTCGTCAGTACCGGTCACCGTGCCGGCATAGGGCAGGAACGTGCTGCCGTTATGCTGCTCCTCGGCAACATGCGCGTTGGCGAGCAGCGTGATCTCGGTGCCGCCGTCGGTCGCGAGCTTGTAGGACGGCGCGAAGGTCCCGCGGGCACCGGAATTGAACTCGTCATAGGCGTCGCCGCCCTTGAAACGGCTGACAAGCCGGTAGGCCTGACCATTCCCGAGCGGGTCGCCGTAATCGAACGCGACGGTTCCGGCCGGCGAGTCCTCGACACCAAGCTGCACTTCGCGGATGCGCTCACCCGGGCGCTTGGAGACGTAATTCAGGATGCCGCCCGGGTTGGAGCCGCCGTAGAGCGCGGAGGACGGGCCGCGCAGCACCTCGATCCGCTCCAGCGCGTAGGGATCGGTATAGAACGAGCCGAAGGCGAAGGAGAGGTTCTGCGCATTGTCGAGAAAGATGCCGGTTTGGTCGGCCTGGAAGCCGCGGATCCGGAGCCAGTCGTAATCGTTGTCGTCGCCGAACACGTCGGTCGTCACGCCCGGCGTGTAGCGCAGCGTCTCGCTGACCCGGTCGGCGTTGAAGCGCTTCAGATCGTCCGCACTCAGGATGGAGAGCGACTGCGGGACCTCGTTCGCATAGACCGGAACCTTTGATCCGGTAACGGTCGGCGGATTGTTGCTGTCGCCGACCGCGCCGGTCGCGTCTTCCTGGTTGCCGAGCACGACCAGCGGTTCGAGTTCGGTCGCCGTGCCGCTGTCCTGCGCAGCGGCAACGAAACTTAGCGAGAGCGAAAGCACACTGGAAAGAAGGAGGAGCCGGGTAGTTCCCCGTACTGAAGCGGCTCGGATCATTGGGCCTGTTCCCTGAACTAGACAGAAAGACGTGTCGCACGGACGTGCGCAGGCCCGAAGTCCTAGAGTCAGGCGGGAACCTTGTCTTGAACGTTTGCCTCACGCTTTGAAGAATTGTGTCGCTTGACCCATTGTCCGGGCGGCAACCCCGTGGCGCGGCGGAAGCAGCGGCTGAAATGGGCCTGGTCGGCAAAGCCGGTATCGTGGGCGACCTGGGAGAGCAGCGCGCCCTCACTCAACAGACGCTGAGCATGCTGGATCCGGGCGCACATGACCCATTGATGCGGCGGCTGCCCGGCCGCCTCGCGGAAGCACCGGTAGAATTGCGAGCGCGACATGCCGGCAACTCCAGCCAGTTCCTCCATGGTCAGGCGCCGGTCGAGAGACTCTGCGACATGCGCCATGACCTCGTCGAGCCACGCAGGTGCCGCATCCAGCGAGCGGACCTTGTCGCCGAGATGGAAGATTTCGTGGATCACACCTGCGGCGAGCGCCTCTCCGTATCCGGCCGGTCTGCTTTTCATCCGGCACTCGTCTGCCAGAAGCGACGCGAGATTCTGCAACTCAACACTGCCGGAAAGAAAACGCGGTGCGCCGAGTTCGATGGACGGTCCGACGATGCGGCGAAGCTGCCCCTCTTCGACATGGATATCGATATGTTCCAGATATCCCGCCGTCGCGAGCGACCCGCAGAGCAACATCCCTGCCGGCACGAAGCAGGCGCTGCAGGATATGCGATCCTTGCCCTCTCCCCGATCGAGCATGATCGCCGCCCCGTCGAAGAAAACGACGAAGCGCGGGTCGGGAGAGAAATACTCGCCGCACGCCCCGATTTTCGCCTCGACCTGCCAGTGATCGACGACCATCCGCTCATACTGCAGGAAACTGACATCCTGAAGCGGGACGATCTGCTTCACGGAGGCCGTCATCCGTGGCCGGTAATGCATGCCCCACCCCCGCGCGCATGATAATAAGAATTATTCGCAATTATTTCGCGCAAAGAGTACTCAAGCTGCACGGCATGTCAATAAAGGCAGGGTTGTATAGCCGGATAGGCCAGCGAAAACTCGCGCAGTTTGCCACGCAATTCAGAAGAGCGAGAAATACTCCCGCTCTTCCCACTCGGAGACCGCCTGTGCATAGCGGTCCCATTCAGCCTGCTTGATGCGGGCGTAGTAATCGACATAGGCGTCGCCGAGCGCATCACGGAAGAATGCGCTTTCCCGGAACAGCTGGAGCGCCCGGTCGAGACTGGCCGGCAATCGAGCCGCATCGCTCTCATAGGGCCGCTCGACCGGCGCCGGCGCCTCGAGACCGCGCTCGATCCCGTCGAGACCGGCAAGGACCTGGGAAGCGATGTAGAGATAGGGGTTGGCCGCCGGCTCGCCGATACGGTTCTCGATCCGGCTGGCGCCATCGCCCGGCCGGGCGAGTGCTCGGATCATCGCCCCCTTATTGTCCCGCCCCCACTGCACCCGGTCGGGCGCGAGGGTGAAGGGACGGTAGCGCTTGTAGCCGTTCACCGTCGGGGTCGAGAGCAGGCAGCTCTCGGCGGCATGGTCGAGCAGCCCGGCGACCCAGCTCCGGCCGAGTTTGGAGAGCGCCTCGCCCTTCTCCGGCACCATCAGATTGTCGCCGCTCTCGAGATCGACCAGCGACTGGTGCAGGTGCCAGCCGCTCGCCATCGCATCCTTGAATTTCGGCCGGCACATGAAGGTCGCGTGCAGGCCCTCGCGGCGGCAGACCTGTTTTACCATGGAGCGGAACAGCACCATGTTGTCGGCATGCTCCATCGCGGAGGCCGGATGGAAGGTGACTTCGCACTGGCTCGGCCCGAACTCGGTCTCGAAGGAGCGCACCGGCAGGCCGAGCACGACCGCATTACGGCGAACGAGATCAAAGACGTCCTCCAGGCGGTCGTAGCGGTCCTCAGTCAGGTACTGATAACCATGCGCGAGCAGTTCCGTTTTCGGGGGCGTCTCCGGCTGGCCGGTATCCTCATGGCCGAGCTTCGGATCGGTCACGCGCAGCACATGGAACTCGACCTCAAGCCCGGTGACGAGATCGTAGCCCTGAGCGTTCAGCTTCTCCACCGCGCGGCGGAGAATGCCCCGGGAGCAGACCTCAAGCGGCTTGCCATCTGTGTCGGTCAGATCGGCCTGCATCCAGCCCGAGTGCGGTGACCATGGCAGGACCCTGAATGTCGCGGGGTCGGGGTGCATCAGCACATCGCCGGCACCGGTCAGGCGCCCGGCACCGAAGCCCGCATCCTCCTGCCAGACCGGGAAGACCGTGCGGTGCGATGTATCCTTCAACAGCAGGGTCGAGGTCATGGCGATGCCGGAGCGGAAGGCGCTCTCCAGCGCGTCCGCCATGATCGTCTTGCCGCGCAGGATGCCGTGCTGGTCGGCAAAGGAAACCCGCACGACCTCCAGTCCCTCTTCCGCGACCCTCTTCAGGACCGCGTCGATGACAGCCTGCTTTTCTCCTGACACGGTCACGAGAGGGCCGCGTCCCAGCTGCAGGAAGCCCGGCGGCCAGCATCGCGGTCGGTCCAGACCGTCTCCCATTCCTCCGTCGGCCCGATGGCGTCGATCGAGATCGGCCCCTGGACCTCTTCGGCGGCGGCCTCGTCGAGCACGAGCGGCAGATCCCCCTCGCCCGATTTCACGCTCCTGATCGCGGAGCGCAACAGGCGCCGATAGCGCACGATAGCGGCATCGGAAGAGGCCAGATGTTCGTGCCGCCGATCCTGGATCGCCCCCATGGACTCGACCGCCCACTGGTCGTGCACGTTGATGTCGAGCCCCATGCCCGTATAGGTCAGCGTCTTCTGCTCCTCCGGGTCGTAGCCGTACTGGTTCGTCTTGTTGCGGATCGGCGCAAAGTCCGGCAACCGGTGCTCGTTGATCCGCTGCTCCCACATCTTCTTCTTGTCGACCGGCGCGCCGAAACTGGTGAAAAGCGAGTACCAGTAACAATGGGTATCGTCGATCGGCACATGCCACTGGGTGATGGTCATCTCGTTCGACATCGGGATGGTGATGGCGCAGGGAAAGACCTGGTTCGTCACCCGGACGTGGCGCTGGCCGTTACCAAGATCGCGCAGCGCGATGATGCGGAGCCCGTAGTCGGTCTCCTCCACCTTCAGTTCCGGATTGGCGAATTCACGCAGCACCTTGGTCATCGGCATGTCGCTTTGCGCCGCCTTGTCGCGGAACTGCTTGCCGTAACCTTCCGCCGGGTCCTCGTCCTGCAGGAAGCGGTGCAGGAAGGAGGCGTGCGCCGGGTCGATGCCGATCTCCAGCGCCTGCAGCCAGTTGCATTCCCAGAGGCCCTTGAAGGCGAAGACATGGCTATCCGGTGCGCGGAAACAGTCGAGCGCCGGGAAGGCCGGCGGCTCTCCCGGGCCCATATAGGTCCAGATGACGCCGTTCTTCTCCACCACGGGATAGCTGGAGATCCTGATCCGCTCATGCATCTTCGAGCCGTCGGGCTCTGCCGGCTGCTCGGTGCATTGCCCGGTCTCGCCGAAGTGCCAGCCGTGGAACGGACAGCGAATACCGCCATCCTCGAGGCGCCCGTAGCAGAGGTCGACGCCACGATGCGGGCAGAACCGGCTCATCAGGCCGAGAGTGTCATCCTCGCGCCGAAACAGCACCAGATCCTCGCCCATCAGGCGGACGGGCACCACCGGACGCGGCCCCTCCTCCAGTTCCACGGCGAGCGCGGCCGGCATCCAGTAGCGGCGCAGCACCTGCCCCGCCGGCTTGTCGGCACCGACCAGCGTGATCTCGTCGTTCTTGTCCTGGCTCATCATGGCTGAAGTCTCCCTCGTCGAAGACGCGCAACGCAGGTCGTCAGTATTGGGTTTCCGGAATGGTGACGGTGATACCGTCCATTTCGGGGGTGAGTTTTATCTGGCAGGAGAGCCGGCTGCTCTCGCGCTGTTCCGCCGCCGCATCCTCAAGCATCGCCAGTTCGTCCTCCTCCGCCGCCGGCGCGAGTTTCATCGCCGCCTCGTCGAGATAAACATGGCAGGTGGCGCAGACGCAGCTCCCGCCGCATTCGGCCTCGACGCCCTCGACATCGTTGAAGACGGCGGCCTGCATGACGGACTCACCGGTCTCGGCCTCGACGGTTTCCCGCGTGCCGCCCGGCTTCACAAAGGTGACGGAGATCTTCTCACCCACGGCTTTTCTCTCCTTGCGGATGCCCAGCAGGACGCCGGATCCACATTTCTTTTTGACCGATTATCGAACAGTCGGTCTATTATTGATCAATCGTAAAACTAGACCGCACGCGCGGCGCGCGGTCAAGCCCATCGGAGCATCATGCCCCTGCGAACGCCAGAGAAAGCCGAGCCGGCCCCCATGGAGATCGCCGACAAGGACATCTCGCTGACTTTCGCGAAAGGCATGGAAGTGCTGGAAGCGTTCGAGAATGCCGCCGCCCCGCTCACCATTCCGGATCTCGCCCGGAGCACCGGGATCAACCGCTCGGTCACACGTCGGCTGGTCCTGACGCTTGTGCGGCTCGGCTATCTGACGGAAACGGGCCAGCGGGCCTATGCGCCGAGCCCGAAGGTCCTCCGGCTCGCCAGCGGGTACCTGAAGGAGCGGCAGTTCGGACGCACCGTGCAGCCTGTCATGGCGGCCTTCTCGAAACGTCTCGGCGACGCGATCTCGCTCGCCGTCCGGGACGGTACGGAGGCGATCTATGTCGCCTATTCCCCCGGCGACCCGGCGCTCATCACCTCCGGCTTCGGCATCGGCTCCCGCCTGCCCCTGAGCGCGACCGCGATCGGGCGCGCGCTACTGGCCTTCTGCGAAGAGGATGCCGCCGAGGAGATCCTCGCGCACGCGCAGCCCCCCTTCACACAGAAGACAATCACCGACCCCGAGGCGATCCGGGCCGAACTCGCCGCGATCAGGGAGCGCGGATACGCCCTCGTTACCGGGGAATACGAGCCGGGTGTGACTTCCATCGCGGTTCCGGTGCTCGGCGCCGGTGCGGTCGCCAAAGCCGCCCTCGGCATCGTGGGCCCAACCGCGCGGTTCGAGGAGACCGGGATCTGCGACCAAAAGGCAGCGACGCTACGAGACTGTGCGGAAACGCTGGAGAGTTTCGTCTAGAGGCGCGACCGATACTCCGCCCTGAAACTCGGTAACCCGATCCCCGTCGCGTCGAAGCCGCCGTCGACAGCCAGATACTGGCCGTTGATGTAGCTCGCCCTGTCGCTGCAGAGGAAGAAGATCGCCTCGGCCAGCTCCTCCTCAAGTCCGTAGCGGTTCAGCGGGATGGCGTCGTGATAGTCGGCGCGAATGTCCGGTGTGTGCACCTTCTTCGCCATAGCGGTATCCACCGGCCCCGGAGCCACGGCATTCACGCGGACGCCGAGATTGCCGAGTTCGGCCGCCTGCTGCTTGGTCAGGTGCAGCACCGCCGCCTTGCTGGTGCCGTAGGCGACGCGCAGCAGACTAGCGCGCAAGCCCGAGATCGAGGCGATGTTCACCACCGCGCCGCCCCCGCTCTTCAGCATCGCCGGGACCGCGGCATTGGTGCAGAGGAACGGCCCGCTGAGGTTGGTCGCCATGATTTCCGACCATTCCTCGAAGGTCGTTTCGAGCACCGGCTTGAAGGTCGCGACGCCGGCATTGTTCACCAGCGCGTCGAGCCGGCCGAAGGCGTTCTCGGTCTCGTCGACCGCCCGCTGCACCTGATCCGGCTGGGAGACATCCGCGAAGACGGGGAGCACGGTGTTGCGCTGTCCCAACCCCTCTACGGCACTCCGCAAGGTCTCCGTATCCCGGTCGAGCATGGCCACGCGCCAGCCTTCCTCGAGAAATTTCCGCGCCGCGGCAAGGCCAATGCCCCGTGCCGCACCAGTGATCAGGGCCACCTTCGCTTCGGACATCAAACCCTACCCCGCTTGCCGGTTATCGACCGGCGTGCCGATATCGCAAACGTCGAACGGTGTCGTCTGGTAGATCTCGTTGATCCAGTTGGCGAAGAGCAGATGGGCATGACTACGCCACCTGTTCAGCGGCGGATGGGTCGGATCGTCGTCCGTGAAGTAGCTGTGCGGCAGCTCGGGTTCCATGCCGCGCCCCACGTCGCGCTGATATTCCTCGCCGAGGGAATCCGAGTCGTATTCGATGTGATTGAACATATAGAGGGAGCGTTTGGCCCGGTCCTCCATCAGGCACGGCCCCATCTCCGGGGAGTCCATCAGAACCCGGATCCCGGCCGAGGGCGGGACGTCCGCGACCCTCGTTTCCGTCCAGCGCGAGACCGGTATCGAGAAATCGTCCGAGAACCCCCGCAGATAGCCGGAGGCCGGCGCCAGGTTCCGGTGCCGGTAGACGCCGAACGCCTTCTTCGGCAGTTCGTGCTTCGGCACATCGTGGAAATGGTGCAGGGCCGCCTGCGCGCCCCAGCAGATCATGAAGCTGGAATGCACATGCGTCTGCGTCCAGTCGAAGATCTGGCAGAGCTCCGACCAGTAGGAAACCTCCTCGAAGGGAAGCCGCTCGACCGGCGCGCCGGTGACGACGAGACCGTCGAACTTCCGCTCGCGCAGGTCGCTCCACGGTTCGTAGAAGGAGATCATGTGCTCCTGAGGCACGTTCTTCGGCACATGGTCTGTCATCTTGATCAGCGTCAGCTCGACCTGCAACGGACTGGCGCCGAGCAGCCGCGCGATCTGGGTCTCGGTGCGGATCTTGTTGGGCATCAGGTTGAGCAGCCCGATCTGGAGCGGACGGATGTCCTGGCGGACCGCATCCGCCTCGCGCATGACCATGACGCCCTCGGCCTCGAGTGCGGCGAAGGCTGGAAGGTCATTTGGGATCCTGATCGGCATAGTCAAATCCTCTGCTGTTACCGGCATCAAGCAGAGCGGACTTTCTGGCTGGACCCGTTTGGTTGCCGGTTAGGCCACATCCTCCGCAACAGGAGCGCCACCTTGCTCGGGAAGCAGGTTGGCGTTGAGCGTCCGCTCAACTCTTGATGTCCCGGACTGTCTACTTGATCCGGAGCCGGTTGGCAATTCTCTCTACGCCCCGGCGTGACGGGATAGTTCCAGAGCCCGTGCCACCACCGCCTCCGTCTCCCGGGAAAGCTGGGCAATACAGGGGACCGGATCGTTGAAGATCAGCTCCTCGACAGCATCCGCGTTCGGCCCGGACGGCACGTTCTTCAGATCCTTGAGAGAACAGCCGAGCGAGCCCATGCATCCGATCCGGCCCTCGCGCGTCTCGCGCACCTTGGCGAGTCCGCAAGGCGTGCTGCAATGGGCTCCACGATACGCAACCTGATAGCTATCGAGGTTCTTATGCCGCCCGAGCCGGCGTTCGCCGGAGACAGTCGTAAAGACGGCGAGACCGGAGGTGCCGAGCAGCTTGGTCACATGTGCCGGACCACTATCCCCGGTCACCACAAAGTCGCAGGAAGCGAGGAAATCCATCAGATCCCCGACCGTTGGAAAGCCGGGAATGATTTGGACAGCCGTTCCAAGACGGGCGCGGCAAGTTCTTTCATAAGCCGCACTCACTTTCTGATAGCTGTTAAGCGCGACGGTCACCACGCGCTCCGGGCCGAACGCCTCGGCGAGCGCGATGCAGAGATCCGGCGGTAAGGTCCTGAGCGGGGAGGACGTGAGAGGAAGGATGCCGATCCGTGTCGCCTCCCTGTCCCGGTTTAGAGAAGCGACTGCCGGCTCGAGACCGAAGGCCTGCAGCAATGCATCCTCGAGATAGACCGGATCGGTCGCGGTATTGCCCCAGCCGGAAACCTGCCCGATATCGATCACAGCATCCTGGCGTTCCAGCTCGCGCTCCGAGTTCAGCAGCGGAAGGACACGCAGCCCTTCCTCGCGCCCGAAGATGTCCGTCGCATCGCCGGTATTTGCGACCGTAACCTCGATTGCAGGATGGGCCTGCCTGAATGCGCGTAGAAAGAGGGCCGCCTCGACGCAATCGCCGAGCGCGGTCGACGGCAGCAGGAACAGCACCCGCCCGGCCTCCGCCGCGCGCGGCCAGTCCCACGGCGCCAACACCGGGATCCGCCCCTTTGCAGTGACGATGCGCACCGCCTCGCCGGCGGATCCGAGCTGCCGCTCGAGCAACCTGTTCGCGGTGAAATAGACCAGACTGCCGTCATTCGAATGGGTCAGCGCCGGATCGTAATTCGGCAGCGCAAGACTGAACGGCTGCCGGGTCTCGAAACGGACCAGGCGTGTGGTACTGTATTGGCTCATGACGCCCCGGAAAGCTGTTCCGCTACGCTAAGGAACGCAGACCGATGGGACAAGCGCCGACGTCACGTCGAAATACCGTCGCAATCGCACCGCTCATCCGCCGGGCTGGCTTATCTGCTTGAGCGCTTCTGGGTGCAGAAAGACGAAATTGGAGTAGATGAACATATTGCTGAAAGGATGGGCGGGATTGCGTTCGATAATCCAGTCTGGCAGCAACTGGTAAAGCCGGTAATCGGGAAGCCGCGCTGCGATGCTGTGCATGGTCGACCCAACGAACATGTGGTGCCAATTGAACTCGATCTGAATGGCCTTGGGCCGATAAGCCTCGATCGTTTTTTCCGCTCCCTTCAGGACCTGCTCCTCATAGCCTTCCGTATCGATCTTGATGAAATCGATCCGGTCCGGAGCATTCTCGCCGGAAAAATACTGGTCCAGAGTGACGATTTCGACATCGGCGACCCGGTCGTTTTCCACATAGTGGATCTCCTCGATCTCCTTGGCGAAGGAGCCGAGAAAACTGGAGCTTTCAGAAAAAAAGAAGCTCTTGCGGCCTGTCTCCGCGCCGACGCCCTTAGCAATGATTTCCAGACGCCCGGAGAACTCCTCCGCGAGCGCCCGCAAAGTCGGGGTAAGCGCCGGAGAGGGATCGAACGCATAAACCCTCAATGCAGAATCGCCTTCAAGCAAAGCGCGGCTGTACCCACCGACATTGCAGCCGATATCGACGGCGACCTCGACACCAATCCGGTTCAGGAGCATGTCCCGGAAACTCGCCTCACCGCTCATGCGATCATCGGCGAGATTGTCATATCCCCAAGCACGCAGCGCGAGCCGCAGCATCTTCTCGCCAGTCCCGGCATCACGGAGCATTTCGTCGAATAACCGTTCCGCGCCGCCTTCGATTGAGAGAAGCTCCTTCAGTTTACCCACGCTGCGTAATTTCCTGTTTCTGGAACATGCAAGTCCCTGGACGCCTAGCACAGTCGCGCTCAGGATTCGAGAGAACGTGCCGCCGGATCGCCCCTCTGGTGCCGGTTGGAAAATGCGCCGGTGCGCCGTCTCCGCGAAACCGCCCCGCTCCAGCCATCCGTTTCAGATCGAAGGTTCGCCGCCGTCCGGCCTGTTTTCCGGCTCCTGCAGCCATTCGCGTGCAGCCGCGATGTCATCGAATATGCGGAAGTTTCGGCCGGAGATGCCTTTCTCTCTCATAATCGCGTCATACAGGCGGAGGACCGATTGATCAGGGCCCGGCTTGGCAACAAAAGCCGATTTGTAGGAAACCTTTCCGATTGCCGGGATACGCTCGATGACCGACGCAATCTCGACAGCGTCCGAATATTGCAGCGCCGACAGATCCGCATCGAGGTAATTCCAAAGCGACCGATTCCAGCGGTTCATGTCAGGGGGATTCCGGATCTCCTGCAGGATATCCGTCAACGTGATGGTCCCGGTAAGCGTGACGATCACGAGATTGGCAGCGTCGCAGTATTGGCGGGTAATTTTCCCCGGAATGACTTGCGTCGTCATGGTCCCGCTTGGCTAGATTGGCAACATACCCTTTTACCACAAAACCCGGCGAGACAGCGACGGGCGAGGAATGCCCATCGGGAAAACGTGTTGCCAGTATGGAAGAGCAGGATGCCTTGCGTCCTGCAGACCGGCAGCCGTAGCGAAGCGGCGCAAGCCGCTCCCTCTCAGCCTCACTCCCACTCGATGGTTCCCGGAGGCTTCGAGGTGATGTCGTAAGTTACCCGGTTGATGCCGCGCACCTCGTTGATGATCCGGGTCGAGACCCGGCTCAGGAACTCGTGGTCGAAATGGTAGTAGTCCGCGGTCATGCCGTCGGTCGAGGTGACGGCGCGGAGCGCGCAGGCATAGTCGTAGGTCCGGTAATCGCCCATCACGCCGACCGTGCGGACCGGCAGCAGCACCGCGAAGGCCTGCCAAATCGCGTCGTAGAGCCCGGCATTGCGGATCTCTTCCAGATAGACCGCGTCCGCCTTGCGCAGGATGTCGAGCTTCTCGCGGGTAATGTCGCTGCCCGGAATGCGGATCGCGAGGCCCGGACCGGGGAACGGGTGGCGGCCGACGAGGCTTTCCGGCAGACCGAGCTCACGGCCGAGCTCACGCACCTCGTCCTTGAAAAGCTCGCGCAGCGGCTCGACCAGCTTCAGGTTCATGCGCTCCGGCAGGCCGCCGACATTGTGGTGGCTCTTGATCGTCACGCTCGGACCGCCGGTGAAGGAGACGCTCTCGATCACGTCCGGATAGAGCGTGCCCTGCGCCAGGAACTGGGCGCCCTCGATCTTGTTCGCCTCTTCCTGGAAAACGTCGATGAAAAGCTTGCCGATGGTCTTGCGCTTCGCCTCGGGGTCGGTCTGGCCCGCCAGTTCGCCGAGGAAGAGATCGCTCGCGTCCTTGTGGATCAGCGGGATGTTGTAGTGGTCGCCGAACAGGCGCACGACCTCCTCCGCCTCGCCCTGACGCAACAGACCGTGATCGACGAAGACGCAGGTCAGCTGCTCGCCGATCGCCTCGTGGATCAGCACCGCCGCGACGGAGCTGTCGACGCCGCCGGAGAGGCCGCAGATCACCTTGCCGTCGCCGACCTGATCGCGGATCTGCCGGATCGCCTGTTCCTTGAACGCGCCCATGGTCCAGTCGCCGGCGCAGCCCGCGACCTTGTGCACGAAGTTGGAGAGCAGCGCGGCGCCATGCGGCGTATGCACCACCTCCGGGTGGAACATGGTTGCATAATAGCGCCGCTCGTCGTCGGCAATGACAGCGAAAGGCGCGCCCTCGCTGGAAGCAACGACGCGGAAGCCGTCCGGCAACTCGATCACACGGTCGCCGTGGCTCATCCAGACCTGCTCGCTGGCGCCAACCTCCCAGACCCCGTCGAAGAGGATGCAATTGTCGGTGACGTTCACGTAGGCCCGGCCGAACTCGCGATGGTCCGAGGTCTCGACCCGGCCGCCGAGCTGGTGACAAAGGGTCTGCTGGCCGTAGCAAATACCGAGCACCGGCAAACCGCTCTCAAAGACAAATTCCGGCGCCCTCGGCGTCGCTTCGCCGATCACCGAAGCGGGTCCGCCGGAGAGAATAAAGGCCTTCGCGCCGAAGGCCTCGATCTTATCGACCGGTGTGTTGAAGGGCATGATTTCGCAATAGACCCCGGCTTCGCGCACGCGGCGCGCGATCAGCTGGGTCACCTGACTGCCGAAATCGAGAATGAGGATACGATCGGTCATCGGGCACCATGTGGCTCGGCGGGAAAGAAGCGCAGGAAACTACCCGAAGCGCTGCAGTGCGGCAAGGCCGCACGGGCGCATGGCAGATCCCTACCCCTCGGCACCCGCGAGCCGATCCAGCAAGACCCTGATATCCGGCCAGCGATAGACCGTTTCCTCGGTCTGCGCCCCCATCACGGTACATTCCACCGGCAGATCCGCCGAGCCGCCATGCTTGTCATAGAACGCCACACCGGAGCGATTCGCGCTGAGCACGGTCAGAACGAGAGCACCGAATCCCGCTTCCGCGAGGCTCTCGACCACCCGGCCCATCATGGCCGTCCCGACGCCGAGCCCCTGGAAACTCGGATCGACATAGAGCACATAGATCTCGGCGATCTCGCCAACCTCGTCTCCGGCGGCCTTGATATCCTGCCGGCGCTTCCCGCCTTGGCAGAAGCCGACGATGTGTCCTTCCCATTCTGCAATCTGGAAAAAGCCCGGAACCTGATTCTTCGCGATGGCATTGGACCACTGCGCCGCCGAACGGACAGCGCGCATCTCCAGCAGAATCCGGTCCGGCAGAATGCCGACATAGGCGTCCTGCCAGGTCTCGACCTGCACCTTGGCGATGGCGGCCGCGTCTTTCGCCTCGGCTGGGCGGATCTTGATGTCACGCGGGTCCGGCATGGCTTTCCCTTCAGCGCAATGCTCCCACTCGAATGATAAGTGAGAGATGACGTCGATAAAAAGCCCAAAGGCCGGACAAAGCCGCGACGTATTCACTCGGCGGGAATACGTTCCAGTATTTGCACGAAGAATCCGTCGGTATTGTGGCGATGCGGATAGAGCCGGAGGCGCGATCCCTCGCCCGGGCACGCCCCGCCACCGAGCGGAATGACGGTCTCGTTCCAGACTTCGGCGATATCGAGGCTGCGGAACTCGTCGCCGCGCTCGGCGAGGAAGGCGTCGACCACGCCCTCGTTCTCCTCCGGCAGCAAAGAGCAGGTGACATAGGCAAGACGCCCGCCCGTCTTCACCAGACGCGCGCCGCGCTGCAGGATCACCGCCTGCAACGCCGTCAGCTCCGCCAGATCCTCTTCGGTATAGCGCCAGCGCGCATCCGGGTTCCGGCGCCAGGTACCGGTACCGGAACAGGGGGCGTCGACCATGACCCGATCGAACTTGCCCGCAAGCCGCTTCACGCGGCGGTCGCTGCCTTCCGCCAACTCGTGACGCTCGACATTGTGCAGGCCCGCGCGCCGCGTGCGGACGCCGCAGCGCTCCAGCCGGCCTTTGGAGGTGTCGAGGGCGAGCACGCGCCCCTTGTTTTCCATAAGGCCGCCGAGCACCAGCGTCTTGCCGCCGGCGCCCGCGCAGTAATCCGCGACCTGCATGCCGGGCGCGGCGCCGAGCAGCAGGGCGGCGATCTGCGCCCCTTCGTCCTGGACCTCGATCAGCCCGTCCTTGAACAGCTTCAGAGCGTCAATCGGCTTGCGCTCTTTCGAGCGTAGTCCGAACGGCGAGAACGGAGTCGGTTCCGTCACGAGGCCCTGTTTCTCGAGCCCCTCGCGTACCGCTTCCCGGTCCGCCTTGTGCAATGGGTTGATCCGGAGATCGAACGGCGCTTCCGCGCCCATCGCCAGAAGGGCGGCATCCCGGTCGTCGCCAAGAACCGGCTCAAGACGGTCATAGACCCAGTCCGGGGTCTCGACCCGGACGGACGCCGGCATATCTGGCGAACCGTCGAGCGTCGCGCCCTTGAGAGCCGAGAGCACACGGGTCTCGGTCTCGCCGAACGCTGCCGGCGCGTGACGCTCTCCGGAGAAGAGTTCGCCCGCCGCCTTCGCCGTCAGTTCGTCCGTCAGCAGCAAGTCCGCAAGCACCCGCAGCCGCGCCGTCGGCCGTTCCACGACATTGCTGCGGGACAGGTGCCAGTCGATCCGGGCCAGCCGGCGCAGTATTCCGAAGACGCGCTCGCGGATCGCGTGCCGGTCTTTGGAGCCGGCATAGCGGCGCTGACGGAAATAGCCTTCGAGAACGCGGTCGACCGGACGCGGATCGGCGTCGGCCTCCTCAAGGATCTCGATTGCGGCAAGCAGACGGGCCGCAGGGGTCATGGGACTGTTCTTTCAAAGAGCGCCGGGCGCCGACGGCGCCCGGGGCGTTACATGCTCGGCCGGTAATTCGGCGCTTCGCGGGTGATCGTCACATCGTGGACATGGCTCTCGCGCAGGCCCGCATTGCTGATCTTCAGGAACTTGCAGTTCGCCTGCATGTCCTTGACCGTTCCGTTGCCGGTATAGCCCATCGCTGCCTTCAGACCGCCGATAAGCTGGTGGACGACGGCGGAGACCGGTCCCTTGTACGGTACCTGGCCCTCGATCCCTTCCGGGACGAGCTTCAGATTATCGGAAACCTCTTCCTGGAAATAACGGTCCGCCGACCCCCGTGCCATCGCGCCGAGCGAACCCATGCCGCGATAGGCCTTATAGGAACGACCCTGGTAGAGATAAACCTCGCCCGGGCTCTCGTCGGTACCGGCGAAGAGCGAGCCGATCATCGCGCAATCCGCGCCGGCCGCGATCGCCTTGGCGAGATCGCCGGAATACTTGATGCCCCCGTCGGAGATCACCGGGACACCGGCTTTGTGACAGGCTTCCAGCGCGCCGGTGATGGCGGTGAGCTGCGGCACGCCGACGCCGGCGACCATACGGGTGGTGCAAATCGAGCCGGGTCCGATGCCGACCTTGACCGCATCAGCGCCCGCGTCGATCAGTGCCTGCGCGCCGTCCCGGGTGGCGACGTTGCCGGCGATGATCTGCGTCCGGTTGCTGAGCTTACGAATTTCGTCGACAGAACGCAGCACGCCCTGGGAATGACCGTGGGCCGTGTCGACAACAATGATGTCGACCTCGGCATCGACCAGGGCCTCGGCACGGATGATGCCGTCATTGCCGGTTCCCGTCGCAGCGGCGACCCGCAGACGCCCCTTCTCGTCCTTGCAGGCGTTCGGATGGCTCTGCGCCTTGTCCATGTCCTTCACGGTGATCAGGCCGATGCATTTGTGATCGCCGTCCACCACCAGCAGCTTCTCGATCCGGTGCTTGTGCAGCAGGCTCCGCGCTTCCTCCGGCGTGACGTCTTCGCGCACCGTGATCACCTTCTTGGTCATCAGGTCCTTGACCGGCTGGCTGAGATCCGTTGCGAAGCGCACGTCGCGGTGCGTCAGGATGCCGACCAGTCTACCGGTCTTCGCCTTGACCACGGGAATGCCGCTGATCTTGAAGCGCGTCATCAGTGCCATCGCGTCCGCGAGGCTCTGCTCCGGCGCGATCGTGACCGGGTTCACCACCATCCCGGCCTCGAACTTCTTCACCGCCCGGACTTCGTCCGCCTGCCGCGCAGCGTCCATGTTCTTGTGGATCACGCCGAGACCGCCGAGCTGTGCCATGGCGATAGCGAGCTGACTTTCCGTCACCGTATCCATCGCCGCGGAGACGACGGGGATCCCGAGACGGATCGAGCGGGTAAGCTGTGTGGACGTGTCGACCTGGGCCGGGAGAACCGACGAGTGAGCCGGTTCGAGAAGGACGTCGTCGAAGGTCAGGGCTTCGCGGATATCCATGGTGCCTCCGTTTGCTGCGGTGGCACGGCCCTATAACACCGCCCCCCGGGACTGCCAAGCGAGAAGTGGCGGCCGTATCGTGACGATTGTGCAACGCTGCCATGCGGCGTCACCGCAGTGACCTACCCGGCGGCAGCCACCAGACGCGCTGCAAGGGAATCGAGTCCCTTCTGCGCCGTATCGTCGGCAAGGTCGCCATCGGCGCTGAAGGCACTGCCCGCCGCCGGTACGGTGACGAACCCCTGGACCGGCACACAGCCAAGCTCGCAAAGGCAATCGCGCAGCCGCGGGATCACGCGCACGCCGCCAAGTCGGCCCGGCGAGGCCGCCATAATTGCGACATGCTTGGATTTCAGCACATCCTCAGGACCGCCTTTATCCGACTTCCGCGACACCCAGCTGAAGGTATTGACCAGGAGCGGCGGCACGAAGCCGTTATATTCCGGCGTCGCAATCATCAGCCCGTCATGCTCGGCGATCATCCTCTTCAGGATGAGGATGTTCTCCGGCAGGCCATGCTCGGCCTCATCGTCACCATGATAGATCGGGGCCGGATAATCGTTGAGGTCGATCAGCGCCGCGTCGCCGCCCGCCCGGCGGACGGCCGCCGCTCCGGCCGATGCGAGTTTCTTATTGAGGGAAGCTTCGCGCGCGCTACCGGCGAAAACCAGGATCTTGGCCTTGCTCATGAATACTGTTCCTTAGCGGATCGGAGAATCGGTCTCGGATGGGAATCTAGAAGATGCAGCGCGAACGGCGCGTGGCAAGTCAGATGTCGCGGGAAAGGTAAAAGCGGCTGTTCCCGCTCGGGTAATCGAGCGTCCCGAAAACGGTAAACCCGAGCGCTTCGTAGAAATCACGCGCTTGAAAATCGTATGTGTCCAGAAGGATCCGGCTGGCGCCCAGCCGGCGGCCCTCGGCGATGACGGCATCGACGATATGCCGGCCCGTTCCTCCACCTCGCAATTCGCCATCCAGCCAGAGTGTCGAGACTTCGACCACGCCCAGATTGACCCGCGCGCCCGCACCGCCACGCAAGCCGTTATCCGCATCGCGGATCTCGACAGTGAAATAACGGCTGCCCCAGTCGGACCGCTCGCGGTTGAAGGCCACCAGCCGTTGATCGAGCTCGTAGAGACCGTCGGTTTCGCCGTCGACGACGTTAACCGTCAGATCCGTCATCCTCGTCCTCCGCCACTGCGTCTTGATTTCGCTCGCTCTCGGGCAATCCCCGAAACCCCGTACAAACGACATAGGCTTCCGGCGATTCCGGACGGCTCGCCGCGGGTTTCGCGTGACGCACCGCGCTAAAGGCGAGCTTCATGCGCCGGAGCATCTCCTGCTCGCTCCCGCCCTTGAAGACCTTGGCGACGAAAGTTCCGCCCTCGGCCAGCACTTCGACGGCGAATTCGAACGCAGCCTCGCAGAGCGCGGCGGTCCGCAGGTGATCGGTGGGCGCGTGGCCGGTCGTCGAAGCAGCCATGTCGCTCAGCACCACATCGACCGGACCGTCCATCCGGGCACGCAGCGCGGCCAGCCCCTCGTCGGTCATGAAATCGCCCTGGAAGAGATCCGCGCCGGGGACCGGCTCCATCTCAAGCAGATCAATGCCGACGACCGTTCCCTTCCCCTTGTCGGCGCCGACAGCGGGGACCGCGATCTGCGTCCAGCCACCTGGCGCGGCGCCGAGATCGACAACCTTCTGGCCCGGTTTCAGAAAGCGGAATTTCTCGTCGAGCTGCAGCAGCTTGAAGGCTGCGCGGGAGCGGTAGCCGAGCTTTTGCGCCTCGGCCACATAGGGGTCGTTGAGCTGACGCCGGAGCCAGCGCTGCGAGGAAGGTTTATGCCGGCGCGCATTCTTGAGCTCGACGCTGGTCATCCGGGACCCAGAGCCGCGCCCGCCGCGCCGTCCGCCGCGTTTGTTCGTCATGGCCGCCTTAGTGCGCCGGAAGCGGCGGCGGCGTCAAGCGGCCGGGAGCTAATGGCCCGCCGCGCGCTCAAGCAAATCGAACAAAATTCCTTCGCGAAGCCCCCGGTCGGCCACCCGGAGCCGGCCCACGGGCCACCGCTCGCAGATCCCTTGAAGGATGGCACACCCGGCAACCACGAGGTCCGCGCGTTCCTGTCCTATACAGGGCATCGCCGCGCGTTCGTCGAACCCGACGGACGCGAGCCGCTCGGCGATCTCCTCCATCTCCCCAAAATCGAGATAGGTGCCGTCCACCCGATCCCGGTCGTAGCGCCGCAGCCTCATGCGGATGCCGGCAAGCGTGGTCACGGTCCCGGAGGTTCCGACCATCTGCACGGCACCGTCCCGGATCGCCGCGCCGATGTCGAAACGGGCCTCGAAGGCGTCGAGGGCAGACCGGGATTCGTCCACCATCCGCCGATAGGTGGCCCGATCGAACCGGTCGCCGCCATGGCGCTCCGCAAGCGTCACGACGCCGAACGGCAGAGAAATCGCATCCAGAGCGCCCCTTCCGTTGCGCCGGGTTTCCCTTTCTTCACGCCGATGCCAGACGAGTTCGGTGCTCCCACCCCCGATATCGAAAACCAGCGCGTTTGGAATTTCCGGATCGAATAGCGGTACACAGCCGGCAAGCGCCAGCTCGGCTTCCTCGCGCGTCGAGATGATTTCGATGTCGAGTTCGGTTTCGGCCGCAACCCTCTCAAGGAAGTCGTCGCAATTGCGGGCCTGGCGGCACGCCTCCGTCGCCACGACACGGGACAGCGTCACTTTCCGTTTTGCCATCTTGCGGGCGCAGATCTTCAAGGCCTGGAGCGTTCGCTCCATCGCGTCCTCGGAGAGCTTCCGGTGTTTCTGCAGGCCCTGCCCGAGGCGCACGATGCGGGAAAATGCGTCAATGACCCGAAATCCCGAACCGGACGGGACCGCAATCAGCAGTCGGCAATTGTTGGTGCCTAAATCGAGGGCCGCCAGAACAGGCTCCTGGCCTGCCCCGTTGGAACGGCGGACAGCGCCGTTCGACGGTTTCGGGGCCGAGCTCCGCGAAAGTGCCCGCGTAAACTCTCCCCGCCCCTGATCGTTCACCGTCGAACGACCTCCCCGGCGTATCGACGTCGATCGGCCGGCGGACATGGTGATTCACCCAAAATTTTGCGCCTTCGGATTTACCGTCGGCTGTTTCAACGATGAGTGTAGTCACATTGACTTGGCTTGCCTACTGCCGGAGACGCCGCACGATTTCATTTTCTCTTGAATGCGCCGGATCCAGAACGGACAGGAGGCACAGACGCTCAGGCCGCGTCCGCTTCGCCGCTGTCGACCCGCCCGGCGATCCAGCGGTAGGTCGAGACAAGCCCATCGCGCAGCGGTGCCGCCGGTGCCCAGCCGAGCTCACGGCCGATAAGCGCATTGTCCGAATTGCGTCCTCGCACCCCGACCGGTCCCGGGACGTGTTTGCGGCGCAGCGTCTTGCCTGCGATCTCGCTGGTCATGTCCACCAGCCGGTTGATGCTGACCATCTCGTCCGAACCGATATTCACCGGTCCGGCGAAGTCCGAGCGTGTCAGGCGCAACACACCGTCGAGACACTCGTCGATATAGAGGAAAGAGCGTGTCTGCTCCCCGTCGCCCCAGATCTCGATTTCGCCACCGTCGCGCGCCTCGGCGACCTTCCGGCAGATCGCGGCAGGCGCCTTCTCGCGGCCGTCGTTCCAGGATCCTTCCGGGCCGAATATGTTGTGGAACCGGGCGATCCGCATCTCCAGCCCGAAATTCCGCGCGAAGGAGAGAAACATCCGCTCGCTGAACAGTTTTTCCCAGCCGTATTCGCTGTCGGGATTTGCCGGATAGGCGCTGTCTTCCCTGCAATTCGGATCTTGCGGATCGGTCTGGTTCTCACGCGGATAAATGCAGGCCGACGAGGAATAGAAGATCCGGCGAATCCCCCTCTTGGCGGCCGCATCGGCGACATTCAGATTGATCATCGCCGAGTTGTGCATGATCTCGGCGTCATGTGCGCCGGTAAATACGAAACCCGCACCGCCCATATCGGCGGCAAGCTGGTAGACCTCGTCGAACGGACGGTCCAACGCGTCACGCACATTGGCCGGCTCGCGCAGATCCGCGATTACAAACTCATCGGCCGCGGAAGGGCTATAGCGCGGATACTTCAGATCCACGCCGCGAACCCAGCACCCTTCGCTCTTCAGGCGCGTCACCAGGTGACTTCCGATAAACCCGCCGGCGCCCAGCACGAGGACCTGCTTCATGACCGTTAACCCTTGACTTCCGCCATCTCCGAGAAGCACTCAGGAGATATACGGCATTTTCGCTAAAATCGAGTCAAAGGGTTATATTCGCCTAAAGTTTATAAAGTATGAATAAACCCGCATTCAGACGCGGGAGATTCAAGAAATCAGGCCTCAAAAGCCCAGGATTCCGGGATCAGCCGATAGCCATCCCCGGCCCCCACGATGTGAGCGAAACCTGGGAAATGATGGTGCATACCCGCGACCAAGAGCCGGTCGGCAGCCGCCATGTCGAGCGCCCGGCGGCGCGCGGCGATCGCGGCCTGCTGGTCGGAGTCCATCGCCATCGCGACACCGGGATGGCGGACCTGAATATCGGGAACATGAAAGATATCGCCCCAGATCAGCAAGGCCTCCCCGTCCGACTCGACGAGATAGCCTGTATGACCCGGCGTGTGCCCGTGGAGCGGCACCGCGCTGACCCCGGGGAAGCTGTCCTTGCCGGGCGACTTGCGGCGGTCCTGATAAGGCGCGATCTGGCGCCGCGCCTCGTCGAAATAGCGGGTCTGCTTGCTTTCATCGACCCGTGACCGGGCACCGTCGTCGAACCAGTGGTCGACATCCTTTTCCTCGACCACGATCTCGGCCGCCGGAAACAGCCTTTCGCCGCCGGGCGAAGTCAGCCCGTTCGAATGGTCCGGATGCATGTGGGTCAGAAGGACGGTGTCCACGTCGCCCGGCGCGAGGTCCAGGCTCGCGAGCAACGAAGCCAGCTTGCCGAGCTTCGGCCCCATCGTGTCGCCGGCGCCGGTATCGACGAGCGCGGTCCGGTCACCGGATTGCAGCAGGAAGCAATTGACCGAAATGCGCGGCGGCGTCGGGCGGAACTCGGCCTTGAGGATCGCTTCGGCCTCCGCCTCCTCAATTCCTGTCAGGGCCGCGAAAGGCGCCTCGACAAAACCGTCACAGATTGCCGTGACCAAGACCTCCCCGATCCGCCGGCGATAGAGCGCCGGCACTTGTCCCGACATCGCTTCCATGCCCAGTCCTCCGCTATTGCATCTTTCTTGTTCCCGCTACGAATCTAAGCTCGGGATCCAGGGAGGTCGAGCATCCACGGCCGGGAATCCCGGTCTGCGGAAACACCGAGCGTAAAGTCGAAAATTCGCTCTTGCCATCGCCCGGCAAGATAGCTAGTTTCCGGCCCCTGCCGCGAGCGCGCACCGCGCGCCGGTCCCGTTGGGGGATAGTTTAACGGTAGAACAGCGGACTCTGACTCCGTCAGTCCTGGTTCGAATCCAGGTCCCCCAGCCATTCTCCGAAATCGACTATTCAAGCGGCAAGTACGAGACAATCCCTTCAACTCGCATCAAGCCCAGATACCTGCGCATCCTGTTGCCGTTTTTCCGCCACATCGCTTAGTGGGCCGACGATGCGGTGGCGGCAGTTCCAGCCAATGACGCAGAAGAATTCGCCGTGGCTGCTTACGGGCAGCCACACCACCAAGACGCCAGCCGGCTCAGCTCGCGACGACCCAGATCTTTCGAACCGTCTCCAGAGTCTGCCAGTTGCCGCAGAAACCGGGCTTCATGATGAAGCTGTCTCCGGCGGCGTATTCCCGGATCTCGCCGCCGTCTTCGGTCAGGCGCAGGCGTCCGGAAAGAATATAGCAAAACTCGAAATTTTCGCCCTTGATCGCGCGTTAAGTCCCCGGCGTCGCCTCCCAGATCCCGGTACGGACCGAGCCCCATTTGCCGGATTCGGCGAGCGCGGAGTCGAGCTCCCAGGTCCGGAAGACGGGATTGCCCTCCACGCGGCGCTCGGGCAGCGGGTTGCTTTCGTTCGGCGCGAAAGTCGGAGAGAGTGTGAGGGGCACTAGATTGGTCATTGGATAATCAGTTGATTGGGAACAAAAACAGTCACTAACGGAGCATCGCCCAACTGCCCTCGCAAAAGCCACCGAAAGCTTTTCCGGGGCGACTTTGCGTGCCGAAATCGAGCCCGACTTCCACATCCACCGCGGACGGGTTTACGGAATTCAGGGGCGCCGACATATCGTGTGAACGCCACCTCGAAATCTGCTACGTCGATACGCTTGGAAATTTTTGACGCGGTTCATCGGCGATGAAGTTCAAACACAAGATCATGGGTGCGTTGCTGGCGGCAGGCATCCTGCCCATGACCGTAAGCTCCGTGTTCGATATCTCCCGCATGTACACCATGGCTGAAGATGCGGCTCGCGCGGAAATCGTCTCGGTTGTCGGCCTCAAGAAAGAGATGGTCGAAACCTACTTCGGAACTCTTCTCAGCATTGCCCGCACGCTCGCGATCAACCCGGTGGTCACGGATGCGACGCAGGCTTTCACGGCCGCTGTTGACGAACTCGATTCATCCCAGGACGTGACCGTGCGACCCGGGAAACTGAAGCAGCGTTATCTCTATCAACAGGAAAACACGACCGGGGCAACGCCGGCCGATCTGGACCGGTGGATGAAGATCGACCCGGTTTCGGAGAAGCTACAACACCTTTATATTTCAGGAAATCCCGAGAAAATCGGGGAGAAACATCTCCTCATGACCGCTGGCGATACGAGTCGATACTCAAGTCTCCATGCGGCCTATCACCCGTATTTCAAAGCATATCTGGAAGAGTTCGAATTCTACGACATCTTTCTGTTCGAGCCCAAGAAAGGCCGTATCGTCTACTCCGTCTTCAAAGAGCTCGATTACGGTACATCCTTCGTCGACGGTCCTTACAGCTCCTCGGCGTTTGGACAGGCTGTTCAAAAGATTATTCAAGATCAGTCGGACGACCTTGTCTTTGTCGATTTCGAGCCCTACGAGCCCTCATACAATCAGGATGCCTCTTTCCTGCTGGCGCCTCTTAAGGACAAGGGCAAATTGATCGGCATCATTGCCTTCCAGATGCCTGTCGACCGCATAAACGCGATCGTGAACAAGGAGGTTGCCGGCTTCGACACGGCCGAAACCATCCTCATCGGGTCAACCGGTCAATTGCGGTCAGTCCCGGAAAACGCCGGGGATCTCGCCATCGGTTCCACTGTGTCCAGCGACGTCGTAACGCAGGCCCTCGGCAGCACGGACGGTCTGCTCGCCGCGAAAGATCACATCGGCGTTCCTGTCATCGCCGGGTTCGAGCAGGTCAGCCTTCCCGGACTCGACTGGAAAATCATCCTCTCCGTCTCTGAAGAAGAAGCGATGGCGGATGCCAATGCCTCGATCCAGAGCGCCCTTGTCACTCTTGGCGGGTTCGGCCTGATTATCCTGGTCTGCGGCTACGGACTGGGCGTTCTCCTGCTACGCCCGGTTCAGGCACTCGGCAGGGATTTTCGAGAGATCGTCGTCGGCGCGATGAATGGCCTGCATGGAGCGTCGGGACGGTCCAAGCGCGCAGCGGAATCGATGGTCGTGGCGGCGGAAGAAACAAGCCGACAGGGCTCTGTCGTCAAAGAAAACTCGGTTGCCGCCGCTCAGAACGTCTCCGATGTCGCTGCCGCGATGGATCAGATGGCGTCCTCGATTCAGGAGATCGTCAAAGGCGTCACCAAGACCTCCAGCCTCACGGACGATACGTCCGAAAGGGCCGATGTGGCGACGTCTTCGCTTCAGCACCTGGAAACCGCCGCCAAACGCATCACCGGTGTGGTGACGCTTATTAGAGAAATCGCCAACAAGACGAACCTGCTCGCCCTGAACGCCTCCATCGAAGCAGCACGGGCCGGGGAAGCCGGACGCGGATTTGCCGTTGTCGCCGAAGAGGTCAGAAAGCTCGCGGCCCAGACGACCAGTTCCACCGAGGAAATCGGGATAGAAGTCGACAGCGTCACCAAGGCCGTGCAGGACAATGTTTCCGCCATTCGCGGGATCACAGAGGCAATCGCGCTTGTCCGTGACCAGGCAACGGCAATGTCGACCGCCGCCGAAGAACAAGGGGCCGTAACGTCGGGGATTACCGGAAGCATGTCCGATACCGCTCAGCGCGTATCGGCCGTCGACCAAAATATCGGAGGCGTTGAATCAGCGTCGGCAGACGCGGCGGCGGCTGCCAGAGACGTGATGGAACAGATGCGAAATGTCGATGAGGCCGAAGAGAAGGTAACCGAAGCAATCGACGCTTTCCTGGAGAAATTCAAAAAGATCTGAACCTCTCCAGAGTCACCTAAAGCGTACGCTGCCCCCTCCCGGGTCGGACAGAGATGGCACGCGAGCATCATTCGCCAAACACCGCATGCGCAGCCACCTCTACGAAAACGAGCGATACGAGATTGATCTGAAAAGATTTGCGCTCTGCCCGTCCGGCCTGACGCACACCGTGATACAAGGGTGTAGCGCATGGACGCCGCGACGCCGCCACCTACCTCATCAGGCCCGGTCGCAGCTCTGGGTTTCGGGCCGGACCAGGCGGCTCATCCTGGGTGACCATGGTCGAACAAGCGACGTAGCCCACCCCAACCCGGCGATTACTCCCGTCCGAGCCGCCGGTCTTCGTCGATCAGCTTGGGGTCGCGATCCGCAACCGGACCATAACCGCCGCCGCCCGGGGTCTTGACGCGGACCCTGTCGCCCGCCTTGAGCGGAATGTCCTGCTCTTTCGAGAGATGCTTGGGGATGTATCTCGCGCCATCGCGCCAGACCTCGACAACGTTCGGCGCGCCGTCCGCACCGCCAAGCGCGCCTTGGGGTCCGAAGCGGCCGTGATCCATCACGAAACTCGCCCGCGCGTCGCCGCGCCGCAGCTCGATCTCATAGTCGAGACCGAGGCCGCCGCGATGTCGGCCGGCGCCGCCCGAGCCTTCGCGCAGAGCATAGCGGTGATAGAGTACGGGGAAATTTTGTTCCATGATCTCGATCGGCGGCGCCTTCGAGATACCGATCGTCGAGCAGCCGTTGGAGAGACCGTCATGGTCGGCATTGCCGCCATAGCCTCCGCCGGAGAGCTGGTACATCACGAAGTCCCTGCCCTGCTCCGGGTCGTGGCCGCCAAGCGCGAAATTTCCGCTGGTGCCGGCCGGTGCCGCAGTCACCCGGCGCGGCAGGGCCTCGACCAGCGCCGCGAAGACAGCCTCGGCAATGCGCTGGCTGACTTCGGCGGCGCAACCGGAAACCGGGCGCGGATAACGGGCGTCGAGGAAGGTCCCCTCCGGCCGGATGACCTCGAGCGGCACGAAGGCGCCCGCGCTGATCGGCACTTCCGGGAAGATGTGGCGCATGGCCAGATAGACCGAGGAAAGCGTGGTCGCCAGGACCGAGTTCATCGGGCCGAGACAAGGCGGACTTGACTCCGAGAAGTCGAAACGCAGGTGACCCGGCGTCTTCTCGACTTGCAGCTTGATTGCCAGCGGCTCGTTCACGACCCCGTCGCTGTCGACCCAGGCGGTCGAGCTGTAGGTGCCGTCCGGGATCTCGTCGATCAGAGTGCGCATCTGCGTCTCGGCCCGGACGCGCAAATCGGCAATCGCCTCGCGGACCACATCGTCGCCATAGCGGTCCAGCAGCGCGTTCAGCCGCTCCTCGCCGACCGCAAGCGCGGCCGCCTGCGCCTTCACATCGCCGATCCGCTGATCCGCGACGCGGATATTCGAGCAGATGATGGAATAGATTTCCCGGTCGAGGACGCCCTCCTTGAAGAGCCTGACCGGCGGCAGGCGCAGCCCTTCCTGCTCCACCGCCGTCGCAGAGGCGGAAAAACCGCCCGGAACAGCACCCCCGGTATCCGGCCAGTGTCCGGTATTCGAGAGCCAGCAGAAGATCTCGCCGTTCCGGTAAAACGGACGGGCGAAGCGGACATCCATGAGATGGGTTCCGCCGAGATAGGGATCGTTGACGATATAGACGTCGTCCGGCTTCGGTGCCGGAGCGGTGCCCGCCGCGATCATCTCGATCAGCGTCCGCGTGGAATACTGCATGGTCCCGACAAAGACCGGCAGGCCGCCGGCGCCCTGGGCGATCAGGGAGCCGTCGTCAGCGGCATAGATCCCGTCGGAGCGGTCGTTCGCCTCGGCGATCACCGGCGAGAAGGCGGCGCGCGAGAAACTGAGATCCATCTCGTCGCAGACTTGCTGCAAACCGGCCTGGATTACAGAGAGCGTAATGGGGTCGATGCTCATGATTACGCTCCGATATGGATAATAAGATTGCCGTCCGTCGCACCTTCGACCCGGTCTCCGGGCGGCACGAGCGTGGTGCAATCCAGTTGTTCGATCAGCGCCGGCCCCTGGAGACGGACGTCAGCCGGGAGCGTTTCCCGCCGGTAGATCGGAGTCTTGTATGCCGTTCCGTCGAAGGTCACTGTACGCGTCCCGACGGGAACGGCTTCCGCCGCACGGCCAGCAGGGTCGATCAGCCCTGAAAGATCCACTGGATCCCGCTTGCCGATGACCGAGCAGTTGAGATTTACGACAACGGCGGTGATATCCGCCAGCTCGACCTTGAAGCGCGTCCAGTATTCCTTCTCGAAGCGGCTCCTCAATTCCTCGCGGCTCGGGGTTCCGTTTTCAAGCGGCACGCGCACAACGTGGCTCTGCCCCTTGAACTGCATCTCCACGCTGAACTCCTTCTGAATTTCGCGAATGGAAATGCGCTCGCGCGCAAGCGCGTCGGTCCCCGCCCTCACTTGCTGCTCGAAGATGTCATGAAGGTGGTCGATGTCGATGAGATCTACCGGCGTGTTGACGGTCTGGACAAAGTCGTGGCGGAGATCCGCGACAACGCAGCCGAGAGCGTTCGTGATACCCGGACGGGCCGGGATAAGAACCCGGGGCACGCCAAGCTCCCGCGCCAGCGCGGCCGCGTGCAGCGGGCCCGCGCCGCCGAAAGCGAAAAGCGCGAAATCGCGCGGATCGGCCCCAAGGGAGAGCGACACCATGCGGATGGCGCCCGCCATCTTGGCATTTGCCATGCGGATAACAGCTTCGGCGGCGGCGATCGCATCTACCCCGAGCGGTTCGCCGAGCTCGCGCAGGAAGATATCCTCGACCGTCTCGCGGGTGATACCGCCCTCGACCGAATTCAGCCGGCCCGGATCGAGCCGGCCGAGCAGGAGGTTGGCGTCGGAGATCGTCGGCCTTGTGCCGCCGCGCCCGTAGCAGATCGGCCCCGGCTTCGCGCCGGCGCTTTCGGGGCCAACTTCGAGCAGACCCGCCGCATTGACGAAAGCGATCGAACCGCCGCCCGCCCCGACCGTCCGGACATCGACCATCGGGACATGGATCGGCATCGCATATTCGATCTCGATCTCGTTTGAAACCGGCGGATTTCCGCCCCGGATCAGGGCAACGTCCGTGGAGGTGCCGCCCATGTCGTAGGTCAGAAGGTTCTCCTCGCCCGCGCGTCGGCCGGTATAGGCCGCCGCCATCACGCCCGAGGCCGGGCCTGACATCACGGTCTTGGCGGCTGCACTGGAGACCATGCGGGAGGAAACCATGCCGCCATTGCCGTTCATCACCAGCACGTCGCCGGCATAGCCCTTGTCGGCGAGTTCGTTCCGGAGCCGGGCGATATAGACCTCAAGAATCGGCTGGACCGAGGCATTCACCGCCGCCGTCACGCCGCGCTCGAACTCGCGGGTTTCCGACAGGAGATCGTGCCCCATGGTGATGTATCCGTTGGGCCAGAACTCGGCCGCGATTTCCGCCGTCCGGCGCTCGTGGTCCGGGTTGGCATAGGCATGGAGGAAATGGATGACCAGAGCCTCGCAGCCAAGCTCCAGCAGGCGCTCTACCGCGGCCCGCACCGCATCCTCGTCAAGCGGCGTCACGACCGCGCCGGAGGCGTCCATCCGCTCGGGGACCTCGAGCCGGAGATCGCGCGGGATAATCGGGCGGAAGACGCCCTTCATGCCGTAAGCCTGGGGACGGGTGCGCCGTCCAAGTTCCAGGATATCCCGGAAACCGGCGGTCGTGATCAGCCCGGTTTTCGCCAGTTTGCGCTCAAGCACCGCATTGGTGGTGGTCGTCGTCCCATGCACGATCAGATCGACCGCACGCGGGTCCGCGCCAGCTTCCGCGATGGCGTTCAGGACGCCATAAGCCTGATTTTCAAGGGTGGTAGCCGTCTTGGCCAGCCGGATACCACCCATATCCGGATCCAGCATGACAAGATCCGTGAAAGTACCGCCGACATCGACGCCGATGATTCCGCCTTTGGTCAAGACCCCGCCCGCCACTGTTTGTCGCTGCAAGCCGCAGATTGCAGTTTGTTTGTATACAAATAAAACCGTGGCGGGCGACTCTTAGTCAACCTTAATCGCGATGGAAGCCGTAACCGGCTCTTCGCCGACGACATAGGCTCGGTGATCGTTGGTATTGAGGGTGACACGGACCTCGTGAGTCCCCTTCGGCAGGGCCCCGATACGGACATCCGGCTGATAAACCCGCCCGAGCTTCACGCCGCCGACATAAATATGGCCATGCCCCATTCCCGGGACATGCTGCATCCCGGCGAGATCCTTCGAGAACTCGAAATCCCGGGCATTCACATGCACGGCCCAGCCATCGCCGTCTGGCACGACCGAAAGGGAAATCTTCGGGGCGGGCTCTCCCTTCCCCACGGAGCAAATCTCGCCCAGACCGAAAAGCCCCACTTCGCCCGCCTGCCCCTCCTTTGCCGGATCGGACAGGCGCGCCTTTACCGTGATCGTGCCGGCCTTCTCGAAGGTCAGTTCGACAGGAATCAGGCTGCCGTCGGTCAGGGAAGCACCGATGCCGCTCATGCGGATATTCGCGCCATCGAGCGCGAGCGCGGCCGACCCGGTCGGGATCGGCAGGCCGGCGGTTTCGACCGGGCTGTAGAGCGACACCGCGCCGGCTCCGCTGGACGCACCGAGGAGCCGGTCGGGCCCGCCCAAATTCTTGATCTTCAGAAGAATTGCGGCGTCATGTTCGTTTAAGGGTTTCGCAACCGCATCACTGATCAGAAGATGGGAGGCATTCTCGCCTCGCATGGAGCCCCACCACAAACCGACGGCCATCGCCGCCAAAACCAGAAAAGTCAGGATGGTCCTCATGACGCCACTCTCTTATGGAAACACCCTATGACAGTGCGGAAATCGGTTTTTGCGGTCAAGCTGGCGGTGCTTTGCCTGGCTCTGCTTTGGCCGGTGCAGGCATCGGCGCATGTCTCCGAACAGGGCTTCGTTCTGCTCCTGCCGACGGGTATCTATACCGCGTCCGGCGTGGCCGTGGTCGCGCTGACCGTGGTTCTGCTGTTTGCCGTTCCGACCGGCCCCATGCGGGCGTTGTTTCTGGCACGAGGTTTCACGGTACAGCCTCCCGAAGGTCTTCGCACCGCGACCAGCCTCGCCATGTTCCTGGTCATGCTGGCGACGATCTTTATCGGCCTCGAAGGGCCGCGAGATCCCCTCTCCAACCTTATGTCCCTGATGTTCTGGACTGTAGGATGGGTCGGTTTCATCGCCATGACGGGGCTGTTCGGCAATCTCTTCCACTGGCTCAATCCCTGGACCGGCCTTTACCGCCTGTTCTGCCCCATGCGGCCGATGGTTCGGCTTTCGCCCCGGATCGGCGTCTGGCCGGCAGTTCTGCTGCTGGTGGGGTTCGCCGCTTTCCTGCTCGCGGATATCGCACCGGACGATCCCGGCCGCCTTGCCAAACTGGTTGGGCTTTACTGGCTGGCGATGATGATCGGTCTGGTGCTGTGCGGCCCCGATTGGCTTCGACAGGTCGAACTCGGGTCGGTCCTTTCAAGAACCTACGCAGGGCTCGCACCGGCGCGCCTCGGCGAGAAGTCGGGTATCGGCGCCCCCGGCTGGCGTTTGGTCGGTCGCGACCCCGTTCCTGCTGCGGGAATTTTCGCTCTGACCTTGCTTGCTGTCGGCAGCTTCGACGGCATCAACGAAACCTTCTGGTGGCTCGGGCAGATCGGGGTCAATCCGCTTGAGTTTCCGGGCCGGTCCGCCGTGGTCTGGCCGACGCTCACCGGTCTCGTCTGCGCCGTTGTCATTCTCCCCGCGACGTTCGCCCTAACGATCTGGCTGGGACTGGTCGCGGCGCGGGCCAAAACCGGTTTCGTGGAGACGTTCAAGCGGCTGGCGCCCAGCCTGCTGCCCATCGCTTTTGCCTATCACGTCGTCCATTACCTGACATCCTTCCTGGTGAACGGACAACACACCCTCGCCGCTCTGAACGACCCATTCGCGCGCGGCGCAGATTATCTCGGGCTGGCGCCGTTTCACGTCACCACGGGCTTCTTCAACAGGATCGATACCGTAGAGATCATCTGGCTCTCGCAGGCGGGCGCCGTCGTGCTTGGACATGTCTGGTCCGTCCTGCTTGCGCACCGGATGGCCCTCGATCTTTTCCCGGATAACCGTCGTGCCGTTCTGGTCACACTCCCGCTCTCTATTTTCATGATTTTGTACACATTTTTGGGCCTATGGTTGCTCGCGGCTCCGAAGGGAGCGTGATGGCGGCGGCCTGTCGCCCGCACCCGTCCCGAAGAAACCGCTGGACATGTTGCATGTATACAAACAAACTTTTTTCTCGCGAGGTTAAGCAGACCGTCAAAGATCAGCGCCTCGCCAACAGGGAGACTGCCGATGTTTAACAAGACACCAAGCCGCCGAACTCTCCTCAAAGGGGCGGCGGCCAGCGGCCTTTTGGCGGCCGCACCTTTGTCGAGCCGATTTGCGCAAGCTCAATCCTCCGCACCGATAAAGATCGGTTTCCAGCAGCATTCGACGGGTATCGGAGCCGCTTACGGCCGCTGGTACGGACGGACGACCGCTGCCGCGGCCAAGGCCATCAACGATGCTGGGGGCATCAACGGCCGCCCGGTCGAAATTGTCGCCGAGGATGACGGAACCGATCCCAAGCGCGGCGCCGAAGTGGTCGAAAAGTTCGCCACCCAGCACGGCTGCGATGTGGCGTTCGGAACCCTCTTCAGCCACGTGGTCTACGGCTCGGCTCCGGCTGCGGGCGAGTTAAAGATCCCGTATTTCGTGGTTTCCGAGGGCCATCACGTGGCCAGCGGCAAACTGAACCGCTACACGCTGCAACCAGGCATCACCGACGTGAAGAGCCAGGTTCAGGCGATGGCGCCGTTTGTTGGCGCAAATCTCGGCAAGAAGGTCACCATGATCTTCCCCGATTTCGCCTTCGGTCATGATCACCGCGATTTCTTTACCAAGGCGATCGAAGCCCAGGGAGGCAAGGTCCTCGAGCATATTGCGATCCCGCCGAGCGAAACCTCTTTCACCAAATATTTCCCGCGCATCCCGCGGGAGACCGAGGTGATCTACCATGTGATGGTGGGCCCGGGCGTTCTGACCTTCGTGAAAGAAATGGGCGAGTTCTTCGGTCCGTCGCGACCGGAAATCTTCGGCTTCATTGATAGTCTTGAAGCTGTCGATCTTTCCTCGCCGGGTCTGGATTTCCTCGAAGGCACCTATTTCTGGGAAGGCAATCCGCGATATGCGCAGCCTGACCAAACCAGCTTCGACAAGAACTACCGCGCAGCTGTCGGCGTCGATGACAACGGGGCTTCCGTCTCCGATCCGAAAGATGTCTCCACTTATGCGCACATGTTCGGTTGCTGGGAAACGCTCCACATCATCAAAGCGGGCATGGAAGCCAGCAACTATCAGGGGCCGTCCGATCGCCAGAAGCTCATTGAAGCTGTCGAAGCAATCACCGACATCCCGGAAAGCGATGCCCATCCGCAGGGGCCGAAACTGTTCAACGGCAAGACTCACCAAGTCTTCGGCGTTCAGTATATATCCAAGGTCGAGAGCGGAAAACTGGTGAAGGTACATACCACCTCCATCGAGGACACGCTGTATCCGGACGAAGTCGACTACACGAAGATGTCCTTCTGATCACTCCTTAGGAGCACCGGAGCCCATGATTGGGCTCCGGTTTGCTGTTTCAGAGAAAATGGATTTTGGCCCTCACCTTCTGCTCGCCTCGCTAGAGGGCGCCGTCGGCGCCGCCGTGCTCGCGCTGACCGCACTCGGCCTCTCGCTGGTATTCGGCGTGATGCGGGTCGTTAATGTCGCACATGGAGAATTCTTCATGCTGGGCGCCGTTTCGACCTGGTTCATCGCCTCGGTGATACCAGGCGGGCACCCGGCCATCGCCTTCCTGGCCGCCCTGCTGCTCGCGCCCCTTTTCGCTGCCACGATTGCCGTGGCAGCGGACCATCTGGTCCTGAAGCACGTGAAATACGACCCGGAAGCGACCATCGTCGCGACCATCGGGATTCTCTACATCCTTCAGCAGGTCGTGCTGATGACCTACGGCCCGGAAGCGCGCCCGGTCGAACCGCCTTTCAACAGCCGCATCGCCCTGCCCTGGTTCGAGTTCGGCGAGGCCGGTCTGCAGCTCTATTATCCCTGGGGCTTCGGCACGACGAGCTACAAGCTCTTCGTCATCGGAGCCGCGCTCTTCATCCTCATCTGTTTCTGGCTGTTATTCTCCCGCACACGTCTCGGGTTGGTGCTGCGCGCGACCCAGCTTGACCGTGAAACGGCGCTGGCCTTTGGCATTTCGGTCCAGCGGGTCTATTCCCTCGTCTTCGGCCTCGGAGCGGGCCTCGCCGCGCTTGCAGCGGTCTTGATCGTGCCGATCCAGCAGGCGCACTACCTGATGGGAGGCGATCCGCTTCTGCTGAGCTTCATCGTAGTGATCATCGGCGGACTGGGCTCGATCCGAGGCACTGTCGTAGCCGCAATCGTCATCGGCATGTCCGATGGTATCATCTCAGTATTTTTCAGCCCGACGCTCGCCAAGATTATCGCCACCATGCTGGTCGCGCTGATCCTCGTTTTCCGTCCGCAGGGCCTCTACGGAAAGAAAGCGCTATGACTAGCGTCAGACGCGAGACCGCGCTTCATCTGGGGCTGATCGGTGTGCTTTTCTGCCTCTGCTTCCTGCTCCCGGCCTACCATCAGGGAAATCTGGCGCGGATCATGGTGCTGGCGACCTATGCCGTCGGTTACAATGTGTTGTTCGGCTACACCGGACTGCTCAGCCTTGGCCATGCAATGTTCTTCGCCGCCGGCATGTACGGGCTCGGGCTCGCCATGCAGTATGGCGGAGTGCCTGCACTTCCGGCCTTCGTACTTGGCGTCCTCGCGGCGGCGGTCCTTGCAGCCGTGGTTGCCGTACTGGCGCTCAGAACCATCGGTGTGGCCTTCATGATCGTCACGCTGATGTTCGCTCAAGCGGCGTTCCTGACGATCCTTCATTTCGGAACATGGACCAGAGGAGACGAAGGCTTCGTGCTGCCTCAGGACATGCGGCAGATCGCCGGTCTCGACCTGACCGATCCGGTGACCCGCTATCTCGCGGCTCTGCTCCTTTTCGCGACGGCCCTGCTCATCACCGCCCGGATTTTGCAGGTATCCTTTGGCCATGTCCTCGTCGCCGTGCGTGAGAATGAGGAACGCACGAGGATGCTCGGATACGACGTGTTCAAGCACAAGTTCGCGGCCGTGGTTATCTCTGGCGCTATCTCAGGCGCTGCCGGCGCTGGATATGCGTTGCTCTTCGGCTATGTGGGCGCGACCTTCGCCGCGGTTCACTATTCAATCTTTCCGCTGCTCTGGGTCCTGCTCGGCGGTGCCGGCACAACGATCGGCCCACTGGTGGGCGCGGCCTTCATGTTCTACCTGATTGATTATTCGAGCGGTCTGACCAACGCCTATATGATCATCGCGGGGCTGGTGCTGGTGCTCCTGACTCTTTTTGCCCGGACGGGAATCGTCGGCGAGATTCGCCGGCGCTGGGTGCCTTGGCTGCCATGATGTTACTTGAGACAAAGAAGCTGAGCCGCCGTTTCGGCGGATTGACGGCAGTCGACGGAGTGGATTTCTCCCTTCCCGAAGGGCAGGTCCATGCCTTGATTGGCCCGAACGGTGCCGGAAAGAGTACATTCGTCGGGATGGTATCTGGCCGGATCAGAGCCAGTGAGGGAGAGGTCTGGTTCGACGGAAAGAACGTGACCCCGCTGCCGGCGCACAAGCGAATCCGATGCGGCATGGCCTACACCTTCCAGATCACCGCTATCTATGCCCGCCTCACGCTCTTCGACAACGTGGCGCTGGCTCTCGGCTCGCGCAACGAGGAGGAGGTACAGGCGGTGCTGGAGAGAGTCGGTCTGACGGATCGTGTCGACCAGATCGCCGGCACCCTCTCATACGGCCATCAGCGGTTGCTCGAAATCGCAATGGGCGTTGCGCAGAACCCGCGCCTGCTCATTCTCGACGAACCGACACAGGGTCTTGCGGAGAGCGAGATCGAGGGGTTCAAGAAACTGATCGATCGGCTCAAGGCGGATACGACGATCCTGCTAATTGAACACAATATGGATGTCGTAATGTCCCTCGCCGATGCCATTACAGTGCTCGAAACAGGCCGGGTGCTGGCCTCGGGAGCTCCGGAACAGATCCAAACCGATCCGCGCGTCCAGGACGCCTATCTGGGAACTGTTTCATGCTGAAGCTTGAGCAAGTCAGCGCGGGGTACGGTCCTGTCCAGGCGCTTCACGAAGTCAGTTTCGAGGCGGTCCCCGGCGAGGTGTTGTGTCTGCTCGGACGGAACGGCGCCGGAAAGACCACCACCCTGAAGGCGATCATGGGGCTGGTGAAACCGTCCGGCGGCAAGGTGCTGCTCAATGGCGAAAACATTAGCGCACTGCCGCCACAAGAAGCGCCCAAGCGGGGCATTGGATATATTCCTCAGGGACGCCGCCTCTTTTCCGAACTCACGGTCGAGGAAAACATTGAGATCGGCCTTATGGCCCGGGATAAGGGACCGGCTACCCGCGAGCATGTGCTGGACATGTTCCCACGTCTGCGCGAACGCCTCCATCAGCGGGCGGACACGCTCTCCGGCGGGGAGCAGCAGATGCTGGCGACGGCGCGTGCGCTCTGCCTGGAGCCGTCGGTCCTCATGCTGGACGAGCCAACCGAAGGCCTGCAGCCCTCTATGATCGACATCATCCGTGAGACGATCGTCGAGATGCGGCGGCAAGGCGTGGCGGTCATCCTGGTCGAGCAGCGGATCGAAGCGGTTTTGTCGCTGGCGGACCGGGTCGCGTTTCTGGAGAATGGACGCAGGCGCGAGATTGTCCCGGTCGCCGACCTGAGGGCGGATCCGGCCCTCCTGCATAAATATGTCGGGGTCTAGAACGGCCTGCCGGTTCAGACGAGTTTTTCCAACAGCGCTTCCAGCATATCCGCTTCCTCGGCGGTCAGCGGATCCAGGGTTTCCTCGCGCGCCTGAAGAGCTTGGTGATGCGCCGTCTCGAAAGCGGCTTTCCCCTGTTCCGTCAGCTCGACAATGCGAAGGCGCTGGTCGTTCTGGTCCGGTCTAAGGGTAAGCAGATCCTTGGCCAGGAGACGTTCGACGACACCCTTGATCGTCGCGGAGTCCATCGCCGTCTGGCGACCGAGTTTGTTCTGGGACAGCGGGCCGAGTTCATAGAGCCGGGCGAGGGTGGCGAACTGTGTCGGCGTCAGGCCATCGACATAGCGGCTGAAGATCGACACATGACGCTGGTTGGCCCGGCGAAGGTTGAAACCGACCTGACTGGCAAGCCTGTAGGCGTCTGCCGTGTTGCTGCTTTTTCCCATCCGCTTCTATTGACAGGTTGAGGGTGTTGCCGCAACATCCACTTGTGTACAAACAAGTTTGTGTGTCGGTGATGGCAGCTACAACGACTTATCTTCGACCTGATATGTTGGCGGCTGCACTGGACGCGCTTGCGTCAAAACCGCTGACCGTGGCTGCAGGCTGCACGGACCTTTTTCCTTCGACAGAAAGCAAGGCCCTTCCTTACGACGTGCTGGATATCACTGGCATTGAGGGGCTTTCCGGAATTCGGCTGGATGAGAACGGCCTTACAATCGGAGGTACGACCACCTGGTCCGAGATCGCTGAGGCGGATCTTCCTCCTGCGCTGCACGCCTTGCAGTTGGCCGCGCGCGAGGTCGGGTCGCGGCAGATCCAGAACCGTGGAACTCTCGCCGGAAATATCTGCAATGCCTCTCCCGCGGCGGACGGCATTCCGCCCCTGCTGGTGCTTAACGCGCAGGTCGAGCTGAGCGCGGCAAGCGGGGTCCGCCACCTCCCGCTCACCGAATACCTGTTGGGCCCGCGCAAGACGCAGCGGCGGGCGGATGAAATTCTGACGTCGGTGAGAATTCCCTCCCCGGCTCTCGCAGGTCAGAGCCATTTCCTAAAGCTGGGTGCCCGCACCTATCTCGTGATCTCCATCGCGATGACCGCGGCCCGTGTGGTTATCGAAGATGGCGTCGTGACCGAAGCGGCTCTGGCTGTCGGGGCCTGCGGGCCTGTAGCCCGGCGGATCGATGCGGCGGAACAGGCACTGATCGGCCAACCGCTGAATCCGGATGCGATCACGGACCAACTGGTCGCCGGAGCCCTGAGTCCGATTGACGATATTCGCGCGGACGCCGGTTTTCGAATTACGAGCGCTGCCGAACTGCTCCGCCGCACGCTGCGTGCGATTGAAGCCGGTCCGGGAGGCATGACGCAATGAACAACTATTCGCACCGCATGACGTTGATCGTAGCCGACGAACACCATTCCATCCGGTCCACCCCCGGGCGTCGCTTGTCCGAAGTTCTGCGGGACGATCTCGGACTGAAGAGCGTGAAGATCGGCTGCGATGCAGGCGATTGCGGTGCCTGTACCGTACTGATTGACGGCCGCCAGCATTGCGCCTGCCTGACGCCTGTCGCCCAGGCATCCGGCCGCGAAATCGAGACCGTCGAGACGGCCGATCCGGCTCTAATTGGCCAGCTTCAGAAAGCCTTCCTGGCGCACGGCGCAGCGCAATGCGGGATCTGCACGCCGGGCGTGCTGATGGCCGCGGTCGAGCTGCTGCAGACCAATCCGGCTCCGACCCTCGCCGAGATCGAGGACACGCTCGCCGGAGTGCTTTGCAGGTGCACCGGCTACCGGAAAATCATTTCCGCCATCATGGCCGTCGGAACAGCGCCCGAACGCGTGGGCCCGCCGGATGTCGGCAAAGCGGTCGGCCACCCTGTCCCGCGTCTGGACGGCCTCCGAAAGGTCGACGGAACGGAAATCTTCGGTGCCGACTATGCGCCTGAGGGAGCGCTCGTGGTGCGTGCCGTCCGGTCGCCGCATCATCATGCCGGCTTCGAGCTCGGCGACGTCGCGGCCTGGCAGGAGGCGCGTCCCGGCGTCGAAGCCGTCATCACCGCAGCGGACATCCAGGGTGTGAACAGGTTCGGTGTGATCCCGCCGCTTGCCGACCAGCCTGCCATCGCCGAGGTAACGGCGCGTTATCGAGGCGAGCCGGTGGCCCTGGTGGTCGGCGATCCGGATCTGGTCGAGGCGATGGATCTCTCGGACTTCCCGATCACCTGGACGCCCCTTGCCCACACCCTGACCGAGGCCGAAGGCGGCATCGCTGGCGCGCCGCAGCTGCACGAAACCCGTGCGGACAACACGCTGATCCGCGGCCGTGTCGCGACCGGCAATCCGGATCAGGCAATGGAGTCCGCAGCGCATGTCGCGTCGGGCCGGTTCGAAACTTCCTATGTCGAGCATGCCTATATCGAGCCGGAAGCCGGTTCAGCCTGGCTCGACGGCGATACGCTGGTTATCCAGGCCTGTACGCAAGCGCCGATTATGGACAGGGACGACACCGCGAAAGTTCTCGGCCTGCCGCTCGAGCAAGTCCGGATTATCCCGTCGGCCGCCGGCGGCGGCTTCGGCTCGAAGCTCGACCTGACGGTCCAACCGCTGCTCGGGCTTGCAGTGCTGAAAACCGGGAAACCCTGCCGGATGGTCTTCAGCCGTTCCGAATCCATGCGCGCCAGCACGAAACGCCATCCCGGCACGCTGGAAGCCACGATCGGCGCGGACGAGAGCGGCCGCATCGTCTCCATGATGCTGCATGGCGATTTCAATACCGGCGCTTACGCAAGCTGGGGCCCGACCGTGGCGACCCGCGTCCCCGTCCATGCCTCCGGCCCGTACTTGACGCCAAACTATCGCGCAACCACCCGCGCTATCCACACCAACGGGCCGACTGCCGGCGCCTTCCGGGGCTTTGGCGTGCCGCAGGCCGCGATCTGCCAGGAAGTCCTCTATGACGATCTCGCTGCGAAATGCGGTATCGATCGCTTGGAATTCCGGCGCCTGAATGCGCTTCGCGACGGCAACGCGGCAACGTTCGGTCAGACATTGCAAGCGGTCGGGATCGAGGAGTGCCTCGATGCCCTCAAACCTCATTGGGATCGGGCGCTCGCCGAGGCCGCCGCTCACAACGAGACCTCGCCGGTGCTGAAACGCGGCATCGGCGTCGCCTCCTGCTGGTATGGATGCGGAAACACCGCACTGCCAAACCCGTCGACGATCCGGATCGGCATCACGGCAGACGGTGCGCTCAAACTGCATCAAGGCGCGACCGATATCGGTCAGGGCTCCAATACCGTGATCACGCAGATCGCGGCGGATGCGCTTGGCGTTCCGGTCGGCACGTTCGAGCTGATCGGTCCCGACACGGCGCTGACACCGGATTGCGGCAAGACCTCAGCCTCCCGCCAGACCTTTATCACCGGCAAGGCGGCGGAGCGTGCGGGCATGGCCCTCCGCGAAACCATCCTGCGCCTTACAAACCTGCCGGGAACGGCGGAGATCGTGCTCAGTGCCGGGAAAATCACCGTCTCGCACGGCGACGAACGCCGCGAGATCGATCTCGCCGCGCTCCCGGCGAACCCGTTCGGCTATGTCCTGATGGCGGAGGAAACCTACGATCCGCCGACCAGTGCCTTGGACGAGAACGGCCAGGGCATCCCCTATGCGGTCTACGGCTACGGGGCGCAGATAGCGGAGGTCGAGGTCGACATGCTGCTCGGAAAGACTCGTGTGATCCGCATCATCGCCGCGCATGATCTCGGACGGGTCATCAATCCGCTGCTTGCCGAGGGCCAGGTAGAGGGCGGCATCGCACAGGGTCTCGGTCTTGCCCTGATGGAAGAGTTCCTGCCGGGACGGACCGAGAATTTGCACGATTATCTGATCCCCACAATCGGCGACATGCCGGAAGTGGAGTCCATCTTTATCGAAAAGCCGGATCCGGTAGGACCGATGGGCGCCAAGGGACTCGGCGAACACGTGCTGATCCCGACCGCACCGGCGATCCTGAACGCAATCCGGCACGCTTCCGGCGCGCGGGTGACGAAGGTCCCCGCCCTGCCGCACCGCGTGCTTGCCGCGATTAAGGCCGCGCAATGAGCCGCCCCGAGAAGATCCGCTGCGATGCCTGCCCGGTCATGTGTTACATCGCCGAGGGCAAGGCCGGAGCCTGCGACCGTTATGCCAACGAGAACGGCAAGATCATCCGCTGCGATCCGTTGACCATCCTCGACAAGCGGCTCGCCAAGGGCGATGAGATCAAGCCGTTCCTGGCCGCCGACTGGGACGGGCACAAGGTTTCGGGAGAGGACGTGGTGGTCACCGCCGTTGGCGCGGGCACGACCTATCCCGATTTCAAGCCGGCCCCCTTTATCGTCAGCCGGGAGATCGACGGTGCGGATTTCGTGACCGTCGTGACCGAAGCGATTTTTTCCTATTGCGGCGTCAAGGTGAAGATCGACACGGATCGTCATCTCGGCCATGAGGCGGCCGTCGTCCGGGCGGAGGGCGAGCCGGTCGGTCATGTCATGACCTCGGAATACGGCTCGCAGATGTTCTCGCTCGGCGGCGTCGATCACCTGACCGGCGGCAGCAAGGCCGAAGGCCGCAAAACCTGCGCCGCGCTCATGAGCCTTTGTAACAAAGAGCCGGTCGAGCTGACCGTGGACGGCGGCTCGACTGTGATCGTACAGGCCGGGAAGCCGCCCGTCGTCGACGGCGTTCCGGAAGTGCGGATGCGCGTCGGCTGCGGCTCCGCCGCCATCGGCATGTTCGCCTCGCAATGGCAGGGCCTTGTGGACGATGTGGTGGTCGTGGACGATCACATCACCGGCGTGGTCTCGGAACATCAGGCCGGCAAGGTCATCGACTGGCCGGACACGGGAATCAACATCCTCGGCCACCGCTCGACGCCGGGCCGCTATTTCCGCGTCGCCGAGCCGGGGCTCGGCTGGGGCGGCACCGACATCGAGGACCCGCTCAGCATCCTCGGCCCCTGGAAGGAAAAGAAGGGCGCGAAACCAGGACTCTCTCTACTCATGGTCTCCACCACGGGAGAGCATTCCGGCTATTACGTGCTCGACGAGGATCTGAAGCCGGTCCCGAGAGAGATGTCGGAGGCATTGCGGAAATCGGTCGAGCTGATCGCCGAGAATTGCGAGCCCGCGCTTTGCACCGTTCTCTTCATGGGCGGCGCGGGTGGTTCGCTCCGTTCGGGCGTCACCCGCAACCCAGTCAACCTGACCCGCTCCGTGCAGGAGGGAAAGACCCGCGTCACGGTCGGCGGCGCACCGGTCTATGTCTGGCCGGGCGGCGGCATCACCATCATGGCCGACGTCCTGCAGACACCGGACGGCTCTTTCGGCTCCGTGCCCACCCCGGCCCTTGTCGCGCCGCTGGAATTCACCGTCAGCCGCGAGGAATACCGCCTGCTCGGCGGTCACGACCATGCCGTCCGCACACTGGAAAACGTCCTCTCCGAAGGTGGCGAATACGGCGCGGACAACCGCATTCTCGGGGTCAAGGGATGAGTGCCGCGCCGCAAGCCTCCATGTTGCCGGACGGCCAGCGGCTCCATCTCCATCACGGCCCCATCGATCTGATCGTCCAGACCTGTGGGCCACTCAGGAACGCCTGCTACGAGCGGGCGGCCGCGCGGTTCCGGACCGTCCTGACGGGGCTGGTCGCGGAATTGCCGGCGCTGCGCTCTCCTCTGTCGAAGTCGCAGGTATTCGCGGATCCGGTCGCACGCCGCATGGGCGCAGCCGTGTCCGGATATGAAGGTATTTTCGTCACGCCAATGGCGGCAGTCGCAGGCGCTGTCGCGGATGAAGTTCTCTCCGAGATGATCGCCGGAGACGATGTTCCGAAAGCTTACGTGAATAATGGCGGCGACATCGCCTTTCACCTCATGGGAGACGAGCGCACCGTCGCCGCCGCGCCCGGCGGCGCGATCCATATCTCCGCCGCCGATCCGGTGCGCGGGATCGCCACCTCGGGCTGGCGCGGCCGCAGTCACTCGCTCGGAATTGCGGACGCGGTGACAGTCGCGGCGCGCTCCGCCGCTGAAGCGGACGCCGCTGCGACCCTGATCGCCAATGCAGTCGATCTGCCCGACCACCCCGCCATCGAACGGGCGTCCGCACGCGATCTCGCGCCGGACAGCGACCTCGGGGACCGAAAAGTCACCGTCTCCGTCGGGGACCTGTCCCGCGCGGAGATCGCCGAAGCGCTACGGCACGGCGAAGCTCTCGCCCGGCGTTTCCTGACAGAGGGCAAGATCGTCCAAGCCTCGCTGATGCTCGCGGGCGATGTCAGGATCGTCGCCGGCGACAACGAAACCGCACTTCAAGGAATCTTCGCCCATGCCTGACTTTCCCGTCCGCAAGATGCATCTGGTTCTCGAGGAAATCCGCCATGACGGCGGTCCCGTGCCGGAAACGCCGCGCCGTCTCGGCGCCATCCTTGCCTGCGTCCGCAATCCATTCGCCGGCCGCTACGAGGCCGATCTTCAGCCGGCAATGGAGGATCTGAAGCCGCTTGGCCTCGAGATGAGCGAGCGTCTGATCGCCGCGCTCGGCGGCAAGGAGAAGATCGACGGCTACGGCAAGGCGATGCTCGTCGGCGAGAACGGGGAACTCGAGCACGGCGCGCTCTGGCATGTGCCTGGCGGTTATGCGATGCGCCAGCTTCTCGGCGAGTCGAATGCGATCGTACCGTCCAACATGAAGCGCGGCGGTGTCGGATCGACACTGGATATCCCGCTCGGACACATCAATGCGGCCTATGTACGTAGTCATTTCGACGGCTTCGAAGTGCGCCTGCCGGATGGACCGCGCGCGGATGAGATGATCCTGGCGCTCGCCATGTCCTGCGGCGGCCGCATCCATAGCCGCATGGGTGGACTGGAGGCGTGGGACGTGAAAGGCGAAGACGGTCTCAGGTAGACTGAGAAATCAATATTGCTTGTATACAAACGATTTTGCTCACGGCAAGATACCGGCATGATTTCCATGGAGAATCGTCATGTCGGATGCGGGGCAGGTCAGGAGCACTAGAGAAACAGGTCATCAGGGCTTTCCGATCCCCGACGGCGTCTATGCCGAGAAAGTGCTCTCCGTAAAACACTATACGGACCGCCTCTTCTCTTTCCGGATCTCCCGGCCCGCAGCCTTCCGCTTCCGGTCCGGTGAATTCGTGATGATCGGACTCCCGAACGCGGAGAAGCCGGTCTTCCGCGCCTATTCCATCGCCTCGCCATCCTGGGACGAGGAACTGGAATTCTATTCCATCAAGGTTCCGGATGGGCCGCTGACGGAGCATCTGCAGAAGATTCAACCCGGCGACACCGTGCTCCTGCGAAAAAAGTCCGTCGGCACGCTCGTGAACGATGCTCTCATCCCCGGCAAGCGGCTTTGGCTGTTCTCGACGGGAACGGGCATCGCCCCCTTTGTCAGCGTCATCAGAGACCCTGAAACTTACGAGAAGTTCGAGCAGGTGATCCTGTGTCATACCTGCCGCGAAGCGGACGAGCTGACCTATGGCTACGAAGTCGTGGAGGCGACGAAGTCCGATCCGCTGATCGGCGAGGACGCCACAGCAAAGCTCGTCCATTACGCCACGACGACACGGGAAGAAACGGCAAGCATGGGGCGGATCACCGACCTGATCCTGAGCGGCAAACTTTTCTCCGACCTCGGCCTTCCGCCCCTCGATCCCGCGATGGACCGGGGGATGATCTGTGGCTCAATGGATTTTCTGAAAGACACCAAGCTGATCCTTGAGAAAGCCGGTCTTTCGGAAGGTGCGAATTCGAACCCCGGAGAATTCGTCGTCGAGCGCGCTTTCGTCGATTGAGCTCCTGCAGGAGCCGTTTGAGATCGAACAGTCTCCGACGGTCAGGTCAGGTTCGTCTTCAGCTAAAACGATTAGCGCGCAGAACCGTCTGCCTTTCTCCGCACCAAGACCGGTAAACCACTGTCACGCGGAGCAGAAATCAGACGACTGCCTCCGCATCGAAAACAATGTCACGCACAGCTCGTAAACGGGTTGCCGGATCGACGGCGACGCCTCGTCTCGATTGCCCGGACAGACGCGCCGCCAGCCTGAAGGCCGCGATCGTAGCGCCGGGATCGGCGATGCCTTTGCCCGCAATATCGTAGGCGGTGCCGTGGGCCGGGGTCGCGATCCAGAACGGGTAGCCTCCAATCAGCGTCACGCCGCGGTCGAAACCGATGAGCTTGATCGCGATCTGGCCCTGGTCGTGATACATCGTCAGGACGGCGTCGAACTCCCCCTTCAGGGCACGGACATAGACGGTGTCCGAGGGGATCGGTCCGGAGACGCGATACTGTTTCTGCGCGGCGGCCCTCACCGCCGGAGCGATAATCTCTTTGTCTTCCGTTCCGAAATTTCCGCCGTCTCCGGCATGGGGATTGAGCGCGGCGACCCCGATCCTCGGGTTCGGGAAACCGGCCGCCTGCATCGTCTCGTGCGTCAGCCGGATCGAGCGCTCGATCCGCTCGGGCGTGATCAGCTCCGCCACCTTCGCCAGCGGCACATGCGAGGTCACGCGCGCATTCCAGACTTCGTCCAGGACGTTGAACTCGGATCCGGCGACCTCCGTCTCGATGGAGCGCTGAATGAAACCGATCTCGTCGACATAGTCCGGATCGCCGAGACGCATCGACTGCTTGTTGAAAGGCGTGAAACAGACGGCGTCGGCCATTCCGTCCGCGGCGAGCCGCAGGGCGGTCCGGAAATTCTGCAGCGCCACAGTGCCACAGGCCACACTCGACTGGCCGACCGTAACCGCCCCGAGTTCCGCATGCGCAAGATCGAGGAATGCGACGCGCTCGAACCGGCCGGGATCGAAATCCGCGATGGCGCACGCGGCACCGGCCTGTTCCTCGCCAAGGGCCCAGAGACGACGGTCACCGACGATCAGCCAATCCGCCGCCTCGAAGGTTTCCGCATCGCTCAGGGCCCTGACGGCGACCTCGTTGCCGATCCCGGCCGGGTCGCCAAGCGCCAATGCGATCAGGGGGCGGTGCGCCATGGTTTGCTCCAGTTCCCGCCGTCCGCCAACCGACCGGACGGCGCTCAGAATTCAGGCCTTCGGGTAGAGCTTGACGACCGAACAGCCGTCCTCCTCGCCATGCCCCTCCGCGACCAGCAGGCGGAACAGGGTGAGCGCCTGCCCGGCCATCGGCATGGCGAGCGGCAGATCCTCGGTTGCGGCATGAAGCATCTCAAGATCCTTCAGGATCTGCCGGGCGTAACCGGTCGGGGTGAAATCCTCGGCGGCGAGGCGCGGCATAAGCGTCTTCAGAAGGTTGGAGCCGGCGTGTCCCGTCTCCAGCGCCTCCGGAATCCTGGCGGCATCGACACCAAAGGCCTCGGCGAGGCGGAAGGACTCTGCAATCACGCAGTAATTGGTCAGAACGAGGGACTGGTTGACGAGCTTCGTCGCCTGTCCCGCCCCCACACCGCCCATCAGAGTGGCCTTGCCGAGTCCGGAGAGAATCGGCGCAACCTTGCCGAAATCTCCCTCGCTGCCGCCCGCCATGATCGCGAGCGTTCCCGCCCGCGCCGCCTGCGGACCGCCGGAGACAGGCGCATCGACGAAGCCGATGCCGGCATCGGCAAGAGACTCCGCAAGGGAGCGGGTGAGCGGGATGTCGGTCGTCGAGTGATCGACCACGACCATCTCCGAGCGGCCGGACGCCGCCAGAATTCCGTCCTCGCCACGCACGACATCTTCGACCGCGGCGGGTGTGGTTACGCAGATCAATAGGTGATCAGCCTCGGTCGCGACTTCGGCGGACGACCCCACGGTCCGGGCACCGAGTCCTTCGGCCGCGGACCGTGCTTCAGGTCTCGGATCGGTGCCGATTACGGCGTAACCGTTCGCGGCGAGCCGTTCGACAAAGCCGAGCCCCATCAGGCCGAGACCGATAAAACCGACGGTGACAGTCATAGCGGTATTTCCAACAAGGCAAGCCGTCCGGGCACGGCCTTGCTACGGGTGCCGCGGCTACCGAGAACAACCCGGACCCCCAAGAAAAATGGTTCTTGGGGCGGTCCCTACCCGACGATCATCTGCTTCAGCTGCAAAGCCTCGTGCTCGAGCTCGTTCAGGCGGAAATTCACGACGTCGCCGATCGTGATCATGCCGAGCAGCTTGTCGTCGGCAACGACCGGCATATGGCGGAACCTGCCGTCGGTCATACGGCGGAGCACGGAGACCAGTGCTTCATCCGGCGAGCAGACCTCGACATCGTGGGTCATCACCTCACTCACCTGCTTGGGCAATGTCTGCCCAGGCGTCTCGGCGAGTTTGCGGACGATGTCTCGTTCGGAAAGGATCCCCTTCAGCATCCCGTCCGTATCGGTCACCACGAGTGCGCCGATCCGCTTGTCCCGCAGAACCTCGACCGCTGTTCTAAGCGTGTCGTCGGGCCGGATCGAGAATACGCTCCCGCCCTTACGGTCGATAAGCTTCCGAACCGTTCCCATCTCTGTCGCCAGATTGGACTTGGCGGATTGACTGACATTAGTGTCGCGTTGCTTGTCGCCACGCATCGGTGCCTGATATGAAATCGGCATTCCTCCCGCTCCTCGTCTTTTTTGAAACAACGATTGTGCGGTGAAATTCTAGCGAGAATAACCCGCCGAGGGAACTGCGCTGCAATTGGCCGATTTTTACCTGACACCGATCACCGCGACAGTGCTGTTCGTCGTCGCGGTGATTTCGGGCTACCGCTACCGGCGTGTCTGGAAGACCGAAGGGCCCGCCTGGCAGGCATGGCTTTACGGAAGCATCGCCGCCGGCGCGCTGCTCTCGCTCGGGTTCCTTCCCCTGAAGGGCGGCTGATCTATTTTTTGCCGGAGACGTCCGGGCCGAGACCGGCGGCCGTCAGGCGGCGAGGTCTTTCCCCTCTGCGTCCCGCAGCATCTTGCGGGCCCGAGGGCAGAGCAGCCGTTCGCGGAGCGGGCTGTTCGGGTCGATATCCTTGTTGCAGACAAGGCACTTGTCCGCGTCGGCAATCGCATTGAGGCCGCCGCAGCTGCCTTTGATCGTCTTGCCCATCAGGATCACGCCGAGCGCCATTGCGAGGACGACCGCGAGCAGAACAGCAAATGTCAGTAAGAATGTCGTCACTGCGTCTTCTTCCTAGTTTCCGCCCTGCAGTTCCACGAAGCGCTCGCTGGCGACCGTTACGAAGCTCCGCTCGGCATCAGCAACATCGCGCACGATGAAGAAGGCCGCCAGGCCGATTTCGTTCGCGATCTGCAATCCCCGCTCCTTTCCAAGAGCCAGAAGCGCGGTCGCCCACCCGTCCGCCAACATCGCATTCTCGGCGATTACCGTCACCGATGCCGTCAAATGGGTTATCGGGCGTCCACTCTCGGAATCGATAATATGAGAGTAGCGAACGCCATTTTCTTCAAAATAATTCCGGTAATCTCCGGAAGTCGCCATGCCCATATCCGGCAGCCTTACAATCGATTCGACCGTCCGCTTCGCCGCGTCCGGTCTCTCGATACCGATGCTCCAGATTTCGCCCTTCGGATTTTTTCCGGACGCAACGACCTCGCCGCCGATCTCCACCATGTAGTCGCCCAGGCCCTGCTCGCGCAATGTCGCCGCAACCCGGTCCACGCCATAACCTTTAGCGATCGCGGCCAGAAAGACAGTGGCTTCCGGGACGGTCTTCCGCAAAGACGGCGGGTCCGTCGTCAATGACAACACCTTGCTTTGTCCGACAATCTGACGCGCAGCGGCAATCTCCCCGTCGGAGGGGACCGGGCTTTCCGAGTTCCGTGTGCCGAAACCCCAGAGTTCGATGAGAGGGCCGAGCGTTACGTCAAACCGCCCGAGGCTTTGGACGTGCACCTCGTTCGCCACGCCCATCACCAGTGCGAGCTCGTCCGAAATGGCGACCGGATCGGTGCCCTGCTGCGCGTTGAAACGGGAGATTTCCGAATTGGGGTCCCAGTTGGACATCGTGGCGTTCACGTCGGCCAGGGTCTTCTCGACCGCAGACCGAACCTCTTCCGCCTTCAACGCTCCTGTTTTGTCCACCGCGACGATGGTGTATGTCGTGCCCATCGTCTCGCCGCGGATCTCAAGAACTGCCTGATCCACATCGCATGCGGCGACGCACAAAACAGCCAGGACCGTCACGAGGCGCATCATCGGATTTCATCCTTCCTTAAGAACCCGTCCGGTATTTGCAACAAGATGCATTTGGCACCTTTCTATTGAAATTCCGGCGCGTTAGATACTAGACGCATGTTTGATTGGAAAGCTCAGGCAGGTTAATGGAATACGACAGCATGCTCTGGCTTCAGGCTTAACGACTCGGCGAATGACGCACGTGCAACATTTTTCACTCCGCAAAGGCCTTGATCTTCCCGTCTCGGGCGCACCCGAGCAGACGATCCACGATGGCCCCGCAATCCGTACAGTGGCCTGCCTCGGCGCGGACTATATCGGGCTCAAACCCCGGCTGGCCGTCAGCGAGGGAGATGTCGTTGCGCCGGGCACCAGGCTGCTCGCGCACAAAGACACGCCGGACGTCTGCGTGACGTCGCCGGTCGCCGGCCGCGTCAAGGCAGTGAACCGGGGTCCGCGGCGCGTTCTCGTGAGCGTCGAGATCGACGTCGACCCAACCGCCGCAGAGGCCATCGACTTCTCCAATGTGGGCGACGCCACCACCGTCGAGGGCTTGGTCGAGCGGCTCTGCGCCGCCGGCCTCTGGACCTCGTTCCGTACCCGCCCCTATTCCAAGGTCCCGACATCCGACAGCAGGCCCGCCGCGATTTTCGTAACCGCGATGGATTCCGAGCCGCTCGCGCCCGATGCGGGCCTGATCATCCGGGAAGCCTCCGAGGCCTTCCGTTCGGGTCTTGAAGCCATCTCGAAGCTGACCGACGGGCGAACCTATCTCTGTCAGGAAGCGGGCCAGGAGATTCCCGGCGCGGAGCTGGCGGGCGTCGAAGCGGCCAGTTTCTCGGGTCCGCATCCCGCCGGACTGCCGGGCACCCACCTGCATTTCCTGAACCCGCCGACCGCCGAAAAATCCGTCTGGACCATCTGGTATCAAGACGTGATCGCCATCGGGCGGCTGCTGCTGACCGGAAAGCTCGATCCGGAGCGGGTCATCGCCCTGTCCGGTCCGCTTTGCGTCAAGCCGCGTCTGATCCGCACCGTCGCTGGCGCATCCATGACGGACCTGACCAAAGGCGAGATCGACGAGACGGTGCCGAACCGGATGATCTCCGGCTCGATCCTCAGCGGCCGCGCCGGCGAGGGACCTGACGCCTATCTCGGCCGCTACGCGCGGCAGGTCACCGTCATCGAGGAAGACCACAAGCAGATCCCGCTTGGCTGGATCCGGCCGATGCCCGGCAAGTACGCCTTCCAGCCGGTTCTCGGCTCGGCGCTGGCGAAAAAATTCTATGCTCTGACGTCAAACCTCAATGGCGGCCGGCGGGCGATGGTGCCGCTCGGCACCTTCGAGCAACTGATGCCGCAGGATGTCCTGCCCACTCAGCTCTTGCGCGCCCTGCTGGTCATGGATACCGAAGCAGCGCAATCGCTTGGCGCACTCGAACTCGACGAAGAAGACCTCGGTCTCGTCGGCTTCGCGTGCCCGGCCAAATACGAGTATGGCATCGCGCTCCGCGACTGCCTGACGAAGATCGAGAAAGAGGGCTAGATTCTTGGGTCTCCGCAGTTATTTCGACCGGATCGAGCCGCATTTCGTCAAAGGCGGCAAATGGGAGAAGCTGTTCCCCGTCTATGAGATGGTGGAGAGCTTCCTTTACACGCCGAAGACGGTAACGACCGTCGCTCCGCATGCGCGCTCATACATCGACATGAAGCGCATCATGACCTACGTGGTGATCGCGACGATCCCCTGCATCCTCGTCGGTTTGTACAATGTCGGCTTCCAGGTGAATTCGGCGATCGCAACGTTCGGGCCGTCGGGTTGGCGGGCAGCGATCATCGAGTTCCTCGGCATCGGCTTCGACGCCTCGCAACCGATCGCGAACATCCTGCACGGCCTGCTCTACTTCCTGCCCATCTACATCACGACCCTGGTGGTCGGCGGCATCTGGGAAGTCATCTTCTCGACGGTGCGCGGACACGAGGTCAATGAGGGCTTTCTCGTCACCTCGATGCTCTATGCGCTGATCCTGCCACCGGACGTCCCGCTGTGGCAGGTCGCGCTCGGGATCTCCTTCGGCGTCGTGATCGGAAAGGAAGTCTTTGGCGGTACGGGCAAGAACTTCCTGAACCCGGCGCTGACCGGCCGCGCGTTCCTCTATTTCGCCTATCCGGCGCAGATGTCCGGCGACACGATCTGGACCCCGGTCGACGGGTTCTCCGGCGCGACGGCACTCTCCGTCGCCGCCTCCGACGGCTACCGCGAGCTCGCCGCGCAGGGTATGACCTGGATGGACGGCTTCCTCGGTTTCGTCCAGGGCTCCATCGGCGAGACTTCCGCCCTTGCCTGCTTCATCGGCCTCGGCTTCCTGCTGCTGACGAAAATCGCGAACTGGCGGCTGGTCGTCGGCTGCCTCGGCGGCATGATCGGGTTTTCGCTGCTTCTCAACCTGATCGGCTCGTCGACAAACCCGATGTTCGCCATGCCGTGGTACTGGCATCTGGTCGTGGGCGGCTACGCCTTCGGTCTGGCTTTCATGGTGACCGAGCCGGTCTCGGCATCGCACACCAATCTGGGCCGCTACATCTACGGTGCGCTGATCGGCTTCATGGTCGTGATGATCCGTGTCATCAACCCGGCCTTTCCCGAAGGCATGATGCTCGCAATTCTGTTCGGCAACGTGTTTGCCCCGCTGATCGACTACTTCGTCGTACAGGCGAATATCCGCCGGAGGGCGCGCCGCCATGTCTGATCCGCAAAACGGGAACAAAGGCATGATCCGCCGCTTCCTGGACCTTCCGCCCGACTCCGTGCCGAAAACGGTCTTCGTCGCCGTGGCGCTCTGCCTTGTCGCCTCGATGGCGGTCTCCTCCGTCGCGGTCTATCTGCGGCCCGTGCAGGAGGTCAACAAGCTCAAGGACAAACAGGTCAACATCCTCGAAGTGGCCGGCATGTACGAGCCGGGCATCGATGTCGCCGAGGCCTTCGCGGTGTTCAAGCCTCACGTGCTGGAACTGGAGAACGGCGCCTTTACCGACCGTTTCGATCCGCTGACCTTCGATGCCCTCGCCGCCGCTGACGATCCGGAACTCTCCGTCGCGCTGGCCGACGATCCCGCGTCGATCGGACGCAAGTCGCGCTTCGTCACCGTCTACCTGCTGCGCGACGAGAAGGGTGCGCTGGACAAGGTGATCCTGCCGATCCACGGCTACGGGCTCTGGTCCACGCTTTACGGCTTCATCGCCCTGGAGCAGAACGGCAACGACATTTACGGTCTGCAGTTCTACCAGCATGCCGAGACGCCGGGCCTCGGGGCCGAGGTCGACAATCCGCGCTGGAAGGCGCAATGGCGCGACAAGAAGGTCGCCGACGAAAGCGGGAAGCTGCAGATCACCGTCGCCAAGTCGGTGCCCGCCGCGGGCCAGGAGTTCCATGTCGACGCACTCTCGGGCGCCACGCTGACCTCCCGCGGGGTCGACAATCTGGTGCGCTTCTGGCTGAGCGATGCCGGATACGGCCCCTTCCTCGAAAAACTCAAAGCAGGGACAATCTGATGGCTCAGAAGCGGAGAGATTTGCTGATCGACCCGTTGGTCGACAACAACCCGATCACCCTGCAGGTGCTGGGGATCTGCTCGGCGCTGGCCGTCACCTCCTCTCTGAAGGTCGCCGTCGTGATGGCGCTGGCGGTGACCCTGGTGACCGGATTTTCGTCGATGTTCATTTCGATTCTGAGGAACCAGATTCCCGGTTCGATCCGCATCATCGTGCAGATGACCGTCATCGCCTCGCTGGTCATCATCGTCGACCAGATCCTGAAGGCCTATGCCTACGAGATTTCCAAGACCCTTTCGGTCTTTGTCGGCCTGATCATCACCAACTGCATCGTCATGGGACGCGCCGAAGCCTTCGCCATGAAGAACCCGCCGGTGGCCTCGTTTATCGACGGCATCGGTAACGGCATGGGCTACGGGCTGATCCTGATGCTGGTCGGCGTGATCCGCGAGCTGTTCGGCTCGGGTTCTCTGTTCGGCATCACCATCTTCGAGACCGTCAACAATGGCGGCTGGTACGTCCCGAACGGCCTGCTCCTGCTTCCGCCCTCCGCTTTCTTCGTGATCGGCTTGCTGATCTGGGCGGTGCGGAGCTGGAAACCGCAGCAGGTCGAAGAACGCGAATACAAGATCCAGACCGTCGAGGCGCATTGATGGAACAGTTGATCTCCCTTGCCGTAAAAGCGGTCTTCGTCGAGAACCTCGCGCTCTCTTTCTTCCTTGGCATGTGTACCTTCATCGCGGTCTCGAAGAAGATCGCGACGGCGATCGGGCTCGGCATTTCCGTCATGATCGTGCAGGCGATCACGGTGCCGGCGAACAACCTGATCCTGACCTATCTGCTCGCGCCCGGCGCGCTGGAATGGGCCGGTTTCGGCGATGTCGATCTCACCTTTCTCGGCCTGATCTCCTATATCGGCGTCATCGCGGCGCTGGTGCAGATCCTGGAGATGGTGCTCGATAAGTACTTCCCGCCGCTCTACAACGCGCTCGGCGTCTTCCTGCCGCTGATTACCGTGAACTGCGCCATCCTCGGCGGCTCCCTCTTCATGGTCGAGCGGGACTACAATTTCGCCGAGGCGACCACCTACGGCATCTCTTCCGGCTTCGGCTGGGCGCTGGCGATCACGGCGATGGCCGGGGTGCGCGAGAAACTGAAATACTCCGACATTCCGGACGGCCTTCAGGGCCTCGGGATCACCTTCATCACCGCCGGCCTCATGGCCATGGCCTTCATGTCGTTCAGCGGCGTTAAACTCTGACCGGATCGATTGGCATGTCGACTTTCTTGCTGGGTGTAACTCTCTTCACGATGATCGTCGTCGCGCTGGTGACGATCATCCTTGCCGCACGTTCGAAGCTCGTTTCGACCGGCAACGTGAACATCACCATCAATGGCGAAAAAACGATCTCGGTACCGGCCGGCGGCAAGTTGCTGCAAACGCTGGCCGAGCAGAAGCTTTTCGTTCCCTCGGCCTGCGGCGGCGGCGGCACTTGCGCCCAGTGCCGGGTGAAGATCCATTCCGGCGGCGGCTCCATCCTGCCGACCGAGGAAAGCCACATCACCAAGCGCGAGGCCCAGTGCGGCGACCGGCTCTCCTGTCAGGTCGCGGTCAAGCAGGACATGGACATCGAGGTCCCGGAAGAGGTCTTCGGCGTCAAGCAGTGGGAATGCGAAGTCGCGTCCAACGACAATGTCGCGACCTTCATCAAGGCGCTGGTCCTGAAACTGCCGGAGGGCGAGGACGTCAATTTCCGCGCCGGCGGCTATATCCAGATCGGGGCGCCCGCCCACAAGGTGGACTACAAGGATTTCGACGTCGCCGAGGAATATCGGGAAGACTGGGACAAGTTTAATCTCTGGCAGTACCAGTCCGTGGTCGAGGAGCCGCTCGAGCGCGCCTATTCCATGGCGAACTATCCCGAGGAAAAGGGAATGATCATGCTGAACGTGCGCGTGGCCTCGCCGCCGCCGGGCAGCAACGGGATTCCGCCGGGCAAGATGTCCTCCTACATCTTCGACCTGAAACCGGGCGACAAGGTCACCATCTCCGGCCCCTTCGGCGAGTTCTTCGCCCGCGACACCGACAAGGAAATGGTCTTCATCGGCGGCGGCGCTGGCATGGCACCGATGCGGAGCCACATCTTCGACCAGCTGAAACGGATCAAGACCGACCGTAAGATCAGCTTCTGGTACGGCGCCCGCTCCAAACGGGAGATGTTCTTCGTCGAGGATTTCGACGAGCTGGCGAAGGAAAATCCGAACTTCACCTGGCATGTCGCCCTCTCCGACGCGCTGCCGGAAGACGAATGGACCGGCTATACCGGCTTCATTCACAACGTGCTCTACGAGGAATACCTCAAGGACCACCCGGCGCCCGAGGATTGCGAGTACTACATGTGCGGCCCGCCGATCATGAACCAGTCGGTCATCAACATGCTCCTTGAGCTCGGCGTCGACCGCGAGGACATCATGTTGGACGATTTCGGCGGCTGACGACGGCCGGGAGAGTATCTCCCCACATCACATCGCGCGCCGGATCTTCCGCATGCGCATATGACAAAATCCCCGGCTCGGTCCGGGGGTTTTGCGTTTTCAGGTCACCAGCTTGCAGCCGTCCCGCCGGTTTCGAACAGTGCTCTAGAAATGATAATCATTCTCATGTAGAGCTTGAGCATCTTGCTGCCGCCGCGTCCCGGCCGGCAGACTCCCTCAATGGAGTACGCTCGCCGCTCATGCCGTCGGATCCCAAATCCATGGAGTTGGTCCTGACACATCGGGGCGAACTGATCGGCTACGCGCTGCGGATCGTCGGCAACAGGACCACGGCGGAAGACGTCGTGCAGGAAGCCTACCTCAATTTCTGGGCCCATACCGGCACCGCGGAGGCCACTGCGTCTCCGGTTACGGAACCGGTCGGCTATCTCTACCGGATCGTCCGTAATCTGGCGCTCGACTGGCGCCGCCGCCCCGCGCGCAACCTGATGACCCAAGTCGACGGGGACATTCTCGAGCGCTACGCGTCGGAGAATGCGTCGCCGGAAACGGATGCGATCTGGCGCCAGGAGCTCGCCGCCATCCAGGACGTGATCGACGGCCTGCCGGAGCGCACCCGGATCGCCTTCGAGATGCACCGGCTGGGCGGCAAGACTCTGCAGGAAGTCGCGGACCACCTGGAGGTCTCGGTGACAAGGGCCCATCAACTGATCCGCCAGGCACTCGTGAAGTGCGCCGAGCGCCTGGAACAGCTCGAAAATGACGGGACGCCGGTCCCGGAAAAGACCGGCGGCACTGAAAAAAAACGCGGCTCACGCGTCTGATTATCTGGAGAGGGTATGCAAGAGGAGAACCCCGTGCCGGACCGCTCGGAGAGCGAAGCGCCGCAAAGCGATAACGGCCTGCTGGAAGAGGCAACGGACTGGCTGCTCAGGCTGCGCGCCGCGCCGGAGGACCGCTCCCTGCATGCCGACTTCACGCTCTGGCTGACCGAGGCGGAAGATCATGGCCGCGCCTTTGCGAGGGCGGAGCGCGTCTGGCGCCTCGGCGGCGAACTCTCTCCGCGCTTCGAAGAGACCTGGGCCGCTCCGGAGGCGACAGAGAACGTCTCGAATGTTTCCGTCCTGAAGCCACGGGCCAGGCGCGCTGTACGCCGCCCGGTCCTGGCCGCCGCGATCGCCGCCTCTATCGCCCTGCTCGTCTTGCTGGTCGGCCCCCGGACCGAGCTAATGTTCCTCGACGCCGACCTCACCAGCGGAACGGCCGAAATCGCACGGTACGATCTCGCAGACGGCAGCCACGTGACCCTCAATGCGGGGAGCGCGCTCAAAACGAACCTCACCGCCTCGGAACGGGCCGTGACGATCCTCGACGGCGAAGCGTTTTTCGAGGTCCACCCGGACCCCGAGCGTCCATTCCGGGTTCGGGCCGGCGACACGATCGTCACCGTCACAGGTACTGAATTCGGCACCCGCCTCTCCGACCGCACCGTCATGGTCGAAGTCGAGGGCGGCACCGTCTCGGTCTCCTCCGGCACGTCGGAACTCATCCAGCTGAAGCGCGGCGACCGTCTGAAGTCCGCATCCGTCACGGACGAGACCGTCACCATGCGTGTGCCCGCTTCCCACATCGCCGCCTGGCGCCGAGGATTGCTGATCGCGGACAATGAACGGATCGACAGTGTCGTCGAACGGATCCGGCCCTACTATTCCGGCGCGATCTTCATTGCGCCCGGCGGCCTTGCCGGCAAGCGCGTCTCTGGTGTGTTCGACCTCGGCAACCCTGTCGAGGCCCTGCGCGCCGCCGTATTGCCACACGATGCCGGCGTCTATGAGATTCCCGCGGTGCTCGCGGTGCTCGGACCGGGCTGAGGGCGGTACATAAAAAAATATTTCCTGCCCCCTTAAAATTTCCTGGGCTCCCCCGTCTTGTTCTTTGCGAATTGTTCTCATTCGCATGAAAAGTGGCGCCTCAAGGCGTGGGGAAAATTGGGGAATTCGAAATATGACTGTCCGAACGACGCGCGAGCGCACCGGTAAAAAAGCTGCGACGCGGATCGCCTGCCGGAGCCGTGTGCGACTGCTCACAACGACGAGCGCTCTGGCTTTGGGAATGATCGCCGCCACCGGCCCGGCGATGGCCAAAGACACTTCGGGCCGGGCCAGAACCGCTGCCGTTTCCGCGATTGTCGAATTAGCCCAGGCCTCCGTCGAACACGATTTCAATATCCCGTCCCAGCCGCTTGCCGAGGCGTTGATCGCATTCGGTGAGCAGGCGGAGTTGCAGGTCTCGTTCAACCCCGCGACATCGAACGGACTCATCTCCAATGCCGTTTCGGGACGTCTGACAGCCCGCGCTGCGCTTGACCGGCTGCTTGCGGGCCTTCCGGTTCAGCAGGAGTTCTCCGGTGAGTCGAATGTCACCATCAGCACACTCGACCAGAGCGGTCAGGGTCCGGTTTCGCTGAGAAAGCTCAGGGTCGAAGCGGAAGGGCAGACCGCCACCGGACCGGTCGAGGGCTATTTCGCGACAAACAGCGCCAGCGGCACCAAGACCGATACGCCCGTCATCGAGACGCCGCGCGCGGTCTCCGTTGTCACCGCGGACCAGATCAGCGACCGCAAGGTGCAGAATGTCGAGGACGCGCTGCGCTATACGCCCGGCGTTCACGTCAACGGCTACGGCAACGATCCGCGCTTCGACCAGATCCAGGTCCGCGGTTTCGCCCTGACCACGAACACCGACTTCCGCGACGGTCTGCGTCAGTCCAACACCGGCTGGCTCTCCTACTTCAAGACCGAACCCTACGGGCTTGAACGGATCGATGTGGTCAAGGGGCCGGGCTCCGTCCTTTATGGCCAGGCCAGCCCCGGCGGTTTCGTGAACCGGGTCAGCAAGCGTCCGTCGCTTGCCGCCGAGAACGAGGTCGAGCTGCAGCTCGGCACGGACGAGCACCGGCAGGGCCAGTTCGATATCGGCGGCTCCGTTCTCGAGGACGACACGCTCCTCTACCGGGCTGTCGGCCTGATCCGGGAAAGCGAGTCCAATCTCGTCGGCGTCAACGACGACAACCGGTATTTCGCGCCGTCCGTGACCTGGACCCCGACCGAAAAGCTGTCTGTCACAGTGCTCACCCAGTATCAGGACTTCGAAACCGCCGCCTCGCCGCGCCCGTATCAGTACGCCTCCGGTGAGCTCAGCCATATCTGGGCCGGCGACGAGGATTTCGACCGGATGCGCCAAAAGCAGGCCGCCGCCGGATACGAGGCGAGCTACGAGTTCAACGACATCTTCTCCGTGCACCAGAACCTCCGCTTCGGCAGCGTCAGTACGGAAAATCAGTACACGTCGGCCGGCACCCTCGCGGCCGATGGGCGGACCCTCTCCCGGAGCGCGATCGGTCTCTACGAGGATCAGGACAGCATCGTCGTCGACACGCGCGGGCAGGCCCGCTTCCGGACCGGCCCCGTCTCGCACTTGGCTATCGCCGGCATCGACTATTTCCGGGTCGACGGTCACATCAAGTATCTCTCCGGGACGGCCCCGTCGCTCGACCTGCTGAACCCGGACTATTCACAGAGCATCGCGCGGCCCTCCTCCTTCATCACCAACCAGAACCGTGAGGGAACGCAAATCGGCATCTATGCGCAGGACCAGGTATCCTGGGAGAACTGGCGGCTTAATTTCGGCCTGCGTCACGACAAGGCCGATCTCGACACGACGAACAACCTGACCTCGACGACGACGTCTGCGGACAACAGCGCGACGAGCGGCAATGCGGGTGTGCTCTACCTGTTCGACTCCGGCTTCGCGCCCTATGCGAGCTACGCAACTTCGTTCCTGCCGCAATTCAGCTCGAACGCGAGCGGCGAAACATACGAGCCGACCGAGGGCGAACAGTTCGAGATCGGCTTGAAGTACCAGCCTCCGGGACGCAACAGCATCTACACGGCGACGGTCTATCACCTCACCGAGAAGAACAAGCTGACCAGCGATCCGGGCAATCCGGGCAACCAGATCCAGACCGGAGAGCAGCGCCATATCGGGCTTGAACTCGAAGCCAACATGACGCTGCTGGAAGGGCTGCAGATGACTGCCGGCTATTCCTATATCGACGCCGAGATCACCAAGAACAACGACGGGAACGAAGGCAAGACCCCGACCGCCGTGCCGGAGCATTCGGGCTCGGTCTGGACCAACTACGCCTTTGCCGACAACCAGCTGGAAGGGCTGCAGATCGGCGCCGGCGCGCGTTTCATCGGCGAGACCTTCGACGACAGCGCGAACACGAACAAGAACGATTCCCAGCTCCTGTTCGACGCCCGCATCAGCTACGCGCTCGACGCGTTCCTGCCCGGTGCCACGCTGGCCGTCAACGCGACCAACCTGACGGACGAGGATCAGGAGACCTGCGAGTTCGGCTATTGCTACCGCGGACGCGGGCGCGTGGTGATCGGCAGCATCAATTACCGCTGGTAGGCCACCGCTCTTGCGATACTCATTCAACGACGTGTGCCCGGCTCCGCTGCCGGGCACACGCTATTTCGACTTCCGGCCCGACGACGCTCCGAACCCGGACAGCTCGTACCGGGTCTTCGTTCATGTTCCGGAAGGCGAGGCACCGGAAGACGGCTGGCCCGCGCTCTATATGACCGACGGGAATGCAGTGATCGGGACCGCCGTCGATGCCCTGCGCGCGCAGGCGAGTTATCCGAGAGGAACCGGGATCGGCCCCGGGGTGATCGTCGCGATCGGCTATCCGACCGACGCGGCATACGACCCGTTCCGCCGTTCCTGGGATCTGAGCCCGCCCCCCGGCGCGGAATATCCGCCCTTCCATGACGGCGGTCCCGTCGTCCGTACAGGCGGGGCCGAATTCTTCCTCTCTTTCCTTCTCGACACGCTCCGGCCCTGGCTGCATGCGCGCCTGCCGGTGAATGGCGGCGCCGAGAGCCTTTTCGGCCATTCCTTCGGCGGGCTCTTCACGCTCTATGCGCTTGCGACACGTCCGGCGGCCTTCCGCAACTGGATCGCGGCGAGCCCGGCGATCTACTGGGAAGACGAAGTGATCCGAACCTATCTTGACCGGATGCCCCCTACCGGCTGGGAGAATCTTTCCGGCCGCGTACTGCTCTCTGCAGGCGAATTCGAAGGCGGAGCCCCGGCGCCATTCGAGAGGGGACGGAGCGACGAGACCGAGCGGCTCGCCCATCGCCGTAAGATTCGCACTATCCACCTCGCGGAAGAGCTTTCCCGCGACATCCTCCGCCTGACCGGCCGCGCCGAAGCCGCCTCCTTCGAGCAGCATCCCGGCGAGAACCACATGTCGGTCCTGCCGGTCGCCGTGAACCGGGCGGTGCAGAACGCCTTTCGACTGTCTCCGCAGGATCTCCTGAAATGACGACACCGCACGTCTTCTCGCTTTCGGAGGTCTGCTGCAGCTATGCGGGCGAGCCGGCTCTGCACCCGCTGACCCTCGATATTCCCGCCGGTCAGGTTGTCGGCCTGCTCGGCCATAACGGCTCCGGTAAGTCGACCCTGATGAAGATCCTCGCCCGCCAGATCGCTCCCGCCTCGGGCAAGGTCCGTTTCGAAGGCCGACCGCTGGAGGAATACGCGCCGCGCGAGCTTGCCCGCCTGCTCTCGCACCTGCCACAGCACAACCCGGACACCGATGGGCTGACGGTGCGCGAGCTTGTGGCACTCGGCCGCTATCCCTGGCACGGACCGTTCGGGCGGACCAATGCCGCGGACAGGGAGCATTGCGCCAACGCCATGGCCTCTACCGGCACGCTCCGATTTGCCGATCGTCTCGTCGACAGTCTCTCGGGCGGGGAGCGCCAGCGCGCCTTCCTTGCCATGCTGGTTGCACAGGATGCCCGCTGCATGCTGCTTGACGAGCCGATCTCGGCTCTCGATATCGCACAGCAATACGAGATCATGGATCTCGTCACCGGCCTTAGCCGCGCGGACGGACGGTCGGTCATCGTTATCCTCCACGACATCAACATCGCGGCGCGCTATTGCGACCGCATCCTGATGCTTTCCGGCGGACATCTTGCGGCGTTCGGTCCTCCGGAGGAGTTGGTCCAGCCAGGGCAGCTGCACAGGCTCTTCGGCGTCCGCCTCGACGTCTTCCCGCACCCGGAGACTGGACGGCCGGTGAGCTATGTCCTCTGAGCCATCAATTCAGATCACGCGCCGGGCCTTCGGCACCCTCGCTTTCGGCGCGGCACTTGCACCGTGGACCTCTCGGGCTGCGGCTCCATCCGATGGCCCGCGTTTTTTCACCCCGGATCACGGCCTCGCCCAGACCCTGGTCTCGATCGGCGCCAACCTCGTCGGCGTCTCCCAGCGGCCGAACTGGGAGACATGGACCGTTGAGCCGCCGCTTCCCCCGGAGGTCGCCAATCTCGGCACCTCGCAGGAGACGAACCTCGAATTGCTGCAACGCCTGGAACCGGATCTGATCGTCTCGACACCCTATCTCGAGCGAGTCCGGCATCAGTTCGAACGGATCGCACCGGTCGAGTCTTTTCCGATCCACGCTGTGGGCGGCTCGCCCTGGCCGAACATTCTGGACGCCACACGGCGTCTCGGCTCGCTCGCCGGTCTGGAAACAGAGGCCGAAGCGCTGGTCGCCGAGACCGAAAAGGCTTTCGTCGAAGCGCATCCGAAACTCGCGGCGCTGCGCTCCCGTAAACTGGTCTTCCTGCATTTCGTCGATCGGCGGCATGTCCGCATCTATGGCCCTAACTGCATCATCCAGGATGTGCTCGACCGGCTGGAGATTGAGAATGGCTGGACGCACGGGACCAATGGCTGGGGTTTCGCGACCGCGGGCGTCGAGCGCCTGGCCGATATCGGCGATGCCTGGGTGCTGATCTTCGAGCCGGTTCCGCCGGACGTGGAGGCCCGGCTCGCCGGCAGCCCGCTCTGGCAGAACCTGCCGTTCGTGCGCGCGGGACGGGTCCGGCGCTTTCCGAACGTGCTCGCCTTCGGCACCCTGCCGGGCGCGCGCCGGATGACGCGCCTGCTAACGGAGCTCGATCTCTCCGATGGTTAGCGAAACCCTCCGGCGGCGCGGCTGGGGTCTGCTCCTGCTCGCTGCAACACTCCTCGCCGTGGTAGCCAATCTCGGGCCGGATATCGCTGGCCTTGGGACGGATCGGCTCTTTGGAGCGCTAGACGCGCAGGATATCGACGCCGTCCTGATGCGCTTCAGCCTGCTGCCGCGGCTCGCCATGGCGCCGCTCTGCGGCGGCGCCCTTGGGCTCGCCGGAGCCCTCTTCCAGCAGGTGCTGCGCAATCCCCTCGCCTCACCCTCGACGCTCGGGATCGAGGCCGGGGCCGGTCTCGCGATCGCGCTGGCGATACTCTATCAGCCAGCCCTGCTCGGCTGGGGCCGCGATGCGGTCGCGCTCGGCGGTGCGGCGTTTGCCTCCGGCATCGTCTTCTTCCTCGCCGCGCGGTTCGGCTTCCGGCCGCTCGCGGTCATCCTCGGAGGCCTGATTGTCGGCTTCTACCTGAGCGCCCTCTCCTCGACCCTGATCCTGCTGAACGATTTCCGTCTCTCCGCACTCTTCATCTGGGGCAGCGGCTCGCTCAGCCAGCAGGACTGGCGGCCGTTCCTCGAACTGCTCCCCCGCGTCGGCTGCTGCGCAATCCTCGCCGCGCTTCTGGTGCGCCCGATGACGGTGCTGCAGCTCGACGAGGCGGCACGCGGCCTCGGCCTTCGGATCGTCGCCGTTCGCGCCGGCGCCCTTGGCCTCGCGATCGCCCTGACAGCTTTCACCGTCAGTGCGGTCGGAATCGTCGGGTTCCTCGGCCTCGCGGCCCCCGCCATCGCCCGTGCCCTCGGCGCGCGAAAATTGCGAACCAGGATGCTGCTCGCCCCACTGGTCGGCGCGTGCCTCTTGACCTTGACCGATCAGTCCCTGCAGCTCCTGACCGCCGCCACCGGCCTCTTCCTGCCCGCCGGAGCTGTCACGGCGGTGCTCGGCGCCCCGATACTCTTCCTCCTGATCCGCCAGCTTCCGGCGGTTCCGGTCGCGGCCGCCGGGCAGGCCGCGCTGGACCTCGCCCGGCGACCGGCTATCCGGGTCTTTGTCCCGGTAGCGCTGCTCCTGGCCGCCCTGTCCCTGATCGCAGTCTTCGCCGGCCGCGACGGCCATGGCCGATGGGTGCTGGATTTCGGGGAGGAGTTGCAGCCGCTTCTGGTCTGGCGCCTGCCTCGGACGCTCGCCTCCGGGATCGCCGGCGCTTTGCTCGCGCTTGCGGGCGTCATCCTGCAGCGGCTGTTGCGCAACCCGATGGCCAGTCCGGAAGTGCTCGGCGTCAATGCGGGCGCCGGGTTCGGCCTGCTCGTCGCACTGATATGCCTGAGCGCGCCGGGCCATATCGCCCTAACCGGAGCAGCGACCGCCGGAGCGGTGGGCGCCCTCGGAATCCTGCTGCTCGCGGTGCGCAAAGCCGGTCTTTCCGGCAACCGCACCCTGCTCGCCGGCGTCGCGCTTGCGACCTTCCTGCTCGCCCTGCTCTCGGTCGCGACGGCAACGGGCGACCCGCGCGCGATGCATCTGCTGACATGGATGGCGGGATCGACCTATCACGCGGACGGGACGAGTGCGGCGATCATGTTCGGTGCCTTTGTGCTGACCTTGCCACTGCTGCCGCTGCTCGCCCGCCAGATCGAGCAGCTTTCGGCCGGGCCCGCGCTGGCAATGGCGACCGGGGCCCAGGTGCGCCGCATCCAGTTCGCCGCCCTGCTGCTCGCCGGCGTCGTGACGGCGGTCGCCTCGCTCACCGTCGGCGCCCTCAGCTTCGTCGGCCTGATCGCGCCGCAGATCGTCCGCCAGGCGGGCATCCAGCGCTGCCTGCCGCACATGGCCGGCGCAATGCTCACCGGAGCAGCCCTGCTGGTAGCCGCCGACTTCCTCGGCCGGACGATCCACTTCCCGTGGCAACTCCCCGCCGGTCTCCTGAGCGCCCTGATCGGCGGCCCTGTCCTGGCGCTCGTCCTGATGCTGCGGCCCCGCCGCTAAGCGCCGGGTTCCGGTCTCACCTTACGCCTGCAGATGGCCGAGGAACGTCCTGCCGGAATAATCGGTGCGGAACCGGCCCGCTTCGGCAAGTCTCGGCACGACCTCGTCGAGCACGAGCCGCATCGAGGCGACCGAACCACCCGGGACAGCGATGAACCCATCGATCGCGCCCGCGCTCTGCCAATCCATGATCTCGGCGACGGCATCGTCGACAGTGCCGACAATCTGCCAGTGCGCCGAGCCGATCACTTCCGGCCGGGTCAGCAGGTCGGCCACCGTCGGCTCGTCGCGCCGGATGAGCCGGCGCAACAGCTCCGCATGTGTCCGGCTCCGCAGTTTCTCCGGCACCGGTGGTAGATCCGACGTTGTGATCCTCTGTTGCTGCGGCCAGTCGCGCAAATCGAGACCGGTCATTTCCAGAATGGAGGCGAATTTGCGTGCGACATCCATCCTTGCATGGGTCGCGTTGAAAAGTTCCACCGCCTCTTCCCGGCTCTCCGCCAGATAAAGGCTGAGCCCGGGCATCAACCGGATATCCTCCGCCCGACGCCCATGCCCCTCCGCGCGGCGGCGCAGGTCTTGCCGCAACTCGGCCGCCGCTTCCCTGTCCGGAGTCGAGGCGAAGATCGCGTCGGCGACGGACGCGGCGAAATCGCGCCCTTCCGGCGACGCGCCCGCCTGCACGAGCGGTATGCGGTCTTCTCCGTAGGCCGGCAGATTGAGCGGCCCCTTGACCTTCAGATGCCGGCCCTCATGGTCGATCGGCCGAACCATGGAAGCGTTGGTGTAGCGGCCACTGGCGCGGTCCAGCTCCAGGGCTTCGGCGGGATAACTGTCCCAGAGCCGCCGGACGATCTCGGTGAACTCCGCCGCACGCTCGTAACGCTCCTTGGCGGACGGCATCTCCGAGAGGCCGAAATTCTCGTTCCCGTCGAGCGCGGTGACGATGTTCCAGCCGGCCCGCCCTCCGCTGATCCAATTGAGCGACTGGAGCTGCCGCGCCACCACGTAAGGCGGAAAGAACGTCGTCGAAACAGTGGTCAGCAGACCGATATGCGAGGTTTCGCGTGCAATGGCGGCAAGCAGGATGGTGGGATCGAGGCTGCCGAAGCCGGGACCGCTTTCAAGCGCGCCCACATTCAGGAAAAGCGAGTCCGGCCGGAAAACGAAGTCGAGTTTCGCCGCCTCTGACCTTTTAGCGATATCCAGAGCGAAGCCGCTGGAATAGACTTGCTCTATCTCGCTGTCCGGACGCCGCCAGGCATCGCCGCCGAGCCAGGTCGGAGCGAGCGACATCCCGATATGAAGCTTTTCCCGGACACCCATGGTGGCGAACCCCTTTGAACAATCGGTTTTTGACCAGAGCACCGTTCCAGAATGCGGAACGGATAACGCATTGCTGACGGTATTACACTTCTTTATGACTTCTTTCCAAGCCCTTCGCAGATGCAAAACCGGAGCAGAAATGAACGGTCGGAACAGCGTACCCGCGCCGCGCGGCTGCAGGACGGAGCCATGCTTTGCTTGACGCGTGTGAGGTCACGGCGTCCTACGGAGACGCACCGGTTCTGAACGGTCTGACGGCCAGTTTCGCGGCCGGCCGCCTCACCGCCCTGGTCGGGCCTAACGGATGCGGCAAATCCACTTTCCTGAAAACCGTGATGGGATTCATGCCGCAATCGACCGGCACGATCACCTTGGACGGCAGCCCCATCGGCGCGCTCGGCCGGCGGGCGCTGGCCCGGCGGGTCGCATATCTGCCCCAGGACAGCTTCTGCCCGGACTATCTGGCACTCGGCGAGCTGGTCGAACTCGCCGGCTATGCACGCTACTCGATCCTCGGAGGCCCCTCGGCGCGCGACCGGGAACTGTTCCGCGACGCGCTCGGGATCGTGGGCCTCGCCGACCTCGCCCACAAGCCGGTCAGCGAACTTTCAGGCGGTCAGCGGCAGAGGGCCTGGATTGCCATGGTACTGGCGCAGGACGCCGATCTGATCCTGATGGACGAGCCGGTGAACCATCTCGACATGAAATATCAGTATGCGGTGCTGGAGCTGGTCCGGGAGCTGACGCTCCGGCACGGCAAGACCGTCGTCGCCGTGCTGCACGACCTGAACCTGACCGCCGCCTTCGCGGACGATGTGGTGATGCTGCGCGACGGCCGCGTCGAAGCTGCAGGACCGGTCGGCGATACCGTCACACGCGCCAATGTCGAGCGGGTCTTCGATTTCAAGGCGGATATCTTCGCCCATGAGGGACGGCTGGTCTGCCTGCCTTACGGCTCCGGCGCGGTTTCGGCCGCAGAATGAACCGCCGGAATTTCTTCTGGGCCGGCTCGATCAGTGCCCTTCTGTTCGGCCTCGCGCTCAACTTGTCCGCCGGATCCGGAACGATCGGCCCGGACGAGGTTTTCGCGGCCTTGTTCAGCTTCGACCCCGAGCAATACGAGCACTTCGTCGTGCTTTATCAGCGGGTTCCGAGGGCACTGATCGCGGTGCAGGTCGGTGCGACCATGGCCTGCGCCGGCGCAGTCCTGCAGGGATTGACGCGCAATCCGCTGGCGGCCCCGGCGACGCTCGGGATCAGTGCGGGCGCCACCGTCGCCGTGTTGATCGGGGTCTATCTCTTCGATCTCGGAACCCGCGCCCAGGGGATGTCCGCGCTCGCCGGCGGCGTTCTCGGTTTTCTCGCCTGTATCGCCGTCACCCGTCTGGTTGCCCGCGCGCGCGACCCGCGCGGATTGACGCTGATCCTCTCCGGCGCGCTGGTCTCGATGCTGCAGTTCGGGATCGCCAATGCCCTGCTGCTCTCCGATCCCTCGCGGCGGACCGACTTCCTTGCCTGGGTGACCGGTAACATCAACCATTTCTATGCCGACCGGCTTGCAATGTTCTGGTGGATCGGGGCGCTGGCGCTACTCCTGCTCTTCACCCTTGCCCGCCCCCTGACCCTGATCACCGTCGGCACCGAGAAAGCCGCTTCCGCTGGGGTGAACGTTCCCCTCGTCTCCGGTGCGGCGCTGATCGCCGTTGCCTTCGCGGCCTCCTCCTCCGTCGCCATCTGCGGTCCCGTCGCCTTCATCGGGCTGATAGTTCCGCACATGATCCGGCCGTTTCTCGGCGGCTCGTTCAGGCTGATACTCCCGGCCGCGGCTTTAACGGGCGCCACCGTCTGTCTGCTCGCGGATCTTGTCGCCCGGACCGCCTTTTCTCCCTACCTGCTCCATACCGGTATCGTGATGGATCTGCTCGGCGGTGCGGTCTTCATCCTGATCGTCAAGCGCCGCTACCTGACGGCCCGGACGCGGAGACCGGCATGAAGAGGTCGATCGCGACCGACGGCAGAAAGGTGCTGCGCTTGCAGTCGGGGCTGGAGATCCGGCTCGACACCCTCTGGGCAACCGGCCTTCTGTGTGCCGCCGCGCTGGGTTTCTCCGCCCTCGCGATCAGTGTCGGCGCGACCCGGACCGGACTGCAGGATTTCATCGCTCTCCTCACCGGCGCCAAGCTCGACGAGGGCCAGCTCTTCGCCCTGCTCGACGTACGGCTGCCGCGGCTCGTGCTCGGCTTCATGGCCGGATGGTGCGTCGCGCTTACCGGCGCGATGCTGCAATCGATGTCGCAGAATCCCCTGGCAGATCCCGGTCTGCTCGGGCTGAGTCAAGGCTCCATGGTGACGATCCTGCTGCTGATGGTTTTCGCCCCGGCAGCGCCCATCGGCCTCGTACCGGTCGCCGCGATCCTCGGTGGGCTCGGCGTCGCCGCGCTGCTGCTCTGGCTCACCGGTGGCGGGCAATCCGACGGGCTCGCGATCGTGCTGATGGGAATTGCGGTCGAGACCGTCCTCTCCTCCGTCACGTCCATCATGATCCTCTACCTGCCGCCTGAGACGTCCTTTGCCGTATCGGACTGGCTTGCGGGATCGCTCTTCCAGGCGAGCTGGGACGTCATCGGCGCACTCGCGCCCTGGTTCGCGCTGAGCCTGCCCGCGATCCTGCTGCTCGGCCGAGCGCTCCGCTGCTACGATCTCGGCGAGGAAACGGCGATGTCTCTCGGCGAGCCTGTGCGGCGGACGAAGCCGGTCATCCTCTTCACCTCCGTCCTGCTGACCTCGGCGGCGGTCACCGCCGTCGGGCCGCTCGCCTTTCTCGGCGTGATGGCACCGCACTTGGCGAACGCGCTCTGCCCGTCTTCCGGACGGGCGCGGCTTGTGCTTTCAGGTCTGACCGGCGGCGTTCTGGTAATCGGCGCCGACGCCCTCACACGGCGCTTCGCCGGCGATCTCGCCATTCCGATCGGCCTCGCCCTGACCCTGCTGGGCGTGCCGCTCTTCGTCATATCCATGCGGCTGCGTGCCGTCCTCACCCAGCAACGCACCTGAGAGTACTTTTCATGACCCGATTGTTCATCCTGCTCATATGTGTGCTCACCGCCCCAACGTCGTTCGCCGCGGAACGCAGCGTTACGGACGATGCGGGGCGTACCGTCACCATGCCGGCCTCGCCGGAACGGATCATCGTGCTGCACGAACCGCTGATCGGCGTGCCGCTCGCCGAGCTGGGCCTGCCCCCTGTCGGCAGCTACGGCCGAAACGACGATGGCGGCACCCAGATGGCCGCCGATTTCTACCGGCTGGTCCTGGGCGACCGGGCTCCCGACCCGCTGCCGCGAGGGATCGGCGCGCTCGGCAATATGGACCTCGAGAAGATGCGGAGCCTGGAGCCGGATCTGATCATCGGCACCGAGCACGATCTGGAGAAAGCCGAACTGCTCTCGGCAATCGCCCCTGTCTATCTGCAGAACAGCAGCACGGGCCGGGTACGTGGATTCAACGCGGAGGAGTCGCTTGCCGGACTACTGGGGCTCGAGGCCGCGTTCGAGGACCGCAAGGCCGCATATCTGGCGCGGCTGGAGGCGGTTCGCGCCGCACTGCCGAAAGACCCGCGCGAGCAGGATTATCTGGTGATCTTCCTCTCCGACCAGATCAACGCGGTCGGAGAAATGGCCGGGATGGTACAGGCGCTGGAGGATCTCGGCTATTCGCGCCTTTCGCCGGACCGTGACAGCACCGTCTCGGGCTTCGGCGCCACGCTTCTGGTCCCTCTCAGCGCAGAGGTTTTCGGCCGCCTCGACCCCGACCTTCTCGTGGTGATGAACAGCTTCGGCAAGAATGCCCGGGACGAGGCCGCCATCCGCCAGTCGCTCGACCGGATCGTGCCGGGCTGGCAGCACTTCCTGAAGCCCGCCCGGGAAGGCCGCATCCTCTTTGTCGACTCGGCGCTTGTAACGACGCCGACCGTCGCGAGCGCCATGCACATGCTCGACGCGATCGAGAGCTGGGCCAAGAAATAGCTGATTCCGGCCATGGAAAAGGCTGCGTGCCGTGAGCACGCAGCCTTCTCGTTTTCAGCAGGTACGGCGACGCGTCAGAACGTGCCTTTGACCCCAATGCCGACAACCCGCGGCTCGATCATGTTGGCCACAATGCCGCCGACGGACCGGTCGTCATAGAGATAGCTCTCCGCCCGCTCGTCGAAGATGTTGTTCGCGAAGGCGTAGAACTGGAGAAACTCCCTCGGCGCGTAAGAGAGCCGCATATCGGCGACGGTGTAATTGTCGACCTCATAGCTCGGGTCGTTCTCATCCGTCGAATAATAGCCGTCGGTGTGCCGCACATCGCCGCTCAGCCGGATCTCGGACGTGATGTCCCAGTCCGCGCCGAAATTGAACATGTATCCCGGCGCCCGCCCGAACTCGTTGCCGGTGTAGTCGGTGCCGTCGACGCTGGAGAATGATCCGATCTCCGACTGCAGCAGTCCCGCACCCGCACGCAGGCGAAGGTCGTCCCGGACGAGGTAATCGACCGCCAGCTCGAGGCCATAGGACTCGGCGCTCTCAGCGTTCACGACAACACTGCCGTACTGGAGACCGTTCAGGTAATCCGGCAGCAGACGCTGCGAATCCTTGTAGTCGCTGTAAAACAGGTTGCCCGAGATACCGAGACGACCGTCGAGGAGCCGGGTCCGGCCGAACAGCTCGTAGTTCCAGACGGTCTCTTCCTCGAAGGTGATGTACTCGCCGGTCGCGAAGCTGAGATTGACCCCGCCCGGATTGTAACCGCGGCTGACCATGGCGCCGACCGTCGACGTCGGTGTGACGGCATAGGCGAGCGAGGCCCGCGGCAGGAAGGCATCGAAGCTCTCATCGTAATCGAGCGTGCCGGTTGCAAAGCTCGAGCTGCCGCTCCGCTCGATGGAATCCCGCTGGAAACGCAGCCCGCCGGTCAAGGTCCAGCGGTCGGTCAGGCGGTAGGTCATGTCGGAATAGAGTCCGAGATGCTGCTTCTCGTCGTCAAATTCCGAGGTGCCGCGAATGAAGAGAATATCGTCCGACGTGGTGCGGGCGAGATAAAGCCCGGCAACGCCGCTGAACATGTCCTTTGCACCGCCCCAGGTCAGCTTGGTCTCATTCGACATGTTCTGCTGGTCGACTTCGGCGCTCCCGTTCGTGACCGGTTCGGTCACGCGATCCACATGCATGTCCGAATATTGCGACTGGTTGAAGACCTTGAAGCCGTTCTCGAAATCGTAATCCACGTCGAGAATGCCTGTGTTCGTGTTCTGCTCCCAGCTCGGCATCGACGTCGTCGCGTTGTTGAGATCGTCGTAGGGTTCGCTGGCGGTTTCGTAGGTCGGGCGGTTGTTATAGATCCGCGCGTAGGTCAGCTTCGCGGACAGGCCCGGAAGATCCTCCGGTAGCAGCAACACCTTGCTGCGGAGATTAAAGGATTCCAGGTCCTGATCCGTCTTACCCTTGGAAAAGCTCGGGTTCGTATAGTCGATAAAGGTGTCGCGCCCGAAGTAATCGACCGCGAGGCGCGCCGCGAGCTGGTCCTCCACCAGGGGTCCGGAGACCGCCACGGAAGCGCGTTTGCGGTTATAGCTTCCATACTCTGCCTGATAGGCGCCTTCCGGCGCGAAGCTCGGATCCTTGGTTTTGACGATGATCGCGCCGGCGATCGCGTTGGCGCCCTGAGATGTTGTTTGGGGGCCGCGGAACACCTCGATCGCTTCGGTATCCCAGATCGAGGTCGCCCCGAAGACGTACTCGTAATAATTCAGGTAATGCCCGTCGAGATTGATGGTTGCCCGCGGAATCGTGCCGCCGAAGAACGCGGTCGAACCGAAGTTGGGCCCCTGCGTGTCCTGGCCGCGAATGATCGGCGCGCCGACCGTATCGGTATAGATCAGGTTCGGAACGCTCTTGAGCACGTCCGCCACAGTCGCCGCCTGGCTCCTGTCGGAAAGCTCCTCTTCGGAAAACACCACCACCGAGCTGGCGGTGTCTTCGAGGCTCCGCTCGACATTCTCGCCCGTGACGACAATCGGCGGCAATGTTACCGCCTGCTCCGGTTTCTCTGTCGCCTGCTGCGCGCCGGCCGGCGACGCACAGACAAAGGGTATCAGGCTGAGGCTGCAGAGCAGCCGCACCATTGAACGTGTTTTCATTTCCCCAGGATCCCGCGATAATGATAGTCATTCGCATATTGCATACCGCAATACAGAATGCATCACATATTTCGGAATAAATTCATGCTGGAGTCAGGAGGAATGATTCTCGCCGCTTCCACGCGCGTAGAACTTTCCGGGAAAGCTTTCCGTCCTGTGCATGATCTTGATCGCGGAACATCCATTGGTTAGGTTTGCCCGCCCGCAGCGTCTGTTCGGGGAGGAACGCAGCGGAAGCAGGGAACGAAGGTGGCGACGAGGTCGCGTGCACGTCCGATCCTTTTCTCGTTTCCTCATCCCCGGGAGACAAATGTCTTCGGCGCCATGTCAAAATCGACCGAAAAAAACGCTCCCATGTCCGAGGGGAAACGCCCGGGCACCATCCAGTCCGTATCGATCGCCGTGCGCTTTCTCAGGGTTCTTGCGAACGCCGAAGAACCTCTCGCCCTGGCAGAACTCGCCCGCAGGACCGACTCCGGGCGCTCAACCGCGCATCGCTATCTGCAAAGCCTGGTCAAGGAAGGCCTCGCGACCCAGGACCCGGCGAGCGGATTCTACGACCTCGGGCCGACAGCGCTGAGCGTCGGGATCGCCGCACTCAAGCGCACGGACGCCGTCGAGATCGCGGCCCAGCATATGAAAGACCTCGCGGCGCGGGTCGCCGCCAGCACCGGCGTCGCCATCTGGACCGAACGCGGACCGACATTGGTGCGCTGGTACCGTAGCGCCTATTTCTCGATCAGCTCTGTCGGTCTCGGAGACATTCTGCCGGTCGACAATTCCGCTTGCGGGCTTGTTTTCCAGGCTTTTCTACCGGTCAGCCAGATCGAAGAGGCAAGACGCCTGCAGCCCCGTGCCTTTCGCGGCAAACGACCAACGGAAGACGCACTGCAAAACATCCGCACAACCTTCCGGGCAGAATTCACAAGCCATCTCCTGCCGGATATCACCGGTCAGGCGGTTCCGGTATTCGACGCGCAGCAGGAGATTGCATGCGTCATGACCACCGTCACCAATCTCGGTCAAATTGGCAGTCCGGAAGACAGGGACGCTTTATTCGAGGCGGCCAAGGCAGTCGCGCGCGAGACCGGCGGCCTCGCCTTTCGGGCGTGATCTAGATTATCGCACTCAATCCCTAGAGACGTACGCGGTTGACCCAGCCGATGCGGTGGAACCTCTGGTCGAACCGGCGATCGGACAGCGGCGTGATGAGGCGCTGGAGTTTCAGAAACTCAAAAAGCTGGCGGAGCTTCCAGTCGTGTGTGTCGTCGAGGACGAACAGGCAACTCTGATCAGCCATGGAGAGGCTTACAGCCGCATCGATCGTCGGCCGGATGCCCATATGATAACCGTCCACATGGAGGAGATCGAACGGTCCGGTCACACCTGCCGCACCCAGATTGGTCATGATTTCCAGCGAATCGCCCGGAACCAGACGAACCCTGCCGGGGAAATGCTCCTCGAGGACCGCGAAGCACTTCCGGGTATACCCGTGATCGCAGATATCGACCGCAGTTACTTTCAGCTCCTTGTTCGCCAGCAACATGATCAGGGTCGATATCCCCGCATTGAAGCCGATTTCGAGAACATTGCGGCGATCAGCGGCCAATGCATGAAGCCCCAATGCCTTGGGGTAGATCGTCCTGGCGGGCTCGAAGTCGCTGTGATGGCGGTGCAGAAGGTCGCCCTCAATGGGCTCACCGGTTTCGAGCACGACCTGACGCAAGGCATCGAGAATGTGCTGCGCCTCGGCAAGCCGCCCCTCAAAGACCTCGCGGCTCGGCCCCTCCCCCGGATAGGGCAACCCGATAAACCGGTCTGGCAGGGCCAGAACCGCGTTCAGCAAACGGAACGCGGTTTGGACAATAAAACGCCGTGAAATGTCTCAACTCCCGCCAAGATGCCTGTTTAAGCGGTCGGAATATAAAACCTCTGGCATGTCGTTCAATTCGAAAACAAACATCCTGCGCGGATTGATCCTTCGAGCGACGATACTCACGCCATTTGACTGGTGGCCGCCGCCGCGGATGGGCCTTGCGGCCCGCCAGATTCATCTAACTGCTAATTTCCCCTTTAAACATTACTGGCGAATTGGTTTCATTCATCCAGTATGGTTAATGTGCTACTCCCCTTCCGCAGGGAAGGTTCCTTCCTGTCCTTGAGGTTTCCGGGCTAGGCAACTGCATGAATCTTGACGTTCTCTGGGTCCTGTTCTGCGCGGGTCTCGTTTTTGTTATGCAGCCCGGCTTTGCCTGCCTGGAGAGCGGGCTCGCCCGGTCCAAGAACAGCATCAATGTCGCTACCAAGAACGTTGCGGACTTTATCGTCTGTACCGTCTTCTATTTCCTGTTCGGTTTCGGCCTCATGTTCGGTCAGAGCCAGAGCGGGTTGTTCGGCTGGAGCTTCATGCTCTTCAACGAAATCGATGCAGAACTCGTCGCCTTCTTCATGTACCAGCTCATGTTCTGCGGCACCGCGGCGACCATCATCTCGGGCGCCGTCGCGGAGCGCATGTCCTTCAATGCCTATCTCGCCGTCTCCGCCCTCGTCTCCGTGCTGATCTATCCGCTCTTCGGTCATTGGGCCTGGGGCGGCGCGGTGGCCGACGGCATTGGCTGGCTGCAATCGATCGGATTCGTCGACTTCGCCGGGGGAACGGTTGTCCATTCTCTCGCCGGGTGGGTCGGACTTGCCGCAGTGATCATCATCGGACCGCGGATCGGCCGCACGCGTGCCGACCGGAGTCCGTTCAGAAGCCACAGCCTGCCGCTCGCCACGCTTGGCATGTTCCTGATCTGGTTCGGCTGGATCGGCTTCAACGGCGGCAGCCTGCTGACGGCGGACGAGCGGGTTCCCCTCGTCGTGCTCAATACGATGGTCGCGGGTTCCATGGGCGGCTTCGGCGCCGTTCTGTTCGGCTATTTCACGGATCGGCGCGTCAACGTGACCGACCTCATCTGCGGCTGCCTTGCCGGACTTGTCGCGATCACGCCGACCGCTCATTGCGTAACCCTGATCAGCGCAGTCATTCTGAGCCTGATCGGCAGCATTCTCTGCCTGCTCAGCGCGCGGCTGATTGCGCGGATGGGGATCGACGACGCGGTCAGTGCCTTTCCGGTGCACACGGTTGCCGGCGCCTGGGGCACGCTCAGCGTCGCGCTCTTCGGAGATCTGGAACTGATCGGAACGGGCCTGACCCGTTTGGAACAGCTCGGCGTCCAGGCCCTCGGTATCCTGGTCGCGATGGTCTGGGCTTTCGCCTTCGGCTATGTCCTGCTCCGCATCTTGAACCACTTTCTGCCAATGCGGGTGCCGGAAGACTGGGAGCGGATGGGTCTCAACGTCTCCGAGCACGGCGAGTCGACAGACCAGTTCGAACTCCTGCGCTCGATGGAGCAGCACCGCAAGACCGGAGAATTCGAGAGCCCGATCTTCGTCGAACCGGACTCGGAGGTCGGCGATATCGCTCGGCAGTACAATCTGGTCCTGAAACGGCTTTCGGAAGCGAAAGCGGAGGCGGAACAGGCCAATGCCGCCAAATCCAAGTTCCTCGCCTCGATGAGCCACGAGCTCAGGACGCCGCTGAACGCCATCATCGGCTTTTCCGAGATGATGACGCGAAAATATTTCGGCGAACTGGGGTCCGAGAAGTACGAGGATTATGCCAACGAGATCTACAACAGCAGCCATCACCTGCTCGATCTCGTGAACGGCGTCCTGAATATCTCCACGATCGAGTCCGGCGACTACTCGCTCGACAAGTCGATAATCGATCTGAAGACCATCGCGCGCGAGAGCGCCCGCGTTGCAAGCCAGTCGGCGCGGGAGAAGAAGCTGAAGCTCGTCGTGCTCGGAGACGACAAGGCCCCGAACCTGGAGGCCGATGCCAGGGCGATGCGCCAGATCATTCTCAACCTGATCTCCAACGCCATCCGGCATACGCCGGACGGCGGCACCATCACCGTCGAGATCAATGCAACGGAGGATCAACATCGGCTCTCCGTGCGTGATACCGGCGAGGGGATCGCGCCGGAATGGCTGCCGCGCCTGACCGAACCGTTCACCACCACGGCCTCAAGCCCCTATCTCGCGGAAGGTGGTGCCGGTCTAGGCCTTTCCATCGTCAAGATGCTTGTCCATCTGCATGGCGGCACGCTGGATATAGAGAGCGAGGTCGGTAAAGGCACCGAAGTCAAAATCGTGTTGCCGAACGGTACGCCGGCGTCGACCATCGAGGCTGCCGACTGACCATTGCCGCAGTCAGCGGCGCACCGGCCAGCCCCACCAGTCCCGCACCGCCCCGCCCATGACCCGCACGAGGTCTTCGCCGCGGAGCCACGGCATCTCCTCGGTGAACATCGTCACGCATTCGGTCCAGGAGCACGGCATCTTCGAGATGTCCGTCCCCCAGAACATCCGGTCCGGACCGAAGGCATCGAAAACCTGCCGGACATAGGCTTGCATCTTTGGATAGGGATAAGTCTCGGCTGAGTAACCAGGCGCGCCCGTCACCTTGACCGCGACGTTCGGCAACCGCGCGAGCCTCAGGAGCTCCGGCATGTGGACCATCGCGGCGTCATCCTTGAGCGTCGTGTTGCCGCCCCTGCCGCCAAGGTGATCAATGCTAAGGCGGAGCTCCGGATGGCGCGCGGCGATCTCCCCGAGCAGCCCGAGCGAGTCGGTCGCCAGAACGGTCACCGGAATGCCATGCCGCTCGGCCGCCTGCCAGAACCAGCCCAGCTCGTTCTCATGCAGGCGCCGCTTGTCCTCACCTTCCAGGAACATGCACCGCAGACCGAGCATGCCGGGCCGGCTACGCCAGACCGCCATTTCCGCCAGGCTCTCCTCCGGCCGGCCGAGATCGACGGCGCCGATAATGGCGAAGCGCCCGGGATAGGACCGGACGGCCTCTATCGCGAGTTCTGTCGAATTCGGATCCCAGGAGGGCGGATGTATGACGGCGGCATCGACCTCCGCCTCGTCCATCAGCGCGATCGCCTCCGCAGCCGTGAATGAGGTGATCTGCCAATGCGCCATGTTGCTCGGCAGCCCGGTGCTCCAGATGTGAATCTGGGCGTCGACGATCTCCATGCTTCCTCCCAATGCGGCCGTTTGAACGCGGCTCGTCTTCTTCTCACCCTAGCGCGCGCACCGCGGCACGGTAAGCTGGCAAGATGGGAATGTTTGATTGGAGGTGCCGGGATGAGTTCTAAAGTTTTGGCCAAGCTTGCGGAGATGGGGCTCTCTCTGCCGCCCTATCGCGGCGCGCGGGGGAACTTCCTGCCCTGGCGGCGTGACGGTGATTTGGTCTTTCTCGCGGGACAGACCTGCGACTGGGGAACCGATATCACCCATACCGGCCCGGTGATCGCGCCAGGTCAGACACCGCCCAGCGCCGGTCCGCATGTCACGGTCGAAGAGGGCCGGAAAGCGGCGGAGGTCTGCGCCCTCAATCTTCTCTATCACCTGCAGGATGCATGCGGCGGAGATCTGGACAGGGTGCAAACCGTCATGCGGCTCGGCGGCTTCGTGAATTGCCTGCCTGGCTTCGACAGCTCGCCAGAGGTGATCAACGGAGCATCGGAGCTGCTGATCGCACTCTATGGGGACGCAGGGCGGCATGCCCGCACCGCGGTCGGCGTCTCCGGCCTGCCCGGAAACGCCTCCGTCGAGGTGGACGCGATCGTCGAGATCGCGTGAGGGCGACCGCCCCTCTTTACGTCTCGCCGCGGTGGATGGGGTCGACCCACTTGACCGCTTCCGGCTTCTCCACCGGATCGATCTCCAGATTGACCACGACATTCTCATTGTCGCTGCGCACGAGCACGCAATCGAGCGGCTCGTCCGTCGAGGCATTGATCTCCTGATGCGGCACATAGGGCGGAACGAAGATGAAATCGCCCGGCCCCGCTTCGGCCACGAACTCAAGATTGTTGCCCCAGCGCATGCGGGCGCGGCCGCTGACGACATAGATCACGCTCTCCAGCGCGCCGTGATGATGGGCGCCGGTTTTCGCGTTCGGATGGATCTTCACCGTCCCGGCCCAGAGCTTCTGGGCGCCGGCCCGCGCGGTGGTGATCGCGGCCGCCCGATTCATCCCCGGCGTCTGGGCCGTGTTGGCATCCAGACTGTCTCCGGGGATGACCTGCACCCCCTGGGTCTTCCAGTCTATCTCGCCGTCCTGCGAATGATCGTGCTCGTGATCGCTCACGCCTGTTCCTCCCGTCCCGATCTCAGCTGCCGGATCCGAAGACGGCTGTCAGCGCGTTGTCGATCGCATCGGTGATCTGGTCGATATCCGACTTCGACGCGATCAGCGCCGGCGAGAGGCAGAGCGTGTTGTTGAAGCCCGGCAGGGAGCGGTTGGTGACGCCGATGATCACACCTTCGGCGTTGCAGTGGCCGACCACGGCCTGGGCCTTGATCTCGTCCACCGGCTCCTTGGTCTCGCGGTCGGTGACCAGCTCGGCGCCCCAGAAAAGGCCTTTGCCGCGCACATCGCCAATCACCGGATGCTTGTCCATCAGCGCGAGCAGGTTCTGCTCGAGCCGCGCGCCCATGGCCTTGGTGTTCTCCAGCAGCTTCTCGTCCTCGATGATGCGCATGTTCTCCAGCGCCGCCGCCGGGCCGGAGGTGCAGCCGCCGAAGGTCGAGATGTCGCGGAAATAGCTCAACGGATCGGAGGCATCGTCCTTGAAGAGGTTGAAGACCTCTTCCGTGGTCACGGTGCAGGAAATCGCCGCGTAGCCGGAGGCAACGCCCTTAGCCATGGTGACGATATCCGGCTTGATGCCGTAATTCTGGTAACCGAACCACTCGCCGGTCCGGCCGACACCGCACACCACCTCGTCGAGGATCAGCAGGATCTCGTACTTCTTGCAGATCTCCTGAACCCGCTCCCAGTAGCCTTCCGGCGGAGTGATGACACCGCCGCCGGCGGTGATGGTCTCAAGGCAGAGGCCGCCGATAGTGTCCGGTCCCTCGCGCAGGATCACTTCCTCGATCGCGTCCGCGGCACGCTCGCCGTAATTCTCCGTCACACCGTACTGGTTACGGTATTCGAGGCAGTGCGGCACCTCGACGAAGCCCGGCGTGAACGGGCCGTAATGCGCCTGGCGCTGCGGCTGGCCGGCCGCCGAGAGGGTGGTGATGGTGGTGCCGTGATAATCCCGCTCGCGATAGAGGATCTTGGACTTCTTGCCGCCATGGTGCCGCGCGGAGATCTGGCGCACCATCTTGAAAGCCTTCTCGTTCGCCTCCGAACCGGAGTTGGAGTAATAGACGCGGGTCATACCCGGCATCTTGGAGATCAGGCGCTCGGAGAAGCGAGCCGCCGGAACCGAGCCGAGGGCGCCGGCGAAATAGTTCATCTTCACCAGCTGCTCGCGCACGGCGTCGGCGATGGTGTCCCGGCCGTAGCCAACATTCACCGTCCAGACGCCGCCGGAAACAGCGTCAAGATGCTCTTTGCCGTTGATGTCCCAGACACGGATGCCCTTGCCTTCGACAATGATCTTCGGATCGGCCGTCTCGAACATCTTGTGTTGCATCAGGTGATGCCAGACATGCGCCTTATCGGAGGCGACGACGTCGGAAAGATCGTTTTCGAATTGCATGGTGCTCACGGCGCGTGTCTCCCAAACCTGATAATCGCGAAGCAAGAGCCACTTGGGGCCGGTCCGTGCCAATGGCGAACGGCGGCCCGGTGGAAGGCAAGACCCGACTCAAAGCACAGATAGAGCGCGAGCGCCACCATGACATTGTATCGATCGGTAGGTTCCGCGCGGCGGCGCACTCCCGCGGTCAGTCGACCCAGGACGCCTTGGGTTTCGACTGTCCTTTTCGGTGAGTCTTCTTCGGCTTGCCCGCCCCGCGCTTTCCTTCGCCGCGATTGCCGTCCCCATGCTTCGGATTACCGGCATTGCCCTTGGCGAATTTCCCACCCGGTTTGCCGCCGCTTCCTTTCGACTTTTTGTTCTTGTCGAACTTCCGCGGCTTGCCGTCGAGATCGGGCACCTCCGTCGCGACCGCGTCGGGACGCGCCGTTGCCCGCCCCCGCTCGGACTGATCCTGCTTCCTCCCCTTGTCCCATTTCCGGACCGGCGCACGGTCGCCGGTTTCCTGATCCTGTCTGGAACGCCTATCCGCTCTGGGTTTCCTGGGGGCACGCTGCTCCACGATGTCTTCGAGCATCTCCGGACCACCGGCAAACCGGTCGACCGTGATTGACTTCTCGACCTTCCGGCTCGGTCCAACTGCTTCGAGGAACGACTCGGCCGCCGCCGGAAGCATCTCGACGTAGGTCTCGTTCTCCTGAATCTTGATCCTGCCGACATCCGCCTTGGTGATGTTGCCGGTGCGGATCAGCATAGGCAGAATCCATCGCGCCTCGGCACGATGGCTGCGGCCGACCGAGAGGCGGAGCCAGACCCCGTTCTCGAAATCCTGCCGTGTCTTGCGGGGACTTTCCCGACGCTTGTCGTCCGACGGTCCGTCGATCAGGTCCTCCGGGGCAGCAAGTCCGGCCATCTGCTTACGCAGGAACGCGATCGCGACCGCCTCCGCATCGTGTTTCGCAAGCAGCTCGGTCGCGAAGGCGCGCTCTTCCTCGGTCGTCTCGCCGCCGAGGTCCGGATCTTCCAGGATGCGCTTGCGGTCCAGCGCGAGGATCTCGTCCGCGGACGGCGGCTTGCCCCAGGTCGCCGTGACATTGGCGAAGCCCAGCAGACGCTCGGTCTTGCGGCGCATCGAATAGGGCACGATCAGGGTGGAGACGCCCTTGCGCCCCGCCCGTCCTGTCCGCCCGCTCCGGTGCAGCAGGGATTCCTGATTCTTCGGCAGATCCGCGTGGATCACCAGTTCCAAGTTCGGCAGATCGATGCCGCGGGCGGCGACATCGGTCGCCACGCAAACCTTCGCCCGCCCGTCCCTAAGTGCTTGCAGCGCGTAGGTGCGCGCGCTCTGGTTCAGCTCGCCGGAGAGCGCCACCACCGGGATCCCCCGATTGGTGAAGCGGCTGGTCAGGTGGGCGACGGTCGCACGGGTGCTGCAGAAGACGATCGCCGACGGCGCATCGGTATGACGCAACACGTTGATGATCGCGTTTTCCCTGTCGCTCGGGGCGCAGAGCAGCGCGCGATACTCGATATCGCCGTGCTGGCGCTTTTCCCCCGCAGTGGTGATACGAACGGCATCGCGCTGGTAGCGCTGAGCAAGCGTGACAATGGGTTTCGCAACGGTAGCCGAGAACATCAGCGTCCGGCGCTCTTCCGGCGCGGCACCGAGGATGAATTCCAGATCCTCTCGGAAACCGAGATGCAGCATCTCGTCCGCCTCGTCGAGCACGACGACCTTCATCTGCGAGAGATCGAGCGCGCCGCGCTCGATATGGTCCCGCAGGCGCCCCGGCGTGCCGACGACGATATGCGCGCCGCGCTCCAAGGCCCAGCGCTCGCGCCGCGGATCCATACCGCCGACGCAGGAGGTCACGGAGGCGCCGGTGAATTCGTAAAGCCATTCCAGCTCGCGCTGTACCTGCATGGCAAGTTCGCGGGTCGGCGCCACGGCGAGCGCCACCGGCGCTTCGAGCCGCCCGAAACGACCGTCCTCATCCAGCAGGGTCGGCGCCATGGCGAGACCGAACGCCACGGTCTTCCCCGACCCGGTCTGCGCCGAGACCAGGGCATCCGCGCCTTCCATCTCGGCGCCGAGCACCGCCTGCTGCACCGGGGTCAGCGCCTCGTAACCGCGCTTCGCCAATGCCTTACCGAGCGCCGGAACAACGCCTTCGATTTCCGTCATGTCTTTTCTTTCGGAAAAATCCGCGATCGGCCGGCAGCAATTTCCTCGCCGGACAGGATCAGCGGTGCCGCGCTTTCAGCGCGAGGTCAAAATCAGTGGCGCGCAACATAGTGATGCGGGACCGGAATGTACAGCTTTCCGAGCAACCGCCCCCCAGCCTCGAAACTGGCCACTTACTCCCGATCCGTTTAGTTTGGAACGATCACATGGCCAAGGAAACAGACATGCACCGCGTTGGGATCATCCCGTTCGATATCAGAGACGATCTGATCGCCGTCCTGTTCGTCACCTCGCAGACGCGCGGCCGCTGGATCTTGCCGAAAGGTAAGCGGAAGAAAGCCGAGACCCAGACAGAGACCTGTTTCCGCGAAGGCCTCGAGGAAGCCGGCGTGAAGGGCGAGGTTCTGAAGGACTTTCCCATGACACAGGTCATCACCAAGCAGACCGATGCCGGCAAGGTAGAGATTCCAGTAACCTACTACCCATTTCTCGTCACCGAGCAACTGGACGAATGGCCGGAAAAGGCACTTCGCCAGCGCCATTGGGCCCTACTTGAAGATGCCCCGCGCGTCGCCTACCGCGAGGACTATCTTCCCGTACTGGAGCAGTTCAAGGCACTGAGCCAATGGATCAGAGAGACCGCAAAAGAGCATAAACGCCAGCAGCAAGAAGAGCTGATGCCGGCACAGTGACGATCCAGGCCGCCGCGATCGACAAAACGAAATTCCGGCGCACGAGCCGCCGGACAGAGCGGTAGTCCTTGCTGTTAAAGGCATCTTCCGCGGTCTCGTTCAGCTTGTGGCCTGGACGGACTTTCCGTTTGTTCGGGTTCTCGAGAAACTCCCGGAGGAACCCGACGCCGAAGACCGCGCCGACCGCGATATGCGTCGAGCTGACAGGCAGGCCGAGCGTCGTCGCAATCAAAACCGTGATCGCGGCGGAGAGCGCAACGCAATAGGAACGCGGTGAGTTCAGGCGGGTGATCTTCTCTCCGACGACCGCGATGAGCTTGGGCCCGAACAGTCCGAGGCCGAAGGCGATCCCGAAGGCGCCGATCGCCATGACCCAGAGCGGAATCGTCACCTTGCTCTCGATCCCGGCACCCTCGCCCGCGGTCGAGACGATGGCCGCCAGCGGCCCCACCGCGTTCGCGACATCGTTCGCCCCGTGCGCGAAGGACAGGAGCGCGGCACCTGCGATCAACGGAACATCGAACAGCCGATAGACGTCCTTGCGGCTGTTCGTCAGAGAGAGAACGCGCCGGGCGATATATGGTCTGGACAAGAAATACGCGATCAGGAAAGCCGCGACGGCGTAAAGGACGATCTCCACCAGCGACGGATGCCAGATCTTCTTCAGCCCCTTCATCGCCATATAGGCCGCGAAGGCACAGGCCATCAGCCCGATCATGACAGGGACCCAGGTCTTGGCCGCCGACAGCCTGTCCTCGACGAACAGAATCTTTTTCTTGATGACGAACAGGATCGCTGCCGCGCAGAGCGCCCCGAAGACCGGAGAGATCACCCAACTTGCGGCAATCGCCCCCATCGTCGTCCAGTTCACCAGTCCGAAACCGGCCGCCGCGATCCCGGCGCCGAGCACGCCGCCGACGATGGAATGGGTGGTGGAAACCGGAGCGTTCAGGATAGTCGCGAGATTGATCCAGAGCGCCGCCGCGAACAATGCGGCCAGCATCAGATCCCGAAACTCTCCGACCGTGACGCTTCCACCGGGAGAGATAATGCCTTTGGAGACGGTCTTCACCACGTCGCCGCCCGCCAGCAAAGCGCCGGCGCTCTCGCAAACGGCCGCGATCAGGATCGCCCCGGCGACGGTCAATACCCGCCCGCCGACGGCAGGGCCCATATTGTTCGCAACATCGTTGGCGCCGATGTTCAGAGCCATGTAACCACCGACGACCGCCGCGATGGCGACGATTAGCCAATCCTCGCCGAGGGATTCCTGCGTGCTCCCGACATAAATCCCGACTACCGCCAGAAAGACGACGGAGAGACCGAGCGGCACCGTGACGCTCTTGAGAAGGCCTGTTTGCGATTGGACGAAACTGAACCGGCGCAGGTCGTTGACGTAGCGGTTCTCGGTCTTACGAGGTGTGGAGGACACTTTTGCGATGACCCATGCGTCTTTGATGACGGTTTTTACTCTTCGGCAAAGGCGTCCGGGCTTGCCCCATCCGGCGACCCGCCGATGCATGTTCGCCCGAAACCTCTCGGTTCTCGCGGACGGCAGATCCCGTCTTCGTTCCCGAGCGGCAATCTGCTGCCGGTTTCCTAACACTGTCGGAATGACAACGGAAACTGTTTCCAAGTGGATTGTATACTGACATACTGACATACCAATCGAACATATCAGGCCCTCGGATGGCTTTCGAATGAAACTCTTTATGGTCGGCGCTTCTCCCTATGCGCGGAAAGTCCGGGCGGTTGGCGTAACGCTGGGACTGACAGACGGAATCGAGATCGTCATCGCCAATCCGCATGAACGCCCGGCGGAGCTGCTGCGGCACAACCCGCTCTCCAAGGTCCCGACCCTCGTCGCGGATGACGGTGAAGCCATCGTCGACAGTCTCTCGATCTGCGAATATCTGTGCTCTCTGGTCGAAGGGCAGACAGTGCTCCCTGTCTCACCCGGTCCCGAACGCCGCCGGATACTGTTCCGTCACGACCTCGCACACGGTGTGATGGATTGCGGCGTCGTCCGGCGCGTCGAGAGCCTGAAGGCCGAAGAGCCGGACCGCATGGACTGGATGGCGCGGCAAGTCGCCACCATCGGCCGGGTGCTGGACTGGTTCGAAGCCTCCGACGCGCTCCACGGGCCGATGACACTCGACCGGCTGACCCTCGCCTCCGCCCTTGGTTTTCTCGACTTCCGTTTCCCGGACGACGGCTGGCGCAACAGCCGCCCACGTCTCTCCGACTGGTACGCCGAGGCTGCGAAATTGCCGGCGCTCGCCGAAACCGAACCCTTTGCATAACCCGACAACGGCGCGCGGACACAAGCGCGCGGTAAATCAAGGAGGCACGCCCCATGGCTGAGAAGAACACCCTCGACGGCGGTCAGATGATCGTCGACTACCTCGTTAAGAACAAAGTCCCCTACGCCTTCGGGCTCTGCGGGCACGGCAATATCGGCTTCATCGACGCGCTCTATGAGCGGCAGGGCGACATCAAGACGATCTCCGTGCACCATGAGTCGGTCTCCGGCTTCATGGCGGACGTCTATTATCGCGTCTCCGGCCAGCCGACCGCGACCTTCACCTCCTGCGGTCCGGGCTCGGCCAACATGCCGATCGCGCTCGGCAACGCCTTCCTCGACAGCGTGCCTTTCCTCGCCGTGACCGGGAACGTGCCGACCAACCAGTTCAACCGCGGCGCCTTCCAGGAACTCTACCGCCACCATCAGGCGGACTTCCCCTCCACCGTCCGCGCCTATTGCAAGCGGGTCTACCAGCCGACCCGGGGCGAGCAGATGCCGCTGACCATCCGCGAAGCGTGGAAGACCATGGTGACCGGCCGCCCCGGTCCGGTCGTGCTCGACGTGCCGTTCGACATCTTCAAGGAAGACACCGGCGCCGAGACGCCAGACCCGCGCGGCTGGGTCGAGAACATCTCCTGCAAGCCCGGCGCCGGTCCGGAAGGCGTCGAAAAGGCGGCGAAACTGCTGATGGAGGCGAAGCGCCCGGTGATCTTCGTCGGCTCCGGCTGCCGCTTCGGCGAAGCCTCGAAGCGTCTGCTCGAACTCGCCGAGAAGTACCAGATCCCGGTCGCCGCCTCGGCCTCCGGTCTCGGCGCGATCCCGGCGGAGCACCGCCTCGCGCTCGGTCTCGTCGCCCGCAACGGCATATACCAGGCCAACAAGGCGACCCGCCAGGCGGACGTGATCCTCGCCATGGGCGTGCGTTTCGACGACCGTACCTCGTCGAGCTGGATCCCCGGCTATTCCTTCAACATCCCGCCGACCAAGCTGATCCATGTCGATATCGACCCGGAGGAGATCGGCCGCAACTACCCGGTCGAGCTCGGCCTGATGGCGGACACCACAACCTTCATGGGCCAACTCCTGCACACGCTCGAAAGCTACGAGAGCGGCGCGAACGCGGCGCGCAAGGAATGGCTCGCCAATATTGACGGCTGGCGCAAGGAGTGGGACGAGTTCACCGCGCCCGGCTTCAAGGACCCCGCCTCCCCGATCAACCCACAGCGCGCCGCCCGCGAGATCGACCTCGCGATGCCGGAAGACGCGATCATGGTCTCCGACATCGGCATCCACCACAACTGGCTGATCCAGTACTGCAAGCCGAAGCGGCCGGACAGCCTGATCGGCTGCATGGGCTTCGGGCCGATGGGCTTCGGCGTTGCCGGTGTGCTCGGCGCGAAACTCGCGGCCCCGGACCGGCCCTGCGTCGCGGTGGTCGGCGACGGCGCCTTCTTCATGCACAACACGGTGCTGGGGACCGCCGTCGAGTACAACATCCCGGTCGTCTGGGTGGTCTGGAACAACTACGCCTACGCTTCCATCCGGGGCCTGCAGCGCGGCTTTCTCGACGGTCGCGAACTGGCGACGGACTTCAAGCATCCGGAGACCGGCATGCCCTACAATCCGGACTTCGCGGCCATGGCCCGGAGCTGCGGCGTCGAGGGCGTCTCGATCGACCGGCCGGAGGATCTCGGCGCTGCGATCCAGCAGGGGATCGCGGCCAACCGGCCTTACGTCATTGACGCCAACATCGGTGCCGAGGCAAACCCGGGGGGCGCCGGGATCTGGGAACTGCCGGGCCTCGGCCGCTCCAACCCGATGTTCGGCGGCCGTCACGAGATACACGGAGCCTGAACCCATGTCTTTCGAACGCTTGGCCGAACGCCCTCCACTTCCGCTCGCGACGCTGGTCACCAACCGGCTGCGTCAGGAAATCGTGGAGGGCGGCTTCGAATTCGGCGAGGCGCTTTCGGAAGCCAAGATCGCCAAACGTTACGACGTCTCGCGGACCCCGGTCCGCGAGGCTTTCGCGCGGCTCGAACTGGAGGAACTGCTCCGCACCGAGCCACAGTCCGGAACCTATGTCTTCACCATGGACCGCGCCCAGTTCGCTCTGATCAGCGAAACCCGCTCCATCCTCGAAGGTGCGGCACTCCGCTTTGCGTTCGAGCGGAACCCGGAGGAATTGGTCACGCGTTGGACGGAGATCGTCCACGCCCTGCACCAGGCGGCCGAGAACGGCGACAAGCAGGCCTATTCCGCAGCTGACGGCGCCTTCCACGACACGCTGTTCGAGCTCGCGGACAATCCCTATCTCGAGGCCGCGCGCCGTCCTTTTGCCGCGCGCCTCGCCGCGATCCGCAACCGGCTCGGGCTATCGCCCGGCCATGTCGCGAAATCCCGTGCTGAACATGCGGAACTGCTGCGCCTTGTCTCCGGCGCCTTCATCGGCGAAGCACTCTCCCTGCTGCACCATCACATTACGGAGAAAGGCGCGGATTTCTGGTCGATTCCCGAAGCCGCCCCCCGCCGGAAATGGGAAAAACTCCTCGCCGGAAGCTGAAAACGGGCGACATTTCCAAGTAACACCGGATCTATATAAACTTACCGTTCGCGGTCTCGACCGGTTCAAGGGGGCGATCCAAATGCCGGCACTGTTTCTGCTGCTCGCCTACCTTGTCGTGGTGCTGGCGCCGCTCGCATTTGCCTGGACATCTGGGATGCCGGCCCGCCCCTTCCTCGACGAGCTCTCGACGGGGCTGGCCTTGGTCGCATTCGCCGCAATGCTGGTCGAGTTCGTCCTCTCCGGGCGCTTCCGAGCGATCTCAAACCGGATCGGTATGGACGTGACGATGCGGTTCCACCAGCTGTTCGCGCGCTCCGTCGTCGTGCTCGTGCTCCTGCATCCGTTTCTCTACACGACCCCGATCATGGCCTACCCGCCGCCCTGGGACGTGACGGCGCAGGGATTTCTAGGACTAGAGATGGAGTCCCTGATAACAGGACTGCTCGCCTGGATCCTGCTCATCGTCATCGTGGTGACGGCGATCGGACGCGATGCCCTGCCCTACAGCTACGAGACCTGGCGCCTCGGCCACGGGATGGGGTCGGTGCTGCTTGCCGGGTTCAGCACCCATCACGCCCTTGAGGCCGGCCGCTATAGCAGTCATGAAGCACTCTCGACCTTCTGGCTGATTCTTCTCGGACTGTCTGCCGCCTCTCTGCTCTATGTCTATCTGGTTTCGCCGCTGCTTCGGCTGCGCTCTCCCTACAAGGTCCGGTCGGTTCGGCGCATCGCAGAACGCACCTGGGAGCTGGCAATCGCACCCGCGGACGGGAAGCCGCTCTCGTTCGAGGCCGGACAGTTCGTCTGGCTCAACATTGGCCCGTCACCGTTCTCGCTGCGTGAGAACCCGTTCTCAATCAGCTCCGCGCCCGCGAGCGGGGACAGGGTCGAGTTCTTGATCAAGGAAGTTGGCGATTTCACCCGCTCGCTCGGGACGATACAGCCTGGCGCACGCGCCTGGATTGACGGACCGCATGGCAGCCTCGCCATTCCGGGCCCGGACGCTCCGGGCATCGGGCTGATCGCCGGCGGCGTCGGCGTTGCGCCGTTGCTCAGCATCCTGCGCGAGATGAGGGCAACCGGCGACAGGCGTCCGGTCGCCTTGCTCTACGGCAACCGGACAGAAACCCAGATCGCCTATCGGGAGGAACTTGAACAACTGGAAGCCGAGCCGAATGTCACTGTCCGGCACGTGCTGTCCGAGCCCCCGGCCGGCTGGCAGGGCTTTGTCGGCGGCGTGAATACCGAAACCACCGCGGCCACCTTCGACCGGTTCGACGATGCGAACCGGTGGACCTATCTGCTCTGCGGCCCGCCCGGGATGATCGACAGCGCGGAAACGGCACTGGTTGAGCGGGGCGTGCCTTCCGGGTCGATCCTCTCCGAGCGCTTCGTCTACGATTGAGGACCCGCCGATGACACACAAAACAAAACTGCTCGCCATCTGGTGGTCTATCAACGCGGCAGCGCTGCTCACCGCGATCGCCTTCGCATCGCGATGAGCAACGGACGAATCTTTCCCGACCTGTCCCGGTTCAGATGGCTTCGCCGCGGCGGCGGCGTTCGGCGTCGTCCCAGGCTGTGAGCGCCTGGTAGTCCGGGACGAAGCCGAGCCCTTTCTGCGCATCCGACGAGACCGCGTCCTGCGAGGTCACAACATCGACCACGGCCGGTGCGTTCTTCAGCGCGCGCTCAAGCGCGGCCGGCAGGTCCGCCGGATCCTCGACGCGCTCGCCATGGGCGCCGAAGGCCCGCGCCATAGCGGCATAATCCGCATGCTGCAGCGTAGTACCGACGACGCGCCCGCCATAGTTCGCTTCCTGGTCAAAGCGCTCAATGTTCCAGGCCGCATTGTTGGAGACGATGAAGACGGCCTTTGCCCCGTGCCGGACCGCGCTGTCGACCTCCATCGCGTTGAGCCCGAAGGCGCCGTCGCCATTCACCGAGATCACTTGGCGGCCCGGCTCCGCCAGCGCGGCGGCGACCGCGTAAGGCACGCCGACGCCGAGGCAACCGAAAGCACCTGCATCCATGTAGGTCGTCGCCGAGAGCCCGACCCGGGCGAAGCTCAGCAGATCGCCGCCATCGGCCACGGCGAGATACTTGGGATCGGCGACCTTGCGGATCGCGTCGAAGATCGCCATCGGATGGATCTTGCCGTCCTTGCCTTTGGTCGGACCGGTCCCGGACGCGCTCTTCACGATCCGTTCCCGGTGCTTCGATCGGAGACCTTCGAGCCAAGCCGCATCCCGCGCACCCGCATCGTTGCCGAGCGCGTCCGTCAGCGCATCGAGCGCGAGGCCCACGTCCGCGAGGATCTCCGGCTGACCGCGGCGGTTGTCATAGAGTTCGCCCGCATTGTCGGCGATGCGCAGGAAGGTCGCGTCGGGAAAGATCGCGGGCGAGCCGAAGGCGACCTGGTAGTCGAGCTTGCGCCCGAGGGTGATGACGAGATCGGCCTGCGCCATCGCCGCGGCGCGTACCGCGCCGACGACGGAGGGATGATCAGACGGAACGAGGCCCCTGCTCTCCTGGGTGTCGAGATAGAGCGCGTCGGCGGCATCGAGGAAGCGGACCAGCTCGTCGCCGGCCCAGCGCGCACCGCGACCGCTGATCACCAGCGGACGGCGGGCGGCACGGATCGCCTCCACGGCCTCCTCGACCCGATCCGCGACAGGGGCCGGGCGGCGCGGCGGTTTCGGCTCCATCCAGTCGGCCGGGATCAGGTTCTCCGGCACATGGGCGCGGAGCACGTCGGTCGGGATCTCGATATAGACCGGCCCCGGCTCGCCCCTGTCTCCCATCGCAGAGGAGATCGCCTCGTCCAGCTCACGGATCACCTGGTCCGCCACCCGGGCGGTGCGGGAATAGCGAGTCACGGGACGCAGGATGTCGGTATGCGGAATGTCCTGCAGCGGGCCCATGTTGGCCTGCGGACGGGAGGTACAGCCGCCGATCAGCAGCACCGGCATGCGGGCGAGCGAGGCATTCGCCATCGCCGTCACCGTGTTGGTGACCCCCGGCCCCGCCGTCACCATGGCGACGCCAAGCGTGCCGGTCAGCTCCGCATGGGCATGGGCCATATGCACAGCCGCCGCCTCGTGGCGCACATCGTAGACCTTGAGGCCGTTCCGCGTCGCATGGTCCCAGATCGGCTGGATATGCCCGCCCTGCAGGCCGAAGAAACGGTCGATCCCGCGTTCCTTCAACAGGCGCGCGATCCAGGCGGCGACGCTGAGCGTGTCGGCATTCAGGTCTTGGACGTCGGTCATTCGAATTCTCCCTTGAAGCCCGTTCGGGTCAGTTGTTCGAGGCGCGGACGGCGAGCAGTTCGCGCAGCACGCCGTGCTGGATCTTTCCGGTGGCGGTGCGCGGCATTTCCTCCGCGCCGATGAAGGTGACGGTGCGCGGACGCTTGTAGCCCGCGAGTTTCCCGCGCGACCATTCGACAAGGGTTTCGGAGGTCACCGAAGCGCCATCGCGCAGCACAACCGCGGCCTCGACCCGTTCGCCCCAGCGCTCGTCCGGCCGGCCGACCACGGCGACGTCCCGCACGTCCGGATGCTGCACCAGAATCGCCTCGACCTCTGTCGGATAGATGTTCTCGCCGCCGGAGATGATCATGTTCTTCTTGCGGTCGATCAGGCGGATGAAGCCGTCCGGCTCGCGCAGCGCCACGTCGCCGACCGAGAGATAGTCGCCGCGAAAGGCTTCCGCCGTCTTGTCCGGCCGGTTCCAGTAGCCGTCGAAGACATAGGGCCCGCAGCTGAAAAGCTCACCCGGCATTCCGTCCGGCACCTCGTTACCCTCGTCATCGAGCAGGCGGATCGGCAGGGAGCCGACGACCTCGCGTCCGACCGAGCCCAGATGATCGAACTGCTCGTCCGGATGCAGCATCGTCACCCAGCCCGCCTCGGTCGAACCATAGAGTTCGAAGAGGCCCGAGTTCGGGAACATTTCCATCACCCGCCGCTTGGTCTCGACCCGCGCCGGTGCGGAGGAGATCATCAGCTTTTCCATCCGCCGGAGATCGCCGGCTTTGTGCTGAAGGTCGAGCAACATCTCGTAGTGGGTCGGGACGAGAGAGGTGAAGCTCGCGCCGGTCTCGGACAAAGCCCTAAGACAGCGTTCGGCATCGAAGCTCCTGCGAGAGAAGACACTGGTTGCCGCGCCGCAATGCAGGAACGAGGAAAAGAAATAAAGCGAGTTGGCATGGCACATCGGCATCACCAGCATCGCTTCGTCGTTACGCCCGAGCCCGAGCTCGACCGCCGTCATCAGAGCGAGATTGCCGATCCCCTCATGCCCGCGGATCGCCCCTTTCGGGTTCCCCGTGGTGCCGGAGGTGTACATCAGGCACCAGGGATCGGCGGGCGCGACATCAATCTCCGGCTCCGTCGAAGCCCCGGCGGCGATCAGGTCCTCGTAGCCGCGCCATCCGGCAGGCGTCGCGCAGCCGCCGAAATGGATAAAGCGCCCGTCCGCCAGTTCGAGGTCGCCTCGAATTTCGTCGATTGAGTCATGCAGTTCCTGTTCGGCAATCACCGCCGAAACGGAACAATCCTGCAGAATGAAGCGGATTTCAGACGCCACCAGCCGGAAATTCACCGGCACAGCAACAAGGCCGGCCTTGGCCGCGGCGGCATAGATCTCCAGCCACTCGACCCGGTTCCATGCGAGCACGCCCAAACGGTCTCCTTTCGAAAGACCGAGCCCCAGCAGGGCATTGGCAAGACGGCACGCGCGCTCGTTCCAGAGCGCGAAGCTCATCTCCCTTTCAAGATCGCGACCGCCGATCCGTCCCGGCTGCAGGCGTGCCTGAGCCGAGAGCATCTGGCCGATATTCGGCATTGGTGTCATGGGGCGTTCCCTCCGTCCGCGCCTTCTCGAGGGCGCTTGCCAGCAATTCGCAGGCGTTCTGAACGTGATCGACGGCCAGCCTTTCGGCGGCAGCTCCGTCTCCGGCAAGCACCGCCTCCAGAATGGCGCCGTGCTGGCTCCAGATCGTTTCCGGCCGCTCGGCCTGCCGCAGCACGTCGACCATCGCACGGCGCAGGAAGCGCCAGTGCGGCTCGGCCGTGCTCGCCAGCATCGGGTTGCCGGCGGCCGCATAGAGCATGAAATGGAAGGCATCGTCCTGGCGCATCAGCGCAACCGAATTACCGGCCGCCGCTGCCTGCTCGGCCGCCTCCTGCTGCATTGCGCCTTTTGCCCTCAGCGATGCTGCGAGCGCCGGATCGGCGAACGTCCGGGCGGCGGCCTGTTTCGCCGCCCAGCCGTCGAGCGCGGCACGGATACCGTAGTGCTGCCGCATCCGCTCGGGGTCGAGCGGCGCGACGAAAAGGCCGCGCCTGCCCAGCTCTTCGACCATGCCGTCCGCCTTCAGCCGCGACATCACCTGCTGGATCGGCTGCCGCGAGACCCCGAAGCGGGCCGCGAGCTTTTCCTGCACGAGATGAGTGCCTGCTGCCAAACGGCCGGCACAGATTTCCTCAACGAGCGCGTCGTAGATCTGGTCCGTCAGATTGGGAGCGATTTCGAGCATCGTTCCATGCCAGCCATATTGAACTCTGAATTCAGAGTTCAATATGGCGACAAAACCGAGGAGTCAATCGCCAACGCACAACGTGGGAAATCAGATCAGGCCGCCCGGATCAGACCCGGTTGCACAGATCCCGCGCGTCCTGCCAGGCCCACCAGCGGGTCATCATCTCCGCCGCGAAACGGGAGAAAGGCTTGAACGGCACCTTATTGAAAGCGAGATCGTCAAACGCCGTCTCGCCATCCGGTTGCCCGAGAATGCGCCGGGCGAGCTTCGCGCCGAAATAGACACTACGCGTCACGCCCGAGCCGCAATAGCCGCCTGCGAGCCACACGCCGTCCTCGAATCCGAGATGGGGGGCATGATCCGGCGTATAGGCGACATCACCTGACCAGGCATGGCTGATGCCGATATCTGCAAGCTGCGGGAACACGCGTGCGATTGCCGTCTTGGTCGCTGCGGCGCGCTCCTCCGCAGCGCATCCCGGGCTGCCCATTCGGCCTCCGAAAATGAAGCGCTTGCCGTCGGAGGTGGGGCGAAACCACATGAATATCCTGCCGGACTCGCCGAACATCCGGCCTTTCGGGGAGAGCTCCGCCATCAGGTCCGCCGGGATCTCCTCGGTCGCGACCGCGCCGGTCTCGATCTGCACGACGCGACTGTGCATGGCCTCGGTCCGCCTGTCGGCATAGGCGTTGGTCGCGACGACAACCTCGCCTGCACGGACGACCGTATCACCGCACCGCAGTTCGCTCGCCTCCCCGTCGCGCCGGATACCCGTCACCGGGCATTCCGGGAACATCAGCACGCCCGCCTCCGCCGCCTTCGCCGCCAGAGACACCACGAGCTTGCGTGGCTGGATGCCGCCGTCGCGCAGATAAACCACGCCGCCTCGGTAGAAATCGCTGCCGATCTCGGCGCGCTGACCGGCCCGGGAGACCATCTCGAACGGCAGGCCGACCGCCTTATTCAGCCGCTCGCATTCCCGTGCCGTCGCATCGTAATCGGCCTCGGTGCGCGCGCCCCGGAACCGGCCGCGCATGTGCAAGTCGCAATCAAGCTTCTCTTCGGCAACGAAAGCCTCGAAATGATCGAGCGCATTCATCCCCTCCTGCATGATCGCGTAGGCTTTTTTCTCACCGTACTTCGCGATAAGCCCGGTCATGCCGAGTTTGTGGAAGCTCGGCCCAACCATGCCGCCATTGCGAGACGAGCATCCGTGGCCGATCTTGCCCGCCTCGAAGAGGGCAACGGAGCGCCCGCCGCGGGCCAGGTGGATCGCGGTCGCGAGCCCGGTGAAGCCGGCTCCTACGACCGCGACATCGACCTGACGCGGAAGGTCCGCGACGGGGACAACAGGATCCGGCGCGCCGGCCTCGTTCCAGTAGATCGCGTCGCGTACCGCCATGTCAGTCCCTCAGGGTCCAGCTTTCCCGGTTGCGCGCCGTCGGGAAGCGGTCCTCAAGCCCGAGTTCCTCAATACGCGCGATGCTCGCCTCGAATAGGTTGCGCATGATCGGCATCGTGTCTGGCCGGAGCGCGACATTGCGGATGGTCTCCTCGCGGTCCTTGTAAGCCTCGTATAGCGCACGCAAGTCGACGACCGCGTCCGCCTCGGAGATGTCGATCCGCAGATCGTAGGTGTCGATCTTGTAATCGCCGGAAACCTTGAGCGCGGCGGAGCGGAGCGGCCCAAGGATCTCGCCGCCGGCATCCCGCCCGGCCTCAAGAGCCCGCGTCAGCTTTTCGGCAAGCGGCAGGTCCGGTTCCCTGTTGAAAGCCTCCGCCATCCGCTGCGGAACCTCGGGATTGGCCAGAATGTTGCCGAGCGCGAGACAATTACGCCCAACCGTATGAGCATAGATCGAATACATCCGCCGGCCGTGATAAACAGCCGCCCGCCCCTCGCTGTCGAGCGCGCCGATCTGCCGCCACTCGATATCGTCGGTCGAGGCACAGACCTTCGATACCACCCGGTCCGCGGACTCGCCCTCGGCAAGCAGGGAGATCCCGAGATCCCCGAGCCGGCTGTCGGTGCGGTGCTGGGAGAGCATGGCGCCTCGCCCATGGGCAAGCCTTACGCAGCGGGACCCGACGGCAAGGTCGGAAGTGGTGATCGCCGCTCCGTAGGCACCGGTGCGCTCGCAACGGCCAATGATCGAAAACGTCATGTATCCCCCCAGTTTCCTTCCGGACCGGTCCCGCCGGCGACGAGAGCATGCCCCGGCGCACTCTTGATGCGCTGCGGATCCAGCCCGGGAAGCATTGATTGCGGCCGACCTAACACGGATCGATGCCCGTCATGCGGTTTTTCGGCGCAGTGCGACGATTGCGGTCGCGACGAGCGAAATTATGACCAGGAAGGTCGAGACTGAGGCGATCGTCGGGTCGATATTTTCCTGGATACCTTCCCAGATAACCTTCGGCAGTGTGTTGACGCGCCGCACGGTGAGGAACAGCACGCCGACAATCTCGTCAAAGCTGACGATGAAGGCGAAGACCGCGCCCGTCAGCATGCCGGGACGGACCGCCGGCACGATGACCTCGACCACCGTCTGCCAGACCGACGCGCCGAGGCTGCGGGCGGCCTGCGGAATGCGCGGATCGAGATTCGCGAGCGCAGCGAAGACGGAGATCGAGACATAGGGCAGCGCCAGCAGGGTATGCGCCAGGATGACCCCGAAATAGGTATCGATCAGGTCCAACTTCACCCAGAAGCGGTAGAAGCCGAGCGACTGCACAACCGGCGGCACGAGGATCGGCGTGATCAGCACCCAGCGCGCGATGGTCGCGGCGCGGCTGGAAATGAACCAGCAGCCGATCGAAAAGGCGGTGCCGAGCACGGTCGCGGCGGCGGCGACGGCAAGCCCGACCCAGATACTGGTCCAGGTCGCGTGCAGCCATTCCGGAGAGGTGAAATAGGATTCGTAATGCTGCAGCGAGAGGTGCTCTTTCGGCATCCCGATATAGCTGGTGTCGGTCAGCGAGACCGGAACGACCACGAGCAGCGGCAGCACCAGGAAGGCGAGGACGAGCCAGGCCCCGGTATTGAAGAAGATGCGGAAGGCGGAGATCTTCATCAGTGACGGTCCAGCAGCGCGGATTTGAGGTTCATGAAACGCGCCGCCACCAAAAGGACCAGCGCGGTCGCGACCAGCAGGGCGACCGAAAGCGCGGAGCCGAGGCCCCAGGCGAGGAATTCCTGGATCTGGTAGGTGATGTATTCCGAGATCATCAGCACACGGCCGCCGCCGAGCAGCGCCGGGGTGACGAAGAAACCGAGCGAGAGAACGAAGACCAGCAGCGCGCCGGAGAAGACACCGGGCAGGGTCTGCGGGAAATAGACCGAGCGGAAGGCGGTCCACTCGCTGGCGCCGAGCCCGCGCGCCGCGTCCGTATAGGACGGCGAGATGCCGCGCATGTTGGCGAGCATCGGCAGTACGGCGAAGGGCAGCATCACATGGATCATCGACACCAGCACGCCGAACTCGTTATGCATCAGGCGGAGCGGGCGGGTGATCAGCTCAAGATCGCGCAACGTGTCATTCACGAGACCGGAGCGGCCGAGCAGCACGATCCAGCTGAAGGAGCGGATCAGCACCGAGACCCAGAATGGCAGCAGCACGAGCGCGACCATCAGCGGGGTCACGCGGCTGGCGAAATTGGAAATCGTATAGGCGACGATATAGCCAAGCAGAAGGCAGCCGACCGTCGTGATCGCCGCAACACGGAAAGTCAGGATAAAGCTGGTCTTGACCGCGTTCGATTCCGTCATCTTCACGTAATTGCCGAAGCCGAGATCGGGCTCGGTGACGGAAATCTCCCAGATGCCGAGCACTGGAAGAATGTAGAAGACGATCATGATAGCCAGCGCGGGCAGCACCAGCATCCAGTAGCGGGCCTTGTCGGTCAGACGGGGCATATCGTTTCCGGTCGCGGAGAAAATGGTGGGGCGGGACGGCAGCGAGGGGGTCTGCCGTCCCGCACTTGACGCCCAATCAGTTGATCAGCGCGTCCACGTAGAGCTCTTCAGCGGCGATCTGGTTCTTCGCGTACCAGGTGTCGTTGTACATGATCTGCGTCGCCAGATTTTCCGGGCTGGACGGGTTCCATTTTTGCATTTCCGCCGGCACGAGCGGAGCGGCGGCCGGGTTGGCCGGGCCACAGCCGATCGCTTCGAGCCATTTCACCTGCAGTTCCGGCGTCTGCGCGTGGGCGATGAACTTCATCACCTCTTCCGTGCCGACCGGGTTGTCCTTCGGCACCACCCAGATGCCCGGGGCCACGACACCGCCGTTGAAGGTGACGGTGAAGGCACCCTCTTCCATCTGGTCCTTCAGCAGATGCGCGCGGGTCGACCAGATGTTGCCGATCGCGACTTCTTCCTGCAGGAACAGGTTCTGGCTCTCGCTGCCGGAGCCCCAGACGATGATGTTCTCGCGGAGCTGGCGGAAACGGTCGATCGCGGCCTTGATGCCGTCATCGGTGCCGAGCGCCTCGTAGACGTCCTTCGGCGCCACGCCCATGGACATAGTCGCGCTTTCCAGCATGCCGCGAACCGACTTGCGGAACGTGCGCATGCCCGGGAAATCCTTGACGTTCCAGACATCTTCCCAGCTCTTCGGGCTGTTGCCGCCGAGCAGTTTCGGATTGGAGGCGAGCACGTAGGAATAGACGTAGTTGCCGACGCCGTTGTTGTAGACCGCGCCGTCGAGCACTTTGGACTTGTCGACGATGGAGTAGTCGATCGGCTGGGTGACGCCCGCCTTCTCCAGGATCAGGGAGGAGCCGGCACCGCTGTCGCAGAGGTCCCAGACCACCGCGCCGCTCTCGACCATCGCCCGGATCTTGCCCGCTGACGGGCCGGAGCCGTCGACGGTCACCTTGATGCCGGTCTCCTTGGTGTAAGTGTCGCACATGACTTCCTGGAGGATGTCCTTGGCCTGGCCACCCCAGTTCACGACGATGATTTCCTTGGTGTTCGCCATCGCCTTGGTGCCGAGCGCCGGCAGGATGCCGAGGGCGCCCATGGCGGCGATGAAGCCGCGGCGGGTCAGAAGACCCTGCTTGTAGCGTTCGACCGCGATATCCGCGATGTCCGCCTTGGCTTCGAAATCGGTTGTTTCGGTCATTGCATGCTCCTTGTTGCTGAATGTTCAGTCTTCTTGCTCTTGCGAGGCACGCTCACTCGGCCTCGAGAATGACACAGGCATCCGGGTCCCAGCCGAAGCCGACCTCAAGGCCGGGCGCGGGATCGATACCGGCTTTCCAGGTCGGGCAGGAGACCAGGATCTGGCCCAGGACCTTGTGGATAAGCAGCACCTGGCAGCGTTCGCCGAGATAGCTGACCTGCTTGACGGTACCGGTCAGGAATTCGGAGCCGGCGGCGCCAAGACGGATGCGTTCGGGACGCAGTGCGACCTCCGCTCTGTCGCCCGCGACCTCGCCGTGGCTCGACGCGTCCACCGGGAAGGAGGCGTCGCCGGCGACGCATTCGAGATGATCGCCCGACCGGCCCTTGATCGAGACATCGAGGAAGTTCGACTTGCCGAGGAAGTCGGCGACGAACCGGGTGCGCGGCTTGTTGTAGAGCGTGCCCGGGATACCGGATTGCTGGATCTTGCCGTCCTTCAGGATCACGATCCGGTCGGACATGGAAAGTGCCTCGTCCTGATCGTGCGTCACGTAGATGAAGGTGACGCCGAGCTGGTCGTGCAGCGCCTTCAATTCCCATTGCAGATCGGCGCGGAGCTTCTTGTCGAGCGCCGAGAGCGGCTCGTCCAGCAACAGCACCTGCGGCTTGAAGGAAAGCGCGCGGGCGAGCGCAACGCGCTGCTGCTGACCGCCGGAAAGCTGGCTCGGCATGCGGTCGGCGTAGGCACCCATCTGCACCAGATCGAGACATTCCTCGACCCGCTGTTTGATCTCGGAGGCCGGCCGTTTGCGGACCTTCAGGGGAAAGCCGACATTCTGCCGCACGGTCATGGTCGGGAAGAGCGCATAGCCCTGGAACACCATACCGAAATCACGATGCTCCGGCGGCTCCTTCGTAATGTCGCGGCCGCGCAGAGACACCGATCCCTCGGTCAGATCGGTAAATCCGGCAATCGCGGTCAGAAGTGTCGTCTTTCCGGAACCCGATGGACCAAGAAGAGTTAGAAACTCACCCTCGGCAACGTCGAGATCGACGTGATCCAACGCGTGAACGGGGCCATAGCGCTTGACCGAGTTGCGGATCGAGAGGATGGGTTGGCTCATCGAGTAAAGGCGTCCCGTCAAAATCTGCAGCCGGAGCCGATCCGGCCTCACTGGTCCGCCAGCAGATCACGCCTCTTCTAAAACCTAGAAATTAAAAATCGCATCGCATGTATAATTTCAAATTATTTGTCAGACCTCGGTATGCGCCGGATCATGCTGCTTCAGGTATTCGCCGAAGAAACTCTGGAACTGCAGCGCAACGTTCGAGGTAGGGAAAAGATTGCAGGTGATACTGAAGAGATTCAGCCGCAGCGTCGGGCTGGTCGGGCGGATAGCCAACGTGGTCAGATCCCGCCCGACCAGCGCGAAACTGTCCACCAATGTGACACCCAGCCCGTTCAGCGCCATTTCCAGCGCTGTCGCGGTATGGCGAACCTCGCAGAAATAGCGTCGCTCGAGACCCTGCTTGGAGAAAACCGGGTCGATCAGCTGCCCGAGCGGCGTCCCGGCCGCATAAGAGATGTGCTTGACGTGATTGAGATCCGTCACGTTCACCCGCTCCGAATAGGCGAGTTCGTGATCCTTGGGGCAGACGCACATCATCCGCCCCTCCGCCACCGGGCGGACTGTCAGTACCGAGTGCCGCGGCTGGGTGATGGAAAAGGCCAGATCGGCACGACCGCTCACGAGGTGCTCGTTGATCTCGTCGATACTGCCGAACTCGACGGAGAGCTTGAGCTTCGGTTTGTTCTTCACGAACTCCGCGATCACCCGCGGCAGAATGCCGTGCCCCAGCGACGGCGTGGCAATCAGGTTTAGACGGCCAATGGTGCCGCCGCGAAGCTCGCTGATGATATCGTCCACACGCTTTTGCTGCATGAAGAGATATTGCGCTTCCTGCGCTATGTGCTGGGCTTCCCGCGTCGGGATCAGACGCCCGCGCTCCCGCACGAAGAGCGGGAAACCGATCAAATCCTCGGTATGGCGGATCATGTTGCTGACCGCCGGCTGGCTTACGTTCAGCAGCTCAGCGGCCCGGGCGGTGGTACCGACCTCGATGACCGTACAGAGCACTTCAAGCTGGCGGGCATTGATCACTTTTTAATAACCTTACCTTATTTAATTGCCGCCTTATTTTATTTCACGGTGATATCCCTGCTGTCTAGCTCTATAGGGGCAACGATGAGTGGGAGGCCCCGCATGAGCCGGAAGGAAGTGTTCGCCGTCGCCCAGATGGGCCCGGTTCACCTCAACGACACGAAGGCGCAGGTCGTCGCGCGACTGATCGAGATGCTTCGAGAGGCTCACGGCCGCGGCGCCCGCTGGGTCACCTTCCCGGAACTCGCCCTCACCACCTTCTTCCCGCGCTACATTTACGATACTCCCGCGGAATATGACGTCTTCTTCGAGGAAGGCCTGCCGTCACCGGCCATGGCGCCGCTCTTCGAGGCGGCGAAGGATCTCGGCGTCGGCTTCTATCTCGGTTATGCCGAGAAAATCGAAATGGGCGGCACGATGCGGCGCTTCAACACAAGTGTTCTCGTCGGCCCGGACGGCAGCGTGCTCGGCAAGTACCGCAAGATCCACCTGCCCGGCACCAAGGATCCGATCGGCGACCGGGAGTTCGAGCATCTGGAGAAGCGCTACTTCGAAGTCGGCGATCTCGGCTTCCCGACTTTCGAGACCCCGTCCGGCCGCTTCGGCATGTGCATCTGCAACGACCGGCGCTGGCCCGAGACCTTTCGCGTCATGGCGCTGAAAGGCGCCGAAGTCTTCATGCTCGGATACAATACACCCACCCGGAACATCCATCATCCGGAACCGGCCCATCTGCGCGAGTTCCATCACCGGCTCAGCATCGAGTCGGCCGCCTACCAGAACGCGGCCTGGGTGATGGCGGCGGCGAAATGCGGACCGGAAGACGGTTTCGCCATGATCGGCGGGTCCGCCATCGTCGCGCCGACCGGAGAGGTCGCCGTGCGTGCCGTCTCCGAGGAGGACGAAGTGATCACACATAATTGCGATCTCGAGCTCGGCGCCTATATCCGGTGCTCGGTCTTCGATTTCGCCCGGCATCGCCGGATCGAACATTACGGCCCCATTACCGCACAGACAGGCATCGAGGTGGCGTCATGACGTTTTCGCTCGCGGGACGTTGCCTCGAGACCGGACGCATCGGCTTTGCCGTCGCGACCTCGTCCGTCTGTGTCGGTGCCAGGGTCGGGGCGGTGACCGAAGGCTGTGTCGTCTTCTCCCAAGCGCGGACCGATCCGCGCTTGCACAGCTTCGGTATCGCGGCCTGGCGCCGCACCCATGACGCCGGGCAGACGCTCGACGCCATGCGCGATGCCGCGACCGCCCCGCACTGGCGCCAGCTCGGCGTGCTGCCCTTCGAAGGCATACCGCTGCACCATACCGGCGCCTCCTGCCTCGCCCATTGCGGCGGCGAGAGCGGTGCGAACAGCCTCGCCCTCGGCAATTTCCTCGGCACTGCCAAAGTGCTGCCGGAAATGGTCCGGGCATTCGAAAAGACATCCGGCTCGCTCGAAGAGCGCCTGCAGGCAGGCATGAAAGCCGGCGAGGCGGCTGGAAGCGAAAAGGAGCCACTGCAATCCGCAGCCCTCAAGGTACTGGGCAGCGAAGGGCTGATGGACGCCGACCTCCGGGTCGACTATTCGACCGACCCGCTTACCGATCTGGCAAAGCTCTGGGAAGACTGGGCGCCGAAGGCCTCCGCCTACCGGATCAGGGCCATCGATCCGGACAGCGCCCCCTCTTCCGCCGAAGTAGAAGGCAAGAAGTAAACGTCCGGCGGAATTGATCCGCAGCGTTTGTCCGAGCGGCTGGCCGGCGCCATAGTGTGCCGATCGCGCATGGCGCATCCAGCCCGACGGAGTCACATGCCTCAAATCAGGAAACTGACCGGCTACATTGGCGCGGAAGTCGATGGCCTGAAGCTCGGCGCCGACATCTCGGCCAGCGACGCGGACATCCTGCGCCGTTCCCTGGCGGAGCATCAGGTTCTCGTGTTGCGCGGCCAGCATCTCGACCGCGCGGGCCAGAAAGCGTTGAATCTGGTCTTCGGCCCACCGATGCGCCTGCCCTATGTCCATCCGGTGGCAGACGATCCCGAGACCATCGCCGTACTGAAGGAAGCCGACGAGCGGTCCGGTGGCGTCTTCGGCGGGGAATGGCATTCGGATTTCAGCTTCCTGGCCAACCCACCCGCCGGCTCTGTCCTCAACGCCGTCGAAGTTCCCGAGGTCGGCGGCGATACGGTCTGGGCAAGCCAGACGGCGGCCTATGCCTCGCTTCCAGCGGATCTGAAGAAGATTGTCGACGGGCGCCGGGCGGTGCATGTCGGCAAACCGTACGGCGTGAAGTTCGCACCGCCAGAGAACACCCGCTCCGGAGCCTCGATCCGCATGACACGAGGCGATCCCGAAGCGGACCGGGAGACCTTCCACCCGGCCGTCATCACAGAGCCGATTACTGGCGTAAGGGCGCTCTTTCTCAATCCGATCTACACGACGCGTTTCGACGGCATGACCGAAGCGGAAAGCGAACCTCTGCTGCAGGCAATCTACCGGCATTGCACACGGCCCGACTTCTCCTGCCGGCACCGCTGGCAGGCGGGCGACGTCGTTGTCTGGGACAACCGGACGACGCTGCATTACGCGACCAATGACTACGACGGCCACCGGCGCCTGCTCTACCGGACGACCTTCGAGGGCGCCCCGCCGCAATAGCGGAGCGCTCCGGGTCTTTGGATCAGATCACGACATAGGTGCGGACCTCGATGCTTTCGCGCGCGGGCGTATCGCCGGTCTGCGTCGGAAGCTGGAAGGCGCTGTGCGGCGTGTATTGCGCACGGCCGTCCTCAAGGCTGTCCCAGCCTTTGATCAGCAGCACTTCGTCCCGGGTCATTTCCGGCACGTAGTACCAGCGCTGCTCAGCGTCATGGGCAAGGTGATAGATCTCGCCAACCCGGTCGGGGAACACCTGATCGGTAGCGACGAGGTGTTCCGGGCGGATGCTCGCCGCGTCAGCAAGCGCGAGCGGCGAGCGCTGCACCGGGCCCTTGACCGGTCGCCAGACATTGACCTGCACGATCCGCTTGCCGGAGGCGAGCAGGCGCTCGAATTCCTCGGCGCCGAACACGTCGCGTGCGCGCTGCGGCCCGCTCCTGGCTGTATAGTCGACATGGATCCGGGTGGCGGCGCCCCTGTTGCCGTCCTTATTCCGCGCGCCTTCTCCCCCGTCCGAACGGCGCGTGGCATCGAAGATCGCCACTTCGCTGGCGCCGAATTCAGTCTTCAGCAGGGAACGGATCTCCGCGAAATAGACACTTTCCACCTCGCCGTCGTCATAGAGATCCTGGACACCGGTCGGCGCGGCGCGAAGCGCGAAGCCTTCGCTGTCGAGACTGAAGCTACCCGCGGTGGACCGCATGTCCGCCACCAGCACATGCTTCTCTTCGGTCGCGAACCCGAACTCCGGTATTTTGCCGGTATAGGCCGCGCTGTAGATCACCGGCTTCTCGTCCTGCGGCACGATGAAGGTCATCGGCGCCACCACGTCCGCGGCGGCTGCACTGTTATGGCCGTAAAGCCTCTCCTGAACCGAACTCGCCATCTCTCGTCTCCTCGTCGAGTGCAGCCTGTGTGTCGCTGCGATGTCCGAGAGATGGCTTTTCAGGCGCCGGAACTCAAAAGAGAAGAATTCAACTTAACTTGAATTTTTCTCAACAATTTATCTCATCCCCCATCTTCGATGCCGGCCTCGGCCAGCAGCCAGCGGCGGACCCGGCGTGCCGGCGCCGAGAGCGGATACCCGACCGGGTGGCAAAGGTAATAGGCGGCTCCGCTCGGCCCGGCGGCGCCAAACGGAGTGACGAGAAGGCCACGTGCGAGCCGCTCTTCTATATAGGGCGCGCGCCCCATGGCGATCCCATGTCCCGCCTCAGCCACCTGCAGCCCCTGTTCGGTTACGTCCAGCTCAAGGGCATCTCTGAGATCGGGCGGTTCCATCCCGCGTGCACGCGCCCACTCTTGCCATTCGTCCGGCACGCTGCGCACCACGATCAATCGGTTCGCTTTCAGTACCGCCTCGATATCCACAGTCCCCTCAGGCACCAGCCCCGGCGCCGCGACCGGCGTCGCGTGATCGTCAAAAAGAAACGTCTTTTCAACGTCCTGCCAGTTGCCGCGACCGTATCTGATAGAGAGGTCGATCTGGTCCCGCAGCAGATCAACAACCCGTGTCGTCGGTACCAGTTGCAGATCGAGATCCGGGTTTGCTGCCTCGAAGGCCCCAAGCCGCGGCAGCAGCCAGGTTCCGGCCATCGACGTCGGCAGCGTCAGGCGGACCACCCTACGCCCCTCTTTCGGCAGGATGGCCTCGGTCGCGGCCTCCAGCTCGCGGATCGCCGGATCGATACGGGCGAGGTAGCGCGCGCCGGTTTCCGTCAGTACGAGACGGCGGCTGGTCCTATCGAAAAGTTGCGTTTTCAACAGGGTCTCAAGCTGGCGCAGCTGATGGCTGACTGCAGACTCGGTGACACCCAGGGTCTCCGCAGCATCGGCCAGACGGTCATGGGAAGCGGCAGCCCTAAAGGCGAGCAATGAGCGGAACGGCGGAAGACGGGTTTCTTTCGCGGACATTCCTGAAGTTTAACTCAAGTCAGCCACGAAGCCGAGACCTTCTCGGCACCCCGGTCAGCGGGGAACGCGCAACTCCGGCAAGGGACGCTCCACCGTCTGCCGGCCGGCTTTGAAGACCTTCAACGGCTGCGAAATCTCGGCGACCGCCAAGGCCGGATCGGAATTGTCGACCACGACGAGATCCGCGACCTTCCCGACGGCAAGGCCGTAATCCATGAGATTCATGAGACGGGCCGAACAGGTCGAGACCATTTCCAGACACGCTGCCATGGTCTCCGGACGCCCCACTTGCGCGATATTGGCATAGAGATTGGCCATCCGGATCAGCGAGCCGTCGCCGAACGGTGTGAATGGATTGAGGATATTGTTGGTCGAGAGCGAGCAGGTCACCCCCTGCTCCAGCATCCGATGCACCGGCGAGACGCCGCGCGGCACGGAATGATCGTGCTCGCGCCCCATCAGGAAGAGGTCCGTCGCGGGCAGCACGGTCACCGCAACGCCGGAATTCGCGAGCCGCTTGGCGTAATCGTCGAATTGGGCGGGAGGCACGGCGGAAAACTTGCTGACATGGCCGATCGCGACGCGCCCGCCCCAGCCATATTCGTCGGTCTTGCGCATCACGTAATCGGCATCCACCGACGATATGTCGGTCGAGAAATCGAGATGCATGTCGATATCGACATCGAAGTCCCGCGCCATCTCGAACACACGGTCGATCTGGCCGTGCGGGTCCGTGTCGGTATAGGGCGCCGCCCCGACAGAACCGGCGCCGTCCTTCAGCGCGGCCACCATCAGCGCGTCCGTGCCCGGGTTGTTGAGGAGACCTTCCTGGGGAAAGACGCAGATCTCCACATCGACGGCCCAGCGCCAGTCCGCGATCGCGCGCTTCACGCCCTCGAAACCGCGGAGACCGATTACTGGATCGACCTCGACATGGGTCCGCATGCGCGTGGTCCCGTTGACGACGCATTTCCGGAGCGCCTGACCGGCGCGCCCGGCCACGTCCTCCTCGGTGAAATCCGGTTTGATGCGGGCGACCTCGGAGATCGCCTCGGCGACGTCGCCCCGATCCGCCGAACAGCGGTGAAGGACGCAGGCCTTGTCGAGATGGATATGCGTCTCGACAAACCCCGGAAGGACAAGGCGCCCGCCGAGATCCAGCGTGCGGTCTCCATCCGGCAGTTCTCCCCCGATTGCGGCGATACGGCCCTCCATCACGCCGAGATCGACAATACGATCCGGAGCGTCCGGAAGACGTAAATTGCGGAAAGTGAAGTCCACCGAAGAACCCTCCGGAAATCGGGACGTCCCGGAACTTGGCGAAACCGGGCTTTTGGTGAACTCTATCTTTATTGCAGGTGCGAAAGCGAGAAAACTGCGGAGCGAAAAATGGCGACTGACGATGAACTCCAAACAGTCCGGGACATGGTCGAGAAATTCCTCGAGACATCGATGATCCCAGATCCGGATGGCGCCGCCGCCTTTCTCGCGCCGGATGCCGTGATTTATTTCACCGGAAAGACCCGGATGTCCCACCCACGCGAGATGGCTGCCTACAATTCACGCCGCTACAAATGGGTGAAGAAGAAGTTCGCCACCCTGGACGTCGCGCCCGCCGACGGTCACATCGTCGCCTACGGCACCGGCACGCTCTACGGTGAATGGCCGGACGGAACGCCTTTCGATGGCAACCGCTATATTGACCGGTTCGAGATCAGGGACGGCAAGATCACCCGCATCGATGTCCTGAACGACAGCGCGGAACGGATATTGAAACGTCAGGCAGGCGAGCCGGAAATCTGACCCGAAGCGCCGCCGGTTATTCCCCCGACGCTTGACGAGATAAACCCTTCCTCTTCAAATTCCCAGGTTGTTCGACCGATGGTCGGGCTCTGTATTCGCGGATTGGGGGGGACCGGATGCGGAGAATTTTCTCAGGGTTTGCGGTTCTGTTGATGCTCGTCACCGCCGCATCCGCGCAAAGTTCATCTTCGTCGATCGGAACGATCAAGGTCGCCACCGGTGACGCTTCCATTATGCGCGGCGCGCAGGTCCTGGCCGCCGCCGAGGGGATGGATGTAGAGAGGGCAGACACCCTGGTGACCGGCACCGGCGGGTCCCTCGGCGTTACCCTGAAAGACGGCACCTTGATCTCGCTTGGGCCAAACTCGCAGTTCGAGCTCTCGGCCTTCGAATTCTCCCCGCGGAACGATGCCTTCAGCTTCTTCGGAAAGATTCTGGAAGGCACCCTGATCTATCAGTCCGGCAGGATCGGTAAGATCGCGCCCGAAAAGACTCGCATCGAGACACCTCTTTCGGTCATCGCGGTCCGGGGCACGCGCTTCGCCGTCCGCGTTCCGGCAGGCGCGGGGAACTAGGCCATGACGAAACGAAACGATAGACAGACCTTGCGCGGCCGCGCCTTCGCCTTGCTCCTGGCTTGCAGTGTCGGCGCATGTGCTCTCGGCCCTTACGATACGGAAGAGCTGAAAGACCTGCCGCCGCCGGACTCGCTCTTCCTGCAGGAACTCAGCCGGCAATATGTCGAGCTCGGCGATATGGAGAGAGCCGAGTATGACTGGCCGGACACGGCCCGGTTCTACGACCGCGCGATCCGAGCCGCAAAGGGCGAGATCTTCGAGCCGGAACAATTGAGCGCGCGGTATCTCGACCCGGCCGAACAAACGGAGCTCTCTGATGCACGCACGCAGCTCGCATCCCTGTTCAGCGCCGGAGCACGCTCCATCGCCGGTCCGGAAAGCGCGCGGGGCCAAGCCGGCTTCGATTGTTGGATCCAGGAACTCGAGGAAGGCCATCAGCCGGCAGACATCGCGTATTGCCGCGCTATTTTCGTCGCGGCAGTGTCGGAGATCGAAGCGGCTGTGAAGGGTGCGCTTGTCGTGCTTCTTCCAGATGCGGACGGGAAGCTTGGGGCGGTCAGCGTGGACAATGCCGGCGGTTCCGTCCTGCTCGATACAGAGCGCGCGAGCGCGCTTGTCGCGGCCGCTGGAGCGACGCCGAGAAGCGCCGGAACCTTCGTCCAAGCCGATGTTGAAGCCGTGTTCGGTGCCGCGCTCGCCGCGAGCCCCGCCCCGCCAGTGACTTTTGTCCTCTATTTCGAGCAGGGAACCGACAATCTGACATCCGAGTCGCGCGATCTTCTTGCTACGGTGTCGGAAACCATCACCCGGCGGAAACTTCCCCAGGTCGAGATTTCCGGACATACGGACCGAGCCGGCACAACCGCATATAACGACCGGCTGGCCCTCGACCGCGCTCGGATCGTCAACAGCTCCGTTCTCGGGCTCGGTGTCCCGGCGCGCGTTGTGGCCGTTGAATCCTATGGCGAGCGTGCGCCGATCGTGCCGACGGCGGACGGTGTCTCGGAGCCCCGCAACAGGCGGGTGGAGATCGTCATCAGATAGAACGCCTGAATATTTCGAAAATCTAATCCGGTTCATATATGCGCCGCTTGGCGCTACCGTCTCCGCGGGAGACACCGACAGGGCCAGCTGTCGGGATCATTCATTGAGGGACTGCCGCAGTGGCGTTCGGAGACGCACCACCGGGCGGCCGGGGCTTAATGGAAGGCAAAGCAACAAACAGGAGCGCTCAGGCGCCGCCGGCGGGGAACGCCGTTCCCTGGCTGGACGGCCCGGAACACGCGAAGCCCGCGCGCTTTCTCCGGCAAAGCCGCATCGCCGCGTTCGCGCTGCTCGTTGTGCTTTTTGCTCTCCGGGGCCTCGACGCGGCGCCGATAGAAATCCTTCGGCTTTGGGCATTCGACCAACAAATCCGTATGCGCCCTCCGGCCACCGAGCCGTCGCCTGTCGTTGCCGTCGATGTGACCGATGAGAGCCTCGGCGCGATAGGACAGTGGCCGTGGCCGCGCCGCCATTTCGTCGATCTCGTCGCGAGATTGAAAGAAGCCGGTGCGACAATGGTCGTGTTCGACATTCTCTTTGCCGAACCGGACCGGATGTCGCCGGACCATCTCGCCGCAAACTTGCCCGGCCTCACCGAGGATTTCCGAAACCGTCTCTCGGAACTCGGCAGCTCGGACAATGCACTGGCACAGGCAATCCAGGATATCCCGACCGTAACGGCCATTGCCGCCACACCGGGAGACAATGCAGGCGGCCGCTCAGGTTCAAGGGCCGGCCGCATCGCGGTCCGCGGGCCGCCGGACCTCTCGAAGATTCCCGATATCCGCGGTGTCATCGGCAATATTCCCGAGATCAGTGAGGCGAGCCTTGGTGAAGGCATGGTCAATCTTCTCCCCGAGCCGGATGGGATTGCCCGGCGGGTTCCCGCTGTCCTCCACGCCGCGGACCGGCTGGAACCGGGTCTCGCGCTGGAATCTGCCCGGGTCGCTCTCGGGCAGACTGGCATGCTTCTCGAAGTGCGGCCCAGCCTCGGTCTTTCCGGCGTCTCCCTCGGCCCGCTTTTCGTTCCGACGGACGGCGCGGGAAGGATCTGGATCGACATCGAGCGGCCGGACCGCCTGCAGACGATCCCCGCTCACGACATTCTGCTCGACATGGCAAACAGCGACCGGATTGACGGCCGCATCGTCATGATCGGAAGCTCCGCCGCGGGCGTCGGCGAACTAATCCGGACAGCCCAGGGCGATAATCTCACCGCACTGCAGCTCCAGGCGCTTGCGCTGGACAGCATCATCACCGGCCGCACCCCCGTCAGAGACAGCGCCTTCGCCATCGCCGAGGCGCTTGCCGCCCTGCTCTTGGGCGGCCTGCTGATCTGGCAGCTGCCTTCCGCGACGCTGGTCTGGAAATCCGCTTGCGCAATCGGCCTCATGGCGGCCTTCGCCATAGTCGCGCTGATAGGACAGCGCTCCGCCGGACTGTTGCTCGACCCGACATTTCCCGGACTCGTCATTCTGTCCATTACCGGCACTCTCGCCCTTTCCGATATCCGGACCGAGATCTTTCTCCGCCGCAGGAACGAATCAGCGCTGAAGAGGCACGACGCCTATATCCGTGAGGTCGTCGATGCCAGCTTCGATGCCATCGTCACTGTGGGCGATGACGGGCGGATCCGGACCGCGAACCGGGCCGCGGGATACCATTTTCGCATTCCGGTCGAGCAGCTGGTCGGCCGTGAGATCGCGCCGCACCTTTCGGGCGACTGGGCGGACGACCTGGCCACGGCGCCTGAGGATGTCCTCCGCCACACTGCCGAGCGGGGACGGATCATCGATATTGCCATAGAGAGCGGAGACGGGCTTCCGCCCCGTCCGACAGAAATCACCCTGGCGAGCTCGGCCGCGGGGTCGGACCGGATCTTTGTGCTCGTCCTGCGCGATGTCAGCGCGCGCAAATCGGCCGAAGCGTCTGCCGCCCGCGCCGCTCAGCGCCTCACCGACGCCATTGATGCGATTTCGGACGGTTTCGCTCTCTTTTCCGCGGAGAGGAAACTCGTTCTCTGCAACCGCCACTTCCGCAAGATGCTCGGCAGCGGCGGCGAACATGCGCAGGCGAATGCCCCCTATAGCGTCCTCCTGGAGAAGCTCAGTCTTATTCGCGACCGGGACAACGGTCAGAACGAATCCCTGTGGAAGGCCGAGCGCCTTGAGGCCTTCGGCACCGACAGCGCGCCTTACGAGCTCGCGACCATGGACGGCCATTGGTACCGGGTCGAAGAGCGGCATACCGGAGATGGCGGCATGGTTTCAATCTATGCCGATATCACCGAACTGAAACAGCGCGAGATCGAACTCGGCGCCGCAAAGGAGCAGGCGGAAAGCGCCAGCATCGCCAAGTCGGAGTTCCTCGCGAATATGAGCCACGAGTTGCGGACGCCGCTGAACGCCATCATCGGGTTCTCGGAGATGCTGCGCAATCAGCCCTTCGGACCTCTCGGGAACGAGCGCTACGAAGGCTACGCTCACGACATTTCCGAGAGCGGCTCCCGGCTCCTCGAGATGATCGAGCAGATCCTGGAATTCGCCCGTCTGGAGAAACTGTCGTCGGAATTCGAGGAGGCCCCGGCGAGCATCGCCGCCGCCATCGAAAATGCGCTCTCCGACCTGAAGCCGGCGTTGCGCGGACGCCGCATTACGGTCGAGACTCATCTGGCCGCAGCATTGCCGCCGATCCTGGCCAACCCGCAGATGCTGTACCAAATCGTACAGAATCTTGTCAGCAACGCGATCAAGTTTTCCGCGGAGGCCTCGACGATCTCAATCGGCGCGTATCTCGATGAGGAGAACCGGATATCGCTTACGGTCCGTGACCAGGGAATAGGAATTCCCGAAGAACTGATCGCTCACATCACGCAGCCGTTCTGGCAGCGCCCCGGCGCAATGACGAGCTCTCACGAAGGCGTCGGGCTTGGCCTCGCCATCGTCAAATCCCATGTCGAGGCACATGGTGCAGAGCTCCATATAGAGAGCGTACCCGGAGCCGGGACCAAGGTGTCCGTGACCTTCCCGGCATCCCGCACAATCGGAGCCGGGGAAGTGGGTATTCTGGAGGCATAGTCAGCGAAGATGGCGCCGGCCTGCCGGAGGAACGCTATTACCGCAGCGGAAATGCGGTTGCCTGATTTAGAGGCGGGTGCCACTTTGAAACTGAAAAAAATGCTCGCTGCAGAGGGGTGGAAGATGAACGCGACACGGATTTCGGCTTTCTCGATGGTCTTGGCAGTTTCCCTGCTCGCATATTCCGGGAGCGGCAACGCTTTGGTTGGAAACAGCTTTTTCGAGGACGACGTCCTGACCACCGAGGATCTCGCCATGCAGAAGGAAGCTGGCCGGAAACTGCTGGAAAGTGGCAAGGAAGGCGATGTTGCGGAATGGTCGAACGCAGCAAGCAAGAGCTTTGGTTCAATCAAACTCGGAGAAAGCCTGACCTATAAAGGCAACGAATGCCGCCGCGTGGAAGTGGTGAATGTGCCACGCGGGAACGAGGTCGAGCGGTACTGGCTGAAACACACGGTCTGCAATATTCCCGGCAAGGGTTGGCGGTATCTGAACTAAGCGCGCGTTCGGTTCGGCCGCTGCTACCGGTGTCAGGCCGATCCGGACACGTCAAGTTGTAGCCCAATGCTGCTGCCGACCATCATATCGAGCACGATCACCGCGCTGACGATTGCGATCCATTACGAGGTCCTCGCCAATCTCGGAAGGATACACATCCGGATACCGCCCCGGCTCGGCGTCGTCGCCGGGGTGTTCCTGATCTTTCTGGCCCATGTGCTGGAGATCTGGCTGTTCGCGCTCGGCCTCTATCTCCTGAGCGAGTTTCACGAACTCGGCACGCTCGAAGGCGCCTTCAATGGCTCCATCTCGGACTACCTGTATTTCTCCACCGTGACCTACACGACTTTGGGATATGGCGATATCCGCCCGACCGGCGCGCTGCGGACGATCTGTGCGTTCGAGGCCCTGACCGGCCTGCTGATGATGGCGTGGTCCGCCGCCTATACGGTCTATAAAATTCAGCGCCGCTGGGAATGAACCGAAGCCTACCCTCATACATCTGAACACAGTTTGTATACATAACACTCCAAAATCAGCGCTTTTTCGGCCAAAATACGGCAACCTGTATACATACTGACTAAGTCAAACTATTATCCCCGGAACATCCAACGTGAGATTGGAGCGGGGAGGGATGACAAACGCGATCGAGGAACGGGCGCCGACACAGTCGCAGCGGGCGCTCGACGGTATCCGCGAGTTGCTGTTCTCAGGCGTGTACGCGCCCGGCTCCCGGCTTTCCGAACCCGCCATCGCGGAGCGTCTGCAGCTCTCGCGCACACCGGTTCGCGCCGCACTTGCCCGCCTCGAACAGGAAGGCGTCGTCGACGCGATCCCGTCCGGCGGCTTCGCGGTCCGGACATTTGCCCCGGCTGACATCCTCGACGCCATCGAATTGAGAGGCGTCCTGGAAGGCACCGCTGCCCGTCTCGCCGCCGAGCGCGGCATCGCCCCGTCGCTGTCCCAGGCACTCAAAAAAGTACTGGCGGAGATCGACGAGCTTCTTCAGGCATCCAATTACGCCCTCGACCATGAGCGCTATCTCGACTGCAACGCCGCTTTTCATGACCTGATCAAGGAGGCATCCGGCAGCTCGGTGATCGGCCGTGAGATTGACCGGCTGGTCAGCCTGCCCTTCGCCAGCCCGAACGCCCTGCTCATGGTGCAGCGTGAGTTGCCCGAATTCCACGCCTCCCTCCAGTTTGCCCAAGCGCAGCACAAGGCGCTGCTGGAGGCGATCGAGCTGCGCGAGGGAACCCGCGCCGAGGCGCTCGCACGCGAGCACGCCCGGCTCGCCCGGCGCAATCTCGAAGTCGCGATGAACGACGACCGCATCAAGGCCCGCTATCCCGCCCTCACCCTGGTGACGGGCTGACCCGAACAAGAAAGACCCTTGGGAGAGAAAACCGGAATGAGTGAACGCTACGACAACGGCATGAAAATCCGCCGCTCCGTCCTGGGAGACGCTCATGTCGACAGGGCCGAGGCGGCGAAGACGGCGTTTGACGAGCCGTTCCAGAGCTTCATCACCGAAGGTGCCTGGGGCACGGTCTGGGCGAGCGACAAGCTGACCAGACGCGAGCGCTCCATGATCACCCTCGCCCTGCTCGCCGCCCTCGGCCAGTGGGACGAGGTCGCGATGCATGTGCGCGCGAGCGCGAATACGGGCGCCACGCCCGAAGATATCCGCGAAGCCATGATGCATGTCGCGGTCTATGCCGGCGTGCCGGCGGCGAACCATGCCCTCAAGATCATCAAGAAGACCTATTCCGAAATGGGAGTGGAGATATGAGCCTGACCAACCAGAGGCCGGCGGCCGGCTTCTTTGCCCGCGATCGCGGCTGGCAGCCGGAAGCGCTGACCCCGCAATACAAAACCTCCGTCGCGCGCTCACCCAGCCGCGCCTTGCTGACCATGCCGCAGACCCTGAGCGAAGTGACGGGTCCGGTGTTCGGCCATAACATGCTGGGCCCGCTGGATAACGATCTGACGCTCAACTTCGCCAAACCGGGAGAGAGCGCGATCGGCCCCAGGATTATCGTCTACGGCCGGGTCCTGGACGAAGCGGGCCGCGGCGTTCCCAATGCGCTGGTTGAATTCTGGCAGGCCAATGCCGGCGGCCGTTACCGGCACAAGAAAGAAAGCTACATTGCGCCGCTGGACCCGAATTTCGGCGGCTGCGGCCGCTGCATCACGGCCGAGGACGGCAGCTACGAGTTCCGCTCGATCCTGCCCGGTCCCTATCCCTGGCCGAACCGCGGCAACGACTGGCGCCCGGCCCATATCCATTTCTCGATCTTCGGCCAGGGCTTCGCCCAGCGCCTGATCACGCAGATGTATTTCGAAGGCGATCCGCTGATCTGGAAATGTCCGATCGTGGATGTCGTTCCGCATCGCGAGGGGATCGAGAGTCTGATCGCGGCGCTCGACATGGAGAGCACCGTGCCGATGGATGCGCGCGCCTACAAGTTCGACATCGTGCTCCGGGGCCGCCGGTCGACCCTGTTCGAGAACCGCCTGGAGGGAAACTGACATGCAGTCGCTCTATCGTCTGAAAGAAAGCCCGAGCCAGACCGCGGGCCCCTACGTCCATATCGGCTGCGTGCCGAATTTCTGTGGCATCGGCGGCGTCTACGAGGAAGATCTCGGCACCTCCATGGTGAACGAGAAAACCAAGGGCGAGCGGATCAAGGTCTCCGGCACCGTCTATGACGGCACCGGCACACCGCTGAAGGACGCCCTGATCGAGATCTGGCAGGCGGATGCGGACGGTCTCTATCCGAGCCCCGAGGAGACCCGCGGCACTGCCGATCCGAATTTCACCGGCTTCGGCCGCAAGGCAGGGGACTATCAGACCGGCGAATGGGTCTTCGAGACTGTCAAGCCAGGCGCAGTGCCGTTCCCGGACGGCCGGATGATGGCACCGCACATTACTCTCTGGATCGTTGCGCGCGGCATCAATATCGGCCTCCAGACCCGGATGTACTTCCCGGACGAGGCGGAAGCGAACGCCAAGGATCCGATCCTGACCCGGATCGAGCACCAGAACCGGGTGCCGACCCTGATCGCGGAGAAGACCGGCGACGGCGCCTATCGTTTCGACATCTACCTTCAGGGTGAGAACGAGACGGTCTTCTTCGACATCTGACTAAACCTTGAACCACAGATTTTGCGGCCCGGACAAACTCTTGCCCGGGCCGCATCGGTCCCATAGCAACAGTTGGGGTTGTTCCGGGTCCCTCCCGCCGTGTAGCCTTAACCTATTCGCAAGTTCGAGTTGAAACGCCCCCCTGGAAACGCGGCGGCGGATCGGTCTTGTGCAATGGGGAACGACGCTGGGAAAATCTTTATGACAGAGATCCAATATGTTGCGCCGTCGACGCTCGACGAGGCAATCAGCGCTTATGCCGCGGCGGACGGTGCGGCCCGCATCCTCGCCGGCGGGACGGACCTTCTGGTGCAGATGCGCTCCGGAATGGTCAAGCCGGGCCTGATCGTCGACATCAAGAAGATCGGCGAAATGAGCGCGATCGAGGAACTGCCGGACGGCGGGTTCAGGGTCGGCGCCGCCGTCTCCGGAGCCGTGCTTGAGGAGCATCCGAAATTCGGCAAGGTCTGGCCCGGCGTTCTGGAGGGGCTGAACCTGATCGGTTCGACCCAGGTCCAGGGCCGCGCGTCGGCCGGCGGCAATCTCTGCAACGGCTCGCCCGCCGCGGACAGCGTCCCGGCGCTCGTCGCAGCCGGCGCCATCGCCAACATCAAGGGACCGAAAGGATCGCGTGAGCTCCCGGTGGAGAACGTTCCCGCGGGTCCCGGCAAGACCAATCTTGAACCCGGCGAAATCCTGGTGAGCTTCACCTTCCCGGCCCGCCCGAAAGGATCGAGCGACGCCTATCTGCGGATGATCCCGCGAACGGAGATGGACATCGCCGTGGTCGGCTGCGGGGTCAGCCTGACGATGGACGGCGACACCTGCACCGCGGCCCGGGTCAGCCTCGGCGCGGTCGCCCCCACAGTCCTGCTGGTCGAGGATGCCGCCAAGGCCCTGATCGGCAGCACGCTCGACGATGCGGCTCTCGACAAGGCGGCCGCCGCATGCAGCGCGGCCTGCAATCCGATCGACGACAAGCGCGGTACCGTCGCCTACCGGACGAAGGTGGCCGGCGTGCTGCTCAAACGCACCGCGGCGATTGCCGCCGACCGCGCCAAGGGAGGCTGAAGATCATGGCGAAGATCCATGTGACCACCACGATCAACGGCGAGCCGACGGAATTCCTCTGCGAGCCGCATCACACCATGCTCGACGTGCTACGCGACAATCTCGGCCTCACCGGCTCCAAGGAGGGCTGCGGGTCCGGAGATTGCGGCGCCTGCAGCATCACGCTCGATGACCGCCTCGTCTGTTCCTGCCTTATGCTCGCGGCCGAGGCCGAAGGGCACGAGATTGAGACCATCGAGGGCATGGCGGACGGCGACAAGCTGCACCCGCTGCAGCAGAAGTTCCTCGAGATGGCGGCCCTGCAATGCGGCATCTGCACGCCGGGCGTGCTGGTCGCGGCGGACGCGTTGCTGAAGAAAAACCCGAACCCGTCAGAAACCGAGGTCCGTTACTGGCTCGCCGGCAATCTCTGCCGCTGCACCGGCTACGACAAGATCGTCCGGGCGGTTCTCGAAACCGCCGCCGAAATGCGCGGCGCCGCGGAATAACCGCACTTCCGCCTAAAAGCCGCCGGAACGCTCGGCTTCCGGCGGCTTCTTACATCGTGATCGACGATGTCGTTTTGCGACGCAGCAATGTCGCTCCCATGATTTCCGCACCTCATCCTACCGTGCTCTGATTGAACGGTCCGGACGCGTATGGGGCCTCATGATCAGGGCCCCGGGAACCGCGCCGGCGCTGAACAAAAGGCGGGCGGCGGACGGCACGCCGTCCCCACCGCGAGGATGAGATATGAGCGCGCGCAACTACATGCTGGCCCTTCTGACCCAGCGCCAGCCGGGCTACAGCCTGGCCCAGCCCTTCTACCGCGATCCGGATATCTTCCGGCTGGATCTCGAACAGATCTGGTATCGGGAGTGGCTCTTCGCGATCCCGGCCTGCGAGCTGCCGAAAGCGGGCAGCTATGTCACCCACAAGGTGGGCGACTACCGGGTGATCATCGTGCGCGGGGCGGACAATGTGATCCGCGCCTTCCACAATACCTGCCGGCACCGCGGTTCGATCATCTGCAAGGCGGCCAAGGGCAACGCCCCGAAACTGGTCTGCCCCTATCATCAATGGACCTACGAGCTCGACGGCAAGCTGCTCTGGGCCCGCGACATGGGGCCGGATTTCGATGCGTCCAGGCACGGCCTGAAGCCGGTGCATTGCCGCGAGCTCGCCGGTCTCGTCTATATCTATCTCGCCGACGACGCGCCAGATTTCGATGCCTTCGCCGATCTCGCGCGCCCCTATCTCAAGGTGCACGATCTGGAAAACGCGAAGGTCGCGCATCAGAGCAGCATCATCGAGAACGGCAACTGGAAACTGGTCTGGGAAAACAACCGCGAATGCTACCACTGCAGCGGCAACCATCCGAGCCTCTGCCGGACCTATTCCGACGATCCTTCTCTCTCCGGCGTCAGCGGCGACAAGCCCTCGCCGAAGCTGCAGGCCCATTTCGACCGGCTTGAAGCCGCGGGCTACCCATCGACCTTTCGCATGTCCGAGAACATGCAGTACCGGCTCGCGCGGATTCCGCTACAGGAAGGCGCGGAGAGCTACACGATGGACGGCAAGCCCGCCGTCAGCCGCTTTCTCGGCCGGGTGAAGGACACCTCCGCCGGCACGCTGGTGAAATTCCATTACCCGACCACGTGGAACCATTTCCTCGCCGACCATTCCATTACCTTCCGGGTCACGCCGATCAGCCCGACCGAGACCGAGGTGACGACCACCTGGCTCGTCAACAAGGACGCTGTCGAAGGCGTCGATTACGACCTGAAGCGCCTGACCGAGGTCTGGGAAGCGACCAACGACGAGGACCGCGTCGTGGTCGAGGACAACCAGCAGGGCATCAATTCGCCGGCCTATGAGCCCGGCCCCTATTCGCCGGGCCAGGAAGACGGCGTGATCTCCTTCATCGACTGGTACTGCGCGACGATGGGCAAGCGCCTGCGTCCGTCGCTGATCGCGGCGGAGTAGGCCCGTGTCCAAACCCGCCTCCCTGCTGCGCGCCGGTATCTGGGACGACAGCGAGCCGCTCGAATGCGTATCCGTCCTCCCCGAAGTCCCGAATACGGCGACCTTCACTTTCCAGGCACCGTCCGGCGCCCTGTTCGATTTCGATCCCGGGCAATTCCTGACGCTTGAGATTCCGGTCCCGGGCGGTCCGGTTCACCGGACCTACACGATCTCTTCCTCTCCCTCCCGGCCGCGCTCGCTGACCATCACGGCGAAGGCGCAAAGCGAAAGCGTCGGCACCCGCTGGATGATCGACAACCTCCAGCCGGGCATGCGGCTCAAGGCGATCGGCCCGTCCGGCCTGTTTTCCATGGCGCAGCACCCGGCGGAGAAATACCTCTTCATTTCGGCCGGCTCCGGCATCACGCCGATGATGTCCATGGCGACCTACATGTTCGATCTCGGCACGGAACCTGACGTCGTGCTGATCAATTGCGCGCGCAAACCGTCCGAGATCATCTTTCGCGAGCGGCTTGAGCATATGGCGAGCCGGGTTCCGGGCATCGATCTGAAATTTGCCGTCGAAGAGCCGGACCGCTACCGGCCCTGGACCGGCTATCAGGGCATGTTCAATCAGCTCATGCTCGGCCTGATGTGCCCCGACTATCTGGAGCGCGAGGTCTTCTGCTGCGGACCCGAGCCCTTCATGCAGGCTGTGCGCGAGGCGCTCGCCGGCTTCGGCTACGACATGGACCGCTACCATCAGGAAAGCTTCCAGGCGCCGGCGGCCAAGGAAGAGGAAATTCCGGACTACGACGACACGGTGCCGGAGGAAGGCGCGAAGGCGGAGGTGCATTTCGCGCTCTCCGGCGTCAGCGGCACCTTCGCCGAGACCGATACGATCCTCGCCGCGGCGAAAGCCTCCGGCCTCAACATCCCGTCGGGCTGCACCTTCGGCGTCTGCGGCACCTGCAAGGTGAAGAAGCGCTCTGGCGAGGTCCATATGGTCCATAACGGCGGCATCTCCGACGACGATATCGAGGCCGGCTACATCCTCGCCTGCTGCTCGAACCCGATCGGGCAGGTCGAGATCGAGATCTAGCTTCCCCGGCGTTTCCGCCATGGAACCAGTCAGCCTGCCGGACGAGACCCGAGGTCCTCGTAGAAGCGGAGCAAATATCCGTCCGGATCGGCGACAACGAATTGCCGGTTGCCTTTCTCACTGGCGCCTACCCGGTACCACTTTTCCTCAAGCGGCAAAAACAGCGCGTAGTCCTGCGCAGCGAGGGCGTTCAAGAGTGGCTCGGTCGACGATACACGGATCTGGACGTTCAGGCCCTTGCCGAAGGGATAGGCCGTCGGAGCGTGACCGTCATCGAAGGTCCTGCCCGCACCGATCTGGTCGATCATCAGCTCCGCATCTCCCAGGGCGAGATAGCAGAACCCTTCTTCAGGCCGCTCATACCGGCACTCGAAACCGAGCAATTCGCAATAGAAGCGTTTCGAAGCCCGCCAATCCGACACGGCGAACTCCGGGACCAAAGCACAGGTCATTGCGGCCATCCTGAGACTGCCCGGACCGGCCAGAAATGTCCGGGTGTTGCACAAATAGGGACATTCCCTTCGCGCAGCCGATCTTGTCCGGAAGCGCGTTGAACGTGTACGCTTTCCTCAAGCGAAGAACAATGCGCCATCAGGCGCGTGCATACACCGGGCCAGATCGCGCCACGGACCGCAGGGAGAGGCAGCATGAACGAGATCTCGAACAAATGGATCGGCACCAGCACGATCCGTCCGGACGGCGTCGACAAGGTGGTCGGCCGCGCCCAGTACGCCGCTGACGGCAGCATGCCCGGGATGATCTGGGGCAAGGTGCTCCGCAGTCCGCATCCGCATGCCGTGATTCGCAGCATCGATACCTCGAAGGCCGAGGCCCTGCCCGGTGTGAAGGCGGTCGTCACCTCCAAGGACATCGTCGACTTTTCCGTCCACACCCCGGTGCCGCTCGGCATTCAGGACATGCGCTGGATGTGCCGCAATATCATGGCGCGTGAAAAGGCCCTGTTCCACGGCCATCCGGTCGCCGCCGTCGCCGCCATGTCGGCCGATATCGCCGCCGAGGCCTGCGAGCTGATCGAGATAGATTACGAGGTCCTGCCCTGGGCCATCGAGATCGAGGACGCGATCGCACCGGACGCCCCGATCCTGCATGACTTCATCGAATTCGAGGGCAAGCCCTCCAATATCGCCGGCACGCTTGAGCACAAACTCGGCGATATCGATTCCGGCTTCGACGATGCGGACGTCATTGTCGAGCGCAGCTACGACACCCGCCCGGTGCACCAGGGCTATATCGAGCCGCACGCCTGTCTCGTCAGCGTCGCGGCCGACGGCAAGACGACGATCTGGAGCTCCAGCCAGGGCCAGTTCATGGTCCGCGCGATGACCGCGTTCCTCACCGGCATCCCGCAAAGCGATATCCGCGCCATCCCGGCGGAGATCGGCGGCGGTTTCGGCGGCAAGACCATTATCTATCTGGAGCCGGTGGCGGCGATGCTGTCGAAGAAGTCCGGCCGGCCGGTGAAGATGGTGATGAACCGCGAAGAGGTCATGCGGGCGACCGGTCCGACCTCCGGCGCCAAGAGCACGGTGAAGATCGGTGCCAAGAAGGACGGCACCATCGTCGCCGGACAGGCGACCCACTACCTGCAGGCCGGCGCCTTCCCGGGCTCGCCGATCCGCGGCGCCTGCGGCTGCTGCTTCGCGCCCTACGACATTCCGAACGTCCATACCTTCGGTTATGACGTGGTCTCCAACCGCTCCAAGGTCGCGGCCTATCGCGCCCCTGGCTCGCCGATCGGTGCCTACGCGGTCGAGAGCACGCTGGACGAGCTTGCCGAGCAGCTCGGCATCGATCCGCTGGAACTGCGGCTGAAGAACGCCGCCAAGCAGGGCACCAAGGCCGCCCACGGCCCGGTCTATCCGGTCATGGGCTATGCCGAGACGGTCAAGGCCGCTCTGGCGCACGAGCATTACAAGGCGCCTCTCGGCAAGTTCCAGGGCCGCGGCGTTGCCAGCGGCTACTGGTTCAATGCCGGCGGCGAGTCCTCGGCCCAGGTGAACATCACCGAGGACGGAAATGTCGTGGTGACCACGGGACATCCGGATATCGGCGGCTCGCGCGCCTCCATCGCCAACATCACGGCGGAACTGCTCGGCATCGACTATCGACGGGTCTCCGTTCTGATCGGCGACACGGCGACCATCGGTTACAGCAACCTTACCGGCGGCAGCCGCGTTCTCTACGCCTCCGCCATGGTCGTCACACAGTCGACCGAAAAGGTCATCGAGACCCTGAAGGGCCTGGCCGCCAAGATCTGGGGCATCCCGGCGGACGCCGTGACCTGGTCCGGAGGCGCCGCGCGCCCCGCGGGCGACAATGCCGGCAAGTTCGAGCCGCTGACGCTGGAGGAGCTGGCCGCCAAGGCGAACATGACCGGCGGTCCGATCGGTGCCGGCGTGCAGCTCAACACCACCGGCGCCGAGGGCGGTTTCGCGACCCATGTTTGCGATGTCGAGGTCGATGTCGAGCTCGGGATCGTGCGCGTGATCCGCTACACCTCGTTCCAGGATGTCGGCAAGGCCGTGCACCCGGCCTATGTCGAGGGCCAGATGCAAGGCGGCGCCGTGCAGGGCATCGGCTGGGCGCTGAACGAGGAGTACATCTACAACAAGGATGGCAAGGTCGATAATCCGGGCTTCCTGGATTACCGCATGCCGGTCTGCTCCGACGTACCGATGCTGGACAATGTCATCATCGAGGTCCCGAACCCCCTGCATCCGCAGGGCGTGCGGGGCGTCGGCGAGGTGCCGCTGGTCCCACCGCTCGCCGCCATCCGCAACGCGGTCTACAACGCGCTCGGCATCCGCTTCTACAGCCTGCCGATGTCGCCGCCGCGGGTCCTGGAAAAGCTCGACGGCATGAAAGAGGCCGCCGAATAATCCTCGCCCCAAGGGACCGATACAAATGTCCGGAAACAACGACAAGATCACCTCGGGAGGGGTGATCTTTTCGCGTCTGAAGGATCTCGGCGTCGATTACGTATTCTGTAATTCGGGCACCGACTTTCCGCCGATCATCGAGGGGCTGGTCGCCGCCAAGGCGAAGGGCCTGCCCCTGCCCGAAGCCATCACCGTGCCGCACGAGCACGCGGCGATGAGCATGGCGCACGGTTACTACCAGATCTCCGGCAAGTGCCCGGCGGTCATGCTGCACACCAATGTCGGGCTCTCCAACGGCGTCACCGGTGCGATCAACGCCGCCTGCGCCCATGTGCCGATGCTGATGATGTCGGGCCGCACACCGGTGACCGAACATACCCGCTTCGGCGCCCGCACCGTTCCGATCGGCTGGGGACAGGAGATGCGCGATCAGGCGGCGCTGGTGCGCGAATGCTGCAAATGGGAGTTCGAGCTGAAATTCCCCGAGCAGATCGGCGAGCATCTCGACCGGGCCTACGCGATCACCAACTCGACCCCGAAGGGGCCTTCCTATCTCTCCCTGCCGCGGGAAACGCTTTGCGAGGAGATCGATCCTTCGACACTCGGCCCCGCAGGCTCCATCGCCCCCGGCCGCGTGGTGCCGGACCCGGAAAGCCTGAAACGTGCCGCTGCCGCACTGGCAGGCGCGAAGGCGCCGCTGATCGTCGCACAGCGCGGTGCCGGCGACGAGGCGAGCTTCAATCTGTTCCGGAAGCTGGTCGAGGACTGGGCGATCCCGGTCTGCTCCTACTGGGCCGTGGAACTCGCCATCGCCACCGACCATCCCTGCCATATCGGCGCGAGCCCTTCGCCCTGGATCGAGGAAGCGGACGTCATCGTTATCCTCGACAGCCTCGCGCCCTGGCAACCCGACGCGCACAAGCCGCGGGCCGATGCGACGATCATCAATATCGGCCCGGATCCCGTGTTCTCCCGGTTCCCCGTGCGCGGTTTCCGCTCCGACATCACCCTTGCCGGGGAATCCGCCGACACCATCCCCGCCCTCGCCGCCGCGCTCTCGGAGCAGGACCGCGACGAGCGCGCGCTCTCCTCGCGCCGCGAGCGGATCGCCAAGATCTCGGACGCGACACGCGCGAAGCAGGTCGAGATCGCCGGTGCAGGCAAGGGCGGCCCGATGAGCAAGCAATGGGTCAGCCACTGCCTCGGCGAGGCACTGGGCGACCGGAAATCCACCGTCTATGCCGAACTCGGCGCGATGCTAGGCTTTCTGAAGCGGCGGGAGCGCAACAGCTTCTTCCAGGAGCCCCACTCCGGCGGCCTCGGCTGGGGTTTCGGTGCCGCGCTCGGCGCCCAGCTCGCCGAGCCGGACCGAGTCGTTGTCGCGACCATGGGCGACGGTTCCTACATGTTCTCCAACCCGACGGTCTGCCACATGATCGCCGAAGGGCTGAAGCTTCCGGTGATCACGCTGGTGATGAACAACCACGAATGGGGCGCGGTCAGGCAGTCTGTGGTCGGGCTTTATCCGGACGGCCACGCCTCGAAAAGCAACGAAGTTCCGCTGACAGCGCTAACGCCAAGCCCGGATTTCGTGCAGACCGCGAAGGCCAGCAACGCCCATGCGGAGCGGGTCGAGCACGGGGACGAGCTTCCCGCCGCGCTGGAGCGCGCGATCCGCGTCGCGACGGAGGAACGCCGTCAGGTGCTGCTAGATATCCAGGTGGCGAAAGGCTGAACGGTTCCGCTTATTTGACGCGGCCTCACCGCAATTCTGGATGAATCTTCACAGCCAAAATCCCGATGGCTCTTGGTGTCGATAGCCCGAGATCGGTCAGGTAACCACTTGGCAAGCTGAACACATCGCCCCTACGCGCCGCTGTTGTAAATCTTACTCCAGGTGCATCAAGCGCGGGTTTGATGCCTCCGACTGCGGCAAGCCCCTCCTTGTTGACAAGGATGAATTCAGGATCAGCGCTGATCATGGATTCCTGGCTCATGGGCTTGAAAGAGTTGAAGTCGTCGGTGATGTTCGTTCCACCGGCGAATCTGATCAGCGCCGCGATATGCGTGTCACCTCCGGCGACAACCGTAGGCCGCCCGCCGCCAGACAACAGAAAGAGGCCACGTGGCTTCGTTGTCGTTCCCGCGACCAGAGTTTCGGCATCCCTCAACTCGCTCTTGAATGTCCCGATAACCCGCTCGGCATCTGCATCACGGCGAATCAAAGCCGCGATATCCCTCACTCTTGCCGGGATATCATCCAAAGCGACGAGTTGCTCAAAGAGCCGGACCGTAACTCCCGCCGCCTCAAGCTGCTGTTTGACGATTGGCTTTGTGCGGCGAGCGGACATGATGGCCAATGTCGGAGCCAGCGCCAGCATGCCTTCCGCTGAAGGTTGACTGTATCCGGGCAAACGGGCGGCATCTGAAATCTCGGGAATGTGGTCCGTCCCGCCTCCACGCAATACGACACTGTCCGCCTCTCCGAGAGCGACCACGATCTCGGCGAGAGAAGAGCCGATGACGATTATCCTCTGATCGGATGCTCCAGCCGGGCCGCCGAGAAACTGGATTGCGATCGCAAAGATCGCCATGCAAAGAAAACGAGTTTTCATGTCAATTCTCCACTCCAATGCGAAGACGCCGCTCTGAGCTGCCCGAAGCGGAAATCCCAAGGGACAAACCGCCTTTCGCAGTTCGATGCGCGATGGCTAGCGGAGCCAACCTCAGATGTGACCGCAAGTCGGTCTCGTGCAGATGCAGCATTCCTCGGTCGAACCGGGCTCCGCTGATCGTCCCATGCCAGGTGACACGTGCGTGCCGGCAGACGGCTTCGATTTCGAACGCGCCGCCGTCACCAAGGAAGCTCGAGATGGTCTCCTGATAAGCGCTCCCGGGGATGTGCTGTGCGTTGGCATCGTTGTTCAGCGAAACCGCAAGCGGATCGAAACCGGGTGTTGCTGCTAGCGGCCTTGGCACGCGGCTTTGGTCTTCGTTCGCAAGTTCATGACAATGGCGCCGGAGAGCGTCGAAACGGCTCTTGTGAAAGACGAATGTCTTGAAGACAGGCGCGCCTGTGGACGAAAAAAACTGGAGAGACCGCGTGTTGCCATGGTTGGGGTCGTGGTCCTCGAAGAGAAAAATCTCCGCGACAGCCCCATCGTCGATTTCAGCCGACATGTGCGATCCGGATATTCGCAAAACACCGTCGATACCAGCGGTGACCGATACATCGCCAAGCGGCATATGGACGCCGCACTCGTTCGCGAAGGCGCATAAAACGCGGCCGCAATCGGCAAGAGGCGCAAGTACGCGGATCGGATCAACTGATAGCCTCACCGCCCCGGTGCCGGCACGGGCGGCCAACAACGCCGCCTCGCTTACCCCAAGCCGTCTGGCAATGTCGGGAGCATGCAAATGCTCGCCGGTTGCTAGCAAAGCACGCCATTCTTCCAGAACCGTGCCCGGATCGACAGAACCGGGCACGGAGGTATCGCGCTGATGCTCCGACATCAGAACGAGAAATTCGTAGTCAGGTAAACATATCTACCGGCCGGGTCTTCGATTGCCCCATTCGAGGCGTAATTGACCGGCACCTGCTCGTCGAAGACGTTGTCGACACCAAAGGACACGCGCCAACGGTCGCTAACCTGATACCCAAAATTCAGGTCGAGCGTCGCGTAGTCGGAGTTGAAAGGCGAAGAACCACGCACGTTGGGATCGGGTGCATAATACTGCAGCATGGTCCGCCCCCGGACGGTCGCTGACCAGGGTCCCTCCCGGTACGTTGCGCTCGCCTTGAAGGTGTGACGAGCGCGGTCCTCAAGACGGTTCCCGTCACCATCCTCTGCATCGAGATACGCGTAGGAACCGGAAAGGGAGAGAGAATCGAAAACGAGGTAATCTCCCGCGATCTCAATACCTTGGATCGTTGCTTCGGCGATATTCTGGTACTCGATGATCGACAGTCCGCCGGCGGTCGTCTCGGAGGTTGACACCGCTTCGATCAGATTAGCGATGTCACTGTAATGGTAGATTGCTTCGATCTTGCCGCGGCCGGCACGCCAGCCCAAAGCTGCTTCGTAAGACGTGGATTCCTCAGCTTCTACATCCTCGCTGCCGCGGATGAGAAATCGTCCACGCGTAAACTCGGAGTATTGTTCAATTACGCTCGGCGCCCGGTAAGCTTGGCCGTATCCGAGACGCCAGATCAATCCGCTGCCACGAGAACCTACCGTCACACGCGGAACAGCATGCGTTCCAAAGTCGCTGAAGTGGTCCACCCGGAGCCCGGCGACAACGGAGACCCAATCGGCGGGAATCCACTCGTCTTGGAGGAAAACATGCGTGCTGTCTCTTTCCCCCGTCCGCGAGTAGATATCGATCTCGATCTCCTCACGCGTAAACCCGGATCCTGCGAGGAGCGAATGCGTTCCCCCAAAACTGTCGTCGAGTGCCAGGAAATACCTCCCCTGGGCGATCATTTCCTCATAGTCGGTACTCTCGACCGTCACCGCGCGATTTGCCGAACCGTCAGTATGCCCGTAGGACGTTTCAGCGGTTAGATAACCTGGCCCGACTTCGCCGGCATAAGAAAGAGCACTAAAGAACCGGGTCTCTTCCTCGCGTCGCGTATATGTGGAACCGCCGCTGATCCCGGTGCTCCGGTCATCCTGCTTGAAACCCTCCAGGTTCAGGGTCAACTCGTCTGTTTCTGTCGCTTGCCAGCGGCCGCGATAGGCTAGGCCATAATGTTTGATACCGTTCAAGGCATCATCGATCTCGTCGTCGAAAGTAAATGGCCGCGCATGGCGCATGTCGACGGAGACCCGATGTGAGAAATCTCCAGTTTCATGAAATGCGGTGGCGCCGGAATTCAACGTTTCCCGCCCGTCACCATCTTCAGAGAGCGAGGAGCCCGCGGTCACCCTGACGTCGCCGCCCGTACCCTCGGGATTTTTTGTAATGATATTGATCACGCCACCGGCCGCATTCGCCCCGTAGAGTGCAGACATAGGCCCTCGGATCACCTCGATCCGCTCTACGGTTTCCACGCCGATTAGATTGAGATTGTCGACACCATATTTGGCAGTTCTCGGAAGGCCATCGACCAAAATGAGGACAGACGTTCCTGCATTCGGGATTTGGCCACGGATTGTGACGTCCGAGTTTGCTCCGCTGGACCGTGCGTCGACCCCGACGGCATCGCGCAACGCTTCGATGACCGTTGCTCCAGAGTAGCGCTGGAGGTCTTCCTGAGAGATCACCTCGACACTGGCCTGAACGTCCGAGATATCTTGCTCGCGACGATTTGCGGTAACAACGATCTCGCCAAGCGTTGCCGACGCCCGAGACTGGTCCTTACCATCTGCGTTCTGTGCATGAATGGGTGATGGCCCAAATGCGATAGTCAAAGACGCGCCAAAGGCCAGCGCGCCCAGAATTGAGCTTCTCTTGAACATGATTTTCTCTTTAGAAATTAGTCAGGATGGACCCGTCCGGAGACGGATTCGAATTGGTTCAGTTCAAGAGACCGGAGGAGACCTGGGACGAGCCTGAGAATAGGGTGCAGCGATGTGCACATCGCCATCACCGGACAGTATGGCGGGTGAAATGTCGAAGCCATCGCTCGGAAGCTGCGGAACGTTTCCGAGCGCCATTGCCAGCGAAAGCAAACCGAAGTCGCAGGGTTTGTCGATTTCGGTCTCGTTCTGACCAATCTCGTCCGCAAGAAAGGCGAGCGCAGCGAGTTGGTCCGCGCTGTATTGAACGCCGCTTCCGCCGAGTGCGGAAGACGCGCCAGGCGCGCAGATAACGAATGACAAGCCGCCATCGCTTGATCGCAGATCAGGCATGAACCCGGCGGGCACAATTGACCGCAGCAGAAACGCGACAGCAATAAGTGCCGTGGCGAGTTGTCTGAACTCAGAAGATCTTGGCGCGCCCAAAACCCGACTTTCCCCCATTCCCCAATTTGCCGGATACCACAATAGGAAACAGGAGAAAACAAAGAACGGAAAACGCGCGCGCCACCCCGCGCTGTGTCTAGAGTCAGGTCTGTTGCGCGTTCCGGACCAGCGCCGCCAGCCGGAAGAATCCGTGCACCATCTTCGTGTAGGGCGCGGTTAGGAAGAAGGCGAGCACAGCCCCCAGATGAACCGGCAGCACCCATCCGACCAGCGCCGTCCCGGTCGCGGCGTAGAGCGCGAGACCGCTGGCGCCGGTGAAGGACAACAGCAACACGAAGGCCATCTCGCCGCCCCAGAGCGCGGACGCCCCGAGGTTCTTTTCGCCGCGCGTCTTCAGCACCGCCATGCCGAGCCCACCGAGGGTCAGCAGGACCCCTCCCGGAATGCCGAGCAGCTTCGGCAGGGAGAAGAGGCCGTACGGCGCCGGCATGTCGAAGACATAGTGCAGGATCGTGGCCGATCCGGTTGAGGCGAAGCAGAGCAGGAAGCCGTACATGACTGCCTGGTGGTGCCAGCGGCGGACATTGGTGTAGCGGTCTTCCTTCTCGAAATTGCAGCCGCCCGCGACACCGCCGGAAAGGTCCTTGAGACGCGCCGCCTCGCGGAACGCGCGGACGAGATACGCCAGCCGCACCGGCGCCCCGCCCACCTCGCGCCAATACGCCCGGAGCCCGAGCGCGATGGCGAGCAGCGGCAGCAGGAAAGCCGGGGTGAAAATGCCGATCATGACCGAGTGCGAAAGGAAGGCGTAGAAGCCTTCCCCGCTTTCCGGCCGGAGCGCCTGCCCCGCCCAGAAAAGAGCGGCGAAGCCGACGATCAGTGCCGCCGCGAGTGCGACGCCGCTCTTCTGGAACAGGCCCGAGAAGACACCCGGCCAGGAGAACCGCTCCCAGCTCTCCGTCCGCGCTTCGGCCAGTGCCTTGGGCAGGTTGATCTGGAACTCGTGCGGATCGGTATATTGACAGGCGTAATAGCAGCCGCGGCAATTGTGGCAAAGATTGGCGAGCTGGGTGATGTCCCCGTCGCTGAAGCTGCGCTGCAGGGTGATCGCCGGGAAGACCGAGCAATAGCCCTCGCAATAGCGGCAGGCGTTGCAGATCTCGATCTGGCGGCGCGCCTCTTCAGTCGTGGACAGTTCCGTCCGGGCCTGGTCAAGCGGCATGGGAGTTCTCCCCCCGGACCGCACCCTGCGCGGCCTGCTGGCCGGCGATGCGGCCGAACACGGTTCCGATGGTCATGCCGAAACCGGCGAGATAGCCTTCGCCGAGGATGCTGCCGGCCATGATTTCTCCCGCCGCCCAGACATTTTCCAGTTTGCGCCCATCCATGGTCACCCTTGCCGTCTCGTCCACCTTGAGGCCGAGATAGGTGAAGGTGACGCCGGGACGGAGTGAATAGCCGTAGAAGGGCGGATCGGTGATCGGACGGGCCCAGTTCGTCTTCTGCGGCTCGACGCCTTCGGTCGCAAGGCCGTCGAGTTCGGTCGGATGGAAGTTCCCCTCCCGGCAGGCGGCGTTGAAGGCGCCGACCGTCTGGCGCAGCTTCTCCGCGGGCAGTCCCATCTTCTCCGCCAGCCCTTCCAGCGTGTCCGCCTCGACCGCCGGGAAGACCGACGGCATGAAGAGATTGGCGCTCTTGCTGTCGATGATCGAATAGGCCACCTGGTCCGGCTGCGCGGCGACGAGACGGCCCCAGATCGCATAGCGCTTCGGCCAGACGTCCTCGCCCTCGTCGTAGAACCGCTCGCCGTTCTTGTTCACGACGACGGAGAACGGCACGCAGTCGAGCCGGGTGACGATGCCGCCGTCGAACTTTGGCGCCCGCCCGTCGATCGCGACGGCGTGGCACTGGGTCGGATCGCCGACGCTGTCCGCCCCCTGATCCAGCATGTCCTTCAGCACCACACCGCGATTGTAGGGCGTGCCGCGGATCAGGAAGTTCCGTGCGGCCGGACCCCACGCCCGGGCCAACCAGTCGATATCGCCCTGGAAGCCGCCGGAGGCGAGCACCACTGTGCGGCCCTCAATGCGTTGCTTCGCACCACCGGCAATCTCGACCTCGACCGCGTTGAACCGTCCGTCCTCGATCTCGACATGCGCGACCTGCGCCTCGTAGACGACCTCAATACCGAGGTCCGCGGCGGTGTTGTAATAGGCGTTCACCAGCGCCTTGCCGCCGCCCAGGAAAAAGGCGTTGGTGCGGCCGAGCGATAGCGTGCCCGAGAGCGACGGCTGGAAGCGGACGCCGTGCGCCTCCATCCAGGGCAAGCACTGTTCCGAGGTCCGAATCGCGAGCCGCGCGAGATTTTCGTCCGTATTGCCTTTTGTCACCCGGAGCAGATCGTCAAGATACTCGTCTTCCTCGTAACTGTCCGTCAGGACCGACAGCGGCCCGCGATGCATGCAGCGGAAGTTCCGTGTGTGGCGCGAATTGCCACCCCGGTAGGTCTTCGGCGCGCCCTCCAGAATGATGACGCGGCGCCCGGCCTCCGCCGCCTCGATCGCGGCGCAGAGGGCCGCATTCCCGCCGCCGACAACGACGACATCCCAAACCGTTTCAGTTAACGCGGACAGGGTATTCTCTCCTCAAACCGGACCGCTTGGCGCACCGAAAGCGCCGCCATTCGCAGCCTTCTTGACGACATTGTATACAATTGAATACCGTAGCGTCAAACCACGAAAACATCCGGGTTTTGCTCCGGCCGGCTGCCTGGCGCACCATGGTCCGCAATCCGGGAGCCAAAGGGAGCGCACGCGCCGTGTCCGCCAAGAAAACCTATGAGATTCTCGCCGAAGCCTTTCGCCAGGAGCAGGTAGAGACCTGCTTCGCCCTGCTCGGCGACGCGAACATGAACTGGGCAACCGCTCTGGCCGAACTCGGCTGCGGTTTCGTCTATGTCCGTCACGAGCATTGCGCCGTCGCCGCGGCCATGTCCTATGCCAGGGCGAAGAACACGGTCGGCGTCGCGACGGTCACCTGCGGCCCCGGCCTCACCCAGATTATGACCGCCCTGCCCGCGGCCGTGCGCGCGCATATCCCGCTCGTCGTCTTCGCTGGCGAGTCCCCACTGAAGAACCACTGGTACAATCAGGAACTCGAACAGGCGCCTTTCGTGAAGGCCGCCGGGGCCGCGTACCATGCCCTGCATCATCCGGATCGCATGCTTCGACAAGTCCGCGACGCTTTCGTCCAGGCGCAGGAGGAGATGCGGCCCGTCGTGCTCGGCGTCCCGTTCGATCTCCAGAACCGCGACTGGGCGTCGGACGGCACCTTGCCTAAACCGTCACGGGACGTGCTGCCGAAAATGCGGCCCATGCCCCCGCATCCGGATGACGTCACCGACATGGCAGCGGTGATTGCCAAAGCCCGCAAGGTTGTTGTGATGGCCGGCCTCGGCGCGACGCGCTCGGAAGGCGCAGTCGAGGCCTGCAAGGCGCTCGCCGAGCGTTGCGGCGGCCTGCTCGCCACCACCCTGCCGGCCCGCGGCCTGTTCCACGACGATCCTTTCAATCTCAGCATCGCCGGCGGCTTTTCCAGCGACGTGACACGAGAATGCTTCCAGGAGGCGGATCTGGTTGTCGCGGTCGGCGCCAGCCTCGCGAACCATAATTCATACGGCGGTACGCTCTATCCGAATGCCGAAGTGATCCGCATCGACACCAACCAGACCACCCTGACGCAAGGCCGGATCACCGCTCACCGCCACCTTCGCGGCGACGCGGGCATGAGCGTCCGCGCCCTTGTCGACGCCCTCGGCCCCCGCGACGCAAAGGCCGCGAACTGGCGCAGTCCGGAGCTGGCCGCAAAGATCCGGGATACCCCTGCGGACGGATCCGACTTCAATGTCGAGCAGGGTCTCATGGATCCGCGCGACGTCGCGAAGGCGCTGGACGACGCGCTACCGAAGACCTGGGAGGCCGTAAACTCCTCCGGACACTGCTCCTACTATTTCGCGCAGATGCCGGATCGCCCGATGGAGAACTTCCACACCATTCGAGAATTCGGAGCGATCGGCAACGGAACCTCATTCGCAATGGGCGTGGCGGCCGCGCGCCCGGAGAATCCGGTCGTGATGTTCGACGGGGACGGCAGCCTCCTCATGCATATCCAGGAACTGGAGACCATGAAGCGGCACGGCATGAAGGTGCTGATCTGCGTGATGAACGACGGCGCCTATGGCTCCGAGATCCACAAGCTGCGTTCGGAAGGTCTCGACGATTCCGGCGCTGTTTTCGGGCGCCCGGACTTTGCGGCCATCGCGCACGGCTTCGGGATCGCAGGGGAAACAGTGACCGATCTCTCCGAACTGCCGCGTCTGGTGGAAACATTCGCGGCCGGCAGCGGGCCTGCTGTCTGGGACTTCCATATCTCGGATCAGGTCCTCTCGCCGGTTATGCAGCGCGCTCATCCCCGGTAACGTCTCGACACGGCACCACATCAACCATTGCGTTAACCCCGTTTCGACCGCCGGAAGCCGCGGATTTCCGCGGCAACGGCGCCGAATGTGATAAATCGCACATAAGCCGAGTGAACCACTCAACCGAAAGACGCACGAAGAATCCATAGCCTTTCCATTGTTCAGCACAGACCCCCGGATAATCGGCGGATCCGAAAGGACAACCGCCGGGCCAGAAAGAAGGGTCTGCAATCTGACCAGAAGAGGGACGAGCTATGACGATGAGGCGTAATGTTCACCCGGTACCACCCCTAGAGCAATCGGGTTCCTGTCTACTTGCGGGCCTTGAGTTTCCCGATCGGGAATCCGGTACGGCCCTGGACCATCTCCTGTCGGATGTCCGCCAGGCGACAACGGGATTTGCCGAAGACTTCGAATTGAGAGAAGGCGTGCTAGCCGCCGAGGACATCCTTGGCCAGGCACCAATCTCGCAATCCCTGGACACGATTGATTTCGAGATCTTCAAAATTACCGAGATGGCGCGGCGCTGGATCACCGAGAACGGCCTGTCGCCTTACAAGCTCGCACTGGTAACCGGGACGTCGCCGAGCCAAGTGCACCGGGTGATGGAGCCCGGTTGGACACCGTCTCTCAAACTGGCTCGCAAGATAGCCTCCTCGCTTCCCCCCGAATGGGTCACAGACTTCGAGCAGGATTGCAACGCCTGCCTTCCACGGATGTTCTCGCTGCGGTCGTCCCCGTTCACCAACTCTGAGCCGATCAACCGGTTGATGCGGGCGATCCGTTCCGGGCCGGCCGAGAAGATTCTCTCCTGCATCAGCGAGGATAGTTTCTGCTTCAGGCACTTCCGCATGCTGTCCCGCCAGGAAGTGATGCTGCTGTCGGCCTCCAACATCCATCGCGAGCCGGCCGGTCTCGAATACGCGCCCCCCTCTCCGCGCCTGAGCTACATCCAGGGCGCGAACGCACCGGACACCCGGGCAACAAGGCTTTGGCTGCATCGCAACCCGATCAGAAGTGGAGACCGGATCAATATTTATACGATCCATATCGCCGAGGTTCATGAGCAGAACCGCTGTTTCCAGTTCTGGAAGATCGAGAATTGCGACGATCTGAGCAAACCGAGACAGCTTCAAATCCTGGACAACTATCTCGCCGAGTGCGCCTGACAGACCAATAGTCACCACTAAAAAAAGCCGGGAGGCCCGATCCGGAACGGCCTCCCAAAAGGGAAGTGATCGGAAACGACCATATGGAAAAACTGTCGCTGGTGCTGGAGCAAATCGTCTTTCTGATCGTGGTTTCGGTCATGATCGAGCGCGCTTTGACTTTCCTGTTCGATGCCCGGCCGATTCGGGACTTCGTTACAGGGAAAGGCCGCCTTCGCGCGGTCAAACCCTGGATCGCGCTGCTCACCTCGGTAGCGATCGTATTCCACTACGAGGTGGACCTGCTGAAAACCATGTTCGAGGCCCCCGGCGCCGGGGCGACGCTCGCCGGAATGGCCCTGACCAGTCTCATGGTCGCTGGCGCCAGTGCCGGAATGATCACTCTTTTTCACGACGTGTTCGGGTGGAGCAAGGATTCTCGCGAAGCCTCCCGAAGACGCCGGGAAGCCAATACGCATAGCCCGTCCTCGCAAGGGCCGGTCATGCGGCAATCAGGGTCGGCGGGCCAGTTCGGCCTATGACTACGGAACGGCGGAAGAAAAAACCACAGCCACGTAGCTGCGCAGAAAACGCAGTGCCAGGAGAGCTAGAACAACCGGGCCCGGTCGACCATGTCCCTTAACCGCGCTGCATCCCGCACTTCGATGAGTCGCCTGCCGAGCGAAAGAACGCCGTCTTCCGCCAGCCGGTTGAGTTCCCGCGTGACAGTCTCCCGCCGGGTGCTGATCCGGTCGGCTATTTCCTGGTGCGTTGGCGCGGGATTAAGCACAGCCGAAGCGTCCGCATTGTCGGAGAGCCCGGCAAGCCGCAGCAATTCCACATGCAGGCGCGATTCGACCGTAAGGGTGCTGAAATCGAATACCCGCTCGCTCAAGAGGCGGGTCTTGGCAACGACGGTTTCCAGCAGATTGAGGGCGACACGCGGCTCTGTCGCCAGAACGTCCCTAAAATCGGACGATGTCATCCGGCCGACCAAACAGTCACTGAGCGCGGTAACGCTCGCGGATCTCGGCTGGCGGTCGATTGCGGAAAACTCTCCGAAGACCTCGCCGGCCGAAATGTCGCCATACGACACAGCCTTGCCCGCGCCGGAATATCCAACGATATGCACACTGCCGGTAACGACGAGGAAAAGATCCGAGGTCCCGTCCTGCTGGCCGAGGATCTGCCGCCCTTTGGCATATCTCTGCCAGTTGCAACGATCCGCCAGTTCCTGCGCCCGCGAAGCCGGCAGGTCGCCGAAAATCGGAAAACGCCGAATCGTATCGCCGTCACTCGCTACCATTCCGTTTATCCCAAGCCGATACATTCCGGGTTCGGCCGCGTCCCGCGTCGGACAAGACCGGGCCATCGCCACGCCGAACGGACCGGCGGACACATGCCGCGCGACCGGGCAATCTGCCGGTGCGGCTGACAATGACAACCGGATCCGGATTGTACTTTTTGTTCTACACCCCAGACCAACGCTATTACAGTATTCTGACTTAAGTAATTTTCCACGCGAAATCGCTCGATACCCAGCAGCATTGCTGTACGGTAACGTTAATTTTAGCCGTTTTAAGAAAACAACGACGTCTTTTCGGTCCGACATGACACCGCCCAGCATCGCGGCGCTAAGCGCTCTCGACAGCATCGGCTTCGTCAGCCGCTCGGTGCTGGTCGCCGATATGGCGGACTCAGTCCGGCTGATAGCGAAGGACGAACAGAGCGTCATCGAACGGTGGATCCGGCTGGTCGATACCGTCGAGAACCAGATTCTTCCGCGGACCTCCGGACGCATGGTGAAGAGCCTGGGCGACGGATTCCTCGTGGAATTCGAGGATGCGAGGTCGGCGGTAGCAGCCGCGCTCGGCATCCAAAGCATGTTCCAAACACTGGAAACCAGCCAACCGGACGAACAGAAGATCCGCCTCAGAATCGGCATCGAGGTCGGGGAAGTCATCTCCGGCGCCCGGGACGTCTACGGCCACAAGGTCAATGTTGCGGCCCGGCTCGGCGGACTCGCCCGGCCCGGCGAGATCGTCGTTTCCGCCGCCGTGCGGGATCGGCTGGCGCTGGATATCGATTGCGATATCGAAGATATGGGGCCGTGCTATCTGAAGAACCTCGACGACCCGGTCAGGTCCTTCCGCCTCAGCCCGCCGAACCTCGAAAGGATGCTGCCGAGTGCGATGAATTTGGCGCATCTGCAGCCGACCATCGCCGTCATTCCTTTTTCCTGTCCCTATCGGGAACCGGAACGGCAGATCATCGGCGAGGTTCTGGCGGACACGATCATCGAGCCGCTCTCGCGCTCCATGTTCACCAATGTCATATCCCGCCTGTCGACCAGCGCGTTCCGCAACCGGACGGCGAGCATCAAGGAGATCTGCGGCCAGCTCGGCGCGAACTATGTGCTTTCCGGAAGCTACATGCTGGATGGAGACACGGTTCACCTTCAGACGGAACTGGCCGACGGCGGATCCGGCAACGTGATCCGGGCGGAGCCGCTCAACATCTCTCTGATTGGCCCGGCAGAACTGCGGGCGGAGATCGTCGACCGCTTCATCGAGACGATCGGCATGTCGATCGCCTCGCAGGAAGTGCGCCGAGCCCGTGTCGCGGCATTGCCGACGCTGGAAACGCACACCCTGCTGATTGCGGCCATCACCCTGATGCACCGCAATACGGTCGACGATTTCACCCTGGCCCGCGATCTCCTCGCGGAGATCGTAAACCGTACGCCGCGCCACCCGGTGCCGCATGCCCATATCGCGCATTGGCTCGTCCTTCGCGCGCAGCAGGGATGGTCTCCGGACCTCACGCGGGACGGCGACGTCGCGCTCGACCACACGAGACGTGCGCTGGACACCGATCCCGACTCGTCCCTCGCGCTGACTGTCGAAGGTCTGGTGACCACGCATTTCCTGAAGCGCTTCGATGTCGCGGAAGACCGCTACGAGATGGCGGTGCGCGCCAATCCGAATTCCTCGCTCGCATGGTTGCTGAAGGGAGCCCTTCACGCCTTCGTCGATCAGGGCGATGTCGCCGTGGAGAGCACGAGCCGGGCGCTCGCCCTCTCGCCGCTGGACCCGCAGCGCTACTACTACGATTCCCTTGCCGCGACGGCCTGCCTCGCCGACGGCAAGAACGAGCAGTCCCTGGAACTGGCGGACCGGTCGCTGCGTGCCAACAAGCAGCATACCTCGACCCTCCGCGTGAAACTCGCCGCGGAATGGCGGCTTGAGAAATTCGAGCAGGCGAAGCAGACCGCTTTGCTGCTGCAGAACAGCGAGCCGGGCCTCACGGTCTCCGGCTGGCTCGACCGGACGCCGGCCGCGTCCTACAGCCTCGGCGAGGAGTTCGCCGACATCATGCGAAAGGTCGGCATACCGGAATCCTGAACATCCTATCCATACGCACATCACCGAAGGGGGAGTACGGAGATGACAATGAGCGGATTGAGTGGACTGAGCGGCCTCAGTGGTTTGAGCGGACTCAGTGGATTGAGCGGTCTTAGCGGACTGAGTGGCCTCAGTGGGCTGAGCGGCCTCAGCGGATTGAGCGGTCTATCCGGTCTCGGCGGCGCCCAGCTCGTCGTGCCGGGACCGCTGATCAGCAATCAGGACGGCATCGCCGGAACCTGGGCGCCGCCGCCGCCGCCGAAACCGCTGAAGGCGGGCGATCTCAAAAATCTCGAACTCTGGTCACCGGTGGTCCGTGCCACGCTCTACCATTTCGAGGTCTTCTCGCGCCTCGGCGCCGAGCTGGACACCAGCGGCAAAGCACCGGCGGTCAATATCTATCACCTGGAAACCAAGTCCCAGGCAGGCAAGCCGCCGAAAGCGGACTATCACCCGCTGATCAAGCTGAGCCGTCCCGATATCAAGACCTTTAAGGAGCAGCTCGAATTCATCCACGGCTATGAGGAGCTTCGGGTCGACCGGGCGCCCGAGATCGTCGCCCAACTCGGCGTGCCGATGATGTTCTACAGCTCGATCGCGTTCCTAGATCAGGCGCGTACGCCCTGGACCATTGAACTGATTTTCGTCGCCCTGCGCCTGGCCTACGAAATGGTCATGCAGGTCAAGAACGGCCTCGCCTGCAAGCGGCCGATCGAATTCTCGCCGCAGATCCAGCCGATCATCCCAACGCCGGATCACGGTACCCTGCCGAGCGGCCATGCGACCGAAGGTTCGATCTTCGCCTATGTCCTCTGGCGCCTGATGAAGGAATCCGGCAGCGCGACCTACAAGGATATCGGCCTATACGAACAGCTGATGCGGCAGGCGGAACGGATCGCCATCAACCGCACCGTCGCCGGCGTACACTTCCCGGCGGACAGCGCGGCCGGCGCCATTCTCGGTATCCAGCTCGGCCAGTACCTGGTCGCCCGCTGCACGGACGAGAAAAAGATCAGCAATTGGCAGTTCGACGGCGAGAAGTATCCGGGAGATCAGGACTTCTCCATCTGGAACGTCGTCAGGGGCGACAAAGCGAATGCCGGGGAGCTCATACCGACTCCCTATTCGGGGAAACAGAGCGGCACGCAGACAAAACTCGGCGAGTCATCCGCGACCCTCAGCTGGCTCTGGAAAAAAGCGCTGGACGAGTGGAAGTGAGTCCGGCCGCCGCCACCGTGCACAAACTCGCACGGCGGCGGTGACGCTTATCGAGCCAGAGGGATGGCCGCCGGCGGACGCCGGCGCGCAGACGAAGGAGCGCCCCGATGAAATGGAAAGAGAGAAAGACGTCCGGACCGGACGGATATTTCGACTGGCTGAACGGTCCGGCGAAGAAATTCGCGACCGAATACCAGCCATACGACCTGAAGATCTTGGACTCGGCCGGAAACACTATTTTCGACGAGAGGGTGATGGCCCAGAAGCTGCCGTCGGACGCGGTGGAGCCAGCGCCGCTTCTGAAGGTCAAGAAACAGCCGCCGCTCAGACTCGGTAACAACCCGGTCGTGATAGGAGTCATCGACGAGGGCCTCGCAATCGGTCATGACCGCTTCCGGTCGGCCGACGGCACCTCTCGGATCGCCTATACCTGGCTGCAGGACCGCGCAGTCATCGCGTCGACCTATTTCGCAGGATCGCATCCCTCGAGCGCCTTGCCGCTCTACGGCCGGGAACTCTCGAAACATGGCTTCAGGGCCGCCGGAAAAGGTTCCGATCTTCCCGGCATCGATGACTTCCTGAAAGCCCATACACGGAACGGCCAGCTCGACGAGACCGCGTTCTATCAGGCGATCGGGCAGATCGACTTCAGGCGGCCGAAGCAGCACAACGCCGTCGCCCAGCGGATCGCCCACGGGACCAGCACCATGGATCTCGCGGGCGGCTACGATCCGTCGGAGAACCGGACCGACCGGCCGATCATCTGCGTGCAGTTGCCGAGCGCAACAGTCGCGGACACTTCGGGGGTCGGTCTTGAGAAATATGTGCTGGAGGCCGTGTCCTACATTCTCCAGCGCGCCGCGGATCTCGCGAACGATCCCCAGAAGCCGCTTCCGGTCGTGATCAACTTCAGTTCCGGCATGCGCGCCGGCCCACATAACGGAACCTCTGTGATCGAGGCCGTCCTGGACAAGCTGATCGAAAATCGGCGCAGCACCGTCAAGGCGCCGACCGACATGGTGCTTCCGGCCGGCAACAGCCTGCTGATTCAGAGCCATGCCCATTTCGAGCTCAAGTCGCACGGGCAGAAGAAGGCCGAACAAAGCGTGCAATGGCGCATCATCCCGGACGACAAGACCTTCAGCTATCTCGAACTCTGGATGCCGGACGCGTCGGCTGCCGGCTGCGGAGGTCCTGAAATCGCCCTGACCCTCACCCCACCGAACGGTATGGGGCCGCTCAGCCCCGTGCTGACGAACACAAAAGACAAGTGGACGATGGAGTGGAGCACAGATGGCGGAGACGTCGTCGCGGCGGCCTATTACGACCGTCAGGAGCTTATCGACCAACCACTTGGCGCGCCACGGAACGGCCGCATGCTCATCGCTTTGCTACCGACCTTCTATCACAATGCCCCGGGAGCACTTTCGCCGTCCGGCGACTGGACCGTCACACTGACCAACAAATCCCCGCAAGCCCAGACCGTCGACGGCTGGGTGCAGTGGGACACCCCGCCGATCGGCTACGAGCGCGAAGGCCGGCAGTCCTATCTCTGGGACAAGGAATACCGGGTCTATGTGGAGCGCAATCTCTACCCGAAAGAGCCGATGACGCCGATCGGAAGCCTTAAGGAGACGGACGACGCGGACAGCGTGGTGAAACGCGCCTCGACGATCAACGCGATCGCCGGGGGCAAAACGCCCGTCGTTGCCGCCGCCAATGTCTGGCAGACCATGAAGCCGACGCCCTATTCGTCAAGCGGACCTCTTCTGCCAAGACCGGGCCAGTCCAAGCCCGCCGAGTTCGCGCCCTGGGCGATGCAAACGGCCGACATCTCGGTCGCCTGCCCCGGCGTTCTGAGTGCGGGGACCGCAAACGGATCTGTCGTGAGCCTGAACGGAACCAGCGTGTCCTCTCCACAGGTCGCGCGTTTGGTTGCGGATTACGTCGCCGATTGGAAGCCGGGCTTGCCGCTTCCGGACAGCAAGGCCTATGTCAAAAAAGCGGCCAAAAAGGCAGAAAAGAAAAACCCCGACTGGCCGTCGGAGACGCCCGAACGGATCGGGCATGGTCGCACGGATCTGACGACGCCGCGCGACGGCCTGCGGATCAGCCAGATCTATCCGCAGACGACGCACAATTCTTGACCGGCCGGCCGTCCACATAGGTTTCGGCCACCGCCCGGTCATCGCCAAGGGTCTGCAGGAGGAAAAGCTCCTCCTGCAGGCTTTTCACCCGTTCCATCCGAAGCGCCATGACCGGAGTGGCCCGGCTGTCCAGCACGGCGATATCCGCATTGCTCCCGGGTGCCAGCGTCCCGATCCGGTCCTCCAACGAGAGCGCATGAGCATTTCCGAGGGTCGCCCAGTAGAAGCTGTGCAGCGGGTCCATGCGCTGGCCCCTGAGCGCCAGCACCTTGTAGCCTTCGTCCAGTGTCCGCAGCATCGAGTAGTTGGTGCCGCCGCCGACATCGGTCGCGATCGCGCGGCGCACTCCATCGGCCCGAAGTCCCGCCTCGTCATAGAGACCGCTGCCGAGGAAGAGGTTCGAGGTCGGGCAGAAGACGGCGACCGAGTCCGTCTCCGCCATCCGCTTCTGCTCGCGCTTTGTGAGATGAATCGCATGGCCGAAAAGGCTCTTCGCGCCGAGCAGGCCATAGCTCTCGTAGACGTCGAAATAGTCCCGCGCGCCGGGGTATAGCTGGCGCGTCAATTCGATTTCCGCCTTGTTCTCGGAGAGATGGGTCTGCAGGTAGCAATCCGGATGCTCGCGCACCAGCGCCTCGGCCATCTCGAGCTGCTCCGGCGTCGAGGTAATGGCGAAGCGCGGGGTGATGGCATAGAGCGCCCGTCCCCGCCCGTGCCATTTGCCGATGAGCGCCTTGCTGTCGTCGTAGGAGCTCTCAGGCGTGTCGAGCAGGCCCTTCGGCGCGTTCCGGTCCATCATCACCTTGCCGGCGATCATCGCCATGTTCCGGCGCTCCGCCTCGGTGAAGAAGGCCTCTGCCGACTGCGGATGGACGGTGCAGTAGACCGCCGCCGTTGTAGTGCCGTGCGCCGCCAGCGTGTCGAGGAAATGGCCCGCAATTGTCGCCGCATGCTCCGGGTCGGAGAACCGCGTTTCCTCCGGAAAGGTGTATTTCTCCAGCCAGTCGAGCAGGGTCGCGCCCCAGGACGCGATCACCTGCATCTGCGGGAAATGCGCGTGGGTGTCGATGAAGCCCGGCACGATCAGGTGCGGGCGGTGGTCTACGACGGTCGCCCCCTCACCCGCCTTCGGATCGAACGCGCCGACGGACACGATCTTCCCGCCCGCGATGTGCACCGCGCCGTCCTCGATATAGAGGAAGCTGTCCATGTCGTCGTAATGCGCCGGCTCGGAGCGGAAGCTCAACACCCGCCCGCGAAGGATGGTCTCGGTCATGTCACTGCACGGCGCCGCGGCGGCCGTCCTCGTACCAGGTGACGATAAGCTGGCGTTCCACCGGCTCCATGTAGGAAACGTTGGCCGGCGGCATCGCGTGGCTCAACCCGGCCTGGAGATAGATCTCGCGGGCATGGGAGGCGATCTGCGCCTCGGTCTCCAGCAGCACGCCCTTCGGCGCCGCGACGATCCCGTCCCAGGCCGGCTCCTCGGCGTGACACATGGAGCAGCGCCCCATCACCGCGTAGGTGACCTCTTCGAAATGATCCGATGAGGCGAATTGCATCGCGGCCGGTCCCATCACCGCCTCCGCTGCATCTTCCGGCACGGACTTGGGACCCGCGGTCGAGAGCCAGACGATGGCGAGGAAGAGCGCGGCGGTCAGCCCCCAGGTCCACCAGGGCTGTCCCTTGCGGGCATGCATACTGTTGAAGAAATGCCGGATCGTGACGCCCATCAGGAAGACCAGGCTCGCGATAATCCAGTTGTACTCGGTCGCAAAGGCGAGCGGGTAATGGTTCGAGAGCATCAGGAAGAGGACCGGCAGGGTCAGGTAGTTGTTGTGCGTCGAGCGCAGCTTGGCGATGGCGCCGTATTTCGCGTCCGGAGTACGGCCCGCCTTCAGATCGGCAACGACGACCTTCTGATTCGGGATGATCACCATAAAGACGTTGGCGGACATGATGGTCGCGGTGATGGCGCCGAGATGCAGAAAGGCGGCACGCCCGGTGAAGATCTGCGTGAAGCCCCAGGCGAGCGCCACAAGCGCCGCGTAGAGCAGCACCATCAGCAGCGTCGGGCTCTTCGCCAGCGGCGAGCGGCAGGCGAGCGTATAGACCGTCCAGCCAAGCGCGAGCGAGCCGAGCGACACGGCGATGGCCTGCCAGCTTTCGGCGGCCCAGACGCTTTGGTCGATCAGGTAGAGATCGGCATGGCCGTAATAGACGATGCAGAGCAGTGCGAAGCCCGATACCCAGGTCCAGTAGCTCTCCCACTTGAACCAGGTCAGGTGTTCCGGCAGGGCGGCGGGGGCCACGAGATATTTCCGGATGTGATAGAAGCCGCCGCCATGCACCTGCCATTCCTCGCCATGGGCGCCCTCCGGCAGGTCCGCCGCCTTCCTTAGGCCGAGATCAAGGGCGATGAAGTAGAAGGACGAGCCGATCCAGGCGATGGCGGTGATGACATGCAGCCAGCGCGCGGCGAAAGACGCCCAGTCCCAGATCACGGCCGAATTCGGCAACAGCTCAAGCATTCGCGCACCCCCAGCAGCATCCCATGGCGACACTCTGGCAAATCCGCGGCGCTTCCAAAAGCGCGATATCTCCGCTTTACTTTATAGGAATTTTTGAAAATCAGAGGCGGGCATGCCCTATCTCGACAGCATCCGGGTCTTCGTGCGCACCGTCGAACTCGGCAGCATTACCGCGGGCGGCAGGGATCTCCGGCTGACCCCGGCGGTGGCGAGCAATCGTATACGGGAGCTTGAAAACCGGCTCGGTATCCGGCTCTTCAACCGGACCACGCGGAAGATCGCCCCGACCGAGGTCGGGCGCCTCTTTTACGATCATGCGAAAGAAATCATCGAGGCGCTGGACAAGGCGGAAGCGGCGGTCGCGGAGTACTCGCAGACCCCGCGCGGTTCGATCAAGGTGCTCTCCCCCCTCGGCCTCGCCCGCCGCGTGGTGGCGCCGCTGGTGCCGGAATTCAACGACCTCTATCCCGACCTCGCGATCCAGCTCCGGCTCTCCGACCGCAAGGTCGACATCTTCGACGAACGGGTCGATGTCGCCATCGTGCTCGGCACACCGGAGGATTCGAGCCTGAAAGCCCGCAAGATCATGGACTGCCCGCGTGTGCTCTGCGCCGCGCCGGTTTATCTCGACCATTTCGGCACGCCCGAGAAGCCGGAGGACCTGGTCGAGGGCGGCCACCGCTGCCTGCTGCTCCGCTTTCCCGGCACGCAGGAATATTTCTGGACACTGCAGACAAAGACCGGCCCGGCCCGCTTCAACGTCCGCGGTCCTTACGATGCCGACGAGGGCGACGTGCTGACCGAATGGGCGCTTGCCGGCCGCGGCATCGTCAACAAGCCCTTTTTCGAGGTCGCGGGCCATATCCGCAGCGGCGCTCTTGTCCCAGTATTGGAAGACACCCCGCCCCCGCCGGTGGCCCTCGCCTGCCTCTATCCCCACCGCCGCCTGCTCGACCCGAAGATCCGGCTGTTCGTCGATTTCATGATCAGGAAATGCAAGGCGCGGGTCGAGGGGATGATGAAGGGAGTGTCTACAGCGGTCTAGGTCGACGGCTTGAACGGCTGCCCCAGACACGCCGGCGCCTGCGAGCCCACCGACTTCCGCATCGAGATCAGCGCCAGCACGACGATGGTCGCGAGGTAGGGCATCGCGGCGAGGAATTCCGGCGGGACGTATTCGAAGCCGGCTGCCTTGGCGTGCAGCTCCAGCGTCATCACCACGCCGAAGAGATAGGCCCCGGCGAGCAGCCGCATCGGGCGCCAGGCGGAGAAGACGACCAGCGCCAGCGCGATCCAGCCGCGCCCGGCGGTCAGCTTTTCCGCCCACATCGGGGTCAGGACCAGCGAATAGTAGCAGCCGCCGATCCCGGCCATGGCGCCGCCGAAGGCGACCGCCATGTAACGTACCGAGATCACCGAATAGCCGATGGAATGGGCGGAGACATCGTTCTCCCCGACCGCGCGCAGGATCAAGCCGGCGCGGGTGCGGCGGAGGAACCAGGCGACCGCGAGGGTCATGGCGAAAGAGAAATAGACCACCGGATCGTAGCCGAAGAGCACACGGAGGTGTTCGTGCTCGGCCAGCGCCGGCGGGAAGAGCGGGCCGATCCGCTCCACCGTCTGGCCGACGAAACCGGCGCCCATCAGCGAGGAAAGGCCGATGCCGAAAATGGTGAGCGCGAGGCCGGTCGCAACCTGGTTGGCGGTCAGGGTCAGCGTGAGATAGCCGAAGATCATCGAGGCGCCCGCCGCCGCGAGCGCGGCCGCGACGATGCCCACGAAGGTGACGCCGGTCATGGTGGTGACGGCGAAGCCGGTGACGGCACCGACCAGCATCATGCCCTCGACCCCGAGATTGAGCACGCCGGACTTCTCCACAACGAGTTCGCCGAGGCCCGCCAGCAGGATCGGCGTTGCCGCCCCGACGACGGTGACAAGGATGGAGATGAGGATCGCTTCGGTCATGCCGCGCCTCCGCTGCGCGCACCGCTGAAGCGGAGGCGATAGGTCACCAGAATGTCGGTTGCCAGCAGAAAGAACAGCATCATCGCCTGGAACAGCCCGCTCGCCGCGTTCGGCAGGCCGATGGAGGATTGCGCGATCTCGCCGCCGACATAGGAGATGGCAAGAATGAGCGCGCCGAGCACGATGCCCGCCGGGTGCAACCGTCCGAGAAAGGCGACGATGATGGCGGTGAAGCCGTATCCGGTCGGGAATTGCGGGACCATCTGCCCGTAAGGACCTGCCGCCTCCAGGATGCCAGCAAACCCGGCGAAGCCGCCGCCCGCGAGCAGGGCGAGCCAGATCGTGCGCTTCCGGTTGAAACCGCCATAGCGCGCCGCGTTCGGCGCCGCGCCGACGACACGGATCTCGAAGCCGAACACGGTCTTCGAAAGCACATACCAGGCGATCACCGCGACGATGAAGGCGAGCGGCACGCCGAGATGGACGAAGGTATCGCCGATCTCGGGCAGGAGCTGGCTGTCGCTGAACATCCGGCTCTGCGGGAAATTGAATCCCTCCGGGTCCTTCCAGGGACCGCGCATCAGGAAATAGAGGAGCTGGATCGAGACATAGGTCAGCATCAGACTGCTCAGGATCTCGCTGACATTGAGCTTCGTCTTGAGGAAAGCCGGAATCGCGGCATAGAGAGCGCCGCCGATCGCGCCGGCGAGGCACATGGCCGGCAGGATCCACCAGCCCTCCATCTCCCAGGTGGCGAGCGCGATACCGGTCCCGGCGAGCCCGCCCATCACATACTGGCCCTCGGCGCCGATATTCCAGACATTGGCGCGGAACCCAATGGAAAGACCGGTCGCGATCAGGATCAGCGGGGCCGCCTTGATGCCGAGATCCTGCCAGGCGCCGATATCCAGCACCGGGACGAAGAAGATCGCCCAGACCGCGCCGGGCCCGTCGTAGCCGAGCACGGAGAAAATCGTCGCGCCGGCGATCATGGTCAGCAGCACCGAGATGACCGGCGTCAGGTAGAGCATCGCGCGGCTGGGCTGCTTGCGCTTCTCCAGCTCAAGCAGCATGGGAGGCTCCCGCATATTCCTTCGTCGCGTCCGGGTCGCCATGCACGCCGCCCATCAGCAGGCCGATCTCGTCGACAGAGGCCTCGCCGACCTTCAGGCTGCGGGAAAGACCGCCCTCGTTCATCACAGCGAGCGTGTCGGAAATAGCGAGCAATTCGTCCAGGTCCTGGCTGATCAGCACAACCGCCGAGCCGCGCGCTGCGAGATCGACGATCTCCTGGTGGATCGCCGCTGCCGCACCGGCATCGACGCCCCAGGTCGGCTGCGAGACCACCAGCACTTCCGGCGCCTGCATGATCTCCCGGCCCATGATGAATTTCTGCAGGTTGCCGCCGGAGAGCGACCCTGCGGGCGATGCCGCGCCGGTGGTCTTGACGGCGAAAGTGTGGATCACCTCGTCGGTGTAACGTTCCGCCAGACGGCCGTTGATCACGCCCCAATTGACCATGTTCTTGCGGTTGCGGGCGGTCAGGATGGCATTGTCGGTGAGCGAGAAGCCCGGCACCGCACCGTGCCCGTTGCGCTCTTCCGGCACCGCGCAGAGGCCGTGCCGCCGGCGCTCTTCCGCCCCCAGCGTGCCGACCGGCACGTCGTCGATCCTTACCGCGTCACCGAATGGCACCGGCCGCTCGCCGCTCAACGCCAGCAGCAGCTCGTTCTGGCCGTTTCCGGCGACGCCGGCGACGCCGAAGATCTCGCCCGCGCGGACGGAAAAGGTGACGTTCTTCAGTGTGGTGCCGAACTCGTCGTCGGCCGGTAGCGACAGATCGGAAACGACGAAGCGTTCGGCCCCGAAGCTGCGGCCCTCCGCCTTCTCGATCTCCTTCAGCGAGCCGCCGATCATCATCTCCGCCATGGAGCGGGAGGATTCCTGGCGCGGATCGCATTCCGCGACCACCTTGCCCCCGCGCAGGATCGTCGCCTTGTCGCAGAGCTCCACGATCTCGTGCAGCTTGTGACTGATATAGAGGATCGAGCAGCCGCCCTTGGCGAGCGCGCGGAGCGTGTCGAACAGTTGCGCGACCTCCTGCGGCGTCAACACCGAGGTCGGCTCGTCCATGATCAGCAGTCGCGGGTTCAGCAGCAGGGCGCGGACGATCTCGATACGCTGGCGCTCGCCGACGCTGAGGGTCGCGACGGCGCGGTGCGGATCGAGATGCAGATTGTACTCGTCGAGCACGGCGCGGATGCGGCTCTCAAGATCGGCGTAGGAGACCGCCTCGTCGAGCCCGAGGGCGATGTTCTCCAGAACCGTCATCGCCTCGAAGAGCGAGAAATGCTGGAACACCATGCCGACGCCCATGGCGCGGGCCGCCTTCGGGTTGGCGACCTGCACCGGCTTGCCGTCGAAGCGGATCTCGCCGGCATCGGGATGCATGATGCCGTAGATCATCTTCACCAGCGTCGACTTGCCGGCCCCATTCTCCCCCAGCAGCGCGTGGATCGTGCCCGGCGCCACCGAGAAGCTCACATCGTCATTGGCGAGCACTCCCGGAAACGACTTGGTGATCCCCGTCAGTTCCAGGCGGCTCGTCGCCCCCTCACTCATGCAACCCGCCCCCGCTGGTTATTTTTTGCACCGCAGCATCCCCCGGCTCCCGCGCCGCCGTCAATCGTGCGATCACCTCCGCCGCGACGTAGGCGGCAATCACTTCCGGGCGCTTGTCGCCGCTGCCCGCCGCCCCGATCGGGCAGACCAGCGGTGTGGTATCGCCCACCGGGGCGCTACTTTTCGCACACCAGCGCTCGAAGGATGCCCGCTTGGTCTTCGAGCCGATCATGCCGACATAGGCCGCATCGCCGCGCATAAGCGCCTCAGCGGCGATAATGAAATCGAGCGCGTGATCGTGGGTCAGGACGACAAAGGCGCTACCGGGCGGCGCGCTGCGCACCTCGGCCTCCGGCAAAGGTGTCAGGCAGCGGCGCACCGGCGCCGAACAACCCTCTAATTCCGCCTCACGCTCATCGACCAGGACAGTGTGCACCGGCAACAGCGCGCAGGCCGCCGCAAGGGCGCGGCCGACATGACCGGCGCCGAAAATATAGACCGCCGGGAGCTGTTTCCGGGCTTCGGCATGACGCGTCTCTTCGAGTGCGAGCGCCCCGGCATCGAGCAGAAGCATGCTGATCGCCACGTGGCCGCCGCAGCACTGCCCGATCTCCGGGCCGAGCGGCAATTCGAGGCGCCGTTCCACGGAGCCCGCAATCAACATGTCGCGCGCCGCCTCGATGGCGATGTATTCCAGCCGTCCGCCGCCAATGGTGCCTTCCGAGCGGTCGGAGGAGACATACATCACCGTCCCGGCCTCGCGCGGCGTGGAGCCTCGGGCGGAGACCAGCTCCAGCCGGATTGCCGACCCGACGGTCTCGAAGAAGGAGCCACTCATGCCGCCGCTCCCTCAGCCGCCCTAAACCGTTCGACTGCGAGCAGGATGCGTTCCGGCGTCGCGGGCGTGTCGAGGCGCGGGCACTCCCGGTAATCCGCGACGCTCGCCACCGCCATGGAGAGCGCTTCGAGCACGGAAATGCCGAGCATCAGCGGCGGCTCGCCCACCGCCTTGGAGCGGCGGATGGTCCGTTCCCTGTTCTCCGACCATTCGGCGAGCGCGACGTTGAAGATCCGCGGCACGTCGGAAGCGAGCGGGATCTTGTAGGTCGAGGGCGCGTGCGTGCGCAGACGTCCCTCCCCGTCCCACCACAGCTCCTCCGTGGTCAACCAGCCGACACCCTGGATGAAACCGCCCTCGACCTGCCCCTTGTCGATCGCCGGATTGAGCGACTTGCCGACATCGTGCAGGATGTCGGCGCGCTCGATGCGATATTCGCCGGTCAGCGTGTCGATGGAGACTTCGGAGACAGCCGCCCCATAGGCGAAATAGTAGAAGGGGCGTCCTTTGCCTGCTTCCCGGTCCCAATGGATCTCCGGCGTCTTGTAGAAGCCTGCGGCCGAAAGATGCACCCGCGCCATGTAGGCGGCGGCGATGAAGGTCTCGAAGCTCAGAGCCTCGCTGCCGACAAGGACCTGCCCGGCCTCGAAGCGGACCGCCTCTTCCGGCACGCCCCATTTCTCCGCCGCGAAAGACCGGAGCCTCTGCTTAATCTGTTCCGCCGCGTCCTGGGCGGCCATGCCGTTCAGGTCCGAGCCCGAGGAGGCCGCCGTCGCCGAGGTGTTCGGCACCTTCTCTGTCGTCGTCGCGCTCACCCGGATGCGGTCGAGATCGACCTGGAAACAGTCGGCCACGACCTGCGCCACCTTGGTGAAGAGCCCCTGCCCCATCTCGGTGCCGCCGTGGTTCAGGTGGATCGAGCCGTCCTTGTAGACATGCACCAGCGCGCCCGCCTGATTGTACCAGGTCGCGGTGAAGGAGATGCCGAACTTCACCGGCGTCAGCGCGATGCCCTTGCGGAGGATGCCGCCCTTCGCATTGAAGTAGAGGATCGCTTTCCGCCGCGCCCGATAGTCCGAACTCTCCTCCAGCTCTGAAACCAGCCGGTCGAGGATGCTGTCGGTGACCTGCTGGTGATAGGGCGTGACATCCCGGTCCGGCTCGCTGCCGTAGAAATTCGCCTTGCGGATCTCCAGTGGGTCCTTGCCGAGGGCGTAAGCAATCTCCTCGACGATCCGCTCCGCTCCGACCACGCCCTGCGGACCGCCGAAGCCGCGGAAGGCGGTGTTGGAGACCGTGTTGGTGCGAAGCGGCTGCGAACGGAGGCGCACGGCCGGATAGTAGTAGGCATTGTCGGCATGGAAGAGCGCGCGGTCCGTCACCGGCCCGGAGAGATCCGCCGAAAAGCCGCAGCGCGCGGCGAAAGTGCCGTCGACGGCGAGGATCCGTCCCTCCTCGTCATAGCCGACATCGTAGGAGACTTTAAAATCGTGTCTCTTACCGGTCGCGATCATGTCGTCGTCACGGTCCGGGCGGAGCTTCACCGCGCGGTTCAGCTTCTTGGCGGCGAGCGACGCGACGGCGGCGAACAATGCCGGCTGGCTCTCCTTTCCGCCGAAACCGCCACCCATGCGCCGGACCACGACCGAAACCGCGTTCGCCGGGACGCCGAGGACCTGCGAGACCAGAACCTGGCCCTCGCTCGGATGCTGGGTCGAGGAATGGATCGTGACGGTCTCGTCCTCGCCCGGGATGGCGAGCGCGATATGGCCCTCGAGATAGAAATGATCCTGCCCACCGATCTCCATCTCGCCCCTGAGCCGGCGCGGTGCCGATTTCAACGCGCTTTCAACGTCTCCGCGTTCGAGCTTCAGCGGCGGGGTCACGAGATCGCCGCCCGCCTCCAGCGCTTCGTCGATGGTGACCAGGGCCGGGAGCGCGCGATACTCGATCTTGGCCAGCGCCGCCGCCCTGCGGGCCGCGTCCCGCGTCTCCGCGATCACCGCGAACATCGGCTGCCCCCGGAACATGACCTTGTCTTCGGCGAAGACCGGATCGTCATAGGCATGGACCGGACTGACATCGTTCTCACCCGGAATGTCGTCGGCAGTGAGGACCAGCGCGACACCCGGCGCCGCGCGGACGGCGGAAAGGTCCATCGAGACGATCTCGGCATGGGCCGTTTCCGAAAGCCCGAGATAGGCGTGAAGCGTGCCCGCAGGCTCCGCCATGTCGTCGATATAGTCTGCCGTGCCGCGTACGTGCTTATGAGCAGAGTCATGGCGCTCGGCGCTTTGCACGCCGCCGCGGACCGCGCTATTCCGGTCGCCGTCCATCACGCGCTCAGCCTCGCGGGGGCTTCCCCGCCGGATGTTTCAAGGAAGAAGCGCAGCAACAGATTGGCAGCGACCTTCGAGCGGTACTCTGCCGACGCCCGCCAGTCTGAGAGCGGTGTGAAGTCCTCGGCCATCGCCGCCATGGCGGCCCGGACGCTCGCCTCACTCCAGGGCTGGCCGATGAGCGCCGCCTCCGCCTTCGCCGCCCTCCTCGGCGTTGCCGCCATGCCGCCAAAAGCGAGCCGCGCGGCGGCGACCGTGCCCCCGTCTTGCGTCAGCTGGAAGGCGCCGCAGACGGCCGAGATATCCTCGTCCCGCCGCTTGGAGATCTTGTAGGCCGCGTTCAGCGTCTCCGGCGCCGGAAGAGGGATACGCACGCTCTCGACGAACTCGTCCGGCGCCCGGTCCTGCTTGCCGTAATCGATGAAGAATGCTTCCAGCGGGATCGTCCGGCGCTTGCTGCCCCGCCGCAGCATCACTTCGGCGCCGAGCGCGATCAGGACCGGCGGCGTGTCGCCGATGGGTGAGCCGTTGGCTATATTGCCGCCGATGGTCCCCATATTGCGCACCTGCCAGCCGCCGATCCGGTCCCAAAAATCGGCGAGATGCGGGAAGTGCTCCGCGATCACCGAGGCGCTTTCGCTGTAGGTCACGCCTGCTCCGAGGAAGAGCGCGTCCTCGGTCACGCCGATCCGCTTCAGGTCATCGAGATGGCCGACGAAGACCGCCGGCGAGATATCTTTCATGTGCTTGGTGACCCAGAGCCCGACATCGGTCGAGCCGGCGACGATTGTCGCGTTGCCCACCTCCAGCAGCACGCGCGCGAGATCGTCCCCGTCCGCAGGCAGGATCGCGGTACTGCCGCCGCGCGAGACCACAACTCGCGCGCCGTCGCCCAGTTCCCCCAGCTTCGCCATGACCGCATCGCGTTCCGCCATCAGTGGATCGTCTGCCATAGAGCCTCGTCCGGCCGCGTCCAGTGCGGCACGGATGATCGGCGCATAGCCGGTGCAGCGGCAGAGATTGCCCTGTAGCGCCGTCTCCACCGCCTCAACCGAGCCGCAGCCGCCCTCCATCCAAAGCGCATAGAGCGACATGACGATGCCAGGTGTGCAGAAGCCGCACTGGCTGCCGTGATGCTCCACCATGGCCTGCTGCACGGCGTGCAAACCGCCCTCGGGGTCGCGGAGATATTCCACCGTCACGACATGGCAGAGATCGGCCGAGGCCAGCGGGCGGATGCAAGCATTCACCGTCTCGTATTTCAGCCCATCCGGTGTGCGCCGCCCGACCAGCACGGTGCAGGCTCCGCAATCGCCCTCGGCGCAGCCTTCCTTGGTGCCGCGCAGGCGCTGGTCGAGGCGGAGATGGTCGAGCAGCGTGTCGCCCGCGCCGACGGAAGAGAGCCGGACCTCGCGGTCGTTCAGCAGGAACCGGATCTCACCGCGCGCCGACATGGTTCAACTTCCCCGGTAGGTCGCATAGCCATAGGGCGAGAGCAAAAGCGGCACGTGGAAATGCTGCGATGCATCGGCAATGCCGAAGCGGAGCGGAATGCGGTCGAGGAAGAGAATATCGCCGGAGACGTGTCCTGCCCTGCGCAGATAGTCGCCAGCCTCGAAAACTAGTTCGTAACTGCCGGCGATAAAACTGTCGCCGCTCGCCATCGGCGCGTCGGTACGGCCATCGTCGTTGGTGACGGTCGATGACACCAGCTCCCGCTCCTCGCCGTCGAGGCGGTAGAGCGCGATCTTCAGCCCCGCCGCGGGTGTCCCGGCGGCCTGATCCAGCACATGCGTTGTCAGACGTCCCGACGCCATAATCTCTCTGCCCCTGTTCGCTCGGCATATGCGCGCCGGTTTTCCCGGCTGCTCTTTGACCGAATTAGATTCTCAAGGAATTGTATATGAAAGGCGCCATGTCATAAGAGTCTTTCAAAATTTTGTTGAATGTCCGTGCGCGCGTTCTCCGGAACAATGGCGCCGGTACCGACGATGAGGTGGGATGATGGGGGACTATCCGCGCGACCTCGAAGGCTACGGCCCGAACGCGCCCGATGCGGACTGGCCGGGCGGTGCCCGGGTCGCGGTCCAGTTCGTTCTGAACTACGAGGAAGGCGGGGAGAACAACCTGCTGCACGGGGACGAGGCCTCCGAGGCCTTCCTTTCCGAAATCGTTGGCGCGGCCGCCTGGCCGGGCCAGCGCCACTGGAACATGGAATCGATCTACGAATACGGCGCCCGCGCCGGTTTCTGGCGCCTGCACCGGATGTTCACCGAGGCCGGGGTTCCGCTGACCGTCTACGGCGTCGCCACCGCGCTCGCCCGCAGCCCCTCGCAGGTAAAGGCGATCCAGGAAGCCGGCTGGGAGATCGCCTCGCACGGCCTCAAATGGATCGAGCACAAGGACATGACGGAGGCCGAGGAGCTGGCACAGATCGTCGAAGCGATCCGGCTCCATACCGAAGTCACCGGCGAAGCGCCGCGCGGCTGGTATACCGGACGCTGCTCGATGAATACGGTCGCGCTGGTCGCAGCCCGCGGGGACTTCGACTACATCTCCGACAGCTATGCCGACGACCTGCCCTACTGGATGGAAGCGGGCGAACACGACCAGCTGATCATCCCCTACACGCTAGACGCCAACGACATGCGTTTCGCGACACCGCAGGGTTTCAATACGGGAGACCATTTCTTCCAGTACCTTAAGGACAGCTTCGACGCGCTCTACGAGGAGGGCAAGGAAGGGCGCCCGGCGATGATGTCGGTCGGCTTGCACTGCCGCCTCGCCGGACGCCCGGGCCGGGCCGCCGGACTGAAACGCTTCCTCGATTACGCGAAGAGCAAGGACAAGGTCTGGTTCGCGCGCCGGATCGAGATCGCCGAGCACTGGGCAAAGACCCACCCGCAACGGCGGTTCGAGCGGCCGAGCCAGATGGACAAGGCGACCTTCGTCACCCGCTTCGGCGGCATCTACGAGAATTCACCCTGGATCGCCGAGGCGGCCTTCGATCTCGAACGCGGCCCCGCGCATGACACGGCGACCGGGCTGCATTCCGCCCTCACCCGGATCTTCCGTTCCGCTAGCCCGGAGCAGCGGCTGGCCGTGCTGAACGCGCATCCGGACCTCGCGGGCAAGCTGGCGCAGGCGAAACGGCTGACTGCCGAGTCCACCGCCGAGCAGGCGAGCGCCGGGCTCGACGCACTGACCGACGACGAGCGCACCACCTTCGAGGACCTGAACCGGCGCTATGTCGAGAAGCACGGCTTCCCTTTCATCATCGCCGTGCGCGACAACACGAAGGCCAGCATCCTCGAAGCTTTCAAAAAGCGGATCGGGCATGACCGCGAAACAGAAATGGCCGAGGCCTGCCGCCAGGTCGAGCGCATCACCGAACTCCGACTGAAGGACCTCCTGCCATGAGCAGCGACAACCGTTCCTACCACGCGATCCCGGGCGGGCTGCCGGGGCAGACCGAACTGATGACCGGCCGCGCCGTCTTCACGGAGGCCTATGCGGTGATCCCGAAAGGCGTGATGACCGACATCGTCGCCAGCCTCTTTCCCTTTTGGGAGAAGACCCGCGGCTGGATCATCGCTAGGCCGCTGTCCGGTTTCGCCGAGACCTTCTCCCACTACGTGATGGAGGTCTCCCCCGGCGGTGGCTCGACGAAGCCGGAACCGGAAGCGGGCGCCGAGGGCGCGCTCTTCGTCGTCTCCGGCGCCGTCACCGTGACGGTCGGCGGCATGGAGAAGGTGCTGGAGCCGGGCGGTTTCGCCTATCTACCGCCGTCGAGCGGGTGGACTCTGAAGAACGACGGCGCCGAGCCCGCGCAGTTCCACTGGATCCGCAAGATGTACGAGAAGGTCGAGGGGATCGAGGCGCCCGACCCAGTCTTCGCCCGCGATCAGGACATCGCGCCCGCCGCGATGCCGGACACCGAGGGCCGCTGGGCGACCACGCGCTTCGTCGAGCCGTCTGATCTCAGGCACGACATGCATATCACCGTCGTAACCTTCCTGCCCGGCGGGACCATTCCCTTCGAGGAGACCCATGTCATGGAGCACGGGCTCTACGTGCTCGAGGGCAAGGGCGTCTACAAGCTGAACCGGGACTGGGTCGAGGTCGAGGCGGGCGACTATATGTGGCTGCGCGCCTTCTGCCCTCAGTCCTGCTATGCCGCCGGGCCGGGGCCGTTCCGCTACCTGCTCTACAAGGACATGCACCGCCATCCGCGGCTGACCGGCGTCGGAGCTTTCGGGCGATGAGCGGGACGATCGCCGCCAAGCCCCTGACTGTGGGGGCGTTCGCCCCTTACGGCGAGGTGCTGGAGGCTTCTGGTGCACCGGACTACATGATCAATGCGGGGCTCTGCGGCCGTTATCACGACCGGGCGCGGCCGGAAACGGATCCGGAAGGCGAGGTCGCCCTCAGCATCGGCCGCAGCGATGCGATTTCCCTGCCTCTCACATTGAAGATGATGGAGCGTCATCCGGACGGCAGCCAGGCTTTCGTGCCGATGAACGGCACCCGCTTCCTCGTCATCGTCGCCGCGGACGAGAACGGCGTGCCGGGACGGCCTGAGGCTTTTCTTACAAACGGTACGCAAGGCATCCAGTACAAGCGCAACTGCTGGCACGGCGTGCTCGCACCGCTCGAAGGACCAGCGGACTTTCTGATCGTCGACAGGATCGGTCCGGGAAATAACCTGGAAGAGCACCACCTAGCGGCCCCGTATACGATCACCGCGGAATAGATCCGGGCGCACGCCCTCTCCGGCGCGGACTTCCCCCGAATGCAAGAACCGCCCGAGCCGATATCCAGCTCGGGCGGTTCGAATACTGCAGTTCGGAAGGTTCCGCCCGCCGAGTGCGGGCGAGCTTCGATCAGTGATGTTCTCTTTCCTGGGCCGGATCGGCCAGCTCGGACATCGTCCTGACCAGATCGACGATGCGCGCCCGCGCATGTTCCGGCAGGTCGCCCCAGAGACGCACCAGCTCGTTCGCCTGACGTCGGGCGAGCGGAGAATCCATCTCGACGTCGTGCGCACCGGCAATCGGCGGCGCGATGTCGTCGCCGCCCATCAGCCGGGCCGGCGACTGGGAGATTGTCTGCTCGTCCATTTCATCGAAGAAATACGACACCGGCGTATTCAGCACCGATGCCACGTCGAACAGACGGGACGCGCTGATGCGATTGTCGCCACGCTCGTATTTCATATATTGCTGGGAGGTCACACCGATCTTCTGCGCGACGATCCGCTGGGTCATTCCCATCTCTTTGCGACGACGGCGAAGTCGGGCCCCAACAAAAACATCGACCGGATTATTGGCCGTGCTCTTGCCCCGCTCCCCCATGTCTTTTTCGGACGCCTGTTCGCCGGCGTCCAGTGCCTCATCCATAAGATGACTGGCGGCGTTCTTCATGATCACCCCCCGATCCCTCTAGAGTTCCCTAAACAGAAAATTGCCGATTGCATGATCATCAACCCAACGAATGAAAAAAATCACCCCAAGTTGACTCTCATAACCTAAAAGCATTTTGCTACGCAGGAAGAACGCGCCGCCGATTCTACCGCTATGCCACCAATATTCACGGATGTTTCTTGTAGTTTTAGCACAACTGGCGTCTAGGTTTTTAACCATACCATGCTGTGCCGGAACGATCAATTTCCACGTGGACGTTATAGGTGAATTTTTTGGCAAGTCATGGAACACATACCATTGGTTGTGACTTCACCCGACTCTCTTAACATCTGGGCCATTTCCAAAACCGGAGAAGCTCCATCCGATCAATTCTGGTTATCAACCTTTACGATCTGAAATTGACCATCGAGAGAGAACATACCAATTGCATTGTCGATCCCGAACACTACTATCCGAATGAAAGGATCAATCATGCAGCCTGATATCGCAGTTATCGGCAATGGGCCCACCGCGCAGCTCGCGACCCACGCCCTGTCCGCGTCCGGATTCGACGCGCTCATGGTCGGCCCACCGGCGGATCGCACGGACGACCCGCGCACCACGGCCCTTATGCCTTCAAGCGTGGAATCCCTCGACTCCCTGGGGGTCGATGTCCGGCAAAAGGCGACGCCGCTGCTTGATCTGAGGATCGAGACGACAGGCCCCTTCGGACTTGTGAGCGAACTCTTCACCGCAGCGGATGCCCGCGAGGAGTTTCTCGCGCAAAATTTGTTCATCAAAGATCTTCTAGCCGTGATGCCGGAGGTTAATACGCATTCCGCCGCCGCGACCCGGGTCGTTCCGGGCGACGACCGGGTACATGTCGAATGTGCGGACGGAACCTCCCTCGAGGTACGGCTGGTGATCGCGGCCGACGGATTTCAGTCGATTGCGCGGGAGGCGGCCGGGATCACATTGCGCAAACGTTCCCTCGGGCGGAGTGCGCTCTGCGTTCCCGTAAACCTGGAACAGCCGCATCATCGCCTCTGCATCGAGCGGTATGACGATACCGGCACGCTGACCCTGATCCCGGTCGCGGAGTACGACGCGTCGCTCATCACCATTGCTGCACCGGAAGACATTGCCGCCCTCGCTGCGCACGAGGACGACGTCATTGCGCGCAAGCTATCGCGACGGCAGCCGGCGTTCGGTGCGATCAGATTTAGCGGCGCCAAGGCGGTCTTCCCGCTTTCCCTCGGCTTCGCCCCGCGCCCGGCACAGAACCGTGTCGTCGCGATCGGCGAGAGCGCGCATATCGCGCCGCCGATCGCCGCACAGGGCTGGAACATGTCGGTACGCGACATCATGACCCTGACGCGGCTTCTCAGCGATGCGCGGGACAAGGGTGACGACGTCGGCGCGCCCGGCGTGCTCGCCCGCTACGCACCGCAACGGCAGCCGGATGTCGCAGGCAGGCTTTCGGCGATCGGCGCCCTCGCAGGGGTCGCGACCCGCCCCGCTCCGGCGCAAAAGTTTCTCCGACAGGCCGGACTGATGGCACTTGGTCGCATTCAAGGCGCCAAACGCGGCCTGATGCGCGCCGGCCTCAGATGAGGTTTCCGCGGCGGGCGTATGTGTTCGCCCTGCTTTTCGCGGCTCTAAGTGCCTTTCCCGCACATGGGGTTGCATCGAAAGGGGAGACGCCACTCCCGCTGGAACTACCGGATATCCGGTTCGGTATGCACCTCACCGAAGCACGACATGAACTGCCGCAGGCCCACCTGATGGAGCCGGGTCTCGATTTCGGGCCGCTCAGCGGTCGGCTGGTCCTGCAACGTTTCGAGGCCTTTTCTTCCAGTTTCAGGGCCATCCTGCAATTCGACCGGAAAAGCGCCCTCCGGCAGATCCTGCTGGAACGTCGTCACGCCGCCGCCACGCGCAAGAGTGCGGGCGACGTGCAGCAAACCTTGTCCAGGACCCTTGGCCCGCCGGAGGAGATCTGTATCCCGACGGAGGCCACGCCCGCGACCGGCCGGATGACCTGGCGCCGAGACGGCTGGGAGATGCATCTGATCGGATTCGACGATCTGGGGCCCGGCATCCTGACGGAGGATCCGGACAGGGGAGATCCGCTCGACATCAAGCCAATCGGGCGCAGCCGGGACGAGCGGTTCCGCGGACGTCAGCAGCGGAGCTTGCCGCGCCGAATCCTGATCAGGATACACGGCGCGCAAGACGCACTGCTCCGACCGCCGCCTTGCAGCGCGAACTAGCGGATCAGGGACGCGACGCCTCCGAAGACGGAATAATCCGTCAACGGCGACGCACGCCGAGATACGCTCCCGCAAGAAAAGGTGAGCTCAACATTGTTCCAACGCCTGCCGTGCCAAGACATGCCAATAACAACTTACTCAGGCCAACGCCCTATTCACCACGCATGAATTATGCTCAAGAATATAATCATTTTTTCTAAGTAAATCTTCTTCGATATTCATTGACTCCTCCATACTTCGTTGAATTTTATTTGTCCTGATTGTTGCGTTTTTGTTTCAGAAAAATGTCAAACAAGATCGCGCGAGCAACGAGGCGGCTGCTTGACAGAGCTGTGCCGCCGTTGTGTGCTCCGGTCGCTGGAAAAATAAGCGGAATTTCAACAGGATGCCGGTTCGAATCTGGGGCCATCAGACAACAGAGGAGTTCTCGACGCTCGACCCGGCGCGGACCATTGCCGTACTGCCGGTCGGGGCCGTCGAGCAACACGGCCCGCACCTTCCGCTTTCAACCGATATTTTGATCACCGAAGCCGTTCTCGACGCGGCGGCGGTTCTTCTGGCCGACGACGTCACGGTCCTCGTCCTGCCATCCCAGGCCGTGGGCCTCAGTCCGGAACATATGAGCTTCGCCGGGACTCTCAGCCATCGCGCCGAAACCCTGATCGCCTCCTGGACGGAGATCGGCCACTCCGTCGCAGCCGCCGGACTACGAAAGCTGATCCTGCTGAACAGCCATGGCGGGCAGCCGCAGGTCGTCGACATCGTCACCCAGTGCCTGCGGAGCGAGGCCGGTCTGCTCGCCGTGCGCGCGAATACCTTCCGCTTCGAACTCCCCGAAAACCTTATCTCAGAGCGGGAACGGTCATTCGGGCTCCATGGCGGGCAGATCGAAACCGCTCTGATGCTGGCCATCGCCCCGGAGTTGGTCCGCCGTGAGCTGATATCCGATTTTCCGAACAGGGCAGAAGATCTTGCGGCAGGGAACAAGCGCCTCGGTCTTTCCGGAGCCGGCGGCCTCGCCTGGAACGCCGAGGACCTGAACCCTTCGGGCGCCACCGGAGCCGCGAGCCTCGCAACAGCGGAAGACGGCGCGGCGATCCTGACGGCTTACGGACACCAGCTCGCGGAACTCATCGGCGATGTCGCCGATTGGCCGCTGAGCGACGGCGCACCGTTTGGCGCCCCGCAATGAGCCGGGACTGGGCCGATGTCCTCAAAGGGCTCGGGAAAGACGTACCGCCGGTAGGCGAAGACGAAAACAGAGAGGCCCCCTGGGAGCTCTATCGCGACCTCGCCCGCACCTGCACGGAGAAACCCACCGTCATCGCCCAGGTCGGGCAGAGCCTCGACGGGCGCATCGCGACGGCGAGCGGCCATTCACATTACGTGAACGGCCCGGAGAGCCTCGACCATCTGCACAGGCTGCGTGCCATCGCGGACGCGGTGATCGTCGGCGCCGCAACCGCCGAGCTCGACAATCCGCGCCTCACCACCCGCCGCGTGCCGGGCCCGAACCCGGTCCGGGTGGTCATCGATCCGAACCGCCGGGTACCGATGAGCCATTCCCTTTTCAAAGAGGCGGATGCGGAGACCCTGATCGTGACGGAAGATATGCCCGGCGCGCTTCCGTCCCATTGCGGAATGCTCACCGCTTCCGGCGCGGACGGACAGGTGGTCCCTGACCTGCTGCTTGAGGCTCTGCGTGAGCGCGGGCTGCGCACGATCCTGATCGAGGGCGGCGGCCGGACAATCTCCGGATTTCTCGCCGCTGGCCTGGTGAACCGGCTGCAGGTCGCGGTGGCCCCGATGATCATCGGCTCCGGCCGTCCGGGCCTGGTGCTACCCGAAATCGAGAAGCTCGACGCCGCGCTTCGTTTCGAGACCCGGACCTACGCGCTCGGCGCGGACACTCTGTTCGATTGCCGGCTCAGCTAGGCGGGACCGCGAACAGGTCGCGGTGACCGACATAGATTCCGATCCCGGGACGCGCCAGCAACGCCGCGCCCCAGGCCGCGATCTCCTCGCGGTCGAGCGGCGCGATCTCGCCGGCAGCCGCGACCCAGCCCTCGACCAGCTCGCGCGCACCAGGATCTCCCGCCGTGAGCGACCAGTCGCTTTCCCCCTGCTCGACACGGTAACCGCGCTGCTCCAATCCCTCGACGAGCGCCGGATGCGCTTCCGGACCGAGCGCCGGCCCAAATCCCTTGTCGCCATGCTGGTGATCGTTCACCAGGGCTTCCAGATTCTCCGCCTCCTCGTGGTCGCCCTCGATGTCGATCCGCCCGTCATAGGTCAGCACCGAGAGAAACGCCGCCCGGCGCTCTGCAAGCGCATCGAGGAAGCGATCAAGCCAGTCCCGCGAAACGAGATCGAACAACGCGGAAGCGGTAACGAGATCCGCACCACCGAGCAGCACGCTCAGATCTCCAGTAGCAAGGTCGATGTCGCGGACCGTAATCCTGTCATCCGCTTTCAGGGAGGCCTCGGCCACCGCGCGCTCGAGCAGCGCCGTATCGCTGTCCGCCAACAGCCACTCGCAAGGCATTTCGAGCAGCGGCGCCAGATGGCGCTGGTTGTTCCCGCTGCCCGCCCCGAGATCGAGTATCCGGAGCGTCGCCGGCCGCGTTTCGGCCCAGCGGACGAGCGCGCCCTCCACCTCCGGACTGCGGGCCGCCCGGTCCCAGACCGCGCGGGCCGCCAGCCACTCGGCGGAGAAGCCGCCGCTCATTGCAGCGTCACCCCGTCGACCGCGCGCTGGAACGCGGCCCGGGCGCGGGTCCAGTCGGACAGGCGCGGCGCGGCGCGGCGGGAACGTGCAGCCAAGTCAAACCGGCTCTTGTCGCTCTCCAGATGCGCCCGCAGCACGTGCGCAAGCGCCTCTTTTTCTCCGGCCGGAACCAGCTCCGCCGCTTCCCGGACAGCGTCCGAGACGGCCGCTTCCTCCGTCGTGACCACCGGCAATCCGAATGCGACCGCATCCGCGAGTGCCATCCCGAACCCTTCGTGATGGGACGCGGACAAGAAGAGCCCGGCGGATTGATGCAGCTCTGCCAAAGCCGCCTCGTCACGTTCGCCGTGGAACGTCACCCGCTCTTCCAGACCAAGCTCGGCGGCAAGTCGTTTCAGGGCGCTTGTATGTGCTGCGTCCCGCGCCGCGCCGACGAGATCCAATGTCCAATCTAGATTCCGGCACTCCGCCAGTGCCGTGAGCGCGATGTCGTGTCCCTTGCGCAGCGTCAGGGTCCCGACCGAAAGCACCCGCAGCGGACGTTCCGTCCCGCCGGACCAGTTGCCGTTCCGCGCCCAGCCAGATATCCCCGGCTCGACAACATGCACCGCGGATGGATTGACACCGAATTCCCGGAGCCGCCGCGCCGTCTGCGCGCTGGAGACGACAATCCGCGCGACCTCTCCCAGCACGGCTTTCTCCGCCTGGAAGAAAGCCTCCTGCTCGCGGGTGCTGAGGCCGGTCTCGTCGGCAAGCGGATGGTGGATCATCGCCACCACGTCGAGGCGCGGCGCATGCTGCGCGACGGCCTGGCCGAGCGCGCTCAGCGCCAGCCCGTCGATGACGCAGAGCGCGCGGTCCGGCAGTCCCGAGAGGATGGCCGCCCCGGCGGCGACGTCATAGGGCGCGGCCCGTGGAAAATCCCCGGCGAGCTCGTGTACCGCGCCAAGCCGGCCCGCCTCGCGCAGCCCGTCCGCCATCTCGCGGTCGTAGATGAAGCCGCCGGTCAGGGTGCCGATCGGCCCCGGAAGGATGAAATGAACCGGTGCATCCGGCTGCTGCAGACGGGCCTGCCTCACAGCGTGCCCTCGTAGGAGGCCCAGGCAATGTGGGACTCGTGCAAAGTCACCTTCATGCCGGAAAGCGCGCGTGCGGCTTCGCCGAGATTTCCCTCACGGATCGCAAGCGCCATCGCGTCGAAGATGTGCTTCGCCAGAAACTCGGTGGTCGTGTTCTCGCCCGCGAAGTCAGGCAGATCGTCGAGATTGCGGTAGGCGAGCGGCGCCAGCACTGCCTTCAGCTCCTCCGAGGCGGCGCCGATATCGACCACCAGATTATCCGCATCCAATTCCGCGCGACGGAACTCGACATCGACCACATAGGTCGCGCCGTGCAGGCGCTGCGCCGGCCCGAAGGTCTCGGAATTGAAGCTATGCGCGATCATCACATGGTCGCGGACGGTCAGTGCGTACATGAAAAGGCTCCGATCAGTCAGAATAGCGGATGCGGTGGCAGAGAGTCTCGTGCGCGCCGGCAGCAAGCGATGTCAGAACCTGCGGCAGGTCCTCGAACGGGCTCTCGCCGGTTATCAGAACATCGAGCGCGGGATCGTCGAGCAGACCGATGGCTTCGGCAAGTCGTTCCCGGTGTCGGGAACCTGGACGCCGCGACGGGGCGACGGCGCCGACCTGCGAGGCCTGGATGGTCAGACGCTGGGAATGGAAGGCGCCGCCGAGGGGCAGCGAGACCTCGCGGTCGCCGTACCAGCTGAGTTCGATAATGGTCGCCTCGAAAGCGGCGAGATCGAGCGCGCGCCGCAAGCCGTCCTCCGTCGCGCTGGCATGGAAGAGTAGACTGAAACGCTCTGGATGCACGCTGTCGCCCGCATAGCGGAGACCGAGCCTGTCGCAGACCTCCGACCGGCTCGGCACCGGGTCGAAGATCCAGACTTCGGCCTCCCAGAAGCGGCGTGCCAGATACCCGGTGAGCAGCCCGACAACACCGCCGCCGATGACGGCGATCTCGCCCGCGCGAGCCGCCTCGGCGTCCCAGACGGCATTGAGCGCGGTTTCCATGTTGGCGGCCAGAACCGCCCGCTCCGGCGTCACCGTTTCGGGCAGCGGAAGGGCCGCTTCGGCCGGAATGAGATAGCGTGTTTGGTGCGGGTAGAGCACGAAGACCGGCGTCCCGGGCGCGAGCGCCGCGCCGTCAGCAACACGCCCGACGGAGGCATAGCCGTACTTCACCGGTCCGGGAAACCGTCCCTCCTGAAACGGGCAGGCCATCCGGCCCCATTCGGAGCGCGGTACGCCGCCGCGGAAGACGAGGCTTTCCGTTCCCTTGCTGACCGCGGAATAGAGTGCGTCGACCAGCAGGTGGCCTTGCGCCGGCGGATCGACATGCTCTTTACGGATTTCGCCGCTGCCGTCCCCCCGCGACCAGAATGCCCTCGCAATCGGGGCGTCTTGCTCGTGCTCTGAAGTCATTGTCCCAGTCGGCCTCTCTCGGCCTCAATAGAGTCGGCCGGAGCCCTAGTATGAATGGCCGCTCACACGCAGCAAAAACTATCGTGAAGCATGGGTCCGTGTTTCACATAGGATGCTCTAGTCCCCGGCTTCCCCAGAAAGCCGCGCTTCGACGCCGGTGAGTTTCTCATAGGCCTTGATCACTGCGGTACAGCTTTCCTTTTCGAACCCCATGATGGACGCCAGCGCATAGGTCTGATGCACGGATTCGGCCATGAAGCCCGGCAGGCCCGCCTGCTCCAGCCACTCGGCGTAATAGCGGACGTCCTTCTGGGCGTTGGCGAGCGACATCAGGGGCGTGAAATCGCGCTTTAGCGTCGCTTCGCCATAGAGATCCATCATCCCCGACTTGCCGCCCGCTGCGGAGATGATGCCGATCACCTTGTCCATATCGAGCCCTTCTCTGGCGGCCAGAGCGAACCCCTCGCACCAGGAGGCGACGTTGGCGAAGGCGATGTAATTGTGGATCAGCTTGAGACGGATCGCATGGCCCGCCGGGCCGACATGGAAGATATTTTCGGCATAGGTCCGGAACAGCGGGCGCAGCCGCTCCAGCAATTCCTCGCTGCCGCCGAACAGAATATTCACCTCGCCGCGCTCGGCATGAACCGGCGTTCGGGTCATCGGCGCCTCGCAATAGGCGATACCGGCGGCGTCGCAGGCCGCCCGCATCCGATCGACATGGGAGGGGGAGACGGTCGTGTGGTCGAGGAAGACCGATCCCGTGCGCATCCGGGACAGCAGACCGTCAGGGCCGAGCGCCAGTTCCTGGACCGCTTCCGCCGTCGTGATGCAGACCGCCAGCACATCGACATCGCCGGCGAACTCTCCCGGAGAAGCGGCACCTTTCGCACCGTTGGCGACGACGGCGGAAACCGCGTCAGGATCGATATCGTATGCGGTTACAGGAACACCTTTCATGGCCATGTTCTTCACAAGGCCGCGCCCCATGCCGCCAAGGCCAATGAAACCGACAGAAATATCCCCCGCAACGCCCATGTTCTCACTCCCACTCTCAAAAAAGAAAGGCCGACAGAATGCCGGCCTCTCGCATAATCGTCGAATTACCGGATCATTACGCACCCGGCTGCGGCACGACGCGCAGGTACGGCCGCTGTTCGTCCCATCCGCCCGGGAACAGCTTGCGCGCCTCGTCGTTGGACAGCGCCGGGACAATGATGCAGTCGTCGCCGTCCTTCCAGTTCACCGGCGTCGCCACCTTGTGGCTGTCGGTCAGCTGGAGGGAATCGACCACCCGCAGAATCTCGTCGAAGTTCCGGCCGGTGCTCGCCGGATAGGTCAGAATCAGGCGAACCTTCCTGTTGCCGTCGATGATGAAGACCGAGCGCACCGTCAGCGTGTCGTTCGCGTTCGGGTGGATCATGTCGTAGAGATCGGCAACGGTCCGGTCATGATCGGCGATCAGCGGGAAGTTCAGGGTGTTGCCCTGAGTCTGCTTGATGTCGTCGGCCCATTTCTCGTGGTCGCCGAGGCCGTCGACGGAGAGCCCCAGCACCTTGACGCCGCGCTTGTCGAATTCCGGCTTCAGACCGGCCATGTAGCCGAGCTCGGTGGTGCAGACCGGGGTGAAGTCCTTCGGATGCGAAAACAGGATCACCCAATTGTCGCCGGCATAATCGTAGAAGTTGATCTTGCCTTCGGTGGAGTCCTGGGTGAAATCGGGTGCAGTGTCGCCAAGCCGGATGGTCATGGCTGTCTCCTTCGCTCTCTTATGTAGAAATGGCCCTCTCAAAGCCGGCGGCACTATAGGAGGGTCCGGCGGTGGATGAAACCGCCGGACCGGACCGTTTTAGTGCCGTTTCACACAAGGCGAACGGGAGACGTCAGGGCAGCTCCATACCCCGCTGCAGGGCCGGACGCGCCATCATGCCGTCGTACCAGCGCTTCACGTTCGGAAACTGGGCGAGATCCACTTCCTGCCAGTCGTGGCGGAACACCCAGGGCAGGGTCGCGAAGTCGGCGATGGAGACCTCGTCATTGGCGAGATAGTCCCGCCCCTCGAGACGGCTGTTCAGCACGCCGTAGAGCCGCAGGCATTCCTTGCCGTAGCGCTCGATGCCGTAGGGCACCTTCTCCTTGGCGGCGCGCTTGAAGTGATGCACCTGGCCGAAGATCGGGCCGATGCCGCCCATCTGGAACATCAGCCACTGGATAACCTCGTAGCGCTTGCCCATCTCGGACGGCATGAACTTGCCGGTCTTCTCGGCGAGATACATCAGGATCGCGCCCGACTCGATGACCGTGTAGGGCTTCCCGTCCGGGCCGTCCGGATCGACGATCGCCGGGATCTTCGAGTTCGGATTGATGGCGATATATTCCGGCGTGAACTGGTCATCCTCGCCGATATTGATCGGATGCAGGTTGTACGGAATCCCGCACTCTTCCAGCATGATCGTGATCTTGCGGCCGTTCGACGTCTTCCACGTGTAGCATTCGATCGGTGCCGTCATGGCATTTCCCCCTCTGAATTCTAGAACCTGCATACAAAAAAGACGGCTGCGTTTCCGCAACCGTCTTTTCAGAATTGGTCTTATTCGGCCGCCGCGAGCCGGCCCTCGTTGGCAACGGCCCAGATTTTCTCCGGCGTCGCCGGCATATCGATATTGACCACGCCGAGCGCGTCGCAGACGGCGCTGATCGCCGCCGGCGGGGCACCGATGGCCCCCGCCTCACCGGATCCCTTGATGCCGAGCGGGTTGGTCTTGCACCAGACATTGTGGGTGGTGAAGTCGATCCACGGCACCTGGTCCGCGCGCGGCAGGTGGTAGTCCATATAGGAGCCGGTCACGAGCTGGCCGCTCTCCTCGTCATAGACTGTCCGCTCGTAGAGCGCCTGGCCGAGGCCCTGGCCGACGCCGCCATGCACCTGACCGGCCAGCATGTTCGGATTGATGACCGAGCCGAAATCGTCGACCACGGTGTATTTCTGGATCTCGACGATTCCGGTATCCGGGTCAATCTCCAGTTCGCAGACATGGCAGCCGTTCGGGAAAGTCGCCGCTTCCGGGGTGCGCTGATGCACCGTGTCGAGTGCCTCTTCCTCCCCCTCCGCCGCGCGGTTCACGTCGAAGAGCGACATGGTCTTATCGGTCCCGGCGACGGTGAAGGTGCCGTCGGCGAACTCGATATCCTCGATTGCCGCTTCCATCACCCGGCCGGCGACCTTCTTGCCTTTCTCGACGATCTCACGGCCGCCGAGCAGCACCGCGACGCCGCCGACGGGAAGCGCGCGGGAGCCGCCGGTCAGACCCGGAGGCGTCCGGTCTGTGTCGCCCTGGACGATTTTGATTCGCTCGCCGTCGATGCCGAGCACGTCGCCCAGCACCTGGGCATAGGCGGTCTCGTGCCCCTGCCCGTTCGACTGGTTGCCGATATAGATCTCGATCTTGTCGTCCTCGGTGAAGCGGATGTCGGCGGTCTCCGGATTGCCGCCGCCGCATTTCTCGATGTAATAGCCGAGACCGATGCCGCGCAGCTTGCCGCGCTTCTCAGACTCCGCCTTGCGGGTCGGGAAACCGCTCCAGTCCGCACGCTCCATGCATTTTTCCATAACGGTCTGGAACTCGCCGGTGTCATAGACGTTGCCGAGCGTGGTGCTGTAGGGCATCTGCTCCGGCGCGATGTAGTTGCGCCGGCGGATCTCGTCGCGGGTCAGCCCGGTCTCGGCCGCGCAATTGTCCATCACCCGCTCGATCAGGTAGGCCGCCTCCGGACGCCCGGCGCCGCGATAGGCGTCGGTCGGCGTGGTGTTGGTCACGACGCCCTTCACGTTCACATAGATGCTCGGGATGTCGTAGACGCCGGAGAGCATGTGCGTGCCGGCCTCGGTCGGGATGAAGGCCGCGAAGTTGGAGAGATAACCGCCGAGGTTGGCGAAGGTCTCCACCTTCATCGCGATGATCTTGCCGTTCTCGTCGAGCGCCGAGGTGACGTAGCTGATATTGTCCCGCCCCTGCGTGTCGGCCATGAAGGCTTCCGAACGCTCCGGCGTGTATTTCACCGTCCGCTTCAGGCGCCGCGAGGCCCAGGCGATCAGGCACTGCTCCGGATAGAGGAAGATCTTCATCCCGAAGCCGCCGCCGACATCGGTGGTAAGGCAGCGCAGCTTGGACTTGTCGATCTTCAGCACCGTCTCGGCGAGATGCGGATGAATGAAGGACGGGCCCTGGGTCGAGCTGTAAAGCGTCGTCCGGTCCGTCTCCGCGTCGTAGAGACCGATGGCCCCGCGCGGTTCCATCGAGTTGACGATGATGCGGTTGTTGACGACCCGGGTCTCGACCACCTTCGCCGCGCGAGTGAAGGCCGCGTTGTTGATCTCGAGATCGCCCTTGTGCCAGTCGAAGCAGATATTGTTCGGGATATGATCGTAAAGCTGGGCCGCGCCCGGCTTGGTCGCCTCCTCGGCATCCGTCGCCGCGCCGAGCGGCTCGTAGTCGATCTCGACCAGTTCCGCCGCATCGCGGGCCGCCTCAAGCGTCTCCGCGATCACCAGCGCGACCGGCGTGCCGACATGGCGCACTTTGTCTCCTTCGAGGATCGGCCGAGGCGTATCCGCCCGCGGGCTGCCGTCCTTGTTCGGCGCCGGTGCGAGGGAAGGCAGGTCGCCAAGGCCGTCTTCCTGCACATGTTTGTTGGTCAGAACCGCGACCACGCCCGGTACCGCCTCGGCATCGGCGGTTTCCACCGACTTGATTTTCGCATGAGCGTAGGGCGAGCGGAGAATGAAGGCGCGCAGCGCGCCGTCCGGCGCCACGTCGTCCGTATAGTTCCCCTGGCCGGTCAGAAGGCGCTGGTCCTCGACACGTTTGATCGCCTGACCGATACCGAATTTAACCATCAAAAGCCTCCATATCGGATCGCGGCCTGATTGCCGCGCCGTCAATCTCTCGGGCGGGATGTTAGGAGGGGAGAAGTCTGGCGCTCAAGCACCAATTAGAGTAGCTAGACCTCTCTTCACACTCACGTCACAGAGATAAGGGCTCAACGCCCGTGGTCAAACCGAACCCGTCCGAAACCTCGGGCATTCCCGCTTTCGCGGTCTTTCTGCTGGCCATGCTCGCCCTGCTATGGGGCCTGAACTGGCCGGTGATGAAGCTGTCTCTCGCCGAATATCCGCCTTTCGTTTTCCGCGCGGTGGCAGGTCTTTCCGCCGCGCTCGGTCTTTTCGCCATGGCCCGCGCGGGCGGCCGCTCGCTGCTCGTACCGCGCGCCGAGTGGAAAGGTCTGGTGATCGTCTCCATCCTCAACATGTCGGTTTGGAACATCGCCGTGCTCTACGGCGTCGACCTGATGGAATCGGGCCGCGCCGCGATCCTCGCCTATACCATGCCTCTCTGGGCCTCGCTGACCGGCGCCTGGCTGGTGAAAGAGCGTCTGAGCGGCCGCTCGATGCTCGCACTCGCGCTCGGCCTCGTCGGCATGGGCCTGCTGTTCTTCGGCGACGATCGGGCACTCATGGGCGGCCCGCTCGGCCCGGGACTGGTGGTGCTGGCCGCCGTCGCCTGGGGTTCCGGAACCGCCGCGGTGAAATATTTCCGCTTCACCATGCCCGTCACCGTGCTCACCGGCTGGCAGCAACTCATCGGAGCGGTTCCCATCGCGGTGATCGCGGCAGTCTGGGACTACCAGCACATGCCGGACAGCGTCACGCTCTGGCCGACGCTCGGCCTCGTCTACAACATGACGATCACCGGCATCTTCTGTTACTGGGCCTACTTCAACGTCGTCACCATGCTGCCGGTCGTGGTCTCGACCGTCGGCACGCTGATGGTCCCGGTCATGGGCGTGGTGTTCGACGCGCTGATCTTCGGCACCGTGCCAGGCCCGGTCGACTATGCGGCGCTCGCCGCCGTGGTCTCCGCCGTCTTCCTGGTGATGACCCGCCGGGCCCGCTGACCGTCAACTCAAGGCGTAATGTACCGCGCTCAGCAGCGGCACCAGGACGGCCCAGACCACCATCACGTAGATCAGGTTGGGCCCGAAGGCGACCTTGAGCGGGCGGACCCCGAACATGGAGCCCGACGTCACCACCGAGAGCGAGGCGATGGAAATCATCGAGCCGAGTCCCCAGCCGGCCAGCATCGCCTCGTAGAGCGCGAGCGGCAGCACGCCGTGCGGCAGGCTGGTCAGGGCGGCGATGAAAATCGTGCCGGTGATGATCGGATGGATCCCGACAATCGCCGGCAGCAGCTGGATGCCGATCATCGCCGCCAGCAGCAGTGGCACCGGCAGACCGCCCTCAAGCAGCGGCGCGACATGGGTGATCAGCGCATCGGCCTCCCCGGCGGCGGTGCCGACCACCATCGCGACGACAATCAGCGCAAGGTCGTCGCCCATCCGGCTCATGGCACCGGCCGTCTCCTCGAAGACCGGCATGATCTGCTCCGGGTGGCGCTGGAACTGGATGGCGCAAAGGACCGGCATCACGACGATGATCGCCCCCAAGGTCGAGAGCGGTGTCAGGGCGCCGACGAGAATCACCGTACCGGCGGCCAGGCCGAGCCGCGGCGCGATCGGACCAAGGCAGGCCAAAGAGTCTCGCACCGCACCGAAGCTGAAGGGCCGCGCGAACATCGCGAGCGCAATGGCGATGGACAGGCAGACGCAGAAAAAACCGAACGGCACGATTTGCCAGAGCGGCACCGTCGGCAGATAGGTTCCCGCGACGGCAAAGCCGACGAAAAAGGGCGACCAGAGCACCGAGATATTCATCCCCCGCATCGCCGCGCGGGCGCCCGCCAGACGGCGTTCTTCGGTCGCATCCGGCTTGATGACGGCAGAGACAAGAGCGAAAGCACCGGTATTGAGGACGGAGCCGAAGACGGTGGTCCCGATCGCGATCCCGACATCGGCGGCCTTCCCGGGAAGTGCCGCGAGGCGGTTCTGGCTCTCATGTACCGACGGCATGCGCAGTGCCACCGCTTTTGTCATCTGCAAGGTCGGAAGCAGGCCGGCGAATATCAGGCTCCGCTCAAGCCCCCGCAAGGCGTCCTCGGGACCCGCAACGGTGGCCAGCAGGGCGGCGGTAATCGCCGCGCCGCCGAGCATCAGCATCTTTGTCTCCCGCCGGGATTTCGAAAGCGTCAGGAGCACGAAGATCAGGAGCCCGACACCGGTCACATGGTCGAGCATCGGCACCGAAACAAACAGGCCGGCGACGGATCCGGCCCAGACGGCTGCGAGAAGCAGCACACGCCAGTCCTTGAAAATATGCGGCAGAATCTTGTCTCTCCTGAACGGAGGAATTGGGGGGCGGGTCCCGCTAAGACTGCGCCGAGACTCCCCCGTTTGCAACGCTGGCGCGAAACAGGAGAAGTGGAGCGAAGCTTCTTCCTCCAACGCAGCCAACGTGTTATCGATATTTGATCAAATTTGGCACTAATTTATGTCGGGCGGTTCTCTATGAGCGACACTTCCAACACCAGCGGCGGCCAGGCGGGTCAGCAGCCGAACATCGTCATCGCGCCGGAATGCCAGGACATCTTCGTCGACGGCGTGATCGGCGCAATGGTTCGCGACGGTGTCGTCCGGATCAATCTCGTGAACACCCGCTTCAATATCGACGGCTCCCAGGTCGAGCATGCGGTTGTATCCCGCATGATCATGTCCCGTTCAGGGGTACGGAACCTGCATGCTGCGCTCGAACAGCTGATGGGCCGCCTCACCCGCTCCGCGGACGGACGGCGCGAGGAAGATCACCCGGCCGAGGACGACTGATCCTTCGCTGGTTCAGATCGTTGCGTGCTGGAGCACCGTGAGGTTCGCGGCGCGGATCATCTGCGCCAGATTGTGCAGCACCAGCACCAGAACGGACGGATAGTCCACCAGAACCTGGCGAAACTCGCTGGGCGGCATTGCCGCAACGACGCAGTCGCTCAGCGTTTGCACCTCGGCCGAACGCGGGCCGCCGTCGAGCGCTGACAACTCGCCGAAATAGGCGCCCGCCGAAAGCGCGTCGAGATGCAGCGCGTTGCCGATAATCGTGTGGTTCACGACCTCGGCCTCGCCGTCGAGCATGAAATAGACGTCGTGATCGGCGCCGCCGGTCGAAATGATCGGCTCGCCCGCTCTGAAGTGCAGTTTCCTGCATACGGAAGCGATTGCGGCGCGCTCCTCCGCTCCAAGATCCTGAAAGATCGATATCAGAGCGATATCGTCCGCGCCAACCCGGCCGCCGTTCATATCAGTTATATCCGCACTCATTTCCGCTTTCGCCGTATCCCCAATCCAACAGCGCTACATTGTATGCCGCGCCCGGTCGGCGCAACCTTTCAGCACGGCAGAGCGGGTTCAAAAACGCCCCGTCGCACGAAGATGGCGCATGGCAGCGGCAATCGCGCGAGAATCTCCGAGGCCGGTATGTGCGTCCGGCATTTCCTGAAGACCCAGAAGACGCGGAAGATCGGAACTGACCGCATCCGACCGCGCGACCGACAGCAGTTCGGCGAACCTGGACTTGATGTCGCGGAAAAGCCCGGCGGGAAACGGCCAGTCGAGACCGCACCACTCCGCGTTCAGCTCCAGGCTGGAGCAGTCGCCGCCGTTGCTGACGATCATCCCGGCACCGGACGAAAACTCGGCGAACCCATGAAGGGCGTCGGCGAATGTCATACCGACCCGATCGATATCGGCGTTGGTGATCCCGGTCAGATGAACAAAGTAGTCCGAGAGCACCGGGTTCTTTTCCGGTCTGATCAGGACTTCGAAGCTGTCCCGTTCTTCCATCGGCATTGCTGCATCGACCCTGACCGCGCCGATCTGAACCACTTCCTTGAATTCCCCCGGACCGGTCCAGTTGCGGGCAAGCGATCCCTCCCACGCGGTGATTTCCAGATCGAAGATCACGACTGTTCCGGTATCCGGAAAACCGGCAAACGGCGCTGCGGCATCGTTGCCGCGGACACTGTCGGGGCGTCCGCTCACTGGCCGGTCCTCCGGGAAAATTTCATAGACGCTGGAACAAGAGCCTCGGCAGACGCTAAAGTTCGGTCCCGATCCTGCCAAGCGAAAGACTGATGACTTCGAATCTCGTCCATATCGGCTGCGGTGCCGGATTTGCCGGAGACCGCAAGGATGCCGGCGGCCCCATCGTCGACACGCTCGCGACCCGGAACGGTCCGAAGTACCTGATTTTCGAAACGCTCGCCGAGCGAACCCTTGCCCTGGCGCAGAAGCAGAAACGGAAGGACCCGGCCAAAGGCTATTCGCCGTTTCTGGAAGCCTATGTTCGACCGGTCTTGGAACGCTGCCTGGAACATGGAATACGCATCGTCTCGAATTTCGGCGCCGCGAACCCGGTGGGCGGAGCGCAGAAAATTCTCGAGATCGCAAGCGAACTGGGATGCAGGACGCCGAGAGTCGCGGTAGTTTCCGGCGACGATTTGCTGACAGTCATGGACGAGGCTGAAATCCGCGCTCACAGGACCATCGAGGGGCTCCCGATCGGCGACGGTATCTTTGCGGCCAACACCTATATCGGCGCTCGCCCGATCGCCGAGGCCCTTGCCGGCGGCGCCGATATCGTCGTTGTCGGCCGGACCACGGACCCCGCCCTGGTGCTCGGCCCGCTGATCCACGAGTTCGGATGGGCGGAGGACGATTGGGACGCGCTCGCGGCGGGAACGCTGGCAGGGCACCTCCTTGAATGCGGCGCCCAGGTCACTGGCGCCTATTTCGCCGACCCCGGGTTCAAGGACGTGCCGGATCTTGCCCATGTCGGGTTTCCGGTCGCGTCGATCACAAGCGACGGTGCCATCAAGGTCACCAAAGCGGACAAAACCGGCGGCGCGGTCAGCCCTGCCAGCGTCAAGGAGCAGATCCTCTACGAGATGCACGATCCCTCCGCATATCTCACCGCGGACGTCGTCCTCGACATCACCGCCGTCTCGGTGTCCGCAGAAGCGGAGAATGTGGTCGCCGTTTCCGGAGCGAAAGGCAAACCGCGCCCCGATACGCTGAAGACCACCGTCAGCTTCGATGGCGGATGGCTTGGCGAGGCGGAGATCAGCTATGCCGGCCCAAACGCCCTCGCCCGGGCGGAGCTCGCCCGCGACGTGATACGCGAGCGATGCATGGAAAGTGGCAGCAATGCCGAATACCGCTTCGACATCATCGGTCTCTCCAGCACCTTCGACGGGGGCGGCGGGGCCTATCCGGACCGGGTCACTCCTGCGCCCGACGGCGATTTCCGGGTCAGGGCGGCGGTTTCCTGCCATAGCCGCGAAGTCGCCGAGGACCTCGCCGACGAAGTGCTCAGCCTCTATTGCTCCGGCCCCGCGGGCGGCGGCGGTTTCCGTCGCAACATCACGGCGCAAATCCATACCGCATCGATCCTGGTCGACCGGAACAGACTCACCCCGTCCGTCAGCTATTGCGGAGCAGAGGTATGACCATCGTGCTCGACACCGTCCGCCTGAAGCTGCACGACATTGCGCACGGGCGCAGCGGCGACAAAGGCAATCGCTCGAACATCAGTGTCATCCCCTATTGCGCGGAAGCCTACCCGCTCCTGCTGGAGCAGGTCACGGAAGCGAAGGTCCTGGAGCTGTTCGCCCACAAGGGCGCAAGCGCCGTAAAACGCTACGAACTACCGAACCTGCCGGCGCTGAATTTCGTGATCGACGATGCGCTCGAGGGCGGCGTGAACAGCACGCTCAATCTCGACCTGCACGGCAAGACACTGTCTTTCATGCTGCTCGCCATACCGGTGGAGGTGCCGCTAGAACGGGTCGCGGAGTTTACGGACGGCCGCCGCGGCTAGAGTGAGTCGCGCGGCTTCTTCATTGCCTCGCGCTTTGCATCGAGAATTGCTTCACGCATTTTCGGCGGCAGGATCATCAGCCGTTCCGCGAGTTCCTCGGTGGACAGCTCGCCGACTTCCTCCTCGGTGAGCGCCTTCGCCGCCGTTTCGAGTTCTTTCCGGTACTTTTTCAATCCGGCCTCGACGGCTGCCACGGCCTGGCGGCCCATCTCGATTTCGTGCAGCACCTTTTCGTAGCGCTCGTCGACGTCGAGGCGCTTCAATTTGATATAGTCCCCGTGGTCGGGAATCAGTTTCTCCAGAGACGGCAGCAAGGTGCTCTCGAAGTATTCCTCGGCCACCCGGCGGCCTTCGCTCTTGATTCCAAGGATGTCGAGACCGACCGGCTTGGCAAGCCGCCGGATACCGAGCCGGACCACTTCAAGGGCGTAGTTGGTATCGTAGTCTCCGCAAAGACGATCCAGCGTCTCGCGGGCCTTGCCCGGGCTTTCGTAACACCGGAACAATCCCTGCGCGAGCGCGTCCAGCTTGGTCTCATGCTTGGTGATGTAGCGCTTCTCCGCCTCGAGATAGGTCTCGTCCTTCTGGTTCTCCTTCAAGTTCCGCGTGACTTTCTTATGCAGCTTTTCGCAGCCCGCGACCACGGATTGCAGGGCACGGTACCTCTGCAACGTCGTCGGCTGCGCCATGGCCTTGTCGAAATCGGCCCGCAGGGAATCGAGAACCGTGGAACCGGCGCCTGAACCGCTCATCCTTCAACCCATATCCGCCACGCGTCTGACACCCCAACCGAACCACTCCAATCTCAGGAAGGACTGGATCACCCCTATATTTGCGTGCGACAAAGGAAGCAGTCCAGCCACTATTCCATCGAGATCAGGATACATGTTGAGACGCGAGGATGACCGGTTGCTGACCGGCCACGGACTCTATGTTGACGACCTGCAGCCTGAGAATGTCGGCCACGCGGTCGTGGTGCGCTCCGCCTTCGCGCACGCTCGTCTGTTATCCGTCACGACCGATGACGCCAAGGGGGTGCCAGGGGTTCTGACCGTGCTGACAGGCGAGGATCTGCTTCGCGAAGGCGTGGGACCGATGCGTTCCCGCACCCCCATGGTTAGCCATGACGGCACGCCCATGATAGAACCGGACCGTCCGGCGCTTGCACAGGGCCAGGTGAAGTATGCCGGCCAGCCGGTGGCGATGATCGTCGCCGACAGCAAGGCCGCCGCACTCGAGGCCGCCGAGCTGGTCGATATAGACTACGAGGACCTGGAACCGGTCACCGATCTCGACCGCGCGGTCGCGCCGGATGCGCCGCAGCTCTGGGACGCCGCGCCGAACAATGTCAGCCTGGACTGGCGCATCGGCAACGGAAGCGAAGTCGACGCGGCGATCGCCGCGGCCGATCATGTGGTCGAGCTTACAGTGCAGCACCCGCGCGCCGTGATCGCGCCGGTCGAGCCGCGCGGCTGCCTTGCCGAGTATGACTCTGCGACCGGGAAATACGTGCTGCACACGCCGAGCCAGGGCGTGGTCATGCTGCGGGCCGCGATGGCTGAGGCGCTGGGTGTCGAAGAGACCGAGATGCGGGTCGTCACCAACGATGTCGGCGGCAGTTTTGCGGTGAAGATCTGGCCCTACCCGGAACAGATCCTCTGCCTGCTCGCCGCACGCCTGATCGGGCGGCCGGTCAAATGGGTCGCCGAGCGCACCGAGAGCTTCGTCGCCGACGCGCCGGGCCGAGGCCGGCTCGACCGGGCCACGCTTGCGCTGACCAAGGACGGGCGCATCACGGCCTTCCGGATCGACACGCTGGCCGACATGGGCGCCTTTCTAAACGCGGTAAACCCGTCCATCGTGACCAAGGGCGCGGTCCGCGTCTTTACCTCCTGTTACAAGATCGAGGCGGCGGAATACCGGGTGAAAGCGGTCTTCACCAACGCCACGCCGACAGACGCCTATCGCGGCGCCGGTAAGCCGGAGAGCGCGGGCACGCTGGAGCGGATCATCGATTTCGCCTGCGACAAGCTCGGCTTCGACAGGCAGGAGATCCGGGCGAAGAACCTGATGCAGCCCGCCGATCTGCCTTTCCACACCCCGATGGGCGAGGATTATGACGGCGGCGACTACCCGGAGATCTTCAGGAAAGCGCTTGCCAAAGCGGATATCGATGCATTCTCGGCGCGGCGCGCAGCAAGCGAGGCGGCGGGCAAGCGCCGCGGCGTCGGTTTCGGCATCCACGTCCATGCGACCGGCGGCTCCACCGCGGAGCGCAGCAAGGTCGAGCTGACAGAGGACGGGCGGGTGCGCGTGCGCACGGGCACCCAGGATTCCGGCCAGGGTCACCAGACCACTCTCGCCCAGGTCGCGGCCGAAGCGCTCGGCATCGATCCGGGCCAGGTGATCGTGGAACAGGGCGACAGCGCCAACCTTCAGGTCGGCGGCGGCACCGGCGGCTCGTGTCTGATGCCGATCGCTGCCAACACGGTGCACCGGGCCGCCATCGAGATGGTGGAGAACGGCAAGAAGCTCGCCGGCCACATGATGGAGACGGCAGTCCAGGACATCGAGTACGAGGCCGGAAGCTTCAAGGTCGCCGGCACCGACAAGTCGATCTCGTTTCCCGAGCTGATGGCCCGTATGGGCGATATTCCGCCAGAAACGCTGGAGCCGGGTCTGCGCGGCGGATGCGTCGGCGAGATGGATTTCGAGGGCAAGCACACGACGTTCCCGAACGGCGCATATGTCGTCGAGGTCGAGGTCGATCCCGAAACCGGCCGCGTCGCCGTCGACCGCTTCGTTGGGCTCGACGATCTCGGCCGCATCGTGAACGAGCCGCTCGCCTTCGGGCAGGTCACCGGCGGCATTGCCCAGGCAATCGGCGAGGTACTGATGGAAGGCAGCGTGTTCGACGAGGATTCGGGCCAGCTGCTGACCGGCTCCCTGATGGACTACGCCTTCCCGCGTGCCGACGACGTGCCGTTCATCGACCATGAGTGGGCCGCGACGCCGTCCCCGAACAGCCTGCTCGGGGTGAAGGGCGTCGGCGAGGTGCCGTCCATCGGTGGTCCGGGACCGATCATGAACGCGGTGATCGACGCGCTTTCACCCTACGGGGTCAAACATATCGACATACCGATGACTCCGGAGAAAATCTGGAGCGCCATCCACGCCAACGACTGAAGCAGAGCCGGCGCCAAGACCGGCCAAGAACCAGGGAGGAAAACATGGCGAGCTCCACCAAGATGACAGGTGGGACGGCGCTGGTGCGCGCCCTCACGGAGAACGGGATCGATACGGTCTTCGGGCTTCCGGGCATCCAGCTCGACGGGCTGTTCAATGCCTTCTACGACGCGCGCAACAGTTTACGCGTCATCAATGCGCGGCATGAACAGGGCACCGCCTACATGGCGTTCGGCTATGCCCAGTCGAGCGGCAGGATCGGCACATACGCCGTTGTCCCTGGCCCCGGCCTGCTCAATACCTTCGCCGCGCTCTCCACGGCCTACGGATGCAATACCTCGGTCCTTGCACTGACCGGACAAATCCCAAGCGACACGATCGGGCGCGGGCTCGGCATGCTGCACGAGATCCCGGACCAGCTCGGACAGATGGAGCGGCTGACCAAATGGTCGCGCAGGATCGACCATCCGTCCGAGGTGCCGTCGATCATGGATCAGGCCTTCAGGGAACTGCGCGGCGGCCGGCCGCGCCCGGTCGGCATCGAGATGGCCCTCGACCAGCTCCACAAGGCGGCTCCGGTCGGCCCGATCGCGGCGACATCTCGGCCCGCAACTCCGGAACTCGATCCGGATCAGATCGCCGCGGCGGCGGAGCTCCTGGGAAATGCCGCCGACCCGATGATTTTTGTCGGCGGCGGCGCCTACGAGGCATCGGAGGAAATCCGTGAACTTGCTGAGATGCTGCAGGCGCCGGTCGTCTCCTACATGAACGGAAAGGGCGTGCTCGACGACCGGCACCCGCTCTCGCTGCATCACCCGGCCGGCAACCGCCTCTGGGCGGACGCGGATGTGGTGATCTCCATCGGCTGCCGGCTGCAGCACGAGCGTATGACCTGGGGCACCGACGACCGCCTCAAAGTCATCCATGTCGATATCGATCCGACCGAACTCACCCGGGTTGCAAAACCGGAAATCGGCATCGTCGCGGACGCCGCGGAGGCGACTCGCGGGCTAATCGCCAAGATCCCGCACTACAATCGGAAACGCCCCTCGCGCACCGAGGAGATGGAGGCTCTGAAAGCCGACTTCCTTGCCCGGTTCAAAGCGAAGCTCGGACCGCAGATGGAGTGGGTCGCCGCCCTGCGTGCGGCCCTGCCGGAGGACGGCTTCCTCGTCGACGAGTTTACACAGGTCGCCTATGCCTGCCGCATCGGTTTCGAGACCTACGGACCGCGGATGCAGGTCTCGCCCGGCTACCAGGGAACGCTGGGCTACGGCTATGCCACCGCGCTGGGCGTGCAGGTCGCGCATCCGGACAAACCTGTGCTTTCGATCAATGGCGACGGAGGCTTCATGTATACGATGCCGGAACTCGCCACCGCCGTGCATCACGGGATCAATGTGGTCGCCGTGGTGTTCGCCGACGGGGCCTATGGCAACGTCATGCGGATGCAGAAGGAGCTTTACGACAACCGCGTGATCGCGAGCCAGTTCACCAATCCCGATTTCGTGAAGCTCGCCGAGAGTTGCGGTGCGCTAGGGTTGCGTGCAACCACGCCGGCCGAGCTGAGAGCCCGGATCGAGGAAGGTTTCGCAGCCGCGCGGCCGACCCTGATCGAGGTGCCCGTCGGAGAGATGCCGGAACCGTGGCCCGTGATTCGACCCGGACCCTCCCGGCCCTAGAGGCGGCTCCGCTGCTTCCGCCGGTGACGTCAATTTGAGAAGGAAACAGTCATGGCCGAAACAGCCCTCATCGTCGGCGCGGGTGCCGGCCTCAGCGCCTCGCTGGCCCGGCTCTGCGCGAAAGAAGGAATGAAGATCGCCCTGGCCGCGCGGAATACCGACAAGCTCGGCGCTCTGGCGGCGGAAACCGGCGCGCAGACAAAAGCCTGCGACGTAGCCGACAAAGACAGCGTCGCCGCCCTCTTCTCGTGGCTCGACGGCACGATGGGCACGCCGGACCTCGTCGTCTTCAACCCGTCGAAACGCGCACGCGGTCCGCTCGTCGACCTCGATCCGGACGAGGTGCTCGCCGCGACCACCGTCACTTGTCACGGCGCCTTCCTGGTCGCCCAGCAGGCGGCAAAGCGGATGCTTGCGGCCGGTCACGGCACGATTCTCTTCACCGGCGCGTCCGCCGGAGTGAAGGGCTATCCGCAGTCGGCGCCTTTCGCGATGGGCAAGTTCGGCCTCCGCGGCCTCGCCCAGTCCATGGCGCGCGAGCTGCACCCGCAGAACATCCATGTCGGCCATTTCGTCATCGACGGCGGGATCCGGACAGAGAGCGACACGCGCGAAGCACCGGGCGAGAACAAACTGCTCGATCCGGAGGCGATTGCCGAGACCTACCTGCAATTCCACCGGCAACCACGCTCCAGTTGGGCTTGGGAAATCGAATTGCGTCCCTGGAAAGAGGCGTTCTGAGGCTCCGCGGCTGTCACCGAACGGCCACGCCAGAGCGCATTTAACGCCTATTCGGATACGACATCGCATTTTGTCCTTTAAACTACACCGTCCAGTACCATATATCGGTCCGGCATATTGAACGTATATCGGCCCGATATACCGGAGCGCTCATACATGGATGTCAAAACGCTCTGTCTCGCGGTGCTCAGCCAGCGGGACGCTACCGGCTACGAGATTCGCAAGCAGTTTGCGGAGGGTCCGTTCGCGCACTTCCAGAAGGCATCGCTCGGCGCGATCTATCCCGCCCTGACCAAAGCGGCGGAAGAAGGCCTCGTCACGGTGACGGCGGAAGCTCAGGACGGCCGCCCGGACAAGAAAATCTACAGCCTGACCTCCGCGGGCTCTGCCGCGTTGCTGCGCGCCTGCGAGACGGCGCCGGGCGACGATCAGTACCGCTCCGATCTTCTGTTCCAGATTTTCTTCGCGTGCCTGCAGCATCCGGAGCGGATCAGCCGCCTCATAGACAAGCGTATCGCGGAATATGAGGCGCAGATCGCCAATCTGACGGCCAAGGAAGAGACTTGTGCCGGTCAGCCGGGCATGGATTTCGTCCGCGGGCTCGGTTGCGCGATTTACAGTGCAGCCGCCGACTATATGCGGCAGAACCGCGGCCCGCTGCTTGAAAAGCTTCGCTCGGAGACGCGCCATGCGGCCGAGTAACCCTCTCCTCCCCACGACCCTCTCTCTACCGCTTGCCGAGGCCTCATGAGACTGAACCGCTCCCTCCTGCTCGCCGCGATCATCGCCATCGGTGCCACCGGCTGGATCGTCTCCGGACAATTTGCCAACGGCGCCCGAACGGACAGCGAGGCAACGGCCACGGCCGGATCCGAAGCAAAGGCTCCGGAACTGACCTCCGTCCGGATCCGCGAGAGCGTGTCCGAGCCGTATCGCTCCGCCGTCGTCGTCGCCGGCCGCACCGCCGCCTCGCGGCACATCGAGCTGAAGGCCCAGATCCTCGGCAAGGTCGTGAAGATCGGCGCGACCGAAGGCGCCCCGGTCACCGGCGGCGAGACGATCATCCGGTTTGACCCGGAGGATCGCGAAGCCAAGCGGCAGATGGCGAAGGCCAGGATTGAACAGCGGGAAACCGAGTTTACGGCTGCTGACAAGCTCGCGAACAAAGGCTTCCAGGCGAAGACCCAGCGGGCCGCGACCTATGCCGACTTGCAGGAGGCCAAGGCCGATCTCGCCGAGATCGAGGAGGAGATCCGCCGGCTCGCGATCAAGGCCCCGTTCGACGCCATTCTCGACGATATCCAGGTGGAGCTCGGCGATGTCGTGCAGAGTGGCGATCCGGTCGCGACGCTCTACGATCTCGACCCCATCCTCGTGGTGGCGCAGGTCTCCGAGCAGGAACGTGTCAAGCTCGCGGTCGGGCGGCCCGGCGCCGCGCGATTGCTCGACGGTACCCAGCTTACCGGCACGATCCGCTACATCACCGCCGCGGCCGATCCGCAGACCCGGACCTTCAAGGTCGAACTCGAGGTTCCCAACCCCGGGATGCAGATCGAACAGGGCATCACGGCGGGCATGGTCCTGCCGCTCCCGGAAATCCTCGCACACAAGCTCTCGGCTGGGATCTTCACCCTGAACGACGACGGCCAGCTGGGCGTGATGATCGTCGGTGAGGGCGGCATTGTCCGGTTCCGCACCGTCACCGTCGTCGACAGCGATGCCGACTGGGCCTACGTGACCGGCCTTCCCGACCGGGTGAAACTGATCTCCGTCGGTCAGGAATTCGTTTCCGACGGCGAAAAGGTCCGCGCGGTCCCGGAAGCCATCGTCGGCACCCCCGAAGCCAAGGCCAGCTGAGGCGCCCGCCATGCATGCTCTGATCGACGCCGCCCTGCACCGCAGCCGCACCACCCTGATGGTGCTGCTGCTGATTCTGATCTCGGGATCGGTCGCCTATGTGACCATCCCGAAAGAAGCCGACCCGGACGTCAACATCCCGATCATCTACGTCTCGCTGCATCACGACGGGATCTCACCGGAAGATGCGGAGCGGCTGCTGCTCAAGCCGATGGAAACAGAGTTGCGCAGCATTGAAGGCGTAAAGGAAATGCGCGCGACCGCCTACGAGGGCGGCGCCAATGTGACCCTCGAATTCACGGCGGGTTTCGATGCCGACCAGGCCCTGACGGACGTCCGGGAAAAAGTCGACATCGCCAAGCCGGAATTGCCGGAAGACGCGGACGAGCCGACCGTGCACGAGGTCAATGTCAGCCTCTTCCCGATCCTCGTCGTGACCCTCTCGGGCGAGTTGCCCGAACGGACCATGCTGCATCTCGCCCGTAACCTGCGTGACGAGATCGAGGGCATCAGCACCGTCCTCGAGGCGAAACTGCGCGGCGAGCGCGAAGAGCTGGTGGAGATCGTCATCGATCCCCTGCGCCTCGACAGCTACAATATCGACGCGGCCGCCGTCCTTGAGATCGTCGCCCGTTCGAACCAGCTCGTCGCCGCGGGTACGCTCGATACCGGCAATGGCCGGTTCCCGATCAAGGTTCCGGGCCTCTACGAGAGCCTGGGCGATATCCTGGACCAGCCGATCAAGACCAATGGCGACGCCGTCGTCCGGGTGCGCGACATCGCCCATGTCGAGCGCGGCTTCAAGGACCGGGAGAGCCATGCCCGGCTCGACGGCAAACCCGCCATCGGCATCGAGGTGACCAAGCGGATCGGCGAGAACGTCATCGAAACGGTCGAGAATGTCAGGAAAATCGTCGCGGAAACGCAGAAGGCCTGGCCCGAGGGCGTGACCGTGACCTTCAGCCAGGACAAGTCCGGGCAGATCCGGACCATGCTGACCGATCTGCGCAACAACGTGCTGAGCGCCATCCTGCTGGTCATGATCGTGATCGTCGGCGCCCTCGGCTATCGCTCCGCGGGTCTTGTCGGCGTCGCTATTCCGGGCTCCTTCCTGCTCGGCATCCTGACTCTCTCCTCGCTCGGGCTCACCGTTAACATCGTCGTCCTGTTCAGCCTGATCCTCGCGGTCGGCATGCTGGTCGACGGCGCCATCGTCGTCACGGAATTCGCCGACCGAAAGATGTCGGAAGGCCTCGACCGCCGTTCCGCCTATGCGGCGGCGGCGAAGCGCATGGCATGGCCGATCATCGCCTCCACCGCCACCACGCTCGCGGCCTTCCTGCCGCTGCTGTTCTGGCCCGGCGTTGTCGGCGAATTCATGAAGTTCCTGCCGATCACCCTGATCGCAACCCTCTCCGCATCGCTGCTGATGGCCTTGATCTTCGTCCCCGCGCTCGGAGCCATCATCGGCAAGGCCGGCGCTCAGAGCGATGAAAGCAGGGAAGCGCTCGCAGCGATGGAGGACGGCGATCTCGGCAAGGTGAAAGGTTTTACCGGCGGGTATCTGCGCGTGCTCCGGGCGGCGCTGCGCCATCCCGGCAAGGTGCTCGCGGGAGCGGCCCTGCTGCTCGTCGGTGTCCAATGGTACTACGCGACCCATGGCAACGGGGTGGAGTTCTTCCCCGATGTCGAGCCGGACAACGCCATGATCCATGTCCATGCGCGCGGCAACATGTCGACAGCCGAGAAAGCCCGCCTCGTCTTCCAGATCGAGAAGGAAGTGCTTGAGGTCGGCGGCTTCAAGTCCGTCTACACCTATGTCGGGGACAAGGAAGGCGGCAGCGGCGGGGGACAGGACGTCGCCGAGGACGTGATCGGAACCATTCAGGTCGAGTTCGACGATTGGGGCAACCGCCAGCCAGCCGACGACATTCTTGCCGATATCAGCGAACGCGCGCGCGCCTATCCCGGAGTCATCGTGGAACCGGCCAAGGAACAGGGCGGTCCGCCGACCGGAAAGCCTGTCCAGGTGCAGCTTCGCTCGCACTATCCCGACCGGTTGACCGAAGCGGCTGCCATGGTTCGTGAACAGTTCGACCGCATGGAGGGTCTGCTGAATATCGAGGATGACAGGCACATTCCCGGCATCGAATGGCAGATTGCCGTCGACCGTGCGCAGGCTGCGAAATTCGGTGCCGACGTCGCGCTGATCGGCAGCTATGTGCAGCTCGTCACCCGCGGCCTGAAGATCAGCGATTACCGGCCGAACGACAGCGACGAGGAAATCGATATCGTCGTGCGCTATCCGCGACCGTTCCGCCGCCTCGACCAGTTCCTTGCGATCCGGATGAAGACCGATATGGGGCTCGTCCCGCTGCGCAACTTCGTCTCGTGGGGCGCACAGGACAAGGTCGGTACGATCAAGCGCTCGGACGCCCGCCAGGTGATGGCGGTGAAGGCGGACGTACTGCCCGGCGTGCTTGCCGACGACAAGGTGCAGGAGCTGACCGAGTGGCTCGGCACGGTGGAACTGCCGGACGGGGTCACCTACAAATTCAAGGGTGAGGACGAGGAGCAGAAAGCCGCCCAGGCCTTCCTCGGAAAGGCCTTCGGCGTCGCGCTCTTTATCATGGCAATCGTTCTGGTGACCCAGTTCAACAGCTTCTACAGCGCCTTCCTGATCCTGAGCGCGGTCATCATGTCCACCATCGGCGTGATGATCGGCCTGATGGTCACCGGCCAACCTTTCGGCATCGTGATGAGTGGGATCGGCGTGATCGCGCTCGCCGGCATCGTGGTGAATAACAATATCGTGCTGATCGATACCTTCGACGCGCTGAAGACCACGACCGCGGACGCCACCGAAGCGATCCTCCGGACCGGCGCCCAGCGCCTCCGTCCGGTGATGCTGACCACGATCACCACCATGCTCGGCCTCCTGCCGATGGTGTTCCAGACCAATATCGATCTCTTCACGCGGGAGATCTCGGTCGGCGCGCCTTCGACGCAATGGTGGGTCGGCCTCTCCTCCGCGATCGTCTTTGGAATGGGCTTCGCGACCGTTCTGACGCTGATCGTCACGCCCTCGGCGCTACAGGTCCGGGCGAACTTCCAGTCCTGGAGAGCCGCCCGCCGCGCGCGCAAAGCGGGGATGGAACCGGATCATCCCTATTCCGGTGACGGCATCGCCAACGCGGTCGAGTAGATCAACTGCCGAGAACTAAGATGCAAACCTACCGCCTTCGACCTTGACGACCGTTGCGGTCACTTGTGAAGAGTGCGCATTAGGCGCTGGTGCCGTCGCTGTCTCAATCTGGCAGCCGTGCGACCGAGCCTACAGCAAACAGTCGCTCGAAATGGAGAGTGAAATCCAGTCGGATCAGTAGGATGCCTCGAGCATGCTGAGGTAATCTGCGGCGCTGGCATCGATCGGGTTGGTCTGGTGGCTGTGATCGGCGAGCGCGGCCGTCACGATCCTATCGAACAGCTCTTTGGGGACTCCGAGTTCGGATAGGCGCGTGGGAAGACCGATTGCATTCGTCATTTCTCTGATTGCCACGGCAACTTCGTCCCCCGAATCAAGCGCCATTGCCCGCGCAAGGTAATCGTACTTTTTCCCGCCGGTCGAAATCGGAGCTTTACGATTGAAATCGATCACCGCCGGCATGAATACAGCATTGAGCGTACCGTGATGCAGGTTCGGGCATATCCCGCCAAGCGCATGACTGAGGCTATGAACGCACCCCAGTCCCTTCTGGAAGGCCATAGCCCCCATTGTTGCAGCGATCGCCATCTCAGCGCGTGCAGAGCGATCGTCGGGGGACTTAGTGGCAAGACGTATATTGGCCCATCCGCGCCGCAATCCCTCTAGTGCGATGCCGTCGGCAGGCGGATTGACGGAAGGTGCAAGATAAGTCTCGATACAATGCGAGATCGCGTCCATTCCGGTTGCCGCGGTCAGAAAGGCCGGCAGGCTCAATGTCAGTTCCGGATCAACAATGGCCGACTTTGGGATGAGATATGGAGAAAGAAGACCGACCTTGCGGCCATCGTCGAGGATAATGATCGCTGCGCGTCCAACTTCACTTCCGGTTCCGGCAGTGGTCGGGATCGCAATTGTAGGCCAAGTTTTTCCGCTGATCTTCTCGACCCCGCCCTCGATCATGGCATAGGTCTTCAACTCGCCACCATGCGCGGCGAGTATGGCAACGGCCTTCGCGAGATCTAGCGCCGAGCCACCGCCGACCGCGACAATCCCGTCGGCTTCCACCTCTCGGAACTGTTTGGCTGCCGTTCTGACCGCCGCCTCATTTGGATTACCTGGAGTATCATCGAAAATGCCGGCCGGGACCGTACCCATTGTGGCCTCGATCTTTTCGAGTAAGCCAAGCTTCCGGACACCTTTGTCCGTAACAATGAGCGGTCGCGTTATACCAGCCAGCATCAGCTCCGACTTGAGCGTAGCGAGTTCACCGAAACCGAACTGAACGCGGGTGACATAGTTGATCAGCGCCATTGCTTTTCCTGATATATCAAAAAAGAAACTTAGCGCGGTACCTATGCCGATTTGCCCTCAAGCACCGCCCGATCTTAATTCCAATAAAACCATTGAAGACAGACTGTAAATCCACGATCCTTGGATATCGATATAACGAAATAGAAATTATCGTGAGAAAATGCCTCCTTCTCCACTCGCGAGACTATCCTTACGCCAACTCCTGCTGATCTCTGCAATAGATGATAACGGATCGCTTAAACGAGCGGCCGAGACGATCGGAACAAGCCAGCCACGCGCGACGAAAGCCCTGCAGGAAGCCGAGCAACTGATTGGCAACAAGCTCTTCTATCGGTCCAATCGCGGACTGCGACCGACGGTAGCAGGCGACTGCGCCATTCGAAATGCCAAGACCATACTGGCCCAACTAGAGAAGCTGGAACGGGAAATGGCCGGCCTATCTGCCGGGAGCGGCACTAAGCTCCGGATTGGGACGATTATGGGAGCGGTTCCATTTGTCACCGAAATCGTTCAGCGGCATTTGCGGCTTTTTCCGGAAGCATCTATCGAGATTCTGGAAGACACCAGCGCAGAGTTGTTGCGGCAGCTGGACCGCGGAGCGCTCGACCTTGTGATCGGTCGGCATTCGGTCAGCACGGCGCCGCACCTCTACAACATCACCGCCTTCCATGACGAGGTCCTGAAAGCCATCGCCAACCCCGACCACCCATCGGCCGGGAAGAAACGAGTCACGCTGGCGGATCTTGCTCACTCTCGGTGGATCGTCTACACGGCCTCGATGCCGATGAGGCGCTCTCTCGAACAAGAATTCCGGCACGCCGGACTACCTTTCCCGTCCACGATCATCGAAACCCGCTCGGCTTTGACGACGATGGCCCTGATCCAAGGAAACAGCAATACGGTGGCCTTGCTGTCGGGAGACGTCGCCGAGTTTTTCGCTAACTTCGGAATGGCTTGCATTCTTCCCATTCATCTCCTGTCCAAGAGTGAGCCATACGAAGTCATCACACGCCGCTCGCAGGATCAGTCTGAGCAATCGATGCGATTTGTCGCCGAACTGGTGGCCGGCGCCCCTTCTCCTCGCGGCGGATCCATCTGACTCTTCCCGTCGCCGAGCCGTGTCGAAGCCTCCTGACCTGGACTGACAAACCTACCCAACCACCTTAGCCGGTGCCGGAAAACCTCAGGCCGCAGGCGCGAGTTTCTAGCGCGACGGGCGTCAGCCCTTCAGCCAGCCTTTCAGCCGCGCCGCCGCCTCGACCATGTCCCCGGTGGCGCCGGCGAAGGAAAAACGCAGCGTGCCGTGGCCGCGCGCCGGGTCGAAATCGATCCCGGGCGTGGCCGCGACGCCGATCTCGTTCAGCATCCGGGTGGAAAAAGCCGCACTGTCGTTCGTGTAGCGGCTGACATCGGCATAAATGTAGAAAGCGCCATCCGCCGGCGCGAGATCGTCGAGACCGGCAGCCGGCAGGTCGTTCAGCAGCACCTCGCGGTTTCGCGCATAACGCGCCACGTTCGCCTGCAGCTCATCGCCGCAGTCAAAGGCGGCGAGACCGGCGAATTGGGAGAGCGTGGGTGGCGAGATGAAGAAATTCTGCGCCAAGCGCTCCATCGAGCCGGCGAGATCGCGCGGCACCACCATCCAGCCGAGGCGCCAGCCGGTCATCGAGAAATATTTCGAGAAGCTGTTGATGACGATCGCATTGTCGTCGCTCTCCAGCGCCGATACAGAGCGAATGCCGAAATCGATCCCGTGATAGATCTCATCAGAGACCAAACGGATCCCCTTTTCCCGGCAATAACGCGTCAAAGCTGCCATCTCCGCCTCCCCGAGCATGGTGCCCGAAGGGTTGGAGGGACTTGCAACGATGAGCCCGTCCAGTTCGCCATCGGCCGCATCGAGCAGAGCGGGGGTCGGCTGGTATCGGTGTTCCGGGCCGGTTTCCAGAAGCACCGGCTCGACGCCGAGTGCCGAGAGAATGTTCCGGTAAGCAGGATAACCGGGAGAGGCCATCGCGACCCTGTCTCCCGCTTCGAACGCAGCCAGGAAGGCGATCTGGAAAGCGCCGGACGACCCGGTGGTCACCATCACCTGCGCCGGGTCCAGGGAGACGCCGTACCAATCCTTGTAATGCCGGGCGATCCGCTCCCTCAGCGGGTCGATCCCGGAGGCGAGCGTATAGCCGATGCGATCCTCGTCGAGCGCCCGCTTCGCCGCCTCCAGCACGCGGCGGGGGGCCGGGGTGGAAGGCTGTCCGACCTCAAGGTGCAGCACATCCCCGCCCGCTTTCTCACGCGCCTCCGCCGCCTGCATTACGTCCATGACGATGAAAGGCGGCACATCGCCGCGACGGGACACCTTGAAACTCATCGGCCGGCCCTTCCCGTCACTTGACGGCTTCATACAGCATCAGGCCCCGGCCGCGCGGATCGTCCGCGGCACCGCAATCGAGCTCGCTGCGCGGCAAGCCGTTTTTGCAGCGAAACAGACGGACGGCGCCAACCGGAAGGTCGGCCAACCGGACACGGTAGCCGGCGGCCGCGGCCGCATTGGCCGCAGCCTGCTCTGTCCCCTGCTCGACATAGAGCATGTCGGCCGAGGGATCGTAATGGGAACGCACAGCCGCAACCGCGCCCGCCAATTGCTGCCCGCCCACATAGTTGCGGGCGATTGCCGGGGCGAGCGCCGAGACCACCGACCGGCCGCCTGCCGCCATTGCAGTCATGTGGACCTGCCAGGCATTCCTGTTTCCGGCGATGACGGCAGCGGCGAGCGGTGCCTCCGTGCCGACACGAGACGGCGCGGCCAGCACACCCATTTCCGGCAGTACCTTTCCGGTTCCGAACGCGTGGTTCATGGTGAGCGCACAGCCGACCGAAAGCCCGCGTTTATCCGAAACGGTGAAACTCGTCGCGCCCGAATGCGCGGTGCCGCCGAACAGCGCGATAGCGCCCGGCGTGGCGCGGCTGCGCTCTGCGCCCGGCCGGAAATCGCCGAACAGCCTTTCCGCCTCGTCCTCGCTCGCGTCCATATTCCCGGCGGCGACGGCATTGGCCGCCCGCACCGACATCTCAGCCACCATCAGCGGATCCGTTTCCCGCGGCGACGTCGCCCAGTCGGCCTCGTGAAACGCGATGGCGAGGGTCTTGGCGAGCAGCGCCTGGTCCTTAGGCCGACTCGCGGCCAGCGCCCATATATGACTGTCGAACTCGACACCCGTCGCGTCCGACCATGACGGAACCTCCGCTCTCAGACGGGCCGGGTCCACCGTGTAGCCCAGCGTCTTCGCGGACTCGATGAACCTTTGCGCCAACTGTCCGGAATAGAGATCGCCCACACCCGCGCCGCGAAGCCGGCTGAGAGTCGCCGCGAGGTCAAGTTGCTGAAGCGGCGATCCCGCGGCAAGCAGGTCGCCTGACGGTGCCAGCAATTCGGACCTGTCCGGTCCGGCCTCGCGCAGCACCGCGCCGTCGCGGGCAAGATCCTCGGCGAGGCGGCGCGAGACGATATCGCCGAAACGGGCGAGTTGCTCGGCATCGCGGATTAGCTGGCCGAACGGCAAACTGCCGTAGCGGGCATGCAGCGCAAACATCGCGCGCGGCCCCAGCGGCACGGCGATCCCGTCGTCGCCATTAGAGAGAGGCCTCGACTGGAAGGACAGCTGCTCGAACCGATTGCCCGCGGGATCGAACACGACACACGATCCGTTCGCACCGAGACCGGCCGAAGACGGCAAGGTCACTGCAAGCGTAAAGAACGCCGAAACCGCTGCGTCCGCAGCGTTTCCGCCTTGTACGAGGACGTCCTGCGCGACGACCGCCGCACGGGGTTCATCGACGGCAACCGCTCCGAAAAAGCCTTCCGTGACTTCGACGACCTCGTCACTCGCGCACCCCGTGAGCAAACCGGCACACATCGCCAATGCCAAAGGCACGGTTTTTCGAAACATAACTTCCCCTCAATTTGCCGCTGGCTATTGAATGCCTTCCATAGGGCGCGCACATTAGACCTTCATGCGCACTGCACCAACAGGCTCGGACCGAAATCCATGAAGTGCAAAGCCCTCGTTGGCAAGCATCTAATTGCGCTGGTGACTGCCCTCGTGTTTTTCGCCGGAGCGCACCGGTCTGCCGATGCCCGCTCCTACGTCACCGACACGGAGATTGAGTTTTACATCCGGGAACTCTCCACTCCCGTTTTCCAGACGGCGGGCCTCTCCCCGTCGGCGATAGATCTCTATTTCATCAATGACGACACGCTGAACGCGTTCGTTGCGGGCGGGCAGAACATCTTCTTCCATACCGGCCTGCTGATGGCGACGGAGACCCCGGAACAGCTTCTGGGCGTGATCGCCCACGAAACAGGTCACATCGCCGGCGGGCATCTGGCCCGGACCGGCGAAGCATTGCGCAACGCCAGCCAGAACGCGCTGCTCGGGCTCATTCTCGGTGCCGGAGCGGCGCTCGCGACCGGCCGGGGCGACGCCGCGGGTGCGATCATCCAGGGCAGCCAGGCGGCGGTTCAGGACTCGCTTCTCTCCTACAGCCGCACACAGGAATCCGCAGCGGACCAGGCAGCCATCCGCTATCTTGACGCCAACCGCGAGTCGTCGCGCGGCATGCTTGAGTTCCTTTCCACCCTCAGCGGCCAGGAGCTGCTCAGCGGCCGCAGCCGGTCGCCCTATGCCAGCACCCACCCGCTGACCCAGGACCGGATCAATTTCGTCGAGGCCCATGTCGCCCAGTCCCCCTATTCGGACGACAAACTGCCGGAAGAGCTGCAGATCAAGCACCGCAGGATGGTGGCGAAACTGAAAGGCTTCATTCGCAGTCCGGCACGCACCTTCCGGGATTACGATGAATCGGACATGTCGCTCGAGGCGCGCTATGCGCGGGCAATCGCCAACTATCGCCTGCCGGACCTTAAGAAGGCGATCGTTCTTGTGGACGATTTGCTGAAGGATCATCCCGACGATCCCTACTTCCACGAACTGAAGGGGCAGATCCTGTTCGAGGGGGGGCGCCCGGCCGAAGCCGAAAAGGCGTACCGCAAAGCCCACGAGTTGCTCCCGGAGGCACCGCGGATACAGCTGGAATTCTCGCGCGTTCTGTTGGCGCTTGGCACTCCGCAGGGCAACGTGGAGGCGCAGGAAAACCTAGAGCGCGTGGTTCAGGAACTGCCGCGTTCGACATTCGCCTGGCGCCAGCTCGCGATCGCCTACGGGAAAAACGGCGATCACGGAATGTCGGCGCTTGCTCTGGCGGAGGAAGCCTACCGGTCGGGACGGGAGCGGGATGCCGCGCTGCAAGCCAACCGGGCGAAGCAGAAGCTCCAGCCGAACACGGAAGCCTGGCTGCGCGCGACGGATATCGAGCAGCTTTCCACGCCGCGCGACAGGGACAGGAAGACGCGCTGACACCGCGCATAACGCGAACGTGGGTTGCGTACCGGCCGCTTCCGGCCCAAAGTCCGCGCCCGACATCCGAACCGGAAAGGCACGGCACATGCCCCTCCTGCACCGCTCCGCTTTGAGGCCCTTGAGCCAACTGACTGCCGCCGCCGGTATCGCATTTGCGCTCGGCGCGAGCCCGGCGATCGCCGCCGAGCCATTCTCCGATACGCAAAAGGAGGCGCTGGACGCCGCCATTCGCGATTACATTCTGAAAAACCCCGAAGTAATCCTGGAGTCGCTGAACGCCTTCCAGCAACGTCAGGAAGCGGAAGAAAAGCAGCGTCAACGTCTCGCCCTGTCCCAACTGCAAGCGGAAATCACCGCCAATCCGAACGATCCGGTCCTGGGCAATCCGGACGGAGACGTGACGGTGGTTGAGTTTTTCGATTACCAGTGCGGCTATTGCAAACGCATGGTCGCGCCCGTCATCCAACTCCTGAAGCAGGATCCGAACGTCCGTTGGGTGATGAAGGAGTTCCCGATCCTCGGCCCCGCCTCCGTCACGGCGGCCCGGGCGTCCGTCGCCGCCCGCAACCAAGGGGCCTATCGTGAGTTCCACGTCGCGCTGATGGGGTATCGCGGCAAGTTGAGCGATGCGGCCGTGTTTCAGACAGCGCGCGAGGTCGGCCTCGATCTCGACAAGCTCAAGGCGGATATGAACGCGCCGGAGACGGAGAAAACCATCCGCGAGGCAACATTGCTCGCCCGTTCCATTGGCATAAATGGAACCCCCGCCTTCATCATTGGCGACGAGATACTGCCGGGAGCGGTGAGCCTAGATACCTTGGTGGAGCAGATCGAGGCGGCCCGCAAAGGCTGAGTCAGCTTCCGCCCGGCGGCAAGGGTGGAATATCCCGGACCCGGGCGTAGAACAGCGCCGCAATCAGAACCAGTCCCGCGACGGTCGCAAAGACCAATCTGTAGGCAGTCTCCGCTTCTTCGGCTGCAAAATCGACAATAAAGCCGGTGACCCACTGGATCAGAAAGATCGTCCCGACACCGACAAGACTCATGCCGGTAATTGCCCTCCCCGCATGATGATCCGGTACGAAGCCCCGGCAATGCGCGGCCAGCACGACGAAGAACGGCGCGGTCACGCAGAAAAGCAGCAGAAAAACGAGCGCGAGCCAGAGGGGCGGGTTGGGCAGAATCGCAAGAACGCCCAAGGTCACGATCATCGCCGCGCAACTGGCGAGCACCACTTTCTTTCGGGAATTGAACATCCGATCGAGCGGCCCGAACCCCAGGGTGCCGGCATTGTGCACCAGCACCATCGCCAGCAGCACGTATCCGGCATGAGTTTGACTAAGCCCGTGGACCTCTCGCAGGTAAGGCCCCGCCCAAAGCCCGCCGATCGTCGCGAATGGCGCAGCGAAACAACTCGCCATGATCAGGGTGCCCCGGATGTCCGGATTCCGCATCATGGTCAGAATCGCCGTGAAGGCCGTCGTAAGCTTCTCGGGAGGCCGCTCCGGCCGTTCAATGCCGGGCGGGTGGTCGCGCACGCAGAAATAGATGAGCGCCGTCATGATCAGGATCGCGGCCGCAAGCGTGAGGAAGCTTTGAGTAAAGCCGACGGACTGCAGCATGATAGCGAGCGGCGCCGTGGCCAACGTACCGCTGAGCGCCCCCGAAATGGCGATCATCCGTGCCGAAATCGTGGCCACCCGGTCAGGCGGTGTCCAGCCGAGGACAATCAGATAAACCGTCGTAACGGCTCCGGCATGGCCGATCCCGATCAGTATGCGCCCGCCAGTAAGAGCCGTTGCCGTCTCCGCAACGGCAAAGACGATGATCCCGCCAACCGCGATCAGGCTCAGCACTGAGGTGGTGATACGCGCGCCATAACGGTCGAAGAGCACACCCATCGGTATCTGCACGGCCGCCGCCGCAAGCGACATGGCGCCGATGATGCCGCCGAGTGCAGCCGGCGATATTCCGCGCTGATCGATCAGGCCGTTTGCGATCACGCCGCCGCCAACCCGGTTAATCTGGACCAGCGTCAGAAAGCTGCAGAGAATTATGAAAACCCGAGTTGCGGCCCGGCGCGTACCGGCCGTCGCGGCATCCGCCATCAGACGACAGCCGCCACGGCCGGCACGCTAAGATCAAAAATGACGGGCATGGAATCCTCGGAAAGATGTCGCGCGCATCTCTTTCGCTGCATACGCTATTTAGACACCCATATCGGAAACCCCGCTCCGGTCAAGCGGTGAGTTTATCAGGAACCGAGAACGCCGCGTTTGACCTGATCCTGTTCGATCGACTCGAAGAGCGCCTTGAAATTGCCTTCCCCGAAGCCTTCGTCGCCCTTGCGCTGGATAAGCTCGAAGAAAATCGGACCGATCACTGTCCCCGTAAAGATCTGCAGGAGCAGTCCGCCATCGTCGGTCGGTGCGCCGTCGACCAGTATCCCATGTTCCTTGAGACGTGCGACATCCTCCCCATGGCCCGGCAGCCTGTCCTCCAGCATCTCATAATAAGTCGCCGGTGGCGGATCCATGAACCGGGTTCCGGCCGCCTTCAGACTTTCGACGCTGGCGAAAATGTCATCGGTCGCCAACGCGATATGCTGGATCCCTTCTCCCTTGTAGGCATGGAGATACTCTTCGATCTGCGATTTGTCGTCTGCAGACTCGTTGATCGGGATGCGGATCTTGCCGCAGGGACTGGTCATCGCCTTCGACCTTAGTCCGGTCAGCTTGCCTTCAATGTCGAAGTAACGGATCTCTCTGAAATTAAAGAGCTTCTCGTAGAACCCGGCCCAGGTTTCCATGCGTCCGCGATGCACATTGTGGGTCAGATGATCGACCAGCGAGAAGCCGGCCCCGGCAGGCTCCTGATCGACGCCGGGGATCGGCACGAAATCGACATCGTAGATCGATTGCGCTCCATAGCGATCGACCAGATAGATCAGGCTGTCGCCGATCCCGTGGATGGCCGGGATGTTCAGTTCCATCGGCCCCACCTTGCCTTCGAACGGCTTGGCGCCGAGCTTCACGGCCCGCTCGTAAGCGGCCGCGGCGTCCTTCACGCGGAAAGCGATGGCGCAGCAGGATGGCCCATGCACCTTGGCAAAGGACTGGGCGAAACTGTCGGGCTCCGCATTCACGATGAAATTGACCCCGCCCTGGCGGAACAGCGTCACATCCTTCGAACGATGCCGCGCAACAGCGGCGAAACCGAGGGAGCGGAACAACTCCGTCAGCAGCACGGGGTCCGGGGCGGTATATTCGACGAACTCGAAGCCGTCCGTTGCCATCGGGTTCTCGGCCGATCCGCCGGGTATTGGGGGAAGCGTCTTCGAAGCCATTCTCATTCCTCCAGATTGGCCCCCTCCGCTCGTCTTGACATGGGTCTGGCAAGCGCTGAACGTCTGGGCGTCGATATCATTTAGTTACACATGAAACTAATTGCGAGAAGACCGTGAAGAGTCAAGGAAGCAAAGACGGGGTTCCCCCGGGTCATGCGAAAAATGCCCCTCAGAACTTCGCGCTCGAGGAGTTCCTGCCCTATCGGCTCGCACTGCTGTCGTCTCTGGTCTCGCGGAGTATCCAGCGGCTCTACACGGCTGAATTCGATATCAGCATTCCCGAATGGCGTATCGTGGCAATCCTCGGTAGCGGCGGGCCGATGACAGCGAATGACATTCGCGGACGGGCGGCCATGGACAAGGTTCAGGTGAGCCGGGCGGCGGCAAAGCTGTCCGATGCCGGTCATATCGAACGCCGTACGGACCCGGCAGACCGCCGCCGTACGACACTCTCCCTTTCTCCGAGCGGGCTGAATATTTACAACCATATCGTGCCGATGGCACTTGAACGCGAAGCATTTCTTCAGTCCGCCCTTTCCGAAAATGAAAGGGACGATTTAATAAAATTGTTGGAAAAATTGACAAAACGCGCTGTTGATATGACTTCAAAGCCTGTTTTGTGAGCATTGACACACAATAGGTTCAATTTCGCGCTTCACCCGCAGTGGATTTGTTGTCACAACCATTGCGTCATGGTATCGGAGATGAAGGTAAAGTCTTCCTGCCGCAACGAAAGACCGGTCGGCAGCGGATATTGTTAGGAACATGAACCAGATTCTGGAAGATGTTACTGACGCGACATTGAGCATGCTCGTCGAGCGCTGGTTTGCATGGCGCAAAGACGGCGGCATTCCGTCGCGAAAGGCGATCGAACCGCTCGAACTCGGATCGGCGTTGCCATTCGTCTGGCTCTGCGAGAAAGCGCGGGATGCGGAATGCTACCGGTACCGCCTCGTCGGCGAGGCCGTAAACACGCTCTACGGCAAGGGCTTGCGCGGACACCTCCTCAAAGAAGTACTCCCAGAACCAACGGCACAATTACTGCGCTCACGCCTTGACCGGTGTCTCGCCGCAGGAAGCTTGCTCCATACGATCGCTCCGCAAACACTGCATGATCGCCGTCATGTCCTGGTTCAACGCCTGTTCCTTCCCTTCGCGAGCGAATCCGGATGCCCGGATACGATTCTTGGCTGCACGAAAATCACCGGCTCCATGCTCGGAACGGATCGGCAATCGGCCCGTTCCCATGAGGCCTCCTACTCTCTTGACGGCAAGCGCCTCAAGGTTTGCAGCCCCGCTCTGACCATGTACTCGATCGAGTTCGAATATTAACGCCGACAGCGTTTTCGGTTCCGATTGCGTCATGGAGTCCGCGTGATATAACGCTCGAAACTGAAAAGCAGGCGAGCAACGTGTCCGAACGCCCGGAAATCCTTATACTGAACGGTCCAAATCTGAACATGCTCGGCACCCGCGAGCCGGAGGTTTACGGGGCTGAGACGCTCGACGATATCGAGGCGATGTGTGCCGAACATGCCGCGGCGCTCGATCTGTCGGTGGATTTCCGGCAATCGAATTTCGAAGGCGAGATGGTGACGATCATCCAGCAGGCCCGCGACAACGCGGCCGGGATCATCATCAATGCAGGCGCCTACACGCACACCTCTGTCGCGATCCACGACGCCTTGCGCGTGGCCGAGCTGCCGGTGATCGAGGTTCATCTATCGAACATCCATCGCCGCGAAGAATTCCGGCATCATTCCTACATTTCCGCCGTCGCCGAAGGGATCATTGTCGGTCTCGGCAGCCAGGGCTATACCCTCGCGCTCGACGCCATGGCGCGGCTTCTCGACCGAAATTGAACGAACCCGGAGACCCCGTTGTCGCACGACATTGATAGCAAACTGGTGAAGAAGCTCGCGAAGCTGCTGGATGAAACCGGCCTCGGAGAGCTGGAATACGCGACCGACGACTGGCGCATCCGCGTCGCCCGCCCGGCCGCCGCGCCGCAGGTCGCGGCTATGGCGCCAGCGCCAGCGCCGGCCCCGGCTACCGCCGCTTCCGCCGACAGCGTGGCACCCGCCGCGGTCGATAATGCCAACGCCGTCAAATCCCCGATGGTCGGGACCGCATATCTCGGCCCGGATCCCGATTCCGCGCCTTTCGTCTCCGTCGGCTCAAAAGTGAGCGAGGGCCAGACGCTGATGATTGTCGAGGCCATGAAAGTGATGAACCCAATTCCCGCGCCGCGCGCCGGAACGGTGAAGGAAATCCTCATCCAGAATGCGCAGCCGGTGGAATTCGGCGAGCCTCTGATCGTCATCGAGTAAGAGGCCGGAACCGGAATGTTCGAAAAAGTCCTCATCGCCAACCGCGGCGACGTGGCCCTGCGCATTCATCGCGCCTGCCGCGAGATGGGAATCCGTACCGTCGCCGTCCATTCGACCGCCGACGCGGATGCGATGCATGTACGCCTTGCGGACGAGAGCGTCTGTATCGGCCCGCCCGCCTCAAAGGACAGCTACCTTAATATTCCGGCCATTCTCTCGGCCGCGACCGTGACCGGCGCGGACGCCATCCACCCTGGTGTCGGCTTCCTTTCCGAGAACGCCGATTTCGCCGAAATCGTCGAAGCGCACGGCTTCGTCTTCATCGGTCCTTCACCGCAGCATATCCGCGACATGGGCGACAAGATCATCGCCAAGCGCACGGTGAAAGCGCTCGGCATTCCCTGCGTACCCGGCTCGGACGGCCCGGTCGAATCGGTCGAGGCCGCGCGGGCGAATGCGGAGGAGATCGGTTATCCAGTGCTGATCAAGGCCACAGCCGGCGGCGGCGGGCGCGGCATGAAGATCGCACACAATCCCGACGAGGTCGCCGAGGCCTATACCATGGCCCGGCGCGAGGCCGGTGCGGCCTTCGGCAATGACGAAGTCTATATGGAGCGCTATCTCGCGAAGCCGCGCCACATCGAGGTGCAGATCGTCGGCGATGGCAAAGGCCATGTCGTGCATCTCGGAGAACGCGACTGCTCGCTTCAACGGCGCCACCAGAAGGTGCTGGAGGAGGCGCCCTCGCCGGCGCTCAATGCTGTCGCTAGGGCGAAGATCGGCGAGATCGCGGCCAGTGCCTGCGCCAAAATGAATTACCGCAGCCTCGGCACGCTCGAATTTCTTTACGAGAACGGCGAGTTCTTCTTCATCGAGATGAACACCCGCCTGCAGGTTGAGCATCCGATCACCGAGATGATCACCGGCATCGACCTCGTCCGCGAACAGATCCAGATCGCCTCCGGTGCACCGCTCTCCTTCAAGCAGGAGGACATCGCGCTGAACGGCCATTCGATCGAGTGCCGGATCAATGCCGAGAATGCGCGCACGTTCCTGCCGTCCCCTGGCAAGGTCACGGACTATCACGCGCCCGGCGGTCTCGGCGTGCGCGTCGATTCGGCGCTCTATGCCGGCTATCAGATCCCGCCCTATTACGACAGCCTGGTCGCCAAGCTGATCGTGCACGGCAGCAACCGGAACGAATGTTTGCTGCGGCTGCGCAGGGCTTTGGAGGAAATCGTGATCGCCAATGTGGAGACCACGGTGCCGCTGCATCTCGATCTCTCGAAAGCGCCCGATTTCATCAACGGCGAATACGACATACACTGGCTGGAGAAGGTATTCCTCGCCGACTAGGGATGTCCTGGTTGGTCGAGCGTCCGCAAGGACGGTGAGGAGGCGCTGGCCAGATGTCGCAATTGCGGCCGGAATTGCTGCTACAGGCCTACGCCATCGGCGTTTTCCCGATGGCGGAAAGCCGTGACGACAACCGCACCTTTTTCGTCGACCCAGAGAAACGCGGGATTCTCCCGCTCGATGCGTTCCATGTTTCCCGCAGTCTGCGCAAGGAAGTCCGGCGCCGGCGCTTCGAGATCCGCTCCGATACAGATTTCAAGGCCGTGCTCGAAGGCTGCGCCGAACGGCGGCTGGAGCGTCCGGATACCTGGATCAACGACGAGATCTTCCGGCTTTATCTTTCTCTGCACGAAATGGGCTACGGGCACAGCGTCGAATGCTGGCGCGACGACCGGCTCGTCGGCGGTCTTTACGGGGTCGCGCTCGGCGCGGCTTTCTTCGGAGAGAGCATGTTCAGCCGGGAGCCCAATGCGAGCAAGGTGGCGCTCGTCCATCTCGTCGCCCGCCTGAAGGCATCGGGCTTCACCTTGCTGGACAGCCAGTTCATCACCGAACACCTGCAACAGTTCGGGGCGATCGAAGTGCCGCGAGAGCGCTACCGCGAGATGCTCGCCGAGGCCCTCAAGACCCCGGCCGAATTCTATTCGGGAACCGACGACTGGCCCTTCGTCGAAGCACTCTTACAATCCAGCAGCCAGACGTCGTAGACCGGGTGCTCCACCGCGTTCAGCGCAGGACTGGAAGCGAACATCCAGCCGGTAAAGAGCCTGACCTGCTCTTCGTCCGGCTTCTGTTCGTCGATCTCCATGAAGGCCGCGCTCTCCGGCGTCTCGGTCGGCGGCCGCTGGCGGCAAGCCCTCGGGGTGATCAGGAAGGTGCCGAACCGGCCGGTCTGATCGACCGGGATCTCGAAGGTCGAAATCCGAGCCGTGATTTTGTCCAGCCCCTGCAACACGGCGATGGGAAACTCCAGCCACGCGGGCTCGCGCGGCTCCGCGCTTGTCTGGGCGACAGCCGGAGACGTCAGCACCATTCCGGCGCCGAAGCCGAGGGCCATGACGATCCTGGAAAATCTCATTCAGCCGGTCCCGGCGGGGCTACCGCCACTTATTTGCTCGCGGCCTCTCCGGCCGAGAAGATGAACTTGCCGATCAGCTGCACGATATCGACCGGGTCCTGCGTGAAGTCGATCCGGCCTCCATCCTCGATCATGTCCGGGTCCCCGCCGGGAATGATCTCGAGATAGTTCCCGCCGAGGAGACTCTCGCTGGAAATCGCCGCCGCGCTGTCCAGCGGAAGCGCGACATCGTCACGGATATTCATCGTCACCTTTGCGAGGAAAGTATCGGTGTCGAGTTCCTGGCTGACGATCGAGCCGATCTTGATCCCGCTCATGCGCACGTCGCCGCCGACGGCAAGGCCGGCCACCTTGTTGAAACTCGCCGTGACCGTATATCCGCCGCTGGTGTTCAGGTCCGCCGAAATATAGGCGAACGCCATGAACATGCCGGCAACCGCCAGCACAACAGCGCCCATCACCGTTTCGATCGTATTGCGCTTCATATTCCCTCGGTAGGTTGGGAAAAACGTCCGCTCGTCCAGAAGCGGCCGCCGGATGGTATCAGTTCGGCGTCCAGGCTTCGTAATCCCCGGTGGCCCGGTCCCGCTTTCCGCCTTCGAGAACATGTCCCGGCGGACGATATGCGTAGCGGGTCCCGGTCAGGTTCGGGAGATGCTCTTTCTGCCATTCGAAAGACTGCTCCGTATCCAACGGCGCCTCGGCGGTGTAGTGCAGCCAAGCGTGCCATTCCGCCGGGACCTTGGAGGCCTCGACGATGCCCTTGTAGACCACCCAGCGTTTGCGGCGGTATCCGGGAGCGGGCTCGGACTTGTGCTCGTAATAGCGGTTTCCGAACCGGTCCTCACCGACCTCGCGGCCGTTCAGCCATGTGTATATCGCGGTGCCGATATTCATCGACCAAGCCCTACCCGTCACATGCGTCAAGACGATGGCGGAATATGTCATTGCTGCGGCGCGACGTCCAGTCGGTCGCGCCGCCCCGCTCATTCCGCATTCACATCAGGAATCTCGATCCCCAGCATTTCCGCAGTGGTCTTTCCGGCGGCCAGCTGGGCCAGCATGTCGACCTCCTTGCGGACATGTGCCTCGCCCGCCTCAAGGATCGCAGCCGCCTGATGCAACGGGACGATTGTCACCCCGTCGGCATCGCCCAGAACCAGATCTCCGGTCCGCACCGGCACGCCACCGCAGGAAATTGGCCCGTCGATCGAGCCACCGAAGCCTTTGTGAGGTCCAGTGGGTACCGAGGCCGAGGCGAATACCGGCATGTCGCCGATCCGCAGCTCCGCGACGTCCCTCGCCGCTCCGTCGATGACGAATCCGGCGACGCCCTTGTGCTTGGCGGCGGTTACGAGGATCTCGCCGATGATCGCGACATCCGGATTGCCCGCGGCATCGATCACGATGATCTCGCCCGGCTGCATCAGCGGAATCGCCGCGTGGACACAGAGATTGTCTCCCGCCATCACGGAAATCGTTCGCGCGTGGCCGACGATCCGCATGTCCGGATGCAGCGGCGAGACCCGCCCGGCCATGCAGTTCGTCCGGTTCATGCAGTCTCCGGCGACCGCCGGCGGTACCGCTTTCCAGCGATCGAGCGTCGCCGCGTCGAGGGGCGTGTAGTCTGCCTTGTAGCGAAGAACCGCCATGGTGGGTCTCCCTTTAGGTTTTTTGATTAGCGGATCAGCCCGCCGCCCGCCGGGTCAATGCCGTCAGCAACCCGGCACCGATCATTGCGCTGCCGCCGAGGCGATTGACCAGCCTGAGTGCGAACGGGCTGGAAAAGCGGCTGCGCATGGTACCGGCCATAATTGCCCAGAAGGCAGCGTTTATTGCGCCGAGGATGACGAAGGTCGTCACCAGAATCACGAATTGCAGAAAGAGCGGACGGGACGGATCGATGAACTGCGGCACGAAGGCGACGAAGAAGACGATGCCCTTGGGATTGAGCGCGGTCACCACATACGCGTTGGCAAACATCCGTGTCTTCTGCCTGCGCCCTCCTCCTGCCGGGGCGAGCGCCAGCTCCGGCTTGCTGCGCCAGAGCTGGATACCGAGCCAGACCAGATAGGCGGCACCGGCGAACTTAAGGATTGTGAAGAGTTCGGCCGACGCGGCGAGCACCGCACCGGCTCCGGCAAGCGACACGATCATCGCCGTCAGGTCGCCGAGCGCAACGCCTGGAACGGTCAGCCAGCCGCTCTCGCGCCCCCGCGACATGGCGTAGCTCGCAACCAGCATGACCGTCGGCCCCGGAATGGCCAGCATGACGGAGGTCGCAGCCGCGAAGGCCAACCAGAGCGCCGGATCCATGAAATCCCCTCTTTCGAAAAAATGCCGGCACCCGAGCGGGCCGGCCAGAGCAAGTGAGCCACAGATGCGGAACGGCAGGCAAGCCTTCCCGACCGAATACCGCAGGATCCTGCGGAGACGTGCGGAAACCCACGTCGAGACACTAGATGTAGATTTTATGACAATTCTACGCACAAAATGTGTTGATCCCCGGGCCCGATAACGGCATTATTCTTCTGACGGCTTGGCACGGGCCTTCAAATAGAAACGCGAAGCTCTGAAGCAATGACGAGACTTCGTTCCGCCGATCCACCCCACAAGATCGGAATGATTTCTCACAACTGCATTCTGCCAAAATCAATTGGCGGAATTATTCTCATTTTATTTTGATTTTACTTACTACCGGCAGGTGAAATCCTGAAATTCGCGGAAATCTGCGCCGTTCCAACCCGCGATCATTTTTTCTCACATTCCGGTTCATTTCTCATTGCTTCACGAAGCCCAAATCCGGTATCGTCTCAACCCTTGGCCACAAGATCTTGTGGCGCCAGCGATCAACGCCACTGATTGGACGGAACGGGGGGTTCCAAGCATGAGAATCGAACGCCGGTTTACGGACGCGAAAACGGGTCCCTACGCGGGTATTGAATTCAGGAAAACCAGCAGCGAGATCCGCAATCCCGACGGCTCCGTGGTGTTCCAGAACAGCGACATCGAAGTGCCCGCGGACTGGTCGCAGGTGGCATGCGATATCCTGGCGCAGAAGTATTTCCGCAAGGCCGGCATCCCCGCGAAGCTGAAGCCGTTCGAAGAGAATGACGTTCCCTCCTGGCTCTGGCGCATGGTGCCCGACGAAAAGGCGATCGCGAAGCTGCCGGAAGGCGAGCGCACGGTCGGCGAGTCCAGCGCCAAGCAGGTCTTCAACCGGCTCGCCGGCACCTGGACCTACTGGGGCTGGAAAGGCGGCTACTTCGACAGCGAAGGCGATGCCAAGACCTATTACGAAGAAATGTGCCATATGCTTTGCCGGCAAATGGCGGCCCCGAACTCCCCGCAATGGTTCAACACCGGTCTGCACTGGGCCTACGGCATCGACGGCCCGGCCCAGGGGCACCACTATGTCGATTACAAGACCGGCAAACTGGTTCGCTCCAAATCGGCCTACGAGCACCCTCAGCCCCATGCCTGCTTCATCCAGGGCGTCAGCGACGACCTGGTGAATGAAGGCGGCATTATGGATCTCTGGGTCCGCGAGGCGCGCCTCTTCAAATACGGCTCCGGAACCGGCTCCAACTTCTCCCGTCTGCGCGGCGAGGGCGAGCCCCTCTCCGGCGGCGGCAAGTCCTCCGGCCTGATGAGCTTCCTGAAGATCGGCGACCGGGCTGCCGGCGCCATCAAGTCGGGCGGCACCACCCGCCGGGCGGCGAAGATGGTCACCGTCGACATCGACCATCCGGACATCGAGAATTATATCGACTGGAAGGTCCGCGAAGAGCAGAAGGTCGCCTCTCTCGTCGCCGGCTCCAAGCTCGCGCAGAAGCACATGAACGAAGTCATGGCCGCCTGCCGCGAGGCCGGAGATCTGGTCAACGGCGCCCGCTTCGATCCGAAGCAGAATCCGGCGCTGAAAAAAGCCATCAAGGCGGCACGCAAGGTGATGATCCCGGAGAACTACATCCAGCGGGTGATCCAGTTCGCCGAGCAGGGCTACACCTCCATCGACTTCCCGACCTACGACACCGACTGGGACAGCGAGGCCTATCTCACGGTCGCCGGGCAGAATTCGAACAACTCGATCCGCGTGACCAACGATTTCCTCGAAGCGGTCGCGGAAGGCAAGAACTGGGATCTCATCCGCCGCACCGACGGCAAGGTGGCCAAGTCGATCAACGCTGCCGAGCTCTGGGACAAGGTTTCCAACGCCGCCTGGTCCTGCGCCGATCCCGGCATCCAGTACGACAGCACGATCAACGAGTGGCACACCTGCCCGGCCTCGGGACGGATCAACGCGTCCAACCCGTGTTCGGAATACATGTTCCTCGACGACACGGCCTGCAACCTCGCCTCGATGAACCTGATGCAGTTCCGTCACGAGGACGGCAGCTTCGACATCGAGTCCTTCGAGCATGCGACCCGGATCTGGACCATCACGCTGGAGATCTCCGTGCTGATGGCGCAGTTCCCGTCGAAAGAGATCGCCAAGCTGTCCTACGACTTCCGCACCCTCGGCCTCGGCTTCGCCAATATCGGCGGCCTGCTCATGGCGAGCGGTTTCTCCTACGACAGCGACGAAGGCCGCGAACTCTGCGGCGCGATCAGCGCGGTCATGACCGGCATCGCCTACAAGACCTCGGCGGAGATGGCGGGCCAACTCGGCGCTTTCCCGGAACATGCTCCAAACGCCGAAAACATGCTGCGGGTGATCCGCAATCATCGCCGCGCCGCCTATGGCGAGGAAAGCGGCTACGAGGATCTGGCGATCAATCCGGTTCCGCTGGACGCTTCCAAGAGCCCGAACACCGCTCTCAACGCCGCCGCCATCGCGGCTTGGGACGCGGCGCTCGAACTCGGCGAGAAGCACGGCTACCGCAACGCTCAGACCACGGTGATCGCCCCGACCGGCACCATCGGCCTGGTCATGGATTGCGACACCACCGGCATCGAGCCCGACTTCGCCCTGGTGAAGTTCAAGAAGCTCGCCGGAGGCGGCTACTTCAAGATCATCAACCGCATCGTGCCGGAGGCCCTGGCCAATCTCGGCTACGGCGAGGAGCAGATCGAGGAGATCATCCGCTATGCCGTCGGTCACGGCACGCTGGAAGGCGCCCCGGGCATCAACCCGGAAAGCCTGAAGGCGAAAGGCTTCGGCGATGCGCAGGTGAAAGCGGTTCAGGAAGCCGTCGCCAGCGCCTTCGACATCAAGTTCGCCTTCAATAAATGGACCCTCGGCGAGGATTTCTGCCGCGACACGCTCGGCTTCACCGACGAGCAGCTGAACGACCTCTCCTTCGACATGCTGCTGGCTCTCGGCTTCAGCAAGAAGCAGGTGGAAGACGCCAATACCTTCGTCTGCGGTGCGATGACGCTGGAAGGCGCGCCGGACCTGAAAGACGAGCACCTTCCGGTGTTCGACTGCGCCAATCCGTGCGGCCGGATCGGCAAGCGCTTCCTCTCGACCGAGAGCCATATCCGGATGATGGCGGCCTCCCAGCCCTTCATCACCGGCGCGATCTCCAAGACCATCAACATGCCGAACGCGGCGACGGTCCAGGATTGCTCGGACGCCTATATCCTCTCCTGGAAGCTGGGCCTGAAAGCCAACGCGCTCTACCGCGACGGCTCCAAGCTGAGCCAGCCGCTCTCCTCCGCCCTGGTGGACGAGGAGGACGAGGACGAGCTTGAGGAACTGCTCGAAGCGCCGAAGGCCGTGCAGGCCCCGGTCGTCGCCGAGCGGATCGTCGAGCGCATCATCGAGCGGGCCGCCGAACGGCGTAAACTTCCGCACCGCCGCAAGGGCTACACCCAGAAAGCCAATGTCGGCGGCCACAAGGTGTATCTCCGGACCGGCGAATACGAGGAAGGCAAGCTCGGCGAGATCTTCATCGACATGCACAAGGAAGGCGCCGCCTTCCGCTCGCTGATGAACAATTTCGCCATCGCCGTCTCCATCGGCCTGCAGTACGGCGTGCCACTGGAGGAATATGTCGACGCCTTCACCTTCACCCGCTTCGAGCCGCAGGGCATGGTCTCCGGCAACGACGCGATCAAGATGGCGACCTCGATCCTCGACTATATCTTCCGCGAGCTGGCGATCTCCTATCTCGACCGCCACGACCTCAGCCATGTCGAGACCGACGACCTGCTGCCGGACAGCATGGGCGAAGGCGACGACGAGAGCGCGGTCGATGCGGCCAAGGCCCAGCTCATGGAAAAGGTCGGCACCATCACCAGCCGCGGCTATGTCCGCAAGAATCTGGTAGTGCTGCAAGGCGGCCAATCGCAGACGATCAAGGCGACCGGAACGGACAATGCCGCACCGGTGATGGCTTCGGCCCCTGCATCCCACGCGGCGACCGTCACCACGACGATCGAGAAGTCGGCTTCCGTGACCGTCTCCGAAACCGTCATGGATGCGGTCGACGACAAGCTGAACCGGATCCGCGAGGCCCGCATCAAGGGTTACGAGGGCGAGAGCTGCGGCGAGTGCGGCAATTTCACCCTGGTGCGGAACGGCACCTGCCTGAAATGCGACACTTGCGGCAGCACCTCCGGCTGCAGCTGATCGCCTTCAGGGACATGGAAAAACAGACGGCCGCCGCGGGTCTCCACGGCGGTCGTTTTCTGTTCATGGCAGCGGGCACACGGCTCAGTGTCTGACAAGTGCCCGTTCAATCTCGGTCACCGGTTGGTGCGTCAGATCCTTATCGATCTCGGCCAAGAGCTTGTCGCTGACGGACGCGTGATAGTGGGCCCTTAGCGTGCCCAGCGTGCGGGGGTCGGCGACGATCACAAGATCGTCGAAGCGCTTTTCCAATGCCCAGGTCTTGCGCATGTCCGCGGCATGTTCGGCGAAATGAACCTTCTCGATCGCATGCCAGTCCGTTTCCCCCACCGCGCTCTTCTGATTGGCGCCGTTATCGCTGAGACGGCCCGGGCGATCCGTCCCCTGGACATGATCCGGCGGGTTACTGATCGACTCCGCGTCGACGACGCGCAAGTCGATGAGCTCCTTGTCCCCGTGACTTTCGAATACGACGAACCGCTCTCCGTCTGCCACGAGCACCCAAGCCTTGTGCGGTACTTTCATTTCATCACCTCAATGCTGGAGGATCCGCTTGAGACTTTGGGAATGAGATGCGTCGGTACAACCGTTGCGGCAACACCGAACAGGCAGTGCGCACATGACATTTTGTCGCAACCGGGATCCAGGACGGCACCCTTGCAGCTGCACTCACAAAGAATGCCTGAAATAACTTCGCAGCCCTAGTCTTCCCTATTCACTTAAATAATTTGGCGAAATCGTTAGGCGTTCTTTAACCCTATAACTGCATAACGAGATAAATTTCTTGTCTTTGCAGGAGCGCGCCGATGGGACTCGACCGCCTTTCCTTCGCCCAGAAGATCGGCCTGATCATTCTGTTGGCGGCCATCGCCATGACCATCCAGATCGGGGCCTCGCTCTGGATCAAACGCGGCGACCTCTATGACGAGCGCACCCGCGAGATCAAATCAGTGATCGAGGTCGCAATGTCCGAGGCGCTCGCCCTGGAAGCGCGCGCAGCTGCCGGCGAAATGACCCGCGAGGAGGCGATCGCCGCCTGGGAGAAGAACGCCCTCGCCACCCGGTTCCGCGGGAACGAGTATCTCTTCGCCTACACGATGAACGGTATCAATATCGTGCATGGCGCAAAACCGTCCCTCAAGGGCCAGGACATGATGGGGGTGACGGATCCAAACGGCGTGAAGATCATCGGCGAGATGATCGAAGTGCTGAAAAAGGATCCCACCGGCGGGCGCTTAGAATATATGTGGCCGAAGCCCGGGTCCGAGGTTCCGGTGCCGAAACTGTCCTACGTCGCGCTGATCGAGCCCTGGCAGATTTTCGTCGGCACCGGCATCTATATCGACGACATCGATGCCGCCCTCTACGATCATGCACTTCAAGCAGGTGGCCTGACCGCCGGAATCCTGGTGCTGATGGTTCTGGTCGGCCTCGCGATCTCGCGCGGCATCACCGGACCGATGGAAGCGCTGCGCAATGCGATGTCCCAGCTCGCGGCGAACAATCTCGGCGTGACGGTTCCGGGAACCGGACGGCGCGACGAGGTCGGCGCCATGGCCCAGGCCGTTCAGGTCTTCAAGGAGAATGCGGAGAGGGTCGCGACACTTGAGGAAAGCCGGGTCGAGGATGCCCGCCGGGCGGAATCCGAACGCAAGGGACTGCTCCAGGAGATCGTTCAGGAACTGGAAAGCTCCATCGGCCGGGTAACCGGCGAGGTTCAGAGCTCCGCGACGGCGGCGAATAACTCGACCAACGAAATGCTTCAGGCCGCCTCCGAAACAGCCGACAGCGCCCGCGAGGCGAACGGCGCGGCCCAGAACGCCTCGGAAAGTCTCCAAAGCGTGGCTGCGGCGACGGAAGAACTGACCAACTCCATCGCCGAGATCGGGCGTCAGGCGGACCAGTCCGCGTCCATCTCGCGGGCCGCCGCCACGGAAGCGGAAGACGCCAACGCCAAGGTGATCAGCCTGCAGAGCTCGGCCGAGCGGATCGGCGAAGTCGTCAGCCTGATCAACGACATCGCGGAACAAACCAATCTGCTGGCGCTCAACGCGACGATCGAGGCCGCCCGGGCTGGAGAAGCCGGCAAGGGGTTCGCCGTCGTCGCCAGCGAGGTCAAATCGCTCGCGAACCAGACCGGCAGCGCGACCCAGGAGATCGCCGGGCAGATCTCGGCCATTCAGCAGGCGACGAAGGAAGCCGCCGATGTCATCGGAAAGATCGTCGGCACGATTCAGAACATCGACGAGACCACATCTGCGATCGCCGCCGCCGTCGAGGAACAGTCTTCCGCGACGCGCGAGATTTCCGGGAATGTCGAGCAGGTCTCGCACGCGACGGAAACGGTCACGAGCAATATCGGCCGCGTGAACACCGCCGGCGAGCGCTCCGATCGGGCCGCAAACGAATTGTCCGGCGTCACCGGCACGCTCAATAGCCAGATCGCCACGCTGCGTGACGAGGTCGACACCTTCGTGCGGCGTCTTCGGGATGCCTAACGCCTGAGCGGTCCGCGCCGGACGGCGGCTTTCTGCTGTCATGCCGTCCGCCTTGCGGGACAGGGGCGAACGGATTTAGAACAGCTACCGATCGTCACCTCGGTACCCGCATCATGTTTCCGGCAGACCTGCTCCCGCTCCAGCCGATTCCCCCCGGCAACGACCAGCGCGTCCTCGCCGACCGCCACCTTCCCGGGCAACCCGCACTGGAAAGCTATCTGCAGCATCTGCGGACCGAAATCGACGCGGAACTTGCAACGAAGCTTCCGGATTATGACGGCAAGCCCTACCCGCTCGGCCGCTGCCGCGAGATCCGGGACAGGGTCTATGACCGGCTGGTTGAACAGATCAATGCGCCGAGCTGCCCTGTCAGCCTCGCGCTGCGCGAATTCATCGGCAATGGCGGAATAGGCCGCAAGATTTGGGGGGTCCTGCGCGAAAGCTACTTCCAGAACGCCATCCAGATCGGACCGCTCTATATCGATGTGGCAAACGATACGGTAGACCCGCTGAAGCCACAGACCGAGATCCTGCCGCTTGAGAAATCCGGCATGAAGGCCGTGGAGGATTTCTTTCATTTCGCCAGAACGGCGCAGCGCTATTGGGAGTGCGAGACCTACGCCAACACGGCCATCCCCGGACTGGCCTCCCTCTTCCCGATCATCTGCGTCAATCGCAAGCGTAGTGTATGGCTTGCGGCGCAGTCGGATCAGATGATCGAACTGACCCGTAAGCGCTCTTTCGCGCCATCTCTCGATTTCGTGCGGCAAGCCCCCGAACCCGGCGAGGCTCTGGTGGGGTTTCTCCGGGGTCGCGCCGCGCGCAGCGCTCACCAGCGGCTTTGCATCTCCGGAACGTCGCAGGATGTCATAGAGAGCGACATCGCGGAGTCCCGCTTCGCGGACGAAGATCATTACCGCGCCTCCGTCGATGGATTTTATGAACTGCAGACTCTTCTGATGGCCTGAGGGCCCGGATCTTGCCGACGCATAACTGACAGCTTTCGGCCATCGTCGCGGTGGCGCCCCCGAACAGGCGCCCGGTCACCGGAAGACCACACAAAATTCAATCATGAATTTCCTCTGCGGCCAGCCCCTTCGGCCGGGCAACCCGCCAAATGCGACAATAGGAATATAAAACTTATTTTCCCATTCGCTGAATTCGGTCGCAGTCACCTAATAATATTATGTATTCGCACATGTCATTTTCTTTTCTTCCCCATCACTCAATAATTCCATCTGTCTAATTAGCCAAAAATCCCAACACATTCAACGATCGCCAAAACGAAAACCATTTTTGTATACAAAATTGGTTGACCGATCACACACCACGAAGTCTTCGTCACCTTTGTTCTGCATATTTATTGGCGCGCGAAGTTAATCATTGGTTCATAAAATAAATGCACCTTAAATAAGGTTTAAAGGGAGAAGTTCGGCTTTTGCAATCTCACGTTGGGGGACCAAACCATGGGACTTGATCGTCTATCCATTGCCCGAAAAATCGGGCTCATCATCGCCGTCGCCGTCATTGCGTTCGCCGCCTTCATCGGCGAGGAGATCGCCAATGAACGGGGCCGCATTCTGCAAACGCACGAGCGGGAATTGCGGTCGATCGTCGAGAGCAGCGCCGCCCAGGCGCTGCATTTCGAGCAAAAGGTCTCCGCCGGAGAAATGACACGCGACGAGGCCATGGCGCTCTGGAAGGAAACCGTCGTCGGTCTCAGATACCGGGCCAACGAGTACATGTTCGCTGTCGATCTCGACGGTGTGGTTTTCGCTCACGCGGTGAAGCCGGCGCTGGATGGAAAGAACTTGATCGAGCTCGAGGATCCGAACGGCTTCAAGCTTTTCGCGGCGATGATCGACGTTGCCAAAGCGAATCCGGACGGCGGCACGGTTCCCTATATGTGGCCGAAGCCGGGCTCAGAACAGCCGGTCGCGAAGCTTTCATATGTCAAAGCGATCCAGCCCTGGAACATGTTCGTTGGCACCGGGGTCTATATCGACAGCATCGACGACGAAATGACGGATTTCATCATTCACGCCGGCATGATCGCTTTTCTGGTGATCGGCGTAATGCTGGCAGCAGGCATCTTTATCAGCCGCAGCATCACCAAGCCGATGGAAGCACTCCGCAATTCGATGGGCTCGCTCGCAGAGAACGATCTCGCGGTCGAGATCCCGGGTATCGGACGGGGTGACGAAGTGGGCGCGATGGCCAAAGCCGTCCAGGTTTTCAAGGAAAATGCCGAACGCGTCGCGGAGCTTGAGCGCAGCAAGGCCGAAGACGAGCAGCGCGCCGAGGAAGCCCGCCGGAAGATGCTTCAGGAAATCACGCATAATCTCGAAAGCACCGTCGGCAGGGTTGCCGGCGAAGTGCAGAATTCGGCCGGAACGGTGCGGAACTCCGCCTCCGATATGCAGGGCTCGGCCGCGGAAACCGCGGATAGCGCGCGGGAAGCGAACGACGCTGCGGGCAATGCCTCCCAAAGTCTCCAGAGCGTGGCTGCGGCAACGGAAGAACTGACGAACTCAATTGCCGAAATCGGCCGCCAGGCCGACCAGTCCGCCTCGATTTCCCGAGCCGCCGCAACAGAGGCCAAGGATGCGAACGACAAGGTTGCAGGATTGCAAATCTCGGCGGAGCGGATCGGCGAGGTCCTCAATCTGATCAACGATATCGCAGAGCAGACCAACCTGCTGGCGCTCAACGCCACCATCGAGGCGGCGCGCGCAGGCGAGGCCGGGAAGGGCTTTGCCGTGGTGGCGAGCGAGGTGAAGTCGCTCGCCAACCAGACCGGCAATGCGACCCAGGAGATCGCCGGGCAGATCTCCGCCATTCAACAGGCCACGAAAGAAGCCGCGGAGGTCATCGGAAAGATCGTCGGGACGATCGAGAATATCGACGAAACCGCGTCCGCCATTGCCGCGGCGGTCGAGGAGCAGGCCTCCGCAACGCGTGAGATCTCCGGCAATGTCGAACAGGTCGCCCGCGCCACCGACACCGTCACGGACAATATCGGGCGTGTCAGCGCGGCCGGCGAACAGGCCAATCAGTCGGCCAACCATCTTTCGGAAGTAACCGTCAGCCTGGGCAATCAGGTGACGGAGCTGCGCGCGGAAGTCGACGGCTTCGTGAAACGGTTGAACGAGGCCTAAATATAGTAGGTCACCGGGGCCGCCTTGCTTGCGGTCCCGGCAGTCCCGCAAAGAAAATCATTAATAGAGATTAACTAATTTACGTGTGTTTCAAATACTTTACGAAATTAGCCGCAAAAATATTTATTGCGGTTCCAGCCCCTCTCAACTACTATATATAGAGTTACGGAACCTGATATGCACGGTTCCACCCCAGTTAGCGGACCCGTAGGGGCAGAGCTTCAATCCTGTGGGTCCAGAGTTCCATCGCCCGCCAAGCGATGGAAGACTGGGGGAGCGGTTCTCTCCCATCCCCGCTCCCCGATTACCCTGTGAAGCTCCTAAGGACGAAGCCTCTATCGTCCGAGACTGGGTGCGTCATCTACTGACGCACCCCTCTTTTTCGAAAAAAGTTAGCGACCTTCGACGCGACTGTCTATGCTTCGCGCCGGTCCAGACGGACTTTTCCTAAAAGATCGTTCCAGAATTCAGAGGAGTCGCCTTATGGCCGGTGCTATCGACGCACGCCTTACCGAACTCGGCATCGAACTGCCCAACGCGGCCGCGCCCGCCGCCAACTACGTGCCGTATGTGATTTCGGGCAAGACGCTCTACATCTCGGGCCAGGTGCCGTTCTGGAACGGCGAGTTGAAAGGCGTCGGCAAGGTCGGTAAGGACATGACCGCGGAAGAGGCGCAGAAGATCGCGCGGATCTGCGCCCTCAACATCATCGCCCAGGCGAAAGCGGCCTGCGGCGGCGATCTCGACAAGGTTGCGCGTGTCGTGAAGGTCGGCGGCTTCGTGAACGCGACCGACGATTTCACGCAGCATCCGATGGTGGTGAACGGCGCCTCCGACCTGATGGTCGAAGTGTTCGGCGACAAGGGCAAGCATTCCCGCTTCGCCGTCGGCGCGGGCTCCCTGCCCCTCGGTGTCGCGGTCGAGGTCGAGGCGGTCATCGAACTCGCCTGACGGCGACGCGTTTGCTTGACGGCTCGCTGCGGCGCACAATCTTTCAAGGATCAGCCGCAGCGAGGTGACCGGAATTGCCGGACGGAGAAGAGAGGACAGAGGCGCAGGCCGCGATTTCCGCCCTTCGCTCGATCCACGAGATCGCGCCGGAGGACTGGGACGCCTGCGCGGGCCCCGAGAATCCGTTTCTCAGCCACGCCTTTCTCTCCGCACTGGAAGACAGCGGCTCGGTACGCGCCGAAACCGGGTGGCTGCCGCAGCATCTTGTTTTCGCGGACGAGACCGACCGGATCGCCGGCATTGTTCCGCTTTATCTGAAAGGCCATTCCCAGGGCGAGTATGTGTTCGACTGGGGCTGGGCCGACGCCTACGAGCGCGCGGGCGGCGAATACTATCCGAAACTGCTTTCCGCCGTTCCCTTCACCCCGGTGACGGGTCCGCGCCTGCTGATCCATCCCGACGCAGAGCAGGACGCGGTCCGCGATATCCTGATCGGCGGCCTGATCGAGATCACCCGGCGTTTCAACGTCTCCTCGACCCATGTGAACTTTCTCCCCGAGGCTCAGTGGCAAGCGCTCGGAGAGGCCGGTTTCCTGCAGCGGGTCGGGCTACAGTATCATTGGGAAAACGACGGCTACGCCGATTTCGACGCGTTTCTGGGGGCGCTCTCCTCCCGCAAACGCAAGGCGATCCGCAAGGAGCGCAAGGCGGCAGCGGAATCCGGCCTCACCATCCGGCAGCTTACCGGCGACCAGATCGAGCCTCGGCACTGGGACGCCTTCTTCCGCTTCTACATGGATACCAGCGACCGGAAATGGGGCTCGGCCTATCTGACCCGCGAGTTTTTCGACCTACTCGGCGAGCGTATGGCGGACCGGGTCCTTCTGGTGATCGCGGAACTGGACGGATCGCCCGTCGCCGGCGCTCTCAATCTGATCGGCGACGACACGCTCTTCGGCCGCAACTGGGGCTGCATCGCCGACTTCAAGTTCCTGCATTTCGAACTCTGTTATTATCAGGCAATCGATTTCGCCATCGCGCGCGGCCTGAAATGGGTCGAGGCCGGGGCCCAGGGGCAGCACAAGATCCAGCGCGGCTACCTTCCCCGCTTCACTTACAGCGCTCACCTGATCCCCTCCCCGTCCTTCCGCGATGCGGTCGCCGATTTCCTCCGGCGGGAGCGGATGCAGATGGAGCATGAGAAGGAAGCGCTCGAAAATCAGTCACCGTTCCGTCACGAGACCTGAACATAGCGCATGGCTGATCTTCGGTAATTTTGCACCGCAGCAACCGAGAATAGGTCAATATATTTTTCAGCAAACACGCAGATTGGCCGCCCCAAGGCGCCATCCGCGACATTCATCAAATGACTAGGGAGTACAAACCATGGGCGACCGTTTCTGCCTCACTCTTCTCGAAGCTGCCGAAATGAACGGCTTCACCAATTCCGAAATGCGCGTTCTCGTCGATCGCCACGAAAGCATCGCGGCCAACGTGAACGGCGCTTGGCGCGTCGATCCGGACGCCCTGAAATCCGTCCTCGACGATAGCGCTTCCTTCCTGCAGGCCGCTTAAGCGCCGCAGCAAGCAGCTACCTGACAAGAAAAAGGCCCGTGCGATGCACGGGCCTTTTCTTTTGCCTGTTTTGTCTCGTCCGGATCCAGCCGACGCGCGGGTCAGACCAGTTCCGGCTTTTTCTTCTCGCGCTTTTTCGAACCGCCGTCGGGACCGCCGGAGCCCTTGCCCCCGTCCTCGTCCGGATAGGCGAAGACCAGTTTGCCGTCCTTCAGGTCGACGCTCACGAGACCGCCCTTCGTCAGCTTGCCGAACAGCAATTCCTCCGCGAGCGGCTTCTTCACATGCTCCTGGATCATGCGGGCAAGCGGACGTGCGCCATAGAGGCGGTCGTAGCCCTTCTCGCCGAGCCAGTTCCGCGCCGCATCGCTGAGCTCGATCGTGACGCCGCGGTCGGAGAGTTGCACCTCGAGCTGCATGATGAACTTGTCCACCACGCGGGCGATGATCTCCGGCGTCAGGTTGCCGAACGGAATGATCGCATCCAGGCGGTTGCGGAATTCCGGGGTGAACATCTTGTTGATCGCCTCGGTATCGTCCCCCTCGCGCTGGGTCCGTCCGAAACCGATCGCCTCCTTGGCGAGGTCCGACGCTCCGGCGTTGGTGGTCATGATCAGGATGACGTTGCGGAAATCGACGGTCTTGCCGTTATGGTCCGTCAGCTTGCCGTGATCCATGACCTGCAGCAGGACATTGAAGAGGTCCGGATGGGCCTTCTCGATCTCGTCCAGCAGCAGCACGCAATGGGGATGCTGGTCAACCGCGTCGGTCAGAAGACCGCCCTGGTCGAAACCGACATAGCCCGGAGGCGCACCGATCAGGCGGGAGACGCTGTGGCGCTCCATATATTCCGACATGTCGAAGCGGGTCAGCTCGATGCCAAGCGCATTCGCAAGTTGACGTGCGACTTCGGTCTTGCCGACGCCGGTCGGGCCGGAGAACAGATAGTTGCCGATCGGCTTCTCCGGCTCGCGCAGGCCGGCCCGGGAGAGCTTGATCGCCGTCGCCAGCGATGCGATGGCGTCGTCCTGCCCGAACACCACGGTCTTCAGATCCCGTTCCAGGTTTTTCAGGACGGTCTTGTCGTCGGTGGAAACGCTCTTCGGTGGGATCCGGGCGATCTTGGCGACGATCTCCTCGACCTCCTTCACGCCGATGGTCTTGCGGCGCTTCGACGGCGCCACAAGCATCTGCGCCGCGCCGACCTCGTCGATCACGTCGATGGCTTTGTCCGGAAGTTTGCGGTCGCCGATATATTTCGCCGAGAGTTCCACCGCCGTCTTCAGCGCATCGGCGGTGAAGCGGACCTTGTGATGCTCCTCGTAATAGGGCTTCAGGCCCTTCAGGATCTTGATGCTGTCCTCGATCGACGGTTCCTTCACGTCGATCTTTTGGAACCGGCGTACCAGCGCCCGGTCCTTCTCGAAATGGGTCCGGAATTCCTTGTAGGTGGTCGAACCGATGCAGCGCAGCGCACCGGATTGCAGCGCCGGCTTCAGCAGGTTCGAGGCATCCATCGCGCCGCCCGAGGTGGCGCCGGCGCCGATCACGGTATGAATCTCGTCAATAAAGAGAACCGCATCGGGATTGCGCTCAAGCTCGGAGACGACGGCCTTCAAGCGCTCCTCGAAATCGCCGCGATAGCGGGTGCCGGCCAGCAGCGCCCCCATGTCGAGGGCGAAGATCTGTGCGTTCTCCAGAACTTCCGGCACGTTACCGTCGACGATACGGCGCGCGAGACCTTCCGCGATCGCGGTTTTGCCAACGCCGGGATCGCCGACATAGAGCGGGTTGTTCTTGGTCCGGCGGCAGAGGATCTGGATCGTGCGCTCGACCTCGAACTCGCGGCCGATCAGCGGGTCGATCTTGCCCGCCATCGCCTTCTTGTTCAGGTCGACGCAATAGGCGTCGAGCGCCTCGTTGCCGCTCTTGTTGACGGTCTCCTGCTTGGCTTCCTCGTCCGCGCCTTCCACCCGTCGGGTTTCGGACTGGCCGTGCACCTTGGCGATACCGTGGGAGATGTAATTGACCGCGTCGAAGCGGGACATTTCCTGTTCCTGCAGGAAATAGACGGCGTGGCTCTCGCGCTCGGAAAACAGCGCGACCAGAACGTTGGCGCCGGTCACTTCGGCGCGTCCGGATGATTGTACGTGGATGACGGCGCGCTGCACGACGCGCTGGAAACCGGCGGTGGGTTTCGCCTCCTCCTCCTCCGTCCGGATCAGGTTCATCAGGTCATTGTCGATATAGCCCGCGAGATCGTTGCGCAGCCGCTCGACATCGACGTCGCAGGCCCGCATGACCGCGATGGCGTCCTGATCCGACGTCAACGCGTAAAGCAGATGCTCCAGCGTCGCGTATTCGTGCTGGCGCTCGTTCGCCAAGTCGAGTGCGCGGTGCAGGCTTTCTTCGAGGTTTTTCGACAGCATGTCTGATCAAGCCTTTTCCAGAGTGCATTGCAACGGGTGCTGGTGCTGACGGGCAAAGTCCATCACCTGCGTTACCTTCGTTTCGGCGACCTCGTAGGTATAGATGCCGCAGACCCCAACACCTCGCTGGTGGACATGCAGCATGATGGTCGTCGCCTCCTCCCTATTCTTGGAGAAGAATCTTTCCAGAACGTGAACGACAAACTCCATTGGCGTGTAATCGTCATTCAGCATGATGACCTTATACATCGCCGGCTTCTTGGTTTTCGGCCGTGCCTTGACCACTACGCCGGTATTGGTGCCGTCACCGATTTTCTTGTCGTCGTCACTCATTCTCAGAACCGTAGATGTCCCGCATCCGCCTTACCGGCGCCCGGATGCTGCACAGGCTAAATAGGCCGCTTCGGGCCGCTGGAAAGCCTACGCAGGATAGCTCGCGCGGCCGTCGACGCTTGCGGGTAGGGTGACAGACATTTCGTGTCGAGCACAAGGTGTTGCAAGCTGAAATCCACATCGGAATTGCATTCTTGCCGTATCGCACAAATACGAAGAGCCCGGCCGAAACGGCCGGGCTCCTGCATTCGGTACCGATTGTCGCAGCCGGTCAGGCGGCGATCGGCTTGGTCAGCTTCTCGAAGGTGCCGGTCAGGCTGTCCTGGATCGGCTTCATTGCTTCGTTGGCCGTCTTGACGGACATCTCGGAGATCTTGGTGAGCTCTTCGATGGTCTTGTCATAGTTCTTCTTGGAAACGTCGTTCTGCAGTTCCAGCAGGTCGCTGACGGTCTTGCAGGCCATCGCGCTCTTGCCGGCTTCGACAGAGGTCTCGACGCTGTCCTGGCTGAAAGCGTAAAGCTCTTTGCCGATGGCTTCGAAGCCCTTCGACCAGACATTCATCGCCGTGACGTAGGCGTCGTAATTCGCCTTGCCGAGGGTGGCGTATTCGTCGTAGCCGCCATAGATAGCCTTCTGGGCCTTCTCGGCATTTTCCTTCATCAGCACAACCGCCTGATCGTAGCTTTTCTGGGCCACGTCCTGAGTCGCCTTCACAGCGGCCTCGACAGTCTCCTTGCCAGCCGCGACCGTCTCTTCAATCTTGTCGGCGGCAGCGGCAGAGGTGGTTTTCTTCGCAACCATGTTCACTCTCCTTGCACATTGTTGACTCTTTGTAGGGGCCGACTGTTCTCGGCGATTGCCGTGACGGGCCCGCCGATCTGTCCCTCGGACACAAACTCGTAGGGGTCGTCCGCGCTCTTATGTTGCACCGCAACATGCCTCTAACATAGGGAATGGCGCCGGTAGGTCAAGATAATATTTTGTGCACCGCACAAAAATCTGCCGCATATCGGAAAAGGCCTTTCCCTCTAACGGCTTCGACGGCAAGAATATTTTGTTACGAAACGGAAGGGGACAGCTTCAGCTCCATGGGTTTAATTTCAATTCAATTACTTATGGACAAAAGCTAAGCTCATACTTAAGATTCTGGAGACTTTCGGTAGGGCTAACCGCACCGCTTCAGGGCGTTGCGAGGGATCTGGGGGAGAGATGACGCGAAGCGTAACAGTGCGTGTCTGCAGGGCATTATGCATGCTCGCCCTCTCCTTCTCGGTCTGGCTAGCCGCCACGGCGACAGCCGAGGCGCGCTACGCCTCCTTCGTCATGGATGCCGAAACGCTGGATGTGCTCTACGCGAAGAACGCGGATACCAGGAACTATCCCGCCTCCCTCACCAAGATAATGACCCTCTACATGCTTTTCGACGCGCTGGAGAGGGGTAAGGTCACGCTGAGCACCCGGATGAAGGTCTCCAAGCGCGCCGCCGGCCAGCCGGAGACGAATATCGACCTGCGCGTGGGCCAGACCTTGTCGGTGCGGGACGCGATCCTCGCTCTGGTCACCCGATCCGCGAACGACGCGGCTACCGTGGTGGCGGAGCATCTCGCGAAGAGCGAGGTCCATTTCGCGATCGCGATGACCAAGAAAGCGCATAATCTTGGCATGACGCGGACCACCTTCCGCAACGCCTCCGGCCTGCCGAATCGCCGTCAGAAAAGCACCGCCCGCGACATGGCGAAGCTCGGCCTGCGGATCCAGCGCGACTTCCCGCAGTATTACCACTACTTCAAGACCAAGAAATTCACCTTCAACGGGCGGACCTACAAGAACCACAACAATCTTCTCGGCCGCTATTCCGGCACCGACGGGATCAAGACCGGCTATACCCGCGCCTCGGGCTTCAACCTGGTCTCCTCCGTGCAAAAGGACGGCCACCACGTCATCGCCGTCGTGTTCGGCGGCCGCACCGCGAAGTCACGCGACAAGCACATGGTTTCGCTGCTCAACCGCGGTTTCAGGAAAGCCATCCGGATCGCGCGCAACCGGGCCCCCGCCCCGATCCCGGTCGCCCGGCCGGTCCCGGGAACGGCCCCCACGGTTCAGCTCGCCGCAGCGCAGAGCGCGATTACCGATGACGTGCTGCAGGGCTCCGCCGGTGGCGGCGATCTGACTGAGGGCGACTGGGGCATCCAGGTCGGCGCCTATTCCAGCCGTGGCCCCGCCGAACAGATGATCAGGACCGCCCGCACGCATCTGAAGGCAGCGCTTGCGGCCTCCACCGACTCCGTCGAGCAGATCACCCGAGACCACGGCACCGTCTTCCGCTCCCGCATCATCGGCCTCAGCGAAGCGGGCGCCCGCAACGCCTGCGCCCTGCTCGCGCGCAAACACGTGCCCTGCGTCCCGGTCCCCGGAGATACCGGCGAGGAAGTCGCCACCATTCCGGCAGGCGGATAAGAAAAGCGCCGCCCGGCATTCCGGACGGCGCCCCCCAAAGTTCAGATCAGGTTTCTCAGATATCCGGTGAAGTCTCACCCACTGCGGTCAGCGCCTCGCGGAGCTGTACCTTCAGCCGTTCCAGACCGTCTTCCGTCTCGGACTCGCAACGTGCCACAAGCACATCCTGCGTATTGGAGGCGCGGAGCAGCCACCAGCCGTCCGGCGTGTTGACCCGGACACCGTCGGCATCGGAGACCTCGATGCCGTCCTTGCCGTCCAGCCAGGCCTTGACCTCATCGACCACCGCGAACTTGCGGGTATCGTCGCACTGGAAGCGCATTTCCGGCGTGTTCATGACCTGCGGCAGCGCGTCCCGGATCGCCGAGAGCGGCTCATCGCGATGGCTCAGCCCCTCGATCAGCCGGATAGCGGCATAGAGCGCGTCGTCGAAGCCGTAATAGCGGTCCTTGAAGAAGATGTGCCCGCTCATCTCGCCGGCGAGCGGCGCGCCGGTCTCCGCCATCTTGGTCTTGATCAGGGAATGGCCGGTACGCCACATCAGCGGCTTGCCGCCGAACTCGGCCACCTTGTCGAACAGCACCTGACTCGCCTTCACGTCGGCGATGATCGTGGCGCCCGGCTGGTCCTTCAGCACGTCCTCGGCCAGCACCGTCAGCAGCTGGTCGCCCCAGAGCACCCGGCCCTTGTCATCGATGACGCCGATCCGGTCGCCGTCGCCATCGAAGGCAATGCCGAGATCCGCCTTGCGCTCGGCCACCTCGGCGACGAGGTCTTCGAGGTTCTCCGGCACGGTCGGATCGGGATGGTGGTTCGGGAAGGTGCCGTCGACTTCCGGGAACAGCACCTTGTGATTGGACGGAAGGCGCATGCAGACCTGGTTGACCGACGGTCCGGCGGCGCCGTTGCCGCAATCCCAGACGATACGGAGCTGACGCCCCATATTGACGTCCCGCAGAAGCCGGTCGACATACCCGTCGAGAATGTCGGCCTCCTCGGCCGAACCCTCGCCGCTCTCGTAGTCGCCTTCCGCCGCGATGCGGCCGAGATCCTGGATATCGGCGCCGAAGAACGGCCCCGTGCCCAGCATCATCTTAAAGCCATTATAGTTCGGCGGATTGTGCGATCCGGTGATCATGATCCCGCCGTCGGTCTCGAGCGCATAGACCGAGTAATAGAGCATCGGCGTCGCGCAGCCGCCGAGCCGGAAGACCTTGAGGCCGCATGCCATCAGCCCCTCGATCACCGCCGCTTCCATCTCCGGCGAACTCACCCGCCCGTCCCGGCCGACCGAGACCCTCGTGCCACCGTTGCGGACCACTCGGGTTCCAAACGCGCGCCCGAGGGCGCGCGCGTCATCCGCGGTCAGGGTCTCGCCAATGACCCCGCGGACATCGTACTCACGCAGAATGGTCGGCGGAAACTGATGCGCGCTCATTTCGGAGCCTCCGCTTCTGTTGTACCGCGTCCGACGCAAACATATTCGAAGCCGGCTTTCCGCATGTCTTCTGGATTGTAGACGTTGCGCAGATCCACCATCACCGGCTGCTTCATCAGCTTCTTGGCCCGTTCGAGATCGAGCGCCCGGAACTCGTTCCACTCGGTGACGATGGAAACGGCGTCGGCGCCGTCCATCGTGTCATAGGCGCTCTCGCACATCTCGACATCCGGAAGCATCTCGCGCGCTTCCCGCATGCCTTCCGGATCGTAGGCTTTCACCTTGGCGCCCGCAGCCTGCAGGGCCGGTACGATGTCCAGGCTCGGACTGTCGCGCATGTCGTCGGTATTCGGCTTGAAAGTCAGGCCAAGCACGGCGACTGTCTTGCCGGACACGGAGCCGCCGCAGGCCGAGATAATCTTCTCGGCCATCTGCTTCTTGCGCTTGTCGTTTATATCGACGACCGTCTCGATGATGCGCAGCGGCGCCTTGTAGTCCTGCGCGGTTTTCACCAGGGCCAGCGTGTCCTTCGGGAAACAGGAGCCGCCGTAGCCCGGCCCCGGATGCAGGAACTTGCGCCCGATCCGGCCGTCGAGGCCGATACCGCGGGCAACGTCGTGCACGTCCGCGCCGACCTGCTCGCAGAGATCGGCGACCTCGTTGATGAAGGTGATCTTGGTCGCGAGGAAGGTGTTCGCCGCGTATTTGATCAGCTCGCTGGTCTGCAGCGTGGTGAAGACGATCGGGGTCTCGATCAGGTAAAGCGGCCGGTAGATCGCCCGCATCACTTCCTGGGCCCGCTCGCTCTCGGTGCCGATCACCACCCGGTCCGGGCGCATGAAGTCACTGATCGCTGCGCCCTCGCGCAGGAACTCCGGATTGGAACAGACGTCGAAATCCGCGTCCGGCCGGGTCTCGCGGATGATCTTCGCAACCTCACGTCCGGTACCGACCGGCACCGTCGACTTGGTGACGACGACGGTATAGCCGTCCATCGCCTCGGCGATTTCCTTTGCCGCGCCGTAAACGTAGGACAGATCCGCATGGCCGTCGCCCCGGCGGGTCGGGGTTCCGACGGCGATGAAGACGGCATCGGCGTCCTTGACCGCCGATTTCAGGTCGGTCGTGAAAGTCAGCCGTCCGGCCCGCACATTGTTCGCCACCAGATCGTCGAGCCCCGGCTCGAAGATCGGAATCTCTCCGCGATCGAGGCGGGAGATCTTGACCTCGTCCTTATCGACGCAGACGACGTCAATGCCGAACTCCGAAAAGCAGGCTCCGGACACCAGGCCGACATAGCCGGTACCGATCATCGCAATACGCATGAATTCGCTCCGTTATCAGGCGTAATTCTTCAGAAAAGCCCGGACGGCATCGGCCATGTCCGGTCGGTCGAGGGCAAAGGCGATATTGGCTTCGAGAAAGCCGACCTTGTTCCCGCAGTCGTAGCGGGTGCCTTCGAAGAGATAACCATTGAAGGGCTGCAGGCCGAGCTGGCGAGCCAAAGCGTCGGTGAGCTGGATCTCGCCGCCCGCGCCCTTGTCGAACCGCGCCAGGTCCTCGAACACTTTCGGCTGCAGGATGTAGCGGCCGACGACGGCATAGTTCGACGGCGCGTCCTCGGGCTTCGGCTTCTCGACAAGGCCGCGCACCTCGATCATCCGCCCCTTGGTTTCGCCCGGGGCAATGACGCCGTAGGACTGGGTCTCTTCCTTCGAGACCTCCATGATCGCGACCATGTTGCCGCCGACCTCGTTATAAGCGTCGACCATCTGCTTCAGGCAGCCGGCACCGTTCAGAATCAGGTCGTCCGCGAGCAGCACGGCGACCGGCTCCATGCCGACGAAGTTCCGCGCACACCAGACCGCGTGACCGAGTCCGAGCGGCTCCTGCTGACGGGTATAGGAAAACTGGCCGGGCGACGGGATCGTCGCCTCGACGACCTTGAGCGCGTCCTTCTTGTCCCGATCGGTCAACATCGATTGAAGCTCAAAGGCATGATCGAAGTGGTCCTCGATCGCGGACTTTCCGCGTCCGGTCACGAAGATGAACTCTTCGATCCCCGCCGCGCGGGCCTCTTCAACGGCGTACTGAATGAGCGGCTTGTCGACAACCGGGAGCATTTCCTTCGGCATCGACTTGGTCGCCGGAAGAAAGCGCGTGCCAAGCCCTCCAACCGGGAAGATCGCCTTCCGAACCGGCACTGGCATATCTGATCCTCAAATCGTTATCTGGATACGCCGCTCCGCATATCTGTTTTGGCGGAGCGCATGGTTATTGGCACATATCCGGCAAAATCCGCAAGGTTCGCTTGGCTCAATGCCCGAGCAGAACGTCTTTCGCCTCGTTGATCTGCGCCGCAAGGTAGTCCGAACCGCCGCGGTCCGGGTGATTGACCATCATAAGCCGCCGGTGCGCCTCACGAATCGCGGTCTCGTCCGCTCCTTCCTCGAGCCCGAGTATCTCCAGTGCCCGGGTCCGGCTCATGGCGCCGGAATCGTCATCGCCCGGTCGCTGCCGCGCGCCTTCCCCCGCTTCCGATCGCCAGTCCGACCCGTGGGCAGAATCGAGATAACTCTCCAGCACCGCGACCGATTGCGGATCGTTGCGGCTGCAATCCTCGAGCAGTTCCAGCAGTTCGTGAAGCGAAAGCCGGGAAAGGCTCGCTCCGGTGAAGCGGCCGCGCAGGATCTCCCCGTCGATCCCGCCACTGTCGTGGTCGAGGGTCATGGCGAGAGTCGCGGTGCGCACTGAGCTGCTCTGCCCAGACGAAGGGCCACGCGCCGCCTTGACCGCATTGCGGAAGCGGCCGAACAAAGCGCTCGCCCGCAACAGAAAGGGCACGCCGACAAGCCCCGCGTACATCAACCAGTCGAAGCGCCGGAAAATGATGAGCGCGACCAGCGCGAGCGCACCGAGCACGATCGCAACCCATTTCGCGGTCGAGCGGATCTTCGCAGGGTCGGCGTTGAGGAACCAGTAGCCGATCAGTCCGAGTCCGACGGCAACGCTGGCACCCAAGATCAGGAATTGCACGTGGTTCTCCTCCCGTGCTCCGGCATCAGCGCCCGAAACGGTGGGTCAACTGTAAGGCGGCGCCGCCGCGCCGTTCGGAAAAATTCTGCAGGGCCTTTCGGCCGCCGGCTGCATAAACCGCTACCGCACCGAGCAGATCGCGCAATTGCTGCGCGCTGCTGCCGTCGAACGGACAGCACGCGCCCTTGGTCAAACGCGCTATCTGCTCGAACGCCCGCCGCGCCAGAGGGTCGCCGCCTTCGTGAAAGACGAAAACCGGCACGCCCAGAACACCGAGCTCGCCCGCTTGATAACACACGGCGTCAATATCCTCCTCGAAGGCATCCCCGACGAAGACAACGGCCTGTACGCGCTCCTTCTTCGTCTCGGCGATGACATGCTTCAAAAGGCGGCCGATCTGAGTCTGCCCGCCAAGACAGAACACCCCGGTCATTTCCCGGAGCAATTTCGCCGTCTCGGTCAGCCACGGGCTAGCCTTAAATTCTCCGAACCCGCGGTAGTAGGCGAGTTGTACGGACAGTCCGCCCAGCGCCGAGGTTTCCGAAAACATCTCGCCCTGGATCTGGCAGGCCCGGTCCCAGCTCGGCTCGCGGCTCGCGGTCGCATCCATCGCGAAGACCAGTCTGCCCGGCTTCTCCGACGGCGCTTGAGCTGGCCGCGCGCGAACCTGGCGCAAGAAGGCGTCGATATCGGACTGGCTCGAAACCGCTCCGCCCTGCCGCTCCTGTCGCTCCAGAGTGCCTTTGTCCTTATTGCGCGTGCTCATGCTGGCCGTTTCACATCCTCTTCGCTTTAGCATTATGTTGCATTGCCGCCGCCGGATTCCAGCCTGCGGCCGTTCGAATTTCCGTCTGTCGCAGGGAGATGGGCATGGACTTCGCAATCCGGGCACTTCAAGAGAGCGATGCCGAACGCGTTGCCGAGATGGCGGCCGAACTCTCGGCACACGAAGGGATGCCACCACCGCCCTTCGGTCCGGACGACGTGCTGAAGTACGGTTTCGGCCTCTCCAAGAGGTTCGACGGAATTGTTGCCGAGTCGGGATCCGACCTGATCGGCTACACGCTCTTTATCGACAGTTTCAATGTCGGCCTCGGTACGCCCGGCATTCATATGCTGGACCTTTTCGTCGAGAACAGGGCGCGCGGAAGCGGTGCGGGTCGTGCGCTGATCGCAGCGGTGGCAGCGGAGACCATCGCCCGCGAAGGGGCCTGGCTGGTCTGGCAGTGCCTGCCGGCCAACAAGACCGCAATCAATTTCTACCACCATATCGGCAGCCGACAGTATCAGGCCGCCGATTTCGAACTCAGCAGCGAGCGACTGACAGACCTCGCCGCCGCATCGAGCTGGCGCTGACGCCGGGTCCGGCTCAGGCGCTCCCGGGCCAGATCAGCTCAAGCCGGATGCCGCCGGGTTCGCGGAACATCATATGCTTGCGCGGTCCTCCGCCAAGAGGCTCCGGCATGAATTCGACGACGACGCCCGGCCACCCCCTCACCCGCCCGGCGATAGTATCGAGGGCCTCCTCGCTCGGCATTTCCATGGCGAGGTGATGCAGGCCGATATTGGCACGGCGGTCGAAATCCACCACCTCATTGCTGTGATCGACCTGCCAGAGGGTGAGCCGCAGGTTCCCGTCCGTCACCGCATTACGCGGATAACTCTCGTCCCGCGCCAGCTCCTCCCAGCCAAGCACCTCAACAAAGAAGCGCGTTGTCTCATCCAGATCCCGGACCGAAAGCCCGAGATGGTTCAGTCCGACGGTCTCACTCATGAAATCCACTCTCGGATCAGTCTTCGGAAGCATCTTCGCCCATTAGGGGCGGCGACTCGATCGCCTCGTATTCGGCAGACCGGTCATGCGGGGTGGGTGTCCGGTTCGGAAGCTGCAACGCATTTAACAGACCGCGCACCTCCTGCCGGGCGGCGACATGGGAGAGCTGGGGCTTGCCGCTGTCACCGATCTCGAACACGTCCAGCATGGTGAGCCCGCGCAGGAAGAGTTCGCGGAAAATCACGCGTTCGCTGAAACCGGGCGCGACGCGGAAACCGATCCGCTTGGCGAGCACACCCACGACCCGCTCCATTTCCTGCTTGTTGCGCGCGGCCAAGCTGGAAAGCCGGTTGCGCATCACAATCCAGTCGAGGCTGCCCCCGTCACGCACCGCGCGCTGCTTGCGCGCTTCCCAGACCATCTCGGCATAAACGCTGGGCTTGATGATCTCTCCGGTCTTGCCGTCCACGTTCGCGAGCATGTCGAGATCGATGAAACTGTCATTGATCGGCGTCACCAGCTTGTCGGCGTGCCCGTGGGCGACACGGCCGACGTAAGTGTCCGTTCCCGGGCAGTCGACCACAACGAAATCGCATTCGGCGCGAAGTTTCTTCAGCACCGCTTCGCAACGCTGCCGGTCCTCGGCTTCCGCCTCGGAACGGTTAGGCTTGCTGCTGCGGCTGAGAAAGACATGAATCGGCATCGGCAGGTCGATGCCCTCATTCTTCATCGAGGCAGCGCGGTTGGAAAGGTAGCGGGTCAATGTCCATTGCCGCATGTCGAGATCAAGCGAACCGACCTTGAAGCCGAGCCTGAGAAGCGCCACGATCACATGCATGGAGCCGGTCGATTTTCCGGATCCGCCCTTCTCGTTGCCAAAGACGATCACCGTGGCCGGATCGGCCGGGCCGAGCGGCGCCGGCGCCGCTGGAGACGTCCCTTGGGACTGGTCGCTCACTTCTTCACCTCGCGAATAGACCGTCATCGGTTCTTATCCTCGGCGCCGGAGCGCGTAAAGGGCGAAGCCGTGCTATCGGGCAAGTCTATAGTCGCGCTCCCGTCTTCGCCGGAAGCACCGAGCGCTCGTATTGTTTGCCCGCAGGCCGGATGCATTCGAGACGAACGAGGTTTCGAATTCTCTTACAAGCCCATGGCAATCAACAGATCCCGGCCCTGGGAGTAGGCACGTCCAGCGGCCCGATTTCGACTGCGGCACGGTCGTGGGATCTGTCATCTGACAAGTGCGAGTATGAGGCTCGCAAGCCGTCACCAATAAATATGAAAATTAACCATAATCATGCATTCGCACCCAAATTGGCAAAAAAATAGGGGTCTATGACACGATTCGACGCTTTTTGCTTCTTTCCCGCGCCTGACAGCGCATACGCCAAAATCCAGATCGCCGGTTTTCTATTTTTCGAACATTTTTCCACGCGGCGGCCTTCACGGAAGCCCCGGATTTCCGTCAACTATCGGCACCATTTGGTGTGGGAGGTGGTGATGAATCTAGGAACGGACGGCCAGATCGCCCGGTATACCGGCGACATTCATACATTGCTTTACAATCGCGTCGGCAAGATCAGCAAAGCGATCGGTCATGACGACCCGAACTCGCCGGAAGTCGGCCTCTGGGTCTTCCTGCCGTCGGAGCAGGACATGGATCCGGTACTGGTCAGGCGCCGGGACTGGGAAGAGGCGCTTCACTAATCCCTTACGGAAAGGGCTGTCGATTTGACCGGCAATATCACGTTGCCGGTCAAATTTTTTGTTCGGAAATCTTAAAAATAGCGAATCAGCGTCAGACTGACGAAATCGTCCCGGTCGTATCCGTGAAGCGGATTTCTCTCATCCGTGTTGACGAAGAACCGCGCCACGGCTTCTACCTTCCAGGCATCTCCGATCCGACGCTCGGCCTCTAGCGAAAGCAGAGTCGAACCGTCCTCGTTGTCGACGACCGCGCCTGCGAGGAGCGAGCTGTCGTCCACATCGTTCAGAGTCAAACGCGCACCAAGGAAGGTGTCGTTATTGGCAAGCACGCCGGGCGCGTCGCCACCCTCGTCCCGGCCGTCATACTGGTACTCAGCAAGAAAACCGAGATCCATGTCGGTCTCGGCGATGCCGAAGAGGGTGTATTCGAAGCCCGCGACGGCGGCACCGAAATAGTCGCCGTGGCCGGCCCTTCCGATCGCCTCAAGTTTCCAGAGCCAGGCATCGGTGGTGTATTGCAGGTCGAGGCCGGTTTGGTCGATCAGGTCGTAATGCGGCGTCAGGTTCACCGCGTCCGAGGGATCGTTCTGCAGCAAACGCGGTTCCCGGCTGGTGCCGTGGAAATGGGATAGCCCGATATCGAAATCGCCGATCACATGGGCCCATCTGAGCGCAATGTCCGGATTAAATTCCTCTGCGTCTGAATCGTAGCTCGCGCTGCTGTCGACGCGCACACCGCCGCTGAGACGCGCGCGCCGGTCGGGGAAAGTCCGCTCGCGGAAATACGGCATGACGAAGAGGCTGGTGGTGCCCCAGTCGCGCGGCACCGCGATCTGAACCATGGGCTGGCCCAGCTTGTCCTCCTGATCGATATCTTCAAGCGCATCGCTCTGGTTGATGATGTCGACCAGGTGACGGGATTCGGTCACCCCCCAGAACACCTTGTCGGCACCAACCACGAGATCGTAGCCCTCGCCGATGTGCAGCCAGTTGGCCTCTCGAAGATCGGCATGCGTGCGCCGGTCGTCATCCCGGTCGAGCCGGGCGAAGGGGACCAGGGTCAACCGGTCGTCTCCGCCGTTCCAGTCGGCGGTGAACTCGGGCTCAAAATAGATCGAAGGGCTGACCGCCCTATCGCGCTGGACGGGAAAAGCCGGGCTGTTCGGGAACAGCCTGAGCTCCGCACCGACCTCAAGCGTTGCGTCGAAACGGGGCTCCTCGGCCACGGCAGGCAAAGAAGCGGCGGCGAGGCAAAGCCCCGCCGCCCATTTGGAGAAGGACCCGGCAGTCATTGCACGCGCTTCAGCCGGTTCTTCACGAAATCGTCTTCGGAAAGTCCGACCTGGAAGCTGTAATCCTCGAAGGTCAGCGTGGTCGACTTGCCAGTCTGGTGATTGACCATATCCATCCGGTGCGTCCGCCAATACTGTCCGCGATACTGCTTGTAGTCGAGCATCAGCAGGGTCTTCAGCAGCGCGTCCTTGCGGTCATAGAACTCCAGCTTGCGCGGCTGGTAATCCTGCTTGTCGATCCAGCTGATCTGTTTTGTGTAGCCGGAATGCTCGTAAAGCGGGGTGCGCTCGACCACGAAACACTCTCTATCCGGCGCCGCCTCGCCGCAGGCCTCATCACGAAGCCATTTGTAGGCATAGCGATCGACTTCCTGGCTCACCAGGTCCTCGTAGGCGAACTCCGAGCCGACGAATGGGCCGGACTTGTTCTTCGAGGAGATCCGCTTCACACGCTTTAGCGCGGGCAAGTAGAGCCACTGGTCGTCGGGATCGAGAATCTTGGTGTGGGAGAGGAAGGCGGTGCCTTCGATATCCCTGGGCTTGTAAAAGACGGTGATGCTCTTGTCGCCGGCCTTTCTTTCCGGCACCTCAAGGGAGCGCAGGCGAAGATCCCGTACACTGCTCTCCCCTTCGGCATTGCGCAGGGTCATCTGCATGACGACGTCGCTGTCCCCCCATCCGAGATCCCGCCGGTCGGTTTCCTCGGCTATAGCGAGGCCTTTTTCTTCCGGCGTTTCCGCGTAAGCCGATTGCAGTACCGGACTGATGGCGAGGACGGTCAGGGCAAGAATGCGCTTCAGTTTTCCCATTGTTCCTACTCCGCAGCTTGAGCAAGGGGAGCCTTCCCGGCTTCCCGTTTGTTGCGCCGGCCGTCCAGCAGAAGAAGCAGGGCCGGCAAAAGGAGGAAGTCGATGACGATGGCCATGACCAGGGTGATTGCGGTCAGCAGCCCCATCGACCCGTTGATCTTGAAAGTCGAGAGCGAGAGCACTGCGAAACCGGCCACCAGGATCGCGGTCGTCACCCAGAGCGCCGTCCCGACAGTCGAGAAGGCGTAACGGACCGCATCTTCCGCATCGTTCCCCTTCTCGACCCTGGCCCGCCGGTATTTCGAGAGGAAGTGCACGGTCGCATCGACGATAATGCCGAGACTGGTCGCCGTGACCACCGAGGACGCCATGCCGACCTCGCCGACCGTGAGCCCCCAGAGGCCGAAGGCCATTGCCGCCGGCAGGAGATTCGGGGCGAGCGAGATCGCGCCGAGTTTCACGCTTCGAAGTGCGATGGTCAGCGTGAGGGAAATCAGCACGAAGGCGAGAAAGGTTCCGGTCAACATGCCCTCGATATTGCGCTCTGCAATATAGGCGAACATGACGAACGGCCCCGAAGCCCGTGTCTCGGCCGCGCTAGGGAAGTTCTCGGAGAGCCAGGCCGACGACTCCTCGTCGAGGGCGCGGAGCTCGTTGGTCGTGATGTTCTCCAGAGTGGCGATCACCCGGACGGCGGACTTGTCGACATTGACTTGGTTGTTGAGATCGAGACCGAACGGCAGCGACATCTCGAAGAGCAGCAAATACTGCGCCGCGAGATCGCGTTCCTCCGGCAGGCTGTACCAATCCGGATTGTCGCCGTGCATGTTCTTGTTCAGGCGCTTGAAGATGTCCGTCAGGGTCTGGACATGCACCACCTCGTCCCGCGCACGCAGGAACTCGGTGAAAGCCTGAAGCCGCTCCAGATAATCCGGATCGGAAACGCCGCCGCTGCCGGCTGCCGGTACGGACCATTGGGCCTGGTAGATCCCCGAGAGGTGCTCCATCGCCCAGTCCGTGTCGTTGCGGAACGGGATGCTCTCGTCGAAATACTTAACGAACTGGTCGTTCAGCTCGATCCGCGGAATGAAGACGGCAAAAAGCGCGACGAGCGCCAGCGTTCCGAACATCACCTGGCCGCGCCGGGCGATGACGAATTCGGCAAGCCGCTCCATCGCCGCGCCGCCTTCTTCGGCCCGGACCTTCACGCGCACCGGCAGCACGGCCATCAGAGCCGGCAGAAAGGCGATCGAGAAGAACCAGGCGGCGACGACACCCATCGCCGTGATGTTGCCGAGATCGCGGAACGGCGGTGCGTCCGAGAAATTCAGGCTGGCGAAGCCGATCACCGTGGTGAGGCTGGTGAGGAAGACCGGCTGGAAGTTGATCCGGAGGCTCTCCACCAGCGCGGTGCGCTTTTCCAGGCCGCGCCGCATGCCGTGAAACATGCTGATGAGGATGTGCACGGAGTCCGCGATCGCCAGTGTGAGGATGATGGTCGGCGCGGTTACCGACGGTGGTGTCAGCTGAATGCCGACCCAGCCGGCAAGCCCCATCGCACTCATGGCGGAGAACGCGATTACGGCCAAGGTCGCGATCGTCCCTGAAACCGAGCGCAGCAGGATCGCCATGACTAGCAGCAGCACCCCGTACATGATCGGAATCAGGGTCTGCATGTCCTGCTGAGCCGACACGGAGAAAGAATTATTCAGCGCCACCGACCCGGTCACCGCGAGGGTGATGTCCGGATGCGCCGCCCGGAACGCGCCGACGACCTCATCCACATAGGCCATCGCTTCCGGTGTTTCGGTCAACTTTTTCTGCGGCAGCGTGATGGTGATGTTGACCATCGTCGTCCGCGCATCGGGAGAGATGATACGGTCGATGAGCAACGGCTCAGCCAGAGCGGCTGCCCGGATCCGGTTAATATCCGCACCGTCGAGCGGACTGTCGCCGGGAACCAGATCGTCGACGATCAGGTCGTCCTGCTCCGCCGTGCTGTTCTGGAAGTTGGTCAGACTGTCGACCCGCGTAGCATAAGGCGTCTTCCACGCCTGTTCCGTCAGAGTCCGGATCGCCGAAAGCACTTCCGGTTGGAACACTTCCCCCTCGTCCGGCTGCAGGACGAGGGAAATATTGTCTTCCTTCAAATAGATGCGCTGCAGGCTTTCGAAGGCCTGGAGCTGCGGGTTCTCTTTACTGAAAAAGACCCGGTAGTCCGTCGAGAAAGTGAGAAACTGCCCACCCGCCGCAGCGGCGAACGCAATGAGAATGGACGCGGCAATCACCGCCCAGCGCCACCGGATAAGCCATTGGGCGTAATCCGTCACCCAATTGGACTTTCGCATAGCGGAACGCTCTTCCGACATAGGCCCCTCCTACGCGCACGAAACGTGCTATTGTATTGGAAGCGATACAAACCATCTACACTGCACAGTGTAGTTTCCGTAAACTAGGTAGTGTACTGGACCACTTCAAGAAGCAATGGCGCAGGCTGAGCAGATTTTTTCGGAAAAAGGGCCGTTGACCGAGAAACAGCGGCAAATCGTTGACGCGGCCTGCAAGCTGTTCACGGAACAGGGGTACGAAGTCACCTCGATGGACAAGGTGGCGGCCGAGGCCAATGTCTCGAAGCGGACGGTCTACAGTTACTTCGAGAGCAAGGAGGACCTGTTCTGCTCGGTTATGAGCGGCCTCTGCCAGGGTTTCGGAGAACCGACGCCGGACGACATCGATTTTTCGGCGGATTACCGGACGGTTCTGGTGCTGAGCGCTCAGCTCATTCTCTCAAAGGTCACCGACGTGGAAAAAATGCGCCTGATGCGCACGGTGATCGGCGAGGTCGAGCAGTTCCCGCTGATCGGCCAGACCTTCTGGAACGAAGGCCCCGGCAAGATGCGGGACGAGTTGGCGGACTATTTCCAGGCCATGCAGACCAAGGGCCTGATGAAGAAAAGCGACCCGGTCATCGCGGCGGCCCAGTTCCAGGGCATAGTCGCCGGCCCATTTATGATCCAGACCCTGTTCTCCGGCTCCTGCGACTGGAGCCGGGAAGAGGCCTTCGCGACGATCGAGGACGCGGTCGACGGCTTCATGAAGGCGCACGCGCCGGAATAGCAAACTCCTCCGGCGCGCAGAGACGCCGTCGTTAGCAGGGTTGCCAGTTCATTTGCGCGACGGTGCCGTCAGCATCCCATGTCGGGAAATCGTTCGAAGCGGCGAAGTCGTTCGCATTCCGTGCGACATTCGCAGTGTTCCAGATGGCATAATTCCCCGCTTGCGGCGTACCGGTGCCGCTGAAGCTCCAGCTCGCTTTGGCGACCGGAACGTAAATCGACGTCACGCCGGGCGGGAGATACATCAGAGTGGTGACGAATGAGAGATCGATCACCGTCTCGGTGATGTCCGGATATGTGTGGAGGAAGAAGTGATTGTTCGGCGAATCCTGATATTCGATGGACGCCAGACCATCATCCAAAGCCTCTGATTCATAGGGCACGCCGCCGGGCTCGTGGTCGAGCGCGTCCGTGTAGACCAGACACGCCTTGGTGTCTGGGTCGCCGTAGGTCAGCGAGCTGTTGTCTGACGCGATCACCTGAAAAATAGAGAAGGTCCCGCCCAGATCCTCGATCTCCTCGTCAAGCTCGATGGCCGCGTCGCCGTATATTCCAGGACCGTCATCGGCTCCGGTAAGCTCGATCACGATGGCGGCGCCCCCTGGAAAATCAGGCTTATTGCTTGCCACGACATTGCCAATTGTCAGGTCTTCCGTGGTTTGTGTGTCAAGAATGGCCCCATAGATCTGAACGTCCAGGCTGCCATTTACCTGCTGCACCTGGCCGCAGGTCACGGTCGCCGCCGCGGTCACCGTCACCGCGTCCGCCCGAGCGGAAAAATAGAGCGACTGAGGGTTGGCCGTCATATCGCCCAGTTGCTGCACGGCGCCCGAATTGAGAGAGACGTTATACCCGGCGACGGGACTGCCCCCGTTCGTGCTCCAAGCCACCGCGTCGATCTCCGCCGGATTGCCGTCACAGGTCGCCGCCGCCTGGAAAATCTGCCGCATGCCGGTGACCACATTCGGCAGTTCCGCCGCGCCCACCCGCGTCACCGTGACCACGACGTCATCTCCGAACGCGGCAGCGGGCCAACAAAGGATCGTCGGCACGGCGAGAAACAGGCAAAGACGACGGACAGCAGAAATCGGATTGGTGGGGCTCGGCATCGCAACCTCCGGAAATACGGGTTTGCTTTTTGACGCAGCAAATCCGCATTTCGTGACGAGGAAGTTGGCCGGCGACGCGCCAGGTCGTGCTGTCGGATACTCCCCGGGCCGCTAGGGCGCCGGATGGGTCTCGCGCCAGTGCCGCGCGATGTCGAGCCGCCCGGTCACCCAGACGTCCTCGAAACGCTGGATGTAGTCGAGCAGGCGCGCGAGGCCGGCGGCCCGCGCCGGATGCCCGATGAGCCGCGTATGCAGGCCGATGGACATCAGTTTCGGCTGGGTCGCGCCTTCCTCGTAAAGCATGTCGAAGCCGTCCTGGATGAACTCGAAGAACTGCCGCCCGGTATTGAGCCAGCCGCGGGAAAACTTCGAGTCGTTATGGACCAGGGAATAGGGCACCACGAGATGAGGCTTCCCACCGGCTTCGGTCCAGTAAGGCAGCTCGTCGTTATAGGCATCGCTGTCATAGAGAAAGCCGCCCTCCTCCACCAGCAGCTCACGCGTCGCCTCGCCGGGACCGTGCCGGCAGTACCAGCCGAGCGGACGCTCCCCGATCGTCTTCTGCAGGGATGCGACCGCTTTGCGAATATGGTCGCGCTCTTCCTCGCGGGAGAGTTTGAAATGCTCGATCCAGCGCCAGCCGTGGCAGCAGATATCGTTGCCGCTTTCCCGAATCGCCGCCGCCATCTCCGGATTGCGCTCCACTGCCAGCGCGCAGGTGAAGAAGGTGACCGGCATCTCCCGCTCCTCGAAAAGCCGGAGCAGGCGCCAGAAACCGACCCGGCTGCCATATTCGAACATTGACTCCGCCGCGAGGTCCCGGCTGCCCGGATCGTTCGGCGAGCCCGGCGATTCCGTGAGCCCGGTCTCCGAGAAGCCGTCCCCGTCCGGGATCGAATATTCGGAGCCCTCCTCGATATTCATCACGAAATTGACCGCCAGCCGCGCGCCGTTCGGCCAGCGCGGATCCGGCGGGTTGGCCCCGTAGCCCACGAGATCGCGCGGATATGCCCTCATCTGCCACTCCCCTCTTCGTGCGAGTAGAGATTAGCGCGGTGTGGAGAGCGCTGCGATGCCTTGCGTGCCATTTGGCAATTTCCGATCTCGTACTAGTCTCGCCTGACCACGTTCATACCAATGGGAGAGAGAAATGGCGGTTCTGATTCTGGGCGGCGCCGGATTTGTCGGCCTCAATATCGCGGAAACCCTGCTCAGGACCGGAGAAACCGCCGTCATCTTCGACCGGCGGCAGCTGCCGCCCGCCGCCAAACGTGCCTTTGCGGACCAACCGGGCGAATGCGTCGAGGTGGTCGGCGATGCCCTGGAAGACGGCGTGCTGCTCTCCGTCCTGAAGGAGCACCAGGTCGATCGCATGTTCTGCGCCGCCGCGGTCACCGCCGGTCCGGAGCGGGACGCGAACGCGCCGCGCTCGATCCTCGAGGTCAATCTGATGGCCTTCACCGCCGCCCTGGAAGCGGCGCGGGACGCCGGCCTCACCCGCGTGATCAATGTCGGCTCCACCGCTGCCTACGGCTCGACCGCCTTCGGCGACAAACCGCTGTCGGAAGATCTGCCTGCCTGGCCGCACAATCTCTATTCGACGACCAAGTTCGCTTCGGAATGCATCACCCGCAGGCTGGCGGACCTCTGGGAGATGGATCTCTTCAGCGTCCGGCTCTCCGGCGTCTTCGGTCCCTGGGAGGTCGACAGCGGGCTGCGCGACACGCTCAGCCCGCAGATGCAGGCTTCACTGATCGCGCTCAAGGGCGGCGAGGCGACGCTGCGCTACCGCGACATGCGCGACTGGACCTACAGCCGCGACATTGCCGACGCGCTGGTCCGCCTGATCAACACCAAGGAACGGCCCTACGACGTCTTCAACATCAGTTGCTCCGCCGCCTGGAGCACGGCCGACTGGTGCGAAATGCTCGCCGGTGCCTATCCGGACTTCTCCTGGCGGCTGGCGGAAGAGAACGAAGAGCCGACGGTGAACCTGCACGGAGATACGGACCGGCAGCTACTCGTCAGCGCGCGCCTGAAGGAAGCGCTCGGCTGGTCGCCGGACCTGAAGCCGGAGCGGAACTTCAAAGATTTCAAAAGATGGGCGGATGCTTACGGCGATTACTGGATGGGATAGGAAGCAAGGCCTACTGCTTGAAGCAATAATCACGATGCCATCTGAGAAAACTTGGATGAGGCCGATCCGATGGACGGATTGTTGGAAGCGCATGCCCCGTGCTGTTTATGAGTGCTCGTACCGCTCCTTGGTCGTTCGCTTGCCGCGAAACAAGTACCTCCAAATCATCTCCCAGACTTATGAGGCCCCGGTCGAACATCCAGTGCACAGTGCCGGAGAGCGCGAGACCATTGTTCACAATATCTGGACCGTCGTTCGCAACTGGCTGGATATGAGCAGCCTCGACCTCAGCTCGGCCACCCCCGTTAATCAATTTTATTCCGCTGATAGCACAACGCGCATCATAAGCACGCAGCACGACCTCTCTAAAAACACGGTCGCGAACAGCGCGCGTTGATAGGATGGAAATGCGACCTCGCTCGAACTCATGAGTAAATGGTGTTTGGGGCTCATCAAACTCGAAGGCTCGCGGCTCGTTCGCTTCTCTCGGAAGAACCGATGTCTCCTCACCCAATCCGATGTCCAGAATACGGTAAAAATCTTCGTCCGACAGCGGACGGACTGCAGATTGAGCCCGACCGGTCAGTTTTCCATCCGGGCTCAGCAAACCATGCTCAACGTATTCACCCTCCACCGTCAGCGACACTGGCCGAGGAAATGGCAGATAGCTCCCCGGCTCAATCAGAACTAGAAAGTGATCTTGTTTAGATGGATCTGGAACGATCTCAGATACTTTGGCAACCGCATAGTACCCACGCGTATTGGGTACTTTTGTCGGCTCGTAATAAATGATCCAGTCGCCCAAGCACCCCGATGCCCGACCCAGATACTGGCTCGGAAATTGGTAGTGCTTAGCCGGACTATCATCGTAGATCGAGTCAGCCTTATGGATGAAGACCCCAAGCCCCATTGGGTTTTCTTATCTTGCAACCCAAAGTTAGTCTAGGCTGATTCGAGTTTCTCACCCCGCCTTGTTCTTCAGGCACACCATCTTCGCCGTCGTGCAGAACACTTCCATTGCGCGCTCCAGCTCGTCCGGGGTCGGCATGGTCGGGGCGAGGCGGATGTTGCGGTCGCGGGGGTCCTTGCCGTAGGGGAAGCAGGCGCCCGAGGCGGTCAGCTTCACCCCGGCCTCTGCGCAGAGCTTCACGGTCTCCGCAGCACAACCGTCGGTGAGGTCCACGCTGACGAAATAGCCGCCCTCGGGCTTGGTCCAGGTCGCGAGATCCGTGCCCGCGAAAGCCTTCGAGAGCGCCTCCTCCACGACCGCGAATTTCGGCGCGATGATCTCGGCATGCTTCTTCATATGCGCCTCGATCCCGGCCTGATCCTTGAAGAAACGGACATGGCGGAGCTGGTTGATCTTGTCCGGTCCGATGGTGGCGAAGAACATGCGCTCCAGCGCGTCCTTCACGTTGGCCTCCGAGGCCGACATCGCCGCGACGCCGGCACCGGCGAGACTGATCTTGGAGGTGGAGACGAAGGTCAGGATGCGGTCCGCGTTGCCCGCCGCCTCGGCCGCCTTCTGGATATTCTTTACCGTCGCGATCTCACCGGTCAGGTGATGCACCACATAGGCATTGTCCCAGATGATGCGGAAATCGGGCGCCGCGCATTTCATCGCCGCCAGCCGGTCCACCGTCAGATCGGAATAGATCGCGCCGGTCGGGTTGGAATATTTCGGCACGCACCAGATGCCTTTGATCGAGGCATCCTCGGCGACCATCGCCTCGACCGCGTCCATGTCCGGCCCGTCATCCAGCATCTCGACCGGCAGCATCTCGATCCCGAGCCGCTCGCAGATCGCGAAATGCCGGTCATAGCCGGGCACCGGGCAAAGGAACTTCGCGCCGTTCCAGGGGCCGTCGCCACCCGGAACCCCGAAGGTGACCGCCCCCGCCAGCGCGTCGTACATCATCGCGAGACTGCCGTTGCCGCCGACAATCACCCGGTCGGGCGCCGTCTCCATCAGTCTTGCGAACAGCTTTCGCGCCTCGGGGATGCCCGCGAGGATACCGTAATTGCGGTAATCGGTACCGTCCTCGCCCTTGCAATCGTCGCTATGGACGAGATCGAACATGCCCGCCGCGAGGTCGAGCTGCGCGGCCGAGGGTTTGCCTCGTGTCATGTCGATATTCTGGTTGCGGGCTTTCAGATTCTGGTAGGCAGCCGTGAGGCTTTCGAGCTCGGACATGGGTCCCGATCCGGAATGCGATGTTGCGATGCCGCAAAACCTAACAAAGCCGGACCGGGGAAGCCAGAGCCACTTCAGGAGGCGACGGAAAGCCGCCCGCGCTGGCCGAACTCGTTGATCAGCCCCTGCACCATCCCCGACGATCTGGCATCGGAAACGAAGCGTTTGACCGCCTTCGCGAAAGCCGGGTTGCCCGGCTTCACGCCGACCGCCTGGCGGACCGCAGTATAGGCGCCGTCGAGCACCCGCGCGCCGGGCATGGCCTCGGCATTCTCCAGCAGCGCCGGACGCAGGCCCGCGAGCGCGTCGAGCTTCTGGTTCTGGAACAGCTCGAAAGCTGCCGCGAGGCCCGGCGCCCGCTTCAGTTCAGCGTGCTTGAGGGCACGGGACAGGTAAAGGTCGTAGGCGGACCGCTCGGAGACCGCGATCCTGATACCGGGCTGGTCGACCTCCTCGATACTCTGGATTTTCGAGCCGGCCGGGACGAGATAGGTCGCCTCAATCTCGGCATAGGCACCGCAGAACTCGATGGTCTCGGCCCTCTTCGGGTCTTCTGCGATGAGGCAGATATCCCATTCGTCGGCATCCACCGCGTCCGCCGCCGCTCCCGGCGAGGGATAGGTTTGATAACTGATGGAAAACCCGAGACTCCGCGCGATCGCGCCAGCCATCGAGGGCGAGACTCCGGTCGGATTGCCGATGTCGTTCTTCCCGGTCACGAGCAATATATTGCCCAGATTGATCGCCGCCCTGAGCTTCCCAGGCTCCGTCAGCCCGAAATCGTCGATCTCGATCATACCGGTTTCACTCCCCACGCAACGCAATTCCGGAGGCCGGCGAAACGGCCTGTTGCGTCATACTATACGGCTCAACGATTTCGGGGGGAAGTCTTTGTAGAATCGAGAGAATTTCGGACAAATAGATAAAATTCGAGCTAATTGACTGATGTTACGAGCGAAGCTCAGCGACTCCTCGGCGCCCTCAGCTTTCCGTTCACAAAATGGTCCGCCCAGCGCTCTTCAAGTCAGTTGGAAGCATTTTCGGAGGGCCAAATGAGTATTTCCCCAAAACCCTTATGGAGACGCCTCGCCGGGCGGTGCCTGCTGGCTACGGCATTACTGAGCGCGAGCCCGCTCCCGGCACTGGCAGTGACCGACTGCGAGGCATTGACGCTCTATGGCAACGCGATGAACCAGAGGCTGTGCCGGACATTAAGCCCGACGACGCAGAATCTGTGGGTTTGCGGCCTCACCACCGGTGCAACCGATGTGCATATCACCTTCAATCGCAACACCCCGCTGCACCTGACCGTGCGCGTCAATCCGGGCAATCCGACCTGCCAAGGCAACACGCCGATCGGCGGCGCCTTCCCCGGTGCCATGACGATGCCCGGAGCCCCCGCTCAGATCTGCGGCGTGAACACACAGAACTGGCTCAATCGTCTGAACGCCGTGGCGCAAATGCCGGCCGGAGCTCACACCCTGTGCCGCGCGCCGTTCATCGCCATGATCGGCAGCGGCCGGATGACTCCGGGGGATGCCCAGACCTATCTGAACCAGTGCGACAATGGGAACGCCCCGCCGCCGCCGCCGGTCTGCCCGTAAAATCCTCTCAGCTACTGCCGCCGGCAAGACCCGGCGGCAGCCCGAGACAGCGCATCGCGGCCGGGCGCTCCGCCGCCTTCGCGAAGCAGACCCGCACCGCGGGAGACTCCGCCAGCAGCGCCGCCGGTTCCGGGAACCACATCACAAGCATCGCCAGATAGGCCTCGAGCAGACTGAAGCGGCCGCCCAGATGACAGGGCCCGTTTGCCGCCAGATGCCGTTCGACAGGACGCCAGGCATCGCGGATCAACTCCAGCGCCTTCGCCCGCATCTCGTCTTCCAGCCCAGGCGCCGGAGCGTAGCGGTGCGGATAGTAGAAGAGCTTGTAGGAGGGCTGGACGCTGTTCGAAAGATAAGAAAGCCATTGCAGGAAGGCGCCGCGATACGGGTCGCCCGGCGGCGGCGCCAGTTCGTCGAGACCGTGCCGCTCGATCAGGAACTGGCAGATCGCCGCCGTCTCATTGACAAAGCCGCCCTCCGGCAGTTCCAGCGCCGGCACCTTGCCGGCCGGATTGCGCGCGAGGAAGGCGTCGGACCTCTGCTCGCCCGCAGTGAGGTCCACCGGCACGATCTCGTGCGCGATCCCCGCCTCCTCCAGCACATATTGCGGCAGCAGGGCCGCGGTCCGGTCCGTCCAGTAGAGCCGGTAACAGGCCGTTCGATCTGACATTGATCCTTTCCCCCGGGTCGCACGGTGCATGACTTTATATCCGGACCCGGTATCCTTCAGGCAAGAAACGCAGGAGGAAAACAAACATGACCGCGAAACCCTATTCCGGCATCTGGCCGGTTGCACCGACCCCCTTCACCGACGCCGGCGCCGTCGATTTCGAAGGCATGAAGCGGGTCATCGACTGCATGGTCGACCAGGGCGTCGACGGGATCTGCATCCTCGCCAATTTCTCCGAGCAGTTCCTGCTGAGCGACGAGGAGCGCGCGGCCCTGACCCGGCTCTGTCTCGAGCATACGGCCGGGCGCGTGCCTGTCATCGTCACGATCTCCCATTTCTCTACCGGCATCGTCGAAGGACGGGCGCGCGAAGCGGCGGCGATGGGCGCGGCGATGGTGATGATGATGCCGCCCTATCACGGCGCCGCCCTCAAGGCCGATGAAGAGGCCATGTTCGAGCATTTCGCGGGCGCCGACGCTGCCGGCGGAATCCCGATCATGGTGCAGGACGCGCCGCTTTCCGGGGTCGCCCTTTCCGTGCCGTTCCTCGTGCGGATGGCACGGGAGATCGAACAGGTGAAGCTGTTCAAGATCGAGGTGCCTCAGGCGGCAGCCAAGCTCCGCGCCCTGCTGGCGGAAGGCGGCGACGCCATCGAGGGACCGTTCGACGGAGAGGAGGCGATCACATTGCTCGCCGATCTCGATGCCGGCGCCACCGGCTCCATGACCTCAGCCATGATCCCCGACCTGATCCGCCCGGCCATCGCCGCCCATCTCGCGGGCGACCGCACGGGAGCCAAGCGGATCTACTGCGAGCTGCTGCCGCTGATCAATTTCGAGAACCGGCAATGCGGCTGGCGGGCGAGCAAGGCGGTGATGAAGGAAGGCGGCGTGATCGCCTCTGAACATGTCCGCCACCCGGTCCGCCCGCTGCATCCGGAAACGCGCGCGCAGCTTCTGGAGCTCGCGCGCGAAGCGGATCCGCTGGCGCTCCGCTGGGGGCGGTGAGATGATGAGTTAGAATTTGTTCGCGATAGGAGAGGTATTTCCCGGACATGCAGGCCTTTGAACCGACACTCCTGTCGGCCGTCGACCAGCTCCCGGCGCCGAGCGAACCGGCCCTCTCTTTCCTTGAGGCCTGGAAAGCCGCACGCCGGGGAAATACCGTCCCGCAGAAACGGGATTTCGACCCGCTGCTGGTACCGCAGCTCCTCCCCTATATCTGGATCTATCAGCACGATCCCGAAACGGATCTCTATCGCTGCCGTCTTGCGGGAGAGAAGATCCACGACGCTTGGGGCGGCTCGATCATGGGCAAGAGCTCGCTGGAAATTCTCGGCGGTCCGGACAATGACGTCGTCACCGAAATCTGGCGGGCGGTGCTCGGCACCCCACTGGTTCATTACGGTAGCGACGAAAGGCTCTCCGGCACCATGCTCTATCGCGCCGAGCGGATGGTTGCGCCGCTCGCGGACGCAGGCGATACCCCAGCCTTCATCCTGGGGATCAGTCTCTACGCGCTCGGCGGCGAGATAAACTATTCGCCGCCGGCACTATTGCAGCGCACCTTCCATATTCTCTGCCGCGATATCTGAGCGGCGCGATAAATATTCAGTGACGCGGATGTGACTGTCTGGATGCGGACGCAGCGCCTACCGTTCCGGTCTCTTTCCCAGCAAGGGAGACCGTCACGTGCGCCAGCAACTCCGGACCGGCCTGATTGCGGCCGTCCTTCTCGCCGCCCTGTCCATCCAGCCTTTCACCGCCCGTGCCGACAGTCACGGCGACGGCCTGATCGTGAAGACCAGCGCCTTCGGCGTCACCAAGACGCTCGACCGTCTCGGCATCGTTCTGGAGCGGGCGGGCATAACCGTGTTCGCCCGGATCGACCATGCCAAGGGTGCCGGAAAAGTCGGCCTCGATCTGCCGCCGACAGCCCTGATTATCTTCGGCAATCCGAAACTCGGCACGCCCCTGATGCAATCGAACCAAAAGATCGGCCTCGACCTGCCCCTGAAGGCACTGGCCTGGCAGGAGGCCGACGGCAGCGTAAAACTCGGCTATACCGATCCGGCCTGGCTGGCGAAGCGCCACGGCATCGCGGACCGGGACTCGGTGTTCCAGAAGATGGCCGGAGCGCTGAAAAAGTTCACCGACATGGCGGTGACGAAGGGCGGCCTGCCCAAGCAGTAGACGCTAGGCCGCCCCCGTTTCCGGATCCGGTATCGTGCCTTTCCAGTGCGGGCGCGCGGAGAAGGTCTTCAGCAACTGCCAGGCATAGCTCTCGCGGACCGAGGTCTCGCCCGCATGGTCCGCCGGGGTCAGCGGGGCGGAGAGCGCGGGTTCGAGGAAGAAACCGACCGAACGGCGCGGGCCGTCGCTCGCCCGGACCCGGTGCGGGGTCGCCGGAACGACGCCGCGCGTCAGCCCGGTCATGACCGAGCCGACATGGACGGAGATCGCGTTCTCCACCATCGGGATCGCCCGCCAGACGCCGTCCTGTCCCTCGGCCTCCAGCCCCGGAGCCTCCTGCCAGAGCAGCGAGAGGCCGGACTCGTCCAGATGCCGGGCGGCGGAGACCTTCACCCCGTCGGGCCCGGTCTCGGGATTGGCCGCGCCTTTCGCGTAGGAAAGAAAGCGCAGGGTCGAGTGGGCGCCGTCGAAGCGCGCGCCGATCGCCGCCTCGTCGAAGCCGGCGGAACGCCCGAGCGAGCGGATCATCGCCTGCGCCACCCGGTTCAGATGGTCGTAATGGGCGCGGACCGTCGCGCACCAGCCCGGCTCCGGTTCCGGATCGGGCCACGGCGTCGGCTCTGCCAGCATCTCCGCGCCCGGCAGGTCCGGTCCCGGTTCGGGGTCGGCCGGGCCGACATCGAAATAGTCGTTCTGCAGCTTGCGGCCGGGCGTGACCGGCCAGTAGCCGCGATAGAGATTGGGGTTTCCGGAAACCTCGAGCCGCGTGGTCAGCGCCCGGCGCTGCGCCTCCGGCAGGTCGAAGACCCCGAGCCCCGCGCGCGCCCGTTCGTCGACCTTCTCCGCCTCGGGATAGTTCCGGATGATGACGCTGCCGGTGCTCCGGAGCCCGTCCCAGAGCGCCGCGTCGGCGGCATCGCGATCCGGACCCGCGGGACCGAACAGGGCGCCGATATCGATGGTGGCAACAGTGTCCATGGGCGGGGAACCTTTCGTTGGGAAAGCCGAGGGTCGACCGTTGCCGGCCATCCTCGCATATCCCGGTGCCCCGGCCCAGAGGGTGCGGCGCTTTAGTAGACCAGTTCGTCGTCCCCGCCGGAGCCGCCGATGACAAGCTCGCCGCGGTCGGCAAGGTCTTTCGCCGCGGTGACCATGGCGGTCTGCGCCTCCTCGACCTCCTTCAGCCGCATCGGGCCGAGCGACTGCATGTCCTCGCGCAGCAGCTTCGCCGCGCGCTCCGACATGTTGGAGAAGAAGAGGTCCTTCAGCTCCTCCGAGGCGCCCTTCAGCGCGATCGTCAGCTTGTCCTTGTCCACCGCGCGCAGCAGCGTCTGCACGCCGGCAGGGTCGATCCGCGCCAGATCCTCGAAGGTGAACATCAGGCTGCGGATCTTCTCCGCGCTGTCCTTGTTCCGCTCTTCGAGGGCCGAGAGGAAGCGGCTCTCCGTCGCGCGGTCCAGATTGTTGAAGATCTCCGCCATCATCTCGTGCGCGTCGCGCCGGTTGGTGCGGGCGAGGTTCGACATGAACTCGGTGCGCAGCACCCGCTCCACGTCCTTCTCGATCTCCTTGTTCACCGCCTCCATGCGCAGCATGCGCATCACCACTTCCATGGCGAAGTTTTCCGGCAGGATCGAGAGCACCTTGCCGGCATGGGCCTGGCCGATCTTGCCGAGGATCACGGCCACGGTCTGCGGGTATTCGTTCTTGAGGAAGTTCGCGAGGACCTGCTCGTTCACATTGGCGAGCTTGTCCCACATGGTCCGGCCGGCCGGACCCCGGATCTCCTCCATGATCTCGTTGACGCGGTCGCCGCCGAGCACCTTGGTCAGCAGGCGCTCGGTCGAATCCATCGAGCCGACGAGAGAACCGGTGGAGGAAACCTGCTCCGCGAACTCGACAAAGAGCCGCTCGACGATGTTCGAGCTGACCGTGCCGAGCCCGGCCATCACCTGCGAGACTTCCTTGATTTCCTCGTCGTCCAGCAGGGAGAAGAGCTTGCCCGCCTGATCCTCGCCGAGCGACATCAGCAGGATGCCTGCCTTCTCCGGACCGGTAATGCCGCGATAGTCTTCGCGAATGCGCATGCCCATGGGTCAGCCTCTCAGAGGATGTTCAAGATTCGGCGGGAATCCTAACAAAACGCCATGAAAAATCATAGCCTTACTAAAAATATCAGGTTGAGGGCGCGCTCGGCCGCGCCGGATTTGCCAAGCGCGCCGGACTGACGGAGACTTGGCCGCAAAAGACGAGAAGATCATCAGGGGGACCGGGGAATGCGTTTGAAGGACAAGGTGGCGATCGTGGTCGGCGCCGGCCAGCAGCCGGGCGAGACAATCGGCAACGGGCGCGCGGTGGCGCTCCGTTTCGCCGAGGAGGGCGCGAAACTGCTGCTGGTCGACGCCAACGAGGACTGGGCGCGGGAGACCGAGGCGCTCTGCCGCGAGAGCGGCGCCGAGACGGAGGTCCTGAAAGCGGACATCACGAACGAAGAGGATTGCCGCCGGATCGCGGAGACCTGCAAGGCCCGCTTCGGGCGCATCGACATCCTGCATAACAATGTCGGCCGCTCCCGCGGCGACCGGCCGACGCCGGAGATGGACGCCGCCATGTGGGACGAGCTGATGGCGATGAACCTGAAAGGCATGTTCCTGACCGCCAAGCACGTGCTGCCGGTGATGCGGGAACAACGGAGCGGCGTGATCCTCAACATCTCCTCCACCTCCTCCCTCGCCGCCCGCGGCACCGTGACCTACAAGACCTCCAAGGGCGCGGTGAACACGCTGACCCAGCATCTCGCGATGGAGAACGCGCCTTACGGCATCCGCGCCAACGTCATCCTGCCGGGCCTCGTCGACACGCCGATGGCGATCGAGCGGCGGGCCAAGGAGACCGGCAAGGACCGCGAGGCGATCCGCGCCGAACGCAAGGCGGACGTGCCGCTCGCGGGGCGGGCGGGGACCGCCTGGGACGTGGCGAACGCGGCGCTCTATCTCGCGTCGAACGAGGCGGGGTATGTGACGGGGGTGTGTTTGCCGGTGGATGGAGGGCTGACGGCAAATGTGGGGTAGCCCTTAAACTCTCCGCCGGGATCCCTCTCACCGTCATCCCGGCCGCAGAGCCGGGACCTTATGCAACCTCGCCCCCCATCTCCATCCGTGATCCCGACGGAAGTCGGGATGACGGGTTAAGGGATGACCGGTTTAAGGTGAGGAAGCGGAGCACCTTGCCTCCACACACCCTCAGTAATGATACCGGCACTGCGCGATCTGCAGCTGGTCCTCGTGGACGCGGTAGACCAGCCGGTGCTCCAGCGTCAGCCGCCGCGACCACCAGCCGGAGAGCGGCCCCCGCAAAGGTTCCGGCTTGCCGGTCCCCTCGAAGGGCGTCCGCGTGCATTCGCGGATCAGGGCATTCAGACGCTGATGCAGCTTCCGGTCCGTCTTCTGCCAATGGAGGTAGTCCTCCCAGGCCCGCTCGTGGAAGACGAGCTTCATTCCTCGAGCTGTTCTTCCCGTCCGGCCCCGGCTTCGAGCGCGCTCACCGCCTCGATCAGCCGGTCCGCATTCTCCGGGCTGCGCAGCAGGTAGCGGGTTTCCTCGTAGGAGGCGAAATCCTCAAGCGACATCAGCACGGCCGCCGGCTTGCCCCGGTCCCGCGTGATGATCACCGGCTCATGATCCGCCGTCACGCTGTCGAGCGTGGCCGCGAGGTTTCGCCGGAGGTCGCTGTAGGATTTGGTGCGCATGGAAGAAATGTACGTAATTGCGTACAAATTGCAATGGGTGTTTGGAGTTGCATCGACGAGGAAGGTGAATGGATTTGAGCCCCCTTAATTCACTAAGGAAAATAAATAAAAAATAATAAAAACTACGCCAAAAATTAAACAATCACCGAGGATGGCGAAACCTCAAGAAAATCTGGATTATTATGCTTTATAAATCCTCTAATCGAATTTTTATTAATCCCCTTAACTAACCGCTCATCAACAATGAATACCACCAAACCAGAAATAATACGAGACGATAAGAATATTTTTAGTTTTTCGACAGAAAAATCATTCTCGTCCGCCCCAGAAACATGCGTCAATAATGCCGAATCAAAATAAGAAACGTGGTATTTTGTAAAATACTCGATTACTTCTCTGTGATGAAATTTTGGATTCTCAAAAACAGGCTTCGCTCGGAAATCAAATACACAGGAAACGCTGTTTTTCATCAAGAGATTTGAAAGCCTCTCTTGATCTAATTCTTCTATATTAAAAAATACAAACCTTCTATCCTTCCGCCCCCAAACTCCGAAGAGGTCAGCTTCGTCAATAGATACAGCTTCTTCTCCGCCGATAGCCCGACTGTGCTTGATTGGAAAATTAACGATGTTTTTCGCCATTTCAGCCTCGCGAAACAAGTTCGACGGCCTTCTTCTCAACATCTTCCAAATTAAGGACGCGCACCGCAGCCTGCGGCACATCGGCCGACGGCGACACTAGGGTACCTGATTCGTCCTTCAGCTCCGCACGTTTTGTGAAAAAATCTTCGTACATTCGCGGACCAACACCGGTGAAAGGCACTACAACCATTCTGTCCGGCGTCTTACCCTTTTCGATCCGCTCGGACGAGATCGAATCATAGTGCAGCTCTGTCGCCAGGCTTTTTACGTACGGCTCGATGTACTGAACTTCGTATATTCCCGCGGTAACCATATGCCTTGCACAATTGTGACAAGGGTATGTAGTACAATATAATGTTGCTCCCGTCGTTTTTGCCCCAGATCGAGCAGCGTTAAATAAAGCATTCATCTCAGCATGAATAGAGCGCGAATACTCAACAATATCCTTAATTCCCGGTATCTTTAAAAAAAGATCATCATCAGATTCAAAAAAATCTTTTACCCTCTCCTTCGTTTTCTCCCTTGCTTTAGCTGCAGTATCCGCAGCCCCATCTTTAGGCTTTGGATGCGACAGCTCCGAAATTATCTCAGATAAATTATTGGAAAGCCATTCACCAATCTGACTTCTAAGTTGTTTTTTCTTTCTTTGGTTATGACAACCAGTAAATTTTATTTCCTCCTTACCATTATGAGTCACCCACCCCCATGCGTGACATCTATTATCTCCGCGCATTCCCTCTTCATAAACACCACCGCCAAAAGACGGCACCTCATTTGTGCCAGTGGACACCAGCGTTCCAGCCCGATCAATCAACGCGGCGCCAACCTGTCGAGACAAACACGACGATTGCAGTGCCGCAACATGCGCACAGTACATTCCCCTTTCCGACTGCGTCGGACGAATAATACCTCCCCCCAGAACGAGTTTGATAAAGCGATCTAGATCACCTGTGAGCAGAGCTCCATCGCTTGCTGCTCCATTGTTATCAATAAAAAAATCAGCCAGATAAAATGCATCTCGAACTTGCTGACCATGTGAGTTCTCAGAGTCCTTCTCGTCTCTATCCATAAGCGAGAAAACACCGTCGACCTCGACACCGCTGTATTTTTTTGTTTCCGTCTTAGCCCCGATCAGCCGTTTTTCGCGTACAGAACGTTCACAGTGGACAGCAATTAATCGAAATGAACGATCATAAACCTGCCTTAATAAATTCACCTCGGCGGAATGCTTTATAGAATCAAGAATGAAAGCAATTTTATGTTCTCCAGCCCTCCTGCTACCGCGAAGCTCTTGAATTTTCTTTGCCGCAAGAGATGCGACAGCGAAATCACCATGGCTTTCGCGCAACTTGTCTCCCATACCTTGAAGTGCTTCAGCTCTATCAAACTTGGAGCGCCCCTCCTCAATTCCCTCCTTAACGTCTGGGACAGAACCTGCTGGTGCCATTTCCGCAATTAGATCACTTAGCTTTATCCGCTGGACTTCATATTCCTCCGCCTCCAGCAACACACCAAGTCGCCTCGCAGCAGTTGAGCAACCCGCTCCAACATACCCAACTAGACCGACTACCAACTCTTTCGAAATTGGTGCAATTGGCTCCGCCGATTTTTCTTTATCTTCGTTCGCAGCTTTAAGCTCTGCCCTAGCGCCCACTGTTCTCACTCCCTCAATGCATCAGCATTTTTTATAGCGTGTAATATTTACGTAAATATCGATTTAAGGTCGAACCGAAATTGGCGAAACGAACCCAGTCTACACCCGCTTTAATATCAGAAAATGGTTGATTGCCAGCAGTTCCTGGTTAACACGCGGGCCTGAAATTGCATTCAATCCGACGGCTAAAATCTCCGGAGCTTCCCTCACCTCCCCTCACCGCCTACATTCCCCTCATGAGCACGCAACTCGAAGACGCCCCCGCCGCTCCGCTCGTCGGCGCGCTGAAGCCCGACCTGAAATCCGACGCGGCGCCGCAGGATCGCGGGCGGCCGTTCGAGATTTCGTCCGACTTCGCGCCGGCGGGCGACCAGCCGGCGGCGATCAAGGATCTGGTCGGCGGGATCGAGGCCGAGGAGATGGACCAGGTGCTGCTCGGGGTCACCGGCTCGGGCAAGACCTTCACCATGGCGCACGTGATCCAGCAGGTCCGGCGCCCCGCCCTCGTGCTGGCGCCGAACAAGACGCTGGCGGCGCAGCTCTACGGCGAGATGAAGAGCTTCTTCCCAAACAACGCGGTCGAGTATTTCGTCTCCTATTACGACTATTACCAGCCGGAGGCCTACGTCCCGCGCACCGATACCTATGTCGAGAAGGAAGCCTCGATCAACGAGCAGATCGACCGGATGCGGCACTCGGCGACGCGCGCGCTGCTGGAGCGCGACGACGTCATCATCGTCGCCTCGGTCTCCTGCATCTACGGTATCGGCGCGGTCGAGACCTACGGCAAGATGACGGTCAACGTAAAGGCCGGCGCGACCATCGACCAGACCAGGCTGATGCGCCAGCTGGTCGAGCTGCAGTACCGGCGCAACGACGCGAGCTTCCACCGCGGCACCTTCCGGGTGCGCGGAGATTCGATCGAGATCTTCCCGGCCCACCTCGAGGACCGCGCCTGGCGGCTCTCGCTGTTCGGCGACGAGGTCGACCAGATCCACGAATTCGACCCGCTGACCGGGCAGAAGACGACGAGCCTCGAGCAGATCCGGATCTTCGCCAACAGCCACTATGTGACGCCGAAGCCGACGCTGACCCAGGCGGTGAAGGCGATCAAGCAGGAGCTGAAGCTCCGGCTCGACGAGATGAACAAGGCGGGCAAGCTGCTGGAGGCGCAGCGCCTCGAACAGCGCACCGTGCTCGACATGGAGATGATGGAGGCGACCGGCTCCTGCGCCGGGATCGAGAACTATTCGCGCTATCTCTCCGGGCGCAATCCGGGCGAGCCGCCGCCGACTCTGTTCGAGTACCTGCCGGAGAACGCGCTGCTGATCGTCGACGAAAGCCACGTCACGGTGCCGCAGATCGGCGCCATGTACAAAGGCGACTTTGCGCGGAAATCGACGCTCTCGGAATTCGGCTTCCGCCTGCCCTCCTGCATGGACAACCGGCCGCTCAAGTTCGAGGAATGGGAGGACATGCGCCCGCAGACGGTCTTCGTCTCGGCCACCCCCGGCCCCTGGGAGCTCGATCGCACCGGCGGCGTCTTCATCGAGCAGGTGGTGCGCCCGACCGGCCTGACCGACCCCGAATGCATCATCCGCCCGACCGAGACCCAGGTCGACGACGTGATCGCGGAGTGCAAGGAGTGCGCGGCGCTCGGCCAGCGGGTGCTGATCACCACGCTCACCAAGAAGATGGCCGAGGCGCTGACCGAATACATGCACGAGGCCGGCATCAAGGTGCGCTACATCCACTCGGACGTGGACACGCTGGAGCGGATCGAGATCATCCGCGACCTCCGGCTCGGCGTGTTCGACGTCCTGATCGGCATCAACCTGCTGCGCGAGGGGCTCGACATCCCGGAATGCGCGCTGGTCGCGATCCTGGATGCCGACAAGGAGGGCTATCTGCGCTCCCGGACCTCGCTGGTGCAGACCATCGGCCGCGCGGCGCGGAACGTCGAGGGGCGGGTCCTGCTCTATGCCGACAAGATGACCGACAGCCTCAAATACGCGATCGACGAGACCAACCGGCGGCGGGCGCGGCAGGAGGAATACAACAAGGCGCACGGCATCACGCCGGAGAGCGTCAAGAAGTCGATCGGCGATATTCTCGAAAGCGTCTACGAGCGCGGCGACCATGTCACGGTCGAGACCGGCTCCGACGAGGGCGAACTGGTCGGCAAGGACATTAAGCAGGTGATCTCCGAGCTGGAAGCCGCGATGCGGACCGCCGCCGCCGATCTCGAATTCGAGGAGGCGGCACGGCTGCGCGACGAGATCAAGCGGCTGGAGGCGGCCGATCTCGGCATGACGCTGGAAGGCAAGCCGCTGCCGAAGGGCGCGGTCGTGCGGATCAAGGGGCCGGTGCAGCCGCCAAAGGGCAAACCGCCGAAACGAACCAGCGGCAAACGCCGGAAATAAGGCAATGGCGGCAAGCCTGTCGCCACCGGGTGCGCAGCATTTCTCACATATCGCCCATGAATGTCATTGAAAGCAGGGGCATAGCTCTAATATCAAGGAACAGTCATTCAGGCCCGTTGGTCCCCCCGGCTCGTTTTGGGGCCTCCGGGCCGTTCCGAACCAGAGCGCTGGAAGGCTGTACTCCGTGACCGCAGAACGTTGTCATCTCCCCGCCGATTGTATGCAAACGGGAGCTCCTGAGTGATCCTTTCGCTCGCCCTCGCCATCGGCGGCCTCGTCGTCCTTCTGGTCGCAGCGGAAATCATGATCCGCGGCGCCGTCGGCGGCTCCCGCATCCTGAAGATCTCGCCCCACGTCATCGGCCTCACGGTCATCGCCTTCGGCACCTCGGCGCCGGAGCTGTTCGTCAGCATGAAGGCGGCCCTGCACGGGCATGATGGCATCGCCATCGGCAACGTGGTCGGCAGCAACATCGCCAACATCCTGCTGATGATCGGCACCGTCGGGGTGATCTATCCCTTCGCTTCCGGCGACCCGGCGTTGCGGCGCGACGGCTTCATGCTGTTGCTTTCCACCGTGGTCTTCGTCCTGCTCTGCAATGCCGGCATGATCGAGCGCTGGCACGGCGCGGTGATGCTGACCGTGCTCTTCGGCTATCTCTATTACTGCTACCGGGAAGACCGGAAGGTCGGCGCCTGCGGCGAGGAGAGCGTCCACGCCAAGGAGGTCGAGGAATTCGACAGCCTGCCGGACTCCATGCCCAAGGCGGCGCTCTATACGGTCATCGGCCTTGTCGGCGTCGCCTTCGGCGCCAAGCTGCTGGTCGACGGCGCGGTCGACGTGGCCCGCCTTCTCGGGGTCTCGGAGACGGTCATCGGCATCACCATGGTCGCGCTCGGCACCTCGATGCCGGAACTCGCGACCACCATCGTCGCCGCTGTGCGCCGCCACAACGACGTGGCGCTCGGCAACATTATCGGCAGCAACATCTTCAACACCCTCGGCATCCTCGGCGCCGTCGCCCTGGTGAAGCCGATCGGCATTCCGCAGGAGATCATGGAGCAGGATCTCTGGGTGATGGTCGCGGTCACCGTGGTCTTCATCACCGCCGCGCTCAGCCTGCGCACCCTCGGCCGTCCCCTGGCGGTGCTGTTCTTTATCGGCTACGGGCTCTTCATCGTCGGCCAGTTCACCAGCCTGACCCCGGTCTCGCTCGCCGGCGGCTGAACCGCCGGTCCGGTCTCAGCGCTCGTAAAGCAGGCTGAAGCCGACCGCCTCGCAGTCTTCGTAGACATCCGGCTTGCGCGTCGTGACCCGCACCCAGCGCACCGCCGACCGCTCGGCGATGATCTGGATGATCGCGTGGCAGAAGGTCTCCTGCAGGTTGAAGCGCTGTTCCGAGACCAGATCCAGGATCTCGGTGCGGACGAAATCGTAATCCAGCACCCGCTCGATATCGTCTCCGGCCCCGGTCGGATCGACATCGACCTCCATCTCGACGCTCACCAGCACGCGCTGCGGCTGACCGCGTTCGAAATCGTGGATGCCGATATCGACGGTGACGGCGAAATTCTCCAGCAGAATGCGGGCGCTGGTGATCGGCATGGCGCGTCAGCCCTCCCCGTCCATGAACGCGATGTCCCTCGGAAGCGCCTGCAACACCTGCCCGCCGTCGATGGTGACGGTCTGTCCGGTGAAGGCCGGCGCCGAGAGAATGAAACGCAACGCGGCAAGGATCTGCTCCGGCGTGCAGCCGCGCCCCAGCATCAGGGAGGCCTGGGACCGCTCGAACTCCTCCTCTGTCTGCGGGCCGCTCGGCAGCGCGACGCCCGGCGCGATCCCGGCGACCCGGATCTCCGGGGCGAGCTCCATCGCCAACATCCGAGTCAGGCCCTCCAGACCGAACTTGGTCAGCGAGTAGGAGAGATAATCGGGGTTGGGCGCGAAGACCTTGTTGTCGAGCAGGTTGACGATGCAGCAATCCGTGCCGGGTGCGATGCCGTCCTTCGCCTGCGCCCGCACCTGACGGGCGAAGGCCTGGGACAGCAGCACCGGCGCGCGCAGGTTGACCGCGTGATGCCGGTCCATGCGGTCCGCCGTCAGGTCCTCCAGACGGTCGCCCTCGAAGAGCGAGGCATTGTTCACCAGCAGCCCGAACGGCGGGACCTCGCCGGCCAGCTCCGGGATCAGGGCGGCAACGGCGCCGGCGTCCTCCAGATCGCACCGGACACTGCCGACAGACCCGCCCGCGGACCGGATCTCGGCCAGCAGCGCCTCCGCCTCGTCGCCGGAACCGTTATAATGGATGACGACGTGCCAGCCGTCCGCGGCGAGCCCGCGCGCCAGTGCCGCGCCGACCCGTCTGGCACCGCCGGTCACGAGGGCTGTGCGCATTTCTCCGGCAGGTATGCTCGTCATCGGAAAACCGGCATCAAAAAGGGACTCGATTCTGACTTCTCTGAGCCTAACCTTATGCAGGACAGGGAAAAAGCAAGACCAAAAAATTTACGGCTATTTTTACACATTTTTGGTTAACGGAATTCTCAGTCACGATTGGGTCATAGCTCCGTCACAAATTGTGATACAAATCAGCGCCTTAGAGTATTTATTATTTAATTTCAGGCAGTTAATTGTCTTGCATATTTTTTGGGCAATGCGGCCAATGTGAGGGAAAGCGGGCCCTCGAACCACGCACACAAGAGTTATGCACAACCTTTTCCACACAGACCGGGGATAGAGTCGAGCACATTCGCCCGCGCGTTAAGACGTTCCAGAAACGTTCTCCGTGAACCCTTTCCCGGCCCCGCCCCGATCCGCTAGAAAGACATCATGTCGACAGCCAAACCAGCCAGCCCCGATGCATCGGACGCCGCTCAGGAGAGCAACAAGCGCGGCGCCGGAAAGCCCCCCGCGCCGAAACCGGATATCGAGCACGGCGTGAAGGTGATCCAGGCCCAGGTCAAATTGCTGCCAAACGCGCCCGGGGTCTATCGCATGATCGATCACGCGGGCGACGTGCTCTATGTCGGCAAGGCGCGCAACCTGAAGAAGCGGGTCGCGAACTACACCTTCCCGGCGAAGCTGCCGCACCGGATCTTCCGGATGGTGAGCGAGACCCAGCGCATGGAGTTCGTGCGCACTCACACGGAAGTCGAGGCGCTGCTGCTGGAGAGCAATCTCATCAAGAAGCTGCGCCCGCGCTTCAACGTGCTGCTGCGCGACGACAAGTCCTTTCCCTACATCCTGCTGACCGGCGACCATGACTGGCCGCAGCTTGTGAAGCACCGCGGCGCGCGCAGCCGCAAAGGCAACTATTTCGGCCCCTTCGCCTCGGCCGGCGCGGTCAACCGGACAATCACAGCCCTGCAGCGCGCCTTCCTGATCCGGAACTGCTCCGACGCGATCTTCGCCAGCCGCACCCGGCCCTGTCTGCAGTACCAGATCAAGCGCTGCGCGGCGCCCTGCGTCGGCTATGTAAGCGACGCGGAATACGGCGAGCTGATCGACCAGGCCAAGGCCTTTCTCACCGGCTCCAGCCGCAAGGTCTCGCAGCAACTTGCGGAACGGATGCAGGAGGCGAGCGACACGCTCGATTTCGAGACCGCAGCGCGGTTCCGCGACCGGATCCGCGCGCTCGCCCATATCCAGGCGCACCAGGACATCAACGTCGAGGGCGTCGAGGATGCCGACGTCATGGCCCTGCACGGCGAGGGCGGCACCGCCTGCATCCAGGTATTCTTCTTCCGCGGCGGCAGCAATTACGGCAACCGGGCCTATTTCCCGAGCCACGACAAAAGCCTCGAGGCCGGCGAGATTCTCGCCGCCTTCATCGGCCAGTTCTACGACAACAAGCCGCCCCCGAAGCTGGTCATGGTCAGCCACGACATGCCGGAGCAGGAGCTGATCGCCGAAGCGCTGGGTACGCGCGCCGACCGCAAGGTGGAGGTGCTGCGCCCGCAACGCGGCGCCAAGCGCAAGCTGATGGAACACGCGATCGCCAACGCCCGCGAGGCACACGGCCGGCGGCTCGCGGAAAGTGCCTCGCAGCGCAAGCTGCTCGACGGCCTGGCCGAGGCGCTCGATCTCGATCAGCCGCCGGAGCGGATAGAGGTCTACGACAACAGTCATATCCAGGGCACCAACTCGATCGGCGCGATGATCGTCGCAGGACCAGAGGGGTTGATGAAGAGCGCTTACCGCAAGTTCAACATCCGCAACGTCGTGCCGGCTGACGCCCCGATGCCCGAAGCGGATAACGCCGAGGCGGACGGCGAGGCGCCTGTCCAGGCGGGCGACGATTACGCCATGATGCGGCAGGTCCTGACCCGCCGCTTCAGCCGGGCAATGAAGGAAGACCCCGACCGTACGTCCGGCAACTGGCCGGACCTGGTATTGATCGACGGCGGACAAGGTCAGGACGCGGTCGCGCGCGAGGTCTTCAACGAGCTTGGAATCGAGGACGTGGCGATCGTCTCCATCGCCAAAGGACCTGACCGGGACGCCGGGCGCGAGCGCTTCTTCACCGGCAAGCGCGCGCCCTTCTCATTGCCGATCAACGACCCGGTGCTCTATTTCCTGCAGCGGCTGCGCGACGAGGCGCACCGCTTCGCGATCGAGACCCACCGGGCCAAACGGGCGAAAGCGATCGGCCAGTCGAAGGTCGACGAGATCCCGGGGATCGGCGCCAAGCGCAAGAAGGCGCTGCTCCATCATTTCGGCTCCGCGCGCGAGGTCTCCCGTGCGGGCTTGCAGGATCTGGAAGCGGTAGACGGGATCAGCAAAACCGTCGCAAAACGGATATATGATTTCTTCCACGATGACGGCTGATTGGTGTAGCTTCGCCCTCAAGAAGAGAGCGGCTGCAAGAGCCGCCAATGCCAATCTTCAGATCGAAGCAGAGATATGACCGGCCTTCCCAATCTGCTGACCCTCTCGCGTATCCTGGTGATCCCCTTCATCATCGCGCTCATCTGGCTTAACGAGCCGATGTATCGCTGGATCGCGCTCGGCCTCTACGCCTTTGCCGGTATCACGGATTATCTGGACGGTTATCTCGCCCGTTCGATGAACCAGCAGTCCGATTTCGGCCGCCTGCTCGACCCGATCGCGGACAAGCTTCTGGTCGGTGCCTGCCTGCTGATCCTCTGCGCGCTGGACCATATCTCCGGATACAGCCTGCTGCCGGCGCTGATCATCCTGCTGCGCGAGATCCTGGTTTCGGGTCTGCGCGAGTTCCTCGCCGAGATCCAGGTCCGGATGCCGGTCAGCAAACTTGCGAAATGGAAGACAGCCTTCCAGATCGGGTCGCTCGGCTTTCTCATTGTCGGCTCCGCGGGGCCCGCGTGGCTGCCGACTGTTCTGATCGGCGAGGGCCTGCTCTGGGCCGCGGCGATCCTGACCCTGGTCACCGGCTACGATTACCTCCGCTCCGGCCTGCTGCATGTGACCCCGGAAGCCCAGGCAGAACGAGCGCGCAGGAGATCCTCATCCGGCAAGGGCGCCGCCGCGGATGCGTGACTTGAGCCGGGCATGTCCGGACTACTAGACTTCGCCCCATGAAGATATTCGGTCTCGTTGGATGGAGCGGCAGCGGCAAGACGACCCTGCTCGTCAAGCTGATCCCGGAGTTGGTGTCCCGCGGCGTGCGGGTCTCCACCATGAAACATGCCCATCACGCCTTCGACGTCGATGTTCCCGGCAAGGATTCCTACGAACATCGCGCGGCCGGGGCGACCGAGGTTCTGGTGACCTCGGCCAATCGCTGGGCCCTGATGCACGAGAACCGCGGGTCGCCGGAACCCGCCATCGAGGAGCTGATCCCGCATATGAGTGCGGTCGATCTGCTGATCGTAGAGGGCTTCAAGGATCATCCGCACGACAAGATGGAAATCTTCCGGCGGGAGACCGGCAAGGCGCTGTTGCAGCCGAACGACCCGCAGATCCGGGCCGTGGCGTCCGACGGCCCGGTCGCGGAGGCGACCGTTCCCGTGCTCGATTTGAACGACGTCGCGGCGCTCGCGGACTATATTCTCGACTTTACTGGTCTTTCGAAAGCCGCGTGAGCCATGTCGCAACTGACCGATGACTGCTTCGCCTTCGGCGGCAAGCTGATTCCCGTCGCCGACGCGCTCGCCCGCTTCCGGGAGATCCTGCATCCTATCGTCGAGCAGGAACGGGTCCCGCTCGGCGCGGCCCTCGGACGCATCCTCGCGCAGGACATCGTCGCCACCCGCTCGGTACCGCCGCACGACAATTCCGCCGTCGACGGCTATGCCGTCTATTTCGACGACCTCGCGACGGACGCCGATACGGTGCTTCCCGTCGCCGCGACCGTCGCGGCGGGTCATCCGCTTGACAGCTCGCAGCGGCGGGGAACCGCTATCCGCATCTTTACCGGCGCCCCGATGCCTTTGGGCGAGGATGGGGATGCTCCCGATACGGTTATGATGCAGGAGGATTGTCGGGCAGAAGGCGACCGGGTGGTCATCCCTCCGGGCATCAAGCGCGGCGCCAACCGGCGCTTCGCGGGAGAGGATATCTCCGAAGGAACCCGCATTCTCGAAGCCGGGATCCGGCTACGGCCGCAGGATATCGGACTTGCCGCGGCAACCGGCCTGACGGAACTCCCGGTCTTCAAGCCACTCAGGGTGGCGATCTTCTCGACCGGCGACGAGATCCGCGATCCCGGAGCGGACGCCCCCTCGGGGACGGTCTACGATTCCAACCGCCATACGCTGGCGGCATTGCTGCGCGGGCTCGGTTGCGAGATCGCGGATATGGGCATCCTGCCCGACCGGCTCGACGGTATTCGCGACGGTCTCGCGAAAGCGGCAGCCGAGGCGGACATGATCCTGACATCCGGCGGGGTCTCCAGCGGCGGCGAGGACCATGTGAAAGCGGCGGTCGAGGCCCAGGGTTCCTTGCATTCCTGGCGGCTCGCAATCAAGCCGGGACGGCCGGTCGCGCTGGGTCAGGTCGGAAAGACCCCCTTCGTCGGCCTGCCGGGCAATCCGGTCGCCGTCATGGTGACCTTTCTCCGCGTCGCCCGTCCGCTGATCGAGCAACTCTCCGGGGCGCGCCCGCACGCGCCGGAACTCTTCCCGGTGCGTGCCGCCTTCGATTACAAAAAGAAGATCGACCGGCGGGAATATGTCCGCGTCATGCTGCGGCGGAATGGCGACGGTGCGCTTGAAGCGGAAAAGTTCGAGCGCGAGGGCGCCGGCGTGCTTAGCTCTATGGTCGCCGCCGACGGCCTGGTGGAGCTGCCGGAGAGCTGCACCAGAGTCAAAGCCGGCGATATTGTCGATTACCTGCCCTTCAGCGAGGTTGGCCTGTGAAGATTCTCTATTTCGCCTGGATGCGCGGCAAGACCGGTATCGGAGAGGAAGACGTGGCGCCTCCGGCCGAGGTGACGGATGTCGCCGGGCTGATCGGCTGGCTAAAAACGCGCGGTCCCGGTTTCGAGGACGCCTTCGCCAATATGGACGTCGTGCGGGCGGCGGTGAATCAGGAATTCGTCGAACTCGACGCACCGGTGAAAGCCGGCGACGAGGTCGCCTTCTTCCCGCCGGTCACCGGAGGCTGAGTCGATGATCCGGGTCCAGAAGGAAGATTTCGATCTGGGCGAGGAACTCCGCGCGCTCGGCGCCGGGAACCACAATATCGGCGGCATCACCAATTTCGTCGGCCTCGTCCGCGACATGGCCGGCGACGAACATGTCGGCGCCATGACGCTCGAGCATTATCCCGGCATGACAGAGAAGATGCTGGAGAAGATCGAGGCCGAGGCGAACGAGCGCTGGCCGCTCGAGGCCAGCCTGATCATCCACCGCTACGGACGAATGGAACCGGGAGAGCAGATCGTGCTGGTCGCCTGCGCCTCGCCGCACCGGGAAGCCGCCTTCGAGGCCTGCCATTTCCTGATCGACTGGCTTAAGACCAAGGCACCCTTCTGGAAACTCGAAGAGAAAGATGGGGGCGCCTCATGGGTCAACGCGCGCGCCAGTGACGACGCCGCCGCCGCGAAATGGCGCTAGTTCGACGCCGAACCGGGTGGCGGGCCAAGAATCTTTTGGATGTTTAACTCAACCCAATCCGCCAAATCCCGCACCTTTACAGCAGCTTCCTGACCGAGTGGCGTCAGGCTGTATTCGACATGAGGCGGAACGACTTGATAAGCGACACGCTTCACCAGACCGTCCTTCTCAAGCTGGGAAAGCGTCTGTGCCAACATCCGTTCGCTGACGCCGTTGATCTCACGCCGTAGCTGACTGAAGCGCTTGGTCCCGCCCAGAAGTGCGATCAGCACCAATACGCCCCATCGGCTCGTAATGTGGCGCATCACCTCGCGTGAAGGACATGCCACAGACATCAAATCGCCGCGCCGAAGATGATCTGTAAGGGACTGCGGCGCGGTCTCCGCAGGACTCAGAGGTCTATTTTTCATACTTACATTTATGTACGTACTTACGTTTAAGAAGCAAGCGCCTAAATCTGATGGACATCACGCTTCTCAGTGAAAGGAAGAGAAATGACCATCGCCGTTACCGGCGCCAGCGGCCAACTCGGACATCTGGTTATCGAACAGCTAATGTCGCGAGCACCACGAGAAACGATCGTCGCCCTCGCCCGCAGTCCGCAAAAGGTTGCAGACTTTCGCGTCGAGGTTCGCAAATTCGACTATTCGAAGCCAGACGGGCTTGCCGCGGCGCTGACGGGTGTGGAAACGCTGCTTCTCATATCCTCAAGCGAGGTCGGCAAGCGCTCCATGCAGCACCAGAACGTCATTGACGCTGCTGTCGAAGCTGGTGTGGCGCGTATTGTCTATACAAGCATTCTACGGGCCGACACGACAGACAACCCGCTGGCCGAGGAACACAAGACAACCGAGGCTGCGATCCAAGCCTCTGGCATCCCATTCACAATTCTTCGAAACGGCTGGTACTGCGAGAATTACGAGTCGGCCGTCGCCGCCAGTCTGGAACATGGAACGGTAATCGGCAGCGCGCGAGACGGCAGAATTTCCGCCGCTGCGCGTATCGATTACGCTGAAGCTGCGGCAATCGTAGTGACGCAGAGCGGACGCGAGAACAAGATCCATGAATTGGCTGGCGATACATCCTTCTCGATGTACGACTTTGCAGAAGAGCTATCACGCCAGAGCGGTCGGACCATCCCCTACACCGATCTGCCTGAGGCGGACTACGCGGAGGCACTCCTCGACGCTGGCCTTCCGGAGCCGTTCGCGAGACTCCTCGCGCGCACTGACGTGACGGCGGCAGGTGGGTCGCTTTTCGACGACACGCGTCAATTGTCCGCGCTGATCGGTCGACCGACTACGCCGATCTCAAAGACGATCGAAAGCAGGCTCGCTTGACCGTTCCGGGGCCGCCCCAAATCTGTCGCTTTCGGGTTGAAAAGGGGCGGCCACGGGCCACTAATTCAGAGCGCGCTTGAAATTTTGTAACGGCCTGAAAATTCAAGTTAAATTTCGGCATTTACCATGCGTGAATCGCATGCGGTCCATGCAAAAAACGCAATTGTTGCATCGCGTCATCTCAACGATACGGGACGCGGCAATTGAACGGGCCATCGGGCCGCCTGCGTTACCCCGCAGACGGCCTTTGCTCTACCCGGAGCAGCTCACGCCCGTCGCCGGACGAGAACCGACGATGTGGCAGGGAGACCGGGCGATGGGCATTCGCTTGGAAGAGCGCGATTTGCTTGACGTGGCCGTCGAACACGGCCTCAAGGACTATCCGTTCTGGGCCGGTGCAGAGCGCCGCATCACCGATGCCGATATCGACCGCGCGCTCGCCGAAGAGCGCTTGATTGCCCCCGACGACAATCGCGATCCGAACACGCCGATGAGTGCCGAAGAGCATGCCGCCCGTGTGGCCTGGCTGGTGCGGCACGGCGATTTCAGACGGATGAACCTGGTGTTCCGCAACGGCCGTCTCTGCGACGGCAATCACCGTTTCGCCGCCTGTCTCTATGCCGGCATCGAGCGCATCCGGTGCGTTTTCATGGAGACCGACACAGTGCAGGCCGCCGCAGCCGCCTGACGCCCCCTGGCGCCATGACCTTGTGAGCGCGCCGATTGCAGCGCTAGACTCCGGTCAGTCCCATTCGCCGGAGTGACCATGATCGGTGCCATAACCCTGCTGCTCGGATGCCACCTCCTGGGCGAGCTGTTCATCGCCGCAACCGGCCTGCCCCTGCCGGGGCCTGTGGTCGGCATGGTCATTCTCTTCACCGGGCTGATGACCAGGGGCGGCGTTCCCGACAGCGTCGCGCAGGTCTCCGACACCCTGCTCCGCAATCTCTCACTCCTCTTCGTTCCGGCCGGAGTCGGCGTGATGCTTCACCTTTCGCTGATCGAGAAGGAATGGCTGGGCGTCACCGCCGCGCTGATCGGCAGCAGTGCGATCACCGTCATATTCACCGCCCTGCTCATGGTGGGCCTCAAGAAGCTTTCCCATCTCGGAGCAAACGACTGATGGACGGTGGTTTCAGCGATATCTGGGTCTATCTCTCCGCGAGCCCGCTGCTGCATCTCTTTCTGACCCTGCTCGCCTATCTCGGCGGTCAGAAGCTGTATGAGCGGCTCGGCATGCATCCGATGGTCAATCCGGTGCTGATCGCGGTGATCGCGCTGGTGCTCATCCTCACCGTTACCCGCACCCCCTATCTCGTCTATTTCGAGGGCGCGCAGTTCGTCCATTTCCTGCTTGGTCCCGCGACCGTCGCGCTCGCCCTGCCGCTCTACCGGCAGGTCGCCCGGGTCCGCAAATCGCTGCTCCCGATTCTCGTCAGCGTGATCTTCGGCTCCATCGTCGCGACCGGAAGCGCGCTCGCGATCGCCTGGCTGTTCGACGTATCGGAAGCGACGCTGATCTCCATCGCGCCCAAATCCGTGACCACGCCGGTCGCAATGGGCATCAGCGAGAAACTCGGCGGCCTGCCCTCCCTGACGGCGGTTTTCGTCATCCTGACCGGGATCATGGGGGCGATGATCGGTCCGCTCGTGCTCAACATCCTGCGCATCAAGGACTGGTCGGCCCGCGGTTTCGCCATCGGCGTCGCCGCGCACGGGATCGGCACGGCGCGGGCCATGCAGGTGAGCGAGGTCGCCGGCGCCTTCTCGGGCCTCGCCATGGGACTGAACGCGCTCGCCACCGCGATCCTGCTGCCGCTGCTCTGGAACCTGATCTTCTGATTGTCCCCGATGCGCCGCCACGCCCGCGACGGGGCGGCGCATCGGGACAAGACAACAGGCATTTCGGGGCGTAGTGTCCCGGCACCATGACCGACTCTGCCGCCTCCCCCATCGACCGTCCAAGCTTCGGCATCGCCCTCATCCTGGTCGGGATGCTGGCGATTTCCATCAACGACATGCTGATCAAGCAACTCTCGGGCGGATATCCGCTGCACCAGATGGTCTTTACCCGTTCGGCCATCGGCATCGCCTTCGGTCTCGTCATCGTACAGTTCGAGGGCGGCTGGCAGATCCTAAAAACGCGGCGACCGGGGCTGCACGCGTTCCGGGGGCTGCTGGTCGTGATCGCCAACATGTCCTACTTCGCGGCGCTGGCGGTCCTGCCGCTGGCCGACGCCACCGCGCTCTTCTTCGCCGCGCCGCTTTTCATCACCCTGATGTCGATCCCGGTGCTGAAGGAAAAGGTCGGTCCGTTCCGGCTCGGCGCCGTCCTTGTCGGCTTCATCGGCGTGGTGATCATGCAGCGCCCCTGGGCGAGCCCCGAGGATCTCGGCGTCAGCCGGCTGGTCCTGGTGCTTCCGGTAGTCTCCGCGATCACCTATGCCGGCATGCAGATCATGACCCGTAAGCTCGGCATGAGCTCCAAGCCCTCCGCGCTCGCGGTCTATATCCAGACCATGTTCCTGCTGGTGGCGGGCCTGTTCTGGATCTTTGCCGGCGACGGGCGCTTTGCCGAGGGCACGGACAACGAGAGCCTGATCTTCCTGCTGCGCGCCTGGGTTTGGCCCGAGGGTGTGGATCTCTGGCTCTTTATCGGCCTCGGCTTCAACTCGGCCGCCGTCGCCTATTGCCTCTCCGCCGCCTACCGCTCGGCGGACGCCGCGATCATCGCGCCGTTCGAATATACCGGACTGCTGCTGGCGGTTTTCTGGGGCTGGGCGATATGGGGCGAGATCCCGGGGCTCGAGGTCAAGATCGGCATCGTCCTGATCATGGGATCGGGGCTCTTCGTCTTCCTGCGGGAGCGTCAGCGCAACCGCCCGCTCGCAAGCGACCCGCCTCGCGGCACGGGCGCCACCCGGCGCTAGTCCAAATCGGATAGAAGATCGACCGTCCTGACCGGCGGGATCGGCCAGAGGTCGGCGCCCGGCTGCTCGACCCAGTGCAGATGATTGAGGACCTGTCCGGCGGTCCGCGCCTGGGAGACGAGATCGAGGTCGATCTCGGCAAAGAGCAGCATGTCCTCGTCGAACCGGCCCTCCGCGACGATCCCGGTCTCGGGAAAACCGATATCCGGCGGCCCGTAGACCCCGGCGACGCCCCGGTTGACATCGACCGACGGCGACCAGGGTGCGTTTCCCACTGTCGGGCTCACCACCGTGTAGCACTGGTTCTCCAATGCCCGCGCCATTGCGCCGACCCGGACACGTCCGTGGCCGCGCAGCGTATCGGTGCAGCTCGGGATCAGGATCAGCTCCGCGCCGGCTTCGACCATGGTGCGCACCAGCAGGGGAAACTCGCAGTCGTAACAGATCGCCACACCGATACAGCCGATATCGGTCTCGAAGACCGAGAGTCCGTCACCGCCGCCGACCGCCCATTCCTCGCGCTCGAAGCGGGTCATGATGATCTTGTCCTGAGACCCGCTACGGCCGTTCGGGGCGAAAAGGCGCGCACGGTTCACCGGAAGATCCCGGCCGACCACATGCAGCGGCAGCGAGGCGGCGAGGATGTGCAGGCCATGCCTGCCCGCCAGCTCCATGTGCAGCGCATCGACCTTTCCGGCGAGATCGTCGAGCGCCGAGATCTGGCCCTGCAGATCCGCCTCCACCGCCTCGCCGAAGATCGAGGCGAGTTCCATCGCGCCCTATTCGGGAAACAGCAGCAGGGAGGCCCCGCCATCCGCCGCCGCGGCGGCAATGCCGGAGATGCGCTCCTCGTAGGCCTCGAAACTTCCCGGCCGTCCGATGGCATATTGCGCGGCGGCAACGGTGAACCGGCGGCACCGCGTCATGCGAGATCCCGGACCCAGAACTGCATCGGCTTCTCGCTCTCGCTCTCCTCGTCGATATCCTTCCAGGAGAAGCCGGTGGTCAGCCCCTCGACCTTGCGAAAACCGAAATGCTGCCAGACCGGGTCGAGCGGCGGGATGGCCGGATCGCGGAGCGGATGGTCCGCAGGCCGGACGACACCGCAGAAGGTCTCCCAGCGGAAACCGCCAAGCCGGATGGCATGCTCCCGGCGGCGGTCGAGGAAGCCGCGATAGAGGCCCTGGCCGCGATATTCCGGAAGCATCACGGTTTCCGCACCGTAGAACACCTGCTCCGGCGGAAAGGCGGACCCCCGGAAGGGCGCAATCAATTCGTCATGCTCTGAGAGCAGCGGCATCCCGGTGGATACTCCGATGATCCGGGCGCCGTCGCGGGCGGCGATGACCACCGCCCCTTCGGCCTCCGCCAGCTTGGAGATATAGCGGCGCTCCCAGTCTTCGGTGCCATCATAGAGGTAGGGCCACTCGCGGAAGATCCTGATCCTGAGCTCGGCCACTTGCCCGACGGCAGCGTCGAATCCGGGCGCGCCCGGGGTCAGATTTTCAAAACTCGCTGCCATTCTTCTGATCCTTTCCCTCGACCAGGATCAAGGCAATCCAGTCGCGCAGATTGTAATGGCTCGTGATCCTGGTGATGCCGCCCGGGCCGATCTCGAAAAAGGCGCCGACAGCGAGCGTATAGTCCTGGCCGGCTGCGGGTGGAAACCCCTCGTCGGTCGCGACATAAGAACCGGAGACCGTATATTCAGCCGCTGCGCGGCTTCCGTCCGGATGAACCATGATCACGAGGTCGGACAGCGTTTGCCGGTAGCAGGTCAGAACGCGCCGGCAATGCGCTTCGAAGAGCGGTTTTCCGATCCGCCGCGCCCCCTGATTCACATCATGGATGACCCCGTCGGAAAGACATTCAAGCATTGCGGGAATATCGTTTCGACCGAGAGCGGCAAAAAAATCCTCTATCAGCGCCAGAACGGCCCTGCCCCCCCGGTCCCCTTCCATCACGTCGGCCTCTTGAGCTCTTACGTTTTGGCTGGATGGCACCGTATTGGAACAATCGATCAGGTCAAAGCAAAGATTTGTTGCCTATTGCCCGCCGCCGACCTGTCCGATCCAGTCGTTCAGATTGTAGTAGGTCGTCACCCGCGCGATCTTCCCGTCCGCGATCTCGAAAAACGTTCCCGCAGGCAGGCAGTAGGTCTGACCGCTCGCAGGCGGCAGGCCCTCGTCGTCGGCAAGATAGGTGCCGTTGACGGTGAACTCCGCCGAGGCCCGTGCGCCGTCCAAGGAGGTCATCACCGCGATGTCCGTCAGGTTCTCCCGATAGCAGCGGGACATGTGGGCACAGAATTCCGCGAACTGCGTCTTCCCGGTCCTCCGTCCGCCCTGGTTCACGTCATGTGCGACATCGTCCGCGAGACAGGCAAGCATGCCGTCGACGTCGCCGACATTGAAGGCGGCGAAATATTGCTTCACGAGCGCCTCCGCGCTCTCTGCGTTCTGGGTTTTTCCCGACATATTCGGTTCCCTGGAAATCGTTGACGCTCCGCCCGGCAGCCATCGGGCGATCGCACGGTCGCCCAGACTATCCGTGCCATCTCCATTCCGGGCGACATAATTTGACCTCTATGACGCAGCCGCTTGACCTTTGTCAGCCCCCGCCCCTATCTCTAGCGCGGATCAGGTGGTCGGATGGCCGCTGGCGGTTTCGACCGCTGGAGGAAAGTCCGGGCTCCACGGAAACACGGTGCCGGGTAACGCCCGGCGGGGGCGACCCCAGGGAAAGTGCCACAGAAAGCAAACCGCCTGCCCGCTTCGGCCGGCTGGCAAGGGTGAAAGGGTGCGGTAAGAGCGCACCGCGCGGACGGCAACGGACGCGGCATGGTAAACCCCACCGGGAGCAAGACCAAATAGGGATGGCCGGCCGCGCCGCGAGGCGGCGGCAGATGGGTTTACGCATCGCCATCCGGGTAGGTCGCGCGAGGCGGTCGGCAACGATCGTCCCAGAGGAATGGCCATACAGGTGCTTTCGGGCACTGGACAGAACCCGGCTTACAGACCGCCTGATCCCGATTTCGAGATAGCCGATCTTCCCGCGGTGAGAGTTTTCTCACAGATCGCAAGTCGGCTCACGCAAGAACAAAACAAGAACAAATACTCGTCACGGAAAAAATCAAGTCTTCCACGTCGCGCTTTTTTCCCACGAAGACGCAACCGATCCGCGAGATCTGCCACTTAATTTCAAGACCTTCAAAAATCACAAGAAAAACGCTGCGAATACCGCGGCTTCCCAGCTTATTCCCATTGCGCTCCACTTTGTCCCATGATATCCCATAGTATCCCATAAGGGACCGTGCCAGACCCATATCCACCCCATGGGCTTCACCGGCACCGGACCGAATGGGTTTTGGGTTGAACGGCTTTCCGGACGCGGGAGGCCGGATATGAAACGGGGGATGTCGTGGCAGTCTTTCTGTCCACATTTGCGAACAAGGTTGACCGGAAGGGCCGTGTGTCCGTTCCGGCATCTTTTCGCAGCGTCCTCGAACGGCAGGCTTCCTCCGGCCTGATCCTCTACCCGTCCTTCAAACATCCCTGCATCGACGGCTGCGGCGACGAACGCATCCAGGAAATGGTCGACTCCATCGACCGGCTCGACGCCTTCTCCGAGGAGGCCGAGGACCTGCAGACCATTCTCGCCGACGCCCGTCAGCTCACCATCGACGGCGATGGCCGGGTGATGATGCCGAAGGACCTGCTCGATTATGCGGGCATCTCCGACACCATCATGTTCGTCGGCCTTGGCAAATCCTTTCAGCTCTGGGAGCCGAACGCCTACGCGGCGCACCGGGACGAGAAGCGCAAGCGCGCCCGCGATCGCGGCATCACCCTGCCCATGGCCGGGCGCGGGAGCGACAAATGAGCGGCACGGTCCATATTCCCGTGCTCCGCGACGAGGTCGTCGACGCCCTGAAAATCGAAGACGGCAAGATCTTTCTCGACGGCACCTTCGGCGCGGGCGGCTATACGACCGCGATCCTGGAGACCGCCGACTGCAAGGTCGTCGCGATCGACCGCGACCCCGATGCCATCGCGCGCGGCAAGCCACTGATCGAGCGTTTCGGCGATCGCCTGACCCTGATCGAAGGCCGCTTCGGCGACATGGACACGTTGCTGCAGGAAGCCGGCATCGCCCACGTCGACGGCGTCGCGCTCGATATCGGCGTCTCCTCGCCGCAGATCGACGAGGCGGCACGCGGCTTTTCCTTCCGGGAGGACGGCCCGCTCGACATGCGCATGGAACAATCCGGGCCGAGCGCCGCGGATGTCGTGAACAACGAGAGCGAACAGAATCTCGCCAACCTGATCTACCGGCTCGGCGAAGAGCGGCATTCCCGCCGCATCGCCAAAGCCATCGTCCTGGCACGGACCAGCGGCGCCATTGTCCGGACGTCCCAGCTTGCTGAGATCGTCCGGGGAGTGGTGCCGCGCGCCCGGGGCAAGGACACGATCGATCCCGCGACCCGGACTTTCCAGGCCCTGCGCATCCATGTGAACGACGAGCTCGGAGAACTCGACCGGGGGCTCGCCGCGGCCGAGCGGGTCCTCCGTCCGGGCGGCCGTCTTGCCGTCGTTTCCTTCCACAGCCTGGAAGACCGCCGGGTGAAGACCTTCATCCGCACGCGTGCCGGCAAGACCGCGCGACCGTCCCGCCATGTTCCGGACACCGGTGCGACCGGTCCGGCGCCAAGCTTCGTCGAGATCACGCGCAAGCCGATCGGCCCCGGCGCGGAAGAGGAGAAGCGCAATCCGCGGGCCCGTTCCGCGCGTCTGCGCGTCGCCGAGCGCACCGACGCGCCGGCCTGGGACGACAGGGAGGCCGCATAATGGTGCGTCGCTCCACCGCCCTTTGGCTCGTCCTTGCAACCTGCGCCGGGATCACGCTCTTCCTCGTCAAGCACGAGGTGCAGGAGCGCGAGGATCGGCTCAACGCGCTGCATACCGAAATCCTGGCGAATCAGGAAGCCATCCAGGTCCTGAAAGCCGAATGGAGCTACCTCAACCGACCGGAGCGGCTTGAGCGCCTTGTGCGTGAACTCAGCGAGGAGCGTCCGGCGGACCGCCTGCAGCGCGCGACTCTCGACATGCTGCCGCAGCCGCTGAACGGCGATGGCGAGACCCCGGTGACGGAGGCCGCCCATGCCGGCGGCGTGGTTCTGCCAATGGCCCGGCCCGTCTCGCTCGGAGCACGCCAATGACCCATACCCGGATCGACATGGACGACATACCGAAGCCGGAAAAGACCGTGCGGATCGAAGGCTCCGGCAAGCAGGCTCTGGAACAGGGCCGCACCCGGCTGCTGATCGCCGGCTCGGTCTTCGCGCTCGCCTTCAGCGTGATCGCTGCTAGGGTGGTCGACGTCTCCGTGTTCGACCGCGGCGCCGAACCGAACCTGGCTCAGGAGAGCGGCAGCCTCACACACAAGACCGGTCGCGCCGACATCGTGGACCGTAACGGCATGCTGCTGGCGACGACGCTCAGCGTCCCATCGCTCTATGCAGACCCGAAATTCATCATGGATCCGGCCTCGGCCGCGGAAAAGATCCGCACCGTCCTGCCGGATCTCGACCAAACAGAGCTTCTGTCGAAACTCGCTTCCGACAAGCGGTTCGTCTGGCTGAAGCGCAACCTGACCCCGCGCCAGCAGTATGACGTGAACAAGCTCGGCGTGCCGGGACTCTATTTCCAGCGCGAGAGCAAGCGCATCTACCCGCAAGGCCGGCTCACTGCCCATATCGTCGGCCGCGCCGGGTTCGACGATGTTGGCCTCTCCGGTATCGAGCGGTCCCACGATACCTTGCTGCGCGACGGCTCCGAGCCGCTCCGCCTCTCGGTCGATCTTCGCGTGCAGCATATCCTGCGCGAGGAATTGCAGACCCAGATCGACGCATTTGACGGCATCGGCGCGGCCGGGATCGTGCTCGACACCGATACCTCGGAAATCGTCGCCATGGTCTCGCTACCGGATTTCGATCCGAACCGGCGGGACAAGATCTCCGACAACGCGATCTTCAATCGCGCCTCTCTCGGCGTTTACGAGATGGGTTCGACCTTCAAGATCTTTAACACCGCGATGGCGCTCGATTACGGCACCACTTCGCTTTCGGGCGGTTACGACGCGAGCAAGCCGATCCGGATCGCGCGCTTCACCATAAGCGACTATCACGCCAAGAACCGCTGGCTCTCGGTGCCGGAGATCTTCATGTACTCGTCCAATGTCGGGTCGGTGAAGATGGCCATGGACGTGGGTGGCGAACGCCAGCGCGCCTTCATGGAAAAGCTCGGCTTCATGAAGGCATCCGCCATTGAACTGCCGGAACGCGGCCATCCGATGGCGCCGAACCCCTGGCGTCCGATCAACACCATGACGATTTCCTTCGGCCACGGCATCGCGGTCAGTCCGGTGCATCTGGCGAACGGGGTCGCGGCCATGGTCAATGGTGGCATTCACCGCCCCGCGACCCTGCTTCGCCGCGAAAGCGACGAGCTTCTGGTCGGCGAGCGGATCATCAAGGAAAAGACCTCACACGCCGTCCGGCGCCTGCTGCGCCTGGTGGTGGAAAACGGCACCGGCCGCAATGCCGCGGCCGAAGGCTATCTCGTCGGCGGCAAGACAGGCACGGCGGAAAAACCGGGCCAGGGCGGCGCCTATCGCCGCAAGGCCCTGCTCTCCTCCTTCGTCGGCGTCTTCCCGGTCAACCAGCCGCGCTACGTGGTGCTGGCGATGGTGGACGAACCGAAAGGCAACAAGAGCAGCTTCGGCTACGCCACCGGCGGCTGGGTCGCCGCGCCGGCGGTCAAGCGGATCGTCGAACGCGCCGCTCCGCTGCTGAATGTGGCGCCGGTCGACGAGGACGCGCCCGAAATTCGCCGCGCTCTCATGGTCAAGATCCCGCAAGCCAAAGGGAAAAAAGCACTTGCGTCTTTCTGAACTGATAAACGGCGACCTGACCCGCCGCGATCCCCGGACCGCCGCCCTGGCGGCCTCCGGCGCGCTTGAGCGCGATATCGCGGGACTCACCGCCGACAGCAGGGACGTGAAGCCGGGCTATCTGTTTGCGGCACTTGCCGGCAGCAATCTCGACGGGCGCAAGTTCATTACTGACGCGGTTCGCCGCGGCGCGGTCGCCGTGTTGGCGGAAAACGACACCGATCCCGTCGAAACAGATATCACCCTGATCTCGGACGATAATCCGCGCCGTCGGCTTGCCGTGATGGCCGCACGATTCTATGGCCGCCAGCCGGAAACGGTCGCTGCCGTGACCGGCACAAGCGGCAAAACGTCAACCGTCGAGTTCGTCCGCCGCATCTGGGCCGCGCTCGGCGAGAAGAGCGCCAGCCTCGGCACCCTCGGCATCACCACCGAGACAGGCTCCGAAGGCCCCGGTCTGACAACGCCGGACCCGGTGGCGCTCCACGCTGCGCTCGCCGGTCTCGCCGACGGCGGCATCGATCATCTCGCGATGGAAGCCTCCAGCCACGGGCTCGACCAGTTCCGCCTCGACGGCGTGAAAGTGAATGTCGCGGCATTCCTCAACCTCAGCCACGAGCATCTCGACTACCACCGCACCATGGCCGACTACCTGAAAGCCAAGGCCGGACTGTTCGAGCGGGTCCTTCAGGCGGACGGCACCGCCGTGCTCTGCGCCGACGCACCGCAATCGGCGGAACTTGCCGAAATCGCGGCCGAGCGAGGCATTCGCGTTCTCACTTTCGGTCGCAAATGCGGCTCCGACTTCCGCATCACCGACTGGGCACCGACCCAGACGGGGCAACGGCTTACGATCGTCCACCAGGGCCTTGAGCATTCTGTCGACCTGCCGCTGATCGGCGCGTTCCAGGCGATGAACGTCCTCGCCGCGACCGCCATAACTGTCGCAGCCGGCGCCGATCTGCGAGAAGTGATCGCTATTCTACCGACGCTTGAAGGTGTCCGGGGTCGAATGGAACTCGCCGCGCAGCACCCGAACGGCGCGCCGATCTTCGTCGACTACGCTCACAAAGCTGAGGCACTCGAAACCGTCCTCAAGGCGATCCGCCCGCATGTCGAGGGCGAATTGCATGTCGTTTTCGGCTGCGGCGGCGACCGGGACACGGGCAAGCGCCCGATCATGGGCCGGACCGCCGCCGAACTCGCCGACCACGTCTATGTGACGGATGACAACCCGCGCACCGAAAACCCGGACAGAATTCGTTCTGAAATCATGGCTACCTGCCCCGGTGCCGCCGAAATCGGCGACCGCGCGACGGCGATCGAGACCGCGATCCGCGCCCTCGGCCCGCAGGACGCGCTGATCATCGCCGGAAAGGGCCACGAAACCTACCAGATCGTCGGAACCGAGACCCGGGACTTCGACGACAGAGACGCCGCGCGCGCTATCGCTACAGCTCTTCTGGGGGAAGACCGATGACCGCTCTCTGGACATCGGACGAGCTGAAGCGGGCGACGCGCGGCACCCTTCACGGCCCGGCCTTCGAGATTGCGGACCTTGTCATAGACAGCCGCAAGGTGACGCCCGGCTGCCTGTTCGTCGCGCTCCCCGGCGAGCGCGTCGATGGGCATGACTTCGTCGGCGCCGCGCTGGAGGCCGGTGCAGCCGCCGCTCTGGTCGGCCGTATTCCGGCCGGACTGGAAGCAAACGCCCCGCTGCTTGAGGTCGAGGACGTTCTCGGCGGTCTTCGCGATATTGCGGCCGCCGCGCGGGCGCGGACCGGTGCGACGGTGCTCGCGGTGACCGGCAGCGTCGGCAAGACCGGCACGAAGGATTCCCTCGCCGCCGCCCTCTCCGTCTTCGGCGAGGTGCATGCGAGCGCCGGCAACCTGAACAATCACATCGGTGCGCCGCTGAGCCTCGCGCGCCTGCCGCAGACGGCCGACTACGCCGTTCTCGAACTCGGCATGAACCATCTCGGCGAGATCTCGGAGCTGACCCGGCTGGTGCGCCCGGATCTCACGATCATCACCAATGTCGAGGAAACCCATATCGGGCATTTCCGCGATGTCGAGCAGATCGCGGAAGCCAAGTCCGAGATTTTCGAGGGCCTGAAGGAAGACGAAGGCCTCGCGGTACTCAATCGCGACAATGCGCATTTCTATTTCTGCGCGGAGCGCGCGGAGGCCACCGGCGCACGGATCGTCAGTTTTGGGCGCAGCGAGGACGCCGACGTGCGCCTGATCGGTGCCGAATGCGGCCCGGAGGGTTCCAACATCGTGGTCCGCGTCGAGGGCCGGCAGCTGGTCTACCGGATCGACGGCATAGGCATGCACTGGGCCTTCAACTCGGTCGGCGTGCTGGCCTGCATCCATGCGCTCGGGCTCGATCTTCAGAAAGCAGCGCGGGCCATCCGCGAGGTGAGCGCGAAGGCGGGCCGCGGCAAGCAGGAAGAGATCGCGTTCGACGACGCCAGCCTGTTGCTGATCGACGAAAGCTACAATGCGAGCCCAGCTTCCGTCACCGCCGCACTCGACGTGCTGTCGATGACCAAACCGAAGGGCGCCGGACGCCGCATCGCGGTGCTTGGCGATATGCTGGAACTCGGCGACCGCGCCGAATTCCTCCATCTCGACCTGCTGGCCAAGGTCTGCGGTTCCGCGGATCTGGTTTTCACCGTCGGCCCGATGATGGACCAGATGATCCGCAACCTGCCGCCGATGCTGGTCGGAGGCCATGGCGCAACCGCCGAAGAGGTCGCGCCGATGGTGGCCGCCGAGCTCGAAGACGGCGATGTGGTTCTGGTCAAGGGCTCTCTCGGCATGGGCATGGCCCCGATCGTGGCGGCGATCCGCGCGCTCCCGGAAAACCAGAAGACTGCGCCGCGCAACGCGGCCTACGGAGGCTAGGCCGCGCCATGCTGTATCATCTCCTCGTTCCGCTCGCCGACGAATTCCAGATCTTCAACCTGTTCCGCTATCTCACTTTCCGGACCGGCGGCGCCATCATGACCGCGCTCCTGATCGGCTTCGTGCTGGGGCCGTGGCTCATCGACTGGCTGCGCAGCAAGCAGCGCGAGGGGCAGCCGATCCGCGAGGACGGACCGGAGAGCCATCTGCTGACCAAGAAAGGCACGCCGACCATGGGCGGCCTGCTGATCCTGATCGCGCTCTCTATCTCCACCCTGCTCTGGGCCGATCTCGGCAACAGCTTCATCTGGGCGGTGCTGCTTGTCACCGGCGGCTTTGGCCTGCTTGGCTTTGCCGACGATTTCCTGAAGCTGACCAAGCGCAACACGAAAGGCCTGCCCGGCAAGTTGAAGCTGCTCGGGCAGATCGCGATCTCCCTGCTCGCCGTGCTGATGGTGCAGGATGCGATGCCGGCAGGCATCGCCAACGGCCTCGCGGTACCGTTCTTCAAGGACGTGCTGATCGACCTCGGCTGGTTCTTCGCGCCTTTCGCGATCTTCGTCATGGTCGGCGCCTCGAACGCTGTGAACCTGACCGACGGGCTTGACGGACTCGCGATCGTGCCGGTGATGATCGCCGGCCTCTGCTTCGCCCTGATCGCCTACCTCACCGGCAACGCGGTGTTCGCCAACTACCTGCAGATCAACCACGTGCCCGGCACCGGTGAACTCGCGGTGTTCTGCGGCGCCCTGCTCGGCGCCGGTCTCGGCTTCCTCTGGTTCAACGCCCCGCCGGCCATGGTCTTCATGGGCGATACAGGCTCGCTGTCCCTCGGCGGCGCGCTCGGCACCATCTCCATCGTCACCAAGCACGAGCTTGTGCTCGCCATCATCGGCGGGCTCTTCGTGCTGGAGACCGTCTCCGTCATCGTTCAGGTCGCCTCCTTCAAATTGACCGGCAAGCGCGTCTTCCGCATGGCGCCGCTGCACCATCACTTCGAGAAGAAGGGCTGGGCGGAGCCGACCGTCGTCATCCGGTTCTGGATCATCGCCGTCATTCTGGCGCTGATCGGCCTTTCCACCCTGAAGCTGAGGTAGACATGATCCCCTGCCACAGCAAATCCGGAAAACGCATCTTCGTGATGGGCCTCGGCCTCAGCGGCCTCGCCACGGTCGAGGCGCTGGTCGAGGGCGGCGCCCATGTCACCGCCTGGGACGACCGCGCGGAACGGCGCGCGAGCGCGGGCCGGCGCGACGCCATCGTCGCTGCCCCGGAAAGCGTCGACTGGGCCGAGTTCGACTATCTCGTGCTGAGCCCCGGCATCCCACACACCCATCCCGAACCGCATCCGGCGGCCGCGGCAGCCGAGGAAGCGGGCGTCCCCATCATCGGCGATGTCGAACTTCTGCTCGCGGAATGCCCGGACGCAAATATCGTCGCAATCACCGGAACCAACGGCAAGTCGACAACTACGGCGCTGATCGGACACATCTTCGAGACAGCGGGCAAACGGTCGCAGGTCGGTGGCAATCTCGGCACGCCGGTGCTCTCCTTCGAGCCGCTCGGCGCGGACGGCACCTATATCCTCGAACTCAGTTCCTATCAGCTTGAGCTGACGCCCTCGCTCGCACCCGAGATCGCGATCCTGCTGAATATCTCTCCGGATCACCTCGATCGCCACGGCGGCCTCAAGGGCTATATCGAAGCGAAAACGCGGATCTTCGCGAAGCAGGGCGCTGAGGATACCGCCATCGTCGGAATCGACGATGCCGACGCGGCTGCGATTGCAGACAAATTGGAGACGCAGGCGCCGAAGCTGATCCGGATCTCCGGCAAGGACAACGCCGCAGCCGATCTCCGCTATTCCGGCTCCTCGCTCGTCGCCTGCGGCAATCCCGTCCTCAGCCTCGTGCCGGCCAAGACCCTTCCGGGTGACCACAACCACCAGAACGCCGCCGCTGCCTTTGCCGCCTGCCGCGCCGCCGGCGTCGACGCTGCCGTGATCGCGGAAGCCATGTTCAGCTTCCCTGGCCTCGCGCACCGTCAGGAGCTGGTGACCGAACGCGACGGAATCCGCTACGTAAACGACAGCAAAGCGACCAACGCCGACGCCTCGGAGCGTGCCCTCGGCTGCTACGAGCCGATCTATTGGATTGCCGGCGGACGGGCCAAGGAAGGCGGGATCACGCCGTTGAAGCCCTATTTCGCTCGGATCCGCCACGCGTTCCTGATCGGCGAGAGTGCGAAGAGCTTCGGCGAGACCTTGGGCAAAGCCGTCCCGCATTCCGAATGCGGCACGCTCGACAAGGCGGTCGACGCGGCGCATTCGCTCGCGAAGAAAGAGCATCTGCCCGGCGCCACGTTGCTGCTGTCCCCGGCCGCCGCCTCATTCGACCAATTCGACAGTTTCGAACAGCGCGGCGACCGTTTCCGCGATCAGGTCCTGCGCCTGACCGAGATTGACGACAGCGGGGAGGCGCGATCATGAGCACGATCGCCCGCACCGATACGAGCATTCTCGGCCGCTGGTGGTGGACCGTGGACCGCTGGACCGCCGGCGCCCTGCTGCTCATCATCCTGTTCGGCGCGCTGATGATATTCGCCGCCAGCCCGGCGGTCGCCGAACGGATCGGCCTCGACAGCTACCATTTCGTGCGCCGCCAGCTGATGCTGCTGCCGGTCGCGGCCACCATGCTCTTAGCCTGCTCGCTGCTGAGTCCGCTGCAGGTTCGCCGCGCCGCGGTGATCGGCTTCATCGGCTGCATCGGCCTGATGGTCCTGACCCTGCTCTTCGGTCCGGAAATCAAGGGAGCCAAGCGCTGGCTCAGCATCGGCGGCTTCTCGCTGCAGGCCTCCGAGTTCCTGAAACCCTGCTTCGCAGTGGTCTCCGCCTGGATGTTCGCCGAGTGGCGCAAGGAAACAGGATTCCCCGGCCAGTGGGTCGCGATGGGCCTCTACGGCCTTGTCGTCTCCCTGCTGCTGATGCAGCCGGATCTCGGGCAGACCGTCGTGGTCTCGCTGGTCTGGTTCGGCCAGTTCTTCCTCGCCGGCCTGCCGATGATGCTTGTCGGCGGCGCCCTGCTGCTTGGCGCGGGCGGTCTGGTCGCGGCCTATTTCCTGCTGCCGCACGTGAACGACCGGATCAACCGCTTCCTCGATCCCTCGGCCGGTGACAGCTATCAGGTCGAGCGCTCGCTGGAGGCCTTCCGCAATGGCGGCCTGCTCGGCACCGGTCCCGGCGAGGGTCAGGTGAAGGCCTATCTGCCGGACGCCCATGCGGACTTCGTCTTCTCGGTCACCGGGGAGGAGTTCGGTGCCATTGTCTGTCTGCTGCTGATCGCGCTCTTCGGTTTCGTCGTGCTGCGCGGCTTCGCACGCCTCTTTGCGGAACAGAGCCTCTTCGTCCTGCTTGCGGGCGCGGGCCTGCTCGCACAATTCGGCCTCCAGGCGCTGATCCATATGGCGTCGGCCCTGCAGCTCATGCCGGCGAAAGGCATGACGCTTCCCTTCATCAGCTATGGCGGCTCGTCGCTGCTCGCGCTCGCGCTCGGCATGGGCCTCATGCTGGCGCTGACCCGCAGCCGCGCCGGCCGGATGGAGGCGCTCTGATGGCCGGCAAGACCGTCATTCTCGCCGCCGGCGGTACCGGCGGGCACATCTTCCCGGCCCTCTCCCTCGGCCAGGCGCTGGTCGCGCGCGGTATCCGCGTCGCGCTCGTCACCGACGATCGCGGCGGCCGCTACGAGGGCGAGAACCCGGATATCGCGGTGCGCCGCATCCGTGCCGCCAGCCCGAGCAGGGGCGGCGCCGTCGGCAAGGTGAAGGCGATCGCCGAACTCGGCATCGGCGCGCTGCAGGCCGCCGTCCATATGAAAAGCCTCGGCGCCGGCATTGCCGTCGGGTTCGGCGGCTATCCCTCTGTTCCGACCGTGCGCGCCGCGGCTTTCCTCGGCCTCCCCGTCATATTGCACGAACAGAACGCCGTGCTCGGCCGCGCCAACCGGTTCCTCGCCGGGCACGCGACGAAAATCGCGACCTCGTTCCACGAGATGACCAACCTCTCGGAACACGAGGCCGGGAAATGTCATTTCACCGGCAATCCCGTGCGCGAGAACGTCCTTGCGCTGCGCGGCGAGCGCCGTGTCGATACGAACGGTCCGCTCAACCTGCTGGTCTTCGGCGGCAGCCAGGGCGCGACCGTGTTCTCCACAGTCGTTCCGGCCGCCATCGCCGAGTTGCCGGAAGATCTCCGCGCCCGCCTCCGCATCACGCAGCAGAGCCGGGCCGAGGATATCGAGCGGGTGAAAGGCGAATACCAGCGCCTCGGCGTCGCCGCCGATATCCGCGCCTTCTTCGACGACCTGCCGGACCGCATGGCCTCGGCCGATCTCGTCATCGCACGCTCCGGCGCATCCACTATCGCCGAGCTCACCACCCTCGGCCGCCCGGCGATCCTGGTGCCGTATCCGAGCGCGGCCGACGACCATCAAACCGCCAATGCCCGCGCCGTCGAGGCCGGCAATGCCGCCTGGATGATGCCGGAGCCGGATGAGTTCACCTCGCCGAAACTGGCGGGCGCCCTGCTCGGCCTCCTGAAGGCGCCGGACCGGCTAAACCGCGCCGCCGCCGCGGCACGCGACCTCGGCACGCCGGATGCCGCCGACCGCCTCGCCGACCTCGTGATCGCCACCGCGCCGGCCCTCGCCGTCGCCAATTCGAACCCGCAACAAGGATGCGCCGCATGAGAGAGATGCCGCTCAGCATCGGAACCATGCACTTCACCGGCATCGGCGGGATCGGTATGTCCGGCATTGCCGAGGTACTGCACAATCTCGGCTATTCCGTGCAGGGCAGCGACATCGCGGAAAATCCGAACGTGCGCCGCCTGAAGGAGCTTGGCATCAAGGTCTTCGTCGGCCAGGAGGCCGCGAATATCGAGGACGCCTCCATCGTCGTCATCTCGACCGCGATCAAGCCGGACAACCCGGAACTGCTGGCCGCGCGCGAGCGCATGCTGCCTGTCGTCCATCGCGCGGAAATGCTCGGCGAGCTGATGCGGCTGAAATGGTCCATCGCCTGTGCCGGCACCCACGGCAAGACCACGACGACCTCTCTTGTCGCCGCCATGCTGGACACCGCCGGGCTCGATCCGACGGTGATCAATGGCGGCATCATCAATGCCTACGGCACCAATGCCCGGCTCGGCTCCGGCGACTGGATGGTGGTCGAAGCGGACGAGAGCGACGGCAGCTTCAATCGCCTGCCCGCGACCATCGCCGTCGTCACCAATATCGATCCCGAGCATCTCGACTTCCATGGCGATTTCGACCGCCTTCAGGAAGCCTTCCGGGCGTTCGTCGCGAACATCCCATTCTACGGTTTCGCGACCATGTGCATCGACCACCCGACGGTGCAGAAGCTGATCCCGCGCGTCGCCGACCGTCGCATTATCACCTACGGCTTCTCGCCGCAGGCCGACATCCGCGCCGTGAACCTGGAGATCACCCCTTCCGGCGCGAAATTCGACGTGGTGATCGCCGACCGCCTGCATGACAGCGAGCGCACGCTCGAAGGTCTCGAGCTGCCGATGTACGGCAAGCACAATGTTTCGAACGCGCTCGCCGCGATCGCCATCGGCCTCGAGATGGATCTGAGCGATGAGCTGATCGCCAAGGCGCTCGCCGGTTTCAGCGGCGTGAAGCGGCGCTTCACCAAGACCGGCGAGACCGGCGGCATCACGGTGATCGACGATTACGGCCATCACCCGGTCGAGATCTCCGCCGTGCTCTCCGCCGCGCGCTCCGCCTGCCCGGAAGGACGGGTCTATGCCGTCGTGCAGCCGCACCGCTACTCCCGCCTGCACGACCTGTTTGAGGATTTCTGTGCCTGTTTCAACGACGCCGACGGCGTGATCGTCGCGGATGTCTATTCCGCCGGCGAGGAGCCAATCGAAGGTGCCGACCGTGACAGCCTCGCCTCCGGCCTCCGGGCCCGCGGCCACCGCCACGTCTACGCGCTGAACGATCCCGCCGAACTGGCCGGGATCGTCGCCGGAATCGCGGAACCGGGCGACATGGTCGTCTGCCTTGGCGCCGGCAGCATCACCAATTGGGCGCAGGCCCTGCCGACGCAGCTCAAACCGCTGGTGGGCGGCGCCAAGCGCGTTGCCGGAAAGGAGGGGCAATGACCATGGCCGCACTCCGCTCCAACGACAACATGCCCCTGATCCAGCGCCTGCCCGAGGTGCGCGGGCGGTACCAGGAGAATGTGGATCTCTCGCAGCAGACCTGGTTCCGGGTCGGCGGTCCGGCCGAAGTGGTGTTCCGCCCTGAAGATGCCGAGGACCTTGCCGCCTTCCTGCGCGGCAAACCGGCCGACGTGCCGGTGACGGTGATCGGCGTCACCTCGAACCTGCTCATCCGCGACGGCGGCATTCCGGGCGTCGTCGTACGGCTCGGCCGCGGTTTCAACCAGATCAGCTTCGGTGCAGACATGGTGACCGCCGGCGCCGCCGTGCTCGACCTCAACCTTGCCAAGGCCGCGCTTGCCGAAGGCCGGGACGGACTCGCCTTCATGTCCGGGATCCCGGGCAGCATCGGCGGCGGGCTGCGCATGAACGCCGGCGCCTACGGTCACGAATTCAAAGACGTCCTGTTCTCCGCCGAACTGGTGACCGGCGACGGAATCCTTCGCCGCGTGCCCGCTGGCACGCTCGGCATGTCCTACCGTCACACGGACGCCCCCGCGGACTGGATTTTCACCGCCGCAACCTTCCTCGCCCCGGCCGGAGACAAGGAAGAGATCGCCCGCGCCATGGAAGAGATCAAGCAGGCCCGCGAGAGCAGCCAGCCGATCCGCGAGCGCACCGGCGGCAGCACCTTCGCCAACCCGGACGGCGGCAAGGCCTGGCAGCTGATCGACGCGGCCGGCTGCCGCGGTCTGCGCGTCGGCGGTGCGATGGTCTCGGAGCAACACTGCAACTTCCTGATCAATACCGGCACCGCGACAGCGTCCGACATCGAGACTTTGGGCGAGACGGTCCGTCGCCGGGTGAAAGACGCGAGCGGAGTCGAACTCCGCTGGGAGATCCGGCGCATCGGGCTCAACAGGCAGGGAGAGAGCGCATGAGCAAGCATGTCGCGGTTCTGATGGGCGGCTGGTCCGCCGAGCGCGAGGTCTCCCTCTCCAGCGGGCATGAATGCGCCAAGGCCCTGCGCGACGCCGGTTACCGGGTGACCGAGGTTGATGTCGACCGTCAGATCCCGTTCCGCCTCGCCGAGCTGAAGCCCGATGTCTGCTTCAACGCCCTGCACGGCCGCATCGGCGAGGACGGCAATATCCAGGGTCTCCTTAACATCATGGAGATCCCCTACACCCATTCCGGCGTCGAAGCCTCCGCCATCGCGATGGACAAGCCCCGCGCCAAGGAGCTCTTCGCCCGCGCCGGCATCAAGTGCCCGGTCGGGGTCGTGCGGTCCCGAGAAGAAGCGCTGGAGCGCGAGGCGCTGAAACGCCCTTACGTCCTGAAACCCATCGACCAGGGCTCCAGCCTCGGCGTCCATATCGTGCGTCCGGGCGACAATTACCGGCCGACCGAGCAGGACTGGCCGTTCGGCGACATGGTGCTGGAAGAGAAGTTCATCGCTGGCCGCGAGCTGACCGTGGCGGTGCTCGACGGCGCCGCTCTCGCCGTCACCGAGATCACCTCCGAGCACGGCTTCTACGACTACGACGCCAAGTACGCAGACGGCGGATCGATCCACATCCTGCCGGCCGAACTGCCGAAGGCTGTCACCGAAAAAGCACTGGAAATGGCCGAGAAGGCCCATTCCGCGCTCGGTTGCCGTGGCGTCAGCCGGGCCGATCTGCGGTTCGACGATACGGCGGGCGATGTCGGGCCGGACGGCCTTTACCTGCTTGAGGTGAACACGCAACCGGGCATGACGCCGACGTCTCTCGTTCCGGAGCAGGCCGCCCTGCGCGGCATGAATTTCCCGGCGCTTTGCGCCAAGCTGGTGGAGGACGCGCGATGCGACTACTGAGCACGGCCAAGAGCAGCAAAGGCAAGAAGACTGCCGCCAAGCGGCGCCAGACCCGGCGCCCGAGGCTTTCCGCCCGCCGCATGCGGCAGGTGCTGATCGGCACCGGCTTCGCCGCGCTGACCGCGATCGTCGCCGGCACTGGTTGGCACGCGGCCCGCACCGGCGCCGTCGGCCAGCTCGCGGCCGCGATCGACGAGACCGGCGTGGCGCTCTCCAACGAGTTCGGCCTCGTCGTTTCCGACATCCTGGTCGAGGGCCGCTACCGTACCGAACGCAGCCAGCTGGTCGGCGCCATCGCCACCGACCGCGGCACAGCGATCCTCGCAGTCGATCTCGATGCGCTGAAAGCCCGCGTCGATGCCCTGCCGTGGGTGCGCACGGCGACTATCGAGCGCCGCCTGCCAGATACCCTCTTCGTCCGCCTCGAGGAGCGCACTCCGCTCGCGCTCTGGCAGCGCAGCGGTGAGCTGACCCTGATCGACGATCTCGGCGTCGAGGTTCCGGGCCAGAACCCCCGGCGCTTCGCGGACCTGCCGATCGTCATCGGCGAGGATGCCCCGGAGCGGGCGCGCTCCTTCCTCACTCTGCTCGCCCGCGAGCCGGACCTGAACCGCCGTGTGCGCGCGGTCACCTGGATCGGCGAGCGGCGCTGGACTGTCCGCCTCGATACCGGCGTCGACATCGAGCTGCCGGAACGCGCGCCGGGCAAGGCCTGGTCCCATCTCGCTCAGCTGCAGCGCGACCATCACGTGCTCGACCGCGACGTCGTCGCCATCGACCTGCGGCTGCCGAACCAGCTCGTCGTCCGCGTCGCGCCCGACATCTCCAGCCGTCTCCGCAACCCCGGGAAGGACACCTGATGCGCAAAGGTCTGGCCAAGCCGCGCACCGGCACCGTCGCGATCCTCGATATCGGGTCGACCAAGATCTGCTGCCTGATCGCGCGGCTCGGCGAGGGTGGCGTGCGGGTCGCGCCGGGCGAAGGCGCGCAGCAGCTTCCGGGTATCCGGGTGACCGGCATCGGGCACCAGGTCGCACGCGGGATCCGCAGCGGCACGGTGATCGACATGGCCGAGGCCGAGGAATGTATCCGCGCCGCTGTCCATGCGGCGGAGAAGATGGCGGACGAGACGATCCAACGGGTCTTCGTCAATCTCTCCGGCGGTTACCCCCATTCCCAGACCGTCGGCGTCGAGGTTGCCATCGGCGGCCAGGAGGTCGGCGACACCGACATGCGCCGGATCCTCAGCCAGTGGCAGAAACTTGAGGTCGAGGCCGACCGCCAGCTCATCCACTCCATCCCGGTCGGCTACTCCATCGACGGCAGCCGCGGAATTCGCGACCCGCGCGGCATGTGCGGCGACCGTCTCGGCGCCTCCATGCACATGGTCACGGCCGCCTCCAGCGCGGTGCGCAATATCGCCAGCGTGATCGAGCGCTGCCATCTCGGCGTCGAGGCCTTCGTGGTCTCGCCCTATGCCTCGGGCCTCGCCTGTCTGGTCGAGGACGAGCGCGATCTCGGCGTCACCGTGATCGATATGGGCGGCGGAACCACGACCATGGCGGTCTTTTTCGACGGCAGCGTGATCTATACCGACTGCGTGCCGGTCGGCGGCGCCCACATCACCAGCGACATCGCCCGCGGCCTCGCCACCCCGGTGCACGAGGCCGAGCGCCTTAAGACGCTCTACGGCAGCGCCATCCCGTCGAGCCTCGACGAGCGCGAGGTGATCGACGTGCCGCTGGTCGGCGAGCAGGACGACACCCATCCGAACCATGTCCCGAAATCCCTCCTGATCCGGATCATCCATCCGCGCCTGGAGGAAACCTTCGAACTTGTCCGAGGCCGCCTGGAAGCGAGCGGTTTCGACAAGGTCGCCGGCCGCCGCGTGGTGATCACGGGCGGCGCCAGCCAGATGCCGGGTCTCCGGGATCTGGCGCAGGAGATCCTGGACAAGCAGGTCCGACTGGGCCGGCCGATCCGGGTCAACGGGCTGGCGGATGTCGCCAGCGGTCCGGCCTTCGCGACGAGCGCCGGTCTGCTGGCCTATGCCGCCGATCCGGCACTCGACGCGTCCCGTCTGGGCCACGTCGCCAACAGGGAGACCGGAGGCGGCCTGTTCGGCCGCGTCGGCTCCTGGCTGAGGGAGAACTTCTGATGATCGAGACCCGGTTCCACCCTACCGCGCATGCCGGCCCGAACCCGACAGGAGCGGCCGTACAGCCGCGCCATGCCTACCCAGTGACAGAAAGTTCACCGACCCCGGCCGAAAGGCCAAAGACCCGCGTGCTTGAGGCACGCATCCCCCAGAGCACCCTCTAAACGCGAGAACAGGAGGCCACCCCCATGACCATCAACATCTCCGTCCCCAACGAAGACAACGAACTGAAGCCCCGGATCAGCGTGGTCGGCGTCGGCGGCGCCGGCGGCAACGCCGTGAACAACATGATCCGCTCGAACCTGGAAGGCGTCGAGTTCATCGTCACGAACACCGACAGCCAGGCCCTGAAACAGTCGCTCGCAGACCGCACGATCCAGCTCGGCGGCACCGTCACTCAGGGCCTCGGCGCCGGCTCCCGGCCGGATGTCGGCCGCGCCGCCGCTGAAGAAACCATCGCCGAGATCATGGACAATCTCGGCGAAAGCAACATGGTCTTTATCACCGCCGGCATGGGCGGCGGCACCGGTTCCGGCGCCGCTCCCGTGATCGCGCAGGCCGCCCGCGAGCAGGGCATCCTGACCGTCGGCGTGGTGACCAAGCCGTTCCACTTCGAAGGCCAGCATCGGATGCGGATCGCCGACCAGGCGATCGAGGAACTGACCCAGTATGTCGACACGCTGATCATCATCCCGAACCAGAACCTGTTCCGGGTGGCGAACGAGAAGACGACCTTCGCCGACGCCTTCAACATGGCCGACGACGTGCTGCATTCCGGTGTCCGCGGCGTGACCGACCTGATGATCATGCCGGGCCTCATCAATCTCGACTTCGCCGACATCCGGACGGTGATGAGCGAAATGGGCAAGGCCATGATGGGCACCGGCGAGGCCAGCGGCGAAAAACGCGCGGTCGACGCCGCCGAGGCCGCGATCAACAACCCGCTGCTCGAGGACACCACGATGAAAGGTGCCCGCGGCGTGCTGATCAACATCACCGGCGGCATGGACATGACCCTGTTCGAGGTCGACGAAGCCGCCAACCGCATCCGCGAGGAAGTCGATCCGGAAGCCAATATCATCTTCGGCTCGACCTTCGACGAGAAGATGGAAGGCACCATGCGGGTCTCCGTGGTCGCCACCGGCATCGCCGCCGAGGGCATGGCTGCCAAGCGCCCGCCGCTGACCGTGGTTCCGACCAAGGCGAAGGCCGCTCCGATGCCGAAGCCGTCTGCCGACCCGGCCCCTGCTCCGGCCGCGGCGGTCGCCTCCGCCACTCCCGCTCCGAGCGCGCCGGCAGGCGACATTCCGGCGATCTCCGCCACGACCGAGACCGTCCATGTTGCCGGAAACACCCTCGTGATCGGCGAGATGGAGCTCGACGAGGCGGCTCTGGAAGCCCAGACAAAGGCCGACGCGGCAAAGAGCACGATCGAGGCGGAGGAGCAGGCGGCGGCCGAACCGAAAGCCGGCGACAGCTTCATCGCACCGCCGCCGGCGGTTCCGGAAACCAAGGCCAGCAGCGAGCCGGATCCGTTCCAGGCCGCCGCGATGGCCAATGCCGGAGGCCGCGAAGACAGTGCCGACAAGGCTCCGAGCCTGTTCACCCGGATGACCGGCATCGGCAGCAAGAAGGCTCCGGAACCGGCTCAGGACGACCGCCCGCAGCGCTTTGTGGACGTCAATGCCTCCGAGCCGAAACAGGCCCGGCTCGGCGTTCTCGACCAGTCGGAAAGGGTCGCGCCGTCCCGTCAGGACGACGACCTTCTGGACATCCCGGCCTTCCTTCGCCGGCAGGCTAACTAACCTGGATTTTACGCCGTTAAATCAGACATTTACGGCGTAACATTCAGACACAAAGAGTGATTTGAGGGCCCCAGGGGATATTGATACATCTTCTGGGGCCTTAATTATTTAGCGCAACTCCGTTTTGAATTTGCCCGCAAAACACGAGCATTTCCGGGGTAGCAAGCAGGAGCATCGTACGTGATTTCGCAACAGACCTTGAAGACGAGCATTTCATGCACGGGCGTCGGGTTGCACGGCGGTGTGGACTGCGTGATGACCCTGCACCCGGCCGGGTCCGATCACGGCATCGTCTTCAAGCGTACCGACATTTCCGACAAGAACCCGCTCGTCCCGGCGCGCTGGGACATGGTCCATGATGCGACCATGTGCACCCGGCTGCAGAACGGCGACGGCGTCTCTGTTTCCACGGTCGAGCACCTGATGGCGGCGCTCGCCGGCTGCCGCATCGACAACGCCCTGATCGAAATCGACGGCCCGGAAGTCCCGATCATGGACGGCTCATCCGAGCCTTTCGTGCTTCTAATCGAATGCGCCGGCGTGGCGAAGCTCGACGCTCCCCGCAAGGCGATCCGCGTGCTGAAGCCTGTCACGGCCGCCGACGACCGGCGGCGGATCGAACTGACTCCGGACGATCACTTCTCGGTTAACTTCGAGATCGAGTTCGACAGCCCGGCGATCACCGAGAAGCAACTCGACGTGAAGCTGGTCAACGGCACCTTCAACGAGAAGATCAGCGGCGCGCGGACCTTCGGTTTCATGCAGGATATCGACCGGCTGCGCGCGGCAGGTCTCGGCCGCGGCGGCAATCTTGACAATGTCGTGATCGTCGACGGCGACAAGATCCTCAACGAGGGCGGCCTGCGCTTTCAGGATGAGTTCGTACGCCACAAGATCCTTGATTGCGTTGGCGACCTCTATCTCGCCGGAGCGCCGATTCTCGGCCGCGTCGATGCCTCGAAATCCGGGCACCTGTTCAACAACAAGCTGCTCCGGGCCCTGTTCGCAGACGAAAGCGCCTGGGAACTGGTTGAGATGACGCCGGAGATGGCGGCGGCCGACCACGACCATCCGCTGCTTGCCGCGACGGCTTAATTCCTCTATCCGATCAGTCTGGACGGAGCGTTTCCGCGGACCGTTGTCCGCCGAAGGCAAGCCTCTTGGCTCGAACGCTCCGGGACCGTATTTTCTAAGGGCACATGTCCGGGGAAATCCGATGAAGTTCGCGTTTGGAGGTCTGGGCCCGCTGCGGGCGAAAAGCCTCGCATTGGTGGCCGGCGCTCTCGCCCTTACGGCCTGCAGCTCGGACGAGCCGAAGCTCGAATATGTCGAGCGGCCCGTCGAAGAGCTTTATAACGAGGCTGTCGATACCGCGCTTGAGGGCGACTACAAGAAGGCCGCCCCTCTGTTCGACGAAGTCGAACGGCAACACCCCTATTCAGTCTGGGCCACTCAGGCGCAGCTGATGGCGGCCTACTCGCAATACCAGAGCAATAAGTATGACGAGGCCATCGGCGCGCTCGACCGATTCATCCAGCTCAACCCGAGCAACGCGAATGTCGATTATGCCTATTACCTGAAGGGCCTCTGCTACTACGAGCAGATCGTCGATGTCGGCCGTGACCAGAAGCTGACCCGGAACGCGATGGAAACACTGCAGGAACTCGTGCAGCGTTTCCCGGGGAGCAAATATTCCCGCGACGCTTTGCTCAAGATCGACCTGACCCGGAACCACCTTGCCGGCAAGGAAATGGAGATCGGCCGTTTCTATCTGCGCCAGGGCCAGTATCTCGCGGCGATAAACCGCTTCAAGCGCGTGGTGGAGAATTACGACACCACCGATCAGGTGCCAGAAGCCCTGCACCGGCTGACGGAGGCCTACGCGGCGCTCGGGCTGCACGAGCAGGCGGAACGGACCGCGGCCGTGCTCGGACACAACTATCCGGGCAGCGAGTGGTATCAGGACAGCTACGCCCTGATGACCACCGGCGCCAATCGCGGGACCGGCAGCGGCGAAGGACTTCTCGGCCTCGGGCTCTGGGTTTTCTGACATAACATGCTGACCGGCCTTACGATCCGCGATGTGGTGCTGATCGACAGGCTCGATCTCGCCTTCGGACCGGGCCTCGCCGTGCTGACCGGCGAGACCGGAGCCGGCAAGTCGATCCTGCTCGACGCGCTCGGACTGGCGCTCGGCGCGCGCGCGGATAGCGGACTGGTGCGCAACGGCGCGAAACAGGCCGTCGTCACCGCCAGCTTCGAGGTTCCGGACGGACATGGATCGCAGGATATTCTTGAGGAGATGGGGATCGACGCGGACGGTCCGGTAATCCTCCGCCGGATTCTGACGGCGGACGGCCGCAGCCGCGCCTTCGCCAACGACGAGCCGGTGAATGTCGCCACCCTGAAGCGGCTCGGTGAGACCCTCGTTGAGATCCAGGGCCAGTTCGACCAGCGTGGCCTGATGGATCCGGCAACGCACCGGGAGACCCTGGACCAGTTCGGCGGCCATGGCGCGCTGCTGGAGAAGGTCGGACGAACCCACGCCTCCTGGAGCGCAGCCCGGGCCGCCCATCGCAAGGCTCGGGAAGAGCTGGAACGGGCGCGCGCGGACGAGGAGCTGCTGCGCCACAATGTCGAGGAACTGGATGCCGCCGCCCCGGAAGAGGGTGAGGAAACCCGCCTCGCCTCGGACCGCACCCTGCTCGCCAATGCGGCCCAGATCCTGGAGGCGATGAACGGCGCCGCCGGTGCGCTTGAAGCCGAAGACGGAGCGGAGCAGGCCGTCGCTACCGCGCAGCGCATCCTCGAACGGGTACGGGACCGAGCCGGCGATCGGCTGGACAGCGTGATCGACGGTCTCGATCGCGCCGCCGCCGAAATCCAGGAAGCCCAGCATGCATTGAGCCAGATCGCGTCCGACGTCGAGGCGGACAGCGGCCGGCTGGAAGAGGTCGACGACCGGCTCCACCTGCTTCGCGCGCTGGCCCGCAAGCACGATATCGAGGCGGACCGCCTGCCGGAACTACACAGGGCGCTCTCCGCCCGGCTCGCCGCTCTGGACGATGCCGGCGGCGGACTTGCGGATCTCGCCCACGTGGAAGAAAGCTCCCGCGCCGACTATATCGAGGCCGGCAAGGCGCTGACCGAGGCGCGCTGCATCGCGGCGGCGAAGCTCGACAAGGCCCTGACGGACGAGCTGGTTCCCCTCAAACTCGACAAGGCCCAGGTGAAGACCCGGCTTGAGCCGCTGGACGAGAATGATTGGGGCGCCGCCGGGATGGAGCGGGTCAGCTTCCAGGTCTCCACCAATCCCGGCGCACCGTTCGGCCCGCTGGCGCGGATCGCGTCGGGCGGCGAACTCTCCCGCTTTCTGCTGGCCCTCAAGGTTGTCCTGTCCGAAGCCAATCCGGTCTCCACCCTCGTGTTCGACGAGGTGGACAGCGGGGTCGGCGGGGCGGTCGCGGCGGCAGTGGGCGAACGGCTCGCAAGACTCGGTTCGGACACGCAGGTCCTGGTCGTCACCCATTCGCCGCAGGTCGCGGCACGCGGGCTCCGGCACTGGCATGTCGCCAAGCAGGCGGACGGCGAACTGGTCAAGACCGCGGTCTCGCAGCTCGAACAGGGCGAGCGCCGCGAGGAACTCGCCCGCATGCTGTCCGGCGCCACCGTGACCGACGAGGCCCGCGCCGCGGCCGACAGCCTTCTCAACCCAGCCTGAGGACGAGCCCCATGGCAGCGCCGGCAGACGTCAAACCGGTCGATACCCTTACCCGCGCCGAGGCGGATTTCGAGCTGCGCTGGCTGGCGGCCCAGATCGCCAAGCACGACAAGCTCTACCACCAGAACGACGCGCCGGAGATCAGCGACGCGGATTACGACGCGATGCGCCGCCGGAACGACGAGATCGAGGCGCTTTTCCCGGACCTGATCCGCGCCGACAGCCCGACCCACCGGGTCGGCGCCGCCCCGGCGGCGGGCTTTGCCAAGGTCCGTCACAGCAAACCGATGCTCTCGCTCTCCAACGCCTTCTCGGAAGAGGATGTGCGCGACTTCGTCGGCCGAATCCGGCGCTTTCTCAGCCTCGGGGAGAATGAACCGGTCGCACTGGTCGCCGAACCGAAGATCGACGGGCTCTCCGCTTCGCTGCGCTACGAGAACGGTAGGTTCGTGCAGGGTGCGACCCGCGGCGACGGGACGGAGGGCGAGGACATCACCCGTAACCTGCAGACCATCGGCGATATTCCGGACACGCTGCCGGACGGTGTGCCGGCCGTCTTCGAGGTGCGCGGCGAGGTCTTCATGAGCAAGGCAGATTTCGCCGCCCTCAATGCGCGGCAGGAGGAAGCGGGCAAGAAGATCTTCGCCAATCCGCGCAACGCGGCGGCGGGCTCGCTACGCCAGCTCGACCCCACGATCACCGCCAGCCGGCCCCTGCATTTCTTCGCCTATTCCTGGGGCGAGGTTTCCGAGATGCCGGCGGATACCCAGTCCGGGTTTCTCGATAAGCTCTCGTCCTGGGGTTTTGTCATCAACCCGATGACCAAGCATTGCGACGGCGCCGACACCGCGCTCGCGGCCTATGAGGAGGTCGGCCATGCCCGCCCGACCCTCGAATACGATATCGACGGCGTCGTCTACAAGGTCGACCGGCTGGACTGGCAGGAGAGGCTCGGCATGGTCAGCCGGGCGCCGCGATGGGCCATCGCACACAAATTCCCGGCCGAGCAGGCAGAGACCGTCCTCGAGAAGATCGAGATCCAGGTCGGCCGGACCGGCGCCCTCACCCCGGTCGCGCGGCTGACCCCGATCACGGTCGGCGGCGTCGTGGTCTCCAACGCCACCCTGCATAACGAGGACGAGATCCGCCGCAAGGACGTGCGCGCCGGCGACACGGTCGTCATCCAGCGCGCCGGCGACGTCATCCCGCAGGTCGTGCGGGTGATCGAGGAACGCCGCCCGGACGGCACCGAGCCCTATATCTTCCCGGACCATTGTCCGGTCTGCGGCAGCGAGGCGGTTCGTCCCGAGGGCGAGGCCATCCGGCGCTGCACCGGCGGCCTGATCTGCGCCGCCCAGGCGGTCGAGCGGCTGAAGCATTTCGTCTCGCGCGACGCCTTCGACATCGAGGGCCTCGGCGCCAAGCAGGTCGAGGCCTTCTACGAGGACGAACTGATCCGGCAGCCGGGGGACATTTTCCGCCTCAAAGTCCACGCGGATGCCCTGATGGAGCGCGAGGGCTGGGGCGAGAAATCCGTCACCAACCTGCTCGCCGCCATCGAGGAGCGCCGCCGGATCGGGCTCGACCGCTTCATCTACGCCTTGGGCATCCGCCAGGTCGGGCAGGCAACCGCAAAATTGCTCGCTGCCAATTTCGGCACGCTCGAAGCGCTGACCGCGGCGATGCTGGAAGCCAGCGATCCGGAATCAGAGGCCTATGCAAACCTGATCAATATCGACCAGATCGGCCCCTCCGTCGCCGAGGACCTCGCCGCCTTCTTCCACGAGGACCACAACCGCGAAGTCCTGCGCGACCTCGAAAGCGAACTGGAGATCGAGAGTTTCGAGCTGCAGGTCGCCGACGACAGCCCGGTCGCGGGCAAGACCGTGGTCTTCACCGGCACCCTCACCTCTGTCAGCCGGAACGAGGCGAAGGCAAAAGCGGAATCGCTCGGCGCCAAAGTCGCGGGCTCCGTGTCCAAGAAGACAGACTATGTGATCGTCGGGGCCGACGCTGGCTCCAAGGCGCGCAAGGCCGAGGAGCTCGGAGTTGCTATCCTCACCGAAGAGGAGTGGCTGGAGCTCATCGATACGGCCTAATCTACACATCCCAAAAGGTGTGCGCCTATTTTACAGACCGCTTCTCTTGAACGCATCCATACGCTTTGGCACCCTAGCCGCGAACTCAATACCTCTATCTAAGAATTCCTCATCTTTGATTTCCGGGATTTTTTCAGCATAAAACTCCCCGCAATCTGTGTTACTTGCTGTGTTAAGGTCCCAAAACTCACCAGACAAAGAAGATATTCCCATAAATGGCTTCTGCTTTGTATCCCGGGCTCTGATAATCCCAACCCGGCTGTTATCTCTACTACTGATGTAATTATTAGATGAATACATTATGAACAAACAATCATGACCTTCCGCAAAATCGATAGAAAACCAAGATGCATTGTGTAGTAATTTATTTTCTTTATTATTATACCAATAATTTTTTGCATGCTGAATTTTCAAGTCGCTAATAGTGAAATGCCCCACTAATAAATCCCACTGTTTTGAACCATCAAAAACTTCACCATTTTTTCGCGCCAACGCATAAATCCAATCACCTTCGGATCTTAAGTGCGTTACGGGATTTGGAGAATGCAACTCAAAGGGCGCAATCTCGGGAATCAAATTACCTACGCTCTGATTTAAGTAAGCATACTTCTTTTTATATTTTTCATGCGCACTTTTTACTACAGATACCCATTCTTTCTCATCAATGAAGTTGCTCCCGAAGACGCGGGCAACAGTATCTATCAAATCAATTTTCGAAGATTTATACGCAATGAGGTTTCGTACATTCTTAGCCCCTAGACCGGTCTCATCCAGGTCCTTTTCAGTCCACGCTACAAAATCATTGCCGTAACCGAGACGCTTACAAAGCTCTACGACTTCGGCGAGATCGTAACGTCGGAATACGTCGGGTATCCTGCATTTTGGATTCGTCATCTTCGGCCCCCAGCTTAGACGCTTCATCCGTAGAGTAAGTCACTCGCCCTAGCACAGCCAATCACTGATCAGAACAGTTGGGCAGAGGAGTGAACGACAGACCCGTGCGGGCCGATTGACGCCGACACCTGCCCCCTACTTCCGCTGACCATTCCGACCGTCCTAAAAGCCGCATCGCGTTTCCCATGCCCGGTTCTCGTTTCCGCAGGCGTTTCTGCGTTTCCGAAGCTTAGGACGCGTTTCCTGTCCGCAGCACTCACAACGAACGAGAATGGCATCAGATCTAGACGCTGTTCACTACCCAGTCGACTGACCACAACACTTGCCAGGCCCTGGCTCTACATCTTGAGAGGAACCACGATGCTGGAGCGGTTTAAGAGACTTAGAATTAAGCTGCAGAGTTTGATGGTACTGGCCTTCTGCCACCGCGCTATCTACTCCGGGCTTTTTGTTTGTCACAGTGCGAGTTGCTTTCTTTCTGACAAGCCGGAGCTTTATGGCCCCATGGCGCTTCTGTATGCGGCCCTGGCAGTTCGGGGATGACTTAGGCTGGGCTTCCTCGGCTCGAGGCCCCAACAGGTTCGGGTAAACTTCCCGATCTTGTTCGCCCGTTAAGCTCTGGGAGCCCCCTCCGTTATGCGGTCAATTCTTGTCTTGGCACTCGCGCAATGATGTCCGTTTCGATTCTCGCAGGAGACAGCCGCCCAGCTAAGGACTCCAGAACAGTTACCCGCGAGACGGCCACACCATGCCAATCGCCATGCCTCAAGCGCATACCAACCCTGAGATTTCTCGATTACTCGCCCGTCGGTAGATCGCTTATCTGTCTTTTCAGCAATGGCGAAAGAGCAAAGGGCTCGATGCCTCTAACCACCGAGGAGGTTGCGATGACGAGTTTCCACTATGTCGGTTTGTCCCACATGGCCGCGATCGGCGTCTTTACGCTGGTTCTCGCCATCGTTGCCTGACGAGCCCGCACCAAAGCCTTACAATCCCCCTCCCTTGAAAACGGGTTCCGGAAACGGAGCCCGTTTTTCATTTCCGGATTCCGGTATCAGCGTCCCTTGAAGTCCGGTTTGCGCTTGTTGAGGAAGGCGTCGAGGCCCTCCCGGCCGTCTTCTGTCTGAGCAAGTTCCGCAATTGTGCGGGTCTCGTCCTCCATTTGCGCTTCGACCGATTGCTGGAAGCTGGAAGCGAGCAATCTCTTCACACCGCCATAGGCACGGGTCGGGCCGACAGCGAATTTCGCGGCAAGCTTGGTGACCTCCTCGGCCAAGTCGTCATCCTCGACCACCCGGGTGACGATCCCCCAGTCCTGCGCTTCCTCGGCGCTGAGCGTCCGGTTGGTCAGCATCAGCTCCTGGGCACGGCGCATGCCGATAACCCGGGGCAGGAAATAACTCGAACTGCCGTCCGGCGAGAGCCCTGCCGCGGTATAGGCCATCTTGAACTGGGCGGATTTCGCCGCCAGCACGATATCCCCGATCAGCGAGAGGCTGAACCCGGCCCCGGCGGCCATGCCCTGGACGGCAACCACGACCGGCGAGTTCAACCGGTGCAGGCGGGAGACCGCGGCATGGAAATAGGCCGTGGTTTCCTTCAGGCAGGCGCCGATCCGGTCGCTCTGGGATTCGAAATACTTGAGGTCCCCCCCAAAACCGAACACGGTCCCGCTCGCATCGAGGATCACGGCGCGCACGTCCGGGTCCTCGCTTGCATTGATCGAGGCTTCCAGAAGCTCGTGCGCGAGCGCCAGGTTGACCGCGTGCCCGGCTTCCGGACGGTTCAGCGTGATCCGGGCGATGCCGTCCACCGCCTCGTAGAGAATTGTCTCGTAGGCCATCGTTTCTCCCCTCCTGCCCCTTAAGCCAGTTCTTTTTCCCTGCCCGCGAGCGGCGCCGTCGCGTCGATCAGCCAGGCGGCGGTTTCCGGATCGAGATCCGGCCCGAGCGTGTCCCGCACCCGCCCATGGTAGGCGTCGAGCCAAGCGATCTCGCCGTCGTCCAGCAAATTGAGATCGATCAGTGCCCGGTCGATCGGCGCAAGCGTCAAGGTCTCGAAGCCGAGCATCGGCCGGTCGGCACCGGCAATCTCGCGTTCCTCGACCACGACAAGATTTTCGATACGAATCCCAAAGGCACCGGCGCGGTAATAGCCGGGCTCGTTGGAAATGATCATGCCCGGCTTCAGCTCCGCCCCGCCGCCGGACTTGGATATCCGCTGCGGCCCCTCATGCACGCCGAGATAGGCGCCGACGCCGTGGCCGGTGCCATGATCGTAGTCGAGGCCGGCCGCCCAAAGATGATGACGCGCCAGCGCGTCGAGCTGGCCGCCGGTCGTCCCCTCCGGGAAAACCGCCTCCGACAGCCCGATCATGCCTTTCAGCACCAGCGTGAAGCAGCGCTGCTCCTCCTCGCCGACGACCCCGGTCGACAATGTCCGGGTGATGTCCGTCGTCCCGTCGAGATATTGCGCTCCGGAATCGACCAGATAGATCTCGCCCGGATTTAAGTCGCGATTGCTCTCCTCGGTGACCCGGTAATGCACGATGGCTCCGTTCGGACCCGCACCGGAAATGGTGTCGAAGCTCGGGCCGCGGAACATCTCGTGCTCGGCGCGGAAACCGTGCAGGCGCTCCACCAGAGTCATCTCGTCGAGCCCACCCTGATGTGCGCGCGCCGCGAACCAGCAGAGGAAGCGGGCATAGGCGAGACCGTCGCGGAAATGCGCGGCGCGCACACCTTCCAGCTCGACCTCGTTCTTCACGGCCTTGGCCAGAATGACCGGGTCCGCTTCCGTATCGAGGTTCCCGCCGGCGGCCCGGATCCGCTCCATCGGCCAGGCGGGCGCGCTCTCCGGATCGATCCGTACGGTTTTCCCGGCGCTCGCAAGAGCATCCAGCGCCTCGCCGAGCTCTTCGCGCGCCCGGACCGTAACCGCGTTGCCGAGATGAGCCCGCACGGAATTGCCGATCTTGCGCGGATCGACGAAAAGCTCGGCCGAGCCGTCCGACGCGAGAATGGCGAAGCAAAGGCAAAGCGGCGTGTTCTGCACATCCTCGCCGCGGACATTAAGCAGCCAGGCGATGGATTCCGCAGAGGTGACCAGCAGTGCATCCACCTTGGCGTCCGCGAGCTTGGAGGCGATTTCCCCCCGTTTCTCCTCCGAGCTCATTCCGGCATAGGCGGCCGGATGCGGTACCATCGGCTCGGCCGGCGGCTCGGGACGATCACTCCAAACGACATCAAGAGGATTTTCGTCGAGAAGCTTCAGTTTGGCGCCAGCCTTCTCGACCGCTTTGCGTATGCGCTCAAGCTGGCGGTCGGTATGAAGCCAGGGATCGACGCCGAAAGTGGCTCCGGACTCCAGCTCCTCACCTACCCAGTCCGACGGCGCCTTGTCCGCGGTGTTGAAACGCTCATAGAGCGAGCCGTCGACCTGCGTCTCGATCTGCAAGCTGTAGCGACCGTCCGTAAAGACGGCTGCCTTCTCCGCCAGCACGACAGCGGTCCCGGCGGAGCCCGTAAAACTGGTTAGCCAGGCGACGCGTTCCGCCGAGGCGGGTAGATACTCGCTCTGATGCTCGTCTGCCCGCGGCACGATCATGCCGTCGACACCGGCCTCCGCAAGTGCAGACCTAAAAGCCGCCAGTCTCTCCGCGGCGCCGTCCGTTACGGACATCCAAAGCTCCCCATCCGTCATGCGCTGACCATAACAGCCAGATTAGGCAGCGGGAGGAGCCGGAACAAGGGAGCGAAGTTTGACCGACAGGTAAGAAATGTTAATGAGCAATTAATCTGATGCATGGCAAATATCACATACCATGCACAAAACGCATAACTGCGCTGCAAACACATCGCTCCTCTTATGTCAAGGACGGATCTATATCTGCGTCATCAGAATGAACCACCCCCTCTGGGATGCCGAAGATGAACTACTACAAGCTGAGCCACCGCCTTGACGGCCTGCAGGTGCAGGAAGCGGGCCCCTTTGTCGCCAGGGTCGCCGACCCCGACGAGATAGTGATCCGCCGACACAGCCTCTTCACCGCTGAGATGCAGATCCGTCAGGAGTGGAACCGCTACATCGGCGCCCTTCTCGTGAATGGAGCGAAGACCATGTTTAAGACCCTGATCAACCGCCTGCGCACCTCCCGCACCATGGCGGAGCTGAACGCCCTCGACGATCGCATGCTGGCCGATATCGGCCTCTATCGCAGCGACATCGCCCATGTCGCCCGCAAGCTGGCCGAAGGCACGACCGAGCCGGTCGCCGCGAAGACCATCATCGCTCCGATGGCGGCCGTTGCAGAAATTCCGGCGGTTTTCACTGGCGAAGCCGCCAACACCGACGAGCACCGGGAAGCCGCCTAACTCCCCCTCCCCCAAGGAGGCTTTCCAGGCTCGAATGCCGGCGGTTCCGAATATTCCTCCCGTTCGGAACCGCCGCGTCCCCTTAAGTGAAGTACGTTTCTGCCGGTGCGGTCACCAGACCGCGCCGGTTTTCTTTTCCAACAGCAGCGTCATCCAGTCGCCATAGCGCCATTTGCGCACAAGCCGCAGTCCCTGGGCGCGGTGCGCGGAAACGACCGCAGCCGTCTGGTGATGGAGCAATCCCGACAATACCGCCCTGCCGCCGGGCTTCAGGTAGCGTGTCAGGTCAGGCGCCATCCGGCAGAGCGGCCGCGCCAGGATGTTCGACAGGATCAGATCGTAATGCCCTGCCGACACCCTGGATAGGACGGCATAACCGTTTCCGGCCTCCGCACGAACCCGGGCCGCAACGCCGTTGGCGATTGCGTTCTCCCGTGTCGTTGCAACCGAGACCGGGTCGATATCGACCGCCATGATTCCCGCGGCGGGCCAAATCCTGGCCGCCGCCATGCTGAGAATCCCCGACCCGCAGCCCATATCCAGCACCTTGGCCGGACGCATGCCACACGCCAGCCGGCCGATCGCGCGGAGACAGCCTTCCGTCGTGCCGTGCGAACCGGAGCCGAACGCCTGCGCCGCATCTACCTCGATATTGAGCACTGCCCTCGGCGTCTTGCCGCGCAGGTGCGATCCATGCACCAGGAAGCGGCCGAATTGCATGGCCGGAAAGGACTCGCGATTGAGCCGCACCCAGTCCGTATCCGGCAACAATGCGACCTCGATTTCGGGAAGGGCCATTCCCTCGATTGCGGCGGCCACCGAGAGCGCCGCCACGATTTCAGCCCGGTCCGGCTCCACCGTCGAGACGCCTTTAAGTATCCAGATACCCCTGTCTTCTTCCTCGAAGACCGAAATCGCCTCGACAAACGGCTCCAGAACGTCCGAAAGCGGCAGCGCCGCCTCCGCCGTGGTCTCCAGCGAGACCTGCCAAATCGGCTTCATGGCTTACTCACAAAACTTGCGACGAGCTTCTTGCTGCCTGCCTTGTCGAAGGCGATCTGCAGTTTATCCCCGTCGACGCTCGACACGGTTCCCATCCCGAACTTCTGATGGAACACCCGCTCGCCGACTTCGAATCCGGGGGGCGAGGAGCGATCAACGACATAGCCTTTGCCTTCCAGCAAAGGCGGCCCGGCCCGGCTTTCGCCCCGGCGCCTGCCGTAACCCGGCCCCCGGCCGGACTGAGCCGAACCGTAGCCAAAGCCACCGTCGCCCCAGAGATCCGCATCCCCGGACTGCGCTCCGAAACCGCCATAGCGCGAACCCTGGAAACCGGTTTCGCTGGAGAGCTCGATATGCTCGTCCGGCAGTTCCTCGATGAAGCGGGACGGCACCGCGCTCTGCCACATGCCATGGACCCGGCGATTGGCCGCGAAGCTGATATGGACCGCCTTGCGCGCCCGTGTCAGGCCGACATAGGCGAGCCGCCGCTCCTCCTCCAGCCCCGCCGCACCGCTCTCGTCGAGCGCCCGCTGGTTCGGAAACATGCCGTCCTCCCAGCCGGGCAGGAACACATCGTTGAATTCGAGCCCCTTGGCCGCATGCAGGGTCATGATGCTGACCTGCTCCTGGTCCGCGCTCTCGGCGTTTTCCATCACGAGGCTGATATGCTCGAGGAACCCGGCGAGATTCTCGAACTCTTCCATCGCACCGCAAAGCTCTTTCAGGTTCTCAAGCCTGCCCGGTGCTTCCGGCGATTTGTCCCGCTGCCACATCTCGGTATAGCCGGATTCGTCGAGGATGATCCGAGCGAGGTCGCTGTGATCCTCAACCTCGACCAGGGATCGCCAGCGCTCGAAATTCTCGACTACCTCGGCCAGCTTTCGTTTGGCGGCCGGCTTCAGTTCGTCCGTCTCGACGATCCGCGCGGCGGCGCGATAGAGCGATATGCCCTCGTTCCGCGCGAGATAATGCACCGATTGCATCGTGGCATCGCCGATCCCGCGTTTCGGCTTGTTGACGATCCGCTCGAAAGCGAGATCGTCGTCCCGCTGGTTCACCACCCGCAGATATGCCAACGCGTCGCGGGTCTCCATGCGCTCGTAGAAGCGCGCCCCACCGACCACCCGGTAAGGCAGCCCGATGGTCAGGAAGCGCTCTTCGAACTCGCGTGTCTGGAAACCGGCGCGCACAAGCACCGCGATCTCCGAGAGTTTCGCGCCCTTGCGCTGCAGAGACTCGATCTCGTCGCCGACATGACGCGCTTCCGATTCGCCATCCCAGAGCCCGCGAATCTCCAGCTTTTCGCCGTCCGCACCATCGGTCCAGAGCGTCTTTCCGAGCCGTCCCTCATTATGGGCGATCAGGCCGGACGCCGCAGCGAGGATTCGCGAAGTGGAGCGATAGTTCTGCTCCAGCCGGATGATCTGCGCCCCGGGGAAATCCTTCTCGAATTTCAGGATGTTACCGACCTCGGCGCCGCGCCAGCCATAGATCGACTGGTCGTCGTCGCCGACGCAGCAGATGTTCCGGCTCTTCTGCGCGAGCAGCCTGAGCCAGAGATATTGGACGACGTTGGTGTCCTGATATTCATCAACCAGAATGTGGGTAAACTGATCGTGATACTTCGTGAGTACGTCCGGATGGCTCTGAAACAGGTTCACGGTCAGCAGAAGAAGATCTCCGAAATCAACCGCGTTCAGGATCTTGAGCCGCTCCTGGTACTGCCGGTAGATCTCAACCAGGCGTCCGCCGGCAAGATCTCCGGCGTCGCCCCGTCCGACCTTGTCGGGCGTCAGCCCACGGTCTTTCCAACGCTGGATCACTCCCATCATGGCCCGCGCCGGCCACTTCTTGTCGTCAATGTTCTCGGCCTGGAGAATCTGCTTTAACAACCTTTGCTGGTCGTCGGTATCGAGGATGGTGAAGTCCGGCCTGAGGTCGACCAGTTCCGCGTGACGCCTGAGAATCCTTGCCCCGAGAGCGTGAAAGGTCCCGAGCCAGACCTGTTCCGCCATCGGCCCGATGACGGCCGCGACCCGCTCACGCATCTCACGTGCCGCCTTGTTGGTGAAGGTCACCGCGAGCACATTCCAGGGGCGTGCCGTCCCGGTCGAGATCAGATGCGCGAGGCGTGTCGTCAGGACTCGAGTCTTTCCGGTCCCCGCCCCCGCCAGCACCAACAGTGGCCCGTCCAGGGTTCGGACGGCCTCCCCCTGGCGCTCGTTCAACCCGTCGAAATACGGCTGGTTGTCGCCACCGCCGTTGGCGGGTTTTTCGGGTTCACTTTCAAAAAACAGATCTGTCATACAATCCAACGCAGATTCGGAAAGAGCTTGCCAAGCCTCTCGCCCTTTAACAAAGTTTTAGTAAATTCAGATTTACATTCGGCTGAAGGCGGTCGGACCCAGAGGTTTGGAGTTTTTCCGTCGGAGCAGCCCCGGATACATTGTCAAAAGAGCGGTTTGGAATAGCTTTATCACAGACGGTCCGAGCATTGCGTTATTAGAGATACGGATCCGTTGTCGCACCTTTCAAGAGCCGGTCCCAAATGGTCGCGACAAACGGTAGACGGGGTGCCAATCCATCACTTGTCCCCAACGGGTGAATGGAGGCACCCCGTCGTCCTTTTCGGGGTCGACAATCATTATTGCCTGCCGCTGTCCCCATGCTCCTCGTCACGCAGTCGCTCCAATGCCTGGTTGTAGGCGCGCATGACCTCGGTTTCTTCCAGGCGACCGGCCAGGACCGGCAGGTCACGGCTGCGCACAACCGGGAGTATTCCATCCCGAACCGCACCGAACTGATCGATCGCGGGTCCGAGTTCGTCGTTCAGCACCAATACCGGCCGCGACCGGTCGATAGCGTCTTCCAACGAAAAGCTCCGCCCCTCCGGCGATGAGAAAACGTCCTTGCCGAGCGTCGCGAGCGTAACGGTCCCGACAAGCCTGCGCTCTTCGTCTACGGCGAAAACCACGCCTCCGGCGGCGGCGAGCAACGCCGACCGGACAGCATCGACATCCGCATCGGCCCGGACCGTTACAACGTCGTCGCGGACAAGACTGTCCACCCTGATCCCGCTCATGACGGCGACATCATGCCCGCCCCGCACCGAAATGCCGCGGGCGGCCAATTGGTCGTGAAACAGTGATGGTCCATGAAATGTGCGCGTAAGAAGAGAGGCGATCACCACGGCGACCATCACGGCAATGGTCAACCTGTAGTCGCCCGTAAGCTCGACAATGATCAGCATTGTCGAGATCGGCGCCCCGAGCACGGCGCCCGAGACCGCCCCCATGCCGACCAGGGTATAGGCGCCGTGGCCGGATGAGAGATCCGGATTTGGAATCGACGCCACGATCCCGAACGCGCCACCGACCATCGCTCCGATAAAGAGGCTCGGGCTGAATATCCCGCCGCCAAACCCGAAGCCGAGCGAGATCGCAGTTGCGACGATCTTCAGGACAGCGAGTGCGATCAAGGCGGTCAGCGCGTAATTCTCATTCAATGCATTGTCCATCGCCTCGTAGCCGACGCCGAGGATTTCCGGATAAAGCAGGGCGATCGCGCCGACGATCAACCCACCGGCCGTCGGCCGCAGCCAGCGTGGCAGGCGGGTACGCTCGGCGACGGTCTGCGCGACGGTGACCAGCCGCATGAAAGCGATCGCAGCCATGGCCGAGGTGACCCCGAGCAGCGCGAAGGCACCAAACTCGAGGAAGGAGGCAATTTCGTGTGGCGGCACGACAAAGGCCGGAATATCGCCGAAATAGGTCCGCGACACGATGGTTCCGGCGACGGACGCAATCACGATCGGGGCGAATGCCGTCAGCGCGTAATGCCCTATAACCACTTCAAGCGCGAAGAACACGCCCGCGACGGGCGCGTTGAAGGATGCGGCGACCGCTGCCGCCACGCCGCAGCCGAGCAAAGTCCGCGATTGCGACCGGGTCAGGCGGAAGCGCCGGCCGATATAGCTCGCGATGGTCGCGCCAAGGTGGACCGCCGGGCCTTCGCGCCCTACCGATGCGCCGGTGCCGATCGATGCCGCGCTGACAAGCGCCGCACCCAGGCCGGCACGCCCGGAAACGCGCCCCGCGCGTAACGCGTTCGCCTCGATCACGTCGGCCACGCCCTGCGGCCGTCCTCCCGGCATCAGGAAACGGAGATAAAGCCCGACCAGCAGCCCCCCGAAAGCCGGAGCGAGCAGGATATGCCACCAGGCGAGCCCCTCAACGCCGGAGGCCACGTGCTCGTGTTCGAAGCCGAAGAAGGCAGCCTGGACCAGGCCGATCAGCTCGCGGAAGAGAACCGCTGCGAAGGCGGCGGCCACCCCCACGACGACCGCAAGTCCCGATAGGAGCACCTGTTCATTGCCGACCGCTCCAGCGGCCCGCGCCCGCAATTTCGAAAACCGATCCAAGCCTTTTTCTGGAGACATTCCGCTCACCGGCGCCGGATACCGATGACACGTCCGGCCGCCTCGGGCCTTGGAAGTCCTGCTTGGAGATCCATTATTTCAACGATCCGTGCCCCGACTTCCGGGGGAAAAGGCGCAGGACGACGCGTCTTCAAATTCATGTGCATGACCATCAATTCGTTGGTCGCGGCAAGAAAGCCGTCATCGGCATGGTACATGCGATGAAACAGATGGAGCCGCTTTTCGTCATGGTCGAGGAACTGGGTCGTGAACCGGAGTCTGTCGCCGGGAAGGATCTCTCTGTCGTAGGTCACATGGGCCTCAAGCACGAAGACCGAGGCCTCCGCCGCGAACCGGTAAGCCTCCCCGATCCCGAGATGCTCAAGCACCATGTCGCTGGCCTTGTCGAAGGCGACGACGTAGTAGCCAACATTCATATGCCCGTTATAGTCCGCCCAGCCACGTGGCACGGTCAGTTCGCCCGAAGCGAAACACTTATTCGAATCAGCCGGTTCCATAGCCGCGACCATAGCGGCAATTCTGCTTCCCCGCCACGGCACAGAAGGGACGGTCCCCGGTGAGGATCCTGCAATATCTCGGGCGGCGCGCTGCGCTCGTCATGGCGCTCGGCGTCTTTATCGGACTGGCCCTTCCCGATCTTGCCACGGTAGCGAAGCCGCTTCTCGCCCCGACCGTGATCTTCATGCTCACCCTGGCCATGACACGGACGGACGCCTCCTCCCTCGGCCGGACAAGCCGGCGCGTGGGAACCAACCTGATCGCGCTCCTCTGGCTGCTGGTGGTGACGCCCTGCCTGTTCCACTTCGCCCTGACGTGGATGCAGGTGCCGGAAGCGCTCGCCATTCCTCTTCTGATCTGGAGCGGTAGCCCGCCTCTGGTCACCGTGCCGGTAATCGCCTTGATCATCGGGCTGGACGCGGCGGGCGCCCTCTTCCTGATGATCGTGTCCACCTTCACTTTCCCATTTGTCCTGCCCGGATTGCTGTTCTGGCTGACGGGTTTAGACGTGGAACTCGGGGCCGGCGCGCTTACCCTGCGTCTCGGGCTGATGATCGCCGGCTGCGCCCTGGTCGCAACCGTGCTCAGACGCAAGCTCGGACCGTCGTTGCTGAGGGAAAAATCGGCCCTGATCGACGGTATCGCCGTCTTGCTGATGCTGGTCTTCGCGGTTTCGGTAATGGATGGAGTGCGCGCCTGGCTGGAGAAGGATCCGATCACCGTGCTGCTTTATACCGGCGCCGCGTTCGCCGCCAGCCTCGCACTGCAGCTCACCGGAGGCCTGATCTTCTTCTGGACCGACAGAGAGAACCGCCTCGCCATTGCGCTCTGCTCGGGGAACCGCAATATGGCACTCTTCATGGCGGCCGCCGGGTCGGCACTTGGTTCCGAAGCTTTCCTTTTCTTCGCTGTCGCCCAGTTCCCTATTTATATCCTGCCGGTCTTGCTGAAGCCGGTTTACCGATTCCTTTCCGAAAAGAGACTCTCACCACAGACAAATCAGGAAAAAAAATGACTCATTGCCGCCGAGCTTTAACGGATTGGCATACTTTCTGAATTAGGGTCCGCGTTGACGATTTGATACCCGCCTCTCGACTGCGAAAAGGAGAACGCGTTTGCGTTCCGCGATCACAAGAGCGAAGCGCCGCGGCCGGCTAGGACTCTGGCAAAGGCGGCTGACGATCATCGCACTCACCTCGATCGCGGTGATGGCCAGCTACTTCTTTACCTTGGGCAAGGCTCCGAATTACCAGCATCTGGTCGCCGGGACGATCGCGGTCTTCGGGCTCTGCGGTCTGATCGCCGACTGGGTGGTCTCGCGGGATATCGCACGCGGCGGCGGCGTGCAGGCCATGCGCTCGGGCGGCACGCTGAGCACAGGCCCCGCTGCCATGGCGGGCCGGCTTTGGGCCCAGGGAGAAGGGTTCCGGCTGAACGGGCTGTTTTCAGAGGCACGGGAAAACGTCCAGGAGGCGCTCGGCCTCTTCAAGGAAGCAAAGGACAGCGACGGCGTGGTCGAGTGCCTGATAAGCCTCGGCAAACTGGACCGCGCACGCGGTCAGCACGATGACGCCTCCAAACGCTACGAATCCGCCTATAATGCCGCGAGCGACGCGAAGAGCGGCGTGGGTATGGCCAATGCCTTGCTGCAGCAAGGCTATCTGCTGATCGAACGCAAGAGCTTCGACGGCGCCAGAGAAGCCTTTTCGGAGGCCGCGCGTCTCTACTCAGACGACAATGTCCGTTTCGGCGAAGGTAACGCGGCTCTCGGTCTCGCCGAGGCCGCAATGCAGCTCACAAAATCGGACGAGGCCGCCGGGGCTTTCGACCACGCCCATTTCCTGTTCAGCCAGGTCGGCGACCGCAGCGGCGAGGCACACGCCCTTTATTGCCGGGCGGAGATCGACCGGCAGACCCGACGGACCGCAGAGGCCCAGAACCGGTTGGAACGGGCGCTGACTCTTTACCGGCGGACCGGCGACTTTATCGGCGAAGGCATGACCCGGCTGGCCATGACCGACGTGCTCCGGCGCCTGGAGCGCGGTCCCAACGCGCAGGCCTCCGCGCTGGATGCCGCGGATCGGTTCCGCGACGCGGCCCGACGGGTCGGAAATAGCGCGCTGACGGCGGGTCGCGGGGATATCAGGCGCGCGCCGATCAGGTTCGAATTCGCCCGCGCTCAAGGGATGGTCGCCCGCACCATGCTGGCCGAGTCCAATGACGACAGCCTTGAGGCCCGGCTGGTTATCGGCCTCGGCGAGATGGAACGGATGGCAGGTCGGCTGGAAGATTCGCGCCAGAACTTCGAACGGGCCATCCAGCTTTCCAAAGGCGGAGACAAGCTGCCGATCCTGGCAGACGCACTGAAAGGCAAGGGCCGGGTCGAAATGCAGAAGGGCAACACGCGCGGCGCCCGGGAAGTGATGAAGGAGGCGCAGAATCATTACCGCAATGCCGGCGGCACGCGAGACGCCGCGCAGACGCTCATGGATATGGGCCAGATCGATGTCCTGATGGAAATGCCGGACCGCGCTCGGGTCACGTTTGCCCAGGCGCGCACGATGTATCGCGGCCTGAACGAAATGGCCCTCGAAGGCGCCGCCCTCAGGGCGATCGGAGATCTCGAATCGCAACTTGGCCGCCTCTCGCAGGCGCAACAGGCATATGCCGAAGCCCGCGGCCTCTTCCGTCAGGCGGCGGACCATATCAGCGAGGCCGATTCGCTGCTCATGATCGGCCTGCTCTCCATAAATATCGACAATGCCGCCGCGGCCGCCTTCGCGATTCAGGCCGGACGGCTTTACAAGGCCGTCGGCGCGATCGAATGGAATCGCCGCGCTTTCGCCCTGGCGCGGCGGATCAAGTAGCGGGCGGTGCCATGCTGAAGGGAAACGCGATATTTTTGCAACAACACGTTGTTAACAAATCACGCGTAATTTGAGGGGTACTGGCTTTGCATAAACCTCTGTGGTACCAGCTAATATCCACGGTCAGCCGAAGAGGGGCTGGCTGTTTGGGTTCTGCACAGTCGGTTGCCGGCTTAAAGAATCAGGAGCGGGCGTTCTCGGGGCGCACAGGTAACGGGTTGGTAAGATGACACTTTTGTCTCGGATGCATCGCGCAGCCGGCGTTTTTCTCGTGCTGTTTTTGCTCGCGGGTTGCGCGTCCTCTCCGGAGGATGCGACGGAAGGACCGCAGGTCTACGACCCGATCGAGCCCGTGAACCGTGTGGTTTTCGCAATGAACGATGCGGTCGACACGATCGTTCTTCAGCCGACCGCTTTCGTTTACAAGAACGCCGTGCCGGATCCGATTCAGGACATGGTGCGGAATTTCCTGCTCTGGTTGCGGTCGCCGGTCGTCGTGGCGAACAGTTTGCTCCAGGGCGATACGGAGAATGCAGGCAGCGCGACGCGCCAGTTTTTCGTGAATGCGGTGACAGCGGGCCTGATCGATTGGGGTGACGGTCTCGGCTGGGGTTACCGGGACGAGGACTTCGGACAGACGCTCGGCTCCTACGGTGTCGCCGGTGGTCCGTATCTGGTCGTGCCTTTGATTGGTCCGTCCAACGGACGGGACATCGTGGGCACGGTCGTCGACATCTTCTTCGATCCGTTGACCTACCTCGTCAGCGGACCGGGCGCGCGGAACGCGATCACCATCGCGCGCGGCACCGGAGAAGCGGTCGATTTCCGGGCCCGGAATTACGAAGGCATCAACGATCTCAAGGCCTCGTCGGTCGACTATTACGCACGTCTGCGGTCCATCTATCTGCAGCGTCGCGAATCCGAGATCCGCAACGGTCAACCGCCGAAAGGCGTGCAGTCCGCGGACGGCAGCGAGGAATTCCAGAATTTCGAGCCGTCGGATCGCCCGCAATCCGTGACCGGCGAACTTCCGGCGAACGCGAACTGATCCGAGGCTATCACGATGACGCTAATGCATCGCGCGTTCTTCGGTTTCCTGCTCTGCTTCGCTCTGGTGGCGGCGCCGGCTTTCGCCGGCAGCAAAGGTGAGACGGCGGAACAATTCGTCGAATCCCTCGGCGACACCGCGATCGCCATGGTGACCGACAAGTCTCTCGTCGGCGAAGCCAGACGTGAGGAATTCCGCAAACTGCTCAACGCCAATTTCGACATGCGCTGGATCGGCCAGTTCGTGCTCGGAAAGCACTGGCGCCGCGCCAGCCCCGAACAGCGGGAAACCTACCTGAAGCTCTTCGAAGAAAGCATCGTGTTCACTTATACGAACCAGTTCGATGCCTATTCCGGCCAGACATTCGAGGTCACCGGAAACTCGGAAACAGGACGCTACACCGTCGTCAGCAGCAGGATCGTCGATCCCGCCAATTCCTCCAGCAACGTTCTGGTTGACTGGCGCCTGATCGAGGATGACGGAACCTTCAAGATTGTCGACGTTGTGATCGAAGGCATAAGCATGGGGATCACCCAGCGTAACGAGTATTCCGCGGTCATCGACGGCAGCGGCGGGAAGATCGACTCGCTGCTGGTCAAGATGGAAGAAATCCTGGAGAACCTGCGCCGCCGCGCGTGACGGTCCAGGACAGCGCCAAAACGGAAACGCCGGCTCGAGAGCCGGCGTTTTGCATTTCAGGGTCCGATGATCCGATCAGGTACGGGCGATCGGCTTGTACTTGATCCGGTGCGGCTCTAGCGCGTCGGCGCCCAGCCGGGCCTTCTTGTCTTCCTCATAAGCTTGGAAGTTCCCTTCGAACCATTCGACATGACTGTCGCCTTCGAAGGCGAGAATGTGGGTCGCGATACGATCCAGGAACCAGCGATCGTGGGTAATCACCACGGCGCAGCCGGCGAACTCGAGCAGTGCCTCTTCCAGTGCGCGGAGCGTGTCCACATCGAGATCGTTGGTCGGCTCGTCAAGCAGCAGCAGGTTGGCGCCGGATTTCAGCATCTTGGCGAGGTGCACGCGGTTGCGCTCACCGCCGGAGAGCTGACCGACCTTCTTCTGCTGATCGGCGCCGCGGAAATTGAACTGGCCGCAATAGGCCCGGCTCTGCATCTTGCGGCGCCCGAGATCGATCTCATCGAGCCCGTCGGAGATTTCCTCCCAGACGGTCTTCTTCGCATCCAGCGAGTCGCGGGACTGGTCGATATAACCGAGCACAACCGTATCGCCGACGACGAAACTGCCGCTATCCGGCTGCTCCTGCCCCGTGATCATACGGAACAGCGTCGTCTTACCGGCGCCGTTCGGGCCGATCACGCCGACGATGCCGCCCGGAGGCAGCTTGAAGGAGAGATCGTCGATCAGCAGACGGTCGCCGAAGCCCTTGTTCAGATGCTCGGCCTCGATCACCTGACCTCCAAGACGCGGACCGGCCGGAATGACGATCTGCGCGGCATCGCTGGCCTTCTCCTGGCTCTGGGCGAGCAGTTCCTCATAGGCGTTGAGACGCGCCTTGCTCTTGGCCTGGCGGGCGCGCGGCGACTGCCGGACCCATTCCAGTTCCTGCTTGAGGGTGCGCTGGCGCGAATCCTCGGCACGGCCCTCTTGTTCCAGACGCTTCTGCTTCTGCTCGAGCCAGCCGGTATAGTTGCCTTCGTAGGGAATGCCGCGGCCGCGGTCGAGTTCGAGGATCCACCCCGCCACCTCGTCGAGGAAGTAGCGATCGTGGGTCACGGTCACCACCGTGCCCGGGAAATCGTGCAGGAAGCGCTGCAGCCAGGCGACGGACTCGGCGTCGAGGTGGTTGGTCGGCTCATCGAGCAACAGCATGTCCGGCGCGGAGAGCAGCAGTTTGCAGAGCGCCACGCGGCGGCGCTCGCCACCCGACAGCTTGGTAACATCCGCATCTCCCGGCGGCAGCCGCAACGCGTCCATGGCGATCTCGACCTTGCGGTCCAGGTCCCACGCGTCGGCAGCGTCGATCTTTTCCTGCAGCTCGGCCTGCTCGGCGAGGAGATCGTTCATCTCGTCGTCGGTCATCTCCTCGGCGAAACGGGCGCTGACCTCGTTGAAGCGGTCCAGCAGCTCTTTCGTCTCGCCCATGCCTTCCATGACGTTGCCATGCACGTCCTTGTCGGCATTGAGCTGCGGTTCCTGGGCGAGATAGCCGACCTTGACGCCGTCCGCCGCCCAGGCCTCTCCCTGGTACTCCTCGTCCACCCCGGCCATGATCCGGAGCAGGGTCGACTTACCGGCGCCGTTGCCGCCGAGGACGCCGATCTTGGCGCCCGGCAGAAAGGAGAGGTGAATATTCTTCAGGACCTCGCGCCCGCCGGGATAGGTCTTGCTCAGACCTTTCATCACGTAGATGTACTGATACGCTGCCAAGGGGCCGCTCCCATCGAGAATTTAGAATTGCGGCCTGAGTTTTAGACAAGTGCGGGCTCGGCGGCAACTAGCCGCTGACAGCGCCCTGGACCATCGGCTGCAACAGATCCACGACAGCCAGATGGTTCCGCAGGGCGCGGCGGGTCCGGCGGTCCAGCAAGGAAGGATCGATCTTCGAGGACGGCGCTATACCGTCCTCCAGATCGGCCAGTTGCTGGCGCAATATAGCATCCATCACCGCTTCGAGAGCCTCCGAGGCGGCGGCGGCGTCGCCGGGAGAGAGAACGCCCTTCTCCCGCAGCTGATTCAGGCGCCCGATTGTGGAGACCGCCTCGACACCGTGCCGCAGAGCCAGCACCCGCGCGGCGGCGACGAGCGGGAGGGTCCCGCCAATCTTCAGATCGACCCGTCCGTCCTTCAGCTGGAAGCCGCTCAGCAGCCCGAAGGCGTCCCAGGCGAGCGGCGGCCGGAACCCGCCGATATGCTGCACGAGATTGCCGAGGAACACCGTCTGTCGCGAAACCGCCTCGACCGCGTCGTGCCGGAGCGCCGCCGCAAGCGCCGCATCGCCGAGCACAGGCGCGAAATCGAAGAAGATATCCACATTCATGATGCTCTCGCCGCGCCCGCTGCGCACCCATCCGGCCACCCGTTCGCGCCAGTCGGCAGGCGTTCCGCGCCAGAGCGAATTGGATGCCATCACACCGCCATTGCAATAAGGCACGCCCGCCTCGTTCAGAATATCGGCGAGCCGCTTTCCCCATTCGGCGAACCAGGCATCCTCCTCGCCGCTGCCGTCGAAAATCACCGCATTATCCTGATCCGGCGAAAGCAGACTCTCCCCTCGTCCGCCGCTACCGAGCACCAGGAGGGCGTATGGCGCGGGGGCCTTGCCTAGCCCGTCCCGCTCCATCGAGGCTTCCGCCAAGAGACCGGCCCGCTCTGTCGAGTCCCGCATGGCCGCACTGATCGCGCCGGCGACGGTTGTCGCCCGTGTGGCATCGTGCAGCAACGCACGCACCAATGCCGGCAACCGCGTCCGGGCGGCAGCGATCGCCGCTGCGTCCGGCGCGGACTCGATCGCGTCCCCAAGCGCGAAGGCGGCGGTGTTCCGGGTCTTCAGAATGGTCCGGAGCGACACCACGCCGATAATCCGGCCTTCCGCGTCGGTGACGGCGAGATGACGGATGCCGAGGCGTTCCATCCGCCCCATGGCCTTGTAGATCAGCGTGTCGGCCGGAAGAGCCTGGACCGGCGACGACATCACTTCTGAAACCGGAATTCCCGGGGACTTTCCGGCCGCGACAAGGCGCATGATATCCCGCTCTGTCAGGATACCTTCATGGCAACCGCCGGAGCCACGGACGAGGATCGAGCCGACATCGCGCGCCGACATTGCCGCCGCCGCTTCGGCAAGACTTGCTTCGGGGCCGATATCCAGCGGCTCCCAGGCGACAACATCGCTCAACCGGTTGCGGTAGGGGTAACTGTCGAATCTGGTCCTCTCGTCCATCGCGATGCTCCTAATCCCGCCCCCAGGGGCGCGGCGCCGCAATCTCGGTGGCCCTTCCATAGTCGGCGATCCCCCGGCTTTCGAGTTCCGGCACCATGGCGTTGAACAGCTCCGCCGTGACGATTGCATCGCCAAGCGCCGTGTGCCGGCCGAAAACGCTGAGCCCCATGGCTTCGGCCGCACTATCCAGTCCGATCCGTTCGTCCGGCGCGATTTGCTTGAACAGTGCCATCGTATCGAGTGCCGGCACATCGAAGGCCGGGAGACCGTGCCGCTTGGCTTCCGCCGCCAGCACGGCAAGATCGAATCCGATCTGATGGCCGACGATCACACATCCGGCGCAAAAACGATTCAGCTCCTCCCACAGCTCGGGAAGAGGCGGTGCGCCAGCGACAAGCTCATCGCTGATACCGTGCACCTGGAAGGATCGCTCGGGGATCGGAATCCCCGGATTGACAAGGATATCGAGGCTCGCGCCGGTGAAAACGTGGCCGCCCTGCACGCGGACCGCGCCGATAGAGACGATCCGGTCGCGGCTGGCCTCCAGTCCGGTGGTCTCAAGGTCGAGGCTGACGACCGGCAGGCCGGTGAGCGGCGTACCGGTAAGGAACGGCATCGGCATGGGCGCGGCGGCTCCGAGGCTGAGATCCATCGCCGTCTGCTCGGGCAGCACGTCTTCCGCCGGGGCCAGGAACGAGATCACCCCGCCTTCAGCCAGACCGGCGAGCTGAGCCTCGACAGCATTGCCGTCCGTATCAGAGAGCGCGAATTCCACCGGCCGCTTGCTTTCCCTGGCGCGGCGCAGCGCAGCGTCCAACAGCCCGTGATCTACGATGGTGAAGATACTGTGACCCGGCGAGGTGCCGAACTCGCCGAGCCGCCTGCGCGCGGCCGCATTCGACAGCGCGACGAGCCCGGTTCCCGTAAAGACGATCACCGCCGCCGGAATGCCAGCGAGCACACCGGCAATCCACGCGCCTTCCGAACGGTGCCTGTGGCGCCGGATGAAGGCGCGCTCCACCGCCTGGGAAAGGCCCGCGATCTCGCCCGGACCGCCGGTGAACTGGCGCCAGCGTGCCGGCAGCCGGCCCGTAGTGGCGGCCAGATCGAGATCCTCCTTCATCCGGTCGAGGTCGGCGATATGCGCGGCAATGATCCCATAGACCGCATAGGTCAGAAGCGCTGCGGCCCCTGTCCCGACCGCAGGCAGAACGAGCAGCGACCAGTCCGCCGCCTCTGCGAGAAGCACGAACCGCACGGTGAAAATACCGAGCGCCAGCAGCAGAACAACCGGTATCGCCGTCAGCAGAACCGCATGGGTCCGGCGCGTCCGGTACCGCATCACGATGGCGCGCCGGAGCGGCGAGTCGTCCCTGTCGGACCCCGCCGCCAAGGCCCCTACTCCCTGCCCGCTTGAGCAGGGTCGCCGAAAGCTTCCGCAACCGCGCCGGCACGCAGCAAAACCGCCAGTTTCACGCGGACGTCCTTCCATTTGAAGCGGATGGAATTGCGGACGATCTCTTCGTCCAGGATCTTCAGTTCGTCGGCGATCGGCGCCCAGTGGACGAGCGCGTCCTCGCTGAACTCGAACGCCTTCAGCCAATCCATGGGATCGGGCTTGGTAAAGAGCAGATGCGATTCCGCATGTTCAACCGCCTCCGCCCAGCCGGGCACCGTCTCCGCCGGTTCGTCATATTCCGCGAGCGCGAGCCGGACTAGACGGACAGCCAGTCGCGGCTCGTTCTCGGGATCCGTTTCGCCGCAGCAGAGAGCCGCGACATAGCCCGCAAGATCCGTCGCGCAGGCAAGGTAGAGACGCCATTTCGCGATATTAATCGATTGCGCGAAGGCCTCGTCGTCATACAGGGCGGTATAGCGAGTGCCGGCCCGGGTTCGGATATACCCGTAAAGCGTTGTCTGGGCGACAAAAGCAGCCTGAGTACTCACGAACTCCGCGGCCGATTCGACACTATCGACAGGCTCTTCCTTCCAGCGCGTCGAGAACGGCATAAACAGTCGTGCCCTACGCCAAAAATCCGTCAAAACGCGCTGAAACATAACAACTTTCCAAGTTTCATAAGAGTTCCTTGAATTTCAAGGATTTCACAATTCTGTAGCTGATTCGACTAAACCGGCATAGACTAAGAATATTGCGTGGTACACGCGATACATAAAAAACGTCAACAAATGGCGATGGTAAGAAAGGGGGGTTAGTAGAATGGCGCAAGCCGACTCCAATCATGAGGCGCATTGGCAGCGCACCAAGAGCCTCACCATCCTCGTACTGATAATCTGGTTCATTTTCGCCTTCGGCGTGCACTGGTTCGCGCCGCAACTCAACTCGATCTCCATTCTCGGATTCCCGCTCGGCTTCTACATGGCCGGACAGGGATCGCTCTTCGCCTTCGTCGTAATAATTTTCTGGTTCGCGCGCGCCCAGAACAGGATCGACGAGGAATTCGGCGTCGCCGAAGAAGAGAACGAGGACGAGTAGGGGAGATCCGACATGAAGGGTGATTTCATCCAGAATCTGGGGAAGATCTACGGCCTCTATACGGGCGGGTTCCTCCTCTTCATCATCTTGATGGCCATTCTCGAACAAGCCGGGGTCAGCGCTGACACAATCGGCTATCTGTTCGTCGGCTTCACCATCGGCATCTACGCCCTGATCGGCGTGCTGTCGCGCACCATGGCGACGGACCAGTACTATGTCGCCGGCCGGCAGGTACCGGCGCTTTACAACGGCATGGCGACCGCGGCGGACTGGATGTCCGGCGCATCCTTCGTCGCCATGGCGGGCGGCATCTATTTCGGCGGTTACGGCTACATGGCCTTCCTGGTCGGCTGGACCGGCGGCTACGTGCTCGTCGCCTCGCTGATGGCGCCATATCTCCGCAAGTTCGGCTGCTACACGGTGCCCGACTTCATCGGCACCCGCTACGGCGGAAACTTCACGCGCCTCTGCGCGGTGATCGTCCTGGTGGTTGCGTCCTTCACTTACGTGACGGCGCAGATCAACGCCACCGGTACGGTTGCGGCACGGGCGTTGCAGATTCCGTTCGAGGTCGGAGTCTGGTTCGGCCTTGCCGGCATCCTCGTCTGCTCCATGCTCGGTGGCATGCGAGCGGTGACCTGGACCCAGGTGGCGCAGTACATCGTGCTGATCATCGCCTACATCATCCCGGTCGTCTGGATGTCGAACAAGAGCGGCTTCGGCCTGATCCCGCAGCTGGCCTACGGCGATGCGGTCCAGCGGGTGCAGGAACTCGAAGCCCTGCATCAGGTGGGTGTGCTGAAACCGACGGAGGCCTTTGCCGGGCTGAAGGCACTGACGGTGCCGATCAATGCGCCGGGCGAGACTTTCATCGAGAAATGGAAGTTCGCCACCCTGGTGCTCTGCATGATGTGCGGCACGGCCTCCCTACCACACGTCCTCATGCGCTACTTCACGACGCCGTCCGTGCGTGCTGCGCGGATTTCGGTAGGCTGGTCGATCCTCTTCATCTTCCTGCTCTACTTCACGGCGCCGGCGCTTGCGACCTTTACCAAGCTTTCGCTGCTCGACCCGAACCTGGCAACAGGGATCATCGGCAAATCCATTGCCGACGTGAACGCGCTCGAATGGGTCCAGAAGTGGACGGCGGTGAACTTCCTGGCGGTCTCCGACTCCAACGGGGACGGGATCCTGCAGATCAACGAGTTCTTCATGCGGACCGGCATCGTCGTGCTGGCCACGCCTGAGATCGCCGGTCTGCCCTACGTGATCTCCGGTCTCGTCGCGGCAGGCGGTATGGCCGCAGCCATGTCGACGGCGGACGGGCTCCTGCTCGCCATCGCCAACGCGCTCAGCCACGATCTGTACTACAAGATCATCGACCCGAATGCGGAGACCAAGACCCGGCTCATAGCAGCCCGGATCCTGCTTCTCGCGGTCGGTGCGGCAGGGGCGTTCGTGGCCAGCCTGAAGCTGACCTCGATCCTCGGGGCGGTGGCCTGGGCCTTCGACTTCGCCTGCTCCGGCCTGTTCTTCCCGCTGGTGCTCGGCATCTGGTGGAAACGGGCAAACCGTCAGGGCGCAATCGCCGGCATGATAGGCGGGTTCCTCTCCGGAACCGCCTATCTCTACTACGTCCACTTTGCCGGCGGGGAGCCGTGGATGGGCATCGACCATCTGCGGTTCGGGATGATCGGCATGCCGGTCAGCCTGGTCTGCATGATCGTGGTCAGCCTGATGACGGAAGAGCCGGACGAGGAAACCCAGCGCATGGTCGACGCGGTACGCACGCCGCGCGGCGAAACGGTCCTCGCGAGCTCGCACTGAGCGAAACACCAATCATCCGGGACGGCGTCGAACCCGTCCCGGACAGGCTTGAACAGAAATCCGGGAGGGGCCAAGATTCCTCCCGGATTTTTCATGCTCAATCAAAAAGATAAACTCCGGGAGCAACGCCTAAATGGACGCCAGCGCATTCCCCATCTGGGTTCTCGCCATCGACTACCTGCTCGGCGTGGTGATGTGGACTCTTTTTGGCCGCTTCGCGATGTCGATTTTCCTGCCGGAGGATTCGCACTTCTTCTTCATGCGCTTCTTCGTCCGGGTGACCAACCCGCTGCTCCGCTTCTTCGCCCCGGTGACCCCGGGTTTCCTGCTGCCTTGGCTGCACCCACTCTATGTCGCCTGGTTCTTCTTCATGATCCGCTTCTACCTGCTGCCTTGGCTGCTCGGTTACGGCGCTATGGGCATGCTCTCGCTTCCCCTGGAAAGCGAGATCTCCTACATGGTCTATGACCTGATCGGACAGCTCGTCGGGCGATAGAGAAGTATCCTCCTTCGTCAGAGCTGTACGGCAAGAACGGAGCAGACATATGGCGGGCGACTACCATCGCCGCGTTCTCGGACGCGTCCGGGAACTTCTCGACAACGAAGAGGAAAGCGAAATCGCACGGCTGGAGCGGGCGCTCCGACTCATCGCCATGCATCGCTCGCAGCTTGTCTCCAACACCTTGCGCCGGCATGAGGGAGACGTCGTACGCTCCGGCCCCTTCGCCGGTACCGTCCTGCCGGGCGAGATCGCGGAGGGTTGCACAGCGCCAAAACTGCTCGGCACCTACGAAGCCGAGCTGCACCCGGTGATCGAGCATGTCGTCGCGCGCGGCTATGGCACCGTGGTGAATATCGGCAGCGCAGAGGGTTATTACGCGGTCGGCCTCGCCCGGCTGATGCCGGCGGCACGCATCCTCGCCTACGATCTGGATCCCAATGCCCGGCGGCTGACGGCAGAACTGGCGGCGCTGAACGATGTCAGCGAGCGGATCGCTATCGGCGAGGCTTTTGCCCATGAGGACTTCGCCACCCTGCCCGCCGGCGACAGTTTCATTTTCTGCGACATCGAAGGCGCGGAACTGGAATTGCTCGATCCCAAGAAGGCGCCGGCGCTCGCGGAGTTGGACCTGCTGGTCGAACTGCACAATCTGCCGGAGATTCCGCTCTACAGGGAGTTTCTCGAGCGCTTCGAGAAGTCGCACGAGATCGAGATGATCGCCCCCGCACCTCGCAACGCCGGAGCTTTTGCTGAGCTCCGCGCGCTTAACAGCCTCGACCAACTGCTCGCCGTCTGGGAATGGCGCCGCGGTCCGACACCCTGGGTGTTGCTGACGGCAAAGAAGGTCGGCGGATAAGTGCGCTCTATCCCCGTCCCGCGATCTGATCGCGCAAGAGGAGTGCCCGGCGTGCCCGCTCGACCACGGGCACGTCGATCATCTTTCCCCGGAAACTGACCGCGCCGAGACCTTCCGCCATAGCGGCATCGTAGGCCGCGACCATCGCCTCCGCCGTCTCGATTTCCTCCTCGGTCGGAGAGAAGACCTCGTTCAGGATCGGCACCTGGGCCGGATGGACGCAGGAGGCGCCCTCCATGCCAAGCGCGCGGGCACGTTCCGCACTGGCCCGGAAGACATCCATATCGGTGATCTCGGCGATCGAACCGGCAAAGCCGAGCGGCAGGATACCGGCCTCACGGGCGGCGCGCTGGACGAGGCGCATGTCCTCGACAAGATCGCCCGGTCCGAGGGTGGGCATGCCGAGGGCGGCGGAATAATCCTCCTGACCGAGAGAGAGCCCCTTCAGGCGTGGGCTGGCCTTGGCGATCTCCCGCACGTTATTCAGGCCGCGAGGGGTCTCGATCAGGCCCATGAAGCAGACGCTCCCGATCTCCATTCCGCGCTCGCGCTCCAGTTCCTCGACCGTCTCGTCGAGGAAGGCGAGATGATCGGCGCTCTCAAGCTTCGGCAGGCAGAGGCCGGAGATCTCCGGCCAGACCGCCGCCTCGAGGTCCGCGACGGTCAGACGCCAGGGCCGGTTGATACGAACCAGAACCTCGGTGCCCGCATTCGAGATCACCCGAGCCGCGTCGCGCAATACCTTGCGGGCGGCAGGCTTCTCCGACGGCGGGATGCTGTCCTCGAGATCAAGCTTGATGGCGTCGGCGCCGCGCGCGGCCGCCTTCTCGACGAAGCGCTCGTTGGTGACCGGGACATAGAGCAGAGAACGCCAGAGCGGCAGGGTTCCGGCCATGGTCAGATCACTCCCTCTTGCGCGAGACGCGCCTGTTCGGCTTCACCGATCCCGAGGCCGGACCAGATTTCGGCATTATGCTCGCCCAGCTCCGGCGCCGGGCTGCGCACCGCGCCCGGAGTGTCGGAGAGCCGCGGGATCACCGCATGCATGGGCAGAGTCCCGATATCGGGATCCGGGAAGGCCTCGACCACACCACGGCCCTCCATGTAGTCGTCGTCGGAAAGCTGGGCGACATCGGCCACCGGGCCGACCGTGACCCCCGCCTTCTCGAAGATCTCCAGGCATTCGGCCTGGGTGCGCTCGGCCATGTAGTCAGCGACGATCGGATCGAGGATGTCGTTGTTCTTCACCCGGTCGGAGTTGGTCTTGAAGCGCGGATCGTCGATCAGGTCCGGCCGGCCGATGGTGCGGAAGAGCCTTTCGGCCATTGCCTGGATCGAGCCGGACAGCGCGACATACTTCCCGTCCTTGCAGCGATAGGTATTGCGCGGCGATGTCAGGTTGGAACGGCTCCCGGTACGCGGCGGCACCTTGCCGGAGAGCGCGTAATTCGCAGCCTCGGGCCCGAGAATGGCGTGAATCGGCTCGAAGAGCGAGAGATCGATGCTCTGCCCCTTTCCACCCGAGACCTCGACATTCCTCAGCGCAACCATGACGGCAAAGGCGCCGTAGAGCCCCGCGATCATGTCGGCCAACGCCAGCGGCGGCAGCACCGGCGGGCGGTCTCCGAAGCCATTCAGAGCCGCGAAACCGCTCATCGCCTCAACCAGAGAGCCAAAGCCCGGCTTGTGCTTCCAGGGTCCCGTCTGCCCCCAGCCGGAGACCCGGACCAGGGTCAGCTTCGGATTGCGCGCCTGCAGAACCTCCGGCCCGAGACCCCATTCCTCGAGGGTCCCCGGCTTGAAGTTCTCCACCACCGCGTCGGCGGTCTCCACCAGCTTAAGGAACAGTGTCTTGCCTTCGTCCTTGCGGAGATCGAGGGTGACGCTCTTCTTGTTGCGACAAAATACCTTCCAGTGGGTGGCCACGCCCTCAGTGCGCCAGTTGCGGAGGTCGTCGCCGAAGCCCGGGCGCTCCAGTTTGATCACCTCGGCACCGTAATCGGCAAGCACGTGAGTGACCATATTGCCGGCGACGAGACGGGAGAGGTCGAGCACCCGCACGCCGTCGAGCGGCAGCTTCGCGCCGGTCCTGTAGTCGTTCGCCGGATAGCGGCCCGACGCCGCCTGGGCCGTGCTCATGCCGCCGCTCCCTTGGCTCCGGCACGCGCGGCCTCGAGGAAATGGCCGGTCTCCGCATCGCCCGTATTAAAGGCAGTGACGAGGCGGATACCGACCGAGCCATCCGGCGCCTCGCCGAAGGCATAGTACTGGCAACCCGCGGCGCGCAGCGCCTGATGCACGGAAGCGGAAATGCGGGCGAAGATCTCGTTGCCGTCAACCGGATGAAGCAGCTCAACGCCGTCGACATTTCGGAGTCCGTCAGCCAACGCTTTCGCCGCGCCATTGGCGTTTGCCCCATAGCGCAGCCAGTTTTCGTTCTCAAGATAGGCGCAGAGCTGGGCCGAGAGGAAACGCATCTTGGAAAAGAGATGACCGCCGCGCTTGCGACGGAACTCGATATCCTTCGCCAGTGCCGGGTCGAAGAAGATCACCGCCTCCGCCGCAAAGGCGCCGTTCTTGGTGGCGCCGAAGGAGAGCACATCGACCCCGGACTTCCAGCTCGCTTCCGCCGGCGAGCAACCGAGCGCATTCACCGCGTTGGCAAAACGGGCGCCATCCATATGCAGCCTCAACCCGTGAGCGTGGGCGACGTCGGCGATCGCCCGTATCTCTTCGAGCGTGTAGGCTGTCCCCTTCTCCGTCAGCTGGCTGATGCTGACCGCGGCCGGCTGGGCATGGTGCACAGCCGCGGCCGCGCTCGGATCGCCGAGCTTGGCCTTCAGATCCCCGGCCGAGAACTTGCCATCGGCCCCGCCGAGCAAGGTGAGCTTGCCGCCACCGATATAAAATTCCGGCGCCGCGCACTCATCTTCCTCGATATGCGCACCCTCGTGGCAGTAAATCACCCCGTAGGGCGGCGCGAGCGTGGCGAGGGCAATCGAGTTGGCCGCGGTCCCGGTCGCGACAGGATAGGCCGCGAGTTCGGTCTCGAAAGTCTCCGCCGCCAAGGCGCGGAATTTCTCCGTCAGATCGTCATTGCCGTAAGGCATGGCGAAACCGTCTGCCGCCTCTGCCAGAGCCGCGACGATCTCCGGTGCCGCGCCGCCGACATTATCGCTGGCGAAATTGACTCTCCAGCTGTTGGATTGCGCACTCATGCCTTGCTTTCCGGGATCATCGCCACGTTGCCGAGAGGCTCGCCGGTCGCAAGATCGATCACGATCAGCCGGACGGTCTCGCCCTTGTCATTGACCTGCAGGATCATCTTGCCGTCATGGAATTGTGCCGGGCCGAGCTCCGCGCCGTCCGGAACCACAACCCGCAGGGTTTCCGAAGTCCATTTACTCATCGTCTCTTTCCTCGATTGATCAGTTATTCGCCGGGGCAAGCTCGAAGGCACCGAGTTCCTTCCCGGTCGCCAGATCGAAGACAAGCAGGCGGATCTTCCGGTTCGGAAGGTTCATCTGCAGGATCATGCGACCGTCGTCGAACTGCGCCGCGCCGAGGCGGCCGCCCCGCGGAACGGTGATGTGCACAGTCCCGAACGGGGTCGCGACCGGCTGCGTCGTCCCGGCTGCGGGCGCAGGTGCCACGACCGGCGCTTCGGCGACCTCCTGGTCGCCGCTCCCGGCAAGGCGGGTCGCGATGGTGTAGGCGATCACGCCGAGCCCGACGAAGATCATGATCCCCATCACAACGACGGCGATTTTCACGGGCAGCAGCCAGGCGGGTTCTGCCGCCTTCTGATTTTCATCGCTATCGGGTAGCTTCGCGGCCATGGATCCTGCTTCAGAGACACTTCAGATAGAAATCGCATCCGGCGAGGCCGGGCAGAGCGACGAGACGACCGACCGCATCGACCGCTGGCTCGCCGGGCGCCTCGCGGAGATGCCCGATGTGCCGAAACTGTCCCGGAGTCGGTTGAAAAATCTCATCCTGGACGGCCGCGTCAGCGCCGGAGAGGCGACGATAACCGACCCCTCCGAAGCGGTCAAACCGGGCCGGACCTATTGTATCGCGGTGCCGCCGCCGGAGCCGGCCGACCCGGAACCGGAAGCGATTTCGCTCACCGTCGTCTATGAGGACTCGGACCTGATCGTCGTCGACAAGCCGGCCGGCATGGTGGTGCATCCGGCCCCGGGCAGCAGCGACGGCACGCTGGTCAACGCCTTGCTCGCCCATTGCGGCGGCAGCCTGTCCGGCATCGGCGGCGTCCGTCGGCCCGGAATCGTGCACCGGATCGACAAGGATACCAGCGGCCTCATGGTGGTCGCCAAGAGCGACGAAGCCCATCACGGGCTGGTCGTGCAATTCGCCGCCCATACGATCGAGCGGCTTTATCGTGCGGTCACCCGCGGCGTGCCGCCAAAACCGGCCGACCGGATCGAGGGCGCAATCGGGCGCAGCCAGCGCAACCGCAAGAAGATGGCGGTTACCGCGAAAGGCAAACCGGCAGTCACCCATTACAGGATGATCGAGCGTTTCGGCACCCGCGCCGCCCTCGTGGAGTGCAGGCTCGAGACCGGCCGCACCCACCAGATCCGGGTCCATATGAGCCATATCGGCCATTCGCTCATCGGCGATCCACTCTACGGACGGGGCGCCAAGGCCGGAGACCCGGAGGCGGTGAGAGGTTTCAAGCGCCAGGCTCTGCATGCCGCCGTGATCGGCTTCGAGCATCCGGTCACGAAGGAGCGGCTGCGTTTCGAAAGCCCGCTTCCGGCTGACATGGAAACCCTGATCGCGGGTTTGCGGCAAACCGGGGAATAAGATTGTTTTCACTCAGCGACCAATCGGCCGTAAACAAGGCCTTAAAATCGCCACAGAGGAACACTACATAGTGTACCGGACGGGGGAACATTGAGCGTTGCTGCGCGTTTCCCCTCACCCGGCCGGTTTCGGACAGACCGCCGGACAGAGTGACGAAGGGGACAATATGGCACAGGCGACACTTCCGACGCTTACGGCTGAAGGCAACCTTACCCGCTATCTGCAGGAAATTCGCAAATTTCCGATGCTGAAGCCGGAAGAGGAATACATGCTCGCCAAAAGCTGGCGCGAGCATGAGGATTCCGAGGCCGCCCACAAGCTGGTCACGAGCCATCTCCGCCTCGTCGCCAAGATCGCGATGGGCTATCGCGGCTACGGCCTGCCGCTGGCGGAGCTGATCTCGGAAGGCAATGTCGGCATGATGCAGGCGGTCAAGCGCTTCGATCCGGAGCGCGGCTTCCGCCTCGCCACCTATGCCATGTGGTGGATCCGCGCCGCGATCCAGGAATACATCCTGCATTCCTGGTCGCTGGTGAAGATCGGTACCACGGCGGCACAGAAGAAGCTGTTCTTCAACCTGCGCAAGCTGAAGGGCCAGATGCAGGCGATCGAGGAAGGCGACCTGTCGCCGGAACGGGTGACCGCCATCGCGGAAAAACTCGACGTGCCGGAACAGGACGTCATCAACATGAACCGGCGGCTCTCCGCTCCGGACCACTCCCTGAACGCACCGCTTCGGGTCGAGGGCGAGGGCGAGTGGCAGGACTGGCTCGTGGACGAGCATGAAAGCCAGGAAGAGCAATATGCCGAAAGCGAGGAACTCGAGCAGCGGCGCAAGCTCCTGTCGGTCGGCATGGAAGCCCTCAACGAGCGCGAGCGTCACATCCTGACCGAGCGCCGACTGAAGGAAAACCCGACCACGCTTGAGGATCTCAGCCAGGAATACGATATCAGCCGGGAACGGGTCCGGCAGATTGAGGTCCGCGCGTTCGAGAAGCTGCAGAAAGCAATGCGCAACGCCGCTATCGAGCAGCGCCTCGAGACCGCGTCCTGATCGGTCGGGCCTAGCCCTCTTTCGGGTTCGCCGCGGGCTCGGCCTCGGCGGCGTGCGCAGTTTCGTCGAGGGCTCCGGCCACGCCGGGGCCCCATTCCTCGACCAGCTCTCGCTGACGCTTCCGCAGGCGACCGATCCGCTGCTCGATCCGCATGGCGATCCCCATCGAGACGATGCCGGGAGCAATCAGGTAAATACACCAGCCCAACCCGGCGGCCCCCAGCATGGTCAGCCAGGCGAAGGGGTCGGCCATGATGGCGAAGGCGCGCTCGTAGGAATGTCCTTCGGACCAGAGCTGGGCGACAAAGGGCAGAACCCCGACGAAGTTCATACAGCCGACGCAGAGCGTGGTGTATTTCTCCCGCCGCCGGTCGATCGCCATCGCGGCGAAGGTCGGCATCATACCGATCCCGAGCACAAGCACCGTCGGCAGCGTGAACAACATCAGGCCGCCGACGATCGTTATGAGGATCACCTTCATCGAAGCGGCATTTGCCGAACTTGATGCCATTGCCCGTCCCGATATTCTCCGCAGCGGGCAGTTCCCGCAGCGCCTCTCCGATTTCCGAGTTTATACCAGATAGAGGATTACGATAGCGGTCGTTCCCACACTGCCGAGGACCCCGGACACGACGGCGGCGGCCTGCTCCCCGACTTCCGCCGCCAGACTGTCCTTGTTCTGGAGATCAAGATTCATCTGCGCGATCTGGATCGCACATTGAGTGAACTCCTGCTGGGCCCGCTGATAGCCCTGCTGATCCCGCTGCTGCGAGCGCTGGTCGTCGAATATTTTCAGGATCTCGCCGAGTTGACCCGATTCCGAGGCCTTCATAACGCTGTTCTCGACCACGGCCCGGGCCTTCAGATTGTGGAAGGCATTGACCGCCGGCTTCATGAGCTCGACGAACCAGTGACTGAGGCCCGGCATCGGCCCGTTACGCGAGAGCGTCTGGATGCGGGCAAGCAGGCGCAAGACATTGAGCGCGTCGATGGCCGGGCGGGTGTCAGAGGAGTTGCCGAGCGGCCGGAGCAGACGGTCGTCGATATCCGTCGATCTCGCGCCGAGGAACGCCGCCAAATGCCGGTCCATCGGAATCGGCGGGCGGCGGTCCTGCTGCGCTACAGCCTCAAGAGCCGGGATCACTTCGGCCGGCTCGGTCACGTAGAGATGCTCGATCATCGAGCTCATGCAGTGAATGTCTTCATTCAGTTCGTAAAGCACTCGCTCAAGCCCATAGCCGGGCCCGGAACTGTTCAGGAGCGTCGGAAGCTTGTCGAACTTGCTGAAGAGCTCCAGGAGATCCTGCTTCGAACGCGTCTGCACCGACATCCAGGGGCCGACAGACCGGCTGCCAATGAAGGCCGCCACCTTCTGCCGCGTCGCGTCGTTGTTGAAATCGAGTGCGAGAGTGGGTCCGACACCGCTGATATGGGCGGAAAAGCCCTTGTGGCGGATCGGAGCGGCGGGATCGAGACCGATGGCAACCCGGGTCACCAGGCGCGCGTCCTCTTCGGCCGGCGCGCTCTGGATACCGTTCGGACCGCCGGTCACCTTGTTCACCGCCTCAACGACATTCTCGTTGCCGAGGGAGCGCCGCAGCCAATTGTCAAAGTCCTGCCCCCGGACAAGTTCTCCGGCGGTGCTCCAATTTCGACCGATTGCGTGCGCGACAGATCGCACGTTCTCGTATGTACCGCCGCCGACCATCAGAGGACGAGCTGCTTTCTGAGGCAGCTTGACCTGCTTCGGCGTCAGGCGGCGCCCGCCGAGCCAGAGCTCGACGTCGCGGATCGTCCAGCGCTCTCGCGGATCGTCGGTCAGCAGGCCTCGCAGCACCTCGACCATGTTCATCTGCAGCCGCGTGCCGCCGACGAGACAGGCATAGGAGCCGAAATTGATACGGTCGAAAATCATCCGCTGCGGATCGGCCTCCTCCGCCGGCAACCGGCCGGTCAGCAAGCAGAGCAGAGTGGCGCCGACTGAAAACAGATCGTCGAGCACACTGCCGTCGCCGCGCGCCGTGCGATCCGCCATCGCGCATTCCAGGCTTTCGAAACTGTTCGGCTGATTGAGCCCCGGCGGACAGGTGACGCACTCTCCCAGCATCACCGAGCGGCGGTTGGTGTCGGAATAGAACAGATTGTCCGGCCGGATATTTCTGTGCGTGATTCCGCGCTGGGACATTTCGCGCATGGTCGAGACCAGCGGCGTCAGAAAGCCCCGAGACAGCTCCTCGTCCGCGAAAGCCTCGATGCTTTGGCTGTCTCCGGCGAACACACGGCCGCCGCGTGGCCGGTCCATCACAAGCACGGGCATGCGCCGGCCGGTCATGGCCCAATTCACCACGCCATGTTCGTGCACGCGCATCAGATTGTGGTTCGGGAATCCCCTCAGCGCGTTGATCGCCTCGACCCGGATCGGAATCTTGGGGTCACACACGAGGGCCAGCATTTCCGAATTGTTGCTGGTATCACGACAGGCGTATGCCTTCGCCGAAGGCGAATCATAATCTGGCAAAGGCTGACCGGGATCGATATCGTACCGGTCATTGAGCGTGACCAAGTCCGCCATGCTGGCAGGCCCCCTCAATCAGGAACCCAACGGGTTTCCCAAGCTTTCGCAAAGATTGCAAGAAAAAGCAGCGGCGGAAGGGGGTTATCCGCCGTGATTGTAGCTCTCTCTCAGGCCTCAGCCGCGGAACGGATCGTGGACCAGGATGGTGTCCTCGCGCTCCGGACTGGTGGAGAGCAGGGCGACCGGGGTCTCGATCAGTTCCTCGACATAGCGGATGTATTTCACCGCGTTGGCCGGCAGATCCGCCCAGGACCGCGCGCCGAAAGTGCTTTCGGACCAGCCCTCGACCGTCTCGTAGATCGGCTTGACGGCAGCCTGCGGGCCGACACCGGACGGGAAATAGTCGATGGTCTCACCGTTCAATTCATAGCCGACGCAGATCTTCAGTTCGTCGAAACCGTCCAGCACGTCCAGCTTGGTGAGCGCGATACCATCGACGCCCGAGACCTTCAGCGCCTGCCGAACCATCACGGCGTCGAACCAGCCGCAACGGCGCTTGCGACCGGTCACGGTCCCGAATTCCCGTCCCCGTTCGCCGAGGCGCTGGCCATTGTCATCGTCAAGCTCGGTCGGAAATGGACCGGAGCCGACACGGGTCGTATAGGCCTTCACCAGGCCAAGTACGTATCCGACATCGCGCGGGCCGAGGCCCGAACCGGCCGCCGCCTGCCCTGCAACCGTGTTGGAGGAGGTGACGAACGGATAGGTGCCGTGATCGACGTCCAGCATCACGCCCTGTGCGCCCTCGAAGAGAATGCGCTTGTCGGCAGCGACGGCCGCTTCCAGCTCGCGCCAGACCGGCTTCACGAACGGCAGAACCGTCTTGGAGATCTCCTTAAGCTCGGCGAGGGTCTCTTCCGGATCGACCTGGTCCTCGCCCGCGCCCTTCAGGAAGATATTGTGATGCGCGACCAGTTCGCGGACGCGCGTCGCAAGGCACTCCGGATCGGCGAGATCGGAGACTTTGACCGCGCGGCGGGCGACCTTGTCCTCGTAGGCGGGGCCGATGCCGCGACCCGTCGTACCGATCTTGCCCTCGCCTTTCACCGCCTCGCGGGCCTGGTCGATCCGCCGGTGCACCGGCAGGATGAGCGAGGCGTTGTCGGCGATGATGAGGCAGTCGGTGGTGATCTTCACGCCGGCCTTGCCGAGGGTCTCGATCTCGCTCGCGAGCGCCCACGGATCGACCACGACGCCGTTGCCGATCACGGAGAGCTTGCCTTCGCGCACGACGCCGGACGGCAGAAGGCTCAGCTTGTAGGTCTGGTTGCCGATCACCAGCGTATGGCCGGCATTATGCCCGCCCTGGAAGCGCACGATCACATCGGCGCGTTCCGAGAGCCAGTCGACGATCTTGCCCTTGCCTTCGTCGCCCCACTGGGCGCCGATCACGGTGACGTTTCTCATGGTCTGTCTCGTCTTTCTCTAGATCCGACCGCATGTGAGCGGCCCGGGTTCAGAGCGCCGCCGGCGCTCCGTCCTTCAGCAGATGGCTGCAGCCGAGGCGCGATGCTTCTAGCGCCGGTTCGCCTTCTTTGTCCAATCCCGCGATGGTGATCCAGCCCTCGGCGCGAAGCGCGCGGGCCGTTTCGGCGGACGTCCCGAACGGAAGATAGAGCCGGTCCGGCCGCACCGGCTCCGGCAGCGCCCGCATCACGGTTTCCATGTAGAGCGTGAATCCGGCTGAACGCAGGCCTTCTCCGCCGTCGACCCGGTAACGGCCGCCGCGTCCGAGTTCGCCACGCACACCGCGGGAAAACAGGCTGAAACCATATCCGGTGTAGTACTCGAAGCCCCGGTTTTCCACGGGATCGATGGTCATCGCAAGCTCCGGCTCGACCGCCGACACGCTTTCCGCAATGGATGCGATCCGATCAATCGCCGCGCGGGCCGCCTCCGGAAGGGAGACAGACTGGAGCTGCTTCAGAGAGTCCTGCCAGGCCCCGGCAGCCGCCATCAGATCGGTGAGGACAGGCTCCATAGGACCCGCCAGCTTGCTGACCTCGGAGGCATGCTTGCGGTCGATCGCGGCCCGGAGTGCCGCAAGCGTATCAGGATCGAGTTCCGCTTCCCCGAGCAGCACCGGGATCACCCGTGGCGCGGTCAGATCGACCGAAAGGTTCTGGACTCCAATCGAACGAAGCGCCTCAACAGCCAGCAAAATCGGCTCGACATCCGCCGCGACGCTGTCGCCGCCGAGCAGTTCCGCACCGACCTGGACAAGTTCTCGTTCGGGGCTGAGCTGGTTGGCGGAGACCCGGAGCACTTCGCCCGCATAGCAGAGACGGAGCGGTCTCGGTTCGCTCTTCAGGCGCGTGGTCGCGATGCGCGCAATCTGCACGGTCATGTCCGCACGTACGCCCATCATCTTCTGCGAGACCGGGTCCATCAGACGGAAGGTCTTGTCGCTCATCGCCGCGCCGGGACCGGCGAAAAGCGACGCCTCGAACTCGACCAGCGGCGGCTTCACCCGGTCGTAGCCATGCGCGGCGCACTGCGCCAGCAGCGCCTCGATGACCCGCGCCTCATGCGCCGCGTCCAGCGGAAGCACGTCGCGCAGTCCCGCGGGCAGCAGGGCGCGTCTTGTCAGTTCGCTCTCGCTGTCTGGATGCGACACGCGGTCTCTCCGGCTCTGAAGGCAAAAAAGCGCCTTGTCCTAGCGGTTTTGTGCCGCTGCCGCAACCGGATGCTGGCGCCGGGCAGGCTCCCGTTTCCGTCACAGCACAGCTTTATTCGCTCTTTACAGATGTGCATATGCACATTAAATGGCGGACATGGACGCGAAGCTGGCTGGATACATGTCTGCCAACTGCCTGGTGCTGAAAACGCGCCGGGCAGCCCGGTCGATCACCCGGCGCTACAACAGACTGGATCTGCCGCTCGATCTCAGCGCGCCGCAGATCTTACTCCTCTTTTCAATCTCCGGCGGCGGCTTCGAGTCTGTCAGTGCGCTCGCGGAACGCACCGCCATCGAACGGAGCGCGCTCACCCGGAACCTCAAGGTATTGCGCAAGAAAGGGCTCATTTCCTCGGAAGCCGAGGGACGCGGCCGCGCCCAGCGCGTCGAGCTGACCCCGGAGGGCGCGAAATGCGTCGCCGATTTCATCCCGATCTGGTTCGAAGCGCACGACCGGATCAAAGAGGATCTGGGAGAAGAGAAATGGAACAAGGTTCAGGAAGCCCTGCAAATCCTGAGCGATCTGAACTGATTATTTAACCAAAGTTGTGCATATACATAACTGGAGCAGAACATGTCTGACGATCCGATCGTGATTACCGGAATGGGACTTGTCACACCGCTTGGCACGGGCGTCGAGGCGGTCTGGAAGCGCCTCCTTGAGGGCCGGTCTGGCATCCGTGCCATCGACCGCGTCGATGTCTCCGACCTGCCGACCCGTTTCGCCGGATTGGTGCCGTCGAAGAATGAGGATGCGGAAGCCGGCCTCGATATCGATTCCGTGGTCTCGACGAAGGAGCGGAAGAAGGTCGATCTCTTCACCATCTACGCCCTCGCGGCAGCGGAAGAAGCACTCAGCCAGGCGGGTTGGAAGCCGCAGGACCAGGACAGCCGAGACCGTACGGCGACTGCGGTCGCCACCGGAATTGGGGGTTTTCCGACCATCACCGAGGCCAAGGCCACGCTCGATCAGCGCGGCTACCGCCGTCTCTCCCCTTTCGTCATCCCCTCCTTCCTCGGCAACCTCGCAGCGGGAAACATATCGATCCGCTACGGCTTCCGAGGTCCGATCGACACTCCGGTCACGGCCTGCGCCGCAGGACTTCAGGCGATCGGCGACGGGGTACGCCTGATCCGTTCGGGCGAAGCGGATGTGGTGCTCGCCGGTGGGACCGAGGCCTGCATCGACCGGCTGACCATCGGCGGCTTCGCCGCCGCGCGGGCGCTATCCACCCGGAACGAGGATCCGGGCGCCGCCTCCCGCCCCTACGACCGGGACCGGGACGGTTTCGTGCTCGGAGAGGGCGCCGGGCTGGTGGTTCTGGAACGCAAGAGCCACGCGGAGTCGCGCGGCGCCGTTCCGCTGCTGGAAGTCGCGGGATACGGCACCAGCGCCGACGCCTATCACCTCACCGCCGGGCCGGAAGACGGCGGCGGCGCGGCGCTCGCCATCTCCGCCTGCCTGAAACGCGCGGGGATCGCGCCGGAGGAGATCGGTTACGTCAACGGTCATGCCACTTCCACCCCGGTCGGCGACCGGGCGGAACTGGCGGCCCTGCGCCGTGTATTCGGCAAGGCCCTCGCGGCAACGCCGATCTCCTCGACGAAATCCGCTGTCGGTCACCTGCTCGGCGCGGCCGGCGGCGTCGAGGCCGTCTTCACCGCGCTTGCCGTGTTGCGCGGCATGCTGCCCCCGACATTGAATTTCAACGCCCCGGATGCCGGCTCGGAGGATCTCGATTTCGTGCCCCTGACGGCACGCGCGAGCAATATCGGCGCAGCGCTCTGCAACAGTTTCGGCTTCGGCGGCGTGAACGCCGCGCTCTGCCTCAAGGCACTCAGGGCCTAGCCACCGGTCGCGGCCGTGTCACCGCTTTGGCAACGACGCGGCCGCGACCAGAAGCGCTACAGCAAACATCGCCGCCGCAACCGCTCCCAGTGCCGCCGAGATGGAAACGGCGGTCATGACCGCGCTCGCGAAGATGACTCCGACCGCGTTCCCTGTCCGCAACAGAGCAAAAACCTCCGGGCGCTTATCCGGCGGGACGAGAGTATCGAGGGTCAGGGAATAGTAAGTTCCAAGGGGCGCGATAACAGCGCCAATGATGACCGCCCCGGCGATTGTCGTCGCGAGGGACAGGCCCGACGCGGCCAGCGTGGCGCCGACGGCCATCAGCAACAAGAGAAGGACCACAGTCATGCGGGACAGACTGCGATTGAAAACACTGACCCAGATGCCGCCCAATACCGAAGCGACGCAAAGCGGCACGGTGAACATAATGGCAAGCGCGGGCTCGTAACCGAACTTGAGCGCGAGGGCGACGGCGCCGATCTCGATCGAGGCGACCACAGCGCCGCCCACGGTCGCACACAGCAGCCAGAGGGCAACCGCGGGTGTCAGTACCGAGGTCTTGGCCGTCTGTACCTTCTCGCCATGGACCGATGCGATATGCGGAACGATCAGGCAGGGGACGGCGCCGAGCGCCGCCAGCGCCAGGATGGCGAAGATGGGCGAGATGCTCCCGAGGCCGGACGCGATCACCGGAGACAGAACGAAGGTGACCTCGCCGAGCGTCGCCGCGATTCCGAGGGCCCTGGGTAATCCTGAAATCGTGGTCAGGTTGTTTAGGATCGAGCGCAGATACCCAAATGCGGCGCCGTTCACCGAGCCCGCGACCGCCGCGCAGACGAACAGCCAGATAAAGGGGACGCCGGAGAAGGCCAGAAGCGCCAAAAGCGTCAGCGCCGCCGTCCGGGTCAGAATCAGGAGCTGCAGATAGCGCGCCGCGGGCACGTTCCGGCCAAGGCGTGTGATCGGGACCGCGCCAAGCACCTGGGCCAGCGTCATGACCAGGATCAGCGCCGCGCCCCCGCTGGCATCGCCGGTGAGGCTGAGCGTGAGCAGCGAGAACGCGACCGGGCTCGCCGCCTGGGGTACGTTCAAGGTCGCGGAGGAGACGAACCAGCGCAGCAGCGCCCAGCGGCTTCTCGGCGTTCCCTCGAGCGGAGGGCCGGAATCGTCGGCCTGAACATCGGGACGGTCGGTCATGTCGAGCGCTGTGCTTTGGCAAGGTCGGGAAAGCGGCGGCGATTCCAGCCCGGATGGACCGGGCCGTTCCCGGACGTTCTACCCATGATGGGATGAGGACGTTACCCCACGAGGACGGACCTTACCGCCGGGCATCCCGGTGTCAATGCCGGGGCGCCGGCATCACCAGACTGTGGCGGCGGCCTCGCCCGCGATGCGGCCGAGCGCCACGGCCGTGAGCAGACCGTTGCCGGAGAGATAGCCCGAGATTTCCGGCCCGGAGACGCCGACGGCGGCGCCGCCTGCGGCGAATAGGTTGAGAAAGCTGGAGCCGTCCTCGCGCAGCACCCGCGCTTCGCCATCGACGGCCAATCCGCCCTGGGTGTGGAACAGGGCGCCGGTGACGCGGACGGCAAAGAAGGGCGCCTGAAGCGGCGGCGTCTTGCCGAGATCGCGGCCGAACCGGTCGACCTCGTCCTCGTAGGTTTCCGACATTGCGGCCTCCAGATTCTGCTGCGGAGCGCCGGTAAACTCGGCCAAAGTCTCCAAATCGTTACATTGGCGGACGGCACCCGCATGAACCGCGTCCCGGTAATCCGGAAACTCCAGCCCGAGCGTATGCAGCCGTGCGTCATAAATGTCGAAAGCGATGCCGCCCGGCTGCTTCAGCACGTCGACCGCCTGCTCGCTATAGCCTTGATGCTCGTTGGCGAAACGCCCGCCGGTGCGGTTCACCTGGATGCCGCCTTCCATCATCAACGCCCAGGTGATCAGGATCCGGTGCGGCATGGCAAGTGAGCCATGCCCCTGGCAGCCCGTCAGATCGCGGATCTCCGCACCGAGCGCCTCGCCCCAGATCACCGCGTCGCCCGTATTCCCCGCATGCCCGTGATATTCGGCGCCAGCCATCGTGGGAATATGCTCCGCCACCATGTCCGGATTGCCGCCATAGCCGTTGCAGGCGAGAATCAGGCTGCCGCAGCCGATCATCTCCTGGCTGCCGTCCGGCCGCGTCACCTCGACCCCGGCGATCATGCCGTCCTCGTCGGCGAAAAGCGTCGTCACGCGGGCGCCGGTCATGACCGGAACGCCCGCCTCCATCACCGCCTGAAGCAGCCGCGTCAGCAGCGCCTCGCCCGTGTGCTCCGGCACCGCATGCATCCGGAGCCGGCTGTGCCCCGGATAGAGAAAACCGTCCAGCAGCTCGAAGGGAATGCCATGCTCATCTTCGAGCCATTCGAGGGCGGGGCCGATGGCCTCGACCACTTCCGCCGCCACCGTCGGGTCGGAACGGTCGTGGGATTTGCGCTGGATATCCTCAAGGAACAGCCCGGGATCGTCGTCGATCCCCTTTGCATGCTGCCAGCGCGTCGCCGGCGCGGGAATGAAGCCCGAAGACATGGAGGTGGAGCCGAACGGACTCTCGTCCCGCTCCAGCACCAGCACCTCTCCCCCCGCGTCAGCCGCCGCCAGCGCGGCCGTCAGCCCGCAAGCCCCGGCACCGACGATCACGATCTGGACTCGGGCCTCGAATTCAACCTCTTCGGCGGACGCGATCCCGATCATGCGGTGAGCCTTCCGATCATTTCCGCGCAGGTCTCGATCCCCGCGACGCTCTTCAGCGCAGCGATGTTGGTCTCGTGCACTTCCGGTGAGAAGGCAGCACAGCCGTCCGAGAGAACGGTGACGTGAAAATCCCGCACATGGGCGTCCCGCACCGTCGAGGCGACGCCGCCGTTGGTGACGATCCCGCCGACCACGAGATGCTCGATCCCGGCGCGGTTCAGCACCCATTCGAGGCGGCTCATGTAGAAGGCGGAGAAAGCCACCTTCTCGACCTTGATGTCGGCCGGTGCCAGCTCGTCGATCAGGTCCTGCCCGAAACCGCCGGGGGCGAAGTCGCCTTTCCGGAGGAACGGACGGAGCTGCTTCAGGTGCGGCGAGATGAAAGGCTCGCCGCCCTTGCCCGGCACCAGGGTAAAATGGGTCGAGACGATCCAGCCGCCGGCCGCCCGCATGGCATCCGCCACCGGCTTCAGCTTGGCCGGCAGGGCCGCGATCTCGACCGCCTTGGCGCCGCCACGGGCATAGGCGCCCTCGGGATGAAGGAAATCGTTCTGCATGTCGACCAGCAACAGCGCCGTGGTCGCCGGGTCGAATCTGCCCGCCATCAGCCTTTCCTCGCGATCACGAAATTGCCGTAGCTGTCGACCGTGCCTTTGAGATCCGGATCGACGATGATCGTGGTATCCGCCTGCTCCAGTACAGCCGGCCCCGGAACCTCGGCCCCGACCGGAAGCGAGAGCCGGTCATAGATCGGGCTGTCCCACCATTGGCCGTCGAACCAGATCTTCCGTTCGCCGGTGCGCGAAGCCGCGTCCGAACCGCCCGCGGCAGGAGCCAACAGGGCGAGATCGAATTTCGGCCGCTTGCCGATGACGGCGACGCGAAGGTTCATAACGCGGATACCGATCCCTTCCAGCAAACTGCCAAAGGTTGCCCGGTAGGTCTCCTCGAAGGCGGCACGGATCTTTGTAGTGTCGAGCACGGCCTTACCACCCTCGACCGCTCCGCTCACCGGAACCGAGACTGTATGGGTCTGGCCGAGATAGAGCATGTCGAACTCGACCAGCCGCTCGACGCCTTCGAAGACGACGTCTGCGCCGGAGAGCAGGCCTTCGGCCTCGGCGACGATCTCCGCGACAATGCCGTTCAGCTCCGCAGTATCGAGATCTTCCAGCATCGTGTTCAGAGTCTGCACCCGGTCGTGCCGCATATCCGCGATGACGCAGCCGAGCGCGCTGGTGACGCCGGGATAGCGCGGGACCAGCGCCCGGGCGAGGCCGACTTCCTTGATGAGCGCGCCGGTATGGAGCGCGCCCCCGCCGCCGAACGGCATGGCGGTGAAGCTCTTCGGATCGTGCCCGCGCTCGATGGAGACGAGACGGATCGCGCCCGCCATCTTGGCGTTGGCGACACGGACGATGGCTTCCGCCGCCTCCATCACTTCGATCCCGAGCGGGTCGGCGACATGGACGCGGATCGCTTCTTTCGCCGCCTCGACGTCGAGCCGGGCAAGCTTGCCGCCGATCGGACGCTCGGCGTTGATCCGACCCATGACCACGTTCGCGTCGGTCACGGTCGGCCGTTTGTTGCCGAGCCCGTAGCAGACCGGCCCCGGGTCGGAACCGGCGCTTTCCGGCCCGACCTGCAGCAACCCGCCCCGGTCGACCGAGGCGATGGAACCGCCGCCGGCGCCGATGGTGGTGATCTCGATCATCGGGGTGCGGACGACCATGCCGAAATCGATCGAGGTCTGGGCGCTGAGCGCACTTTCGCCGTCTGCCACGAGCGAGACGTCGAAACTGGTGCCGCCCATGTCGCAGGTGATGATATTCGGCTCGCCCGCCGCCTCGGCGATATAGGCCCCAGCGATGACGCCGGCCGCCGGGCCGGAGAGAGCGGTGCGTACCGGCAGGGCGCGCGCCACCTCGGCCGACATGACGCCGCCGTTCGACTGCACGATCAGTACCTGGCCGCCGAAACCGCCGCCGCGCAGCCCGTCTTCCAGCCGTTCGAGATAGTTCCCGACCGGCGGCTGCAGATAGGCATTGAGCGAGGCGGTCGAGCCGCGCTCGAACTCGCGGATCTCCGGCAGGATCACGCTGGATGCCGTCACATGCGGGTTCGGCCAGACCTGCTTCACCGCGTCCAGCGCGATCTTCTCGTTCGCGTCGTTGGCATAGGCATTGACGAAGAAGACGCAAACCGACTCGGCTCCGCGCTCCAGCAGGGTCTTCGCCGCCGCCTTGACCGCTTCCGGATCGACCGGCGTGTGGACCGAACCGTCCGCCAGCACCCGCTCGTCCACCTCGAGGCGGAGATCGCGCGGAACCACGGGATCGAAGCTGCCCCAGAGGCCCCAGGTCTGCGGCCGGTCGCGCCGGCGCATTTCCAGCACGTCGCGGAACCCGGTTGTGGTGATCACCCCCGTGCGGGCGCCGTTACGCTCCAACAGCGCGTTGGTGCCGACCGTGGTGCCGTGCACGATGGTGCCGATGGCGCCGAGTTCGACACCGCCCTCGGCGATCCCGCCGCGGATACCTTGAGACTGGTCCGGCTTGGTCGAGGGCACCTTGGCAACGCCGCAGGTCCCGGCCGCCTCGTCGAGGAAGAAGAGATCGGTGAAAGTCCCGCCGACATCGACTCCGACGACGGTCTTCCGGCTCATGTCATTCATTGCGCAGACTCCGCGCGCAGGATTTCGGTAGCAGCGGCATCGACAGAACCGTCGGCCGCAATGATGGTGCGATAGGTCTCTTTGGCGGCCCCGGCGCTCACATAGCCGAGGCGCACGTCTTCCGCGACCACGGCCGGATCGCGCTCCAGCACGTCGCCGTAACCGCCGCCGCCCGGCGTCTCCAGCCGCACCTTCTGACCCTTCGCCAGCTTGATACCGACCATCTTGGAGGCCATCGGCGGGGTGTGGTCACCATCCGCCTGCTCGTAGGTGAATCTATTCAGCGCCGCCGCGCCGCCGCCGACCACGCCCTTCGGCGCAAAGCGGCCGCGCTCGCCGAAGAGGAAGACGTCCGCCTTCTCTTCCAGCAACTCGATCTCATAAATCGCGCCGAGCCCGCCGCGATGCCGTCCGGCGCCGCCGCTGTCGGGGCGGAGCGCCCACTGGGTGAAGCGCACCGGATAGGCGGCCTCGAGGATTTCCATCGGCGGGATCGTCGCGGTCGAGATCGGCGCGTTGCCGTGGTTGAGGCCATCGCCCTCCGGATTTCCGCCGTGGCCGCCGCCAAAGAAGGAGAACATCACCCAGCGTCGCCCGTCCTTGCGGTGTCCGGCGAGCGAGAGCGCGTTGATCGTGCCGTAGGCGCAGCCGTTCACCCGCTCCGGCGCCGCCGTGCTGAGCGCGACGAAGACCGTGTCGATGATGCGCAGGATGGTTTCCGTGTAGCCGCCCACCGGCTTCGGCGCGGAGACGCTGAGGAGGCTTCCGTCCGGGATCACGAACTCGATCGGCGAAAGCACACCCGCATTGGCCGGCACGTCCTTGAAGACATGCTTCAGCGCCACATAGCAGGAGGCAATGGCGGTCGAGCGGGAAATGTTCACCGGCCCGTCGCAGGCCGGCGAGGTACGGGAGAAGTCCAGCACCATTTTCTCGCCCGCGATAACGATATCCAGCGCGATCCGGAGCGGCTCGTCCACGATGCCGTCATTGTCGAGAAAATCATCTGCCGAATAGCGCCCGTCCGGCATGTCGCGGATCAGGCTGCGCATGAGCTTGCCCGCGCGGTCGCGGAGCTCTGTCATAGCGCCGGCGACGGTTCCGGCACCGTATTCGTCGAGCAGCGCGTGCAGCCGCTCGTTGCCGAGACGGAGTGCGTTGATCTGTCCGTTCAGGTCGCCGTAGAGGCTGCCCGGCAGCCGTGAATTGGCCTTCAGGATATCGATCACGTCAGTGCGCATCTCACCCTTCGAGAAGAGCTTCACCGGCGGGATCATCATCCCTTCCTGGAAACATTCGGTCGCGACCGGATTGTAGTTCCCCGGCACGTTGCCGCCGACATCGTGCCAGTGGCCGACCGAGGCGAGGAAGCAGAAGAGCTCCCCGTCGCGGTAGAAGGGCTGCACCAGCTTGAAGTCGGAAAGGTGGGTGCCGCCCTCGTAGGGATCGTTGAAGATGAAGACGTCGCCCTCTTCGATCCCCTCGCCGCCGAACTTGTCGATCACGGCCTTCACGGCGAAGGACATGGCACCGACGAAGATCGGCAGGCCGGACTTGCCCTGCACCAGCGTCTCGCCGGTGGTCGCGTGATAGAGGCCGTGGGACGCGTCATGCGCCTCGGCGATGATCGGGTTAAAGGCACTGCGGAACAGGGTCGCGTCCATCTCGTCCGCGATCTGCTCAAGCCGCCCCTTCAAAACCGCGAGCGTGACCGGATCGAGCGCGGCCATCAGACGCTCTCCCCATCGTATTTACGGCCCGCCTCGAGGATACCCGGCGTGCCGAGCAGTTCGTTCAACTGGCGGAAATCGAGCATCCTGTCCTGGAACGGCTTGGTCGAACCGTTGGCATGCAGGCTCTGGAAATACTCGGTAATGGTGACGGCGAGCGCACGCATCAGCCCGCCCGGGAAGATCACGATGTCGAAGCCGGCTTCCTGCAATTCCTCCGCCGTCATCGCCGGGGTCTTGCCGCCCTCCACCTGGTTGGCAAGCAGAGGAATGTCGGCACCGAAGCGCTTCACTACCTCGGCAATTTCCGCCTCGTCGCGCGGCGCCTCGACGAAGAGCACGTCGGCGCCTGCTTCCTTGTAGGCCGCCGCACGTTCCAGCGCCGCCTCGAAGCCCTCGACGCCAATCGCGTCGGTGCGGGCGACGATCTGGGTCGCCTCGTCCCGCCGCGCATCGACGGCGGCGCGGATCTTGCCGGCCATTTCCGACTTGGAGACCAGCGCCTTGCCGTCGAGATGGCCGCAGCGCTTCGGCATCGCCTGATCCTCGATCTGGATCCCGGCGGCGCCGGAGCGCTCCAGCAGACGGACGGTGCGCTGCACGTTGAGCGCGTTGCCGAAGCCCGTATCGGCGTCGACGACAAGCGGCAGGTCAACGCGCTCGGAGATATGCGAGACCACATCGGCGACTTCCTCGAGGCCGAAGAGACCGATATCGGGGCGGCCAAGACGCGTATAGGCGATGGAGGCGCCGGAGACGTAGAGCGCCTCGAACCCGGCCTTGGCCGCCGCCATGGCGCTGAAGGCGTCGAATACGCCGGGCGCCACGAGAATACCGGACTGCTTCAGTCGTTGTTTCAGGACGCTTGAGGGCGTCATGAGTGTTTCTCCAGTCGTTGCTCGAGATAGGGAACGAGCCCGCCGGCCGCGACGATGCGGCGGAGATGCTCGGGAACAGGTTCGGCGGCAATGGTCGCGCCGGTGGTCTTGTTGGTGATCGTGCCGGAAGCCGGATCGAGCTCCAGCTCGTGTCCGACCTCGACATCGGCCTCCGCATCGGCAACCAGCGCCAGCAAGCCGAGATTGAAGGCGTTGCGGTAGAAGATCCCGCCGAAGCTCTTGGCGATCACCGCCTTCACGCCGAGACGGACCAGCACCTCGGCCGCCTGCTCGCGGCTGGAGCCGATGCCGAAATTGCGCCCCGCGACGATGACGTCGCCCGGCTGAACCTGCCTGGCGAAATCGAGGTCGATGGCTTCTAGACAATGCGCCGCCAACTCCTCGATCGGGCCTTTCATGTAGGCGCCGGGGGCAAGCAGGTCGGTATCGACATTGTCGCCGTATTTCCAAACCTTGCTCATGCGCCGTTCTCCGCGAGGAAAGGCCGCGGATCGGCGACCCGGCCGCGCACCGCCGTCGCCGCCACCGTGTAGGGTGAACCGAGATAAACCTTGGAGGAACGCGCGCCCATGCGGCCTTTGAAGTTGCGCGCGGTGGAGGCCATGCAGGTCTCGCCTTCGGCCAACACACCCGCACCGTAGCCCGCGCAGGCGCCGCAACCGGACGGCATCAGGATCGCGCCCGCCTCAGTCAACTTGGCGAGGGTTCCGTCGGCCGCAGCAGCAGCCGTAACGCGCGTGGATGCCGGTGCGATCAGCAGGCGTGTCGAACTCGCGACCTTGCGCCCACCGAGCACTTCGGCTGCCATGCGGAGGTCTTCCAGCTTCGCGCCCGTACAGGCGCCGATATAGCACTGATCAACGGCGACATCGTCCGCCTCCTCCACCGGACCCGAATTGGCCGGGCTGTCCGGCGCCGCGACCTGCGGGCCGAGCGCCGAAGCGTCGAATTCGTGGGTCACGCGATAGACCGCATCCTCGTCGCCGCGGAAAGGCGTGCCCTCCGACGGATTGGCTCCTGCGGCGCGGATATAATCGGCCGTCGTGCCGTCGGCGGCGATCAGACCCGCCTGGGCACCTAGTTCGGCCGCCATGTTGGACATGGTCATGCGCTCGGTCATCGAGAGGCCGGCGATGGTGCTGCCGGTATATTCCACCGCCTGGTAATCGCCGCCATCCATGCCAAGCGTGGCGCAGAGCTTGAGCATCATGTCCTTGGCGGAGGAGCCGTGCGGCAGGCTCCCCCTCCAGTCGATGCGGATGGTTTCAGGCACCCGGATCCAGGTCTCGCCGGTCACCAGCACGCCCGCCATATCCGTCGCGCCGACGCCGAACATGTAGCAACCGAAGGCACCTCCAGTCGGCGAATGACTGTCGCCGCCGACCACGAACATGCCCGGCTTCAGATGCCCGCGCTCCGGCAGGACGACATGGCAGATGCCCTGCTGGTCGTAGAAGCTCTCGATCTCCTGCTCCTTCACCCAGTCCCGGGTGAGCTTCAGGATCGCCGCGCTCTGCTGGTCCACGGCCGGGACGTAATGGTCGGAGATGACGACCACCTTGCTGTTGTCCCAGACCTTGACCCCGAGCCGCTCCAGCACCGGCTTCACCCGGCGCGGACCGCCGCTGTCGTGGATCATGGCGAGATCGACCTTGCAGGTGACGATCTCGCCTGCCCGGACGCTGTCCTGCCCGGCGGCGCGGGCGATGATTTTTTCCGCGAGCGTCTGACCCGTTGGCTGGCCCATGGACTACATCCCCAGATAGGAGCGGCGCAGCTCCTCGTCGTTCATCAGGTCCTTCGCCGCGCCTTCAACGGTGATCAGACCGTTTTCCATGACATAGGCACGATCGGCGATTTCCAGTGACTGCACGACGTTCTGCTCGACCAGGAAGACCGCGAGCCCTTGCGAGCGCAGCTTCTGGATCAGTGCGAACATCTCCTCCACCAGCAGCGGCGAAAGGCCGAGCGACGGCTCGTCGAGGATCAGCAGACGCGGCTCCGCCATCAGGCCCCGCCCGATCGCCAGCATTTGCTGCTCGCCGCCGGAAAGCGTCCCGGCATATTGGCCGAAGCGCTCTTTCAGGCGCGGGAAGGTCTCGACCACATGCTCGATATTGCGCGCCCGGTTCGGCTTCGCCCGGCGGTAGGAGCCGAGTTCGAGATTCTCCCGCACCGTCATGTTCGGGAAGACCCTACGTCCTTCGGGCACCTGGATCAGGCCCCGGTCGACGATCTCTTCCGATCCGGCTCCGGCGATCTCGATCCCGTCGAACCGGATGCTTCCGGCGAACGGCTTGAAGATGCCGGAGATATTGTTGTTAAGCGTCGACTTGCCGGCGCCGTTGCTGCCGAGCAGCGCGACCAGTTCGCCCTCGCCGACCTTGAGCGAAACGCCGTGCAGCACCTTGGCCTGGCCGTAGCCGGCGCGGAGATCCGTCACCTCAAGCATTGGCGCCTCCCGCGGCCTTCATCCGTTCCGCAGCGCCGTGCCCGAGATAGGCCTCGATCACATCAGGATCGTGCGCGATTTCCGTCGGGCTGCCTTCGGCGATGATCTCGCCGTAGTTCAGCACATAGGCCCGGTCGGAGAGCTTCATCACCGCCTGCATGACATGCTCGATGAGCAGGATAGTGACGCCGCTATCGCGGATACCCTGGATAATCTCGACGATTTCGAGAATCTCGGTCGCGTTCAGCCCGGCCATCACCTCGTCTAGCAGCAGTAGCTTCGGCTGTGTCGCCAACGCCCGCGCCAGCTCGAGCCGCTTGCGTCCGGCCACGGTCAGGTCGCCCGCAGGCTGGTCGAGCCGCCCGCCCATGCCAACCCGCGCGGCAACGGCGGAGGCCAGTTCCAGCGCCTCGCTCCGGTTGGCGATCCGTGTATGAGCCCCGACGGCGATGTTCTCGCGCACGGAGAGCCCGGCAAAGGGCTTCACCACCTGGAACGTCCGGACCATGCCGCGAAGGCAGATCTCGTGCGGTTTGCGGCCGGTGATGTCCTGTCCGTCCAGCATGACGGAGCCGCCGTTCGGCTTCAGGAAACCGGCGATGGAGGCGAAGAGCGTGGTCTTGCCGGCGCCGTTCGGGCCGATCAGGGAGACGATCTCGCCCTCATCGACAAGCAGGCTCGCGCCGTTCACCGCGACCAGCCCGCCGAAGCGTTTTGTAAGGGAGGTGACCTCAAGCATGACCGTCCTCCTTCTTCGCGGACAGACGCTTCCAGATCACCTCGGCCAGACCGACAAGACCGCGCGGCATGTAGGCGAGGATCAACACCAGGATGATACCGAAGAGGATCAGGTCGACGCCCGGCCGATCGCCCAGCATGGCGCCGATGGTCTCCTTGGCGAACTCGCCAACGAGATGGATGAAAGCGGAACCGAGCAACGGGCCGATCACCGTGCCGAGGCCGCCGATGATTGCGGCGAACAGAGCCTCGACCGACTTGCCCGGGCCGTAGGCGATGCCCGGATCGACGAAGAGGAACTTCTGGACGTAATAGATCCCGGCGAGCGATGTCACCGCGGCGGAGAGGCAGATCGCTCCCATCTTGACCCGGAAGGCGTTGATGCCAAGCGCCTCGGCCGCATCCTCGTCCTCGCGCACGGCCTGGAGCTGCGCGCCGAAACGGGAATGGTTAAGCCACCCGGTAACGGCGAAACCGATCAGCAGGCAGAAGAGGATGGTGTAGTAGTAGCCGGCCTCGGAAAGGAACGGACCGGCGAAGGTGAACTGGAAGGTTTCGATCGCCTTCTCCGGATCCTGATTCAACGCGAGCTGCACACCACGCCCGCCCTCGGTGACGGAAATGAGCGAGCGGGAGAGCACGTGGAACGCCTCGGCGAAGGCCAGCGTCACCAGCGCGAAGTAGGAGCCGCGCAACCCGTAACGGAAGCTGAGGAAACCGACGAAGGCGCCGACCGCAACCGCGCCGCCGATGGCAAACCACATCGTCACCCACGGGCTCCAGCCGAGCTTGTATTGCAGCAGCGCCTGCAGATAGGCCGCGGTTCCGAAGAACAGCGCGTGGCCGAAGGAATATTGCCCGCCATAACCGCCGAGAATGTTCCAGCCCTGCCCGAGCAACGCGGCGAAGAGCGTCAGCTCGATGAACTCCATCCAGCGTCCGGAATGGATCGCGAAGGGTGCGACCAGCAGCGCGGCGATAAGGATCGCCCAGCCGGCCCGTTGTGCGTTTGCCCCGGTCATAGGCGTTGCCCGAAGAGGCCGGTCGGCCGGAAGAGGAGGATCAGGATGAAGATCGCCGAGATGGTAATGAGTCCGAGGCTCTCGCCGAGATAGAGCCGGCCGATCTGCTCCGTCACCCCGATGATGAGGCCGCCGACCAGCGCGCCGACGAAGCTCCCCATGCCGCCGAGCACGACGACGGTGAAGGCGATCAGCACGAAGAGATAGCCGACTTGCGGGAAGACCGCATAGGTCGGCGCCAGCAGGCTCGCCGCGGCGGCGACGCAGGCGGTGCCGATACCGAAGCTGACGGCGAAGATATGCTCGACATTGATGCCCATCAGGCGCGCGCCCTGCCGCTCCTTGGCAACGGCGCGGATCGCCTTTCCGGTATCCGTGTAATGCATGAAGGCCCAGAGCGCGGCAGTGATCAGAAGCGAGCCCGCGAGTGCCGCGAGCTGTGGCCAGACGACATAGACGACGCCGAGATCGATCCCGTCGAAATCATAAGGCACCTGCACGTTGCGCTCGTTCGCGGAGAAGGCGAAGAGGGCGAAATTCTCCAGCACGATGGAGACCCCGAGGGTCGCCAGCAGGATGATCTCGTCCCGCCCGTGGCTCGCCCGCCCGATCACGCTGCGCTGCAGGAGATAGCCGAAACAGAACCCGCCCGGCACCACGATCAGCATCGCGAGATAGGGATCGATCCCGAACCCGCTCCAAAGAAAGAACACAGCGTACATGGCCAGCATCAGGAGACTGCCATGGGCGAAATTGATGATGTGCAGAACCCCATAGATCAGCGTCAAACCGAGCGCAACGAGAGCGTAGATCGCACCGAGAAAGACGCCGCTGATGGCGGAGCCGAATACCGTCTCCAAAGAATAGGACGGCAGGCTGATACCGAGAAAATCCATTTATGTCAGTCGCGTTCAGGCCGCATTGAGTGGCGGAGACGGCCCCAACCGTCCCCGCCACAGGTTCAGAGCCGGTCTCAGGCCGGGCGCGGGAACACCGGGGCCTTGGTCGCGAACTCTTTCGGCGCAACGACTTCGATATCCTTGCCGAGCACCTGCATGACCATGGCCTGCGCACCTTCGTTCTGGCCATTGACCATCTTGGTCGGACCGTAAGGCATGAAATGCCCGGACCAGTTGCTGGACGCCATCGCCTCGATGATCTTGGCGCGGTCGGCGGAACCGGCACGCTCCATGGCGTCGGCGGCGAACATCATCGCCTCATAGGCGAGGAAGACTTCGTAAGAGAAGGACTTGCCTGCTGCCTCGGTCTTCTTGCGCAGGGCCTGAGCGGCCTCCTTGCGCGGATCGAACCAGTGATTGCAGTCCATCACGTATTCGGCCGCATCCGGAAACTCGTTGACGAAGCGGTACTGCGAGGAGGCGCCGCCAAGAACGGAATAAATCGCCTTCGGCTTCACGCGCTGGCGCTGCAGGGTGCGCAGGAACAGCACGCCATCGCCATAATAGTGCGACGGGATAACCAGATCCGGATTCGCTTCCTTGATCTTTAGCGCGATGTTGTTGAAGTCCTTGTTGCCGGTCGGATGCGGCAGCACTTCCTTCACCTCGAAACCGGCCGGGGTCAGGTTTTTCTCCAGAAGACCGGCCATGAAACTGCCGAACGGCGTGGTGTTCTCATGCACGATCACCACCGACTTGGTCGGCTTGCCCGCCGCGTCGTTGATCGCGATCAGATGGTCGACGCCAGCCTTGGTGATGGAGCCGAAGCCCGGGCCGAAACGGAAGGTGTTCTCAAGGCCGCGGCCGACGATCTTGTCGTTCACTCCGACATCGACGACATGCGGGATTCCGTACTTCGCTGCCGCCTGGGTGGTGGCGAGGCAGATGCCGGAGGCATAGGCGCCGACGATTGCGGAGACGCCCGCCTCGTTGAACTTCTCGACCTCGGCTGCGCCGATCTCCGCCTTTGACTGGGCGTCGCCCAGAACGGCCTCAAGCTTCGCACCGCCGAGCGCCTTGATACCGCCCGCCGCGTTAATTTCCTCGATCGCGGCAAGCGCGCCGAAGCGGCACTGGGTGCCGGAGAATTGCAGGAAGCCGGTCACCGGATGGACCACGCCGACCTTCACCGGATCGGCGGCGCGCGCGATATGCGGCACGCCGAGCGTGCCGGCCGCGGCAAATGCGCCGCCGGCAGCCACGCCAGCCAGCACCTGGCGGCGGGAGAACTGATCGAAAGTCTTGGTCTTTGTCATTGCCTTAATCCCCTGTTCGGTTGGCTCAGTCTTTTAGGTTCGTTGCCGCGTCCTGGCTCGGAGTCCAGGTGTTATGGGTCTCTCCGCGCACGCGGGAGAGCACCATGCGGTACTGGTACTGGTCCGGACGATAGAGCGCGGTGATGTACTCGACCGGGCGTCCGCCCCGGTCCTTCACGATGCGGTTGATCTTCATCAGGGCCGATCCCGCCTCGATCCCGAGATGGCCGGCAACACCGGCATCGGCGAGGGTGGCGGAAATCGTCTGTGTCGCCGCATCGACTTGAACTCCGCTCCGTTCCAGCAGCGAAAGCAGAGGCCTGTTGGCGAGATCCGATGCATCGTAGCGCCGGCCGATATCGGCCGGCACATAGGTCGTGAGGAAGGAAAACGGCTGCCGTTCGACGCTGCGCACGCGAACCGAACGCTGAACTTCCTGCCCGATAGGGCAGGAGAGCGCCGCCGCAACCTCCTCGGCCGCCGGGACGTATCCGAAGGAGAGCAGCTTGACCTCGGTCTCCAGCCCCATGGCCATCAGGTTCTCGAGCAGGCCGTCCATGGAGGACTTGAAGGCCCGCGCCTTCGGCCGGTAGCGCACCCGCGTTCCGCGCCCGCGCTCGCGCACCACGAGTCCTTCCGCCGCCAACTCGTCGAGCGCCCGTTTCGCGGTGATGCGGGAGACATCGTAGGTCTCCGCCAGCTCCTGCTCACCCGGGATCAGGGCGTCATATTCATGCAGCCCATCGGTGATCTGCTGGCGCAAAATCAGGAAAATCTGGTGGTAGAGCGGCATGCGAAGCGCCCCGCTCACACCCTGAATCCCAGCACTGACAACCCGGTCGGCCATGAAAACCCCTAAACACTAAATGATATATTGATATGCGTTTAAGATTTGCGGCAAGCGGAATCTGATCGCCGAAACGCACTCTTCGCGCTCGGGAACGGATCTGTCCGTATCCATCCATGACAGCCCCCACTCCCGGAACGGGTTGGCCACGCCTGTTCCGACGGCCGGAAATGGAATGCGGTCGGAAAGACCGATACCGCCTGTGACGCTGTCCGGCGGTTCTGCTAAGAGACGATTGGGGACATAGACCCTTGTTCCGCTGGTCTTGCTGCGAGGACGACACGTGCACTACTTGGCGATTTGCGCGATTTTCCGGGACGAGGCACGGTACCTCGCCGAATGGCTCACGCATTACGAGCTGCAGGGCGTCGAACATTTTTACCTCTACGACGACCAGAGTTCCGATACTCCGGAGGAGGTGCTTCGCCCCTGGCTTGATCGCGGGGTGGTCACGCTGCACAAGGTCGACGCTACGGAACAGCGTCAGCGCTGGGCCTATACGCATTGTATCAATACACACCGCAATGAAGCGTTCTGGGTCGGTTTCTTCGATATCGACGAGTTTGCGTTCGTCCGAAACCGGCCGGAATCGCTGGCCGAAATGATGCCCCGCTATGAGGGGTTTCCGGGGCTGGGTATCAACTGGGTCTGCTATGGAAGCTCCGGCTTCGAAACGCCCCCGGGGCCGCTGGTCACCACCAGCTATCAACTTCGCGGCATGATGGGGTTCAGGACGGGCGAACCGAGTTTCCTCAAAGACGGGCGGGCCGGCACCTGCGCCGACGACTTCTATCCTTACAACGCTCACATCAAGAGCATCATTCGACTCGACGCCGTCGAGCGGATGATTTCGCCGCACAGTTTTCTCTACCGCAACGACGCCCTTGCGGTGAGCCCAAGTGGCAGGCCCATCGTCGACACCACACTCCGCGCTTTCAGCCGGACCGTGGAAACGGCGACCCTCAGGATCAATCACTATTGGTCCAAGTCCAAGCGCGAGTTCCGGACCAAGATCGGGCGCCGGCGCGCCGACATCAAAGAGTATTACGGCGAGCATATCGCCTTCCTGCGCGAGGCCGGCATGAATCTGGAGTACGATCCCTCCATCCTGCCGGATGCCTGCAACATCGCCGAAAAGATCGGCGTTCAGTTCTCGCCCGGAACTGAAGCGGAGTGGCGGGAGCGGGAGGCGTTTCAGAAATCGCGGGATCTAAATGCCGAGGCGCAGGTCCATTTCGAAGAACTGAAAGCCGCCGATCGCTCCTCTACCCGTTGACCGGCGCGAAATTCACGCCTTAATCTTACAGCCGTATGCATGGCGATGGCGTCGCCGCCGACCTGTGTCGGGCATGCATCCCTTTCGCGTCTCACTCGGCGCGAAAGCGATCCAACATCCTGTACGCCCGGATGGATTTTCCGGGCGCTTCTTGCGTCCGATTTCGATATGGAGGCCAGGATGACGCCGATCGGCGAACGCCCAACCCACTTCACCCGCCACAATGGCGCGAAAGCGCCACTGCCTTTCTCCACAGCGGAATACGACCGCCGGCTCAAGGGGCTGCGGACACTCATGGATGGCCTCGGCGTCGAGGCCGTGCTGTTCACCTCGATGCACAACATCGCCTACTACTCGGGCTTCCTCTATTGCAGCTTCGGGCGACCGTTCGGCTGCGTGGTGACCCGGGACAAATGCACCACGGTTTCCGCCAATATCGACGGCGGCCAACCCTGGCGGCGCAGCGTCGACGAAAACGTTATCTACACAGACTGGCAGCGGAACAATTTCTGGCGTGCCGTCAAAGAGCTGATCGGCGCTGCGGGTAAAATCGGGATCGAAGGGGATCACCTGACCCTGCAGGCCCGCGACACGCTGGCGGAAGTGGGCGGCATCAAGGAGATCGTCGATATCGCCCCGGCAGCGATGCGCCAGCGCATGGTGAAATCGCCGGAGGAAATCGCCTTGATCCGCGAAGGCGCCCGGGTCGCCGATATCGGCGGGGCCGCCATCCGCGACGCAATCCGGGTCGGCGCCCGGGAAATCGATGTCGCGATCGCGGGACGAGACGCGATGGAGCTCGCCATCGCCGACGCCTTTCCCGACAGCGAGATGCGCGATACCTGGGTCTGGTTCCAGTCCGGGCTCAATACCGACGGCGCACACAATCCGGTCACCATGCGCAAGCTGGAAGCGGGCGACCTGCTCAGCCTCAACACCTTTCCGATGATCTCCGGCTATTACACCGCGCTGGAGCGCACTCTCACCCTCGGCGAGCCGGACAAGGACACGCTCCGGCTCTGGGAGGCGAATGTCGCGGCGCACGAGCTCGGGCTTTCCCTGATCAAGCCGGGCGCGCGCTGCGACCGGATCTGTGACGAGATCAACCGGTTCTTCCAGGAGCATCGCCTGCTCGACTACCGTTCTTTCGGCTATGGCCATTCCTTCGGCGTGCTCTCGCATTACTACGGTCGGGAAGCGGGCCTGGAGCTGCGCGAGGACATCGATACGGTCTTGGAGCCCGGAATGGTCGTCTCCATGGAGCCGATGCTCTGGGTTCCCGAAGGCACGCCCGGGGCCGGCGGCTACCGGGAGCACGATATCCTGGTGATCGGTGCCGACGGCGCGGAGAACATCACCGGGTTCCCCTACGGACCCGGCCACAACATAGTCTCCGTCTGACCACTTTGCCGTCTGGGTCCCGGCCGAGGTTGAGCGCGCATTCGCCGCCGCCTATAGTCGGGATCCAATGACGTCGATCATCCCCCTCGTTCCGCTGCTTCTCAGCATTGCAATCCTGCTCATGGGCAACGGCCTGCAGGGCACGCTTCTGCCTGTCCGTGCGGGCATGGAAGCCTTCGGCTCGGTCGAGATCGGCATTCTCGGTTCGGCCTATTTTCTCGGCTTTATGGCCGGCTGCCTCTATGGACCGCGTGTGGTGCGGGTTGTGGGCCATATCCGCACCTTTACCGGCATGGTGGCGGTCGCCTCGACCGTGGTGCTCATCCATGCGCTGGTGCTGGAGCCGATCATCTGGTGGAGCTTGCGGGCGATAACCGGTTTCTGCTTCGCGGTGCTCTACATGGTGGTCGAAAGCTGGCTGAACGAGAAATCGACCAACCAGAACCGAGGCCTCGTCTTCTCCGTCTATACGATCATCAACCTGACCGTCATCACGGTCGGCCAGCTGCTGTTGATGACCGCGGATCCGAAGAGCTTCCCGCTCTTCGCCTTCGCCTCGATCCTGGTTTCTATCGCAGCCGTACCCGTGGCGCTGACCCGCATCGACCAGCCGGCTCCGCTGGAGGTCGTTCAGCTCCGGCTCTTACGGCTGTTCCGTATCTCGCCGGTCGGCGTCGTCGGCTGTATCGCGGTCGGCGTCGCGAACGGCGCCTTCTGGTCCCTGGCGCCGGTCTACGCCCTGAACGCAATGGGGGACAGCGCCGTCTCCAGCGTTGCCATCTTCATGAGCATCGTGGTGATCGCCGGCGCCATCGGGCAATACCCGCTCGGCAGGCTCTCCGACCGCATCGACCGGCGCCTCGTCATCATCGGCGCCTGCCTCGGCTCCGCGACCGCCGGAATCGGCATGGTCCTGCTCGCCGCCTACATTCCTTTCGGGGTGTTCGTCTTCGGATTCATGTTCGGGCTGTTCGCGTTTCCCATATACGCACTCAGCGTCGCGCATCTAAACGACTTCATCACCGAGCCGTCCGATTATGTGGAAGCCGCCAGCGGTCTGCTCCTGGTCTTCGCGATCGGTGCGATCGCCGGACCGACACTGGCCTCGGCGGTCATCGACCTGGTCGGCATCCAGTATCTCTTCGCCTTCACTGCCACCGTCCACATTCTCGCCGCCGCCTTCTGCGCCTACCGGATGAATGTGCGGGCCCCGGCGCCGGTCGAAGACCACATCGCCTTCAACGATGCCGTGGTCCTCGCCCAGACCACGGCGGCGGTCGACCCGCTCAGCCCGGAAGATGGCGAAACAGGGGAAACCGCCCCGGACGAAAAGCCCGCCGTCTAATCGCGAAGCGCGATGGCGATCGCCGCGCCGCCCATCACCGTAGCACTCGCCCTGTTTGCGATCCGCACCGCCCGGGGGCTGCGCATCAGGTTTCGGGCCCCGGCCGCCAGCACGACATAGCTGAGGTCAATAGCCGCGAGCACTGTAACCAACGTGATCGAGATCGCCGCCCAATCGGAGATTGAGACGTTGCCCAGATCGATCAGGGTCGGCAGCAGAGCAAGGTAGAAAACCATGATCTTCGGATTTCCGAGGGTGACCGCCATTCCCGAGAGGAACATCTTGATGCCGCTGCGCGGTTCCGGCAGCGTCTTGCCCGAAGTTTCCGCCGGTACCGTCCACATCCTCCAGGCAAGCCAGGACAAATACCCGACGCCGAGCCATTTGATGACGACGAAGGCGGAATGAAACGCCTCGGCCACGGCCACAAGTCCGACGATCGCCATTGTCAGCCAGATCAACTCGCCGAGCCACATCGCCATCACGAACGGCAGGACAGCCCGCCAGCCGCGCGCCAGAACTTGCGCGACGAGCGCGGCAAGGCTCGGCCCGGGAGATCCGGCGGCGAGCGCGAGAGCGATGGCGAATACCAGCAGCGAGGCCAAGTCCATGGATGGATTCCTTCGGATATAACGCCGTGCAATTTGCCCGTGAGGCGCATCGACAGCAAGCAATCTCAGGCGTTCCGAACCTCGTCCAGGAAGCGGCGTACCGTCTCGTTCAGCGAGTTGGATTGCTGCGCCACCTCGCGTGCGGTCTGCAGCACCTGGCTGGCTGCGGTGCCGGTTTCCTCCGCGCCTTCCGTCATCGAGGTGATGTTGGAGGAAACCATCTGCGTCCCTTGTGCCGCCTCCTGGACGTTGCGGCTGATCTCGGAGGTTGCTGAATTTTGCTCCTCCACAGCCGAAGCGATCCCCGTCGCGATCTCGCTCACCCGCGCCACCGTCTCCGTGATGGTACCGATGGCACTGACCGCACTGCTCGTCTCGTTCTGCATGGCGGAGATTTGGGCGGTGATCTCTTCCGTCGCCTTGGCGGTCTGGTTGGCGAGGTTTTTCACCTCGCTCGCCACCACGGCGAATCCCTTTCCCGCCTCGCCGGCCCGCGCCGCCTCGATGGTGGCATTCAGGGCAAGCAGGTTGGTCTGCTCGGCGATATCGTTGATCAGACCGACTATCTCACCGACTTTCTGCGCGGCCTGGTCGAGCCCGACCATGGACTCGCGGGTATGTTCGGCCTGCTCGGACGCCTCCGCACTGATCCGGGTGGATTCGCTCACCTGCTGGCCGATCTCGCGGATCGAGGAGGCAAGCTGCTCGGCTGCAGCGGCAACCGTTTCCACGTTCGCAGACGCTTCCGTCGAGGCTGCGGCGACGGAGCCGGCCTGGCTCTGCGTGTTCTCCGCGATGTTCGCCATCGATTGGGCGGTGGAGTCGAGCTCCGTGGTTGCGCTGGCAACACTGCGCAGCGCCTCGCTGACCGCATTGTCGAAATTCTGGGTGATGTCCTCGATCCGCTTGGCACGCGCCTCGCGCCGCTCGCGAGAGCGCTCCTGCTCCGCCTGCATTTCCTCATTGCGGACCATGTTCTCGCGGAAGACTTCGACAGCCCCCGCCATCTCGCCGATCTCGTCTCCTCGGCCGGCTCCCGGGATCTCGACCTGCAGATTGCCTTCTGAAAGCTCCCGCATGACTCCTGTCATCTGCACCACCGGTCGCAGCGCGGTCCGGGCGGTGGTGTAGCCGATACCGGCGAGCAACAGGAACATCACCACTCCGACAATGGCGAGGATGTTCCGCATCTGCCGAACAGGACCGAGAATTTCGGCTTCGCTCATCTCTCCGAGCACAGCCCAGCGAACGCCCGAAAACTCGAAAGGCTTGAACACCGAATAGACGGACACGCCCAGATAGTTGACACCTTTCACGGTGCCTTCCTCTCCGGCGAGAGCGCGTTCGGCAGCTTCGGTCTCTGCCTTGGCATGCAACACCGCTTCCTCGCCCGATACCCGCGACGAACTCCGGAGCAGACGGTCGGCGCCGACGAGGATCGTTTCGCCGGTATCGCCCATGCCTGTCGTATCCCGCATGAGACGGTCGATAAGCTGATCCGGGATTTGGAAGAAAAGGCCGCCCGCGAACTCTCCACGAACGAAAAGAGGTGTGGCAATGAAAGCAGTCGGCTTCCCGCCACGCGGCTCGTAGGCGACGAAATCCGTCATCACGACCTGCCCCGCCTCCGGGGCCTCAGCCAGACGGGCAAAGGTCCGGGCCAATTCCGTGTCTTTCCAGGGCCCCTCGATCAGGTTCGTCGCATAATCCTGTTCCTTCAGCACACTGTAGACGATGTTGCCGTCGGAATCGATCAGCATCACGTCGGCGTAGCCGCGGTCTTCCTGCAGCTTGCGGAACCAGGGATGGTTCTCCAGATGGTACTTGGTGTAACCGGAATCGTCCTCCGCCTTGTCAAGCAGCTGCTTGCTGCCGACGGGGTTCGGGTTGTCCTCGATATAGAGCTTCTGAAGCGTTTCGGTCGGATCGCCCTTACGCGCAAAGAGCCGGAAACCGAACTTGAACCCGTTCAGCGCCTTCTCGGATCCGGTATTCGCAGCGACGATCAGGAGGTCGTCCCGGACCGACCCGAAAAGCGTCCTCAGCGCAGCCATCCGCGCCACTGACATGGCCTCGAGCTGCGCGAGCGCGCGCTCTTCCATTTGCCGCGCCGACTGGAAATAACTGAAGGACGCCACCACGAGGATCGACAGAGCCGTCGCGATTCCGACGAGCGCCGGGATCTTGGTCGACAGATTGATATTTTTCACGTCAGCCTATCCGAGAAACTTACTGTTGCCGGTCGAGAATGTATTGCGGACCGTATCAACTAAAACCTGATTGAATTCAAGCTTATCTCACCGGTTACTTTTAGCCGGGGAGCAATTAAGCCCAAGCAAGGCCTTTGGCGCGCGCAAAAGATTTAAGGTTTGCCTTCAGTTCACTCTTAGGTCCGCATATTTCAGCTGAGAGCGCTAGCTGGAGGCGCACCAATTGGCCCACATCGCGCGGCACGCATTTTCGAAATCTCGTGCGAAAGCGGGACCATCCATGAGCGGCGAGCGTTCCATCTCCTGCCGCAGGTTACGGCGCTGAAGCGCCAAACGTTCTATGTTGGAAGCGAGATCGCACGCGATGCGTACATAATCTTCCTCGGTTTCCGCGATCCATTCCGGATGCCCAAGCTGTGTCAGCATCGAGCTGCCGAGCGTTCCGATCGCAGGGTTCCCGCGTAATGTGACGGCCGGCAACCCCATATAGACGCACTCATAGAACGTGACGCCAGCATTGTGCGGGAAGCAGTCCAGCAAAATGTCGATCTGTGCGTGGGCATCGGCAGCTTTCGGGCAAAATCCGATGTTCAGTCTCTCACGTGCGACTCCGAAAGCCGCAAATCGGCTCTCAAACTCTTCAGCAACCGCCGGGTCCCGGCAGGATTGACTGAAAACTGCGATCCGCGTGTCCGGCATTTGCTTGAGGATTGTCGACCACAAGCGAATAACGTTCTCATTGATTCGTATGGAACGGGAAACAATGCCGAAGGTGACATAACCGTTTGCCAAAGCAGGCGCCGCGGCGACTTCGGTGTCCGTGTCCAACGGCTCGTAGGGAAATACCAGTCGGGGCAGGTTCCAGACGTTTTCGGAGAACCACTCACCCGACCCCTCGGGCGTGAAGACCGGATCACCAAGGAAGTAATCGATCGCACTGAGACCGGTGGTTACACCGTGATCGAGCCAGTGCATGGAAACCGGAGCGGGCTTCTCCGCAAAGACCGCCAGTCTGTTACCCTTCGTATGACCGGCAAGATCGACAAGGATATCTATCTCATCGGTACGGATGCGCTCGGCCAGATCGTGGTCACCGATCCCGAAAGTGGGCACCCAATGGTCCGAGAGGGCTTGCATCTGCTCGGTGAATTTGTCGCCGCGCACTGAATAGAAAGCATAATTGTAGATCTCAAATCGGTCGTGATCGTGATGCCGGAGCAAAGGCAGAAAAAAGCTCGTGCTTGAATGGCGCTGATATGAGGCCCCGACGTAACCGAGTTTGATTCTCTTGTCCTGGTCCCGCCGGTTTCGATGAGGTCGCCAGTGACGCCGCAACGGACCTCCGATCTCCTCGTCGAAGCGTCGATAGGCGGCCATAAAGCGCTCTGAATCCAGTTCCGGAATGTAATGCAGAAAAAACAAAAGCATCTTGTGAAGATCGGGGTTTCCCGGCTGCCGCTCCACCGCCCGCGTCGACAAGTCGAACGCCTCGTCGAAATGCGTCGCGTCGGCGAGATGCAGGCCGAGATATCCGAGAACGAGAGCTTCGTCCGGGCCAATGATCCGTGCCCGCCGCAAAGGGAGCTCCGCGTCTTGAATCTTATGATTTTCCTTTAGCGCCAGCGCGAGGTTCAAATATTGCGGAACCTCATCGGGCGCAGCGATGATCGCGCATCGGAGAAGGGGCTCGGCCCTGCTGTCACCCCTTGCCTGCCAAACCAGACCTAGAGCGCCCAGGAGCATCGGAGAAAGCGGATCGATGGCGAGGCCGCCACGCGCCAATTTCATCGCGCCATCAAGATCCAGCGTGTCTTTCTGGACAGTGATCGCGTTGACCAGCAAACCCGTTTGGCTCGGCTCAAGGCACAGGGATTTGCGGTAAAGCGACCTGGCCAGAAACAGCTCGCCGAGTTTCTGCGCTACCGTGCCAAGGTTTCCCCAAGCCTGCACATGCAAGGGCGCCTGGCCGACTACCTCCAGAAACGCGCGCCGCGCCTGGTCGAAGGACAGCCCGGCAAGATAGGATGTTCCGAGATTGTAGCGGGCAGCCGTGTAGCCCGGCCGTATCGCCAGCGCCCTGCGGAACCATTCGGATTCACCCCCCGAACCCTCCATAGCGGTTCCCAAATTGTAGCAATTCTCCGCGTCGCCGGGTTCCAAGAGAATTGCCTTGCGGAATGGCGCTTTCGCGTCCGCGCCGGCACCTGCGGTCTGCAGCGTGGTCCCAAGATTGCGATACGCAGCACCAAACAGAGGATTGACCGAAAGCGCCTCACGATAGCAGCCAAGGGCCTCTTCCCCTCGTTCGAGCCGCGTTAGAGCATTGCCTAGATTGTTGTGGCCTTCGGCCAAATTCGGCGTGGCTTTCAAACCGGTCCGGTATGCCTCTACGGCCTCCAGGGTGCGCCCCAATTCGTCAAGGACGACACCGAGATTGCACCAAGCTTGGCCGAGCCCCGGCGCATGTCCTACTGCGGCACGGAAACTCTTCTCTGCAGCCTCCAGAGATCCGGAGGCCTTCCGCAAGGTACCGAGATTGTAATGCGCCTGCGCATAATCGGGCTGCAGGCGGATCGCTTCCCGAAAACAATGTTCCGCATCCTGATCGCGCCCAAGCGCTTGATAAGCATTGCCGAGATTGTAGTGCGCCTCTGCGTTGTCGGGCCGGCCTTTCAATGCTTGCTCGATCAGCTCTGCCGCGACGTCCGGCCGACCGACCTGAAGAGCGACGACCCCGAGAAGATAGAGCGCTGTCGGCTGCCCCGGGCTCTTAGCCAGTATCTGGCGGTAAAGACCTTCCGCCTCGGCGAGATTGCCAGCTCCATGCGCACTCACCGCACGTTGCAGGAGTACCTGAAGATTGGAAGATTGATCGGACATGAACGCTCTGACCCAAAAGGCGTTTTAAGGACGCCAATGGTTGTCATCATACCGCCTGTGATCCGGTTTTAAAGGATCTCCGGAAAATCCCAGCAGGCTCAGAGGAAGCGGAAGTGAAAGACCTCCTTCACCGCCGATAGCCCAAGTGTCGGCAAAGCCGCGATCGTGACGACTTCCAGCAAGTGCCTGAGGCTCAACGGTTCCGTTCCGAGCACGAAATTGCCAGGCGGCGTATAGATCGCAAGAAGCGACATACCGGCAGAGAAGGCGACTGCACCGAGCAGCGCCCGGTTGCCGAGCGGGTTCTTTCGGAAGATCGTCGTCGACGCGCGAGCATCGAAGACGTGCCAGAGCTGGGCGAAAATCAGCGTCGCAAAGGCGGCTGTCTGTGCGTACTCGATCGCAAGCCCCCCGTCCAATGCGCGCTGGAAGACCCAATAGGTCAGGAAGCCGAGCCCGAGCCCGCGCAGGATGATCCGTTGCCCCAATCCGCCGGTGAAGATGTTTTCCGCCCGGCTCCTGGGCTTGCGCTTCATGATATCCTCTTCCGCCGGTTCCATCCCGAGGGTAAGCGCCGGGACACCGTCCGAGATCAGGTTGACCCAGAGGATCATCAGAGGTGTCAGGGTCAGCAGCGGATCGGCCCCCATCAGCAGGAAGGCGAAGAGGATCGCCGACACCTCGGCGACGTTCGCTGTCAGAGCCTGACGGATGAATTTCAGCAGATTGTCATAGATGCGCCGGCCTTCGCGGACCGCCGTCACGATGGTCGAGAAATTATCGTCGAGCAGCACCAACGCCGCGCTGTCCTTGGCGACCGAGGTTCCGGTGATCCCCATCGCCACACCGATATCCGCGCTCCTGAGAGCCGGCGCGTCGTTCACCCCGTCGCCGGTCATCGCCGCAACCTCGCCGTTGACCTGCATCGCGTTGACGATCCTGAGCTTGTGCTCCGGCGTCACCCGCGCGAAGACGGCGGCATGCCTCACGGTTTCGGTTAACTGTTCCTCGGTCAGCTCGTCGAGCTCGGCTCCGGTATGAACCGTCTGCTCCTCCGAACGGCGGATCCCGATCTGCTCCGCGATCGCCTTTGCGGTCACGGCATGGTCGCCGGTGATCATAACGACGCGGACGCCCGCGCTCTGAGCCTCGGCGATGGCATCCGGCACTTCCGGGCGCGGCGGATCCATAATCCCGTGGATACCCACCAGGATCACGTCCTTCTCGATATCCTCCAGATGTTCGAGATCGTCGCCGGCCGGCTCCTTCTCCAGCCTGCGATAAGCGACTGCCAGCGTGCGGAGCGCATCCCCGCCGAAGCCCTCGACGACCTTCTAGATCTCGGCCCGCCGCTCGTCGGTGAGTTCCAGTTCCTCGCCACTCAGGCGGATACCGGTGGCGCGTTTCAGGATCACGTCGGGCGCGCCTTTCGCCCCGAGGACGATCTCGCCCGAGGGCAACCGGGCCAGAACGCTCATCATCTTGCGGGTAGAATCGAACGGGAAAGACCGCAGATGCTCGATCTTCTGCTCTTCCTTCAGCTGTTTGCGCGAGATCCCGCCCTTTGCGGCAGCGACGACGAGCGCTCCTTCCGTCGGATTGCCCTGAACGGACGGGCGCCCATCCTTCTCGCTCAACCGGGCCTCGTTACAATATGCGGAGACCATGAGCATGATCCGGAGGTCGTCCTCCGCCGCCATATCGGCTGCCACGCCTTCCGCATTCAGCAATTGACCGTTCGGATCGAAACCGTCGCCGGAAAGGCTCCAGGCCTTGCCGCCCGCCCAGAGCCGCATCACCTGCATCTGGTTCTGCGTAAGAGTGCCCGTCTTGTCGGAGCATATGACAGACGTCGTCCCCAGCGTCTCGACCGAGCTGAGTTGCCGCACTAGCGCGTTCTGCCGCGCCATCGCCTGGGAACCAAGAGTAAGTACGATGGTGACGATGGTCGGCATTCCTTCCGGGATCGCGGCAACCGAAAGCGAGATCGCCGTGTTCAGCATCTCGAACGCATCCATGCCGTTCGCGATCCCGATGCCCACGACGATGGCGACAACGATCAGGGCGGCCCCGATCAGGATCTTGGAAAGACTCTCGATGCGTTCCTGCAACGGCGTCTTCGGCTGTTCCGCCGAGGCCATTAATCCGGCGATATGGCCAACCTCGGTATCCATTCCGGTGCCGGTGACGAGCCCGACCCCTGCTCCGTTGCTGACCAACGTGCTCGAATAGCCCATGTTGAAACGTTCCGCGAGGACCGCCTGCTCGTCGCCGGAAATGACCTGATCGTGCTTGTTGACCGGCTCGGACTCGCCGGTCAGGGCCGCCTCGTCGATCTGCAGGCGATTGGCCTCGATCAGCCGGACGTCGGCCGCCAGGATGTCGCCCGCCTTGATCCGGAGAACATCGCCGGGTACCAGGTCGCGCGCCGGCACCTCCTTCCAGTCGCCGTCCCGGCGCACATTCGCCATGGGCGCTGCCATCTCGCTCAGCGCGGCCAGCGATTTCTCGGCCTTGTATTCCTGAAGGAAGCTGATCGTCGCATTCAGCACCACGATGACGGCGATCGCGATTGCGTCGACGAGGTGACCGGTGAAGCCGGAGATCACCGCACCGATCAGGAGAATGATCAGCAGCGGATTGAGAAGTTGCTTCGCGAACATGACGAGCGGAGAATCTTTCTCCGCTTCTTTCAACTTGTTCGGGCCGTAAGCGGACAGACGCTTCGCCGCTTCCTCGCTCGAAAGCCCCACGCCGATCGTCACGGCAAGATTGTCGGCGATCGCATCGGCGTCACGAGTATAGAAGGCCTCGGGCGGCAAGCCGCGCACCTCGCCCGGAGATAGCGGTCCCGTATTGAAGACTACGCCGGTTTCTGAATCAGCTTCGGCGGCTTGCAGCATCTCACCCTCCGGGTCGATGTGACGTCAACGTTGGATGGAATTTCCCTCACCGGAATGGAGCCACAAAGTCTCCTGCGTGACAATGCCACCGGGAAAATTGAGGTTTGATCAAGCGGCTGCGCCGCCATCACGCAGAGACGGCTCAACCGTTCACGAACGGCGCATTGTCTTCCAAAGCGTCGGTAAGCCGCGCCTCGGACGGCGCCCGTCCGAATATCCTCCGGTAGGCGGTCGCGAAATTAGCGGCCGAACTGTACCCGGCGAGAAAGGCCGCCTGCTGTATCGGCATGCCGTCCTCGACCAGCGCCCTGTGCGCAATTTCCAGCCGTGCCCGGCGCAGATGATCCACCACGGTGACGCCGAAGGCGTCTTTGAAAACCCGCTGCATCGTACTGACGCTCATGCCCGTCGCCGCGGCTATTGAGTTCAGACTTAGCTCTCCGCTCAGATTTTCAGCGATGTAGTCGCGCAGGAGGAGCGCCCTATCGTTCCCAGGTTGACCATTTGCCGGTCGTTCGATGCTTTCGAATGCGTCGCGCAAAATCCTCAAGGCAAGCATTTCGAGCGACAACCGGTTGAGCGAGCCTTCGCTCCCGAGACAGTCGAGCAGTTTGCGGGCACCGAGAACGGTATCGAACGCCGGCCGCCAGCTTCGGATGGCAAGATGGGTCGAGGAGAATTGACTCAACATCCTGTTCGGCGCCTCGCCATGCGCGAGGAAATCCTCGATCCAGGCCGCGCTGACGGAAATGTTGATTTTCTGGATCCGCTGTCCGCGGCGGATTGTCCGCTTCAGCCGCGCGGGACGGGCGACCGACCAGATCAGACCGCCGGCCTCCGCTCCCTTCGGAACGGACAGATTGAGCGGCACGCCGTCGATCGCCGCCGAGGTCGCACCATCCAGTACCACCGAAACCGACATATGCGGCTCAAGCGCAAGCTCCGTCGCCGTGTTGCTCTGCTCCACCGCGTCCGTGGCATGGATATGCAGGCCGGACCGGAAATCCGCGATGAAGAACTCTCCGCGCAACACCACCGGCGCTTCCTCGCCGGTGCTGCCGAGCATCCGGTAGAAACTCGCATCGGCTCTCACCTGCCGCGACAAGTCCTGAAAACTGAGATCCATGCTCGCCATGGCGACGGCGGGCCCTCCGGAAACGGGAAGCCTCTGACCTGAAATCAAACGGGTTTGACGATCGGTCAAACGATCCATCATTTGCGAATGATTGTCAATTTCAGATACCGAAAGACTGAAGAGTGTGTGACTTTTGGGGATGGGGACACATCGATGACCGATGCGAATGAGATGAACCGGTACGGCCGGAAGATGCTGCGGGCGTTTCTGCTCGGCACTGTCTGCGTCGGCGCGCTCGCTCAGGCAGGCCCTGCGCGCGCGCAGAGTTCCGGCGAGGCGGTCACGCTGGACCGCATCGTCGTCGAAGGCGACGAGGAGGTCGTGACCGAGGATACCGGCTCCTACGCGAGCAGCCGCTCCACCGTCGGCTACAAGCAGCCAACGGACATCCGTGAGATCCCGCAGACGGTGAACGTGTTGACCCGCCAGCGCCTCGACGACGCGAACGCGACGACACTGGAAGAGGCCGGCTATCTGCTGCCGAACGTCACGACGGCAACCGGTAACGGCTTCGACGGATCGCTCTACTCCCGGGGCCACGAGGTCTTCACCTACAATGTCGACGGCGCCCCGCGCTCCTTCCTTAGCCTCTACGGCACCGCGCCCGATCTCGTGTTCTTCGACCGCGTCGAGGTATTGTCCGGTCCGTCCGGCGTCTTCCAGGGGTCCGGCGAGCCGGTCGGCACCATCAATCTGGTACGTAAGCGGCCGAACGGAGAGAACGGCGGCAGCGCGACAGGGCATCTCGGCACCTACGACAATTACCGCGGCGAGGCGGACCTTCAGGTTGCCGGCGGCGACCGGAAACAGGTCCGCGGGCGCCTGATCGGCTACGGTTTCACCAAGCAGAGCTATCTGGACATCGCGCAGCAGGACAAGGGCGGCGGATACGGCACGGTTGAGTACGACGTCACCGAGGATCTGACAGTTTCCTTCGGCGGCATTCACGAGAGCGAGGACACGGTCTCGATGAGCGGACAGCCGACCTTCTCGGACGGCTCCTTCCTCAATGTCGGTACGGAGACCTTCTTCGGAGCACCCTGGAACCAGCGCGAGATCAACACAGCGGAAGGCTTCGCCGACGCCGAATACACTTTCGACAACGGCGGCGTCCTGAAGCTGAACAGCCGGATCTACGACCGCGACACCAACATCAAGAACGCCCTCGCTTCGACCTCTGTCGATGCCTCGACCGGCGATTTCACGATGTTTGTCTTCGCGCGGCGGTTCGACGAGAAGACGTCCTATCTCGACCTCAACTACGCCCAGCCCTTCACCTTTTTCGAACGGCGCAGCGAGTTCGCAATCGGGACGGACTACCGGCGCACCGAGCAGGACATGAAGCAGAATTTCGACTTCTCGCTCGGCACCCAGAACATCAACACCTTCAATCCCTACGATCTGGTCGAGCCGGAGATCACCTATCCCGGCGTCGGGCCGGGTTTCCGGCTCAATACCGAGACAGAAACCGACGAGTTCGGCGGCTACGGCTATGCCCGCCTGCAAGTCTATGACGGGCTCAACCTGACTCTCGGCGGCCGCTATGCGGTCTATGACAGCGAGACCGAGGATACCGGCCGCTCGACGGTGACCAGCATCGACGAGAACCGTTTCGTGCCGATGGTTGGCCTCAGCTACGACATCGTGCCGGAAGCGACCGTCTATACGAGCTATTCCGAGATCTTCCAGCCGCAGAGCGAACAGAAGGCCGACGGCTCCCAGCTCGATCCGATCGAAGGCCGGCAGGTCGAAATCGGCACCAAGGTATCCCTCTTCGACGGTTTCCTGCAGGGACAGGCCGCGGTCTATTGGCTGCAGGACGAGAACCGGGCGGCCGACGATCCGGACAATGTCGGGTCTTTCGTGGAGTCACAAGAGGAAGACACGGTCGGGTTCGAGATCTCCCTTGCCGGCAGCCCCTATCCGGGCGTCGAGATCAGCGCCGGCTACAGCTATGTGGACACGGACCTCGACACCGACCCGACCCCGGAACATAGCGGCGTGATCTGGGGCCGCTACACCTTCCTCGAGGGTCCGCTGCAGGACCTCTATGTCGGCGCCGGTGTCCAGGCAGTCGGCGATTTCGAGGCGATCTCCAATGGCGTGAAGATCGATGCGCCCGGTTACGCTGTCGTCAACGCCGCAGCTGGTTACCCGATCAACGAGAATTTCGAGATTGGCCTCTTCGTCGAGAACCTGCTGGACAACGAATATGTCGAGCGGGTGAACAACACGACCGCGCGCGGTGTTTTCTACGGCGATCCGCTGACCGCGACCTTCCGCCTGACCGGACGTTTCTGAGGATGACTTGATGCAAAGAAAGATCTCGGCCCTCAGCGGGCTTCTGGGTCTCGCCGCAGCTCTCCTGACCGGGGGAGCTGTCGGCGTTTCGGCCATGGAGATCACCGATCTCAAGGGCCGGACGGTAACGCTGGAAAATCCGGCGGAACGGGTACTGCTCGGAGAGGGACGCTTCCTGATCGCGCTCGGGCTTCTGACCGAGGATCCGGTGGCCCGCACCGCCGGCATGCTCGGCGAATTCCAGCGCTTCGACCCTGACGGCTATGCGCGGTTCTCCGCCGCCTTCCCAGCGCTGAAGGACATCCCGACCTACGGCCAGACCACGACCGAGAGCGTGAGCCTGGAGACGGCGCTCTCGCTGCAACCGGATGCCGCCTTTTTCGGTCTGAGCGGGCACGGGCCGAACGAGCGCTCGCAAGTGGTGATCGACGCGCTGACGGAAGCCGGCATTCCGGTGCTCTTCATCGATTTCCGCGACAACCCGCTGGAACATACCGCCAGGAGCATGGAGATCATCGGCCAGGTCCTTGGCCTGGAAGCCGAGGCAAAGGAATATAATGCGTTCTACCGGACGGAGATCGCGCGCGTGACCGGCCCGTTGAAAGGTTTCGCGGGCCCAAAACCGTCCGTCTTCCTGGACGTGCGGGCGGGCCTCGGCTCCGGCTGCTGCTTCACCATCGCGCGCGGCATGCTCTCCACGCTGATCGACGCGGCCGGGGGACGGAACATAGCCGCGGACGTCGTCCCCGGTGCGGCCGGGCCGCTTAATCTCGAATATGTCATCGAGAGCAATCCCGACCTTTATATCGGAACCGCCGTCGGCTCTCTGAAGAGAGGCGCGACGCCGGGCGGCCCCATTGTCCTCGGAGCGGGCGTCGACGAAGAGACCGCCACGAAGACCCTTGCAGGCGTCACCGTTCGGCCCGGTATTTCCTCGCTTCCGGCGGTCGAAGCGAAGCGCGCCTACGGGATTTGGCACCATTTCTACAACTCGCCGCTCAATGTCTATGCCCTCCAGGTCTTCGCCAAGTGGCTGCACCCGGAGCTGTTCGCCGAGCTCGATCCTGAAGCCACAAAAGCGGCGCTACTCGGCCGGCTGAAACCCGCGGACATGGACGGTGTCTACGCGGTCAGCCTCAGTGAGTGAGACAGCCGTGAGATGACCCTTTCAAGTTTGCGTGACATGCCTTCTTCAGACAGCAGGAGCTTCGCGTTCCGCGTCCGGCAACTCCGGACCCGCCGCATCCTGCTGCTGGCGGGTCTCCTGCTCCTGACCTGCGGTTCTTTCGCCGCCGATCTGCTGACCGGCCCGTCATCGCTCGACGCGGGCACCGCGCTCGCGGGCCTGTTCGAACCGGAGGGTTTGTCGATATCCGAGCGCATCATTCTGTTCGATATCCGCCTCCCCGTCGCGCTTATGGCGATCGTCGTCGGCGGCTCGCTTGGCATCGCAGGCGCCGAAACCCAGACGGCCCTAAACAACCCGCTCGCCAGTCCCTATACCCTCGGCATTTCCTGGGCGGCGATCCTCGGCGCGACGCTCGCCATCGTCTTCGACCTGGAACTGCCGGGCATCGGCCTTGCAGTCACGTTACCCCTGCTCGCCTTCATATTCGCGGCGCTGGCGGGCCTGCTGATCCTGGCGCTGGCACACACGTTCGGCTCGAACACGGAAACCATCATTCTCTTCGGTATCGCCCTGCTCTTCAGCTGCTCGGCGCTGATCTCCCTGCTGCAGTTCGTCGCCGACGCGGAGGACGTGCAGGAAAGCGTGCTCTGGAGCATCGGCTCGCTGACCCGTGCGACATGGGAGTCGGTCGGCGCCGTGACGGTATCTCTCGCCGTCGTCTTCGGGTTCGCGATCCGCGGCGTCTGGCAGATGACGGTGCTGCGCGGCGGAGAGGAACATGCGCGCAGCATCGGTCTCTCGATCCATCGCCTGCGGCTCGGCGCGCTGATGCGAGCGGCGCTGGCCTCGGCCATGGCGGTCGCCTTTGTCGGCGCGATCGGTTTCGTCGGCCTCGTCGCCCCGCATATCACGCGCATGCTGCTGGGCGAGGATCACCGCTTCTATCTGCCCGGCGCCGTTATCGTCGGTGCCGCCCTGCTGTCCCTCGCCTCGATCTGCTCCAAGCTGATCGTCTCCGGGATTGTCATTCCGGTCGGAATCGTGACGGCGCTGGTGGGGATCCCGGTCTTCGTGACGCTGATCGTCCTGCAGCGGAGGGGCAAATGAGCGGCGCGGTACTCCGGATAGAGAATCTCGGCTGCAGCTACGGAAAGGATACCGTCCTCGACGGCATCACCCTGCCGGTCATGCGGGGCGGCAGCATGGTAGCAGTCCTCGGCCCGAACGGAGCGGGCAAGTCCACCCTGCTGAAGACCATCGCCGGGCTCCTGCGCCATAGCGGATCGGTCAAGGTCGGGGATCGCGAGGTAACCGGCCTCGGCCAGGCAGAGAAACTTCGTACGATCGGCTACAGCCCGCAGACGGCGCCGCAGGCCAGCGCGCTGCTGGCCTATGAATATGCCTGGAGCGCCCTCCGTGCCGCGCTGCCTGAACTCGGCAACGCCGAGCAGGAGAGGCGGATCCAGACGGCCTTCGAACGGCTGGGCCTGACAGACCAGCTCTTCAAGCCGGTCGGCGCCCTCTCGGGCGGGCAGCGCCAGCGGCTCGGATTTTCCCAGGTGCTCGCACGGGAGCCCTTGCTCTACCTGCTCGACGAGCCGACCAGCGCGCTCGACCTTAAATGGGAGATCGAGGCGCTCGGCCTGATGCGCGACCGGGCGGATCGGGGCGGCGCCCTCTGTCTCGTCGCCCTCCACGACCTCAATCTCGCCATGCGGTTCTGCGACCGCTTCGTGCTTCTGAAGAATGGAAAGCTGCTCGCGGAGGGACCGGTCGTTGGCGGTCTGACCCCGGAGATGATCCGCGCGGCGTATGGCGTCGAGGCACGTATAGAAACCTGCTCACGCGGCCGTCCGATCATCCTCGCCGATGACGTAACGGATCAAGAAACCACCCCACGGAGAGACTGATGCACACATCCAGCGCAACGATCCCGACAGAGAAGGCCGGTCGTTATCTGGTCCAACTCTGCAAACATTTCGCCCACAAGATCCCGGCCAGCTGGGCGGAAGACAAAGGTCACGCCGATTTCGGCTTCGGAACCTGCGAGATGAAGGCGGAAGACGGCGTCCTCCATCTCCAATGTCGGTCGCCGGAGCTGGAGGGACTTGGCCGGGTGAAATATGTCGTCGAGGACCATGTGGTCCGGTTCGGCTGGAAGGAAGAGCTTAGCGTCGACTGGAAAGACAACGAAAAAGCGCCCGAGGCCTGAGCCCGGGCGCCTTGCCTGAATGCGCTGAGCGGCTGCCTGCCTAGAGCTTCTGCACCGTCTCGAAGCCTTCGAACTGCGGATGGCCCTGGTAGAGCGGCTTGTTGTTGCCGGCATTCGCATGAGCCTTGCGGAAATGCTCCGACTTGGTCCAGGCGACGAAGGCATCGTAGTCCTTCCAAAGGGTGTGCGACGCGTAGAGCGTGTGATCCTCGGCCTCCGGTCCCTTCAGGAGACGGAACTCGACGAAGCCCGGCACCTGATCGAGTTGGCTGTCGCGGGTCTTCCAGACGGTCTCGAAATCCGCTTCGGATCCCTTCGTGACCTTGAACCGGTTCATGGCGATATACATTGGTCTCTCCTCTGGTTTCTCAGGCCTCTGCGGCCGGGTGCGTGTCCGGATCGTAGACCGGCACGATGCGTGGACGGCCCCCCTCGGCCTCTTCCACGGCGATCTCGGTTTCATAAATGGCGCTCAGGCGCTCGGCTGTTAAGATGTCCGCGCCGGGACCGTCCGCGACAAGACGTCCCTCATGCATCAGCGCGACGCGGTCGGCGAAGGCAGCCGCGAGGTTCAGATCGTGCAACACGACCAGAACCCCCTCGCCCAGCCGCGCCGCCCGGCGGGCGATTCGCATGGTGGTGATCTGGTGCGCGATATCCAGGCTGGCGGTCGGCTCATCCAGCATGAGGTAGCCGCAAGCCTTGTCGGAGGCGGCGAGCTGCACCAGCACCCGGGCGAGATGGGCCCGGTGGCGCTGCCCGCCGGAGAGGATCAGGCAATTGTCGTCGGCACGGCCGAGCAGCGCGACATCGCGCAGCGTCTCCCGAATCAGCACATTCACCCGCTCCGGCGGCACGTCGCGCGGGATGCCCAGGGCAAGCAGCTCGCGGACCGTGAAGGCCGCACTCAGGGTTGGCGCCTGCTCCAGCACCGCCCGGCGGCGCGCGAGATCCGCCGGCGACAGGCTGGTGACGATCCGCCCGTCCAGATGGATATTCCCCTCGTCCGGCGCGAAATCCCCGGCCATCGCGGCGAGCAGGGTCGACTTGCCCGCACCGTTCGGCCCGCAGAGCGCGACCATCTCTCCCGGCCGCACCTTGAGGCTCACGTCCTGCAACACCCGCGTTCTGCCAAAGCTGTGTCCGACCCCCTGCGCTTCCAGCATCAGAGCCCTCCGCGCTTCATGCGGCGCATCAGCAGCCAGAGGAAGAAAGGCCCGCCGATCATGCTGGTGGCAAGCCCGATGGGCGGTTCGGTCGGCGGCACCACCATGCGGACCGCGAGATCGGCGCCGAGGATCAGCGCGCCGCCGATCAGAGCCGCTGCCGGCAGCACATTGCGGTGCGCCGGGCCGACAATGAGGCGGGCCATGTGCGGCGCGACGAGACCGATGAACCCGATGGGGCCGGCCGCCGCGGTCACCGCGCCGACCGCGATCGCCGTCAGCAGCGCAATGCGCCATTTCTCCCGTTCGATATCGATACCGGCGTGGAACGCCGCGCGCTCGCCGAGCTGAAAGAGATCGAGGGAACGGCCCATGGTGAGCAGGCCGAGCGCCGCCGCTAGGGCGAGCGCGGTCGTAACCGAGACCTGCATCCAGTTGCCGGAGGCAATCGAGCCCATCGACCAGAAGGTCAGGTCACGGAGCTGCTGGTCGTCGCTGATATAGACCATGGCGCCGATCAGGGCGCCGGCGATGGCGTTCACCGCGACACCCGCGAGGATCAGCATCGCCACGTTCGTGCCGCCGCTGCGATGCGAGAGCGAGAAGACGAACCCGGTCACGGCCATGCCGCCGATGAAGGCGCCGAGCGGCAGGGCATAGGGGCGGACAGGCGCCGGCAGATCGCCGACGAAGTAGTTTCCGAGGACAATGACGGTCACCGCGCCGACGGCCGCACCGGCGGTGACGCCGATCAGGCCGGGATCGGCAAGCGGATTGCGCAACACGCCCTGCATGGCGCAACCGGAAAGCGCAAGGCCGAGACCGACGGCGAGGCCCAGCACGGCGCGCGGCAGGCGGATCTGCAGCAGGATGGCGGTCGGCCCGCGCTCGCCCTCGCCGACAAGCACGGCCAGCAGGTCGCCCATCCCGAGCTGCACCGGACCGAGGACGAGTTCCGCGAAGACGATGACGAGCAGCGCCGCCCCCATCAGTCCGAAGATGGGAACACCGCCTCGGCGGTCCGCAACCCGGCGCGGCAGGGCCGTTGTCTCGGACATCCGGGCTCAGCCGCCGCGCAGTTCGGTCGCCAGCGTGCGGACCGCTTCCGGGACCCGCGGGCCGAAGCCGAGCAGCAGCATGCCTTCCATCGCGACGTAGCGGCGGTTCTTGCCGGCCGGCGTCAGCGCGAATTCCGGACGGGTGAGCATCGTGTCGATCCCGCCCAGCCGCTCGACGGTCTGCGACATCATCAGCAGCACATCCGGCGCCGCCTCGATGATCGCTTCCTGGGACATCGGCTTGTAGCCGGGGAAGCCGCCGGCGGCATTGTCGCCTCCCGCGAGGGAGATGATGGCGTCTGCCGAGGTTCCGCTGCCGGCCACCAGCGGGGCGCCGTCGCGTTCGCTCAGCACAAAGATGACCCGCGGATGGTCGCTATACCCCTTCGCGACCGCAAGCGCCGCTTTCATCTCGCTCTCTATCTTTTCGGCGAGCGCCGATCCCTCGGCTTCGAGACCGATCGCCTTGCCGACAAAGCGAACCTTAGCCAGGACGCCGTCCATTGAGTCCCCCTTGGGAGCGAGCTCGACCCGAAGTCCAGCCGCCCGGAGCTGTTCGACCGCAGTAGGAGGGCCGGCGTCATGCGCGGCCAGAAGCAAATCGGGCTGGAGCGAGAGAATGCCTTCCGCTGCAAGTCTGCGGATATAGCCGATCTGCTCCTTGCTGGAAACCTCCGCCGGATGGTTGGAGGTGGTGTCTACCGCGATGACACGGTCGCCGGCGCCGAGCGCGTAGATGATCTCGGTGATGTCGCCGCCCGCGGACACGATCCGCTGCGGCGTTTCCGCCGCCGCCGGACTGCCGAACAGCAAGGCAACGGCGAACAGAGCGAAAACGGCTTGCTTCATGCCGCTTCTCCCGTGACGAAGCCGTTGATCAGGTTCAGCCAGGCCTCGGGCTCTTCCTCGCCTTCGCCCCGGACCGGGAAGAACTGGCAGATCGTCGAGCCGTCGGCGGCGAGGCAGTCGAGCGAAGTAATATCGAGGCCCTTTTCGGTCGAGACCTTGCAGACCGCGTAGCAGCTGTCGATCTGATCGTCCTTCAGATGAAGATTGAAGCGCGGATCAAGGATGTTGAGCCACCCGGCGGCGCGCTTGATCGTCTTTACCGGGCCGGAATGAACCTGCACGCAACCGGGGCCGCGCACGAAGCACATGATCGGCAACCCGCTCTCGGCGACGCTGTTCAGCATGTACTCGACGGAGCTGACAGGAACCGGGCGGGCATAATGTTCACCGGCGAGGCGCAGCGCCTGACGGCGGCTGAGACCAAGTTCCGCGAGCATCCGGTTAAACTGGTGACCGTTGCCGAGCCGGCTCCAGCGCCCGCGGAGATCGTCCACGTCAACCTCGCTGTCGGGTTTCTCGGACGCTGCGGGTTCCAGATCGGTGAATGAAAGCGGCTGCGGGTCCGGATCGACGAAATCTCCGACTAGCGCCAGGAACGCATCGAGATCCGTGCCGCTCACGGCGTAGATCTTGAAAGCCGCGGTACCGCTCGCATCGAAGAATTGCAGGGAATGCCGCGTCATCTTCGGCGACTCGTCGACCACGTGGAAGCCGGTTACCCAGCGGGTGAAGAACATCCGGAGGTCGATTTCGCGACCGAAGGCGGAGCCCATATGCGTATTGAAGCGCATATTCTCGAAGATGCCGGTCTTCTCGTGCACGCAGTACTCGTTGCGCGTGAGAACCATGACATCCCCGGCCTCGGGCATCCGCTCGATGAGGGGGACGACATCCATGCCGGAAACCGAAAGCCGGCGGACGCTGCCTTCAAGCTCGCGCGCCTCCAGAAGAGCCGCCTCGGGAACGCCGAGGGCTTCGGCCGCCGTCCGCGCCCGGATCCCTCCCTGCTCCTCCTTCATGCGATTGAGCTCTTTCAGCAGGTTTTCCGCCGGTTTGGTCCGCATTGTCGTCTCCCTCAGGTAAGTCGGCTGGTCAGAATTGCTTGGCCAGCGTCAGCCGGAACGTCCGGCCGTTGCCGTTGTCGCCGGACAGATGTTCGCGATAGGTCTTGTCGAGGACGTTCTCGATGCCGAACCGGACTTCCGAGCCCTGCAGCATGCCTTCCGACGGCTTCCAGCTCGCAAACAGGTTGTGCACGGTGTAGCCGGGCGTCTCCGACGTGCTGCCGGAGACCTTGTCCTGACCGGCGGCCATCACACCGCGCCAGCCGAAATCGAGATCGTAATCCGGGACCCGGCCGCCGACGGTCAGCACGAGTTCGTCCGCCGGGATCGAGTTCAGATCGGTGCCGTCTTCCTTGTTCTCGCCGCGGATTGCCGTGTAGGCCGCGCGGGAGAAGAAGAAGGTGGACTCGTAAGCGGCCTCGAACTCGACTCCGTAGATCTCCGCCTCGCCGACATTGAAATAGGTCGAACGGGTGTTCTCGCGCTCGATCAGGTCCTTGATGTCGTTATGGAAAAGCGTCGCCTTCGCGGTGACCGCATCGGTATCGAGCGCGACGTTGCGGAACGAGGCCGCGATACCGCCTTCGATATTGGTCGACTTTTCCGGATCGAGATTGAGGTTGCCGCTGTTCGCGTCGTAGACCTCGTCCAGCACCGGCAGCCGCTCCGTGTAGGAGACGGAACCGAAGATGCCCCAGTTCTGGTTCATCTGATAATGCGCGGCGAGTTTCGGCGAGAGCGCGGTGTTGTCCACGCCCTCGGAGACCGCGAGATTGCCGGCCGGCGTCAGCTCCTGATAGTCGAGCCGCAGCCCCGGAATGAGGGTCAACTTGTCCCAGAGGATGAGCTCGTTCTGCACATAGACGCCGTACTGCTCGCTTTCGCCGCCCGGGTGGAAATCGATGCTGCCGCTGGTGTTGGTGGCAGTGATCGGCTGATCAGCCGTACGCTCCTGAAACGCGGTACTGACACCCGTGATCAGGTAGTTCTCATAGCCGTCGCCGTGAAATGCAGCGGTGTTCTCTATCCGTGCCTGCCAAGTCTCGTAAGCATAGAAGGTATCGGCGAAAAGCTGCGACGTGCTGACAGCGCCGAGCGACGCGTCGGACTGATCGACCTCGGTGTTCGAGTAGGAGCCGAAAAGTTCCAGATCGATCAGCTCGTTGCTCGCCGGCTGGAAATCGTATTTCAGAACCGCGGTCTGATCGGTCACCTCACGATCGACAGTTCCGAAGGCCGAGGAGGTGTTGGTCTGCGCGTAGTCGCTGTCGTTCGCCTCGGTTTCCCAGTGCTGGTAGGACAACGTGACCTTATGGGCCTCGCTTTCGCCGAACTTGTAGGAGCCCTTGATCAGGCCCGACGGCGCCTCGTAATCGGAACCGGAAACCGCGTTGCCGTCCCCGTCCTCGTATTCGTTTGCCCGTCGGTAGATGAAAGCGCCGAGCAGATCGAGATTCTTGGTCGGCCGCGCGGCGGCGACACTGGAGGACAGCAGACCTTCCTTGTTGCTGTGAAACTCGAATTTCTGCCGGAAGGCATACTGGTCTTCGCCCTGCAGGTAATCCGCGGCGTCCTTCGTCGTCAGGTCGATCACGCCTGCCAGCGCCCCGGCGCCGTAAAGCGTCGAGGAGGCCGGGCCACGCAGCACTTCGACCCGCTTGTAGAGCTCGGGATCCGAGAAGAAGGAACCGAGGCGGTACTGCTCGTGGAACTTGGTCGCACCGTCGACCCGCACGATCAGACGATTCTCGTCCGAGGCGCCGAGCGTGCCGATGCCGCGGATGTTGAAGCTCTCGCCGAGGATGCGCTCCGAGCCGATGGCTTTCACGCCGGGAAGATCCGTCAGCACATCGCCGATGGTTGTCGGCTGCGCCGCCTCCAGGTCTTCCTGGTCCACGACGGACACGGATTGCGGGGTCTCGATGGCCACTTTTTCCTTACCTGCGGAAATCACGATCCGGTCGAGCTGTGTGGCTTCGTCGGCATGAGCCGGCAGTGCCACAGCGGTGGCGATGGTCGCCGCCGCAGCGATAAACACACGCATTCAAGAGCCTCTTCGTCTCAAGGTCGCTGATAGTTAGCTGCCTAGCGAAAAGGCTGGGTGGCTGATGATGCTGGCCGGAGCGGCGCTCCGTTGGTCCGGTTATTTCGTCAGAATGAGCTTGTTGTTGTTCGTGACGCGGAGGCGATACTCGGCCCCGTTAAAAAGGAGAAAGACCTCCCGGTCGTTTCCCATCAGATCGCTGACATGAATACGGTTCTTCTCGATCGAACCCTGCGTTTCCGGCTCGGAAACGGTCATGTCGCCTTGCGGCTTGTCCGAAGGTGTCCCCGCCAACAACTCAGCTACTCCTGCCGATCCCAGACCACACGAAACGGCGTTGCCCGCCATACCGTTGATCTGTGTCATAAAGGATTGATTTCGTAAATGCAAATCATTCGCATTTCATCGATGGAATACTCTTTCATGACAAACGTCTTACCGAGGCCGCTTCAGCGCAGCCGGAAGTCGATGGAGGTGGTCAGCTCCAGGGTCGCCCCTGCGATCTCGGGCGGCATGGACGGAAGCGGATCGGCACGTTTCAGGAGATCCAAAACGGCGTCGTCGAGAACGCGCTTGCCGGAGCTCTGCACGATCGCGTGTTCCAGGACGCTCCCCGAGCGATCGATCATGAATCGAAACTGGACCGTTCCCTCATAGCGCCGCAAACGAGCCGCCCGAGGGTATTTCTTGTGCCGCTCAAGCCAATTTTGCAGCGATGCATAATAGGATTTCTGTGCTCCGGCGGCCCCGCCGCCGCCCGACGATGCCTGCGAAGCACCCGCGACCGCGGATCTGGTCGGAGCCGACGCCAAAGCATTGAAGGTACTATTGCCTTTCTTCTGCTGCGCCAGGCTCCGCTCAAGCGCCGGCTCAGCTACAGGCACCTCGGCCGGCTTGACCGGCTCCGCCGGTTTCGGCGGGACCGTTGCGGGGGCGGCCGCGGTCTCAACCTTCGGCGCGGGTTTCGGACGAGACTGGGGCACCGGCGGCGGCGCATCGGCCACATCCACGGTTTCGACAGTCTCTGTCTCGACCTCCGGAACCTCGACGGCCTCCACCGAAACAGCTTCGGGTTCAACAGGCACCTCGACCGGATCCGGTTCGACGGCCTCCGCCACCTCCACCGGCTCGGCCGGCGCCGCTTCGACGGTTTCGACGAGATCCGTGACCGGCACGGTATCGACCGGCTCCATGATTTCTTCGGCAGTTTCCGGGACATCTACTGGAGCGACCGGCGGCGCCTGCTCAAGGGACACTTCGTCTGCCTGGCCTTCGGTGACGCCTTCAACCAGCGTCGTCGCAACCTCTCCGAGTTCCTGAGCGCCCCCTGCCTCGCCGATCATGATCGTCAGACCGCCCGAGGCGGTATCGAACGCACCGGTCGCCGGATCCTCGAACACGGCCATCGACCAGATCACTGCGCCATGCAGAGCGACCGCGACGGTAAATCCCGTCACCTTCGAGGAAACATTACCGCGGATATCGATTGCCGCGCTCATGACGCCCCCGTGGCCAAGAGGCCGAGTTCCTTGAGACCGACCGCGCGGAGTTCCTCGATCAACGCAATCACGTCCGCCGCATCGCTTCCCGCATCCGCTTTCAACTTGAGGCGTCCGTCCGGATGTTCGGCGAAATAGGCCTGCAACCGGGCAACGATTTGCGCGCGCGGCACGATTTCGTCACGGAAGGAAAGCGTCCCGTCATCGTCCACGAGGAGCATCGCGGTCGTATCGTCCGGGGTCTCGGTACTTAGGGTTTCCGGCGGCTCGATATCCAGCAGGTCCGCCTTTTCCAGCGCGCCCGCCAGCATGAAGAAGATCAGCAGCAGGAAGACGACATTGATCAGCGGCAGCACATTCTCGGCTGCGGATTTCCGCTTCGGCTTGACCAGTTGCATCGCTCAGCGCTCCGGCCGGCTGGCGAGCGTGACGTCGCTCAAACCCTGCGCCGCCGCCTGATCGACCGTGTCCACCACGGCCTGCAGCCTGACGCCGCGCTCCGCCTCGATAACCAGCTTCGGCTTTTCCTCGCGCCCGGCAAGCACCACCAAACGCTCCGAGAAGCGGGCATAATCCATCTCCTCGCCGGAAACGAGGTAGCTGCCGTCAGTCCGCAGCTTCACCATCACAGAGCCTTCGGACGCCTTGCCGGCCCCACCCAGCTTTGCCGTCTGCAGACCGATCGCCCGCCAGTCGAGGAAACTCGAAGCCAGCATGAAGAAGACGAGGAGAATGAAGACCACGTCGATCAGAGGCGTGAGAGAGATCTCCGCCGCCTGCCGACGCCGTCGCGCAGCGAGGCGCATGACTGCCTACTCCGCACCCTGCAGGGCGGCGGCAGCTTGTACCGGCGCCTCAACCGGTTCCGGCGCAAGCCCTGGAGCCGCGGTGAAGACCTGCGTCACCGCGTCCTCCATGTCCCGCCCGGCACGCTCCACCACCCCGTCGAGTAGCTGATGCGCCGCCGTCGCCGGGATCGCGACCACAAGGCCCGCGGCCGTGGTCAGCAGGGCGACCCAGATACCGCCCGAGAGAATGGACGGATCGACCTTGTTTCCAGCCTCCTCGAGCGCCTGGAAGGCGTCGATCATGCCGATCACCGTACCGAGCAGGCCGATCAGAGGGCTCAGCATGGCGATCGACGCCAGCAGGCGGAGACCTGAGTTGAGGCGGTCGAGGAAAAGACCGGCGACACGCTCAACCTCCTCGCGGGCGCCCTCCTCGGGCAGCTCTCCGCTCAACCGGAGCTGCATCGCGTATCGCGAGAGCGCCGCGGCCGGATTGCCGTTGCCGGTAATCAGCCCGACAGCCGCCCGCCCCTGACCGGCCCGCCAGAGCTTCAGGGCCTCGTCCCGCTCGCCGCCGCCCCAGAGGCGCAGCATCAGGAACTGAACGAGCTTGGAGACGAAGACCGTCGTCGCCAGCACGGAAAGCAGCGCGAGCAGATACATGATCGGCCCGCCGGCCTCCATGAACTCCCACACCTGATCGAAAGCTGACGTCATGATGTTACTCCTGAAGCCGGACCGGCTACTGGGTGAAGGGAACGTCCGTCCGCGAGGCGGTTTCGAGACTGTCGGCGCAGAGCTCCGGCGCCACCGCTTCCGCGCCGTCGATCTCGCAGGCGAGCACGCCGTTCATCAGCATCCGCCCGACATTACCGCACTCGATTGATTTGAGATCGAACAGCTTGACCCGCGTGTGCTCGTGCTTGATCGGACCGAGTTCAGGGCCCACCCGGCGCGCGACCACACCGTCCGCGTCAAAAGCGACCAGATCGAGTTTCAGTCGCGCGAGATCCATGCCCGTTGCGTTGTTCAACACCCAGGTCGTCCGGCAATCGGCACCGGCCGGCTCCACCTTGTTGAGCTCGATCAGAAGCCTCTTATCCGCGAGATCCGCCGACTCGGCGGAAAGCGGAAGAACGATAGCGGTCAGCGCGGCCAGAGCCGTCCAGGGAAAACGCCGGAAGCGCATGTGCGTACCTTCGCGGAAAGAACGAATTGCGAGTCATTCGCATTACATGGACCTTGGTACAATAAGGCCTCTGCGAATGCAACCGCTGTCCGCGACGGAATCGCGCTCAATCGTCGAGGACCGTTCCGTCCAGCTCCGTACGGGCGAAGTTCAGCCGTTCCATGATCGGCGCATCGGAAAAACGGAAGAGGTCGAACCGTGTCTCCGCCCGCAGCGACCACTGGATCCAGGACGGCACCACGAACATGTCTCCCGTCTCCAGCTTGTGTTCGGTTCCGTTCAGGAGCACCGAGCCCTCGCCGTCAAACACCTGAAAGACGGAGGAGCCGACTTCGCGCCGTGGGGCACTTTCGCTGCCCTCGCGCAGGCGATGGAACTCCGTGCGGATCGTCGACATGACGTCTCCGCCGGTTGTCGGGTTCACATAGCGGATCGCCGCATGTCCCGGCTCGACCATGACGTCATAGCCTTCGTCCTCAAGCTTGAGCTGCTCGGACAGTGCCCGGTCGGTATAGTCCCAGCGATAAGCACCGATCGGCGAGCTGGGCGTCGCCTTCAGGCGGGAGAGAGGACGCAGTCCCGGATGGCACCAGAGGCGCTCGCTGCGGGAGAATTCCGGTGTCGAGCTGTCGCTCACTTTCTCCGGCCCGAACTCGAAGAAACCGACATCGTTCTGCTGCGAAAACGGGATGTCCAGCCCGTCGATCCAGGCCATCGGCTTGTCGGTGACATTCTGGTGACCGTGGAAATGCCAGCCAGGAGTCAACAGCAGGTCGCCGCGGCTCATCCGGACCGGATCGCCGTTCACCACCGTCCAGACCCCCTCGCCCTCGACGACGAAGCGGAAAGCGTTCTGGGAATGACGATGCTCCGGCGCGGTCTCGTTCGGCCCGAGATACTGGATCGCCGCCCACATGGTGGGGCTGACATAGGCGTTCCCGCCGAGCCCCGGATTGGCGAGGCCGATGGCCCGGCGCTCCCCGCCCCGGCCGACTGGCACCAGCTCGCCGGACTTCTCCGCGAGCGGCAGCAGCTTCGACCATTTCCAGACATGCGGCACCGCCTTCGGAGACGGATGCGGCGGCATCAGATCGGCGCGCTGGGTCCAGAGCGGCAGCAACGACTCTTCCTCGAAGCCCTTGTAGAGCGCCCGCAGCTCCGGCGTGTCCTCCGGCTGCATTCCATGCGGGGCCGCGCCCTTGTCCTGTTCCGCGCTCATCGACCGTCTCCTCTCTGATCGGTTCTTGCCGGGGCCGTCTTCGATGCGACCACATTTCTTTCCGGCATTTACTCAACTGAATACCCGTTGCGATCACGGGTCAAGTTGATAAGTATACTTATTATAGCGCGCGCAGCAGGCGAACCGGCGATGACACTCGAAATCCACGGCATGATCGGACACCTGATCCGGCGCCTGAACCAAATCTCGGTCTCGATCTTTCAGGACCGGCTGAAAGCGGAGGGATATGAGCTGACGCAGGTGCAGTACGGCGCGATGACCGTGCTGGAAAGCTATCCCGGCATCGATCAGGCCACCCTCGCCGGACTGATCGCCTACGACCGCGCGACGATGGGAACCGTACTGGAGCGTCTGGTCGAGCGGGGATGGGTCGACCGGCGCGTCAATTCACAGGACCGGCGCGCGCGGCAACTCTATCTGACAGAGAGCGGGAGACAGCTCCTGCACGCCGTGTCACCGGTCGTGCGCGAGATCCAGGACCTCATCGTCGACGGCCTCACGCCGGAGGAGCAGCAGGATTTCATCCGGCTCGCGGAGAAACTTGCTACAGCGGGCAATGAGCGCAGCCGTGCGCCATTGATCACCTAACGCTGCCCCCCTATCCGAAATTCGCCGGCAAGCTCGGCATCACTCTCCGAGGTCAATTATCCAATACAAAGAAACCAGATTTTTTTTCAGGTTTTGGCAAATTAAGATTGGGTACGGTGGACCTTCTCAGCTATCTCTTTAACCATGAAGCGGGGGATCAAGTTTAAGGCTGCCAGCCTTCTCGCAATGCTGGCTATTGCGCTGCAAGTATTATGGCCAGGTACACTCGCCATTGCAGCCTCGAATGGCGCCGATGTTTCATCTCTCATCTGTGCGACACACGAACAGCCATCGGCGGACGCGATCGCCGCAGGTAAACGGATTGCAGCGCTCCTTGGCAGCGATGCTGCAGACCATCAACCACCGAGTGGACATTGCTCGTTTTGCAGCCTTGTACAGGCGATGTCCCTGCCCGAGCCCTACGCTGTAGCGGCCCGCGCAGAGTATACGTCAGTCGCGGACTACACCCGTTCTGATCGCAACTGCTGTACTTGCAAGGTCCATGGATCATCGCTCGGTTCTCGCGGGCCTCCTTATCGCTCTTGAACGGAATAAACCGACCGGCGCCCTAAAGGTGCCGTTTCAGAGCGCGCTTTTCTAAAGCCCGCTCACCGAGCTGATCGCGAGAATTTCTATGCAATCGAAATTGTATCTTCGCTTCGTCTACGGAGCGGCACTTGTGGCAATCGCCGCACCGGTTTTTGCGCAAGACACCGGCTCACCATCAGCGCAAAGCAATGCCGTATCTTCTTCTGAAGCCGAAAGCACCGCAGTTCAGGCAACCCTTGACCCCATCCGCGTTTCGGCCCCCCGTTCGGCCCAGGATGATGCACGGGAAAAGCTAGATCTGCGGGCGGGCGGTACGTCAGTGATCGGCGCCGAGGAATTTGAGGACAGCCGCGCAACAACGCTTAGCGACGTTCTCATATTCGCGCCGGGCGTGGTGGCACAAACCCGCCATGGCGAGGAGACACGATTGTCTATTCGCGGTTCAGGCATCCAGCGCGGTTTCCAACTTCGCGGTATCCAGCTTTATCAGGATGGTATTCCCTTGAACTTCGCCGATGGAGCGGGGGATTTTCAGTCTATCGATCCACTTGCACTCGAGTTCGTCGAAATATGGCGGGGCGCCAATGCGCTCGAATACGGGGCCAGCACGCTTGGCGGGGCCGTCAATTTCGTTACGCCGACCGGGCAAACCTCGGCTCCGGTCGCCACGAGGCTTGATGCCGGCTCTTTCGGTCAACGGCGTGTCAATCTACAGGCGGGAGGAGCGCAGGGAAATCTGGATGGCTTCCTCAATCTGAGCTTGGGTGAACAGGACGGATGGAGAGATCAGTCCGCAACAAGAGCGACAAGAGCTTCGGCCAATGTCGGTCACCGCATCAGTGACAGCCTGGAAGCGCGCCTCTACCTCAATTATGTGGACTCGGAACTGGAATTACCCGGCGCCCTCACCCTCGCCCAGACCAACGACGACCCGGAGCAGGCAGCTTCACGCTATAGTGAGCTCAATGCTTCCAACGACTATGAGATGGGCCGGGCAGCGCTCCGCTTTACATGGGCACCGGTCGAGAACGCTGAAATCACCACGTCCGTCTTCTATTCAGAGAGAGATCGCCATCATCCGACGATTTTCGGCATTCTCGATCAAGACGCACGGAATATGGGAGTGGATGTACGGGGCGTCTTTGATTTCGCGGAAACAGATGCTGCGCGACGGCTTGTGGTTGGCGTAACGGGTGCGCAATACCTTGCGGATGAAGACCGTTACTCAAATTCAGATGGTCAGCGTGGAACCTACCGAGGACGGACGGAGCTCGACGGGAGGACTTACACCACCTACGCCGAATATTCTCACGGTCTCAGTGATACCCTAACAATCCAAGCGGGCGCCCAATTTACGCGCGCCGACCGGACACTTGATAATCTGTCATCGCCAACTCAAAGCTATGACAAATCGTTCTACGGCTTGAGTCCGAAGCTCGGCGTTCTCTACGAGATCAGCGATGCCGATCAGGTTTTCGCGAATATCAGTCGCAGCTTCGAGCCTGCGCCCTTCGGAGAGGCGCGGGTCCTGCCTGATCTCCCCCTGCCGGATGCGCAAGAGGCAACGACTTTTGAGATCGGCTGGCGTCGGCGAGTTAGCGGAGTGAACATTGAAGCCGCCGCGTACTACTCGACGATTGATAATGAGTTCCTGGCACTCGTCGATGAAGACGGCGCCTCTCTCGGGACCACAAATGCTGATGCGACCGTCCATCGTGGTTTCGAGTTTGGCGCCAGTTTTCCGCTGAGCGAGACCGTGGCGCTGAAGGCCAGTTACACGTGGAACGACTTCCGATTCGATGACGATGCCAGCTTCGGAAACAACAACTTGGCCGGCGTTCCACCCCACATCCTCAATGCCCGGCTTTCGTGGGCACCCGTGTCGTGGCTGACTGTCTCTCCTGTGGTCGAGTGGCGGGGCGGAAAGACTTGGATCGACCATGCGAACACTGTCAATGACAACGGTCACGCCCTATTGCATCTCGGCGTGTCAGGGAACCTGTTCGAAAAAGCCGAGTGGTTTGTCGATGCCCGGAACCTGACAGATGAAGCGTATGTTTCCAGCACGCTCGTGCGTGACAATGTGAACGGCGCTGATAGCGCGAGTTACTTTCCCGGCGATCCTCGTTCGGTTTTTGCCGGCATACGTTTCCGCTGGTAAACATCAGCTTAGCAACCCCGGCGCCATCCTATGGATGCCGGGGTTTATTTTGCTGACAAATTTAGAAAGCTGTCAGTTCTTCCGGATCATGTATTCGACCGGCCAGGTCACGATCTCGGGGAAGACCCCGATGATCAGGATGCCGAGCAGCATAAGGAAGAAGAACGGCACCGACGCCTTCGTCACCTGGATAATGTCGCGACCGGTCATACCCTGCAGGACGAACAAGTTGAATCCGACCGGCGGTGTGATCTGCGCCATCTCGACGACGATCACCGTGAAGATCCCGAACCAGATCAGGTCGATCCCCGCATTCTCCACCATCGGCAGCACCACGGCTGCGGTCAGCACCATCATGGAGACGCCGTCCAGAAAACAGCCGAGGAAGATGTAGAGCACCGTCAGAAGCACCAGCAGCATCGCCGGCGAGAGGTTCCAGGCATCGACATAGCCCGCCAGCACCCGCGGCACGCCGGTGAAGCCCATGGCGATGGAGAGGAAGGCCGCCCCCGCCAGAATGAACGCAATCATGCAGGAGGTGCGGACCGCGCCCATCAGGCTTTCCATGAAGGAGGCCCAGTTCAGGGACTTCGACCACCAGGCGAGACCAAGAGCACCGAGCACACCGATCGTCGCGGCCTCCGTCGGCGTGGCGAAGCCGCCGTAGATGGAGCCGATCACGCAGAAGATCAGCAGCACCACAGGGAACAACAGGCGCGAGGCCTTTACCTTTTCCAGGAAACTCAGCCTCTGTTCCTCGCGGGGTGCGAGCGCCGGGTTCATGAGGGCGCGGATAGCGACATAGGTCATGAAGATCCCGATGATCAGAATACCCGGGACGACCCCGGCGATGAACATGCGGGAGATCGATTGCTGGGCGATCACGCCATAGACGATGAGCATGATCGAGGGCGGGATCAGCAGGCCGAGCGTGCCGGAGCCGGCCAGCGTGCCGATCGACATCCTCTCGTCGTAGCCGCGCTTCTTCAACTCGGGGATGCTCATTCGGCCGACGGTTGCGCAGGTCACCGCGCTCGAGCCGGCGACCGCCGCCATCACGCCGCAGCCGACGATATTGACGTGCAAAAGGCCGCCCGGCAGGCGCGCCAGCCAGGGCGAGAGCCCGTTGAACATGTCGGAGGAGAGCCGCGTGCGGAACAGGATCTCGCCCATCCAGACGAAGAGCGGCAGCGCGGTCAGCGCCCAGTTCCAGCTCGCGTCCCAGACCGTACTGGCAAGTAGCGAGCCGGCCGGCGCGGGCGAGAAGAATTCGAGGGCGAAGAAACCGACGGCGAGAAGTGCCGGCGCGACCCAGATGCCCGAGGCCAGCAGGCCGAGCATCAGGATGAAGAGAATTGCGGAAATGACACCTGCGTCCATCAGTCGTCCCCCCCGTCCTTGAAGAGTGCCGAGGAATTGGCGACGTAGCTCGGGGTCTGGCCGCGCAGGATGCCGATGAGCTCGTCGATCAACGCGATCGTCAGGATCAACGCGCCTACGGCCATCGCCGAGCGCGGGATCCAAAACGGGATCGCCAGCAGCCCAGGGCTGATATCGCCGAAGACGTAGGAGAAGTAGACGAGGTCGAAACTCCAGTAGGTCAGATAGCCCATCGCGGCCGCACAGAAGCCCACGCCCCAAAGCTCGGTCACTTTCGCCAGGGGTCCGGAGGCAAGCCGGATCAGCAGGGTCACGCGGATGTGGCCGTCATGGCGAAAGGTATAGGCGAGCCCGAGAAAGGTCGAAGCCGCCAGGCTGAAGCCGGCGCTTTCCGTGGAATCGATTGCGACGCCGAAGAAGCGGCCGATGATCTGAGCGACAATGGTGAGAGAGATCGCCACCAGAAACAGAGCGGAGAGATAGCCGCTGCCGAGATAGAGGCCGTCGAGAAGCCGTCGAACCGCCATGAAGTGTCCCTCGGGGATGGGTCTGGAAAATCCGTAAGAACGGCGGCCGCGGAAGTTCCGCGGCCGCCGTCGTCAGATGCTTATTGCAGAGCGAGGTAGCGATCGAGGATCGCGTTCGCTTCCGGGCTCGCGCCCTCGCGCCAGCCTTTCATCATTTCCTGGCCGATGCCTTTCATCTTCGCGACGACTTCTTCCGGCGCGTTGGCGGCTTCCATGCCGTTCTTCTTCAGAACGCCAATCTGATCCGCCGTGGTCTGGGCGCTCATTTCCCAGCCGCGCAGTTCCGCCTTCGCGGCGGCGGCGAGGATGCCGGCCTTGTCTTCAGCCGACAGCGCGTCGAAATACTGCTTGCTCACGACGACCGCGTTCTTGGAGAAGATCGCGCCCGCGTAGGTGAAGTTGCTGGTATTGTCCCAGGCCTGAATGTCGATACCGGTCTGCGGCGAGGTGAAGAGCGCCTCGATCAGGCCGGTGGAGAAGGCCTGCGGGATTTCCGCGAACGGCAGGATGGTGGCATCGAAGCCGAGCATCTCGCCCATCTTCTGGGTCGCGGTGGAGTAGATCCGCAGCTTCTTGCCGGAGAAGTCGGCGGTCTTCGTCACCGGGAACTTGGTATAGAAGCCCTGCCCCGGCCACGGGGTGTAGTAGAGGATCTTCAGGCCCGCTTCGTCGAAGATCTTGTCGAAATATTCCTTCTGCAGATCTTTCAGCAGCCAAGCTTCGGCATAGGTCGAAGCGATGAACGGCAGGCCGGCGAGAATGTACATCGGGTCTTCGTTGCCATAAACGCCGAGACGAATCTCGCCGATCGGAATCTGCCCGCGCTGCAGGGCGGTCTTGATCGCGTCCAGCTTGATCAGGCTGTCGTTGGAATTCAGCTTGATGTCGACCGAGGTGGTCGCCTTCACGTCCTCGATGAACGCCTTGATGTTCTTGGTGTGAAAGTTGCTGTCCGGATAGCCGGAAGCCATGAGCCATTCCACGGCCTGGGCCGAGCCGGCAGTCGCCAGCATGCCGGCGCCGATGACGGCCGATGCCAGAAGAGTCTTCAGATTACCCATTTGCCACTCCTGTTCTTTGGATTGAGGCGGCGAGGAACCGCCCGAGAGGAAGAGAGCGTCGAGGTGTCCGGAACCGGCAAGAGAGCGGTCCAAACGCGCGCCTGCCGACCATTTGCAAATTAGAGTCCAGATTCCCCTCAGATTTTTTTCTTTAGAATCCGTATGTTCCGGGGATTCTCTGCTGTCGCCGGACTATATTCTTGCTCACTTTCTGAGCAGAGCCGGTGTCATTCTGACTGGATACCGGGCAGTAGAACCTCAGCACCCTTTCCCATTTGCCATTCTGGCAGACCTGCGAGCCGGCGCCAATGATGCGCTATGTCATCGCGCCGGGCGCACCAGATGCCGTCCAGACCGGACAGATGTTTCAACACCGCTTCGAGCCCGGCAATTCGCCCCGGTCGGCCGATGATCCGCAAATGCAGACCAATGGTCATCATCTTCGGCCGCTCCGCCCCTTCGGCCCAGAGCCAGTCGATGGCGTCGATACAGTACTTCGCGAAATCCTCCGCGAAGACGAAACCGCCGCCGCGCTGGAAGCGCATGTCGTTGGTGTCGAAACCGTAGGGCACGACCACATGGCTCCGGCCGCCGACCTCCATGACGAAGGGCAGATCGTCGTTATAGGCGTCGCTGTCATAGAGAAATCCGCCCTCCTCTACGAGCAGGCGGCGGGTGTTCGCACTCGGTGCCGAGCGAGTGTGCCAGCCGACCGGCCGCACCCCAGCGACAGCGCGAATATCGCGGACGCAATTCGCGATCACCTCACGCTCCCGCGCCTCGTCCATCCCGGCATGTCGCTCCCAGAGATAGGAGTGGCAGCCGATCTCGTGGCCGCGCGCGACCAGGTCCTCGGCCATCCAGGGTGACAAGGTCAGAGCCCGGGCGCAGCAATTGGCGTAGGCCTTCACCCCGTACCGGTCGAGCAGGTCCATGACGCGCCAGTATCCGGCGCGGGTGCCGTACTCGAAGTGGGTGTCCTTACAGGGATCGGGCGCGCCGTCGACCCGCTCGACGATTTCGTAGACATCCTCGTTCCGATCGTCGCCGAGACTGATCGAGTATTCCGCGCCTTCCTCTACGTTGACGACGAAAGATACGGCGAGCCGCGCACCGTCCGGCCATTCGGCATGCGGCGGCGTCTTGCCGTAGCCGAGAAAGTCCCGTCCGCCCATCTCAGGCGCTTTCGATCATGTTCCGGATCCGCCGCGCCGCGGCCGGAACGGGCCCGACGATCGGACAGGGCGGGTTGCTCGCCGCGAGAGTCTTGGCGGCATCCGCCAGCGGCCCGCCGCCGATCACCACGGCGTTCACATCGCCGCGCGCGACCACCTCGTCGATCATGCCGCGCAGGGTTTCAACCAGCGCTTCCGGTTGGCTCATCAGGACATAGGCGTCGGTCTTGGTGGTCAGTTGGACCGAGAGCTTGTCGCGCACGCCGTAGCGCTCGGCCAGTCCGTTGATCGGATCGAACAAGTTAGGCGTCGGCGTGACGATGGCGAAGTTGCCGTATTCGGCGGCTTCCAGCATCCCCGACTCCGCTATGCCGACGACCGGCACGGGGAGCTTCGCGCGCAGTTCCTGCAGCGCCGGGTCCCCGAAAGCGGCGACGATCACACCGTCGAGCGGATCGCGTCCCTTGTCGAAGGCCTCCACCATGAGGTTCGTCGCCAATTCGAGCCCCGCATCGTCGGTAATGATCGAGGGGGCACCCTCATTGGTCATCTCCTCGACATACCAGCCATCGCCGAGTTCCTCGCGCACGGCGACCGCCATGCGTTCGGTCACGTATTCGGTCGCGTTCGGATTGATCAGCAGAATACGGCGGTCTTTTGCCATGACTTCGTCCCCTGTATGCGGTGTCCGCTCGAAAATATAAGTGGCCGGGTCAATCCTCATGACCGAGCGCCGGATCGATCAGGACCGCCTCCTCCGGGGAAACGCATCCCTTCGTGCCCGTGATCAGCCGGTATGCATCCGGCTCCCGATGCCGTTCGAAAGCGAAGACACTCTCCCGGTAGGATTTGCAGAGACCGAGATCGCACTCCGCGAAGATCACCTCGTCCCCTTCGGTCACCGCGGAGGCGATCGTCTCTCCGGTGGGCGCGATAATCTGGGTGCCGCCCATATGGTGCACCCCCTCCTCCATCCCGGCCTTGGCGACACCGACGACGAAAGTGGCATTCTGGTAGGCGGCCGACTGCATGACCAGCGTGTTGTGATGCCAGGACAGCCGGTCATGTTCCGGGGCGGGCGGATTATGGATCGGGGTGTTGTAGCCGAGCAGGATCATTTCCACGCCCTGCAGCCCCATCACCCGATAGGTCTCCGGCCAGCGCCGGTCGTTGCAGATGCACATGCCGACGCGCCCGCCGAAACCGTCGAAGACCCGGAAGCCGAGGTTGCCGGGCAGAAAGTAGCGTTTCTCCAGATGCTGGAAGGCACGCCAGGGCTCGTTCTCCCTGTGCCCGGGCAGATGAATCTTGCGGTACTTGCCGAGCAGTGCGCCGTCCGGGCCGACCAGGATCGCGGTGTTGAAACGCCTGCCGTCCGGCGTCAGTTCGGCATAGCCGAGAGAGAACCCGATGCCGAGCTGCTTCGCCTTCGCGAACAGCGGTGCGGTCTCCGGTCCCGGCATCTCGCGCTCGTAATAGGCGTCGAGCTCCGCATCCTCCTCGAAATGCCAGCGCGGAAAGAAGGTGGTGAGCGCCAGCTCCGGGTAGACGACCAGGTCGGCGCCGTGACCGGCGGCCTGCTCCAGCATCACTATCAGCCGGTCGACGACCGCGGCCCGGGTTTCGGTCTGGGCGACCGGGCCCATCTGGGCAGCGGCAACGGTTACATTTCTCATGGACACGCTCCGGACATGGCTCGCGTGGAAGATCAGTTGTCGGAAATCTGCAAGATGCGGACCGTCCACATGGCGCGGCAATGGGAGCGTGAGGCAAACGCCCCAAAAAGTCTTGCGCCCCGCAACGCTGCCACCGAATTTCGGTCCCCAGGCGAAGATTGGACACGAACCGAAAATTTGTCGCCCGATTGCACACAATTTCGGCAATACCGTTTTGCATTGCACAAAAATTAGTACGAATTTCGATCCGGCATTTTCGGCGCGATCGACTAACCGATTGGACTCAATCCAAAAACGCAAATGGTACGGGAATTGCCAATCCTTTGGTCAGCGCAGCATCGTTTCTACGATAGCTTATTGGTTGGCGTGCCACCCACTGTTGCGGCGATGCTCCTGCATTCCACAATGGTGCCGGCCGGGCGCAACCTGGCTGGCTAGGACGGCACTTGAGGGGGTCCTCCCTCGACCTTTTTTTGCCGGACGCATTGAGTGCAAGGCAATCCCGTAACACCGCCCCGCATCCTCGCGGGGTGATCGGAAGGCTTCACAGGCTTTCTGATGGCGCTGAACCGAACCGAAAAATCGGCGGCGGCGCATTGCTAACAGGGAGTGCTTAGCATGTGCGAACGACATGGATGCAACCATCTGCCCGACTTTGAAGCGATCCGAATGGATCGCCGCAAGTTCCTGAAAACCACGGCCGCTGCCGGCGCCATCACCATGGCGGTCGGCCCGAGCATGTTCGGCTCCGCCGCGATGGCTGCGGACAGCACGATCAAGTCCACCCACGGCTCGGGTTTCTGCAACCTAAACATCTTCCTATCGCACGCTGTGCAAACCGCGAAGGAAGACGGCCTGACGCTCGAGTTCGTCAACACGCCGACCTTTGCCGAGCAGGTCACATTTCTCGGCATCGGCCAGGTCGATGTCGGCCTGATGCCCTACACCAGCTTCATGGCGCTCTATGACGCCGGCGCGCCGGTGAAGGTCGTCGCCGGTGGCGGCATCGAAGGCTGCGTCATCGTTGCCCGTCCGGGTCTCGACAGCGCCGAGAAGCTGAAGGGCAAGACGCTCGCGACCTTCCAGCTCGATACGCTGGAAGTCATGCCCTACGACTGGCTGAAAAAGCATGGCGTCAGCTTCAACGACATCACGGTCCGCTACATGGGCTCCACACCGGAAGCCGTCGAGGCCTTCAAGGCGGGCGCGGTCGACTGGATCTGCACCATCGAGCCCTACGGCACCGCGCTGGTAAACGACGTGCCGGGCGCCGTGATGCTTTCCGACGGCACGGACATCTACGGCAAGGGCTATACGGACTGTGTGCTTGCCGCCCGCTCTTCGCTGATCGACGAGAACCGTGACGGCCTGAAGGCGCTGATCAAGGGTATGATGAAAGCCCAGTCCATGGCCGAGTCCGACCCGGCGGGCACCCTCGAGAAGCTGGTCGGCACCTACTACAAGACCTCGATGGAGAACGCGAAGGTCGCGATGGAGAAGCAGCCGGCGGTGGTCGACGCCCGCTCGCAGACCGACTTCATCCTCGACCGGACCGACAGCCTGGTCGAGATGGGCTACATCAAGAACAAGCCCGACCGGAACGCCATCGACTGGGGACCGCTTGAGGAGGTCATTGCCGAGAACGCGGATCTCTTCGGCAAACTCAAGTACAAGGCGGCCTGATCCATGGCCGCGGTCTCAACTGACCGGGATCCGGTCAGCGGGACCGGCAAAGCCGCCGGCGGACGAAAAAGTCCGCCGGCGCTGGCCGGCCGCGCCTTGCCGGAATCCCTCCGAGAAATCCTGCCTAAACTCGGCTGGACGATCGTTTCCGTCGGCATGTTCGCCCTGCTCTGGGAAGTTCTCTGGGCCATCGGCTGGGCGGACCCGAAACTGCTGCCGCCGCCGCATGTTTTCCTCGGCGATTTCGCAGACCAGGCCAAGTTCTTCAATACCGCCCAGCGCTGGGCCATCGGTGTCTCCGCAGCGTCGGGGCCGACGCCCTGGCAGGCGGTGATGATCACCGTCGTCTCCTCCGCCATGCGGGTCTTCGTCGGCATCACCATCGCCTCGCTGCTCGCGCTCTCGCTCGGGGTCGCGATCCGTTACTGGATCGTCGTCGAGCGGCTCACCCTGCCGACCGTCACCCTGCTCTCGCCGGTGTCGCCGATCGCATGGCTGCCGGTAGCGATCTTCCTTTTCGGCATCGGCAACAAGCCGGCCATCTTCATGGTGGTGATCGCGCTGTTCTTCCACATGACCATCGCGACGATCAATCACATCGACGGCGTGAACCGGAACCTGATCAACGTCGCCCGCACCATGGGGGCGACGAAGGCGCAGATCTACCGGCGCGTCATCATTCCGGCGATCCTGCCGGGCGTCTTCGTGATCCTGCGCCTCAATCTCTTCGGTGCCTGGATGGTGGTGCTGATCGCCGAATCCACCGGCGTCGGCTACGGCCTCGGCCAGGTCATCATGCTTGCGCGCAATACCTTCAATCCGTCGCTCGTCTTCTTCTGCATCGCGCTGATCGGCTTTCTCGGCTTTGCCACCGACTATGCCATGCGAACCGTCCAGAAGCGGGTGCTTTACTGGGTCAATGACCCGTCGGGGGTGCTCCGTGGCCTCTAACACAAACGAAACCGCCGGCCCTGCGGTCTCCTGCCGCGGCGTCGGCAAGATCTGGGCGGCCGGGACCTCCCGGGCACACGAGGCGCTGCAGGATATCGATCTCGAGATCGAACCCGGCGAATTTGTCGTCCTACTCGGCCCCTCCGGCTGCGGCAAGAGCACACTGCTCTACCTCATCGCCGGACTCGAACAGCAGACTTCCGGCTTGCTGACCTACTTCGGCGATGCGGTCACCGCGCCCTCGCCGGACCGCAGCCTGATCTTCCAGGAGACCTCGCTCTTCCCCTGGCTCAGCGTCTGGGAGAATGTCAGTTTCGGCCTGCAGATCCGGGGCGACAGCGAGCCGGACCGGCGCGCCGCGGCGAAGGAAGTGCTGCAGCGGGTCGGGCTTGCCGAGGCGGGCTCGAAACGCCCGGACGAGCTCTCCGGCGGTATGCGCCAGCGCGTTGCCGTCGCCCGGGCGCTCGCCATGCGGCCACGGGTGCTGCTGATGGACGAGCCTTTCGCGGCGCTCGACGTGCAGACCCGGCAAAAGATGCAGGACTTCCTGATCGATGTCTGGCGGGACAGCGGGGCCTCGGTGGTCTTCGTCACCCACCATATCGACGAGGCCGTCGCGCTTGCCGACCGGGTCTGCGTTTTCACGGCTCGTCCCGGCCGGATCAAGGAGACCGTCAAGGTCGATCTGCCCCGTCCCCGCGATCCCTTCTCGCCGGAATGCGAAGAGCTTCGCAAGCAGCTGACCCAGTTACTGAAGGACGAGGTCGACCGCGCCTTCGAGGAGCAGGAGAACATGGCCGAAGCCGTCTGAAGCGCCTCGACCGCACCCCGCTCGACAACCGAATTCTTTTCAACGGAGGGACATCATGTCCAGTTCCCTGATCCGCAGCCGCGCCATGATCACGCGCGCCATCGACCGCCACACCGTCGAGGAGATCGCCGACGGCGCGGTCCTCCAGGAAGACGGCGTCATCACCAAGATCGGCACCTATGCCGACCTCTCCCGCCAGCATCCGGACGTGCCCGTCGTCGGCACCGGCCGCGAGGTAATGCTGCCCGGCTTCGTCAACGGCCACCACCATGTCGGTCTAACACCGGTACAGCTCGGCTCGCCCGACATGCCGCTGGAGCTCTGGTTCATCACGCGGATGATCTGCCGCAACGTGAATGTCTATCTCGATACGCTCTACTCTGCCTTCGAGATGATCTCATCGGGCATCACAACGGTGCAGCACATCCATGGCTGGATGCCGGGCAAGCTGAACCAGGTCGAAGGCTATTCGGAGCAGGTGATCAAGGCCTATGACGATATCGGCATGCGGGTCTCCTACTGCTTCGCCGTGCGCGACCAGAACCGGCTCGTCTATCAGGCGGACGACGAATTCGTCGCCTCCCTGCCGAAGGCGTTGCAGGACCCGATGAAACGCTGGTTTGAGCGTTTCCAGATGAGCCTCGACGATTCCATGGCGATGTTCGAGAGCCTCTACGGCAAGCACCACAACAAGTCCCGCACCAAGATCCAGCTCGCCCCGGCGAACCTGCACTGGTGCTCCGACGAGGCGCTGACCGCGCTCTCGGACACGTCGAAGAAGTACGATGCGCCGCTGCACATGCATCTTGTGGAGACGGCCTATCAGAAAGAGTACGCGCGCCGCCGTGGCGATTGCACGGCGCTCGAATATCTCGACCGGTTCGACCTTCTGAGCCCGCGCCTGACCCTCGGGCACGGCGTCTGGCTGAACGAGAGCGACATCGACAAGATCGCCGAGACCGGTGTCTGCGTCTGCCACAACTGCTCCTCCAATTTCCGCCTGCGCTCCGGCCTCGCCGCACTCAACGTGTTCGAGATCAAGGGCGTCAACACGGCGATCGGTCTCGACGAGGCCGGGATCAACGACGACCGCGACATGCTGCAGGAAATGCGCATGGTGCTGCGCGCCCACCGGGTGCCCGGCATGGACGACGTGGTTCCGACCTCGCCGCAAGTATTGCGCATGGCGACCAGCGGCGGCGCCAAGACCACGCCCTACGGCGAAACCATCGGCGCGCTTGAGGTCGGCAAGAAGGCGGATCTCTCGCTAATCGACTGGAGCCAAGTCTCCTATCCTTATCTCGACGAGGAAATGCCGCTGCTCGATGCGGTCGTACAGCGGGCAAAGACGGAGGGGGTTCGTATGGTGATGTGCGACGGGGAAATCATCTACCGCGACGGCGTCTTCACCAAGGTCGACAAGGAGGGTGCGCTGAAGGCGCTGCACGACGATCTGCAGTCCGCCCTTTCGGACGACGAGGTCGAGCGGCGGGAGCTCTCAAAGGCCCTGCTTCCCCACGTCAAAGAATTCTACGCGAACTACTACGACCCCGAGAAACACGAGCCGTTCTACCGGCCGAGCTCGCGCTTCTGAGCCGGACTCCCGACGGGGAGGGCTAGCACCGCTCTCCCCGTGCTTTTTCGGTCGCGGCAAGGTCGAGATCGAGTGTTTCCGAAACCACCACGCCGTAATCAGCGAGAGCCGTCTCCCGCGAGATGAGCTCGTCCAGAACATCCTCCAGCACAGCCTCGGGCGACCGCTCCAGCGGATTTCCATAACCTCCACCGGCCGGGCCCAGACATTCGAAACGTTCGCCCGCGGCGATCGGCATGTGCGGGACCTTGGAAGGCAATTCGCGCGCCGCGCCGGCAACGCCGTGCAGACAGAGTTCCGCAGGTTTGCCGACCGCGCCGCCGCGGAAGCCCCAGGGCGCGAAGCCGTGCCCCTCGCCCTCGACCGAGGCCGCGCCGTCGCCGAGATACTCGAACGAACGGATCGACCCCAGTCCGCCGCGCCACTTGCCGGCACCGGCCACGTCCTCGCGCAGCTCGTAGCGCGACACGCGCAGCGGCAGGTGGGTCTCGATATCCTCGATCGGGTTGTTCCGCGTGTTGGCGTAGAGCGTATCGACCGCGTCCATGCCATCACGCCCGTAGCGGCCTCCATAGCTGCCCTCGAAAATCTCCATATGGACCCAATGCTTGCCGTGATTGAGACCGGAAAAGGCGATGACCTTGAGGTTGCCGATCCCGCCGGAAACTTGTTCCGGCGCGGCCTGGGCAAGCGCCTTCATCACCGTGTCGGCAAGCTGGTTGCCGGGACAGAAGCGGGCGATGGTCGGGGCCGGAAAGATCGGATTCGCAAGGCACCCCTCGGGTGCCACGATCCGGATCGGCCTGGTCAATCCCTCGTTCACGGGGATATGGCCGTGCACGGCCGTGTCCAAGAGGACGGAGCGGATGGTGAGCCAGATCGCGATGTCCGCCGTCCCCACCAGCGGCATGTTGATCGGAGCGTCGTCGACCTGGCGCGCCGTGCCGGTGAGATCGACCTCGATCTCCTCGCCCCGAACCCTCAGTGTGACCGTGATCGGCAACTCCTTGCGGCCCGGATCGTCGCTGTCGAGGAAGCCGTCGATGTAGGTCGTTGCGGCGTAATCCCCGTCGGGGAGCGCCGCGATGGCGCCGCGCATCAGCCGCTCGGCATGATCCATGGCGCCTGTGCAGGCCGCCTCCAGTGTCTCGATCCCATAGCGGTCGATCAGTTCCTCGAACCGTTTCGCACCGATGCGGGCCGCGGCGATCTGCGCCTCCATGTCCCCGACCACTAGGTCGGAGACGCGGATATTGTCGCGCAGGATGTTCCAGACCGGCATGACTTTCCGGCCCTCGTCATAAACCTTGATTGCCTTGAACTGCAGCCCCTCGGCATAGGCATCGATCGCGTTAACGATGCCACAGCTTCCGGGGGTCAGCGCACCGATATCGAGATGGTGGGCCGTCGTTCCCGCCCAGGCAACAAGCCGGTCGCCATGGAAGACCGGAACCATGAAGGCGACGTCCGGGCCGTGGCTGGCACCGGAATAGGCATCGTTGTGCATGATCACGTCGCCCGGCCGGACAGTTTCCCCGCGCTCCGCCATGATCCGGTTGATACCCTTGATGTAGCCCGGGATCGGCCCGGACTGCAGCGGGGTCGACTGCGCGGACTCCGCAAGCCCCCGGCCTTCGGCATCGACCAGGCCGGCGCCGAAATCCTCGGACTCCCGGATGATCGAGGAATAGGACATCCGCATCAGCCGGTAGCCCATCTCGACGGCGATATTCTCCAGCGCGCCCTGTACGACCGCGACGGTCACCGGGTCGACGGTCACGCTCTTCGGGGATGTCAGCACCTCGTTCACGGCCTTGCTCCCTTGCCCATCATCAGATTGCCAGCCCTGTCGGCCCCGAAATTCCACCCCGGCGGCACGATCGTGGTGGTGTCCTTCTGCAGGACGATCGCCGGCCCGGCGAATGTCTCGCCCGCCGGCAGAAGTGTGCGCTCCAAGAACGGCGTCTCGTAGCCCTTGGTCGGTCCGCCGATTTCGGCGAAGTAGCAGGTCCCGGTACGCACCGTCGCTCCAGCCAGACTGTCCCCTCCGTTACCCGCTTCCGGCTCGATCTTCGCGACCTCCCCGAATGCCGTCAGACGGATATTGACCAGTTCGATCGGACTGTCCTCGAAAGCATGTCCGTATTCCGCCTCATGCGCCCGGGCAAAGGCATCGACCACGGCCTTGAGCGACGCCGCGTCGAGATCGCCGTCGGGAATGGCGACGCGGAGCTCGTATCCCTGGCCGACATAACGAAGATCGCCCGCGCGCCTGTAGGTGACGGAATTGGGGTCCACCTTGTCGGCGACAAGCTGGGCGGCGAGTTGCTCCTGCATGGCCACGAAATCGGCGTTCAGCCGCCCGGTATCGAAGCCGGTGCTGACCTGGAATTCGGTGCGAACGGCATCGTATTTCAGATCCGTCGTCAGCAGCCCTACCGCCGAGGTGATCCCCGGATAGGCAGGCACCAGCACCGAGGAGATGCCGAGCAGATCGGCGACGTCGGCGGCGTGCAGCGGCCCCGCCCCGCCGAAAGCGACCAGCGCGAAATCGCGCGGGTCCAGCCCCTTCTGCACGGTTCGGGAGCGGATCGCGTTGGCCATGTTGGCATTGACGATGGTGAGAATCCCGGACGCGGTCTCGTGCCGGCCGAGCCCGACTTCGTCCGCGAGGGCGCCGACCACCTTTTCGGACGCGGCGGTATCGAGCGACATCTCGCCGCCGAGGAACCGATCCGGGTCGAGGCGCCCGAGCACGACATGCGCGTCCGTCACCGTCGGTTTATCGCCGCCGTGACCGTAGGCTGCGGGACCGGGACGGGCGCCGGCGCTTTCCGGTCCAACACGGAAGGCGCCCGCCGCATCGAGCGAAGCGATGGAGCCGCCCCCGGCGCCGATCGTGTGGATGTCCATCATCGGCGCCAGAACCGGGTAGCCGCCGATCCAGGTATCGCGCGCCGTCGCCTCGGTGGACACTCCGTCGATAACAATGCCGATATCGGCCGAGGTCCCCCCGACATCGAAGGTTATAAGGTTGTTCTTGCCGGAAAGCTCCGAGCACCAAATCCCGCCGAGCACGCCGGCCGCCGGGCCGGACAACAGGGTCAGCACAGGTTTTTCGGAAACCATCTGCGCCGTTGCCGCTCCGCCGTTCGAGCCCATGACATGAAGGTCGGCCGTCAGCCCCTTCTCGCCCATGACGGTCTCGAGCCGGTCCACATAATTCCGCACCTTCGGGCCAATGAAAGCATTCATCGCCGCCGTGGTGAACCGCTCGAACTCGCGGAACTGAGGCGAGACGGCGGCCGAACTGGTGACAAAGCAGTCCGGATATTCCTCCAGCACGATCGCGCGGGCGCGCTCCTCATGCGCCGGATCGAGATAGGAAAACAGAAAGCAGATAGCGACCGCCTCCACACCGGCGGCCTTGAGTTCCCGCGCGGCTTTCCGCACAGCCGCCTCGTCGAGGGCAACGAGCACGTCGCCTTTTGGAGGTGCAAGGCGTTCGGCGACGGTCTTGCGATGCCGTCGCTTGATGAGGGGCCGGTCCTGCCAGGGAATCTCCTGCATGATGGAGTAATGCTGCGGGCGCTGGTGGCGCCCGATATGGAGCACGTCCCGATAGCCCTCGGTTGTGATCATGCCGGTATCGGCGCCCTTGTATTCGAGCACGGCATTCGTGGCGATCGTCGTGCCGTGCTTGACGCTGTCGATCTCAGAAGGCTCGACCTCGACCCGGCGGCAGAGTTCGAGGATACCGTCAATCACACCGCGCGAGGGATCGTCCGGCGTCGTCGGCGTCTTATGGATCGAGACGAACCCGCTGCCCGTGTCCGTGAAGACAAGGTCGGTGAAGGTGCCGCCGACATCGACGCCGATGAGCTTCATGACTTACCCCAACTCGAAAGAAGTGACCCCGTAGATGCGGGCGAGATCGATAACCGGGGCCGCCCCCCGGTACATCCGCGCGGTCTCGAAGACCGGTGCCAGTCCCATACGTGCGGCGAGCGAGATCGCCGCCGCGTTAGGCTCCGGTACGTCCAGGAAGATCTCGTCGGCGTCGACCGCACCGATGGCCGCCGTCGCAAGCGCTCCGGCGACCTCCTCGTCCGCCGCGAAGAGCGGTCCGATCTTGGCCCCGGCAACGCAAGGACGCGCCACCGCGTAGCCGGCAAGCGCCTCATCCCGGTAAGCCGCAAAGGCGGCGTGGCGCGGCGTGCCGAGCCAAGCCTCGAGAAACATGTCTCTCGGCGCGGGGAAGACCGTGCGGTCGAATACCTTCAGCACTTCGTCCGGCGCCTTCAGCGCGCGGATCTCAAGTCCGGGCAGGGCCGTCGGCAGGACCGGGGTTCCGCCATAACGGATATTGCGGTAGGCGAGAGCAAAGCCCGAACGCCGGTAATTCTCCTGCTCGGCGACAACGCCGTCGAGCCCGACAGTGCGGCCTCCCGCATGCGCCATGCCTTCCTGCCAAAGCCTGTAGCCGTAACCTTTGCCGCGATACTCCGGCTGCACGATGTAGAAGCCGAGGAAGGAGAAGGCGTCGTCGTAATTCACCACGGAGATCGAGGCGATCATCCGTCCGTCGAGGAAACCGCCGATGAATCCCGCCGGATCGACGCTTGCGAAACATTGCGCATCCCGGTCGCCCGGATTCCAGCCTTCCGCCGCCGCCCAAGCCACCGCGTCGTCGATATCCGCGGCACTCATAGGCCTGATGACGTAATTGTCGCCCATCAGGCGCCCGCCTCCGGCGCCGCGAAGGCAAAGGCGCCGGTGTATTTTTTCGCCCGGGGCGTCTCGTAGGCCCGGCGTTTGCAGGTCTTGAGCCCGAGCCCGGCCATGGCCTCCGCGAACTTCACGGCCGCCGCGACGCCGTCGATCACGGGCACCCCGGTTTCCTTCGTCAGTGCATCTGCGAGGTCGGTCATCCCGGCGCAGCCGAGCAGCACCGCCTCCGCATGATCCTGCTCGATCGCGGCCAGTACCTCCTCGCGAACCTTCGCCGCCGCACCGCCGCCCTCTTCCTCAAGCGCAAGCACGGGGATTTCGGCCGAGCGCACTTTCCGGCACTGCCGCTCGAAGCCGTATTTGAAGGCTAACGCCTCGATGATTGGCACGGCGCGCGGCAAAGTGGTCACGACGGAGAAACCATGTCCGACCATGGAGGCCGCGGCCATCGCCGCCTCGCAGATGCCAATGACCGGAATCTCCAGCACCTCGCGGCAGGCTTCCAGCCCCGGATCGTCGAAACAGGCGATGACGAGCGCATCGGCCCCCGCCGCCACACCTTTCTTCGCTTCGCAGAGCAAGCCGGGCACGCAATAGGCCTCGTCGTAGTGCCCTTCGATGCTGACCGGTCCGTCGGACGGGTTGACCGCGACAATCTCAGTCCCCGGCGCGGCGACGGCGAGTGCCGTCTCGCGGATCTTGTCCGTCATCGAGGCTGTAGTGTTCGGATTGACGACCAGAATTTTCATGACATTCCTCAGACCATTCCCTTGTCGGCGTCCGATCCGTGACGTTTCTGGCGCCAGCGGAAGATCAGGACGCCGGTCAGGCTAGCACCGATCACCACGAGAGAGAGGGCCGTGGTGTAGGCACCGAGCGCATAAATCACCGGTGTCGTCACGTTGGTCTGCATCGCCTGCAATTCCATCGGCAGCGTGTTCAGCGCTCCGACCGACTGCGAGGTCCGCGCGATCTCGTCGTAGGAGAGGGTAAAGCCGAATAGCGCGACGCCGATCAGGCTTGGAGCCACAATCGGGAGCACGACATGGCGGATGGTCTGCCAGCCACTCGCGCCAAGATCCCGCGCCGCCTCCTCGAAGGCCGGATCGAACCGGTTGAAGACCGCGAACATGATCAGCAGGCCGAACGGCAGCGTCCAGGTCAGGTGTGCGCCGAAGGCCGAACTCCACCAGGACCGTTCGATCCCGAGCAACTCGAACATCGAGCCGATGCCGAGGCTGACCACGATGGACGGCATGATCAGGCTCGCAATGACGACGTAGAACAGTACGGAACTGCCGCGGAAACGCTTACGGTAGGCGAGCCCCGAAAGAAAGGAGATCACCACCGTCGCGAGCATCACCATCAGGCCGAGCTTGATCGAGCGGTCGAAGGACCCCCAGATGTCGCCGATCGACTGCGGCCGGAAGATGTCCGCAAACCAATGCAGCGAGATACCATTCATCGGGAATGTCAGGCCGCCGTCCGGCCCCTGGAAGGCGAGCAGGATGACGGCGAACATCGGCCCGTAGAGGAAGAAGACGAAGGTGCCAAAGATCGTCGCGAGGATGTAGAAGCTGCGGGAACGGGCGCCCATCTCAAAGCTCCTTGCGCACATCGGCGAAACGCATCAGCAGCATGATCAGCAGGATCACGACACCAAGCAGCACCATGGAATTTGCGGCGGCAGGCGGGAACTGGAGATAGGAGAGTTCCGCCGCAATCGCTTTGCCGACAGAGGCAACCTGGCCTCCGCCGAGCACGTTCACGGTGACGAAATCCCCCATCACCATAGCGACCACGAAGATGGAGCCGATGGCGATGCCAGGCTTGCAGAGCGGTACGATGACGTTCCAGACCGTCTGCCAGCCGCTCGCGCCAGCATCGGTCGCGGCTTCAAGCAGGGAGCGGTCGATCCGCATCATCGAGTTGAAGATCGGCACGATCATGAACAGCGTGTAGAGGTGGACATAGCCGATCACCACGGCGAACTCGCTGTAGAGCAGCCATTCCACCGGCGCGTCGGTGACCCCCATCGCGAGCAGCGCCTTGTTCACCAGGCCGTTCCGCCCGAGCAGCGGGATCCAGGCGATCATGCGGATGACGATCGAGGTCCAGAACGGGATCGTGCAGAGCAGGAAGAGCACGATTTGCATGGTGATCGTGCGGACATGGAAAGCAAGGAAGTAGGCGATCGTGAAGCCGAGGACGAGCGTGATCGCCCAGACCATCAGGCAGAAGCGAAAGGTGATCAGGTAGGTCTGGTAGGTGACCGAGGAGGAGAAGACGTCCTCGTAGTTAAACAGCACGAAATCCGGAATCAGGATCTGGTAGGTCTGGTAATCGAAGAAGCTGACCACCACGACGAGCGCGATCGGTAGCGCGAAAAAAACCAGAAAGATCAGGGTCAGCGGCAACGCCTGCAGATAGGCGGTCCAGGCGCTCAATCGCTCCATCAGGCTTGTCCCGGTTCGGCTCGTTCGAGGAACCGGAGGCCGGCCAGACCGGCCTCCGGCATAAGATTCATCAGGCGGCGATGAACTCGTTCCACTTGCGGACCATGTAACGGTCCTCGTCCATCACCGTGTTCCAGACGGTCACGTTCCCCATGCGGTCCCAGAAGGAGCCGCCATCGCGGGTCGCGCCCGCCGGTTCGATCTTCTGGCCGGTCGGGCTCATGATGTCGGACTTGGCCGGCTTGCCTTCCATCCAGAAGCCCCATTCGTCCTCGGACATGAAGGGTTTCGCGGTTTCCAGCACGGCGGTGTAGTAGCCCTGGCGGTTCAGGAAGGCGCCGGTCCAGCCGGACATGTACCAGTTGATGAACTCGTAGGCCGCATCCAGTTTCTTGCCGTCGAGATGCGACGGCAGGCCGAGGCCGCCGGCCCAGGCCCGGTAACCTTCCTTCAGCGGCTGGTAGATGCAGGGCACGCCCATCGAGCGGACCTTGGTGACCGCCGGCGACCACATGGACTGGATCACGACTTCGCCCGAGGCCATCAGGTTGACGCTCTCGTTGAACTCCTTCCAGAAGGCGCGGAACTGGCCGTCTTTCTTGGCCTCGGTCAGCACCTTCATGGTGGCGTCGATCTCTTCCTTGGTCATGTTGCCTTTGTCGCCGTAGCTGACGAGCTTGGAGGCTTCGCAGACCATGGCGGCATCCATGATGCCGATAGAGGGAATGTTCAGGATCGAGGCCTTGCCCTTGAATTCCGGATTCAGCAGTTCGGCCCAGGTATTGATCGGGCGCTTGATCAGGTCCGGCCGGATGCCGAGCGTATCGGCATTGTAGACCGTCGGGATCAGCGTCATGTAGCCGCTGGGGTCATCGGCAAACTCGCTCGACTCAGCACCTTTCAGGTAGCTCACCTTGATCGGCGCGATGCCCTGGCGGGACATCTTGGTACCATCCGGCAGCTCGCCCTTGGTAAAGATCGGCACGATCTGGTCGTAATACTTGATCTTCGAAACATCCATGCCCTTCATCTTGCCCGAGGGCACGATCTTCTTGAGCATCCAGTATTCGGCATCGAGCATGTCGAAGGACGAGGACTGGGTTACTGCCCGCTTCACCACGTCGTCCGAAGTGAGCGAGGTGTACTGGATCGTGAAGCCCAGATCCTCCTTCGCCTTGTCGGCCAGTTCCTTGAACTGATTGACGCCCGTGCCGGCGATGCGAAGCGTGATCGGCTCCGACGCATGCACGAAGGGCGCTCCCTTGATCAGCGTACCTCCGGCGACCGCCCCCGCGGCCATTCCCTTCAGCACGCCACGACGCGAGATAGCTCCTTTGGACGTTTTCGTTTTTTTCAGGTCCTTGGTATTCGACATCTGAAGCCTCCTCTTTTGATGTCCTACCGATCGGCACTCAGCCGGTGCAGATCGGTAGAACGCCATGACGCGGTGACGCTCTCACCCACCCGGAAGCCTTCCGCGAAGAACTGGGAATCCGGCAGGGACACGGTGAAATCCTGAAGTTCCGGCGCATCGAGTCGCAGCTTCGCCCAGAGCCCGAGATATTCAATGGCGGCGATCTTCGCCTCGACGCTGTGACTGCCGTCGCCGATGGCGCCCCCGGCGCGGGAAAGGCTTACCCTGTCGGCCCGGATCGCGACCGAACTCGCCGGATCCTCGCCGGCAATCGCTCCGCTCATCACGTTATGTCCCCCGATGAAGCGGGCGACGAAGACACTCGCGGGTTTCTCGAAAACTTCGCGCGGAGGCGCCGCCTGCTCGATGCGGCCGTCATTCATGACGACCACCAGATCGGCAAGCGCCATCGCCTCTTCCTGGCTGTGAGTGACGTGGATGAAGCTGATGCCGAGTTCGGACTGCAGACGCTTCAATTCCTCGCGCATGCGAATGCGCAGGAACGGGTCGAGGGCCGAAAGCGGTTCGTCGAGCAGCAGGACATCAGGTTTCGTCACCAGCGCGCGGGCCAGTGCTACACGCTGCTGCTGTCCGCCGGATAGCTGCGAGGGAAGGCGCTCGGCGTGCTGGTCCATCTCGACCAGCGCCAGATATTCCATCGCGGTCTCACGCCGCTCGCTCTTGCCCATACCGCGCATCTTCAGACTGAAGGCGACATTCTCGGCGCAATTCAGATGAGGAAACAGGGCATAGCTCTGGAACATCATCGCCGTGCCGCGCTTGGCCGGCATCAGGTCGGAGACGTTCGCGCCGCCGATCAGGATATCCCCCTCCGAGACACTCTCGTGCCCGGCGATCATGCGCAGCGTCGTGGTCTTGCCGCAGCCGGACGGCCCCAGCAGACAGCAATAGCTGTCCTCCGGGATTCTCACATCGATCGCCTTCACGGCCTCGACGGATCCGTAGCGTTTGGTCAGGCCAACAAGCTCGATTTCACCACCGGTGCGCACCACGCCTTGTCTCCCCGATCAGCGTTTTTGCTGCGGCGCAACATTCGATCATGGAACAGCAATATGCATGCCATGCCCGCAAGCGCAGCGGAATCCGGGAGAACGGCTGCGAGGCAATCCCGCCATGCCTATTAATTTTGCAGAATGGCGCGTGTTTCTGGCTAAAAAACGGACATTGGGCTTGGCGCCCCCCGCCTCATGCGTTTGAGCTGCACGCTCAGGCGGCGCGAGATACCCTTCGGGCCGGACGGCGCCCAGAAGACGCCGTATCCGCACCTGCCCTGCGCCAGTTCGCGATCAGCCGGCGGCCGGCTTGGTAGACATGCTCCCGCGCGAGATACTCCGCCCTCGATCCCTGCCCGTTGGCGATCGCGTCGAACAACTCGGCGTGATCGGCAAAGGACGTGGCCAGTGTCTCGAGGTCATGCCAGCGAAACTTGACCCCCTTGAGCAAAGGGATCGAACGGGACTTGCCGATCAACTCGCTCAGATGCCGGTTACCCGCATCGGCGAAGATCGCCTCGTGGAACTCCTCGTTGAGCCGAGCCCAGGCGTCGCGCACCTCGTCCGACCAATCGGAGTAATTAAGCAAAGCTTCGGTTTCGGACAGGTTCTTGTGCAGCAGCCCGCGGGCGCTGTCCGACAGCCCTTTCTCCGCGACGGTTCTGGCGGCGAGACCCTCCAGCACCGACCGCGCGGCATAGACGCCCTCGATATCCTGCACCGTGTAGCTCCGGACCACGTAGCCGCTGTTCGGCACGTAATCGAGCAACCCCTCGGCCGCGAGGATCGCGAGCGCCGCACGGACCGGAGTCCGCGATACGTTCAGCGAATTGGATATCTCGATTTCGTTGAGACGCGCGCCCGGCGCGTACTGACCGTCCAGCACCCTGTCCCGCAGGGAGCGCACGACCGACTGACCGCGAGTTGACATTCATTCACCCTAGTCGCATTCGGCACGGGCCGATGGCGCCAATGCCTTTTCGTTTAATGCACTCTTGCTTAACCGCACTTCCCGGCCGCCGCTTGCGCAGACGGTGTTTCGCATTTCTCCCATCGCGCCGAAATTTCGGTTCGCGCGCGAGACTATATCACAGCACGGCCTCCGGAGGTAGACAGCTAGAGGACATTTCTGCGAAGATTGAATCCAATTTCACACGCCGCGCCCGGCGAACTATTCTTGTCTCCGCATCCTCGAGACCCGGCACGCGCCAGCAAGGACCCATTCAAGTGGTCAGCGAACCAGAGAAACCCTCCGCCCCGGCAACGGGGCTTTTAGCGTCGACACGATCTGTCTTCAACCGGTTATCCGGAATTCTCGACACCATACTGAAACCGGTTTCGGCCCCGTTCCGGGCCCTGCCCGGCAATGCTCGCGGCGCGATTTGGGTGGTGATTGCAGGGCTGTTCTTCACCGTCATGACGGCGCTGATCAAATCTATCGGTGATACAATCCCGGTCGTACAGATCCTGCTCTTCCGGCAAATCGTAATGACCTGCACGGTCATGCCGATCCTGATTTCCGGCTTTCCGGGCATTCTGAAAACCAACCATGTACCGCTCCATCTTGCCCGCGTCCTGTTCGCGGTGATCGCCATGACCTGCGGATTCACAGCGGTCGTTCACCTGCCGCTTGCGGAAGCGACGGCGCTTGGCTTCGCCAAAAGCCTGTTCGTGACGATCTTCGCCCTCTTTCTGTTGAGTGAGGTCGCAGGCCCCCGGCGCTGGTTCGCCGTCCTGATCGGGTTCGCCGGCGTTTTGGTGATGGTTCAACCCGGCCCGGAGGGGTTCAATCTCTATTCCGTCTTCGCCGTCGCCGGAGCCGCCTCGGCGGCGGCCGTAATGGTCATCATCCGCAAGGTCTCGCAGTTCGACCGCTCGGTGACGATCCTGAGCTACCAGGCCATTCTGGTCGGACTGATCATGATACCTCCGACGATCGCCTACTGGGTCACCCCAAGCCCGCGCGAATGGCTGGTCATGGCCGCGATCGGGGTCCTGTCCGTGTTCGGTCAGCTCTCCAACATTCAAGGCTTCAAGGAAGGCGAAGCTTCCGCGGTCGCCCCCATGGACTATACCCGGCTGGTCTTCGCCGCCCTGATAGGCTTCATCATTTTCGGCGAAATACCGGACATCGCGACGGCAGCCGGCGCGGGACTGATCATCGCGACCTCGCTCTACACCGTCCGGGCCGAAAAACGGGCTGCGGAGCGCAAGGCCTAGCGCTTCGCGAGGACCCGTTTCGTTCCGACTCGCCAGCCATTTGCATCCAAAATAGACACAGCCCTCAGATTGTATCCAATTTGAAGCTTTGATAGCCTTTTTCGAAAGAAACAAGGCAGAACGAGGCTTCACCGATGGACGATGCAGCGATAAAGCAGCAATACGACGCCGTGATCACGCGCGCCGGACTGAAGATCCCGGCGGATCGCGAAGACACCATGCTCAACACTTACAGGAATGTTCTGGAATGGTCGGAGATGGTCCGTAACCGGCCGCGCCCGGCAACGCTGGAGCCCTCGAACGCCTACTTCCTCGAGACGATCACGCGCGTGATCGAGAGCCGGTAGGAGCCCCGCCATGTCAGACATCAAGGAACTCTCCATCGCAGAGCTCGGAAAGGCCTACCGCGACCGCTCCCTCTCGCCGGTGGAGGCAACGAAGGATGCGCTGGACCGCATTTCCGAGCTCAACGGAACCGTCAGGGCCTTCAATACGGTCACAGCCGAGCTAGCGCTGGAACGCGCGCAGAAGGCCGAGGAAGAGCTGATGGCCGGCACCGACCTCGGCCCGATGCACGGTATTCCGTTCGGCGCCAAGGATATCTACGACACCGCGGGCATCCTGACCTCCTGCCAGTCGAAACTGCGGCCGGACGTGGTTCCCGAGAGCAACGCCCATTCGGTACAGAAACTGCTCGACGGCGGCGCCGTGCTGCTCGGCAAATGCGCCACCATCGAATTCGCCACTGGCGGACCGAGCGAGGAGACGCTTTTCCCGCCGGCTCGAAATCCCTGGAATATCGAGCATGTGCCGGGCGGTTCCTCCTCCGGCTCCGGCGCCGCCGTCGCCGCGGGAATGGCCCGGATGGCACTCGGCTCCGACACAGGTGGCTCGATCCGCGGTCCGGCGGCCTATTGCGGCACGGTCGGCATCAAGCCGACCTACGGGCGGGTCAGCCGGCGTGGCGTCTTCCCGCTCTCCTTCACCATGGACCATTGCGGCCCGCTCAGCTGGAACGTCGAGGATTCCGCGATCTCGCTGCAGGCAATGGCCGGGTTCGATCCCCTCGACCCCGCCTCTGCCGACGTTCCGGTCTCCGACTACAGCGCGGGCCTCAAGGATGGCGTGAAGGGCCTTAATATCGGTTATGTCGCAAACTGGCTCGACGAGGACGAGCATACCCATCCGGAGATCCGCGCGGCACTCAGGGAGGCGCTGGACACGCTTCGCGCCGACGGCGCGACGGTCGAAGAGGTCACCCTGCCATCGCACGAGATCTTTCATGCCTGCGGCCGGATGATCATCCTCTCGGAATGCTACGCGATCCACGAGAAGGACCTGCAGGAACGCCCGGAGCTCTACGGCAGGCCGACACGCGAACGGCTGATGGCCGGTGCCTTCGTGCGCGGGTCCGACTATGTCGAGGCCCTGCGCATGCGCCGCGAGATGACCATGCAGTTCAATGCCGAGATGTTCGGCAGGTACGATGCCGTGATCGCGCCCGCGACCTCGCTTCCGGCCGGTCGTTTCGATGCCCAGCCGAACGATCCGCTGGCGCTCTCGGGTTACATGACCGTGCCGTTCAACGTGACCGGCAGCCCGGCCATGTCCGTCTGCTGCGGCTTCACCTCAGACGGCTTGCCAATCTCGCTCCAGGTGGTCGGCAAACCCTTCGACGAAGCCATGGTGTTTCGCGTCGGCGCCGCCTACGAGCGGGCAAGCGACTGGCGCAGTCGGCGTCCCCCGCTGAGCGCGGACGGGGCTCTCGCCGCGGAGTGATCACTCTGCGGCGGGTCTGCGTTGGGAGGAAACGGTTTCCCTGCGATAAACCACCCAGGTACTGAGCAGCACCAGGCCGGCGCCGGCAAGCACCACCGGCGCCGGCCAATCGCCGAAGGCGAAATAGCCGATCAGCAGGGCCCAGATCATCTTCGTGTAGCCGAGCGGCGCGATCGTCGCGGCAGACGCGTGGAACAGAGCCCGCGTGGTCATGTATTGCGCAACTCCGGACGCGATCCCCATGGCAACCAGCCCGGCGAGCTGCAGCGGCGTCGGCGTCACCCAGAAGAAGAAGAGCAGCGGCAGCATCATGGCCGAGGAGAGCGCCATGAAGAGAAAGACGATCGTCGTCGTCGCGTCGAACCGGCTGAGATGGCGCGCCAGCAACAGCCCGCCGGCGCTCATTACCGTGCCGGAGAAGCTGTAGATCGCCCCCTCGCGGATCACATCCCCGCCCGGCCGCACCATGATCATCACGCCGGCGAAGCCAATCAGCACCGCGAACCATTTGAGCGGCCCGACCGGTTCCTTCAGCAGCGGCACGGAGAGCACGCACACCACCAAGGGCGCCGCGAAATTGATCGCCGTTGCGTCCGCCAGAGGCAGGGCATTGTAACCGAGGAAGATGAAGCCGATCGCGCCGCTGACCAGAAAGGCATGCAGCAGATGCAGGGCGGGACGTTCAGTCCGGACGGATTTCCAGCCGGCCGTCAAGCCGATGAAGAGGGCCAGCGGCAGCAGCGCGAAAGCGTTGCGGAAGAACATGATCTGCACGACCGGAAAAATCTCGGTCTGCGCCTTCACCACCCCGTTCAGAACCGAGAACAGGATCAATCCGAGGATGGTCAGCAGAATGCCCGTGCGCGCGTCCGGATCGACGACACGCGCGGGCAAGGCCGGTGCGGGATCCGAAGACATCGCCCGCCCCGTCAGTAGGTTTGGAAGATCCTCGCGATCTCGGCCGGGTCCTTGGTCACGGTGAGGGCGAGGGAGAGCAGGATGCGGGCCTTCTGCGGATTGAGGTTGTCCGCGATCAGGAAGCCGCATTCCTTGATCTTCGTGCTCATGAAGGTCCGCCCGCTGCCGGCCCGGGTCGATTGCACGACCACGACGCCCTTCTCTACCGCCTCGCGCAGGATGGCCTCGTCGCCCGGGCCGCAAAAGCCGGGTGCGAAACCGGCGGAGACGATCCCCTCGGCTCCTGCCTCCAAAAAGGCGCGGCAGGCGGTACCGTCGGATCCGGTATAGGCATAGGCGATGTCGACTCGCGGCATGCCATCGATCTTGCGGATATCGAACTCGGTATCCGGCGCGTGTTTACGCAGCGGCTTGCGGTAGAACACTACCGCGTCTCCGTCCGCATGACCGAGACAGCCGAAATCGGGCGTGCGGAAGGTCTGCATGCGGTAGGTCGATGTCTTGGTGACCTCGCGGGCGCACTGGATTTCGTCGTTCAGCAGGGTCATCACGCCCATGCCCTGCGCCTCCGGAGAGCCTGCCGTGCGGATGCCGTTCACAAGGTTGAAGCCGGCATCGGTCGAGAGCGCGCTCGACGGCCGCTGGGAGCCGACCACGACGACCGGAATATCCGCCTTCACGGTCAGGTGCAGCGCGTAGGCGGTCTCCTCGAGAGAGGCCGTGCCGTGGGTGACGACGATACCGTCGAGATCCGGATCCTTGGCCAGCTCGTCGATCTTCAGCACCAGGTCGCGCCATTCCTTGAAGCCGACGGACGGGCTCGGGATCGCCTGGTATGGCACGGGAACAACGTCCGCGACCTCGTGCACGATCGGGAACATGGCGAGGATCTCCTCGATGCCGACCATCTTCTTGTTGGCGCCGTAGTCGAGGATGTCGAGCGGGGTCTTGCCGATCGACGCAATGGTTCCGCCGGTGCCGATGACCGCGACCTTGGGCTTGCTCATCTTTTACCTATCAGGTTGGTACTAAAGGAATTACTCCGCGGCGGAACGGGCGCCCGCAGCGTTCTTGTTGAGGCAGTCGATCACCTCCTCGGTGCTCATGATATCACCGAAGGTGAGGTAGAAATTGACGAGGGAGCTGTTGTGCTCCTCGTCGGTGTTCGCGGCGTTGCCGTCCGTCACCATGATGGTCTTGAAGTTCATCATCATCGCATCGCGCGCAGAGGACTCGCAGCACACATTCGTAACAGTCCCGGTGATCAGAACCGTGTCGAGCCCCCGCGCGCGCAGGATGTCCGGCAGATCGGAATAACCGGGAAGGAAGGCGGAGTAGCGGTATTTGAATACCTTGGTATCGTTCAGTTTGACGTCGAGGTCGGCCCAAAGATCGTGTCCGACCGTCCCCTCGCTCATCGACTCGACACGTTTCGCCGTCTTCTCGGGCAGAGTCATAGCATGCAAGTTTGACCAGCTCTCCAGGCAGGATTCGTCATGGGTGTTCTGGATCCAGAACACCTGACCGCCGGTCGCCCGCACTGCGGAGGCGAGCTTGTTCACGTTCGGCACGATTTCCCGCGCCATGGTGCAGAGCGCGTGAGCGACACCGTCCATCATGAAGCCGTTCTGCAGATCGACGACGATCAGAGCGGTCTTGGACGGATCGAGATCGGCAAAGGGATGGGCCGTGCCGCGGCGAGCGACAACGGAGTCCACGACGCGTTGCGGTATGGCGATCTCATGCATCTTCACTCTCCCTTTTGGTTTGATTGTCAGGCCAGTACGGACTCCCGCTCCGGCCTCGCCGCGGGCGGCGCGTCGTCCAGCTTCAGGCAGCGCGCGACCCGCCCCGGTCCAAGCGTGACCTCGGGCGGAAGCTGCGCCCGGCAGGTCTCGTCAGCCTTAGGGCAGCGGGGCGCGAAACTGCAGCCCGTCGGCAGTGCGCGCAGGTCCGGCGGGCTGCCCGGAATGGCCTCGATATCCTTACCGCGCATGTTCCCGTGCACGGTCGAGGAGAGCATGCCCTTGGTGTAGGGATGTTTCGGATCGGTCAGGACTTCCTGCACCGTACCGGTTTCGACGATGCGGCCGGCATACATCACCGCTACTCGGTCGGCGATCTCGGCCGCAACTCCGAGATCGTGAGTCACGAAGATCATGCCCATGCCGAGCTCCTGCTGCAGCTTGCGCATCAGGATCAGCACCTGGATCTGCACCGTCGCGTCCAGCGCCGTGGTCGGCTCGTCCGCGAGCAAAAGCTTCGGCCGACAGGAAAGCGCGAGAGCGATCATGGCGCGCTGGCGGAGACCGCCGGAGAGCTCGTGCGGAAAGGCCTTCAGGCGGCGCTCGGCCGACGGAACTTTCACCAGTTCGAGCAGCTCCAGCGCCCGCGCAAGGCCTTGTTCGAAGGAACAGCCCTCATGCCGGCGCACCGTTTCGGCGATCTGGTGGCCGATCGTGAAGACCGGGTCGAGCGCCGTCATCGGCTCCTGAAAGATCATCGCCGCCTCGCCGCCACGGAACTTTGAAAGCTCCTTGCCCTTGAGGGCGAGCACGTCCTGGCCGTCCACCGAGAGCTTACCGGCGATCTTCGAGCGCCGTTCCGGCAACAGGCGCATCAGCGCCTTCATGCTCACGCTCTTGCCCGAACCGGATTCGCCGATGATGCAAAGCACCTCGCCATGGTTCAGGGTCAGGTTCACGTCGTTCACCGCATTCACCGTCGCCTCGCGGCTGACGAACTTGACGTTCAGATCCTCGATGGAGACCAGGGGCGTTTTCTTTTCCGCGCTCATGAGGCACTCCGTGCAGCTTTCTTCGGGGCCGGCATCTCGAGGCTCGCCGCTTTCGAGTGCCCGGATTTCGGCACGAACATGTGGCAGGCACAGGCATGCGCCGCCCGCCCCTCGGTATCGGGAAGCACCGGGGACTCAACCTCGCAGATCTTCTCCGCGAACTCGCAGCGGGTCCGGAAGCGACAGCCGGAGGGTGGATTGATCGGGTTCGGCGGGTCGCCTACCAGCGGCGGTTCCTCGACCCTGTCGTCGGGGTCCATGGAAAGGCGCGAGGCCAGAAGGGCCGCCGTATAGGGATGTTTCGGGCTTTCGTAGATCTCGTCCACCGGGCCGATCTCGACCACCTCGCCGAGATACATGACCAGCACCCGGTCGCTCACATATTGCACAACGTTCAGATCGTGCGAGATGAAGACGTAGGTGAGGTTGAAGACATCCTTCAGATAGCGCAGCAGGTTCAGGACCTGCGCCTCAACGGATTTGTCGAGGGCGGATACCGCTTCGTCGAGGATGACGACCCGCGGCTCCAGCACCAGGGCGCGTGCGATGTTGATCCGCTGCTTTTGCCCGCCCGAAAGCTCGTGCGGATAGCGCGGGCCGAAGAGGTTCGGATCGAGCCCGACCTTCGCCATCAGTTCCCGCGCCGCCTCCTTGGCCTCGGCCTTGCTCGCACCGTGCACGGTCTTGCCATAGGCGATGGAATCCTCCACCGGCATCCGGGGATTCAGGGACGAGTAGGAATCCTGGAATACCATCTGCATCAGGCGCCGCATGTCGCGGATCTCGAGCCCGTCCTTCGCGCCGACCTCGTCGCCGTCGAAGATCAACTCGCCCGAGTCCGGAACAATCAAGTGCATCAGCAGGCGGGCAAGCGTGGACTTGCCGCAGCCGGACTCGCCGACCACGCCTAGGGTCTCGCCTTTCATCACCGTGAAATTCACCCCGTCCACCGCGCGGACATGGCCGACGGCGCGGTTGAGAACACCTCCGGTTATCGGAAAATGCTTCTTCAGACCCCGTGCAATCAACATCGGCTGCGCATCGCCGCCCCGATCCCGTGCATCCCGCTTGTCGACCTCGGAAAGGGCCGGCTTTGTCTCTGTCATGCTCATGGGTCGGCTCCTTACATCCGGACGTCCATGGCCGAGCGAAGACCGTCGCTGACCAGGTTGAAACAGATCGAGGTGATCAGGATCGCGACCCCGGGCAACGCACAAACCAGGGGCTGGATGTAGATCGCCTGCCGCAATGTATTCAGCATCAACCCCCAATCCGGCTCCGGCGGTGTGACTCCGAGACCGAGGAAAGAAAGGCCGGAGGCGAGCAGGATCGAGACACTGACAAGGCTCGAGGAGTAGATCAGGATCGGCCCCAGCACGTTGCCGAGGATATGTACCCGGATGATGCTGAATGTACCGGCCCCGGTCGCCCGCGCCGCCTCGACGAAATCGAGATTGCGCACCTGCGATGTCGCTGTCTCCGCCACACGGCAAAGCGGCGGGATGAAGACCAGGGTGAGCGACATCATGCCGTTGAAGATGCCGCCGCCCAGCGCTCCGGATATCGCCACGGCCAGCAGGATGGACGGAAAGGCGTAGAACACGTCCATCGTCCGCATGATCGCCATGTTCGTGCGCCCGCCGACAAAGCCGGCGATGACTCCGAGAGAGCCTCCGACGAGCGTGGCGATGACCACCGGAAGAATTCCCATGGCAAGCGAGATCCGGCCGCCATAGAGCAGACGGGAAAGGATATCCCGCCCGAGTTCATCGGTGCCGAGAAGGAAATCCTTGTAGCCGATTGGCTTCAAGCGACTCAGCATGCTGCTCTGGTAGGGGTCCATCGGCGCGATCAGAGGCGCGAAAATGGCCGACAGGATGATCAGGAGCACCACCGTGCCGAAGAACAGCGTCATGTAGTCGTAGCGCAGCCGGTAGCCGACGGTCTGCCAGTAGCTCCGCACCTTGAGGGCCGGGGCGACCTCGGTCGCCTCAGGCTGGATGCTGTTCGCCGTGATATCGGTCATGTCAGCTCTCCCCTCAACTGCGCTTCAGCCGCGGATCGACCGCCGTCTGCAGCAGGTCGATCACGAGGTTGGTGGCGACGAAGATGATCGCGAGCACGAGGATCGTGCCCTGCAGGACCGGCAGGTCGCGGGTCAGAATCGCCTTGTTCAGGAGGAAACCGGAGCCCGGCCAGGTGAAGATCGTCTCCACAAGGATCGATCCGCCCATCAGATAGCCGAACTGCAGCCCCATGACGGCGAGCACCTGCGGCAGCGAGTTTTTGATCACGTGCAGCAGGATCTCGGTTTCCATCAGGCCCTTGGCCCGGAGCGTCTCGACAAAATCCTGGTTGAGGACTTCCGCGACCGCGGAACGCGTTGTCCGGGCGATGATCCCGATCGGAATGAGAGAGAGCGTGACGATCGGCATGATCATATGCCGGAAGTTGCTCCACTCGAAGATATTGAAACTGTCGGAGCCGCGGGGCCCCATGCCCGTCGCCGGGAGCACGTTCAGTTCGACGGCGAAGACGATGACGAGGACGATGCCGAGCCAGTAGTTCGGCACGCTGACGCCGATCACCGCGATGCCGGTCACCGCGCGGTCTATGAAAGAGCCGACCCGGTAGCCGGCGATGGTGCCGATGCTGAAGGCAAGCGTGAAGGCGACCAGGACCGCGCCGGCGGCGAGCAGGATGGTGTTTCCAAGTGCCTTGAAGATCTCGTCCGTGACAGGCCGTCCGGTGGCGATGGAGATGCCGAAATCGCCGGTCAGAACCTTGCCGAGCCAGATCGCGTACTGCACCGGGATCGGCTTGTCGAAGCCGTAGGCCTTCTTGACCATCATGATGGTCTCTTCGCTTGCATCCTCTGGAAGGATCGTCTGCAGCGGATCGCCGGGGGCGATATAGACCAGCGCGAAGCATACGATGCTGACGCCGAACGCGATGGGAATCGCATACATGAGGCGGCGGATGATGTAGGCGGTCACGGTCGCATCTCTCCTGTCGGATGCCGGGTTCAGGCGCCTGGCGCCCCCACCGGTTCATTTCCGGGTACTCCGGGCCCGCAACCGACAAGCGGAAAGCGGGCCCGGAGCGGTGGGTTATCCGGTTATTCGACGACGATCGGAGTCAGGTCCTGGAACCAGCTCTGCGCCTGCACGAAGCCTTTGACGTTCGGAGCGAGCGCACGCGGGTTCACGTCATGCGCGACCCACAAAAGCGTGGCTTCCTCGACCATCAGCTCATGCAGCTTGGTAAGCTTTTCCAGCCGCACCGCCGGATCGAAGGCAAGATAGATCTCGTCGATCAGAGCATCGACCTCGGGGTTGGAATAGTGACCCCAGTTCGAGCCTTTCGGCGCGTGCTGCTTGGTATAGACGTGACGGATCAGGGCGCTGAACGGATCCTGCAGAGCGCGGCTGATATTGATGCCGTCGATGTCCGGGTTCTTTTCCCGGCCCGGACGCCCGACATCAAGCAGCGCGTTCCAATCCATCACCTTCAGCTCGGTCTCGAAACCGGCCGCGTCGAGCTGGCTTTTCACCAGTTCGTTCATCGGCAGCGGCTGCATCTGGCCGGAGCCGGAGGTGGAGATAGCGAGCGTGATCTTGCAGGGATAGCAATCGACGCTCTTCAGCAGCTCGGTCGCCTTTTCCGGATTGTACTCGTACTTCACCGACGGCGTGCCGTGATACGGGGTCGACGGGGGCACGTTGGTGTAGCCCTCGACCATGTAGCCGTTCAGCAGCGCCTTCACTTCCGGACGGTTCAGCGCATAGTTCGCGGCCTGGCGGACTTCCTTGTGCTTGAAGTTCCCGTCCACGAAGTTCAGCTGATAGGACCAATTGTGCGGATAGGCCCGGGTCACGATCTGCATGCCGGCGGATTCCAGCCGCGGAATCGTATCCGGCGACGGTGCCTCGATGAAATCGACTTCGCCCGAGAGCAGGGCCGCGGCGCGGGTGGTCGCTTCCGGCATCGGGATCAATACCAGCCGGTCATGCTTCGGCACCCGGCCTTTGTCCCAATAACCCTCGTTCTTCACCAGCTCGAGACGCTCCTGCGGCACGATCTTGTCGAACTTGTACGGGCCGGTGCCGGACGGCGCGTTGGCATAGGCCTCGTAATCGTTGTTCAGCTCGGTCAGGCGGCACTTGCTGATCATGTACCAATAGCTGAGCTGATAGGGGAAAAGCGCGTCCGGCGTCTTGGTGACGATGGCGATGTCGTGATCGCCCAGCACCTCGACCTTGTCGATATTGCCGGTCCGGTTCCGGATCATGCCGAACTGTTTCACGTTGAACTGCGGCGCATCTTCCTTGGAGATACGCTCGAAGTTCCAGACCACGTCCTCGGGAACGAAATCGCAACCGTCATGCCATTTCACGCCTTCGCGGAGCGTGATGAGCCAACGCTTGTTGTCGTTCGGATCGATCTTCCAGGACGTCGCCAGACCCGGCTTGATATCCGCCGCGGTTTCGCCCTGGGAGAGATCCCAGAGGGTCAGCGTGTCATACAGATTGTAGCCGACGAAACGATAGCCCTCGAAGCCCTGATCGGGCTGGCCGATGACGATCGGAATATCCCCGGCGGTCATCGCCACGCGGAGAACGGATTCCGCGTTCGCCGCCTGGCCGGCCATCGCCAGACCGGCGGTGACCGAAACGGCTGCGGCGAGCCTTTTGAGTGTTTTCATTGAGAAGCCTCCTTGTTGTCAGCAAGGCGCCCCGTGTGATCCCCGCTACCGGCGTTCTCCAGGACGGAAAACGACGATGCTGCATTGCGACCACATCGCCCTGCATTCGACTACCGCACAGCAAATGCCATGCCATGGCAAGATAATTGTATCCAATCTATCGATCCAAAGCTGAAGTGCACCCAAAGCAAATTCATGCAATAGATTGAATCTTCATGAATTCCCTGACTTAAAATCCTATTTCAGAAAGCCCGCTCCACTAATTCACGGCCACAGGAACCGCCGAAGACACCCATGCGGCGCCCCATTTCCGGAAACCTGCATGCACAATCCTTAATCAATTCGCCACAATCTGACACAGCGCAAAAACCCTGCCCCACAAAGATTGCCATCCTATTTATCTGAAATAATTCAACTTTTCTAAAAACGCCGGAACATAAAAACGATCAATATTTGTGCAATGCACAAATTTATTGCGTCACCAGTCATATTTTTGGATACAATTTGCCCTTCTGAGACAAACGGCGCCCAAGAAGCGCTGACTTTTCCCGAAACCGGGACCAGCGGGAGCGCAGCCATGTCTGACATCCAGGACGATAAGGGAGCGCGCATCGCGTTCCAGAAAATCACAGAAACACTCGGCCTCACCCTTCCGGCAGACCGCGAACAGGCGATCTTTGAAGGCTACAAGGGCTTACGCGCGATGGCGGACGGACTTCGGCGGCCGCGGACGGCAGCCTCCGAGCCAGCGGGTATCTTCGTCGCCGGCACCATTGGTCGGGAGGGCTGACCATGGGTGGCGTTGCAGACAGCAAATCGATCGCGGAACTCGGCAAGGCGCTTCGGGACGGCTCCCTAACCTCCGTCGCCCTGACAGAGGAGACCCTGGACCGGGTTGCCGCCCTAGACGGCCAGATCGACAGTTTCATCACCGTGACGTCCGAACGGGCGCTGGAAGACGCGGCCCGCGCCGACAGGGAACTAAAGGAAGGCACGGATCGCGGTCCGATGCATGGGGTCCCATACGGCCTGAAGGACATCTATGACACTGCCGGGATCAGGACCACCTGCCATTCCAAGCTGCGCCTCGACGACGTCCCAGCTTCGGACAGCGTGTGCGCGACAAAGCTGAAAGACGCGGGCGGCGTGCTGATCGGCAAACTGGCCACGCACGAATTCGCGTTCGGCGGCCCGTCCTTCGATCTGCCTTTCCCGCCGGCGCGCAACCCCTGGAACCCGGCGCACGGACCGGGCGGTTCCTCAAGCGGCTCCGGCGCCGCGGTCGCGGCAGGCCTGCTGCGCACCGCGATGGGCTCTGACACCGGCGGCTCGATCCGCGGCCCTGCCGCCTATTGCGGCACGATCGGGATCAAGCCGACCTACGGACGCGTCAGCCGTCGCGGCGTCTTCCCGCTCTCATACACGCTCGACCATTGCGGCCCGCTCTCCAAGAGCGTCGAGGATGCGGCCATCACCATGCAATGCATCGCCGGATACGATCCGCTCGACCCGGCTTCGGCCGATGTGCCGGTGCCGGACTTCAGCTCCGGGCTCGAAGCCGGAGTGAAAGGCATGAAGATCGGTGTGCTCAGCTCTTTTTACCGGGACGCCGAGGGCATTTCCGACGAAGCCGTCGCCGCCATCGATGCCGCGATGGGCGTCTTCCGGGGGCTCGGCGCCGAGGTCGAGGAAGTGGCCGCGGTCTCGCCCTATGCCGACTACAACAATTGCGGCCGCGTGATCCTGCTGGCCGAGGCCTTCGCGATCCATGAGCGGGACCTGCAATCAAGGCCGCTCGATTACGGGCGCCTGACCATGGAGCGGATCGTTCTCGGCAGCTACCTGACGGCGGCCGACCTGATGCAAGCCCAGCGCCAGCGGCGCGAACTCTGCGAGGAGATCAATGCAGGACTCTTCTCGCGCTACGACGTGCTGATCGCGGCAAGTTCCCTCACGCCCGCGCCACTGATCGACGCGCCGCAGCAAAGCTTCCCGATCAACTGGCCGATGCAGACCCTGCCCTTCAACGTGACCGGCAATCCGGCCATGTCGATCCCGGTCGGGTTCAGCCAGTCCGGCCTGCCGCTCTCGATGCAGATCGTCGGCAAGTATTTCGACGAGGCGACGGTGTTCCAAGCGGGTCAGACCTACGAGAAGGCCACCGACTGGCACCAGCGCTGGCCGGAGATGAGCGTCGCAATAGCGGCAAGCGCCGCCTGAGGACATTGGACCGGGCGGCGGCATCGCACCCGCCGCCCGCATCCGTGACATGAACTAGGCGCCGAGTACGCTCTCGACTGCTTTCACCGTGGCGCCGACGATGGCATCCGCTTCCTCGCGGGTCAGACAAAGCGGCGGAGCGAAACCGAGAATGTCTCCCTGCGGCATCGCCCTAGCGATCACGCCCTCTCCGAGCAGCGCGGTGGCGATGGACGGGCCGACCTTTTTCGCCGGATCGAAGAACGTACGGCCGTCCTTATCCGCGACGAATTCGACCGCGGCCAGCAGCCCCTCTCCCCGCACGTCGCCGACATTGGCGTGGCCGCCGAGCGCGTCCTGCAGCGCCTTGTTGAAATAGGCGCCGATTTCCTTCGCGTTGCCGACCAGGCCCAGCGTGTCGATCAGTTCCAGGTTCGCGACCCCGGCGGCGGCCCCGATCGGGTGCGCGGAGTAGGTCCAGCCGTGGCCGATCGGTCCGAGCTCGTCCGTGCCCTGTTCCAGCACCTTCCAGACCCCGTCCGAAACGATGGAGCCGGAAAGCGGCGCATAGGCCGAGGTCAGCCCCTTGGCGATGGTGATGATGTCGGCCTCGATACCGTAGTGGGTCGTGCCCATCATGGAGCCGAGGCGGCCGAAACCGGTGACCACCTCGTCGGCGATCAGCAGGATATCGTGTTTCTTCAGGACCGACTGGATCGCCTTCCAGTAACCGGCCGGCGGCGGGACGATCCCGCCGGTGCCAAGCACAGGCTCGCCGATGAAGGCGGCGATGGTGTCCGCGCCCTCGCGTTCGATCAGCGCCTCAAGTTCGGATACGCAGTATGCGACGAAGTCCTCCTCGCTCTGAGCGAGATCCGGGCGGCGGTAATAGTACGGCGCCTCGGTATGGATCACCTGGGCCAGCGGCAGATCGAACTTCTTGTGAAAGAGCTCGAGCCCGGTCAGCGAGCCGGTCATCAGCCCGGAGCCGTGGTAGCCGCGCCAGCGCGAGATGATCTTCTTCTTCTCGGGCCGGCCGAGCACGTTGTTGTAGTACCAGACCAGCTTGATGTTGGTCTCGTTCGCGTCCGAACCGCCGAGGCCGAAATAGACCTTCGACATGTTCTCCGGCGCGCGCTCCAAAACCATCTTCGAGAGCTTGATCGAGGCCTCGGTGCCGTGCCCGACATAAGCGTGGTAATAGGCCAGTTCCTTCGCCTGCGCGGCGATGGCGTCGGCGATTTCGGAGCGGCCGTAGCCCACATTCACGCAATAGAGCCCGGCAAAGCCGTCGAGCATCTTCTTGCCGTCCCGGTCCTCGATATAGACGCCGGAACCTCCGGTAATCACGCGGGTCGGCGTTTCACCGCGGGCATGCTGGGCGAGATGGGTCGAGGGATGGAAGAAATTCTCCCTGTCCCACTGGGCGAGCTGATCGTTGGTGAGCATGATGATTTCCTTTCGCGCAACGGATCGCGGATTCGCGACACGTTAGAGCGGAAGGGCGAAGAGGATCTGCCTGAAATCGGGCCGCCCGGCAGAGAGTTTTTCGCCGTCAAAGGCTCTTGAAGATCTCCAGCGGGACGCCGCCGTTCTTCACTTCCTTGGTCACGATATAGGTGAAGTAGCGCTTCAGTCCGGTGTCGCCCGTGAGCAGCCGGTCGATGAGCAGCTGATAAGTCCCAACGCTGCGGGTCACCACCTGGAAGAGGTAATCCAACCCGCCGCCGAGCGCCCAGCAGGCGACGATCTCCGGTTCGCCGGATACGGCATCCTCGAACCGGCTGAAATCGCCGCTGCGATGGTTCTCCAGCTCGGCGGTGACGAAGATCGTAACATGCTCCGCCAGCGCTTCGAGCGCGATGCGGGCGCCGTAGCCGCGCACGATCCCGGCCGCCTCAAGACGCTGCAGCCGCTCCCAACAGGGCGTATTGGAGAGATTGACCCGTTTCGCCAACTCGGATTTCGAGATCCGCCCTTCGGTCTGCAGGATCGACAGGATCTTCAAATCGCGGGCATCAAGCTTCAGCATTGCTTGGCCCTCGCGGACCGACCGCCACGCCGATCGCGCATGTTCGCGCCTTTCAATGTCACTTTCGAGAGTTCCCGCGCCAGCCGCTCACAGGCAATTTTCCTTCAGAAGGAGACAAGTAATAGTGCTTTTTTCTTTTCAGCATCGGCCACATGTCGCGGCGATTGTCAAACAGCCCATGTTGATGCTCAATCGCTGCAAGCTCCTGAATACCGCAACGCCCTTCCTGGATCTCCCGCGATGCCCGACGTCAAACTTCCCTTTTCCCGCGATGAATATGCCGAGCGTCTCGCCAAGGTCCGCACGGCGATGGAGAAGGCTGGGATCGAGGTGCTGTTCGTCTCCGACCCGTCGAACATGGCCTGGCTGACCGGCTATGACGGTTGGTCCTTCTACGTGCACCAGGGCGTCATCGTCGGCCCCACGGGCGAGCCGATCTTCTGGGGCCGGGCGATGGATGCAAAGGGCGCGATGCGAACCTGCTACATGGCCGAGGAGAATATTCACGGCTATTCCGACGATTACGTGATGGCCGCCGACAGCCATGCGATGGAAGACCTCGCCGAGACCCTGGGCGAGCAGGGCTGGAACAGGCTCCGGCTCGGCGTCGAGATGGAGAATTACTATTACTCCGCCCGCGCCCATTCTGTGCTGACCAAGCACCATGAGGGCGAGATCGAGGACGCGACGGGCCTTGTGAACTGGCAGCGTGGCGTGAAATCCACGACCGAGCTGAAATACATGCGCCGCGCGTCCCGCATCGTCGAGAAGATGCATTCCGCGATCTACGAGCTGATGCGCCCGGGCCTGCGCAAGAACGAGCTGGTGGCGGAGATCTACCGTACCGGCCTGATGGGCGGCGAGGACGAGGAAGGCAGTTTCGGCGGCGATTACCCGGCCATCGTGCCGCTGCTCCCCACCGGCAAGGACGCGAGCGCCGCACACCTCACCTGGGACGATGCGGAGCTCGAGCCGGGACAGGCCACCTTCTTCGAGATCGCCGGCTGCTACCGGCACTATCACGCCCCGCTCTGCCGCACGATCCATCTTGGCACCCCGCCGCTCGACATGATCAGGGCAGAGGAAGTCGTGCTGGAGGGCATCGCCGACGGAATCGAGGCGGCACGCGCCGGCAACACGGCGGGCGACATCGCCCGCGCTTTCTACGCCGTGCTCGAGAAACACGGCGTCAAGCGCGAGGGGCGCTGCGGCTACCCGATCGGCCTCTCCTATCCGCCGGACTGGGGCGAGCGAACCATGTCGATCCGCCCGAGCGACACCTCGGTCCTCGTGCCCGACATGACGTTCCATTTCATGCCCGCGCTCTGGATGGACGATTGGGGTCTGGAGATCACGGAGACCATCCGCATCACCGAGGACGGCCCGGCCGAATGCCTCGCCGACGTGCCGCGCAAGCTCTTCATCAAGGAGGACACTTAGTCGGCCATGCAGGCGAGCCGCGAAGAAACTCTCCCTATCCTGAAGGACCTGATCGGCTTCGCCACGGTCTCGGCCGACAGCAATCTGGCGCTGATCGACTACGCGGCGAACCGGCTCGGCGATCTCGGCGCCGAGGTGAAGGTCTACCGCGACGAGAGCGGCGCCAAGGCCAATCTCTTCGCGACCATCGGGCCGGAGACAGACGGCGGGATCGTGCTTTCGGGCCACAGTGACGTGGTGCCGGTCGAAGATCAGGACTGGTCGAGCGACCCTTTCGAGATGCGGCTCGCGGACGACAAGGCCTACGGGCGCGGCACCTGCGACATGAAGGGCTTCATCGCCGCCGCGCTCGCCATGGCGCCGCATTATGCGCAGGCCGGTCTGAAGCGCCCGGTGCATTTCGCCTTCACCTATGACGAGGAGGTCGGCTGCCTCGGCGCGCAGTCCCTGATGCACGACCTCGCCCTGCTGCCTTTCAAACCTGCCGTCTGCATCATCGGAGAGCCGACGGAAATGCGGATCATCGAGGGCCACAAGGGCTGTTGCGAATACACCGTCACCTTCACCGGCATGGAGGGACACGGCTCGCAGCCCGATCTCGGCGTCAATGCAGTGGAATATGCCGTGCGGTACGTCACACGGCTGATGGAATTGCGCGAGGCGCTGAAAAAGCGGGTGCCGGACGGCTCGCGCTTCGACCCGCCCTGGAGCACCTTGCAGATCGGCCGGCTCTCCGGCGGCGTCGCCCATAACGTGATCCCCGGCCTCGCGACGCTCGATTGGGAGATGCGGCCCGTGGTGAAGGCCGATATGGACTTCGTGAAAGGCGAGATCGCTGCCTATGTGCAGGACGACCTGCTGCCCGCCATGCGCAAAATCTATGCTGACGCCGATATCGTCACGGAGGTGATCGGAGAGGTCGACGGACTGGAGCCGGTTCCGGAAAGCGAGGCGCTGCGCATCGTCGCCGAGCTGACAGGCGCGAACGGGGCCGACCTTGTCGCCTTCGGGACCGAGGCGGGTCTCTTCCAGAGGCTCGGCATTTCCACGGTGGTCTGCGGTCCCGGCTCGATCGAACAGGCTCACAAACCCGATGAGTTCATCGCCCTAGATCAGCTCGACCAGTGCCTGACCATGCTCGGCAAGCTGACGGCGAAACTGACCGCCTGACTTCAGCCGCCGAAACTTTCGGCGATCGCCACGAGCGAGGCGGCGAGGATCGGCAGCGGGTCACGGTCCAACACCGCCAGGCCGACCGTGTACTCGACCGCCGGATCCGCAATCGGAATGGCATGCAGGCGGCCTTCGCCCCCCGCGGTACGCAGAACGTTTTCAGGCAGGACGGCCGCAAGTGCTCCCGACTGGACATGGGCGACCAGACTGATGATCGAATTGCTCTCGATCTCCGGCACCGCGACACAGGACGCCTTCCGGAAAGCGGCGTCGACGATGCGCCGATTCTGCATGTCCGGGGTGAGCAGGCAGAGAGGCAGTTCCGCGGCCTCGGCCCAGGTCACCGATTCCCGGCCGACCAGAGGGTGATCCGCGCCGACGATCAGCCGATAGGATTCGCGGTAGAGCGGCCAGGTCCGGCAGCCTTCCAGCGGCTCGTTGTCGAGATAGGTGATCCCGGCGTCGATCGAGTAATCCTCAAGCTGGCGAATGATCTCGTTGGAGGTCTTCGAGAGGATGCTGAAGCCAACCTGTGGATAGAGCGCACGGAGGGGCCCCGTCAAATCCGGGGTCATCGGGAGTGCCGACGGAATGACGCCAAGTGTAATGGCCCCCCGCAGATCTCCGGTCAGCGCTTCCAGCTCGCCACGCATGCTCTCGCAATCCTCGACGATGCGCTTCGCCCAGCGCAGAACGCGCTGTCCTTCGTCTGTAAGACCGTGATAGCGCTGCCCGCGCTTGACGATGGAAACGCCGAGCTCCTGTTCGAGCTGGCGGATCCGGCCCGACAGCGTGGGCTGGGTGACGTTGCAGATCTCCGCCGCGCGGGTGAAATGCTCTTCCTGGGCGAGCGCGATGAGATAGCGGAGCTGGCGAATGTCCATGAAACGGAAACCGTGCGAGAGGACTAGCTGGCGATAGCCATTTCTACACCCTCCCGCGCCAGTTCGGTCAATCCATCCGCATTTTTCCTGAGGGCTTCTGCCATCCCGGTCCGCATGCGCGGGTCCCAGAACTCCCTGATATGCTGAGCGATCCGGACCACGGCATCGTCATGTCCGTAGGGTTCGAAAAAGTCCGCGATCTGGTTGGCCATGCGGATCAATTCGTCGGACTTCATGCTGCCGGCTCCTCCACCGTGAGATGATCGAAGATCATGAGGGCCCCCTCGGCCGCCACGGCCAATGTGAGCCCCGCTTCCGCCGCGACACGCAGTGACAGGCCGCTCGGCGCGGAGGCCGCCGCTACGAAAGGCACGCCGATCGCCGCGGCCTTCTGCACCATCTCGAAGCCGATCCGACTGGAAAGCAGCAGGAAACACCGCGAAACGTCCGGCCCGAGCCGGGCTGCGGCCCCCGCCACCTTGTCGAGCGCGCTATGACGTCCGATGTCCTCGCGCACGACGAGGATCGTGCCGTCGGCGTCACACAGCGCCGCGGCATGGGTCGAGCGGTTCTCCCGCCGCATGTCCTGAAACCCCGGGAAGGCGGCGAAAGCCGAAAGCACCGCCTCCGTTCGCGGAAGGATCCCGCGAACCTTGGGCAGCGCCGGAACGGCCGCCGCAAGCGTCTGCGCACCGCAGATTCCGCAGCTGGCGCGGGCGGGCAGATTGCGCCTCCGGGCCTCACCCCGAAATGCGTCCTCCTCGGACACCCGGAGATTGACCACGAACCCGTCCGCGGCCTCGGCAATGGCAAGCCGCAACAGCCCGGAGGGATCGCGGACGATCCCCTCGTTCATGGCAAACCCGAGGGCGAAATCCTCAAGGTCGGCCGGTGTCGCCATGACAACAGCGAAATGTTCGCCGTTGACGAGAATGGCGACAGGCGTTTCCTCGGCGAGAGACCAGCGGGCCGGGCCGCTTCGGCGGCCGGTGCCGGTTATGGTGCCCCAGACGTCCCGAGAAACGTCGGCGGGCCGGGCCATTGTCGAAACCATACGCATCTATTCCGCCGCCTCGATCTCTATCCGGTAATTGGTCCGGGAAACATCCTCGTGCCCGTCCTGCCATGCCGAGGGCCGGTTGGAGCGATGCACCTGCACGGCGGTCACCTTGTATTCCGGGCAATTGGTCGCCCAATCGGAATTGTCCGTGGTGATGACATTCGCGCCGGTCAGCGGATGGTGGAAGGTGGTGTAGACCACGCCCTGCGGCATCCGGCCGGAAACCTCCGCCCGAAGCGTCGTCGCGCCCATGCGGCTCGCGAGCGAGACCATGTCGCCGTCCGCGATCCCGCGTTCCTCCGCATCGAAAGGGTGGATCTCCAGAATATCCTCGCCGTGCCAGCGGTTGTTCTCGGTCCGGCGGGTCTGGGCGCCGACATTGTACTGGGACAGAATCCGGCCGGTGGTCAGGATCAGCGGATACATCCGCGTGCTGCGCTCGGAGGTCGGGACATACTCCGTCACCATGAACAGTCCTTTGCCGCGCACGAAACCGTCCACATGCATGACCGGAGAACCGTTCGGGAAAGCCTCGTTCACCGGCCATTGCAGCTGCTCGCCCGCATCGAGACGGGCATGGGAGACGCCGGCGAAAGCCGGGGTCAGACGCGCGATCTCGTCCATGATCTCGTGGCTGCCAGCATAGGTCATCGGATAGCCCATTTCGCTCGCGAGGCGGCACACCGCCTCCCATTCGCTGAGGCCCGACTTCTCCTTCATCACCGGGCGGACCCGGTTGATGCGGCGTTCGGCATTGGTGAAGGTGCCGTCCTTTTCGAGGAAGGAGGTGCCGGGCAGGAAGACATGGGCGAAGGCCGCCGTCTCGTTCAGAAACAGGTCCTGGACGATCAGGCAGTCGAGCGACTTCAGCGCCTCTTCCACATGCTGGGTGTTCGGGTCCGACTGGGCGATGTCCTCGCCCTGCACGAACATTCCACGAAAGCTGCCGTCGATCGCCGCGGCGAACATGTTGGGGATGCGAAGACCCGGCTCGTTCAGCAGGGAGACTCCCCAATCCTGCTCGAAGAGACCGCGCACCGAGTCATCACCGACATGGCGATAGCCCGGGAATTCATGCGGGAAGGAGCCCATGTCGCAGGATCCCTGCACATTGTTCTGGCCCCGGAGAGGATTCACGCCGACGCCCTCGCGGCCGATATTACCTGTCGCCATGGCGAGATTGGCCATGGCCATGACCATGGTCGAGCCCTGGGAATGCTCGGTGACGCCGAGCCCGTAATAGATCGCGCCGTTGCCGCCGGTGGCGAAGAGGCGTGCGGCCTTGCGGATATCCTCGGCAGGAGCGCCGATGGTCTCGGCCATCGCTTCCGGGCTGTTGCGCTCCTCTGCGACGAAGGCAGCCCAGCGGGCGAATTCTTCCGTGTCGCAACGCTCGCGGACGAAATCTTCGTCCACCAGCCCCTCGGCCACGATCACATGGGCGAGCGCGTTCATGACAGCGACATTGGTGCTCGGGCGAAGCTGGATATGGTGCGCCGCCCTGATGTGCGGCGACTTCACAAGATCGATCCGGCGCGGATCCAGCACGATGAGCCGCGCCCCTTCCCGGAGCCGCTTCTTCAGCCGGCTGCCGAAGACCGGATGCGCGTCGGTCGGGTTGGCGCCGATCAGAAGGATGACGTCAGACTTCTCCACCGACTTGAAATTCTGCGTGCCCGCCGAGGTGCCGAAGGTGGTCTTCAGGCCGTAGCCGGTCGGCGAATGGCAGACCCGGGCACAGGTATCGACATTGTTGGTGCCGAAGGCCGCGCGGATCATTTTCTGTACGACATAGACTTCCTCGTTGGTGCAGCGCGAGGAGGTGATGCCGCCGATGGAGCCCTTGCCGTATTTCGCCTGCACGTCCTTCAGCCGGCCGGCGGCGAAGGAGATCGCCTCGTCCCAGGAGACCTTGCGCCAGGGATCGGTGATCTTCTCGCGGATCATCGGCTCGGTCTGACGGTCCCGGTGGGTGGCGTAACCGAAGGCGAAACGACCCTTCACGCAGGAATGGCCCTCATTCGCGCCACCGTCCTTCCACGGCACCATGCGGACGACCTCATCGCCCTGCATCTCGGCGCGGAACGAGCAGCCGACACCGCAATAGGCGCAGGTGGTCACGACGCTGCGCGACGGGGTGCCTTTCTCGACGACGGATTTCTCGACCAGCGTCGCGGTCGGGCAGGCCTGTACGCAGGCGCCGCAGGAAACGCAGTCGGAGGAGAAGAAATCGTCGGCGGCCGCGCCCGGCGAAACCCGGCTCTCGAAGCCGCGTCCGGCGATGGTCAGGGCGAAGGTGCCCTGCACTTCCTCGCAGGCGCGCACGCAGCGCGAGCAGACGATGCATTTCGACGGATCATACTGGAAATAGGGATTGGAGACGTCCACTTCGGCCTTCGTCTCCGGCGCGAAATGGCTCTCCCCGTCCATGCCGTAGCGGACCTCGCGCAGGCCGACGGTGCCGGCCATGTCCTGCAGCTCGCAATCACCATTGGTCGGGCAGGTCAGGCAATCGAGCGGATGGTCGGAGATATAGAGCTCCATGATGCCCTTGCGGATACGCTCCAGCCGGGCGTTCTGGGTCGTCACCTTCATGCCTTCGGTGACCGGCGTCGTGCAGGAGGAGGGAGTCCCGCGTACGCCCTCGATCTCCACCAGACACATGCGGCAGGAACCCCAGGCATCGACCATGTCGGTGGCGCAGAGCTTCGGGATCGGCCGGTCGACCTGGGAGGCCGCATACATGACCGAGCTGCCTTCCGGAACCGTGACCTCCGAGCCGTCGATGAAGAGAGTGACCGGCTTGCCGTCGCCCGCCGGAGTGCCGTGATCGTGCTGCCTTTGATAGGTCATTGCCTCATCCTCCCTATTCGGCCGCAAGGGCCGAAGCGCGGTCGAAATCCTCGGGGAACAGAAGGATGGCCGAGAGCACCGGCATCGGCGTGAGGCCGCCCATGGCGCAGAGCGATCCGTCCGTCATCAGTTCACAGAGGTCTTCGATGAGCGCGATGTTGCGGGCGACGTTCTCGCCCCGGAGTATTTTCTCGACAGTCTCCCGCCCGCGGACCGCGCCGATCCGGCAGGGGGTGCATTTCCCGCAGCTTTCCTCCTCGCAGAACTCGAAGGCGAAGCGGGCCATTTCGGCCATATCGACCGTCTCGTCGAACACGGTGATGCCACCATGGCCAAGCATCGCCTTGTGCTCTGCGAGTGCCTCGTAATCCATCGGAAGATCCAGCATCTCCTCGGAGACATAGGCGCCGAGCGGGCCGCCGAGCTGGGCGGTGCGGAACGGACGGCCTGTCGCGGTGCCGCCGCCGAACGTCTCGATCAGCTCCCGGATGGTGACCCCGAAGGCCTTCTCGACAAGGCCGCCGCGCCTGATGTTGCCGGCAAGCTGGAAAGCCTGGGTGCCGCGCGAGCGCCCCATGCCGAAATCCTTGTAGAACTCCGCGCCTTTGGCGAGCACCACCGGGACGGTCGCAAGGGTGAGAACGTTGTTCACCACCGTCGGTTTGCCGAAGAGGCCGTGGATCGCCGGGATCGGCGGCTTGGAGCGCACGGTTCCGCGCCTGCCCTCGATACTGTTCAGCATCGAGCTTTCCTCGCCGCAGATATAGGCGCCGGCGCCGCGACGGATCGAGACCCGGAAATCCTTCCCGCTTCCGCGGATATTACCGCCGAGCCAGCCCGCCTCCTCCAGCGCCTCGATGGCGCGGGTCATCTTGGAGATCGCATGCGGGTATTCGGAGCGGATATAGACGATGCCCTGCCGGGCACCGGTCGCAAATCCCGCGATGACCATTCCCTCAAGCAGGGTGAATGGGTCGCCTTCCATCAGCATGCGATCGGCGAATGTGCCGCTGTCGCCCTCATCGGCGTTGCAGCAGATGTATTTCTCCGCCTGCGCCTGCTCACGCACCGTGTGCCATTTGATGCCGGCGGGGAAACCAGCACCGCCGCGGCCCCGGAGGCCGGATTGCAGTACCGCCTCGCAAATCGCCTCTTCGGTCATGGTGAGCGCGGTCTTGAGACCCTCAAGCCCGCCATGCGCCTCGAAGTCCCGTACCGAGAGCGGGTCGATCACGCCGACGCGGGCAAAGGTCAGCCGCTCCTGGTTTTTCAGGTAGTCGATCTCTTCCGTCGGTCCGAGGGCGCGCGGGTGCCCCGTCCCGGAGGAAATCGCGTCAAGCAACGACCCGGCCTCATCCGGGGCTACCGGCCCGAAAGCCATCCGCCCGTCCGGACCGTCCCATTCGACCAGCGGCTCCAGCCAGAGCATCCCGCGCGACCCGTTCCGCACCAGACGGAGATCCAGGCCACGTTCTTCCGCGGCGACCGCAAGAGCGGCTGCGACGCGATCCGCGCCGACCGAGACGGCGGCCGCATCGTCCGGCACAAAAAGAACCAGGCTCATCGTCCGGCCTCCGCGATCGCGGCATCCACGGCCGCGCCGTCTGCCCGGCCGATCAGGGCGCCATCGACCATGGCGGCCGGAGCCAAGGCGCAATTGCCAAGACAGTAGACCGGCTCGAAGGTGACGCCCGCCGCGGAGATCTCAGACAGCGAAACCCCGTAGCGGGACAAAAGCCGCTCCGTCAGGGCTTCCGCGCCCATAGAACGGCAGGCCTCCGCCTGACAGATCCTGACCGTAATCGGGGCTCCCGGCTCGGTTCTGAAGTCGTGATAGAAGCTGACCACGCCGTAAACCTCCGCCTTGGAGAGGTTCAGGCAATCGGCGAGGATCGGAACGCTCTCCCCGGGGATATGGCCGACCCGCACCTGCAGGTCGTGCAGGATCTCCAGCAGCATGGAGGGATCGTTGCTGCGGGTAGCGCAGATCGCACGCGCCTCCCGCGCGCCGGGGATTTCCTCGGACACAGACATGAGCATATCTCGCAATTGTTCTATCCCATGCCCGCTTGACCGCAGGCTTGAGGAAGAAGCATTCACGAGCCCAGCCGGACGATCCAATCGTTACTTTCGATGGGCCGATTGAGCTTTTCTATGAAGGACGCGTCAGAGGACCGCGACAGCGCGATTTCCTTCGCCGAGGGTGACGACGGGTCAGGCTCGACAGCTTGGCAACAGCGTCGACAGAAGGGTCGCCAGGACCGCAACCGGAAGAATCCATGCCTCCCAGGTCCCGAGCGTCGCCAGCGTGGCCCAACTGGCGAAACACCAGAACAGCGGCAGCACGCCTAGCAGCCGGACCGCCAGGTTTCCCCGCACCATCACAAGCACGCCCAGCGTCACGATGGCCGTCGGGTCCGGGGTCAGCGCGAAGAGTTCGGCGCCCGCTGGCGGGCGGCCATCCGCGAGCGCGACGAACGGATGCAGGAACATGCCGTAGGCGCAGATCGCAAATCCGACAGGGTTCGTGGTTTCAGCCGGCCGGATGGCGTTCAGGTAACCCCCGAGAAAAGCCAGCAGCGCCGCCTGAACGAGAAAGACCGGCACCAGATCGGTGGCGAGCCAGTTGATCGTGGCGTAGCGGGTCAGGAAGACAAGCCCGCTCACGGCCCAGGCGAGCGCGAGGATCGCCGCGATGGCGCGCCCGGCCCAGGTCGGACGCCGGTGCAGCAGAATGAGGACCGCTATACCGGCCAGCAGCGCCGCGAATTGAGCTGGCCAAAGCGCCGCATTGTGCAGTTCGAACAGGCGCCAGTAGACCGGCTCGGAGAACAGCAGGAAATCCTCCGGGCTGTAGGTCAGCCAGGTTTCCATCAAAGGTTCCGGATAAAGGCGGAGATCCGGTCGCGCATCGCCGCATCCAGCAGCGGACCGCTCGCGGCCCCAACGTTCTCGCGGGCATGTTCCGGGCGGGTTGTCGCCGGGATCGGGATCGTTTCCGCGGGCCCTGAGAGGATGTATTTCAGCACGATTTGCGCCCATGTGTCGGCACCGAGTTCCGCGGCCCATTCCGGTATCGGCTCGCGTTCCAGCCGGCGGGTCAGATCGCCGCGGCGGAACGGGCGGTTGACGATCACGGCTATGCCGCGCTCGCGCGCGAGCGGCAGGATGCGGTCCTCGACCTCGCGGTCGACCGGGTTGTAGGTCACCTGGATGAAGTCGAGCGTGCGTGACCGCATGACCTTCTCGAAGAGATCGTGCCGACGGCCGTGCGAGGTGGTGATGCCGATATAGCGGAGACGCCCGTCGTCCTTCATCGCCGCGAGCGTGTCGAGATGGGCCTCCCAGCCGACGAGGTTATGCACCTGAACGAGATCGAAGCGCGGAACCCGCCAGTATTCCCGCGACTGCTCGATCTGCGCCGGTCCCTCCCCGGTGTCGCCGGTCCAGACCTTGTCCGCGGAGAAGACGTCACCTGTCCGCCCGATTTTCTCCAGACCGGCGCCAATCACGTCCTGCGAGGAACCGTACATCGGAGAGCTGTCGATCATCCGCCCGCCCGCGTCGAAAAACGCGTCCATGACCCCGGCCGAGGAGGCGCGCATCACCGGTTCGTTGCCGACATTGAAGGTGATCCAGCTCCCGAGCCCAACGGCGGGAACGGCCTCGCCGGAAGACGGGATCGTCCGCATCAGCGGCGACGCGGATTGTGCGGCGAGAGGCAGCGAAGCGAAGCTCAAGGCCGCCGCGCTTCCCGCAAGGAACCGGCGGCGGTCGATATGTCCGGGATTGCTCATACCGGAATATCTGGGCCGACACGCCCGTCAGGCAACCGCGAAGAGCGCGATTTCCACCGCCGACGGCAAACGCGCCCCGGTGCCGACGAAGAGTGTGCGGTTGACCCATGCGTAGCGAGGATTGCCGGTCTCCAGATGCGCGGCGGTACGCATGTAATATTCCCCCGGATCAACCGCCTCTCCAGCAGCGAGCCGCTCGATCACCTCGGGCGGGCCGTGCCGGAACCCTTTGTTTACGACCTCGACCAGCGCCCCGTCGGAGGTCTCGAAGGCGTATCGGGCGTCTAGATAGGCGCAGCCATCGTCATAAATGGTCTGCCAGTCCGCACCGACGTTCAGAATGGTACCGTTCAGCTCCGGCCCCTCGACGCTGCCGCCGATAATCGGAATGATCCGGCGCTTGCCGGCCCGCCCCCTGCCAAGCTCCCTAATCGGGGAGAGTTCGACCGTCAGCGTGCAGACCGGGCGCAATCCGGGAGCCGTCCTCATCTCAGACGAAACCCAGCAAGCGGGCCGCGTTGTTCTTCATGATATCGGGCCGGATCTCGTCCTTGATGTTGATCTGCTCGAAATCGGCGAGCCAGCGCTCCGGCGTGATCATCGGCCAGTCGGAACCGAACAACACCTTCTTCTTCAGGATCGAGTTGCAGTAGCGCACCAAGATTTCCGGGAAATATTTCGGGCTCCAGCCGGAAAGGTCGATATAGACGTTCGGCTTGTGCTGCGCGACGGCCAGCGCCTCCTCCTGCCAGGGAAAGGAGGGATGGGCGAGGATGATCTTCATCTCCGGGAAGTCGACCGCGACGTCGTCCATATACATCGGATTGGAGTATTTCAGCCGCATCCCGTTGCCGCCCGGCATGCCGGAACCGACCCCGGTCTGCCCGGTGTGGAAGAGCGCGATGCAGCCCTCCTCCGCGATCGCCTCATAGAGCGGATAGGCGATGCGGTCGTTCGGATAGAAGCCCTGCATGGTCGGGTGGAACTTGAACCCCCTGATGCCGAAGTCGCGGATCAGCCGGCGCGCCTCGCGGACCCCCATCTTGCCTTTCCAGGGATCGATGGAGGCGAACGGGATCAGCACGTCGTCGTTCTTCGCGGCGAGCTCCGCCACTTCCTCGTTCTTGTAACGCCGGTAGCCTGTCTCGCGCTCGGCATCGACCGGAAAGATCACGGCAGCGATGTTCTGCTCGCGATAGTGCTGCGCGGTGTCCTCGACGGTCGGCGGATGGGACCAGGGAGCCCGGAAGTACTTCGCCATCGCCGCCTGCAAATCGTCGTAACCGTCGTCGCTGTGGCAGCCGCAGGGCTCTTCGGCGTGCGTGTGGATGTCGATCGCGCGGACCTTGGAGATATCGACCATGTTCTGTTCCTTCAGATCCTGGTGACGGCTGCATCGCCGTCGTCGTAGAGCCGTTCCAGCAAAGGCGCCCGGCGCTGCAGGACACGGCGGAAATTGAGGTTGCCTTTGGCGGTCATCTCAGCGTCGGGCATCGAGGCGGGCTCCGCCAGCACGATGGCCCGGCTGACTCGTGTCGAACTGCCGGAGACCTCCCGGTCGCGCGCTGCGAGCCGGCGATGGATATCGCCCAACAACAGTTTGTCGGTCAGCGCGCCGCCCATCTCATCCAGCGCGTAGCCCTCACGCTCCAATTCGGCGAGGTTCGGGAAGACCATCACCCCGATCTCGTTCCGGTCGGCGCCGGTTACGACGAGATCCGCCGCCAGCGGCGCCAGGCAGGAGAGCATGTCGAGACGGAGCTGCGCCGCCCTGACCCAGGTACCGGTCAACAGCTTGAAATCCTCGGAAATCCGGCCATCGAACTTAAGTCCGCGGTTGAAATCTTCCGGATCGACAAAGGTCATCGCATCGCCGGTGATGAAGTATCCCTCATCGTCAAAAGCGTCCCGTGTCTTTTCCGGAGCTTCGAAGTAACCCGGCATGATGTTCGGACCCTTTACCCGAATCTCGCACCGCATTTCCTCGTCCGGGATCAGCTTCACGGTGACGCCGTTCAGCGGCACGCCGACCACGCCGGAGCGCTCGGTCGGTTCCATCTGCATCAGCGCGGCCGGCGCGGTCTCGGTCAGCCCCCAGGAGGAGGTAATGAGCGGCACCTCTCCCTTGACGTCGGAGGCCATGCGCTCCAGCCCCTCCCATACCTCCTGGGGCAGAGAAGCGCCGGCATAGAAGATCAGGTCCAGGTCCTCGAAAAAGCGCTGGCGGAGATCCGCATCGTCGGTGAGCGCCTTCAGCAGCATCGAGAAGCCGACAGGCACGTTGAAGGAAAGTGTTCCCGGCATCAGGGAGAGGTTCTCCACCGTCCGCTCGAACAGGCCCTTCACCGGCTTGCCGTCGTCGATATAGAGGCTGCCGCCGTTCGCCAGCATCATATTGAAATTGTGCGATCCGCCGAAGACATGGTTCCACGGAAGCCAGTCGGTGATCCTCGGTGACCGCTCGCGGAGAAACGGCAACGCATCGGCAATCTGCGCCTGGTTCGTGCACATCATCCGATGGGTGGTGAGCACGCCCTTCGGATCGGAGGTGGACCCCGAAGTCATCAGGATCTTGGCGACGGTATCCGGCGTGACCGCCGCGAAAGCCGCATCCACCTCGGGCCCGGCATTCGCCTTCAGCAGATCCTCGAAGGCGGTGACGTCGGCGCGCCCGCCGGTCCGGCTGGCGACGATCTCGATCCCGTCGAAAATGTCGAGCTTCAGCGCCTCGGCATATTGCGCGGCATCGACCGCGTAAGCGAGACGCGGCTTCACCAGCTCGACCGCGTGGCGCAGCCGGTTATGTGCGCCGTGCACGAGGGAATACTGCTCGGCCACCGGCACGATGGGCGCACCGACATATTGCGCCGCGAGGGCCAGCAGGCCGTGGTCCACACCGGCACCGGACAGAACGATGATCGGTGTCCCCGCGCCGAGCCCGCGTTCCAGTAAGCCTGCGGCGAGCGCACGAACCTTTTCCAGCGCCGACCCGTAGCTCTCCTCGCGCCAGCCGGCACCGCTCCGCTCCGCGAGGAAAACACGGTCCGGCGCCTCACCGGCCCAGCGGTGCAGCCAGTCCCCGGTCCGATCGACCACCGGGCCGAGCGGATAGGAGGAGCGCAGGATCATGCTTCCGTCGGCCCGTATTTCCCGGGTCGCGCGGTGCGGCTTGAAATTGCTAGCCCGCTTGATCATCTGGCCTCTCCTGCGCGGATAAGAATCATCGCCTCGGCGACCGTGTCGCGCATTTCGGGAGACAATCTGCCGAGAAGCCGAGCCTCATGACCTTCGACCGCCTTCATCGCGGTCTCGCAGAGGCGGCGGCCGGCAAGCGTGACGCTGAGCGCGTAGGTTCGCCGGTCCGTTTCCAGCCGGTCGCGAACGATCAGGTCCCGCCGCTCCAGCTCATCGACAATCACCACGAGATTGGGCCGCTCGATATCCATAACGGCGGCGAGCTGCGACTGGTTGAGCCCCGGATTTTCCATGATCAGCACAAGCGCCGTATAGGAGGTCATCCGCAGATCGAAGGGCTTCAGGGTCTCCGCGAGGTCCGCCTGAACGACGTTGAAGGCCCGCTTCATCCGGTAGCCGAGAAATCGTTCCAGCGCCGAGTCCGAGACCTCTTCGTCGGCTGGAGGAACCAGAACGGTCTTGAGCGCGCTCATGCTCCCGCTCCGAAATTCGGCGCCCGCTTCTCAAGGAAGGCCGCGAGCCCTTCTATCGCGTCCGGGCTGGTCTGGGTCAGCGCGGCGCAGAGGCTCTCGGTAAAGAGCCCATCCGCCTTGGACATGTCCTCGATCCGGGCCAGCGCCTGGATCATGATGTAGTTGGAGAGCGGAGCGTTGGAGGCAATCTTTTCCGCCAGCTCCAGCGCCTTCTCCAGCGCCTCGCCCTCGCCGACCGCGTAATGGGTCAGGCCAAGCGCCAGACCCTCTTCCGCCGAGTAGCGACGGCCGGTCAGCATCATCTCGATCATCCGGTCTGCGCCGAGGATGCGCCCGACCCGGACGCTGGCGCCGCCGCCGACGAAGATCCCACGCCGGCCTTCCGGGAGCTGGAAGATCGTCGAGGGCTCGGCGATACGAACATGCGTCGAGCTCGCGAGTTCCAGGCCGCCGCCGATAACGGCACCGTTCATGGCCGAGACCACCGGCAAGCCGCCGAACTCGACCCGGTTCATCACCTCGTGCCAGCTTCGCGAGTGCCGCATCGTGCCTTCCGCATCGCGCGCCACATGCTCGCTGAGATCGAGACCGGAGCAGAAATGCCCGCCGCTGCCGGTCAGAACCGCCGCCTTCACGCCCGCCGGCGGCGCGCGGAAAAAGCCGTCGATCGCCTCCAGCAGCGCATCGCACATGGCATTGCGCTTCTCCGGGCGGTTCATGGTGAGGACGGCGATGGCGCCGCGGATCTCGATCTTCAGGACAGGTTCGCTCATCGGGCTTCCTCAGCGCCTCGGCAGCCGCACCGCGCCGTCGAGGCGGATGGTCGTGCCGTTCAGATAGGGGTTGGTGATGATCTGCCCTGCGAGCAGGGCGTATTCGGCAGGCTCTCCGAGCCGGTCCGGGAAGGGAATGTTCGCGGTGATCTTCTGCGTCACCTCTTCCGGCAGGCCCTCCATCATCGGGGTATGGAAGAGACCGGGCGCGATGGCGACGACGCGAATGCCGAACTGGGAAAGTTCCCGCGCCGCCGGCAGGCAGAGCGAGGCGATCCCGCCCTTGGAGGCAGCATAGGCAGCCTGGCCGAGCTGGCCGTCCTCGTAAGCGACGGAAGCAGTATTGACCACCACCCCGCGCTCTCCGCCCTCAAGCGGCTCCAGCGCCGAGATCAGGCGCGCCGCATGGCTCATCACGTTGTAGGTGCCGAATAGATTGACCTTCAGCGTCCGCTCGAAGACGTCGATGGAGAGCTTGCCCTCCCGGCCGACGATCCGCGCGGCGGTACCGATACCGGCGCAATTGACGACGATGCGCGGGGCGGCGCCGAGTTCGTCGGCGATACTCTCGACCGCGCTGCCCACGGCACCGGACTCGCTGACATCGACCTGCCGGAACGTCCCCCCGATCTCCGACGCCACGGCGGCACCCCGCCCGGCATCGAAATCCAGGATCGCCACCTTCGCCCCTTCCGCCGCGAGATGACGCGCGGTCGCGGCGCCGAGGCCGCTTCCGCCGCCGGTGACGATGGCCGCATTGCCGTCAATGAGCATGGCTCAGTCCTCCATCAGGTGAGCAGGAACAACGTGATCGACGGGAACAGCACCAGCAGGATCACGCGTAAGATGTCGGAAGTGACGAACCAGAGCACAGCTTTGTAGGTTTCGCTGATCGGCGTTTCCCGATCCATCACGTTGATAATGAAGAGATTCATCCCCACGGGCGGGGTGATTAGCCCGACCTCTACGACGATCAGCACAAGGATGCCGAACCAGATCGCCATATGCTCCGGGCTCATGCCGAAATCGAGCTGACTGACGACCGGAAAGAAGATCGGAATGGTCAGCAGGATCATCGAGAGGCTGTCCATCAGGCAGCCGAAGATCAGGTAGAAGACGAGGATCAGGCTCAGCACCATCCAGGGGCTGAAGCCCTGCCCGACGACCCATCCGGAGAGTTCCTGCGGCACCTGGCTGAGGGCGAGGAAGCTGTTGTAGAGCCCGGCCCCGAGGATGATGAAGAATATCATCGCGCTGCTCTGGGCCGTCGCGATGACGCTTTCCTTCAGCGCCGCCCAGGTGAGGCTGCCTTTGGCCAGCGCGACCAGCCCGGTGCCGGCGGCGCCGACCGCCGCGCCTTCCGTCGGGGTGAACCAGCCGAGGTAGATCCCGCCCACCACCAGACCGAAGACCAGCAGTACCGGCCAGACATCGAACAGCGCCCTGAAGCGCTCGTCATATTCCACCGGCTCCCGCGTGCCTGCCGATTTCGGGTTGTAGCGGACATAGAGCGAGATCGTGATCATGTAACCGAGCGCTGCCAGCAGCCCCGGAACGAAGGCGGCGGCGAAAAGCTTGGCGATGTTCTGCTCGGTCAGGATCGCGTAGATGACGAGGATCACCGAGGGCGGAATCAGGATGCCGAGGGTCCCGCCAGCCGCCAGCGTCGCCGTCGAGAAGCCGCCGGAATAGCCGTATCGCCGAAGCTCCGGGAGCGCGACCTTGCTCATCGTCGCGGCGGTCGCCAGGGAGGAGCCGCAGATCGCGCCGAACCCGGCGCAGGCCCCGACAGCCGCCATGGCAACGCCGCCCCGCCTGTGTCCGAGCCAGGCCTCGGCCGCCTTGAAAAGCGCGGAAGACATTCCGGAGACGGTGGCGAATTGCCCCATCAGCAGGAACATCGGAATGATGGTCAGCGAATAGCTGGAGAAGGTGGTGTAGGTCTCCGATTTCAGCTTCGCCATGAACATGGCGGTGCCGCCGGTCGCGAGATAGAGCCCACCGATGCCGCAGAGGAACATCGCGAGGCCGATCGGTGCCCGCAGAAAAATCAGCACCAGCAGGGCCGGGAAGGACCAGAAACCGAGTTCGAGCGGACTCACGGGGTCAGGCCTCCGGAACGGCGAGGGGATTACGGCCGGTCACGAGTGCATAGACCCGCACGACGGCAACATAGACGGCGATCAGACCGGCGATCACTGCGGCGAGGAAGCTTGCGCCATAAGCCCACCAGATCGGGAATTGCAGCAGAAAGGTGGTCTCCCCGTTACGCAACTTGCTCTGGAAGCCTTCGAAGAGACGCCAGGCTATCAGCAACACCACCAGCGTGAAGACCACCTCCCAGAGCGTGATCAGGAAGCGGTTCACGGCGCCGGGAAACTGATCGGAGACGATATCCACCGTCGCGTGCCCGCCTTTCAACTGGCATATCGGCAGGAAGGCGAAGATCGCAAAGGCAATCCCGGCTTCGACCAGCTCGAAATCCCCCTTCACGGGCGCAACACCGGTCGCGAGCAGCGCCTTGCCGAGCGCGGCTGACAGACCTGTCAGCACATCGCTGTGGCCGAGTGTGTTGAGGCCGCGGCCGAGCACGCTGACGCAGGTGATGACGATTAGCGCCAGCAAGACCGCACCACCGAGCAGGGCCATGAAGCGCGCCAGCTTCAGTGCGAAAACAGGCATAGGGAAACGGCTCCGGGAATGGAAACGAACGGACGGGCCCCGGACCGCCCGAGAGCGGTCCGGGACGGGGACGCTATTGCGCCGCCGTATGTTTCCTGATCAGGGAAGTGGCCTTCTCAAGCAGACCGGCCCCGTCGAGCCCCTTTTCCGCCATCTCCTTGAGCCAGGTGGCTTTCACCGGCTCCGCCGCCTTCTGCCACTCGGCGACCTGATCCGGCGCCAAGGTCACGATGTTGTTGCCGCGGGCCACCGCCGCCGCCCGGGCCGGACCGTCGTCGCGCTGCATCTGCGCTCCGGCGAAAGCCGAAAACTCTGCCCCGGAATTCTTGTCGATCACCGCTTTCAGATCGTCCGGCAAGCTTTCCCAACGATCCTTGTTCATCGCGAAGATAAAAGTCGTGGTGTAGAGCGTCTGGTCGCCGAACTCGGTGTGATTGCCGACCAGCTCCGGCACCTTCAGCGCGCCGGTGACCTCCCAGGGGATGACGGTCGCGTCGATCACACCCTTGGAGAGCGCTTCCGGAACCGCCGGGACCGGCATGCCGACCGGGGTCGCGCCGAGGGTCGAGAACAGCATGTTGGTCACCCGCGTCGGCGCCCGCAGCTTCACCCCGTTCAGGTCAGAGACTTTCGCGATCGGCGCCTTGGAATGGATCTGGCCAGGCCCGTGGACCCAGAGCCCGAGCACTTTGAAGGCCTTGAAGTCGGTATCCATCATGGTTTCCTCGGCGAGCTCCCAATAGGCCCGCGAGGTCGCCTCGGCATTGGTCATGGTAAAAGGCAGCTCGAACGCCTCGGTCCGCGGGAAGCGGCCGGGCGTATATCCGGAGACGGTCCAGATGATGTCCGCAACGCCGTCGATCGCCTGATCGATCAGTTCGGGCGGTTTGCCGCCGAGCTGCATCGCCGGAAACCGCTGGATCTCAATGCGGCCATTGGACTCCGCCTCGACCTTGTCGGCCCAGACATAAAGGATGTTTTTCGGGACATTGGCCTGCGCCGGCAGGAACTGGTGCATGCGCAGGGTCACTTCGGCGGCACTCGCCGCCCCGATCCCGAAAGCAAACGCGGCCGCAGCCGCGACCGCACGGGTCACGCTCACGCGGATAAAGGTCATGGTTTCCTCCCCAGATGACCGTTTTTTCGGCGGAGGCTTTGCGCCTCTCTTCCAATTAGTTATGTAGCATAACTAATTTGCGGCGGGCCAGCATTCGTTGCGCGGGAGGAGTCGTTTTCTCCGAGCGCCGCTTGTCCGGCCCCGCGCGAGTGGCAAAAAACACCCTGCGGTCACGCATTCGGGCACTGTGGCAGCAATCTCCCGCAACGCCCTGTCTTTCTGTGTGTTTTGACACGGACGACCGTGCCTCTCCCTTCCATATCGTCCCCCATGCCCGCCTAACCGGAGCGGGAGCTGAGTTCGAACTGCGTAGAGGAATGGTTGGGTGCCCGCCCCGCGAAGTCGCGGCCCCGACCGGACGAAACGAGAGGGAGTATCAAACGTGAGCAGACGTTCAAACAGCACGGTGCACGGGTTCAACCCGGGCGCCGCACGTATCAGCAACATCCCCGGATGGTGGCTGCCGCTGCAACTGTTCCGGGCCGTCACCCGCTATCTCAGGGACAGGCAGGACTACGAACATATGCGGGACCTGCCGGATTATCTGCTGAAGGATATTGGGGTCACCCGCACCGAGATCGAAGAGAAGTTGAACCGTCCCTTCCTTTGAACGGCACCGGCTCCGATCCGGATGTCGCCCCAGCGGCGCCCGGACCGGGGCCGCCCGCCGAATTTCCGTACCGGACCCGTGACCGGATGCGGAGACCGGGCGCGACGGACTGTTGAGCACCCTGACGTCGTGCCTGTATGAGCGTCGCCGCGAAAGCGGCGGCGCTGATTGTTTTTCGGAAAGGCGATGCGCCGGCGCCTAGATACCGTTCTCCGCAAGGAACCGCCCGACAGTTGCGATACAAGTTCGCCAGGCCGGTTCGTGATCGACCAGGATATGGTTGCGACTTTCCAGCGGCACGAAACGGGCGTCCGGAATACCCGCCGCCAGCGCGCGTCCTTCGTCGATCGGAATGCGCTGATCGTGTTTCGCGTGCAGCACAATGGTCGGCGCCTTGACCTCCGCCAGCCTGTGCCGCACGTCGATATAGCCGAACGCGTCCTGAAAACGGGCCGCGTTCCCTGGCGAAGTGGTCTGGCGCTGGAAATCGTCGAACCATTCGAGATCCGCCGCGCTCGCCTCCGGCATGAAGGTCTGCGAAAAGATATGCCGGTAGGCGGGGTTGTCCGTCCCCCAGCCGAGTTCCGTCAGCTTCAGCACCGCCTCCCGCCGCGCCTGTTCCTCCGGGCTGGTCGAGATCCGCCATCTGGCGGTGTAGCCGCTTACCAGAATGAGGCCGCTCACCCGTTCCGGATGACGCACCGCATATTCGATCGAGACCGCGCAGCCCTGGGAAATGCCGAGCAGCGGGAAGCGTTCGAGACCGAGTTTGTCCGCCACTGCTTCAAGATCCTCGACAAAGGCCTCGAAACTCAAATCCTCCACATCCCAGTCGGAGAGCCCGCAGCCGCGCTCGTCATAGCGGACGAAAGTCCGGTGCCGGGCGATTTCGGCAAAGCTCCGGCCCCAGATCGGACTCGCCCAGTCGAATTCAAGGTGGTTGAGCCAGTTCGCCGCCTTCAGCAGTGGCGGCCCCGAACCGACGGTCGCATAGGCGATCTTGGTGCCGTCCTGCACCTGACAGAAACCGATCCGCTGATCGCGCAAGGCCCGCGCCTTCGCGCTGCCTTCCTTGTCCGGCCCGGTTCCGCCGCGTACTGCTGTTGCCCGGCCCGGCTCGTCCGGCGCAGGCCTAACGGTCGGACCCTGAGCGGGAGTGGGCTCGTAACCTGCCGCCCCCTCCGGATCGGCCTCGCGCCAGAGCCGCAGCCACTTCCGAACGGCAGGAGACGGCATTTCAGGATGCGCGACCAGCTTGCGAAGCACCAAGATCCGGGCGCCGCGCGCATCCTCGCGCTCCGCCGTTAGCCAGGCATCGAAAGCGTCGGAGCCGGCACCGTCGAGACCGTCCAGAAACTCGAGATCGAGCTGGCTCAAGACCTCTTTCAGTTCCTCGATCGAGAGCGTCGCGTCGGCTCTCAAGCGCCGATAGATATCGCTCACGTCGATCCAGGCACTTGTGGCGTCGAACTGAACGCGCTCGCGGTCGGCGACGATCCGATGGCATTCCGGCGAGTCGGCGACGGAGCGCAATTTGCTGAGCCCCCACCGCAAGGCCGCTTTCGGATCGTCCGGCAGATCCCAGAACAGCTCGCACAACCGCTCTCGACGGTGCGGCCGGCCAGTCGCGACGAGAAACGCGAGCAATGCGCGGGCCTTGCGCGACGCGGGCAGAGCCACCTCTGCACCGGCGCGGACCACACGCAGTTCGCCCAGCAGAGAAATTTCGAGTTCGTCAGGCATCGGGATCCCAAAGCCCAAATTACAACGCTCAGTTGGACACAATTACAACGTCCCGCACAACGCCGGAGACAACGCCATTGTCGGAGACGGCGGACCTAGCGCACCGCCCGGCATGCGGGGCGCCCTATCTATCCGCGATCCCGTAGAGGCAGTGGTGAGATTGCTCACAACCGAGATCGGTTTTTACGACCCGCAACCGGATCGAACGGCGACCGCCCGTCATTTGCATAAAAATATTATGGAATTCAATTGCCGTCTTGAACACCCCGCTATGGATACGGCCTCCGAGAGCGGCAGGATGACTGGATCGGACTGAATATGGGTTTCTCAATCAGATTTTCCGGCGACACCATGATCGTCCAGATATTCGGGGTCGTTAACCAGCCGTCAGGTGGAAGGTTCCTCGAGGAACTGCTCGAATGCGTCGCCATCGCCCCAAGGCGGGTCATCATCGACCTTTCCGGAGTCATGCTGCTGAGCCGGCTCAACGCCTACTATCTCGTCGTGACCTGCCGGATGCTGTCGTCCCTGATCGCAGAGGTCAGAGTGAGGGGGGCACGGGGCCTTGTCAGTGCGCAGCTAAAAAGGCTCTCCCGCAATCTTTCCTGCGATCCGAATTTCCGGGACGCCATCGCGATCCTGGCCGCCAACCTGGACGAGCCCGACCTGCGACCGGTGGCCAATCGCCCCTGACGTGACTTTCCTCACGTATGTCTGCACATAACAACGTTGCAGCGCCGAATTACAACTGGTTGCACAACGCTGCCGACAACGCCGCCGTAAGAAACCGCGCTCATTGCAGACGGACGCGCTGACCCGAAACCGTTTCGGCCGATCACGCTTCGCCAAGCACCTGGAAACATGAAGAAAGAGAGGGTCGCCCGGTTCCCGGGAGCCTCCTTCGTGACCTTGAAAACGGAACCAGTTTAGATGGAAATTCAAACAAGCTCTATCGGCGAAACGCATGTGGTCACAGTCAGCGGAGCCGTGGACCGTGCCGCGTCCGGCCGCTTCTGGGACGCGCTGATCTCGATCGCGCGGGCCGGGAACGTGAGGATGATCGTCGACATCACCCGCGTCACCGTACTGAGCCGACCGAGCATGCGCAGCCTGATCACCGCCTCCAAGCTGCTTTCCTGCTCCAGAGGAGAATTGCGGGTCTGCGGCGCGCAGGGACTGATCGGCGCCCGGCTCTGGAGCCTCGGCTTAAATCACCTCCTGAACTGCGACCCGACGCTCAAGGCCTCCCTCCTCGCCCTTGAGGGATCACCGCCCGAAGCGCCCCGACCCCAATCCTCCGCCATGCCGGCAGAGCCGGCCACAGCCTACTGAAGAAAGAGAGCAAGCCCATGACCACGACCGTCAGAGATCTCGACCGGCATCCGCTGCCGAACGCCGCCATTTCTGGATGGTGGCTGCCGCTGCACCTGTTCCGCAGTCTCGCGAAACATTTCCGGGACCAGCGCGACTACGAGCACCTGCGGGATCTTCCGGATTACCTGCTGAAGGATATCGGCATCTCCCGGCAGGAGATCGGCGAGAAGGACCCGTATCCGTTTTTCTGAACGGCGCCAAGATCGCCCGGCAGACGCAATGCACCCGCTGCCGGACCTGGTTCAGCGCCGCTGCCCCCTGCAGCGGCGCTGGATTAGCTAATGCTTCAGCCGGAAGCGCTGGATCTTGCCGGTCTGTGTCTTCGGCAAGGCCTCGGTGAAAACCACAGAGCGCGGATACTTGTAGGGCGCGATTGCCGCCTTCACATGGGACTTCAGAACCTCTACCTCGGCGTCGGACGGCTCCACGCCCTCGGCCAGCACGACATGCGCCTCCACGATCTGCCCGCGCTCCGCGTCCGTGGCCCCGACCACCGCGCATTCGGCGACATGGGGATGCGCGAGCAGCGCCGCCTCGACCTCCGGGCCCGCGATGTTGTAGCCGGCGGAAACGATCATGTCGTCGTTACGGGCGGCGAAGTGGAAGTAGCCGTCTTCGTCCTGAATGAAGGTGTCGCCGGTGATGTTCCAGCCGCCCTCGACATATTTCGCCTGCCGTTCATCCGCAAGATAGCGGCAGCCCGTCGGGCCCTTCACCGCGAGCCGTCCGGGCGTACCACGCGGCACCTCGTTCATTTTCTCGTCCACCACCTTCGCCTCGTAGCCCGAGACCGGCGTGCCGGTGCAGGCCGGGCGCGCATCTCCGAAGCGGTTCGTGATGAAGATATGCAGCAGCTCCGTGGAGCCGATCCCGTCGAGCATCGGCTTGCCGGTCTTCGCCATCCAGTCCTCGAAGACCGGGGCCGGCAGGGTCTCGCCGGCGGAAACCGCGCAACGGAGCGACGAGAGATCCGCTCCCTCCTCCATCGCCCGCAGCATGACCCTGTAGGCCGTCGGCGCAGTGAAGCAGACTGTCGCTTTGTAAGTCTCGATGATCTCTATCATGTTCGGCGGCGAGGCGGTCTCCAGCAAAGTCGCGGTCGCACCGAACCGGAGCGGAAAGATGGCGAGCCCGCCGAGCCCGAAAGTGAATGCAAGCGGCGGCGAGCCGACAAAGACATCCTCCGGCGTGACAGCGAGCACTTCCTGGGCATAACCGTCTGCGATCGTCAGAAGGTCGCGGTGAAAATGCATGGTCGCCTTGGGCGCGCCCGTGGTTCCGGACGTGAAGCCAAGCAAGGCCACGTCGTCCCGGCCGGTCTTCACCGCCTCGAAACGCACCGGCTTACCGAGGGCGATCCTGTCGAGCTCCGCGTCGTGGTTGGCGGTGCCATCGAAGCCGACGACCGCTTTCAGGTACTCGCTGTCCTTGCCGCAGGCGACCAACTCGTCCATCAGCCGCGTGTCGCAGAGCGCGAGGCTGATCTCCGCCTTGTCGACGATCTGCGCAAGCTCACCGGCACGGAGCATTGGCATGGTGTTGACCACCACCGCCCCCGCCTTGGTCGCGGCGAGCCAGCAGGCGACCAGCGCCGGATTGTTGGCGGAGCGGATCAGCACCCGGTTGCCCGGCTTCACGCCGTAACCCTCGACCAGCGCATGGGCGAGGCGGTTGGTCCAGTCGGTCAGTTCCTTGTAGGTGCGCTGGCGGCCGTTGCCGATCAGGGCGACATGGTCTCCGAAGCCTTTGGCCACCATGTCGTCGGTCAAGACCTTGCCGACATTCAGATATTCCGGATAGGGAAAGCCTTCGAGCAGGTAGTGCGGCTGCATCGCCGGCGGCGGCAGGTTGTCCCGGGTGAAAGTATCGATATGCCCGCTCGGTCCCAGCATGATCTCAGCTCCCCAATGCCTGCCGTGCGAAGACGGCTTTCCACACGTCAATCGCCCTCGAAAACCGGTTTTTCCTTGGCGACGAAAGCCCTGTAGGCGCGCTCGAAATCCACTGTCTGCATGCAGATCGCCTGCGCCTGGGCTTCCGCCTCGATCGCCTGTTCGAGCGACATGCTCCATTCCTGATTGAGCTGGGTCTTGGTGATGCCGTGGGCGAAGGTCGGCCCGGCGGCGAGTTTCCGCGCGAAGGCGATGGCCTCGGCCTCGACCGCATCGGGGCCGTGCAGGGCGTTGAAATAACCCCAGGCGAGCCCCTCCTCGCCGCTCATGGAGCGACCGGTATAGAGCAGTTCGGCAGCCCGCCCCTGGCCGATGATCCGGGGCAGGATGGCGCAGGCACCCATGTCGCAGCCGGCGAGCCCAACCCGGGTAAAGAGAAAGGCGGTCTTGCTCCCTGGCGTGCCGAAGCGGATATCGGAGGCCATCGGGATGATCGCCCCGGCGCCGGCGGAGATACCGTCCACGGCGGCGACGATCGGCTTTCCGCAATTGAGCATCGCCTTGACGAGATCGCCGGTCATGCGGGTGAAAGCGAGCAGCCCCTTCATGTCCATATCGACGAGCGGCCCGATGATGTCGTGCACGTCGCCGCCGGAGCAGAAATTCCCACCGTTCGAAGCGAAGACCACAGCGGCGACATCGTCGGCATAGGGCAGGGCCCGAAAGGTATCTCGCAATTCGGCATAGCTCTCGAAAGTGAGCGGGTTCTTGCGCTCCGGCCGGTCGAGCCGGACGATCGCGACCCGGTCCTCGACCTGCCAGCGGAAATGTTTTGGTTCCAGTCCGGCCATCCCGGTCATAGACCGTCTCCCTGTCTGCGAATGTTCTTGAGCCGCTCGGCGACAAGCTCGGCATCCTCCACCGGCACGGAAGCGAGCAGCCGGTCGACCCAGCCTTCGTGCGCGGCGGCCATTTCGGCGAAACTCTCCCGGCCGAGCGGTGTCAGGCGCACCAGCGTGGCGCGCTTGTCGCTCGCAACCGGCACCCGCTCCACCAGCCCGTCCTGCACCAACCGCTCGACTATGACTGTCACGTTGCCGTTCGAGACCATGAGCTGCTGCGACAGCTCGCTCATCTGCAAGCCCGCCTCGTTGCGGTCCAGCGTCGAGAGCACGTCGAAGCGCGGCAGGGTATGGCCATAGGCGAGCCGCATCTCCTCGCGCAGCGCGTTCTCGACGAAGCGCGTGGTCCGCAGCAGGCCGAGCCAGAGCCGGAGCCGCGCCTTGCGGGCGCTGTCCGCCTCGCTCATATCTCGCCTCCGCTGATCGAAACCGCCTCGCCGTTCACCCCTTCGGACCCCGGACCGCAGAGCCAAAGCGCGGCGGCGCTGACTTCGGCCGGTGCGATCAAACGTCCCTGCGGATTGTTGGCGGCGAGCTTTGCTCGCGCCTCCTCAGGCGATACGCCGGTCTTCTCGACGATGTTGGCGATGCTGCGCTCGGTCATCTCGGTATCCAGAAAGCCTGGGCATATCGCGTTGGCGGTGACGCCGCTGCGCGCGACCTCGAGAGCGACGGAGCGCACGAGGCCGACCGCGCCGTGTTTCGCCGCCGTGTAGGCCGCGACATAGGGATAGCCTTTGAGACCCGCTGTCGAGGCGACGGCGATCAGCCGCCCCCATTCGCGCCCCTTCATCTGCTGCAGCCCGGCGCGCAGAGTAAGGAAGACGCCAGTAAGATTGACCGCGAGATGCCGGTTCCAGTCCTCGAGACTCGTCTTCGCGAAGGGTGCGCTTTCGGCCACCCCGGCATTGGCGATCACGATATCGACCGGGCCCGCCGCCTCGAACAGATCCGCCACCGATTGCTCGTCGGTCACATCGGCGACGCAGGGCAAGATCGCGCGATGACGTCTCGCGACCACCTCCAGCGCATCGATCCGCCGCCCGGCAATGACCACGCGGGCGCCCGCCTCGGCGAAATGCAGGGCCATGTCGGCGCCGACGCCACTGCCGCCGCCGGTGATGAGCGCGATTTTGCCGTCGAGGCTCATACCCGGATCTCCGTCGCGGCGGCGCGTTCGGCGAGCCGGTACATCTGATCGCGTCCCGCGAGATAAGGCGCAGGCCAGGTTGTTCCCCGGTCGCCATACGCCGCCGCCGCATGCAGCGTCCAATACGGATCGGCCAGATGCGGACGGGCGAGGCAGACCAAGTCGGCCCGGCCCGCGAGCAGGATCGAGTTCACATGGTCCGGCTCGTAGATATTGCCGACAGCCATGGTCGCGACGCCCGCCTCGTTGCGGATCCGGTCGGAGAACGGCGTCTGGAACATGCGGCCATAGACCGGCTGCGCCTCGATCGAGGTCTGACCCGCCGAGACGTCGACGATATCGACCCCGGCGGCAGCGAAAAGCCGGGCGATCTCGACCGCCTCTTCCGGTGTCACCCCGTCGTCGCCCGCCCAGTCGTTTGCCGAAATACGGACCGACATCGGCTTCTCCGCCGGCCAGACGGCGCGCATGGCATAGAAGATCTCCAGCGGATAGCGCATCCGGTTGCCGAGATCGCCGCCATATGCGTCGGACCGCCGATTGGAGAGCGGCGAGATGAAGGAGGAGATCAGGTAGCCGTGCGCGGCATGCAGCTCGACCATGTCGAAGTTGGCCCTTGCCGCCATTTCGGTCGCGGCGACGAACTCTTCGCGCACCCGGTCCATGTCGGTGCGGTCCATCGCCTTTGGCACCGCATTGCGTGGCGACCACGGAATGTCAGAGGCGGAAAGCAGCGGCCAGTTGCCCTGCTTCAGCGGCACGTCCATCTCCTCCCAGCCGAGCTGGGTCGAGCCCTTGCGGCCAGAATGGCCGATCTGTGCGCAGATCTTTGCTTCGGTCTCGGCATAGACGAAATCCGTCAGCCGCCGCCAGGCCGCTTCATGCTCCGGCGCGTAGAGGCCGGGGCAGCCGGGGGTGATCCGTCCCTCCGGCGAGACGCAGGTCATCTCGATAGTGACCAGACCGGCGCCGCCCTTCGCCCGCTCGGCATAATGCGCGAAATGCCAGTCCGTCGGGCAACCGTCGACTGCCTTGTACTGCGCCATCGGCGAGACCACGACGCGGTTCGCGAGGCTCATGTCGCGGAGTTTGAACGGCGCGAACATCGGCGCCCGGTGCGGGGCGTTGGCGCCGGCACCCGCCTGCCTCTGGAACCAGGTCTCGGCCGACTTCAGCCACTCCCGATCGCGCAGCCTCAGATTTTCGTGACTGATGCGCTGGGAACGGGTGAGCAGCGCGTAGTTGAACTGCACCGGATCGAGCGTGAGATAGCGCTCCACCTCCTCGAACCATTCGGTCGAGTTCCGCGCCGCCGATTGCAGGCGCAGAACCTCGACGCGGCGCTCCTCCTGGTAGCGGGTGAAGGCGCCCTCCAGCGTCGGCTCGGAGTGCAGGTAATTGGCGAGCGCAATGGCGCTCTCGAAAGCGAGCTTGGTGCCGGAGCCGATGGAGAAATGCGCCGTCGCCGAGGCGTCGCCGAGCAGCACGACATTCTCGTGGAACCATTTCTGGCAAAGCACGCGCGGGAAGTTCAACCAGGCCGAACCGCGGAGATGCCGGGCGTTCGACATCAGGGCATGGCCGCCTAGGTGGTCGCGGAAGATCTCCTCGCAGGCCGCAATACTCTCGTCCTGCGTCATACCGCCGAAGCCCCAGGCCTCCCAGGTTTCCTCGGAGCATTCGACGATGAAGGTCGCGGTGTCGTCGTCGAATTGATAGGCGTGCGCCCAGACCCAGCCCTTTTCCGTCTCCTCGAAGATGAAGGTAAAGGCGTCGTCGAACTTCTGATGCGTGCCGAGCCAGACGAACTTGCAGGCCCGGGTGTCGATCTCCGGCAGAAAGCTCTCGGCAAACTCGGTCCGGGTCTTCGAGTTCAGTCCGTCGGCGGCGACGACGAGGTCGTACTCCTGCATATAGCTTGCAGCGCTGTCGATCTCGGTCTCGAACCGCATCTCGATGCCGAGTTCGCGTGCCCGCTCCTGGAGAAGCAGCAGCAGCTTCATCCGTCCGATGCCGCAGAAACCATGGCCCGAGGAGGTCGTGCAGGTGCCCCGGTAATGCACGGCGATATCGTCCCAATAGGCGAAATGGGCGCGGATAGCCTCGGCGCTGACCGGATCGTTGGCCTTCAGATTGTCGAGCGTCTCGTCCGACAGCACGACGCCCCAGCCGAACGTGTCGTCGGCGCGGTTGCGCTCGATCACGGTGATCTCGTGCGCCGGATCCTTCAGCTTCATCGAGGTGGCGAAATAAAGGCCCGCGGGCCCGCCGCCGAGGCATGCGATCTTCATGGATATGGCTCCGCCGGTAAGGGGCGACAGTGAGGAAGGATTTCACTCCGGCAAAAATGTTTCAAGCTTTAAATTTCAAACTTGAAATATATCTGGAGCAGTCCGAACGCTGCCCGTATGATGCCGGTCAGACACGCTGCGGAGACAACCGCACCTGCCCGGAGGAGATCCGATGAGCCATATCAATGTGCAGCCGGAAGGCTGGGTCCAGCCCAAGGGCTATGCCAACGGGATCCTCGCACGCGGCGCCTCGCTCCATATCGGCGGGCAGATCGGCTGGAACGAGAACCAGGTCTTCGAGGCGAAGGATTTCATCGGCCAGATGGAGCAGGCGCTACGCAACATTCGCGCCGTGCTGGAGGCCGCCGGCGGCAAGCCGGAGCATCTCGTCCGGTTGACATGGTACGTCACCGACAAGCAGGACTATCTCGCCAACCAGCGGGAAGTCGGCGAAGCCTATCGCCGGGTCCTGGGTTACCATTTCCCGGCGATGGCGATGGTGGTGGTCTCCGCCCTCGTGGAAGACGAAGCCAGGATCGAGATCGAGGCAACCGCCGTCATTCCGGACTGATCGCCCGCATCCTCAGCGGAATGCCAGGTTCTTCCGCGACAGCTCCGCCACGCTACTGACGCCCATCAGGCGCATGTCGCGCTCGATCTCCGTCCGCATCAGGGTCAGCGCACGCTCGACCCCGGCCTGCCCGGCGGCCGCCAGCGGATAGAGGTAGAAGCGTCCCCCGCCGACCGCCTTTGCCCCCATCGAGAGCGCCTTCAGCACATGGGTCCCGCGCTGGATGCCGCTATCCATGATCACGTCGATCCTGTCGCCGACCGCGTCGACGATCTCCGCGAGCTGGTCGAACGACGAGCGCGAGCCGTCGAGCTGGCGGCCGCCATGGTTGGAGATCACGATGCCGGTACAGCCGATCTCCACCGCCCGCTTCGCATCCTCCACCGACATCACGCCCTTCAGGCAGAACTGCCCGTCCCAGAGCTCGACCATCTTGGCGACATCGTCCCAGGTCATGGACGGGTCGAGCATTTCGGTGAAATAGCGGCCGATGGACATGGCGCCGCCGCTCATATCCACATGCTCGTCGAGCTGCGGCAGGCGGAACTTCTCGTGGGTGATGTAATTTATCCCCCACATCGGCTTGATCGCGAACTGCGCCATGCCGCCGAGCGTCAGGCGGAACGGAATGGAGAACCCGGTGCGCAGGTCGCGCTCCCGGTTGCCGCCGGTGATGCTGTCCACGGTCAGCATCATGACCTGGACTCCGGCCTCCTTGGCCCGCTCCATCATCGCCTTGTTCAGGCCGCGGTCCTTGTGGAAATAGAACTGGTAGCATTGCGGATTGTCGTGCTTGCGCCGCAACTCCTCCAGGCTGACCGTGCCGAGGGAGGAGACCCCGAACATGGTGCCGAACTTCGCCGCCGCGGCCGCCACCGCCCGTTCGCCGTCATGGTGAAAGAGCCGCTGCAGGGCCGTCGGCGAACAGTAGATCGGCATTTCCAGCTTCTGCCCCATCACCGTCACCGACATGTCGATATCGGCCACCCCGCGCAGGATGTTCGGTACCAGATCGCAGCGCTCGAAACTCTCCGTGTTGCGCCGGTAGGTCACCTCGTCGTCGGCGGCGCCGTCGATATAGTTGAAGATCGGGCCCGGCAACCGCCGTTTGGCGAGCTTCCGGAAATCCTGGAAATTGTGGCAGTCCGTCAGTCTCATTTTTCCTCCCCGACCATATTCTCCGGCCGCACCCAAGCATCGTATTCAGCCTCGGTCAGGTGACCGAGCGCAAGCGCCGCCTCTTTCAGGCTGGTACCCTCGGCGAAAGCTTTCTTCGCGATCTGCGCCGCCTTGTCGTAGCCGATATGCGGGTTGAGGGCGGTGACCAGCATCAGCGACTGTTCCATGAGCTGGCGGATGCGGTCCTCGTTCGCCTCGATCCCCTTGACGCAGTTCTCAGAGAAGCTGCGAGTGCCGTCGGCCAGCAGACGGACCGACTGCAGCAGGTTGTAGATCATCACCGGCTTGAAGACGTTCAGCTCGAAATGCCCGGTCGCGCCGGCCGTGGTAATGGTGACGTGGTTGCCGATCACCTGGGCCGCGACCTGGGTCAGCGACTCCGACTGGGTCGGGTTCACCTTGCCGGGCATGATGGAGGAACCCGGTTCGTTCGCCGGAAGCTGCAGCTCGCCGAGGCCGCTGCGGGGGCCGCTGCCGAGCAATCGCACGTCGTTCGCGATCTTCATACAGCTCGCAGCCAGCACGTTGAGGCAGCCCGACATCTCGACCAGCGCGTCATGCGCCGCCAGCGCCTCGAACTTGTTGACCGCGCTGATGAAGGGAATGCCGGTGATCTCGCGCACCTGCTCGACGAAGCTCTCGGCGAAACCCGGGGCTGCGTTCAGGCCGGTGCCGACGGCGGTCCCCCCCTGCGCCAGCTCGCGCAACCGCGGCAACGCGCCTTTCACCCGTTCGATTCCGAGTTCGATCTGCCGCGCATAGCCGGAGAACTCCTGCCCGAGCGTGACCGGCGTCGCGTCCTGCAGATGCGTGCGGCCGATCTTCACGATGTCCGCGAACTCCTCCTGCTTCGCCTTCAGCGCCGCATGGAACGCTTCCAGCGCCGGAAGCAGCTCCCGTTCGATCTCCAGCACCGCCGCGATCGACATCGCGGTCGGGAAACTGTCGTTGGAGCTCTGCCCCAGATTGACATGATCGTTCGGATGCACCGGCGCCTTGCTGCCTATTTCCCCGCCGAGCAGTTCGATCGCCCGGTTCGAGATCACCTCGTTCAGGTTCATGTTGGTCTGCGTGCCGGAGCCGGTTTGCCAGACAACCAGCGGGAAATGATCGTCGAGCTTACCCGCGACGATCTCGTCCGCTGCCGCAACCATGGCCTTGCCGAGCTTCGCGTCGAGCGTGCCCAGCGCCATGTTGGCCAGCGCCGCCGCTTTCTTCTGGATTGCGAAGGCTCGGATCAGCGCGGCCGGCATGCGCTCGCCGCCGATCTTGAAATTCTGCAGCGAACGCTGAGTCTGGGCGCCCCAATAGCGGTCCGCGGGTACGGACATTTCGCCCATCGTGTCGGTTTCGGTACGTGTCTCGGTCATGATCGGTCCTCCGTCAGCTCCATGTGGGCCGGGTTACGGTTGAGACCAGCATTGCTCTGTGGAGTCGCCCGTCCGCCTTGGACGGCGGATCATTCTCGTGTTCTCAATGCCCGCAGACGGCTACGCGCGCAAGCTCTAACGCCCGTCGGGGCGCACCATCTCAAAGGTGTCGCGGCTCGTCGCATAGAAATTGGCTCCAAGCCGGGCGATCGTATCCAGCGCCGCATGATCGATATGCAGCTTCTCCTCGTTGAGCAGCAGATCGTCGCGCACCGCGATGCTTTTCACCTCGCCGACCACGATCTCCCGCCGGTTGCCGAGTTCCAGCGTCGTGTGCCGGGTGCATTCGAGCACGGCGGGCGCCTCGGCGATACGCGGCGGCGCCACCTGCTCCGACAGTGCGGTGGTAAAACCGGAGAGCGGGATTTCGGATTCCCCGGGCGGCAGAGGCGTGGAACAGAGGTTCATCTTCTCCGCCATCGCCCGGTCGACCATGTTGACGACAAATTCCCGCGTCGCCCGGATATTGCAGGAGGTGTCCTTCGGCGAGCCGTCCGGCCGCGCCTCGAGGCCGAGCACGACCATGCAGGGATCAAAGGCGATGGCATTGAAGAAGGAGAATGGCGCGGCATTCACCACCCCCGCCTCGTCAACCGTCGTCACCAGCGCGATCGGCCTCGGCGTGACGACGTTGCGCATCAGCTTGTAGGCGTCTGACGCCGACAGGCCGGCGAGATCGAAACTCTTCATCGGCGAGGTCTCCCGTTCAGGGGGCGTAAAGCTGCGCGAAGGCGCTGCGGACGGTCTGGGTGATCGCTTCAAGGCGGCGTTCGATATGGGCGCGCATGGCCTCTTGCGCGGCATCCGGATCGCGCCGCTTGACCGCGTCCAGGATCCGCTTGTGCGGGTCGGTCGTGACGACGTCCGGGCCGTCGCGCTCGGAAAGCGCTTTCAGGTCGATCAGGCGCACATAGTGGATGCGGCCGTTCATGTTCTCCAGCATCCGCACCATCTCGGCATTGCCGGAAAGCGCCGTGAGCCGGAGATGGAACTCCTCGTCCAGCTTCACCAGGATTTCGGGCGGCGTCCCGGGCCGGTATTCCCCGCACGACTGTTCCAGAAACTCTTCCAGCTCCCGGACCTCGGCCGGATCCGCCCGGAGCGCGGCAAGCTTGACGGCCTCGCACTCGATCGCTCCCCGCGCCTCATAGAGGTCCATGATCTCCGGCGGCGTCAGCGAGCGGCAGAAAAACCCCTGTCCGCTCCTTGAGGTCAGGAACCCCTCCGCCACCAGCCGGTTGAGCGCCTCGCGCAATGGCGTCCGGCTCGTCTCAAGCTGCTTGGCGAGTTCGCTCTCGTTCAGCCGCGACTCCGGCTTGAAGGCGTAGTTGGTCGCCATTTCCTTCAGCAGACGGTAGGTCCGTTCCACCGTTCCTTCTGTTTTTGTCATTTTTTCAACGGTCTGTCGGTTACGCGGCATTAATCGCAGCCACTCTAGAGATTGTTCGCAAGAAAACAATTGATTCGTATTTAGGGCTGTGCATCATTCTGTATACAGCTTTGCATTCTGCTTCGCGATCCTAATCAGGGAGCCTTCCGGTGGGAAGTACGATGAACGGCGCTCAGGCGATCCTTAAGATGCTCGAGCTCCATGGCGTGTCGCATGTCTTCGGACTGCCCGGCGAGACCACGATCGGCTGGTACAAGGAGTGGCGCCGTCATTCGAACATCGAGTTCGTCCTGACCCGTGACGAACGCACCGCCTCCTTCGCCGCCGAGGCCTATGCCAAGATCACCGGGCGCCCGGCCGTACTGGAGGCGCCGAGCCCCGGCGTCACCCACTGCACCCCCGGCCTGACCGAAGCCTTTCTCAGCTCCGTTCCAGTGATCTATTTCAGCTCCGACATCCCGGTGAACCAGGACAAGAAGCACGGCCTGACCGGGGTCGACCAGACGGCGCTCTATGACAGCATCTGCAAGGAATCCTTCTATCTGACCAACGTGAAGGACATTCCCTTCATGCTGCGCCGCGCCTTCCGCGTGGCGACCTCCGGCCGTCCGGCGCCCGTCCATATCCGGGTGCCTATCAACATCTTCCACGAGGAAGCGGACCTCGACGATCTCTATGCCGAGCCCGAATACCGGCACTATCCGGCGCATCGCCCGGTGGCAGACCACAGCAAGATCCGAAAGGCCATAGAGGTCCTGCTCGCGGCGGAAAAGCCGGTGATCGTCTGCGGTCAGGGCGCGTTGATTTCTCGCGCCTCCGCCATCCTGACCGAACTTGCCGAACTGCTGCAGATCCCGGTCGCGACGACGACGCCGGGCAAGGGCGCGATCGCCGAGACCCACCCGCTCTCGCTCAGGGTGATTGGCGCACGCGGCGGCATGGACTATTCCAACGCCTATCTGAAGGATGCGGACACCGTCTTCTTCATCGGCACGAATACCGATTCCAGCTCGACCGATCACTGGAAGCTCTACGGCGATCCGAAGTCCAAGGCCTTCCTCCATCTCGATATCGCCGAGGCCCATGTCGGCAACAACTTCCCGCTGAAGGTGGGGCTGGTCGGAGATGCGCGCGCGTCCCTGGAATACATGGTCGAGCTGGTCCGGGCCAAGCATCCCGATCTGGAGCGCGAGACGCTTGATCTCACCCAGGTCAAGCGCACGGCGCTCGACAATGTGTTCAACTCGAACATCCCGATGCCGGGAGGCACGGTCTCACCGGTCAAGCTGACCCAGGCGCTCGACGCCATGCTGCCGCCCGACGCGATCGTCACGGCAGAGCCGGGCGTAAGCGCGATCTACCCCTCCGCGCTCCTGTCCCTGAAGCAGGCCGGGCGCGGCTACATCACGAATTACTCGATGGGCGCGCTCGGCTACTCAGTCCCGGCCGGGATCGGTGCCTCCTTCGCCAATGACGGGCCGGTGATCTCCTTTACCGGCGACGGCTCTCTGGCCTTCGTGCTCGGCGATTTCGAGACCATCAAGCGCAGCGGCAAGAACCACACCGTGATCCTGACCCGGAACGACAATTACGGCTGGATCCGTGGCGAGGCCATCCTGCTCGACGATGTCGACGAACCCTGGTCGACCGATTTCGGTGCCGTCGACTACATCAAGGTCGCCGAGGGTTTCGGCTTCAGAACCGCCCGGATCACCTCCGAGAGCGAGATCGAGCCTGTCCTTCGCGAAGCCATTTCCCACCCTGGCGCAAACTTCATCGAGATCCGTGTCCCCTCGCAGGACAAGATCGTTCCCTTCGTCCCGTCCTGGGTCCGCGCCGCCAAGTCCAAGAATCTTCCCTACTTCACCTGACAATCACGAAGGGCGCGGGCAACGCGCCACCTGCCACCCCTGATCTCAAACAGAGAGGACTGAGATGAAACTCTTCGGAAAATTCTCCACGGCGCTGCTCGCAGCGGCGGCCATCGCCGTGCCGCTTGCCGGTTCCGCCAATGCGGCCGACTACCCGAGCAAGGACATCATGCACATCATGCCGTGGAGCGCCGGCGGCGGCACCGACACGGTGATGCGGACCTTCATGAGCTATGCCGAGAAGCAGCTCGGCGTCGGTATCAACACACAGAACGTCACCGGCGCGCAGAGCGGCGTCGGCACCCTGCGCCTGATGAAGTCCCGTCCGGACGGCTACACCATTGGGTCGCTGACCTGGGACAGCGTGATCACGGTCCCCTACTACAAGCTCGTCCCGGGCTACGACACCGACCAGCTCGCCTTCCTCGGCTCGGTCACGGTGCATCCGACGACCCTGATCGTGAAGGCGGACGCCCCCTGGAAGACCCTTGAAGAGTTCGTCGCGGCCGCCAAAGCGGCGCCGGGAACGCTGAAGATCGCCAATGTCGGCACCGGCGGCGTCTGGCACCTGCCCGCGCTCGATTTCGCTGCGCAGGCCGGCATCGACGTCCAGCACATCCCCTATCCGAAAGGCTCCGGCCCGCAGCGCGAGGCCCTGCTTTCCGGCGAGACCGATGCCGCCTCGACCAGCATTTCGGCCGCCTTCGCCGCGGTCAAATCCGGTCAGGCGCGCGTGCTCGGCGTGATGTCCGACACCCGGTCCGACTTCTTCCCCGACGTTCCGACCTTCAAGGAGCAGGGCTACGATGTGGTCTGGGGCAGCTTCCGCCTGATTGCCACCCAGACGGGCGTCGATGCCGAACAGCGCAAGACGCTGGAAACCGCCTTCGCCAAGGTCTTCGACATGCCTGACTTCCAGAAAGCGGCAGCGGATACCGGTATGGGCGCGGTCTGGATGAATGCGGAGGAGACCGCGGCCTATATCGAGGCGTCGCAGAAGAAGGCCTTCGCGCTTATCGACGAGCTCGTACAGTCGGGCATCCTCAAGAAATAAAGGACTGGCGCCGGACGTCGCTCACGCGGCTCCCGGCGCCACACCTGCGGCGGATCTGTCGGCGAGAGGGTCTTCAAGATGAACAGAATGCTGAACGGCCAGATCCTCTTCGCTCTCCTTCTGGCCGGACTGAACACAATCTATGCCAGCCAGGTGCTGCAGATGGATCCACCCTTCGCCTCGGGCGAGCCGGGTCCGGCTTTCCTGCCCTCGATCCTCTGCGTCTTCCTCTACCTGGCGATGGCCCGGATCCTCATCACCGAGTTCCGCGCGGGGACCGGCGAGCGCTCCGGTTCGCCAACGTCCGAGCATATTCCGAACATCAGGATCGCCGGACCGCTGGTCGCGACCGGGCTGACCGTGCTTTTCATCGTCGGCTTCTTCTATCTCGGCTATCTGGTGTCTGCCTTCCTCTACACTTTTCTCATCGCCCTCTTCTTCAATTACGAACGGAGCGGTGCCTGGCGCTCGTCAGCGCTGTTCGCCGCGATCGTCGCTTTCGGCGTCACCGTGTTCGGATGGCTCTTCTTCGTGAAGGTGTTCGAGCTTTACCTGCCGGTCTGGGAGTTCTGAGATGATTGCCCAGATCGCCGACGGTTTCCTTGCGCTCATCCATCCCCTCACCTTTCTGCATCTGATCGGCGGCTTCCTGCTGGGCCTCGTGTTCGGCGCGATCCCGGGCCTGACCGCGACGCTCGCCATCGCGCTCCTGCTGCCTTTCACCTTCGGCATGGAAGTCTCCAACGCGCTGGTGATGGTCGCCGGGATCTACATGGCCGGGATCTATTCCGGTTCGATCACCGGCATCACGCTCAATATTCCGGGCGCCCCGTCCGGGGCGATCACGACGATCGACGGACATGCCCTGATGAAGCGCGGCGAGGGCCCGCAGGCGCTCGGCATGAGCGCCTTTTCCTCCGCCATCGGGGGACTGGTCGGAGCTGTCATCCTGATCGCCCTCGCCCAGCCCGTCAGCGCGCTTGCCCTGCTTTTCCAGACGCCCGACAAATTCTCGCTGGTGCTGCTCGCCATCGTGACGGTGACCATCGTCGCCTCCGGCTCGCTGCTGAAGGCCGCGACCGCGATGGCCATCGGACTGATGATCTCCACGGTCGGCATCGATCCGATGGTGCCGGTCGGCCGGTTCGATTTCGAGAGTTACCATCTGATCGAGGGGATCGGCTTGCTGCCGGCCGTAATCGGCCTCTTCGCAGTCTGCGAACTGATCGCCCAGGCCGCACTGCCGTCCTCGCTCGGAAAGGCGGAGGCCGTCGCGGCCGTCGCGCGCCCCCGACGCCGCGACTTTCTCCCGAGCCGCGAACGGATCCGCGAGGTGGGCATCGTCACCTATACGAAAAGCGCCATCATCGGCGTGCTGATCGGCATGCTGCCCGGCGGCGGCGCCTCCATGGCCTCCTTCATCGCCTATGCGGAGGCCAAGCGCGGCGCGCGCAAGCCGGAAAAGTTCGGCGACGGCTCCTACGAGGGCCTCGCAGCCTCCGAGGCCGCGAACAACGCCATGTGCGGCGGCGCGGTGATCCCTCTTCTCACCATGGGCATTCCGGGAGACGCGGTGACCGCGATCATCTTCGGCGTCCTGCTGATCCACGGACTCGTCCCGGGCCCGGCCCTGCTCGGCAGCAATTTCGGCGTCATCGCACCGATGTTCGCGGCTCTCTTTGTCTCCTCGATCCTTGTCTTCGTCTCGGTCATCGCCCTCGGACCGGTCTATCTCCGGCTCTCGCAGATCAATCGCGGCCTGCTCTATGCGTTCATCGCGATGATCTCGATGGTCGGCGTCTATGCCTCCTCCTTCTCGTTCTTCCAGATGTGGATGGCGCTGGCGATCGGCGTGCTGGCCTTCCTGCTGCGGGTGTTCGGCTATCCGGTCGTCCCGGCCCTCATGGGGGTGATCCTCGGCCCCTATTTCGAGGAGTTCCTGCGCCGCTCGCTGATCGTCTCGGAAGGCGACCCGATGATCTTCCTGACCAGCCCGGCAAGCGCAGCGCTGCTGGTTCTGACCGGGCTCTTCGTCTGGCTGCTCCGCGTCCGCCCGACGCTCAGGGCGCGCCGGGAAGGCTAGCTTCGGCGCCTGAGGTCAGGCCGCGCCGGCGGCGCGCGCCGGCCGTCTCCCGTCCAGTTGGAACCAGAGGAAGAAGGCGATACTGAGGTTCAGTACGTTCCAGGCGACGCCGTTGAGGAAGGCCGCGTCGTAGGAGAGCGTGAGATCGTAGATCGCTCCCGACATCCAGCCGCCGAGCGCCATACCGAGCAGGGTCGCCGAGAGCACCAGCCCGACCCGTGTCCCAGCCTCCGCCGCCGGGAAGACCCGTCGCACCACGAGCGCATAGGTCGGCACAATGCCTCCCTGCGCGAGACCGAAGAGCGCGGAGACTACATAGAGCGAGACCAGCCCGTCGAAAGGCAGGAACAGCAGCAGCGACAGCCCCTGCAGGAACGACGACAACATCAGCGTGCGCAGCGCGCCGATCTTGTCGGCGATCCAGCCGAAGGTGAGCCGGCTGACAATCCCGGTAAAAAGCATCAGTGAGAGCATCTCGGCGCCCCGCGCCGTTCCGTAACCGAGATCGCCACAGTAGGCGACGATATGGACCTGAGGCATAGCCATCGCGACGCAGCAGGCGAGGCCCGCGAGCAGCAGCAGTCCCTGAACGACAGGCCCCCTGAGAGAGATTTCTTCATTCTCCTGCACCGGCGCGGCCGATTTCGTTCCGAACGCGGCCGGCAGTTCCGGGCTACGTGTGCGGAGCGCGGCCGAGAGCGGAAGCAGGGTGAAGAGACAGACCACAGCGATGATCAGATGCGTATCGCGCCAGCCATAGAGATTGACCAAATGTTCGATCACGGGCGGCCAGACCGTTCCCGCGAGATAGCTGCCGCTCGCCCCGATGGCGACGGCGAGGCCGCGGCGGCGCTGGAACCAGTGGGTGATGTCGGAGATCACCGGCCCGAAGCTGGCGGAGCTGCCGAGCATACCGATCAGCGCCCCCTGCAACAGAGCGAACTGCCAAAGAGTTGCCGCCTGGGAAGACAGCCCGTATCCGAGCGCCATCGCGACGGCGCCGAAACGCAGCGGCATCAGGATCCCGAACCGGTCCGCGAGACGTCCCATCAGGATCCCGCCGATCGCGAAACCGACCATTGTCACGGTATAGGGCAGCGAGGCATCGCCGCGAGCGATGCCGAAATCCGCCTCGATCGCGGGCAGCGTCACCACCACCGACCAGAGACCGACACCGCCGATCATGCTGATTAGCAGCGACATGGAGAGGCGGAACCAGGCGTAGGGGCTGTCGACCTCACGCACCGCCAGGATGGACGCAACGCTCATTTGATGATGTGCCTAGATTGGAGACGGGTTCGGCGCCGCGCAGTCCACGGCGACATCGGGAAAGTACCCGACCGGCCGGCGCGCGCAAAGCGCTGACGTCGGTTACTTGACCGCAAGTACGGAAATGACGGGCAGACGGCTCATGAATTACGGGCCTCGGCCCACAGTGTGAGGGCGAAGGCGGCGATGAAGCACCCGGCCAGCACCGGCGACACCGTCCCCCAGCCAAAGCTCGCGGCAACGAAGCCCGCCAGTGGCGGGCCGATCAGCGCCCCGCCGGCCCCGAACTGTGTAATCACGCCGTTCGCCGAGGCGATCCCGGCCGGTCCGGAAACCAGATCCGGCAGACGGGCAAAAACCACAGCCGGATAGAGCCCGACGAATGCATTCGCGGCGACCGCCCCCACTCCGGCGAGCAGGACCGGGGGCAATCCGAAGCTGAGGCCCGGCGCCAGAAAGATCGGCAGCGTAAAAGCGGCGGCGGCCAGCAAGCCGATCGCGGAAAGCAGCAGCACCGAATTCCGGCCGGAACGGCGGATGAGCGCCCATCCGGCGGCGAAACTCCCCACCATAGTGGCGAGCGAGGCCGCACCGGCAAGCGCTCCGGCCGCGCCGGATGCGAGCCCCATCTCCTCGATCAGGAACGTTGGCAGCATGGCCAGCATTCCGACCTCACCGACGGTGAAACAGCCGAATCCCGCCGTCAGCAGCCAGACACGAAGGCCCGGAAGCGCCAGCCTGACGGTGGGGGGCCTTTGCCCTCGCGGCAAGCCGAACCAACCGGCGGCAACAGCTGCCACGAGCAGTCCCCAGCCAAGAAAGATCTCGCCGCGCGTCATCCAGGCAAGAGCGCTGCCGGTCGCCGCCACGCCGAGCGCGAGCCCCGCCGGTACGAAAGTGCTCCAAAGCGCGAAGGCGGGTCCCCGCGCGGACGGCGGCGCGATCACGGCGATCATGCTCGGTGCGGCAATGACGATGAGGACATATCCGGCGGCCTCGACAAGCCGCAGCACGACAAGCGCGGCCAGATCCTGTGCCAGCGCCTCAGCGAGGCCGGCGCCGGCAAGCAACAGGAGCCCGAACCCGAGACCGCTTCGGTTGCCAAGCCGCCCAATCAGAAGTCCCGCGGCCAGGCCGAGACCGGCGCCGCCCGCCTCCAGTAGCGAAGCGAGCCATCCTGCCGCCACCAGGGATATCCCGAGATCCTCCCTGAGCAGGGGAAGCAGGGCCGACATCTTGCCGAGCTGCGCCGCCGCGAGCAGCCCCATGAGCCAGAGGAGAAGGATATGCGGCCAATACCGCACGGTTTCGGCAGAGTCTTTCATGGCCGGAAACTAAGCGGGCACGCTCCTGCAGGGCCACGCATAAAATATGCGCGCCGTTATTCGAGCGTGGTGACGACTCGCCCGGCGGTGCCGTCCTCGAGCGTCACTCGCTCCCAGAGAATGCGGCTCGGAAGGATCGGGACGACACTGCTGGTATTGGCCCCGGTCTCAACGACGAGCGATGCGGCCCCGCCCTCGTGCCAGCCCATCGCGTCCAGGCCGCTTTCCGCGGCGAGGATCTCCGGCGAGGCATAGACCAGCATGGACTTTCCGGTGAGATCGGTCGTATCGGCCGACCAGTCCGCCTGCCGCGGGTGCGACGCTGCGAGCAACCGGTGCGTCCGGTCGCAGATCAGGTGAACTTTCAGGCTCGAAGCCTCGACCAGACGCCGGAGCGCGCTGTCCTGGGTAGGGCCCGGCGGCATCGCCAGAAGCCGCTGCGCCGCCGCGATAAAGGGGGGCGGCATTTCCAGCATGCCGGTTTCCCAACGTGAAACGGTGGTCTGCGCCACCCCGAGCAGTTCGGCGAGATGGCTCTGCTTCATGCCGCGGTGGAGCCTGAGGCGCCTCAGGGGGTACCTGGGCGCGCGCGGTATGCTCGCTGCAATCTCTGTCTTGCTCATGCATCGCCTCGCGACAAGCCAAGCTCTTTTTACATGAGCGGCAGGCGCGGCGCAAAAACCCGGAGTAGATCACCCCGCGCCGGGGCTCTCCATCGCCAAAAGGATGACCGCCCGGTCGCTCAGCGCCTCATAGGCATGCGCCACATCGCCCGGATAGGCGTAATAATCCCCCGGCCCGAGCTCGGCAGGCGCATCCATCGGACCGAGACGTACCGAACCGCTCGCGACGAAGGCATGTTCCAGCGTGCCCCGCGGATGGGGTTCCGCCGCGCGGGGCGAACCCTTGGAAAGAGTAATCCGGTACAGGTCCCGGCGGTGTCCCGGCGGGCACTTGCTCAGCGGAACCGCGGTGAAATCCGCATGGTCGGCCACAAGCGCCTCGCCTTCGTCGACACGGATCAGAAGGTTTCGCGGCGCCGCATGTTCGAAGAGGAAACTGAACGGAATGCCCAGTGCCGCCGCGATGGCCCAGAGGGTTTCGATGCTTGGATTGCCTTTGCCCGCCTCAAGCTGCGAGAGCGTCGATTTTGCGAGCCCCGCCTTGGCAGCCAGAGCCGACAGGCTCAGGTGCGCCTGCTCCCGCTCGCGGCGAATGGCCTCGGCAATCAGATCTCCGGGGTTCACGTCGTCGTTCATTATAAAAATCAATCGTTCTTGTTGACGAACAAAATATTGTCCGTTCATTATATCGAACGACGTTCGAAATACCAGCAGGCTGAACATGCCCCCCGCAACGCTCGACGAATTCACGCGCGGCGTCCGAGATATCGCGCCACTCGCTTTCGGTGTCACAATCTACGGCCTCGCCTTCGGCCTACTCGCTGCGCAAGCCGGAATGGGAGCGCCCTCAACCGGAGCCATGGGGCTTTTCGTTTTCGCCGGCTCTTCGCAGATCGTCGCGACCGAACGGCTGGTCGCTGGCGCCGGGACTTTCGGAGCAATCGCCGCCGGTCTGGCACTCAATCTCCGCATCCTGCTGATGACCGCGTCCTTGCGGACGGAGTTCGCAGGGCGGCCATTTTGGCAGGTCCTGCTCGGCGTGCATCTGACGACGGATGAGAATTGGGCCCTGATGCATGCGACGCGGGCGAAGGGAAACGCCGCCGGCTATTGGTACCTGATGGGCGGCGGCGCCTGCCTGATGGCGGTCTGGATCGCCGCGACCATGGCCGGAGCCGATTTCGCCGGCGCCCTGCCCGACCCGGTTTCCATCGGCATGGACTTCGCCTTCACTGCCGCCTTTATCGCCATCCTGCGCAATCTCTGTCGCGGTGCTGAGGACGCACGCCCCTGGCTGGTTTCGGTCGGAGCGGCAGGCGGACTAGCGCTGCTTGCCCCCATCGATCCGTCATGGGCGCTCGCCTGCGGCGGGATAGCCGGTGCTGTTACCGCGGGAGTGGCGCGTCATGAATGAACATTGGCAGCTGATCTCCGGCCTCGCCTTCGGGACCTATGCAATCCGACTAGGCGGCTATCTGATCGGCGCCCGCCTGCCCGCCACGGGCGCCTGGGCCCGTTCCTTCGCGGCCCTGCCCGGATGCCTGATATCGGCACTGGTCGCCGTGATCCTCGTGCAGGGAGGTCCGGCCGACTGGGTGGCGGCAGGCGCCGCTATCGCGGTCGCGCTCGCAACGCGGAACCTGCCGCTGACCATGGCCGCCGGGATTGCCGCCGTTTGGCTCGCGCGGCAGGTACTCTAGGGCCGCACGCTCCAGATCCGGAGATCGGCGATCACCTTCGCCGTCGCCAGCACCGTCAGCGCGCAGAGCCCCGCTTTCGACACGGTCTCCATCGTGCCTTCGATGAGCAGCGCGTGCATCGCACTGCAGAGCACGGCGACGGAGACGAGAAGGCTGTGAGCGAGACGCCAGCTCCGCGGCCGCAATTTCAGCCGCCGCCGTAACGCCGCCAGCAGCGCGGCGGCGAAAACCGCCCACATCGCGATCGCGCCCCAGGTGGAAAAAGGCGTCGGCGATCTGAAGAGGAGCACGTCGATCACATCCGGCGGGCTGGTCACCCAGAGGGCCGCGACGTGAAAGATCACCGCCGCGACCAGAACGCCTCCGGTGACGCGATGGATCTGCCGCTCCCGCCGCGCGGAAAGCCCCGGCAGGTAGCCGCCGACCAGCAGCGGCTGGACGAGCAGCAATGCCATCGCCACGATCCCCGCGAACCCGGCCGAGATATAGACCGGTCCCCGCCAGGCGAGCTGCGGGCTCAGCGCCGCGGCGCCGAGCGGCACCAGAATGGCAATCGCGAGCGCGCCCCAGACCAGAACCTGCCTGATGGGGCTGGTGCCCTTCGCGCTCACCTTGCTCAGGCCGGCGTCAGGACGAAATGTGCCTCCAGGCTGGTATCTTTCGAGCTCCGCATGACGGGCCGCAGAAAAACGGTCTCGAAATCGCCGCTGTCATAGGCGAGATGCCCATGCGGCTGGCCGAAAGCCGGGACGATCTGCGGCATCTCGAGACGGAACACGCCGTTATCGTCCGTCAGCGTCGCGCCGTGGCTCTCGGGATCGCTTTCGTAGCCTTCGGTCGTATGGGCCCAGATCTGGATCCGCTGCCCCGCAAGCGGCGCCCCGTCGCCCGCCCGGCGCACGGTCCCCGACATCCAAAACCCGCCGCCACCGATCCGTTCGACGATCGGCGCATTGGGAATGTAATTGTTGGAGCCGCCGCGCATTGAGGGCGTCGGCGCTAGACCCGCAGTCCGGGCCGGTGCGAACAGTCCGGATACGGAGCTTACCATTGCAGCCCCGCCGGCGGCGAGCAGTGCACGACGCGTAAGCAACGGAACGGTCATACCAAAATCTCCAAATAGGTGAGACGGATTCATGCGATCTAACAATCGCAACCAATATCGAACCATATAGTTCAACGCTTGCGAGACCGAAGCCCGATAAGACAAAGCACGCAAGAACTGGCATCACGGATATGTGACATCCACGCGGCGCACGACCGGACAAACAAAGCATGTGCTGCGAAAACTATAGTGGCGAAAGAGAAACTTACCTTCTCAAAGGTGTAGGTAAGTCTCTCGTGTGATTGTGCGAGTGTGGCACTGGCTCAAATACGGCTCGATAGCGCGCCAGTGATGCTGCCGGCCACGCAGCGAAGATCGACTTGGACGAGAATCAATGGATCAACTGCCGAGAAACGCTACCGATTGCCACACACACCTGTTCGGTCCAGCCGACCTATTTCCCTATGCGGTCGAGCGCGCCTACACGCCGAGCGATGCCGGCGAGACCGACGCGCGCCGAATGCTTGCTAAACTGGGGCTGGAAAGGATCGTGCTCGTTCACGCGAGCGTCCACGGTGACAACCAACGCCTGTTCCGAGGCCTGGAAGTGCTTGGCCCGAGAGCCCGCGCTGTAGCCAAAATCCGCGGAACCGAAACAGACCAGGAGCTTCGGGACTGGAGTTCGAAAGGTGTGGCCGGGGTGCGCGTCAACAACGTCTCCACCAGCGCCCTCTCACCGCAGGTTGTCGCAGAAAAAGTGCTTACCGCATCGAGGCGTGTCGCCGATCTCGGTTGGCACGTACAGGTCTTGCTCAAAGGCGCCGACCTCCAGGCCGTCCTTGAACGGGCGGCGGAACTTCCCACGCCCTTGGTGGTCGACCATTTCGGGCTGCTGTCGGTCGAGGACACGGAGACGCTCGAGCTTCTGATTCAGCGGCTTTCGGAGGGCCATTGTTGGGTGAAAATGTCGGCTGCGTATCGCCTGATCGGAACCGCGGAGACCGCGCACGCTCTGACCGAACGGTTCGTCGCCGCCAACCCGGAGCGTCTCCTGTGGGGCAGTGACTGGCCGCACCCCCCGTCGAAACGTACACCGGAGACACGACTGGTGGCCCAACCATTCAGGGATGTCGACACTGAACAGTTGCTTGCCGACTTCCTGCGATCCGTCCCGTCGGACGAAACGCGACGCAGGATTCTCTTCGAGAACCCCGCGGCGCTCTATCGGTTTTGACCCGGCAGCGGCGGCCGGCCGGCCGTCAGGCGTTGCGCCCGTCCAATGCGGCCAGAACCTCGTCGGTTACCTGGACGGTGGTCGCCTCGCCGCCGAGATCGCGCGTCAGCACTCTTCCCTCGGCCGTGACCCGCTCCACGGCATTCATCAGTGCAACCGCGGAGTCCGGCTCCCCGAGATGCGCGAGCATCATGGACGCCGTCCAGAACGCGCCGATCGGGTTGGCAATCCCCTTCCCCATGATGTCGAACGCGGACCCGTGGATCGGCTCGAACATTGAGGGAGCGTCCCGTTCCGGCCGGAGATTGGCTGTGGGGGCGATCCCGAGCGAGCCTGTCAGCGCCGCCGCCAGGTCGGAAAGTACATCCGCGTGAAGGTTGGTGGCGACAATGGTATCCAGGGATTTCGGGTCGAGGACCATGCGGGTGGTCATGGCATCGACCAGCATCTTGTCGGTTTCCACGTCCGGATAGTCTCGCCGGACATCCTCGAACACCTGGTCCCAGAAAACCATGCCGTGGCGTTGCGCGTTCGATTTCGTCACCAGGGTCAATTTCTTGCGCGGCCTCGCCCGGGCTAGGTCCAGGGCGAACCGCTGGATTCTCTCGACGCCGGTTCGCGTGAAGACGGCGACATCCATGCCGACCTCTTCGGGCAAGCCGGTATGTGCGCGCCCGCCGACGCCTGCATATTCGCCTTCCGAGTTCTCGCGGACGATCACCCAGTCCAGATCATCCGGCCCGACGCCTTTCAGCGGTCCCTTGACGCCCGGAAGAAGCCGCGCAGGACGGACATTTGCATACTGGTCGAACGGCTGGCAGATCGCGAGCCGCAGGCCCCAGAGCGAGATATGGTCAGGAACGCGCGGATCGCCAGCCGATCCGAAATAGATTGCATCGAACGCTCTCAGCGTGTCGAGCGCATCGTCCGGCATCATCTTCCCGGTCTTGAAGTAATAGTCAGTCCCCCAAGGGAACTCCTCGACCTTCAGCCTGAAGCCGCCGTCTCGCGCAGCCACGGCATGGAGTACACGGGTCCCGGCGTCGATGACTTCACCGCCGATGCCATCCCCAGGGACGGCCGCAATGGTGTATTCGCGCATTCAAGGCTCCTTCATTGAGTGAACGGCAATGCGTTCGGTTGTTGTTCAGGTCACTAGAAGTGGGAGGTGATCAACTGTCCCGGCAGCCACAGCGCCAGCATCGGGAACAGCAGCACGATGATCAGCACGACAGTGTCCGAGATGCAGAACGGGAATGACCCGCGGATCACCTGTGTCACGGGCAGTCCCGTCACGCCGCTGACGGCGAAGAGATTGAGCCCGACCGGCGGAATGACGCTGCCGATCTCGATACAGAGGGCCGTCAGAATGCCGAGATGAATGGGATCGACGCCCAGCGACAGCGCGACCGGGAAGTAGATCGGCACCGTCAGCACAAGAATCGCGGCTCCTGTCAGCCACATGGACAGGACCAGCAAAGTCGCCATGAGCGCGAACAGGAAGGCGAACTTGGAAAGGCCGAGATCGCCCGCCCAGGCGGCGATCTCCTGCGGCCAGCCCATGTTGGCGAGGAAAAACTGGAATATGCCCACACAGCCAAGCAGGAAGAACACAATCGCCGTCAGGTTCATCGTCCGGCGGGTGACATCCATCAGCCCGGCGAAAAACTCTTTGCGCTTGAAGATCGCCCCGTAGGCGAGCGCATAGGAAGCCGCCGCCGCGCCCGCTTCGGTCGGCGTGAATACGCCGCCATAGAGGCCGCCCAGAACAAGGACCGGCATCAGAAGCGCCGGCAGCGCGTCCAGGAACGCCTTCCAGCATTGCTCGAGATTGAAGGTCCCTGCCGGGAGCTTCACGACGAAGACCGAAACCGCCACGATAATGATCGCATCGCTGATCGCGAGCATGAGGCCGGGAACGACTCCAGCGAAGAACAGGTCTACGATCGATACCTCGGTGATCACACCAAACAGGATCAGCGTGATGCTCGGCGGGATAAGCAGCGCAATCCCGCCGGCCGACGCGATAACCCCCGCCGCCATCCATTTCGGATAGCCGCGTTTTATCATCTCGGGATAGGCAATGACGCTCATCGCAGCGGCCATCGCGGTGGACGAGCCCGAGATAGCCCCGAACAGCACCGCCGCTATCAAGGTCGCATAGGCAAAGCCACCCGGGACCCACCCGATCAGTGCATCCGCGAAATTGAAAAGCCCGCGGACGAGGCCGGTCTTCTCCATCAGGAAACCGGCATAGATGAAGAACGGAATGGCAATCAGGGTGTACTTGCTGACGAAGATGTAAAATGCCTCGAACAGCGTGCTGAACGACAGGAAGTCGTCGAACATCACCATGATGGCGGTCGATCCCGCGAGCGAGATGCCGATGGGCACGCCGACGAGAAGCAGTGCGAATAACGCTGAAGCAAGCCAGATCACGATGTGGGTTCCGATTTTTCGCCCGATGTCCGCTCAGACATCGGTTGTGAATTCGATCGCGCCGTCGGCATGCTCACCGCGCGCGTAACTGATCATGTCCTCGATCATCTGGAGGAAGGCGACGAAGGCCATCATGAGAAAGCCGAACATCAGGATCAGATAGAATGGCCATTGGGGGATCAGCAGGCTGTAGGTCGTGAGATCGCGCGCCCACGCGTAGCTCAGCGTGGACCAGCCGGTAACGCCCACCGCCCCGCAGAAGACAGCGGTTGCCGCGGAGACGAAGATCTTGAGGAGACCGATCGTCCGGTAGAAACCCCGGGCGTGCAGTAGCTGCACGATGGCACTCATCACCAGGTGGCCACGCCGTATCTGGGTCACGCCGAAATACAGTGCCACCGCAGAAACCATGCCGACGATGATACCGTCCTGCCCCCACTCGAAGACGACACCGAAGATGTAACGCCTCACGATCTCCAGCAGCGCGAAAAGCGTCAGCACGAGCAACAGAGCCGACGCGATCCAACCGAGCACCAGATGCACCGCAGCCTTCACGCGCTGCGAGGAAGCCAGAAAACCGTCCATGTCGGTAACGTCCCGTTAGAGAGTGGAGGGGCCGCGACGCATCCGCGGCCCCTCGCCTTCGCCAAACAGCGTGGGTGCTATTTCCGGTTCTTGGCTTTATGCAGCTCGGTGCCCTTCGCATACATCGCGAAGTACTTTTCGTAGTCGGCACAGTTGGTCTTCTCAAGCGCGCTCGAGCCCGGCGGGTTGGCCGCGACCATCTCCTGGGCTTCCGCCGTAAACTGATCGGTGAGCTTGTCCCCGACGTCGTTGACCTTGCTCTTGATCCATTCGTTCGTGGCGCCGCCTTCCGCCTTCTTGATCTTGGCGGATTCTTCCGGCGTCATCACGTAGATGCCCGGCGCCGACTTGTCCGTCGTGATGAACTTCTCGAGCGTACGCTTGTCGGCGCAATAGTTCACGGCCCGCTGGAACGGAATGAAGTCGTTCTCGAAGATGTCAGTGAGCGCGTCCTGCTGCTCTTTGGAGAGTCGACTCCACCAACGGTTAGAGACGCCGAACCAGTAATAGTCACCGACAATGCCGTTGAGGCCGGCGACCGTGAAGTACGGGGCCTGCTCCTTGGTTGCATTGAAACCGCCAAGCGACGTCAGGAGCCCATCGATCACGCCCGTTTGCAACGCCGGCGGAACATCGCCGAACGACATTGCCTGCGGGTTCGCGCCGAGCGCACCCAACAGGGCGTTTTCAGCCGGCCCCATGGACCGCATTTTCTTTCCGGCGAAATCAGACGGCTCGATCAATCGTCCTTCCACCGCACCGGCGCCCATATACATGCTCATATGGCCAGCGCCCATGAACTTGATGTCGTGCACCTTGTCGAAGTGCGCCGCCAGATCTTGAAAGGTCTTGGTCTTCTGAACAGAGTCGATCGCGCCGACAGTGGAGAGTTTACCGGCGCCGAGAACCACATTCGCCAACGGCTCGACGCTCGACGTCTTGCCGAACTGCCCGGTGAGAACCTCAAGATTACCCTGGGTCAGCGCCTTGACACCCTGCGGAATCGTATAGAGCGATTTCGCCCAGAAGATCTGCACCTTGCTTCCCGGGATTTTCTTTTCCACTTGCTCCGCGAAATAGACTTCAGCGATCCCGGCCGGGTGCGGCGGTCCGGGGTGATCCGATGCCCAGCGCAGTTTCACCGGCTCCGCGGCACCGGCCATAGAGGTCGCCGCGGCAACGAGGGTTGCCGCAAAGACGGCAGTAATACGACTTGATGTCGTCGACATATTGTCTCCTCTCCTGCCCGACCTGCTCCAGGACTGATCCTGTTCAGACCGGGCGCCTACCCGTTCGTTTTTGATCCGGACACAGTCTTCGGCCTTGCAGAATGCCCGTCCGGTTTACGTTCCCAGTTTCAAAAACCGAGAACAATCAGCATTAGACAATTGCTTACAAATTGATAATTACGTAATTAGTATTTCATTATTGTATTTGGCTCCAAAATCGTGGGAAACGACCTCTCATTCTTCGTCCTTCTTGCCCGGCTGGAGAGCTTCACCGCTACCGGAAGGGAACTGGGGATATCCGCATCAGCCGTAAGCCGGCGCTTAGTTAAGCTAGAGGATCGGCTCGGCGTTCGGCTTCTTCACAGAACGACCCGGCGCGTGAGCCTGACAAGCGAGGGAGACGCCTATCTTCTTGAGGCGGAGCGGATCCTCGGGGATATCGACGCTCTCGAGCAACGGATCACTGGAGCGCGAGACACCCCGAAGGGCCTATTGAGGATCAACTCTACACTCCGTTTCGGCCGGACCTTCATTGCTCCGGCGATATCGACCTTCAAGCAGCGATATCCCGAAGTCGAAGTCCAGCTGCTGCTGACAGACGCACCCCTGAATCTTGTAAAAGAGGGTGTCGATCTCGGCATCCGCTTCGGTGCGCCTCCCGACAGCCGAATGGTCCTGCGCCTACTAGTTCGCAACCGAAGGTATCTTTGCGCAGCGCCTTCGTATCTGAGCCGTCGCGGTTTCCCTGCAACACTCGGAGATCTCCAGGAGCATAACTGCATCGTGCTGCGCCAAGACCACGGTGCCTACGATATATGGCGTTTCGACGACCGGAACGGAGACATGCCGACTGCAAAGGTAGGTGGCGACCTCAGCACGAACGACGGCGAAATAGCCTTGGACTGGGTCCTTGGGGGGCACGGGATCATGCTACGATCAGAATGGGACATCGCTAGTCACGTACGGCAGGGAAATCTGCGCATCGTCTTGCCCAACTATCGGCAATCCGCACATCTCTCAGCAGTCTATCCGGAGCGACACAATCTTTCCGCCAAGGTGCGGCGTTTCGTTGACCATCTCGCGGACACGCTGAAGGAAACAGGCCGATCGGCGCCGCTCACGCTCTCGCCTAAGTACCTTGAGACGCGGCCCTGATCCTTGAAGGAATGTTGGTAGCGGAGGAGGCTACCGAACCCCTGTCCCATAGATTTTCAGATGGTTCCAATATCTTCATGATATTTCTATAATTTCAGAAACGCTATTTCATGCTGTCTCACGATGTGCCCCCACATCGCAGTTTTGATGTTGGGACAAATGTTGGTAAAATGGTTGGGACAAAATGTGGGGACACGGGTCATGAACCGCCTCACCGCAAAGACGGTCAAGTCTCTGAAGGATCCGGGGCTCTATGGTGACGGCAATGCCCTCTACCTGCGGATCGGCCCCAAGGGCGGCAAATCCTGGATCCTGCGCACGGTTGTGCACGGCCGCCGCCGCGACATCGGTCTCGGCTCGGCCGGGCTTGTCTCCCTGGCCGAGGCACGGGAACTCGCGATCGATTACAGACGCATTGCTCGGAACGGCGGTGACCCCATCGCCGAGAAGCGACGGAAGACGATCCGGTTCAGCGACGCCATTAAGACTGTCCACGAGAACAATCGCGGCGCCTGGTCGAGCGAGAAGCATGCCGATAAATGGCTCGCCTCGCTGCAGCGCTATGCCGAGCCAACCCTGGGTGACATGCCAATCGAGAAGATCGGCATCAGCGAAGTGCTTGAGGTTCTGACGCCAATCTGGACGGAGAAAAGCGATACTGCGAAACGCGTGAAACAGCGCCTCTCCACAATCTTCGACTGGGCCAGGGGCGCCGGCTATTATCACAGCGAGAACCCGACGAACGGGATCGAGCGCGCGCTTCCCACGGTGAAGCGGAGTGTCGAACATATGCGCGCCCTACCTTGGCGAGAGTTGCCGAGTTTCATGAAGCAGCTATCCGAGAGGGAAGGCCTTTCAGCCCGGACACTTGAATTCCTGATCCTGACGGCAACGAGATCTGGAGAGGCGCGCGGTGCACGATGGAGCGAGATTCAGAATGGCCTCTGGGTGCTTCCGAAAGAACGCATGAAGGCTGACAAGCCGCATCGTGTTCCTCTCACGGGAAAGGCGCTAGAGGTCTTGGAGGCCGTGCGCGGGCTCGACACCGAACTGGTCTTCCCAAGTGATCGAAGAGGCAAGGGCGGGCACGCCAGGCCACAGTCGGATCAGGTATTCGCACGCCTTCTCGAGCGCATGAAGCGGACGGATTTCACCGTCCACGGATTGAGGAGCACTTTCCGAGACTGGTGCAGTGAATATGATCATGCCGAGCGGGAAGTCGCGGAGGCTGCGCTGGCTCATGCGTTGGGAGATAAGGTGGAACGAGCCTATGCAAGGTCGGATATGTTCGACCGTCGGAAAGAGCTGATGGAGCGCTGGGAGCGATTTTGCCTGGGGAAATAGGCTCGACTGGCTTTTGACCTCCCAGATGTGAAGCCTCCCTGTTCAATTTGCCGGGAACCTAACGGTCCCCGGCATTTTCTCTTTGGGGAAACGCGCATTAGGTCCCGCTCAGGTCCGCGAACGCATTTACTATTCATTGTTCGTTACGCGCGTGCCGTACACCGTACTGCATCACTGCCCCGCACAAACGGCCCCCAAGCTGAATTCTGACACTCCTTGTGTTGGCAGCGCCTGAATGTCACAGCCAGATCCGGCGGCTATACACGCGAATTTTTCTATATGTTGACAGAACGCTCAGTCCCACCCCAAGATATCGTTGCTTTGGTGCCTGAGACCAGTATGTCGAAGGTGAAGAGGGAAGCCGGTGAGAGTCCGGCGCTGCCCCCGCAACTGTAAGCGGCGAGTCGAGATCTGAAAGACCACTGGCCAAATTTGCCGGGAAGGTTGATCGAGACACCCGAGCCGTGAGCCAGGAGACCTGCCAGAGCGCGAGTGACGAGCTGAAGCGGAGGGCTTCGGGCGCGAGAGCTTGGCGAGTCCCGAAACTCCCTAAGTCGTCAGCGTCCCCGGCCGAGCCGCCCGATCAAGAAGGGGACAGAGCATGACGATCATCGTTTATTCCAAGCCGGCCTGCGTGCAATGCACCGCCACGACCCGCGCCCTCGGCGCCAAGGGCCTTGAGTACCAGGTCGTCGACCTTACACAGGACGATGAGGCCTTCTCGCGGGTCGAGGAAATGGGCTATCAGCAGGTTCCCGTCGTCGTCGCCGGCGAGAGCCACTGGGCCGGCTTCCGCCCCGACCTGATCGGCCAACTCGCCTGATCCGATGCCGGTGCTGGTCTACTTCTCTTCCCGTTCGGAAAACACAGCTCGTTTCGTCGAACGGCTCGGACTGCCGGCGGAACGTATACCGGTTTCGCCGGACCAGCCCCTCCCCGAGCCGCAGGAACCTTTTATCCTGATCTGCCCGACCTATGCGGACGGCGAGGGACGCGGCGCGGTGCCGAAACAGGTGATCCGCTTCCTGAACGATCCAACGTGCCGGGGACTGTTGCGTGGCGTGATCGCCGGCGGAAACCGGAATTTCGGCCAGACCTACGCGCTCGCGGGCGACGTCATCGCCCGCAAATGCGACATACCCGTGCTCTACCGCTTCGAGCTCGCGGGCACCGAGACAGATATCGCCCGCGTTCGCACCGGGCTCGCCACATTCTGGAGGATGGAATGCTCGACAGCGGCTTAGCGCCCGTCGCCGACCCCAAGACCGAGAAATCGGCGCCCCTGCAAGCCGCAGCTTCCACCGAGGCGAACCAGGGCTTTCCGACGCTCGACTATCACGCCCTGAACGCCATACTGAACCTCTACGACGAGGAAGGCCGCATCCGCTTCGATGCGGACCGCATGGCGGCACGGCAGTATTTCCTGCAGCATGTGAACCAGAACACGGTCTTTTTCCACTCGCTCGCCGAGAAGCTCGGCTACCTGGTGGATGAGGGCTACTACGAGGAAGAAGTGCTCGATCTCTATTCGCGCGACTTCCTGCAGCAGATCTGGGACGCTGCCTATGCTAGGAAGTTCCGCTTCCCGACCTTCCTCGGCGCCTTCAAGTACTACACTTCCTATACGCTGAAGACCCGCGACGGTCGGCGCTATCTGGAGCGGTTCGAGGACCGCGTGGTAATGGCGTCCCTGGCGCTTGCCCGCGGCGACGCGGCGCTCGCGATGCGCTTCATGGAAGAGATTATCGCCGGCCGTTTCCAGCCCGCGACGCCGACATTCCTCAATGCCGGCAAGAAAAGCCGCGGCGAGCTGATCTCCTGCTTCCTCCTGCGCCTTGAAGACAACATGGAATCGATCGGCCGCGGCATCAATTCGGCGCTACAGCTCTCCAAGCGCGGCGGCGGGGTCGCCCTGATGCTGACAAACATCCGCGAGCACGGGGCGCCGATCAAGGGCATCGAGAACCAGTCCTCCGGTATCATCCCGATCATGAAGCTGCTGGAGGATTCCTTTTCCTACGCCAACCAGCTCGGCGCCCGGCAGGGTGCGGGCGCGGTCTATCTGAACGCGCACCACCCGGACATCCTGCGCTTCCTCGACACCAAGCGGGAGAATGCGGACGAGAAGATCCGTATCAAGACCCTCTCCCTCGGAATCGTCATTCCGGACGTCACCTTCGAACTCGCGAAGCGAAACGAGGACATGTACTTGTTCTCGCCGCACGATATCGAGAAGGTCTACGGCGTTCCCTTCTCCGACATCTCGGTGACCGAGAAATACGAGGAGATGGTCGATGACAAGCGCATCCGTAAGAAGAAGATCAACGCCCGCGCCTTCTTCCAGACCGTGGCCGAAATCCAGTTCGAGAGCGGCTATCCCTACATCATGTTCGAGGACAGGGTGAACGAAGCGAACCCGGTCGAAGGCCGGATCGCGATGTCAAACCTCTGCTCGGAAATCCTCCAGGTGAACGAGGCCTCGACCTTCAACGACGACCTCAGCTACAGCCATCTCGGGACCGATATTTCCTGCAATCTCGGCTCCCTCAACATCGCCCGGACCATGGACGGGGGTGATCTCGCGACTACGGTCGAGAGCGCCGTCCGGGCGCTGACCGCGGTCAGCGAGATGTCGGCGATCGACAGCGTCCCCTCGGTCCGCCGCGGCAATGACGAGGCCCACGCGATCGGGCTCGGCCAGATGAACCTGCACGGCTTCCTCGCCCGCGAGCACATCCACTATGGCAGCGAAGAGGGCGTCGACTTCACCCGCTGCTATTTCGCCGCGGTGGCCTATCACTGTATCCGCGCCTCGAACGCAATCGCGCGCGAGAATCAGCAAAGCTTTGTCGGCTTCGAGCGCTCGAAATACGCCGACGGCAGCTTCTTCGAGAAGTACGTTACCCGGGACTGGCTTCCGGAGAGCGGCCGGGTGGCCGCTCTGTTCGAGAGTTTCGGCATCGCCCTGCCGACTCGCGAGGAATGGGCCGGGCTCCGAGACGCCGTGATGAAGGACGGGCTCTATAACCGCAATCTGCAGGCGGTGCCGCCGACCGGCTCGATCAGCTACATCAACAACTCGACCTCCTCGATCCACCCGATCGTGTCCAAGATCGAGATCCGCAAGGAAGGCAAGATCGGCCGGGTCTATTATCCGGCGCCCTTCATGAATAACGACAATCTCGACTATTACCGGGACGCCTACGAGATCGGTCCGGAAGCCCTGATCGACACCTATGCCGCCGCGACCGAGCATGTCGACCAGGGCCTCTCGCTCACCCTCTTCTTCCCGGCGGAAGCGACCACGCGCGACATCAACCGGGCGCAGATTTACGCTTGGAAGAAGGGCATCAAGACCATCTATTATATCCGCCTGCGCCAGGCCGCCCTCGAGGGCACCGAGGTGCAGGGCTGCGTCTCCTGCACCCTCTGAGGCCGCCCATGAACGACATGTCCACGCCCAAATCCGCCTCCGCCCGCCCGGTTCCGCGCGCCATAAATTGGAACCGGCTGCAGGACGAGAAGGACCTCGAGGTTTGGAATCGCCTGACGGTGAATTTCTGGCTGCCGGAGAAGGTTCCGCTCTCCAACGACGTGCAGTCCTGGGCGACGCTCAGGCCTGAGGAGAAGGAACTCACCATCCGCGTTTTCACCGGCCTCACCCTGCTGGACACGATCCAGAACGCGGTCGGCGCACCGGCCATGCTGCCGGACGCGATCACCCCGCACGAGGAAGCGGTGCTAACCAACATCGCTTTCATGGAGGCGGTGCATGCGCGCAGCTATTCCTCCATTTTCTCCACGCTCTGCTCCACAAAGGAGGTCGACGAGGCCTTCCGCTGGTCGGAGGAAAACCCGCACCTGCAGGCCAAGGCGCGGCTGATCCTCGAGGAGTACGCCGCCGGCGCCGATCCGCTGAAGCGCAAGATCGCGAGCGTCTTCCTCGAGAGCTTCATGTTCTATTCCGGCTTCTACCTGCCGATGTACTGGTCGAGCCGGGCCAAGCTGACCAACACGGCGGACCTGATCCGCCTCATCATCCGCGACGAGGCAGTGCACGGCTATTACATCGGCTACAAGTTCCAGCGCGGTCTCGAACGACTATCCGAAGCCGAACGCAACGCCCTGAAGGATTTCGCCTTCACGCTGATGTTCGACCTCTACGAAATCGAGGCGCACTACACAGAGGAACTCTATGATGGCCTCGGTCTCAGCGAGGAAGTGAAAGCCTTCCTGCATTACAACGCTAACAAGGCACTGCAAAATCTCGGCTACGAGGCGCTCTTCCCGCCAGCGGCCTGCGAGGTCAATCCGGCGATCCTCGCCGCTCTCTCGCCGGACAGCGAGAACCACGACTTCTTCTCCGGCTCCGGCTCCAGCTACGTCATCGGCAAGGCTGTCGCGACCGAGGACGAGGACTGGGATTTCTGATCGTCGTTCAAGAGATGGGGTTCAGCATTTCGCTCTTTCGTGAACAACGGCACCTAGGACAGAGAGACCCGCTCCTACCGTCTGCGGCATCATCTTAGAGCTGCGTGGGGTTCGGCGCATCGCCATAGACCGCGACCGGATCGAAAACCTTTTCCGTCTCTGTGAAGGTTAACTCGACGGGGCGCGCCGCCGCTTGCAGCGGAACAGCACGATAGAAGCACGACCGATAACCGACATGGCAACTTGCGCCGCCGGCAATCTCGACCCGCAACCAGATTGCGTCCTGATCGTCGTCGACCCTAATCTCGACAACCTTCTGGATGAGCCCGCTGGTCGCGCCTTTGTGCCACAAGCATTGCCGGCTGCGGCTCCAGTAATGCGCTTCACCCGTCTCGACCGTAAGGAGCAGCGCCTCCGACGTCATCACCCCCATCATCAGGACTTCGCCTGATTCGGCATCGGTGGTGACAACGGGAATTAGTCCGTCCACGCCGAATTTCGGGGAAAGCAACGCACCTTCCTCTACCTGTTCTACCGACAGGCGCGGAGCGAAAGGCGCACCATTCACATTGGAGGATACCGCGCTCATCCGAGCACCTCATCGGATTCATTGGAAATCCGTTCGCGCAGTTTGACCGGACTGGCTTTGTTAGCCTCGAAGCGACGTCCCTGGGTACATGCGACTCGTGCCGCAGTGTCGATCAGATCCTCGTGGGCGCGGCGCAACCGCAGGGTTTTATTGTCGTGTTCTGCGACGATGTTCCGAAGCGCAGCGTTCATTGGCGCAGCATTCATTTTGCCATGACTCCTCGGCTCACTATTGTCCTTATTAATGTAATGTTATAATATAACATTCAAGTTCATTACCTGATTGGCGAAGAGCGTGACTTCCAATGGCGCCGCCTCGAGACTGCTTACAAGCGACGAGCACCCGAAGGTTTCCGACCTGTCGTTTCCGTCCGATTTGCTCGGCTCATGCCATTGAGATCCGGAAGCGCCATGGGCCTTTAAGGGACCTCGTCCTGAGAAGCTGACGTCTCGCACGATGCCAATCGCTTGGCGGTATTTGCCGAGCCACTGTGCCGGTCAATCGCTCCCTTTTTCAAACTCCTGTACTTGAGGCTGATCCATGGTTCGTATCACTCTGCCTGACGGCGCCTTACGCGAGTTCGCGGCACCGCTCAGCGGCGCTGAGATCGCATCCGGCATTGCGCCATCCTTGCGAAAAAAGTCGGTGGCCATGGTGGTGAACGGCAGACTCACCGACCTCGTCGAAAGGGTCGACAGCGATGCGCGTGTCGAATTCCTCACCCGCGAGGCCCCTCGCGCGTTGGACCTGATTCGCCATGACGCGGCACATGTTCTGGCCGAGGCGGTGCAGGAACTCTTCCCGGGCACTCAGGCGACGATCGGGCCGGTGATCGAGAATGGCTTCTTCTACGACTTCGCCCGAGACACGCCGTTCACACTTGACGATCTGCCGCTGATCGAAAAGCGCATGCGTGAGATCGTCGCCCGCAACGAGCCTTTCACCTGCGAAATCTGGGGCCACGAACAGGCCAAGGATTTCTTCCGCGAGAAGGGGGAGACCTTCAAGGTCGAGCTGATCGATGCCATCCCGGAAGACGAGGAAATCAAAATCTACCGGCAAGGCGAATGGCTTGATCTTTGCCGTGGCCCGCATATGGATTCGGTTGGCAAGGTCGGCCAAGCCTTCAAGCTGACCAAGGTCGCCGGGGCCTATTGGCGCGGGGACTCGACCAAGCCCATGCTGACGCGCATTTATGGCACCGCCTTCGCGACTCAGTCGGACCTCGATGCGCATCTCGAAATGCTGGAGGAAGCCGAGAAGCGTGACCATCGCCGCCTTGGCCGGGAGATGGATCTCTTCCACTTTCAGGAGGAAGCGCCCGGCTCGGTGTTCTGGCACGAGAAGGGCTGGACCCTGTTCCAGGCCCTCATCGCCTACATGCGCAAGCGGCAGGCGGCGGCCGGTTATATCGAGGTTAATACGCCCGATATCATGGACCGGCATCTGTGGGAGACATCGGGCCACTGGCAGAACTACCGCGAGCATATGTTCACGACCAAGACCGAGGACGATCGCGACTTCGCGCTGAAGCCCATGAATTGCCCCGGTCACATGCTGATCTACAAGCAGGGTCTGAAGAGCTACCGGGACATGCCGCTCAAGATCGCGGAGTTCGGCAAGGTTCACCGCTACGAGCCGTCGGGCGCACTGCATGGATTGCTGCGGGTACGCTCCTTCACGCAGGACGACGCCCACATCTTCTGCAGAGAGGATCAACTGACCGCAGAATGCATCAAGGTCAACGACCTCATTCTCTCGATTTACGAGGATTTCGGTTTCACGGATATCCGCATCAAATTGTCGACGCGACCGGAACATCGCATTGGCTCGGACACATCCTGGGACCGCTCTGAACAATCGCTTCGTCAGGCACTGGACACGCTCGGCCGGCCTTTCACGGTCAACGAAGGCGAGGGCGCGTTCTATGGCCCGAAGCTCGAATATGTGTTGCGCGACGCCATTGGCCGGGACTGGCAGTGCGGCACACTCCAGGTCGATTTCAACCTCCCGGAGCGCTTCGATGCTTTCTACATCAATGAACGCGGCGAAAAGACTGCGCCCGTCATGCTACATCGGGCGATGTTCGGCTCGCTGGAGCGCTTTACCGGTATCCTGATCGAGCATTACGCCGGGCATTTTCCGCTCTGGCTTGCGCCGACGCAGGTGGTCGTTGCAACGATCACGTCGGACGCTGACGATTATGCGCGCGAAGTCCGCGCGCTCCTTGCCGCACGTGGTCTTCGCGCCGGGCTCGATCTCCGCAACGAGAAGATCCCCTACAAGGTCCGCGAACACAGTCTGACGAAGGTTCCGGTCTTACTCGTGTTGGGTAAACGGGAAGTCGAGGAACGGAGCGTGTCAATGCGTCGGCTCGGATCGCCCGAGAGACAGGCGCTTCCCTTGGCCGAAGTATTGGATCGTCTCGCTTCCGAAGCAAATCCGCCCCTCGGACCTGCCTCGCCCGCTTCCCAGCCTGAATTGGGCAACAGCGAACTCCCGCTCGACGCCGCGCATGCAGGTGCGATGACTGGTTAATCGCTCGTCTTCGACTAGCCGCGCCGCGACACCTTCCTCAAACAAGTGGTCAATGCAGATGAGCGGAATGGAACCGAATACAGATTTTGCGAGCCTGGAGGCAAAATGCCTCGCCTCCGCCAGGCGCGCGCTGTTTCGTTGGGCGGAGGTGATTTCGGTCGGAGTGATCGACGACCTGCTCGCGCTCTACGCCCCCGACGCCATTCTTGTTCCGACTCTCTCGAATGTAATCGGCGAACGGGAAGAGGAACGCCGTCAGTATTTCGAGAATTTTCTGGCGAACGGAAAGATCCGCTGCGAGATCACCCTTCGGAAGAAGCGCGTAAGCCGAAAGCTCGGGACCATGGTCATCGGGGGCCTGTATACGTTCTATTTGCAAAGAGAGTCTGGCGAAGAAGCGGTCCCCGCGCGCTTTCTCTTCACTTTCGAGGAGATTGACGGTCGCTGGCTCATCACGGGCCATCATTCGTCACGCCTGTCGGAAGCCGTTTGAACTTCCCTCGACCAGGACCTTTGCATCCACACCCGACGCCAGTCAACGCGCTATCACCCTCCGCGACAACCACAGCCTGGGAACTGAGATCTGACCGCCTGACCATCGAACAACGAAGCGTTTTCCCATTGGCGGAGCCCCTGAGCCCCTGAGCCCCCGACCGGAACGGCCTGAACCTCCTGCAAATCCTGAAGCAAGAAGAGAAATACATCGTGATCGGAACCGGACATGAATGCTGAACTGCCCGACATCTCCCTCTCTGACGCCGCCCCGGCTCACAGCCCGCTCGCCTGGGTTGGCATGCAGGGTATCGACCTGCCAGTGACGGTTCGCGAACCCGACTACAATCGGGACCTGCATGCCCGCGTCGATACCCAAGTGGACCTTCCGCGACCCGAGACGAAGGGAATTCACATGTCGAGACTCTATCGCCTGCTCGACATGCTGAGTGAGGGTAACGGGCTATCGCCCGCGCGGTTGAAAGTGCTGTTGGACAGGATGATCGACAGTCATGCCGATTGTGGCAGCGGCAATGCGCGACTTCGCCTCGCCTTCGACCTGTTGGTCCGACGCCCTGCGCTGTTGACCGAGGGCCTGTCTGGCTGGACCTCCTATCCGGTGCAGATTGACGCATCTGCGATCCATGGCGCCTATCGCTGTCGCGTCAAACTACGGATCACCTATTCTTCGACCTGCCCCTGCTCGGCAGCGCTGTCGCGCCAAGTGGTGGAGCAAGGCTTTCTCAAAGCTTTCGCGGGACAGACGGATGTGACGCCGGACGCGGTTGCCGCATGGCTGCGCGACAATGCCTCGGCGGCGACGCCGCATAGCCAGCGCAGCGAAGCTCAGGTCTCGGTCGACTCGGACCCAGGCGCCGACAGCTTCGGCCTGCTGGCGCTGATCGACCGTATTGAGGCCGCATTGCAGACTCCGGTGCAAACGGCGGTCAAACGCCCGGACGAACAGGCCTTCGCGGTTCTCAACGGGCGCAACCTCATGTTCGTTGAAGACGCGGCGCGGCGGATCGAGTCGGCGCTGGACAGCCATCTGTTTCCGAGCGTCCATGTACGGCATTTCGAAAGCTTACATCCGCATGATGCCGTGGCTTGGGCACAGCCGGGCATTGGCAGTCATTCGCAGGGGTTCTGAGAGAACGAGGCGTGGTTCGGTGAACAGGAACATCCGATATTCGTGGATCATTGCCCCCCATTCCGGTCGCCCTGTATCTGCCGATAGACCGATGAAATCGAGCGACGACACAAGGATGACCGCGCGCCCGGCGTTGGCGATAGGATACCGGACGACCGTTTTCTGGAACCGGCGCGTGCAATCGTTGATGGGCACATACATGCCATCCAAACCAAGCCCGGATCGTCCAAAGCCAGACCGATCCAAGAATTACTTCATGCCTTCAGTCTCGTCACTTTGGACCAACTTTTCCGGCCGTTTGCCGAATGCCTTGATTTCCGGCGGTCGGCAGCCAACCGGCCTCGGGAGAGCTCTCAGGTGCCGCAGAAGGTCTGATAGACCCGCTCGTCAGGCTGCGGCGGGTTCGCGTAGGTCCCGTATTCCGGCCGCGCAGTGAACGGGTCGGAAAGAACCATCAAGAGATCTTCGAACGGTTTGAAATCACCTTCGAGACCCGCTGCGATCGCGGACTCGACAAGATGATTGCGCGGAATGAAAACCGGATTGATCCGATTCAGATCCAACGTCTCGCTGCCACCGCGGGCACGCCAATCGCTCAGCCATCGGTCAAAGGCCTTGGGATCGCGGAACTGTTCGCGCGCCGTCCCATCCGCAAGCCCTCTAAAAGTCAGGGTGAAATCGGCTTCGGCTTCCTCCATGACGTTGAGCAGGCTCTCGATCAGACCTGCGTCCCCGTCCTCGGCGCCGGCGAGACCCAGTTTGGCCCGCATCTCGGTTAGCCACGCATTTTGGAACAGATCCGAGAATGCATCGACGGCGTGTTGAGCGGCTTTCAATCCCGTTTCTTCATCACCCGAAAGAACAGGCAGGAGAGACTGCGCCAGACATGCCAAGTTCCACTGCGCGATGCGCGGCTGGTTGGCATAGGCATAGCGTCCCCCGTGGTCGATGGAAGAGAAAACCCTCAATGGATGATATGAATCCATGAATGCGCACGGTCCGTAGTCTATCGTCTCTCCGCTAACGGTCATGTTGTCCGTATTCATAACCCCGTGGATGAACCCCAACGCCATCCAGCGGGCAACCAAAGCCGCCTGACGCGCCACAACTCCTTGCAAGAAGGCCAAAGCCGGGTCAGGTGCCGCTGCTGCGTCCGGGTAATGCCGCGCGATCGCATGTTCAACGAGGAGGCGAACGGCCTCGATGTCGCCGCGCGCTGCAAAGAACTGGAAAGTACCGACGCGGATATGGCTCGCGGCGACGCGAGTCAGAACCGCTCCTGGCTCAATTTCTTCCCGGTAAACGCTGTCCCCTGTAGCGACTGCAGCCAATGACCGGGTTGTTGGGACACCGAGCGCGGCCATCGCTTCGGAGATGATGTACTCTCGAAGGACCGGCCCCAGCGGCGCACGGCCATCCCCACGGCGCGAGAAAGGCGTCTGCCCGGAGCCTTTCAGCTGAATGTCGTAGCGGTGCCCGTCAGGCGTAACCACTTCGCCCAACAGGATCGCACGGCCATCGCCCAATTGCGGGTTCCAGCTGCCGAACTGATGGCCGGCATAAGCCTGAGCGAGCGGTTCGGCACCTGCGGGCAGTGAATTCCCGGCCAGGGCGGCGACCATGTCGGGGCTCTCGAGCGCGATTGGATCCAAACCGAGGCGCCGCGCCAAAGTGTGGTTCACTTTGATCAGACTAGGCGCGGAAACCGGCTCGGGCGAAAGCCTCGCATAGAACCGGTCCGGAAGCCTGGCAAAGCTGTTTTCGAAGGGGATCGCAGTCATGGGAGACAGGTTTCGACGCTCACAGTGAGAGATTTCGTCCGACAGCGGTAGATAGTTGGTTTTAGCCGGAACCAATACAAGCGGCGACGGTTATTGGAGACTGCGTTATCTACCGGATTGCGGCTCAGTGGACCCGCCAACGAGGCCCGAAGCCCGATTGCCTCAGAAAGCACTAGCTAACAGACATGATCCACTCCGGAGCCCCCTGCCGCCCCCTCTGACCGATCACTCCGATCAAGAAGATTTCGGCACGCCTCTCGAAAGGGAGGCGTGCCGCAGACATGCCATTCAGTTACTCGGGAACCACCTTTCCGGGCAGTGTATTGACCGTCATGGTCTCCTGCGGCTGGAAGTGGATCACTGATCTGATCGACTCGCCCGCCTTCAAGAGGTCGAAGGCCGTGTTGATCTGGTTGTGCGTCATGTGGTGCGTGATGTACGGATCCACGCTGAAATCGCCGCGCAACCATTCATCGACCATGCCTGGCAACTGGCTGCGTCCCAACACACCACCGAAAGCGGTCCCTCGCCAGACCCGGCCCGTGACCAGTTGGAAAGGCCGTGTGGAGATCTCCTGACCGGCACCGGCGACACCAATCACCGTACATTCACCCCACCCCTTGTGGCAGGCCTCGAGCGCCGAACGCATCAGTTCAACGTTCCCGACCGCCTCAAACGTGTAGTCCAAACCTCCATCTGTCATATCGATGAGGATGTTATGGATTGCTTCGTCGTGATCCCGCGGATTGACGCATTCGGTGGCGCCCAGCGCCTTTGCGAGCGGGAATTTGGACGGATTGACGTCAATCCCGATAATCCGCGACGCACCGTTCAGGACGGCCCCCTGAATGACTGCCATGCCTACGGCGCCGAGACCAAAAACCGCAACAGTGGCACCAGCCTCAACCTTCGCCGTGTTTCTCACAGCTCCTATCCCCGTCGGAACCGCGCACCCCATGACGGAGGCCTTGGAAAGCGGTGCTTCCTTCGTGATCTTGGCAACCGAAATCTCCGGGAGAACGGTGTACTCGCTGAAGGTGCTGGTCCCCATATAGTGCAGGATCGGCTTGCCCTTATAGGAGAACCGGGAGGTCCCATCGGGCATGACTCCCGCGCCCTGGGTCTTGCGGATCGTCTGGCAAAGATTGGTCTTACCCGACTTGATATAGGGGCAGTTCGGGTCTTCGGGAACGTAGAGAGGGATCACGTGATCGCCCGGTGCGACCGATGTCACACCCTTGCCCACCTCCTCGACGACGCCACACCCCTCGTGGCCGAGAACACACGGGAAAAGACCTTCGGGATCCTCACCAGAGAGCGTGAAAACGTCCGTGTGGCAGAGGCTGGTCGTCACTATTCGAACGAGCACCTCACCTTCCTTTGGACCCTCGAGGTCGATCTCTTCGATCTCCAGAGGCCGGTTCGGCTCCCATGCGATGGCTGCGCGTGTTTTCATATCTGACCTCCCTTTCGATCGACGTCACTGCAGAATGATCGGGTCGTTTGCCGACTCCGGATCGGCGGCTGGATCAAGAACGAGGACAAGGCGCGTTGTCTTCGTGCCTGATATGGGGGGAGAGCGATGACTCAAACCGGATTGCGGCCGTTCCGGCCAGAGTGTTCCGCGCAACAACATCGCCGACCCGGTTGTCACGGATGAGATTCGCGAAGGTTCCGCCATGCCGCGCACCAAGCCGTACTGCGTGCCGGGCCCACGATAGGTACAGATCAGCCGGGCTGTTACCGCATCGGTATGGAATTTCGTGCAGGCGTCGTTCGTAATACGGTCAAATCGCAACTTTAGATACGAAGCCTCCATCACGCTCGCGAATATGCCCGCCAGAGCCGCGGCGTCGTCGATCAGCATGTCGCGCTCCGGGCAATCCGGCGTGCCGCATGACTCGCAGATTTGCGCCGCCGCATCCCGCACATCACTCGGACGCAGGATGACGCGCGCGCGGGGCAATTGGCCCGGATCGAGAGCGTCAATCCAGGATTGGAAGCCCGGCGCAGATTTCCTCCGCCAGATCACCGCTGCACAATCCGGCCTGAGGATTTCAGAAAGTCCGTCAGGTGCGTCGGTTACACGGACACTGGACGCGGGACTCTGGCTTACGACTTGCTCCGCGAGCGTCATGCGGCCGCTTCCACTTGCCGCCATACTGGATAAGCGCCTGAAAGGCCCGGGAAACTCTCCGGATCGCCCACATCCGCGATAAGCCAATCGACAAAGACCCGGTAAATCGAGGTGAGGACAAACATCAGATTGGTATCTCCCAGCCCAGGCAAGACTTGGAAGGCGGACCTTGGGGAACCAAGCCGCCACATAACCGCCCGCACCGCGACCTGCATTCGCTCTTTCCCTTTGCTAACGCCTGGAACCCGTCGGTAAGTCATCTGAATTTAAGTTATGTTATAATATAACATATTGCAATTGAGACGCTTGAGCTTGGCGTTCGAACTTGGGACCGCGACTCGACGTCCGATCAACATGGAATGACTTATTTTTATAGAATATTGCGCGACTTAAAGATGTTATGTAACGTTATAACGTTTCAATTCTAATACTCGAAACAACCAAAAAGCCTCGGATAATCCGCCGTGCCCACAGATTGTCGGGAGATCACAGGCGATCTCGTCACGGCTGACATTGTCCGGATAATCATGATGGGAGCAAACGCATGCGCGATCTTACGCTCACCCGCCGTGGAACCCCTTTTGGGTGCTGCGGCAATTCTTGGAACATCAGCCGTCGGTTTGAACGGTGGTCCGGTCTTGGGCAAAGCACCGATGGCGACTGGCCAGGCCCCATACTTCTACCGCTTCAAGCACGGAACGATGCAGGGCACCGTGATCTCGGACGGTATCCTGCCTTTGGGAGAACCTTCAGCCAGCTTCCTGGGCACCTCCAAGGAAGAAGTCGGCCAAATGCTCACCAGCAATTTCCTGGACCCGTCCAATGTCGTCCTGGAACAGAACATTCTCGTGGTGAACACCGGATCCCATCTCGTGCTGTTCGACACGGGAATGGGCCAGTCCAAGATCTTCGGACCGACGACCGGTCAGATGATGCACAATCTCGAGGTCGCCGGGATCGATCCGGCCTCGATCGATGCGATCCTTTGTACCCACGCGCATTGCGACCATGTTTGGGGAATCATGGCCGACGACGGCCAGCGCAATTTCCCGAATGCCCAGATCTACATCTCGCAAGCCGATTTCGAATTCTGGACCGACGAAGCCAAGCTCACAATGACGGAGCCGGGCTATATGAAGCCGTTCGTTGAAGGCGCGCGGAAGAATCTGCTGCCGAACCGGGACCGGATCGTGTTCTTCAAGGACGGCGAGGAATTTCTACCGGGCATCCAGGCCATGTCGGCGCCCGGCCATACTGTCGGCCACACCATGTTCCTCCTTACCTCCGACGGTCAGACCATGGCCGCGATCGGCGATACGACCCATCACCACGTGCTTCTGCTTGAGAAGCCGCTGATGGAATTCGCCTACGACACCGACCCTCAACAGTCGGCGCAGACCCGCTATAGGGTTCTCGACATGCTGGCCGCGGAACGGATGCCGATGATCGCCTATCACTTCCCGTGGCCGGGGATCGGACACATCGCCAAGCAGGGCGAAGGATTCCGGTATTTTCCGGCGCCCATGGTGATGCAGGAATTGCCAGGTTAAGGACTTCCTGGACGCCCAGTCAGCAGGAGGCCGGCATCACCCGGCCTCCTCTGTCGATTGCGCTCACTCATTGAGGCTTTGCCAGCCCCCCATGGATTTTAGGCGCACCGGGCACGCTTTCGCGCCCGGTGCGGCACGATCCGCCTTGACCCGGGTCCTGTGAGAACGCGATCATTTTCTTCTCCGAACAAACCTATCAATTGCCGATAACCAGCCACCCTGCCACTCCGGCTTGTTCCCTCCCATCTGCGATCCACTGGAATGACGTCATGGACTCCTTCAGCTTTCAGACAACACGGTCCGTCCTCGCGGAGATCGGCGCGACGGCCAAGATCGGCGCGTACCTCTCCGGACAAGGACGGCGCAAGGTCGCCTTCATAGCGGATGAGATGATCCTTAAACTGGGCCTGGCGGATGCGGCATTCGATGGGTTTCGAAAGGCCGGTTTGGAGGTCTGGACCTTCGCCGATGTGCAACCCGACCCACCCGAAGCGATGATCCTTGCCGCGGTAGAGCAGGCGCGCGCCGAAAGCGTCGATTGCGTAGCGTCCGTCGGTGGCGGGTCGTCGCTGGACACCGCGAAGCTGATCGCCATGCTTCTCAATACCGATCAACCGCTCGGCGAGATGTATGGCGTAAATCTTGTACGCGGCGAACGGCTGCCTCTGGTCCTTGCGCCGACGACCGCAGGTACGGGATCTGAGGTAACGCCGATTTCGATCGTCACCACCGGCACCAACGAAAAGAAAGGTGTCGTCGCACCGCAGCTACTTCCGGATTGCGCCATTCTGGACGCCGAGCTGACCGTGGGTCTGCCGGCTCCGGTCACGGCAGCGACCGGGATCGACGCAATGGTCCACGCCATCGAAGCATTCACGTCGAAACGCCTGAAAAACGTGGTGTCCGACTGCCTTGCCAAGCAGGCGCTGGAACTCTTGGGTGAGAATATCCGACCGGCCTGTTTTACGCCGGAGAACCGGGATTCCAGGGCGAAGATGCTCATGGGCTCAATGCTGGCGGGCATGGCGTTCGCCAACGCGCCGGTCGCCGCCGTGCATGCCTTGGCTTACCCTCTCGGCGGTCATTTCCACGTTCCCCACGGGCTCTCGAACGCGCTCGTTCTTCCGTATGTTCTAGAATACAACTTGCCTGAAGCAGCAGCGGCCTATGCGGAACTCGCACCGCTGATATTCCCTGAACTGGCCGGCAAATCGGAAATCGCGCGCGCCGAGGGTCTGATCGCGGGTTTCCTCGCGCTGGGTCCTGAACTGGGCATGCAGTCCTGCCTGTCGGAGGTGGGAGTGAACCACAACCACCTGCCGATGCTGGCGGAGGATGCGATGAAGCAAGAACGCCTCCTCATCAACAACCCTCGTGAGATGACGCTGGAGGCAGCGCACGCGATCTATGCCAAGGCTCTCTGAGAGGTGCTGAAACAGGACCGTCAGGGTTTTCCAGTTGCCGGCGCGGTGATCGGCCGTTCCCCTCCGGTTTTTGGCTAAAGGCAGCTTTGGCTCGCGGTGTGCCTGATTCTGATTGTCAGATTGCTCACGGCGACCAGCGCTTGTATTCGGCCTAACATGCTTTGATTGAGGGTTTCCTGTACCTCGGGGCCGAACCGGATACGCGTTCGGCCTCTAGGGCATACCCATCGGATGCGCCGATCCGAAACTCGCGCCGAACAAGGAGGCGCCGAGGAGGATCAACACCGCACTTCCTGCGAAGGTTACGATCTCGGTGGCATAAGCAAGCCTCCGGTTCCGTCCGAGAGTGACCCGCGTCGCCCATTTGCGGGCGTTGACGGCGAGGAAGGCGAGGCCGGCGACCGCTGCCGCAGTTCCCATCGACATCGCCATGACGGCGGCGATACCAGCGCCCGGCAGATCCATCATGGAAGCGAAGACGAGGACCAGGATTGCACCGGTGCAGGGGCGGAGGCCGATGGAGAGGACCAAGCCGAGCGCAGTGCGGAAACTTGCCGCGCGATCGATCTCGACAACTGACGGGGTATGGCAATGGCCGCAGCCGCAATCCCCCGAATCAAGACGTCCCACGACGGAGAACGAAAGAGGCTCACCGAGCGACGGAATGGCTTGGCTCGAAATGCCGGAGAGGCCGCCGAACTGCAACGCGCCGCCGGTTCGAAAACGACGGGACTGGCGCAGATGCGCCTGCAGCGAGCGTATCGAGCGAAGCGCGAGCATCGCACCGACCAACATGACGAGCGCGTAGCTGACGCGCTCCGACCAGAGCGTTGCGGTCGAAGCCTCCCGCGGTGAGAACCCTGCGATCCAGGTCACCCCGTAAACGATCGCGATCGCGGTCACACCCTGGCAGACAGAGGAGATGCCCGCGAGACGCACGCCGCGGAGTACGCGCTCCCTGTGGGTCAGCAGATATGTGGTCAGGATCGCTTTGCCGTGTCCGGGTCCGGCTGCATGCAGCAGGCCGTAGAGGAAGCTGACGGCGATCAGGCCCGATCCGGCCCCGATACCACCTTCCGCCTTCAGGTGCCGAAGACCCTGGGTCAATTCTCGGTGGAAGATCTTCTGCTGTTCGAAGATCCAGAGCACCAGACGAGTGAAATGAGACGGGTCCGCCGGCGCCGGGGACAGCGCGCTCGCGAACGCAGGCGCGCTGAGAAGCAGAACCGAGACCAGGGCACAAATGCCAAGAAAACATGCCTTTCTCACGGGCAGTATACCTCGACACGTTCGGAGAAAAGGATGCCGAGCCCGTCACCTCCGGACTGGGTTTGGTCGAGGCGCGCCGCCCGCGCGATATCCTCAAGAGAGGGTCTGGGCGCGGTCAGCCGATGGTTGCAGCCGACGGGTGCCCCTTGGAGCTGGATCGCGTCATCCTGCTGCGCGTGCAGCACCTCGATATAATAGGTTGGATCGAAGATTCTGTAATCGAGTGGTCCGTCGGAGAGATTGACCGCTTGTTTGAAGGGTAGCATGAAGCTCATCAGGAGGCGGCCGTTCTTCAGTTGCGACGCCATCTTGGTTATCGGTCCGAAAGCGATCGGTTTACCCGCCTGTTCCACCTGGGTGAAATAGTCGTACTCGGCGAGACTCTTCATGTTGTTCTTCATCAGATCGTCTATTGCCGCCTGCGTCGGCCCGGCATCCCCGGCGCCCATGCTTTCCAGTGCGAAGACGGTATAGAACTCGTCGAGCAGCCAGTGCTCCCTGAGGCCGGCGACGTCCCCCGCTGGATCGAAGATCACCTGCACCGTGATATCGACCCAGGCATGCGGATGGCTTTCGGCGGTGCGCGCCGAAACCAAGAGAGCCAGACCAAAGGCAAAAATCCCGAAGAACCAGCCGCTCCGAAGGATCGAGGTCCCGTACGACCTGTTTTTTGTGATCATCGCCTTCCATCCGCCGGTTGGGGCGCCGGAACTCCTGTGCCGACACCCCATGGCGCAGCAGTTAAGAAGAGGAAAGCGCAGTCGCCAGTGTCCGAATGTTGTGTTGCATCATTTCCACGTAGGTTCCGGCCGGTCCCTCGGGGCCTGAGAGTGCGTCGGAAAAGAGCGTCCCGCCAACGACCGCGCCTGTTTCCCGGGCTATCTGGTCAAGCAGACGGCGGTCAGTAATGTTTTCTACGAAGATCGCAGGGATCTTCTCCTCCTTGATCTGACGGATCAGATGCGCGACGTCCGCGGCAGAGGCTTCAGATTCGGTACTCATCCCGACGGGGGCGAGAAACTCGATATTGTATTCATGTCCGAAATATCCGAAGGCGTCGTGCGAGGTGACGACTTTGCGTCGCTCCACCGGCAGAGAGGCGACGGTGCTGCGGATTTCAGCGTCCAGCTTGCCGAGTTTCGTCAGATAGGATTTTGCGTTGGCGGCGTAGGTCTCCGCGCCTGATGGATCGATGTCGGTCAACGCTTTGCGTAGGTTCTCGACATAGACGCGGGCATTCGCCACGCTTTGCCAGGCATGGGGATCAAATTCCCCATGGTGATGATGGTGGTCATGACCTTCCTCGTGGCCCGCCTCGGCTTTGTGCTCGTGCGACTCTTCAGACGCGTGATCTTTGTCGTGGTCCTTATCATGCTCACTGTCATGATCTTCGTCGCTCTTGAGTGCCTCGATACCGGCTGTCGCGACGGCGACCGTGCCCTTGTACTCTGCGGCCTCGACGAGCCGATCCAGCCATCCTTCGAAGCCGAGACCGTTCACAATAACAAGATCGGCTTCTGAGACGGACCGGGCGTCCTTCGGCGTCGGCTGGTACACATGCGCGTCTCCGTTCGGGCCGACGAGAGTCACAACCTCGATCCGGTCCCCGCCAAGATTCTTCACGATATCTCCGAGGATGCTGAAAGACGCGACGACTTTTTTTGCCGGCTCGGCCGCTTGGGCTGCCGGCGCGAGGGCCAGGCCGGCCGCGACGAACGCGGTGCAGAGGATCGTACGTCTGTTGAACACGGGTCAGTCTCCTGATGGTTGAATGTCACGCTTCGAGATGACGGCTGGCACGGAGCTTGGTCATCGCAGTGCTGTGTATGCCCAGGCAGAGCGAGAGCACGTAGAAAACACCGGCGGTGAGGATGATGGCCGGGCCGGAGGGAAGGCTAAAGTGATAGGAAAGCAGCAGGCCGATCGCGCCGCAGAGGAAGGCGGCGGTGCTGCCGATGGCCAGCAGGCCGACGACGTCCCGGGCCCAGAACCGTGCTGCGGCGGCCGGCAGGATCATGATCCCGACGGACATCAGGGTGCCCAGCGCATGAAACCCGCCGACCAGGTTCAGCACCGTCAGGACGAGAAATCCGTAATGGGCAACCGGGCTGAACGGACTGACAGAGCGCAGGAACCCCGGATCGACACATTCCATGAGCAACGGCCGATAGAACAGCGCGAGCGCGAAAAGGGTGAAAGTGGCGATCCCTGCCGTCAGATAGATCGCGTCGTTGTCTAGCGCGAGGACTGTGCCGAACAGCACATGCAGAAGATCCACGTTGCTGCCGCGGGTCGAGACAATCAGCACGCCAAGAGCGAGCGAAATCAGGTAGAAGGCGGCAAGACTGGCATCTTCCCGCGCGATCGTCGTGCGGGCAACGATCCCCGCCAGGATGGCCACGGCAAGTCCGGCGGCGATGCCGCCGAGCGTCATGGCGCCGAGCGAGAGACCGGCGATCAGGTAACCGATAGCGGCGCCGGGCAGGATGGCGTGCGCCATGGCATCGCCAGTAAGACTCATACGCCGCAAGGTCAGAAAAACGCCCACTGGCGTCGCACCGAGAGCCAGTGCGAGACATCCGATCAAGGCCCGGCGCATGAAGCCGAACTCGATGAAGGGGGAGAGCAGCGTGTCGTAGATCATGCAGCCGCACCCCGCGTGCAGATTGAAGCACTTTCGTCAAAGGCCTCGCAGAGCTGTCGGGCCTTGGCCAAATTGGGTCCGGTCAGGACCTCCGCGGTCGGGCCGGTCGCGACCAGTTCGCGGGAGAGCAGCATGGCGCGAGGGAAATGGGTTCGGACATGGTCGAAATCGTGCAGGACCGCGATGACCGTACGCTCCTCTGAATGCCAGTGTGCGATCAGGTCCAACAGGTCCGCCGCGGTCTTCTCGTCAATGGCGGTAAAGGGTTCGTCAAGCAGGATCAGGGAGGCGTCCTGTAGCAGCAGACGAGCGAAGAGTGTGCGCTGCATCTGCCCGCCGGAGAGCGACCCGATCGGCCGTCTCTCGAAACCGGTGAGGCCGACAGCATCCAGCGCTTCCGCGACCCGCCGCCGGTCGTCGCCGCGAAGCAGACGGAACGCACCGATCCGGCGCCACAGTCCCATCGCGACCAGATCCCAGACGGTGATCGGAAAGCTCCGGTCGATATCCGCTTGCTGCGGCAGGTAGGCGATCCGGTGGAGTTCGTTCTCGGTGATGGTTATCCTGCCTTCATAAGGCACGAGGGTCCGGGTGATGCCTTTCAGAAGGGTCGACTTGCCGGCTCCGTTGGGGCCGACAATTGCCGTCAGGGCACCGGCCTCGATGACCGCGTTCAGATGATGAACCGCCGGATGACGATCGTATCCGAGTGTTAGATTCTCGAAGGTAACAGAGGGGCCCATATCGCTACCCCAAGGCCCAAAAAACACCGATCCAAAGCATGGCCGCAAAAACAAGGGCGACGGCGATGCGCAAGGGTGCTCCAATCGTCAATGTGGTCATCTGCGTCACGCCAGGAGAGGCCACGAGCCGCCCTCCGCCACGTAGGGGAAAGGCTGAGTTACTCTCGCTCATCAGAGGGTTTCGCTCTCGGGGACGCGTGAACTCTCTTTATCGCCGATGACCTGCAGCGCCTCGAAGAAGGTTGCGACTGTCTCCCTCGGGAGGCCGCGCGTGATGAAGACGATCTTGCTGCGGTGATCCTCTGTCGGCCACGCCTCAAGCCAGACCGGTTCATGGAACACATGCTGGACGCCATGGATGACAACGGGCGTGCCCGGCTTCTCCCGAATGTTCAGGATACCTTTGACTCTCAACAGATCTGCGCCCTTGTAGGAGATGAGCAGGTCGAGAGCCACGGTGAAGGCCGCGCTGCTGATTGGTTTGTCCAATTCCAGGCTGAAGGCCTCTATGTCCGCGCCGTGGCGGTTGATGTCGTGGTGGTGATCGCCGTGATGATGTTCATGGCTGTGATCGTGCCCATGCCCGTGATGATGATCGTGATCGTCATCCGGCGTATAGGCCTCCGCGTTCAGCCATCCCTGGACGTCGAGGCTTTTTGTTCCCGGATCGTAGAGCGAAGTGTTGAAGAGCTGCCGTAGGTCGAAGGCGGGATCGTGGCGGTCGAAGATCGGCGCCGCCGGATTGAGGCGCCGCAGCAAGGCCTTCAGCGCCGCGAGGTCGGAGCGCGAGGCTGGATCGAGGGCCATATCCGTTTTGGTGAGCACGATCCGATCTGCGACCGCAGTCTGCTTGATGCTCTCTTCGTGGCGTTCGAAGGTCATCTCGGCGGTCGTGATGTCGACGACCGTGATGACGCCGCCGAGCATGTAGCGCCGTGCAAGTCTGCGATCGGTCATCAGGGTGTGGATGACCGGCGCGGGATCGGCGAGGCCGGTGGTCTCAATGATCAGCCGCTCGAAGGAGGGAACCTGTCCTTCCTCCTGACGACGATGCAGGCTCAGCAGGGTTTCGCGGACATCCCCGCGAATGGTGCAGCATAGGCATCCGGAGGTCATCTCGACGGTCTGCTCGAGGGAATGCTCGACCAGGAAGCCGTCAATGCCGACCTCTCCGAACTCGTTGACGACGACCGCCGTGTCGCTGAACCGCGGATCGCGGAGGATGCCGCTTAGTAGGGTCGATTTTCCGCTGCCGAGAAAGCCGGTGAGCAGAGTGACTGGGATAGGGGTGTCAATCATAGCTGGGCCCCGGCCTTTCGAGGTAACGCGAGGCAGTCGCCACATTTGCCCCGGACTTCAATGTTTCCGGCTCGTATTCCGAAGCCGAGATCCTCTGCCAGCTGGCGCAATCGTGCCTCGACCTCGGCATCGAAAAACTCGGATACGCCGCCGCAACGATCGCAAATCACGAAACCAGCGGCGCTTCGGTGACCAGGATTGCTGCAGATCACATAGGCATTGAGGGACTCGATGCGATGAACCTGCCCACTCTCAATCAGACGATCGAGCGCCCGATAAACAGTTGTGGGTCCTGAGATGCCGTGCTTCCTCAGCAGATTGAGGATCTGATACGCGGTCAGAGGGCCGTTAGACTGCCGGAGAATGCGCAGGACGCGAAGATGGTTGGAGACTCTCTTGCTATTCGCTTGAACGTCGGAGGTCATGGCGTCAGATGCGGCCCGAAGGTGTCAATTTTCGAGTTTGTAATGTTATAACATAACAAAGTCAATTTCGGGATTCATTCTGTCACCAGGATGACGGAGAGATGCCGCCGATATCTCAAGACACATCATCCCAATGCGCTGAAAATCGGCATGCTCAGCTGTCAGTCGCTCCAAGCCAATCGAGCGACGAAAGGCAACAGACCGAGTGAACAAGAGCAGCTACAGGACGGCTTGCGGTTGTCTGAGGTTGCAGCAGTCACAATTGGTTTAAATGGACGCTGTGAGACGGTCGTTACAAGCACTCCGAGCGACCGCTTTGGGGCGAAACCGGGCAACTAGCTCGGTGATTTAGGCCAGCGCATCCCACTGTTCGCCAGTAAGCGGAATGATCTTTTCCCTTTTTACGGGAGGCGCGGTTTCCTTAAGTCTCGCATCCGCTCGGTGCGGGAAGGGGACGCTGCCCCCCTCCCCACAAAGGCTGAACTCGGTCCCCTCGCGTCGTTCCGGGTCTCCCCAGGTTTCGGGCCAAGGCCCTGCAACCGGCCGCGCCGCGGCCCCCTGAAGGGTGGGCGATACCCCTCCCGGAACGCCGGCCTTTCACCCCACTCCCGCTCCTCGCCGGAGAGGCCGGGTTGCAGTCAGGAACAGCAACCCGGCCACCAAAGAATGGGCAAAAAATGACCGACAAATCTCCGAAAACCGATCACATGCAGGCCGTGACCGACCGCATCATCGCGGCGCTGGAAGAGGGCGTGCGCCCTTGGCAGAAGCCGAGGGACGCGGGCGAGATCCCGGAGCAGCCGTTGCGCGTCACCGGCGAAGCCTATCGGGGAATCAACGTCATTGCCCTTTGGATGGCCGCGCAGGCGAGCGGCTACACCTCGCCTTATTGGATGACCTACCGGCAGGCCGGAGAACTTGGCGGACAGGTCCGCAAGGGAGAGAAGGGCGCCGCCGTTTTCTATGCTGGAACAATGAACGCCAACGAGGAGGACGAGGCCGAAACCGACGAAGACACCCGCGTTATCCGCTTCATGCGGTCCTACACGGTGTTCAATGCCGATCAGATTGACGGACTGCACGCGAACTTCTATCCAGCGCCGTCAGAGCCACGTCCGGCCGCCGAGCGAAACGACACCGCCGAGCGGTATTTTGCCGCGACCGGCTCCGATGTTAGGCACGGCGGAAACCAAGCTTTCTACGCCTACGGCAGCGCGGCTGATTATATCCGCATGCCTCCGTACGAGACCTTTGCCGATGCCGAAGAATACTATGCGACCCTTGCGCACGAACACATCCACTGGACCAAAGGACCGGGGCGCCTTGAGCGGGATTTTGGGCGCAAGAAATGGGGCGACGACAGATACGCCCTGGAGGAGCTGTTCGCCGAACTCGGTTCCGCGTTCCTTGGTGCCTCTCTCGGTCTCCGTCCGGACCATCTCTCCGATCACGCGTCCTATATTCAAAGCTGGCTGAAGGTTCTGAAGGATGACAAGCGCGCGATCTTCCGCGCCGCATCCCATGCACAGAAAGCCGTCGATTATCTCGACGGTTTCCAGCAAGCGGCAGCGATGCCGGAAGCGGCGGAGTAAGGGCGATGTTCAGACCCGATAGCTCCCAGATCGCTGCCGGAGTGATTTGAACACTCGACCTCTCCCTTACCAAGGGACCGATCACTTCAGGTTTTTTGTTTTCTGATCAGATACTTGATTGTCATCGCGACTGGCGTTGTGCCCCAAGTGTGGCGCGATTGGCTCCATCCCACTTCGTCATGGCGCGATCGCGCGATGAGCGTGTCGAACTCTGTCCGCGACCGACGAGTGTCCTGGCTATTCAATACAGCCTACATCCATGTGCTGAGAACTGCCGGAATCGCTGGAACTCAAGTGTCCCAAAAGCCATTATTCGGCAAAAATGATGCGGTTATTAGAATGATCGAGACACAACCCAGATAAGATTGCGCTCGCATTTCGGGAACACTCGTCAGATGCAGAATACCATCTCACCGCTTAACTATCCCTGCCCCTTTCGGACGGCGATGGAAGGCTGCGGCCTTTACATACCTGAGTACCGGACTGGCACATTCGGAGACTGGGAAATCCGGACAATCACAATGGCCGGCGGTCGGGGTTATTGGGGCGACCAGTATCCCATTTTCGAATCCGCGATCATGATCGGGCCCGGCCGGCTTTCGAAGAGTTCCTGGATGTCGTTGACGCCGGTCGAGATCGAGAGCCAGAAAGTAGGCGTTCTGGGAGCTCGCGGCCATACGGTCGTCCTCGGACTTGGCATGGGCTGGGCCGCGGCGAACGTCGCGCTGCGCCCGGAAGTCGATCGCGTAACAGTTGTCGAGCGCGACCCGGACGTCATCGCGCTGATCCGGGCCCAGGGGCTGTTCGAGGCCTTGCCCCCCGACGCGCGGGCCAAACTCGCCGTCGTCGAGGCCGACGCTCTGACATGGCGTCCGGACAGCCCGGTCCATTCGCTACAGGCCGATATCTGGCTTGGACTGGCGGAAGACGGCAAGCTCGCCGACGTCAGGCAAATGCAATCCAATATCGGTGCGGAGCAGGTCTATTTCTGGGGTCAGGAGATGGAGATCTGGCGCCAAGCCTGCAGGCATACCGGCGGCGCCCCGGCGCTCGACCGGACGGTGATCCGCCGGATCGTTGAGGAAGACCTCGGACTTCCGCTCATCCTGCCCGAGTGGCCGGATCTTCCGGAAAAACTGGCCTCCGCGGGCACAACTTGGGCGCCGCTGCGGACTGATTGGTGGCACGACGCGAGCGGGACAGGTTGAGATCGATTCTTGCCCTAGTGACTTCGGGAGGGAAAGGTCCCCCTCAACGCGATGCAATAATTCAGCGTAAGAAAGGGGTCCACTATATTGACCGGCTCACTCCCTTCATCGACAAGAACCGACACGCGGCCGGTCGTCTCGCCTCCTTCGACGCCGCCGAGTTCCACGAAAGCCTCCGGTCCCGCGTAGGCGCCAAAGCCGAGCGTCTCGGGTCCATCCGCTGTCGCGCCCCGAACCGCAAGATAATCGCCGTCCACCGGGACACTCTCATCAGCCGGCCAGTCATTCATTTCGAGCTTCGCCGGCTCTCCATTGCCGAGCGGGCTGAAAGTCGCTTCGTGGGAATGCGCCGGCAGGTGCTGCGGCGAGAGCAATACTTCTTTGCTTCCACCCGAGTCTCCGATTTCGAACCGCGACAACCCCCCGCCGCCGTAGCCGCTGTAAAACCCGATCGGCGCCCGATCTCCCAGGTTGGGCAACGCGACGCAATCCTTGTCGCTCCCGTAGATCCGGCCGATAAGGCTGCCGAGAGCAATGTTCTGAGAGAGCTTGAATAGACCACCATTGCAGGTGGCCCAGTTTTTCGGCGCGAACCAGAAGCCGTAAATAGCGACATCGGCAATGTAAGGGGAAGTACCCATAGCCTCACTCCGGCAAGAAAACGGATCTCATGGCGTCAGAGGCCTCTTCACGAATGCGACGGAAAAGGGCCGGAGAGGCAAACCGCGAAGTTAATGACCAGATAGGGACTGCGGAACCACATTTTTCTTCCTTCACCGGAGTTCTTCAATTCGACATGTCCTTTCGCTGCACCGCCGCCGCCGGTCATTCCGCCCAACATCACAGTCGGTTCAGCTTGGTCTGCGGGGATGAAGCCGGGGGTGCCCGACGCCTCTACCCCCGGACGTGGAGGTGCGATCGGCATCCCGTCGGATCTCGCATCGGTCGCCAAGGCTGTCGCGGCTCGGACGCGGGCCCTGGTTTGCGAGTCGTCCGGGATGAACGTCGCTTCGTGCGTGTGTGTCGGCAATGCCGACTTGTGTACGATCTTGTCGGCATAGCCGCCACTTTTACCCACCCTCGTGAATGGACGGTGAGCGCCCGTTGCGGACCGCACGCGAAGATCCGGCAAACCGAATTCATGACGTCCGTCCCCGCCATAGACTGTTCCAAACAAGGCGAAGAGCTTTGAGTTCTGAGCGATTTTCAGCTTTCGACCGCTACAAATCGCGAAACTCAAGGGAGCGAAAGAAAATCCGAGTTGAACAATCTCGCCTAGATAGGCGTCGTTTCCCATAATAGTCACCTCCCAACTCCTTCTTGCCTGACCGGACCAATGAATCACACACATCAGTTCCGGTCGGGATAAGCGCCCTTCAGCGCAATACAAATATTCATTGCGAGGTAGGGATTGCGAATAGGAAAGCCCACCGGCGGCTCCAATCCGGCGTCATGGACATCGACCTTGCCAGTGAACGAGGCAACACCTCCCGAGACGCCTCCGACCGCCGCTCCTTCTTCAGGCATGGGTCCGAACGCATAGGTCGCATTCTGGAAAAATGTGTTCGAACGCGGCACCGCGAGATAATCCCCCTCCGACGGAACGACAACGGTTGCGAGATTCTGGCTCACCCTCATACTGGCGTTCTTGGCGGGCTCTCCGGAAAAGATCGCTTGATGCGAATGCGGCGGGATGGTCGCCACTTTGAGCGTGGCCTCTTCGGATCCTCCGAATTTGCCCGGCGGCACTTCGACCTCGTGCGTCTTCGCGGTGTGTTTCACGCCTACCCCGACGGCACTCCTGCTCGTGAGATCCGGCAACAGAACGATCTCGTTCTTTGGATCCTTGGCCCAGTGGCCATAGGAAGCCCCGATCAGGGAATACAAGCTCGGGTTCTGCCCCTCATTGAACGGGGCGCCTCGGCAATAGGTCCAGTCCACCGGCGCGAAGTCGAACCCGAAGAGATGGATCTCGCCGCAGAATGGATCGGTGGGCATGGTCGTCCTCCTCTCAGGTGAAGGTGGCGGACCAGATCTGGCCCTTGCCCCATTCGGTCTCCATGGTCCCGAGATTGGGGCCGATGAAGATGCCCTCGATCAGGCCGAGCGTCCGGTGGCGGAGGTTCATCATGCAGTGCCCGGTGCCCGGCTCGGCGTGCGGGCCGATGAAGACCAGCGTGAAGGGCACGCGGTCCGTGCCGCTGAAGATCGGCTCCGTTCCGGCATCGACTTTCGCCAGCACCAGGGGCGCCGTACCTGCCGGCGTCTCAAGATCGAAGCGGTGACCGATCTTGTCGCTGAAATGCTCCGCCCGGAGCATGTAGAGGCTGGTCGGGGCAACGGACATGCGCCACTTCCTTTTCCCGGTTCATATCGGTTGGCGCATTTTAATTCACACCACGCCGCACAGTATTTCTCGACAAAAAACACAAACTCGATTTCTGAATCAAATAAAAAAGTCACTTTTCCACAACATTATTTAAATCAATTCTCCTATTTTTCAATACCGTTACTTTTTGTTACATTTTTTCTTTTGTCATATAGGTGGACGCAAGTCATGATAATAATTTTTCCTAGAAATGACGGTCTGATCAAAGGAAAACGGACGGCATGCAGCGCGAAACGCCGCGCGTTGCCGCACTGGCGCACCGGGCCCCTCGTCCGGGCTGGCCCAGACAGCACTTTTCAGGCAACCGCGCATTTTACGCGAACGCATCGGCTGTCTGCCGAGCGGTTAACTTCCCGGTCCTCGACGGACCGCAATACAGTCCGGCGGGCAGCTCTTCGTCGAGTCAATCCCGCGACGGGTAAATGCCATCAAGAGCGATGCAAAAGTTCACCGTCAGCAAAGGATCGTAATTCTGGAATCTCTCGCCGTCACCCGAACTGCCTATCGTCACGCTTCCGCTCGTTACACCGCCGCTGACGCCGCCGAGTTTGACTTTGTCCTCGTCGGAGTCGGAATCACCGAACCCGAGCGTCGTCGGACCGCCGGACGTGGCACTTGGACTTGCGAGAAAAGTCCAATCTTCCGGGATGCTCTCCGTCGCCGATCCATCGACCATCTCGAACCTGGCAGGCAGTCCCTTACTCGTTGAGACGAAGCCCGCGACGTGACTATGTTCCGGCAAATTCCACACATCCAGTTTTATGCTGTTGGCGCCACCCGTTGCCCCGAGCGCAAAGGACGTCAGGCCGTTGCTACCGCCGCTATCGAAGCCAATCGGTGTGCGCAGCTTCAGATCCGGCAGATTGAAGTTTGCCCTGCTCCCGCCATAGGTCGTGCCGATCAAACTGAAGAGAGCCGTGTTCTGCGACTGACTGATGGGCGCGCCGTAACAGCTTGCCCAGTTCACCGGGGCAAACCTAAATGCGTAGATAGCAACGTCGGCGACGAACGGGTCTATTCCCATCTGCTTACTCCGGTCGATCTGAAAACGCGGTCGCCATGAGCGGGATCACGGCCGATGCGGGTAGTAGCCATCGAAGCAGATGGCGAAATTTATGACGAGGCACGGGCTGCGCATCTGCACCGCTTGTTGTCCACCGTAATGCTCGATACTTACATTTCCCGCCGCTTCGCCACCGCCGCCGATCATGCCCCCCAGTTCAACAGTCGGCTCGGCACCTTCCGGCGGAACGAAGCCGAAGCTCCCGGATGCCGACGGATTGGACCTCTGCGTGGCGATCTGGTAGCCGCCCTCTGAACTCGGCTCGGTCGCCAGCGTTTTCGTCGCGACAACACGTGCCTGGGACTTTTCATTGTCCGGGAAAAAAGTTGCCTCATGAGAATGTTGCGGCATCACGCTTTCTGTGAGTTCAACCTCCGCGTACCCCCACTTGAAACCGACATTGCTGAAGTACAGATCGTCCGAGTTACTATCGACACCGATCGGGGACCGCATACGCAAATCGGGAACATTGAAACACACACGTCCGTCACCCCCGTAGATCGTGCCGATTAATGAATAAAGTGCCTGATGCTGGCTGATGTCTATTTCCTGTCCGAAGCAGTAGCAAAAGTTTAATGGCGAAAAGGGAAATCCGACTTGGATGATTTCTCCTACAAGAGATTTATACCCCATCAGAGAACCTTTCGACCACGTTTGACGCAAATGGTTGATTGCTTTCCAACATTTTAACCACGGCTCGGGTAGTCACCAACGAGGGCGATACAATAACTCATGGCAAGAAATGGATTGCGAATGTCAATCGGAACGCCAGAGCCTGCTGTCTCGAGCTCCACGCCCCCCGCAAAACTCGAAACGCCCCCTGACACGCCTCCGACATCAACCAGCGAGTCGTCGCCGTTCGGCCAGTCCTTATATCCGTAAGTCGCTGTTTGAATGAATGTGTTGGGACGCGGCACGGCGAGATAAGCCCCCTCCGATGGTTCCGACAGCGTCGCCAGATTCTGGCTTGCCCGAATGGCGGCCCCTTCAGCCGGCTCGCCGGAAAAACTTGCCGAATGACCGTGCAACGGCATGGTCTCTTCCGTCAGCACGATTTGTTCCGATCCCGCGACCCTGCCGACGGGCGTCGTGATCGTCCAATTGTGGTCTTTGTCTTCAACCGCATCGATGCCGACCGGCGCCCGGCTCGTCAGATTTGGCAGCAGTGGGATCGGGTTCCTCCAATCCTCGGACCGGTCGCCGTAAAGAGTAAAGATGAGGGAATATAAGGCTTGATTCTGACCGATGTCGTACGCCGCGCCGTTGCAAAAGGCCCAGTCTCTGGGCGCGAAGTCGAACCCGAAGAGATGGATCTCGCCGCAGAATGGATCGGTGGGCATGGTCGTCCTCCTCTCAGGTGAAGGTGGCGGACCAGATCTGGCCCTTGCCCCATTCGGTCTCCATGGTCCCGAGATTGGGGCCGATGAAGATGCCCTCGATCAGGCCGAGCGTCCGGTGGCGGAGGTTCATCATGCAGTGCCCGGTGCCCGGCTCGGCGTGCGGGCCGATGAAGACCAGCGTGAAGGGCACGCGGTCCGTGCCGCTGAAGATCGGCTCCGTTCCGGCATCGACTTTCGCCAGCACCAGGGGCGCCGTACCTGCCGGCGTCTCAAGATCGAAGCGGTGACCGATCTTGTCGCTGAAATGCTCCGCCCGGAGCATGTAGAGGCTGGTCGGGGCAACGGACATTTGGAACTTTCCTTCCTGCGACAAAGGCGCGGCAGATGCCGGACCATGGCACTGCGGTTCCGGACCCGGCGAGGCAACATATGGTTCCATGCACGATCTGGCCGTGGTGGCCTGGGTTCCCACACTCGACATCGGCTCGCGCATCGCGATCAGCAGCACCTATATAAAGAATTATTAGACGTATTTTTTTAGTGATTTTACCCGGAACGCCCACGTGAATCCCCGCTTGACCGCACGCTCCGGAATGGGACGGGCTTGAGTAAGAGCAAACTCGCCTGCGGCATAAATATAAATTCCGCAAGTCAATTGAAGTCAACGCAAAATCTCAGGACGCTGCTTTTTCAAGAGTATGTTTTTATTTATCGGAAATTATAAGTCAATTGCAGACTTAATTCTGTCACATCTTGTTACATTTGAGACATTGACTCGAAATTTCAAAAGTCTGATTTTCATAGGAAATTCGATATATCGGCCGCGCAGCCAATGTCCGACTGGAATTGCGCCCGGTAGGCTCTTGGGGATACGGGAACATGAATACTGCTGCGTGCAAGAAATTCTTGTTTTTAGATTCCGCAGTTCGCGATCCGGTCGTTTTCCAGGCCGGCGTGATCGCGCCGGTCCGGATACGCAACCTGAGCGGGAGCGGTAATCCACTTGAGGAGATTGCCGCATCCCTGCCGGATGCGCCGGAGATAGACGAACTCGTGATCGTGGCCCATGGCGCTCCCGGCGCCATTCGGCTCTGCGGAACGCGGGTCGATCGCGGCCGGCTGCTGTGTGAGCGGGACGCGCTCCGGCGCATCGCCCGGGCCTTGTCGCCCGCGGCCCGGGTGGTCCTCGTCTCCTGTGCCACCGGCGCCGGCGAAATCGGCGCCGAATTCGTCGCTACCCTGCGCACGCTCCTCGGCGTGAAGGTCGCGGCCGCGACGGCCGATCTCGGCGCCGGCGTGGGCTGGGACGGACTGCCCGCCGCCGCGGCGCTCTTCGGCGCGGACGCGCTCGCCGCCTATCCGCACCGATTGCCGACCTTCACCTTCGACAGCGACACCGACAGCAGCGACAAAACGGTCACAACGACGGCCGACGACAGCACCACGACGCTGACCGCGTCTTTGCAAAACGATACCAACAACTTAGGTCTCCTCGAGGTCTCTGGCTCTGGCGGTACGGCAGGGAAAGTACTCTTCCCCTCCGCACAAATCGCGTCAAATGCCGAGATCACCTTCGCCTTCGGGAGTCCCGTCACTGTCACGGGCTTCCGATTTGCGACTGCCAACGAGGCGAACAACGGTAGCATCTTCACGTTCACACCCTTTACGGGCGGAGCGCCGGGATCCGGTGGCACAGGCGGCGCGGCGACCACGCTTAGCGATACGTCGGTGGACGGCAGCGGTGTCGATATCAGTCCCAATCCGGCATGGACATCGATCAGCGGTTTTACAATCGGCTACGGAGCTGGTCAGAGCTGGAGCGCATTGGTCGACACGATCAACTTCACCGCCGTCACGAACAACAAACCGGAGCTCGGCGGCGCCCCCGCCGATGCCACCGTCAACGAAGCCTCCTCCAATAGCGCGATCGATCTCTCCGCCTACGATATCTCCGACTCGGACAACGACTCGATCACCCTCACGCTCGCGGTCGACAATTCCGCCACCATCGCGACAACGGACGGGAACGGCACCGTCGACGGCGTGACCGTCGCCAATTCCGGCACCGGCACGATGACCCTCTCCGGGTCGGCAAGCGCCCTCAACAGCTATCTCAACGACACCTCGAAGATCACCTTCACCCCGGACGCGGGGAGCACCTCCGCGGTCACGCTGACGGTGACCCCGAACGACGGCACCGAGGACGGCACCGCCGACACGGTGACGATCAATATCACCGACCTCACGTCTGCCAGCACCACCGCCTCAGGCTTCGACACCACCGACGGCACCAACCTCTCGCCCGGCATCACCTTCGGCAGCGGCAACGAGACCCTGACCATCGCCCAGTCGGGCCATATCGCCACCGGCACGGTGGCGAATGGCGGCGGCGGCGCGGACACGCTGATCCTGGCGCAGGGCGGCGACTTCACGACCACGGGTTTCGTGCTCTCGAATTTCGAGTCCCTGACGCTGAACGACGGTGTGAACGCGACGATGACGGGCGCCCAGCACGACGCCTTCAGCACTGCGATCAACGGGACCGGTACGAACAGCATCACGCTCGCCTCGGCGGGCGGCGACGACAGCGTGACCGGCGGCGCCGAGATCGAAAGTTACGTTCTGAACGATGCCTTTACCTTCACTGTCGGCGCCGCCGGTCAGAACGTGACCGGCAACGCGGGGGCGAAGCAGACGGTGCAGTCCTCCGCCTCGGTGGACGCGCTCACCGGAACTCTGAACGGCGGCGCCGGCGGAAGCGACGCGCTTGTGCTCGACACCGGCGACAGTCTCGCGAACGCAACCGTCTCGAACTTCGCGTTCCTGGAGGTCTCGGGCTCGGTGACGATGACCGAGGCCCAGTATGACGGCTTCCTTTTCATCTCCGCCGGCGGCAACAGCGATCAAATCACTCTCGACTCTGCCGACGGCGACAGCACATTCGCGGGCAGCGGCGATATCGAAACCTTTGTCCTGAACGACGCCTTCACCTTCACGATCAGCGATGTCGCACAGAACGTGACCGGAAGCGCCGGCGCCAGCCAGTCGGTCGCGTCCCACACCATGATCGATAACCTGACCGGCACGATCAACGGCGGCAGCGGGGGCACGGACACGCTGGTCGGCGATGACGGAGACGACTTCACCGGCGCCACGCTCAGCAATTTCGAGGTCCTCTCGATCGCGGACGGCGCGTCGATCAGCATGACCACCACGCAGCATGCCGGCTTCACAAGCACGGCGGCGCCCGGCAGTCAGACCGTAAACATTTCCGAGAACGGCGATTTCACGACGTTCGGCGCCATCGAAACCTATGCCGTCGGCGACGACGGCAGCAATACACGCACCATCACGCTCGGCGGCAGCGGCACGGTCACGACCAGCGTCACGGCCAATTCCGGGACCGACGCGGTCACCTTCAATGCCGGCGGCCTCACCTATACCGGGACACTGACCGGTGAGGGCTCGACGAACGACGTGCTGCAGCTCGCCACCGGTGCGAATGTTTCCGGAGCCACCCTCAGCGAAATCGAGGATCTGTCGCTTGGCTCCGATGCCTCCGTCACAATGACGGTGTCGCAATTCAACGGTTTCACCGGCACCGTCACGGCGGCCGGGACCGAGACCGTGACGCTTTCCGGCGACGGCAATTTCTCGACGGCAAACGCGATCGAGAGCTATGTCGCCGGCGATTCGAGCACCGACGCCCGCACGATCACGATCACCGATGCGGGGCATACCGTCAGCGCCACCGCAGCCTCCGATGCCATCACCTTCGATACCGGAACGCTCGCGCTAACGGGCACGTTGACCGGCGACGGCACGGTCAACGACACGCTCTCGGTCGGCGATGGCGGAAATCTCTCCGGCGCCACCATCTCCGGGATCGAGAACCTCTCCCTCGCGAGCGGCGGCTCGGCGACGATGACGGCGAACCAGCTCGGCGACTTCACCGGCACATTGAACGCCGCCGGAGCCAACACGATCACCCTGACCGCCACCGGATCGGTGACGGACGCGTCTCTCGGCGCGGTCGAGACCCTCGCCACGTCGGGAGACAGCACCGCACAGACCGTCACACTGACGGCGGCGCAGGCGGTCAACACCGGACTCAGTGCCGGCGATACCGGGCTGGATCATTTCATCGTCACCGGGAGCGCCGGGGATCAGGGCCTTACCGGCAGCGCGGGGGGCGACACCATCGATGGCGGCGCCGGCAAAGACACGCTCAGAGGCGGCGACGGCAATGACGTTCTGAGCGGCGGCGCGGGCGATGACCTGCTACGGGGAGGTGCCGGCACCGATTCGTTGATCGGAGGGGCCGGCGCCGACGAATTCATAAGCGCTGTGGACGCCTTCAACGGCGACACGATTGTCGGCCTGGAAGCCGGCGACTCCATCTCCGTCGACTCCTCCAGCGTCCAGGACCTCGATGGCCAACAGCTCGGCAGTAGCATCGATCTCGGCAATGGCCGGACCCTGTTTCTGCAGGACACTTCCGGCCCGCTGCTCGTCTCCGTGGAAGCGGGCGAAGGGTACACACTCACCTTCTCCGCCGTCCCCGCGAGCAGTGGCGGCTCCGGTGGCGGTGGATCCTCCGGCGGTGGCGGCTCTTCCGGACCAGTGACGGTTGTGGACGATCCGACGGACACGGCGACGGGCGGGGCACGGACAATCAGCAACAACGGCTCAACGTCTGGCTCGGCCGCCATCGTCGAGGGCACAGGCAATAACGGCAACGTGGTCACCGCCACGCTACCGCCCTCGGTCTCCATCACCTCCGAGGGGCCGTCGACGGCACAGTCCGGGACCGACGCGCTGTCCACTCTAGTCACCGCCATCGATAACCGGGACAGCACCGCCGAGACGGATCTGATTGGCGGCGCCCAGACCTACTTGAACGATCTTGCCGCGACGACCACACTGGACGTGCGCACCATCATTCCGACGACCACGTCCAGCTCCCTTTCCGAGCCCATCGTCATTACCGGAATCAGTGGCGGGACGCAGTCGGAGGCCTTCGTCATCGACCTTCGCCAACTGCCGACGACGTCAAGCCCGAACCTGCAGCTCGACAATATCGAGTTCGCCGCCATCGTGGGCAATGCCACCGTCACCGGCGGAGCGGGCCAGAACTATGTCGTCGGCGACGATGCGCAGCAATTCATCTCGCTCGGTGCGGAGGACGACACGCTGGCCGGCGGCGGCGGGGACGACACGATCGGCTCCGGCTACGGCGAGGACATCCTTTACGGCAACCAGGGTGCGGACAGCGTCTTCGGCGGCGGCGGCATGGACACGCTCTATGGCGGCCAGGACGGCGATACCGTGCTCGGAAACAACGACGACGACGTGCTCTATGGCAACCGCGGCGGCGATACATTGTTCGGCGGCGAGAACGAGGATGCGCTTTATGGCGGACAGGACAACGACATCCTCTATGGCAACCAAGGGAACGACACACTCGCCGGAAATCTCGGCGACGACCAGCTCTATGGCGGCCAGGACAACGATATGATCGTCGGCGGCGGCGGCAACGACCTGATCGTCGGCAATCTCGGCAATGACACCCTGGTCGGCGGCGAGGGCGCGGACAGTTTCGTCTTCGAGTTCGGCGGCGGCGACGATCAGCTGAGCGACTTCACGGCAGGCACCGACACGCTCGCGCTGCAGAACGGCCTCGGCGTCGCCAGCGGCACCGAGAGCAGCGGCTCGACAATCGTCACCTTTTCCGATGGCGGCACCGTCACGATCATCGGCGTCTCCAAGACCGACATCGAAGCCTCGACAGGATGGGACCTGGGGTAGCGCCCTCTTCGCTCAGTGTCCGATCCTGGACCGCTGCAACCGAACTGCTCCGTCCGGATCAACCGGTTGAGGAGAGGTCATCGAAGCACGGAACGTTCCAACACCCTTGAAAGAAGACAATGCAACGAACGGGTAGCCGAAAGAGTTCGACCGCGGAGCCTATTCCTCACGGCATCTCGCACATAGATTCGAATTCACCTGAAAATAGCATGCAATTTCAGACTATCGGCGTATTTTGATATGTAAAACTGTGCCTGTCTGTTCACTCCTCTCCTAGCTCACCGGGAGCATCATGCGTCTGCTATTCAAGCTCGCGCTCATCTTGGCCTGCGCTGTCCTCGGCGCGAGCCACGCCTCTGCCGCCGACAGAAAAGATGCGGTCCATGTTACGCAGCAGGACATATCCATCCCGCTGATCCCAAGGAAGATCGTGATGGACCCGCAAGGCGAGCTGTCGCCGGACGAGGCCCTCCAGCGGCTCTCAGAGCCCGGCGCGATCGAAGAGGACGCAGTCTACAGTCTCGGATACATCCCCGAAACACTCTGGGCCAGAATTGCGCTGGACGTGACGCCTGATGCGGCGGGCCGATGGTATCTGAGCCTTGAGCTGCCGAATTTCGATCGGCTGCAAGTCGACATTCTGACGTCGTCAGGACATCTGGAACCATTGACGGAACTCGGCGACATGGTCCCGGACCAATCGCCTTTTCGCAGCCGGTTCCACATCGCACCGATAGATCTCCCGCCGGGCCAAACCGTGCTGCTGGTCAAGGGCAAAACAAGCAGCACAATGACCTTGGATCTGAAACTCCGAAAGCTCGACTGGTTGCTCTCGGAGGAGCGGCTTTTTCTTGCTCTTCAGACCTTCTATTTCGGTGTCATTGCCGTCTTGACACTGTCTGCCATCGGTCTCTTCGGAGTCACGCGAGAGAGCATCTATCTCATCTATATCGCCAACCTGGTGGCACATACGGGGGTTTGGGCGATTCTGGCTGGAAGCGGACCTGGCTATCTCTGGCCGAATACTCCGCTGCATCACCCTTCTGTCGGACACTTCTTCGTTGCGATGACTTTGACGACGACATTCGCCTTCGCGGCCGCCTTTCTGGCAACGTCGCAGGTTCCCAAGCTCGCGCACTGGATCTTTTGGGGTATGTCAGCAAGCGGCGTCCTGCTCATGGCCGTCTGTCTTGCCGTCCCAACGGATCTCGGTTACTGGGCCAACCGACTCGTCAGCGCGGTTGTACTGCCCTGCGCTTGCGCTATCGGAGCATTGACCATCGTAGGCATGGTCCGGGGCGTGGCGGGAGCGCGGCCGCTCATGCTCACCTGGCTCGGGATCCTGATCGTCGTTCCCATCGGTTGGCTTCGGGATATAGGCCTCGTTCCGACGAACGTATTCACACTGACCGTCTCCCAACTCGCTTCTGTGTTCGAGATGATAATGTTCGCTTACTTGCTCCTGCAGCGTCTCGGTCGCATCCAAAAAGACAAGGATCGAATCCAGCATGAGGCTCTGACAGCGGCCCGCGAGCATGAAGCGCTGCTTGAGCACCGTGTCGCCGCGCGTACCGCTGACCTCGACGCTGCGGTCATACGAGAGCGCGAGGCCCAACGCCTTCAACAGCAATTCGTTGTCATGGTTGGTCACGAATTTCGCAATCCATTGGCGATCATCGACAATATGATCCAGAACCTCGCGCGCGGGGCCCCAGCGAGCCGGGGTCGACTCGACAGGGGCCGTGCAGCGGTCCGCCGGTTGCGGCGCATGATCGACACCTGCCTCATCGACGAGCGGATCCGCGGCGGCCAGATGCAGTTGCGCAAAGAGCGGCTTGAAGCGGGCAAACTGGTTGGAGAGGTCATCGCCACGATCCGCGCGGCCCATGCCACGCGGCAGTTTGAACTCGACCTGCCGGAAGGTCCTCTGCTTATGACTGTCGACCCCCGTCTGATCGAGATCGCTGTCAGCAATGTGATCGACAATGCCGCCAAATACTCGCCCGAGACATCGCCTGTAGAGACCCACGTGCACGCGGCAGGCTCGCAGATAGAAATCGAAGTGATGGACAGGGGGCCTGGTGTCCCCGAAACCGACCGGGAGCGGGTGTTCGAGCGATACTACCGCGGCTCCCGGAGCGGGTCCGGCGGGACAGGCGCCGGATTGGGCCTGTTTCTCGTCCGGGCGATCCTCAGCGCTCATGGCGGCACGATTACCTATGCGGATCGCCCCGGCGGAGGAGCTGCCTTCACGCTCCGATTGCCTCTGGACCCTGACACTGAAGGAACTTGAGAATGAAGGAACATCCGGAAAAAGGTGGCGCCTTCGTCATTGTGGCGGAGGATGAGCATGACTTACTCGTTGAAGTCGTAAGCTATCTTTCCGATCATGGGATGACGGTTCGCGGCGTCTCGGACGGTCCCGACTTCTGGCTCTGTTTTGGTGAACGCGAGCCCGACATCGTCGTTCTGGATTTGGGGCTCGGCACAGAGGACGGAAGCAACATTGCTGCGGCCGTTCGCCAGCGGGCGCCCGGCGTCGGCATCATCATGACTACGGCGCGGAGCGCGGTAGATGACCGGATCGGCGGGTACGAAGCCGGCGCCGACATCTACCTCGTGAAACCGGTCGATCTCGGCGAACTCTCTGCGGCGATCCGCGCCCTCTACCGCCGCCATGCGGAAACAGACGCATCCGACAATACTCAAGCTCCCGAATGGGAACTGGATCTGCTCGGCTGGCACCTCACCGGGCCGGACAAACGTCATATTTCACTTACCCGGGCGGAAACCCAATTGCTCGATTGTCTGACTGAAGCGCCGGGACGACCAGTCTCCCGGTTCGACATTGCGCGTCATATGGGGAAATCGAACCAATTGGCCAGCCATCGCTTTGTCGACCAGGTCGTCTATCGATTGCGACATAAGATCGAAACAGAACTCGATCTCGAAGCGCCACTCGGCTCCGCCCATAATCAGGGATACTTCTTTGCACGTTCTGTTTTAAGGAAATCATGATTGAATAAATTTCAAAACAAACATGGAAATAATGCTCCCCGCTTGAGCGAATACTGTACTTTATATCGGATTTTTACCTTTTGTGATTTTTTAAGATGATTTGTAACAGAATGAGCATTGCTCATTAGCCAGAAATTATTATTTTTTACCAACTGGTCGAATAGATTGTTGTGGTCGAGCCGCCTGGTGCATGGCCGGCATGCAACGTTTCCGGAAACACAATTCAAATCTTTCACAGCGCGCGATGCGCTGAAGTCTCTGCCTGTCGGCGGTAGATCGCGCCGTCGTATTTCGACGTTTGGGAGTTGCTGCAATGCCATTTGCAATCGGAAAAAGCAGGACGAGCCCTGGGGCTTACGAAGACACCGCAAGGTCCGCCCGTTCCGGTGAGGGCGGTTTTTCCATTGCCGATTATGGTGATGCCATTCGGGAGCCGTCTCTTCTCGTCATCAGTCACGATTTGGAAGACGCCGATATCCTCCGGAGCACGCTCCCCCGTGATGTCTGTCTGCTGCAAGACGGTTCCTCTTCTTTGCCGGAGCGTATTCTCGAAGCTCTGACGGCAATCCACGCCGAAACCGGCCGTGCGGTCGCGCTGCATCTTGTCGGTCATGGCGCACCCGGCGAGATCTCCCGCGACGGTTGGCGCCGGACTGCGGCAACGGCGGAGAGCTTCGCCACAGCACTTTCCGGCGCTCCTCTTTCTCGGATCGCGCTTCACGGTTGCCGCACCGGGGCGGGGCAGGACGGGAGGGCGCTGGTATTGTTACTGGAAGCCGTGCTTGGCATAAGCGTCCATGCCGGTCGCGACATGCTCGGCCGAGGGGAGGATGGCCGCTCTCACTGGCACCTCGAAGGGCCTTGGCGATTTTCGGGGCCGAGCTGTATTGGTCAATCTTTGGGCCACCTGGTGTCCGCCCTGTGTGGCAGAGATGCCGTCACTCGACCGTCTTCAGGATGAATTCGACCGCGGAGTGCTGACAATTCTGGCTCTCTCCCAGGATCACGGAGGCAAACGCGTTGTCAGCCAGTTCTAAGAACGGGCTGAACTGAAGAATCTCGAAAGGTATTTCGACCCACGTGGAGCTGCCGCACGCATTCTGGAAGCAAGATCGCTGCCGACGACATTGTTGATCGATCGACATGGAAACGAGGTCGGGCGAGTGGTTGGCGGCGCGGCGTGGGACTCTGCCGAGATGATCGAGTGGATTCGCCAGACGCTTGCCGGCGCTGAAGCCGCAACGTCGAAAACGCAGTAAGTCCGCGGCGTGCGTGCGAAGAGTATCCGTGCAATACAGAACGCTGCTGGTCCAGACGCATCTTGGGAGGCTAGGCGAAAAGTCTGCGAATCCCTCTATATCGCAGCTCTCAGCTTCTGGCTGGACGAACAGTCATCGCATGATACCGCTTGCAGTCGTAGGGCGGGCTTGCGCGGCTTACCAAGCTCTTCGAGCGCGAGCGGATCGGTCATTGGCCTGCGCCCGTGAAAGTGGCCCGGGCCGCCTTGGCGGTCCGGATGCAGGTCTCGCAGTCAGAAAAATTTCCGCGCTATTGTCGGTCGGCCCATAGGGCCGACCGACTTCTTTTTCGTGCGCCCGCTCGCGCGGGCGCGGAGCGGTTTCAAAACGGAAAATACGGTCGCTTTGCGACCGTATTTGGCTATCAATGAAGTGAGTCTTGTCATCTCAGGTCAGTGACTCGAAAAGCTTTTCCAGCAAATCAATGGCCCGGTCTGCCGCTTTTGCAGCGGCGGATCCGAAAAACCTCTCGGCTATGAACCGCAGCACTCGGAACAAAACCGCCACGAGTTTTCCTAGGTCGACACGTTTCGCTTTGAGGAGGCGTTGCCCCGCCTCCAATTCCGCTTCTATGCGCTCTTTTTCCTGGGGTTCTTCCGATCCCACTTCATTGCTCTGCTTAACCGCCGAGAGTGTGTCGTCGACGGCCTCTTTCACAGCCGCAACCGCCGCGGAGTTGTGGTCAAGGTCGACCACACGGTCAGAGGCCGGCACCACGCCTATACTCTCGACTTCCTCGAGCATCCCACTCGCAACGCGTTCCGCCTGAATCTCGGTTGCCCGCAGGGACCCGCGATCTGTTACCCCAATCACTTTGTCTCGTGTCGTGTGTGTCAGATCGATCAGTTCAAGTTGAGCTAAATCAACAAGGGCGTCCCCAAAATCGACCGGATCAAACTCTCTATGCTCCATGAGAAACTCGCCTTCGGAGATCATTCCGGCGCCCAGTGTTTTTTTCTGATCCAGCGCGATCAGCACATCTTGTCAAAATTCGAAATAGGACACATTCGCCCCCCACCAATTTTTCCCGCGCTCTGGCGCGGCGCGGGATCGCTCTTGATATTCTTTCTGTTATTCAGTGTGCAGAAGGACGCTCGCTTATCGAGCGTTGGTCCCATTGGACACCTCAGGGAGGTTGAGGCCGAAACAACAAAATTTCGTAGGACAAGCGGGATCTGGCCCTGTTCAACTTGGCGATCGACAGCAAGTTGCGTGGATGTGATCTGGTCAGCTTGAAAGTGGAGGACGTCCAGGTCAGCGGCCGCATTCGCGAGCGAGCGACGATCGTCCAGAGGAAGACCGGACGCCCCGTCCAGTTCGAACTGACGGAACCGACACGTAAATCGGTCGAGGCCTGGATCGCACATGCCGGCCGACGCCCGGGAGATTATCTTTTCCCGAGCCGATCCAGGCTCAGTCCCCATCTATCGCCAAGACAATATGCCCGGATTGTCCATGCATGGGTGGAGAGTGCCGGGCTAGAAAGTTCGGCTTATGGGACCCACACGATGAGACGCACGAAAGCAGCCCAAATCTATCGCAAGACCGGAAATCTGAGGGCGGTTCAGCTGCTGCTTGGCCATACAAAACTTGAAAGCACTGTGCGCTACCTTGGTATCGAAGTCGAAGACGCATTGGCGATATCCGAGCAAGTCGAATTATGACGACCAACCGTCGCTTGCAAAGCCGCGGGCGGCGGGTATTGCCAACAGGTGCGAAGAAGGCATGCGGTCCCGATAGAGACGGTGCTGCTAGGTGATTGTCGCAAATCGCGCTGGGAATAGGTTTAAGGCGCGGAAATCGTTCAATTATCCGGCAAAATATAGCAAATGCCGATTTGCCGGATAATTCGTTACTTTCCAGTAAGATAAATGAGTTGCAGCAGTTGTCGTAAACAGTGCGGCATTTCTTGCGCTGAGCAACTATTTGGAGATCTCGACAAGCGACGTTGCGTCCGCGTTGGGTGGAACGGCACGATGGCCTTAATGACTGCATTGAGGTCCATGGAGGAAGACGCCCAACGTCCGCAATCGGTCGCTGTCGGCTGAATAAGCCAACATGCTCTGAGGGTGGGTTGCGGACAGACGTCGGAAATCCCGGCTTCGTACGCGTCTGCATGGCGACCCAGCCTTTTGACCCGCGCCCCTTGTCACGGCCACGAAGGTAATTGCGAATCAATCGCAAGATCGATAAGGTTCGGCGGCTGCCGGGCGATCTCTGGTGTGAACGGCGGCCTTTTCCACTCTCGGGCCTGGCGGCAACATGCACGAAACTGCCCTTCTAAGGGCCTATCGAGAGCACGAACAGGAGCTCGTGAGCTATCTTGCCCGACGCCTGAACAGTTTCTCCACGGCGCGCGATCTGGCGCATGATCTATATCTGAAGCTGCACGATCAGAAGCCGGCCGAGATCACTCACGAGAAAGCCTATCTGTTTCGGATGGCGTCCAATCTGGCTGTCGATCACCAGCGCAGGACGACGCGGCAATCGGCCCTCGCTGCGGAGGCCCAATCCATTCTTTCGGCCCGCCGGGAAGAGCGGACACCGGAGCGCACCGCCGCCGCCCGGCAGGAGCTGAAAGCAATGCGTGCGGCGATAGCTGATCTGCCTGAGCAAAGCTGCCGGATCTTCCAAATGAACCGTTTCGAGGGAAAGTCGCAGCGTGAGATCGCAGAAACTCTGGGCGTGTCAACCACGACCGTGGAGAACCACATCCGCAAAGTTCTGGAACGACTGACTGCCGCGAGGAACGGATCGTTCCGGAGTCGCACGTAATCCGCCGCCTGGGAAATTTCGCGCTTGGGTAAGACGCGATCCCAGACGTCAAAAGTTGGAGCAATCCAGTGAAAATCGAGGACACCTCTTCCGAATGAGCGCAGTGCCGCCCCCGACCAATCAGCAGGAACGTTCGATTTCCGAACAAGCGCATCGTTGGGTGACGCGGTTGGCCGGAGGTGCGGCCGGTTCGGACGATTTGAATGCGCTCCGGCTTTGGCTTGATATCGACCCGCTTCATCAGGCTGCTTTCGAAGAGGCCCGTACCACTTGGCAGTTGACGGAATCGCTCGCCGACGATTTTGCGGTACCGGTAACCACCGCCAACGTCGTTGCGTTCGGCCGCGCATCGAGACGCCGGGGTTTGGTTGCCGGGCTGGCGGCGCTGGCAGCCTGCTTCCTCTTTGCTGCCATTTTCGATGATGATCTCCGGGTCGTTTCCGAGGCTGATTTCCGGACCGGTGTGGGCGAAGTACGTGAAGTGGTCCTGGCCGATGGGTCGCGCGTCACGCTCAATACGGACAGTGCGATCGCGGTTGATTTCCGTTCGGGTGAACGGCTGATCGGCCTACTGCGCGGCGAAGCCTATTTCGATGTGAAGCCGGATCCCATGCGACCATTTCGCGTTGCCGCGCTTGGCGGGGCGACAAGCGCCGTCGGCACCGCCTTTGCAGTTCGTGAGGACGGTATGGATGTATCAGTGGCCGTGTCGGAAGGCACTGTTCGCGTGGCATCGCCAGCCGTGGCCACCAATTCTTCGAACGGTATTCTCCTCAAGGCGGGACAATTTGGTGGCTATCGTGAGAGTGCTGCCCCGGCATTAAACGGTACGGTTGACCAAAGTCGGGTAGCGGCATGGCGGAACGGTCGTATCGTCTTCGACGGCCGCTCCTTCGAGGACGCCATAAAGGAACTCGACCGCTATCTGCCAGGCCGGATCCTGCTCGCCGGTGACGCCCGTAGGGACCGGCCGGTCAGTGCCGTCTTCTCGGTCGATGCCGTCGACGGCGCGCTCGACGCCCTGGCGGAAACCCAGGGCCTGAACGTTCTGCGCATCACCGATTATCTCATCATTCTGCGATAGCCGCATTTTTCCGCTTGGGTATTCCTGCCCGTCAAACGTCTCAGTGTCGATTTTTGCGAATGAAACACACTCGCATAAAGGCGGGACCTTATTCTTCGCGAATGCTGAGCGAAAGGAACTGTGAAATGCGGCATATCGGCCGGACGTCTAGCGAAGAAGCCAACAGGCGATACTGTCGTGCGAAACAGATCTCCAGTGGTCGCGCGAGGTTAAAGATGTTGCGGGCTGCGGGAACAGCTCTGGGCATTCTGGCGGCGCCGATTTCCGTGGCGTGGGCCGATGCCGCGCCGGTAGCGCAGATCGCGCAATCGGTCCCGGAGTACGAATTCAACATTCCCGCCCAGCAACTGGCATCGGCGCTAGAGGCTTTCGCAGATCAGTCGGGTCTGCAACTCGCTTACAGCACCGAGGACCTTCAGGGCCGGTCGGCGAGCAGTCTGGCAGGGAAATACTCTGCGGAGCAAGCACTGAAGGTCCTGCTTTCAGGCTCTCCGGTGATCTGGCGGTTCACCGATTCCCGAACCATAATTCTCGAGAAGCCCGAGAGCTCCGGTTCCAAGATGCTTGACACCATCCGTGTCGTCGCTTCCGGGGGCGATGCCTCGGGACGGGGCCCGGTCGAAGGTTACATCGCCACGACCAGCGCCTCGGCGACCAAGACCGGAACCTCGTTGCTTGAGACGCCGCAGTCGATCTCCGTCGTAACCCGCGACCAGGTGGAGAGCCAGGGAGCGCAGAGCGTCGTGCAGGCGCTGCGCTATTCCTCCGGAGTGGCCGCGGAGATCCGCGGATCCGCCACGCGATACGACATTCCCTATATCCGCGGATTCGGCGCCCCGAGCGACCCGATACAGTATCAGGACGGGCTCCGCATGCTGCGCGGTCCGGGATATGCCCTGCCCCAGGTGGAAGCCTATGGCGCAGAACGCATCGAATTGCTGAAAGGCCCTTCCTCGACGACATACGGCTCCGCGATGCCGGGCGGCCTAGTGAATGTCATTACCAAGAAGCCGACAGAGGAGGCGCGCGGCGAGGTAGAGTTCCTCGTCGGCAGTCATGAACGTTATCAGGCTGCGTTCGACGTCTCCGGGCCGGCCAATGAGGACGGCACCATTCTCTACCGACTGGTCGCGCTCGGCCGCGACAGCGAGACACAGGTTGTTCACACCGAGGAACAGCGTGCATATATCGCCCCGTCGCTGACCTGGAACGCCACAGACGATACCAGCGTCACCCTGTTGACCAGTTACCAAAAGGACCCTGAAGGCGGCTATTATGGCATTCTGCCGACGACCGGCTCTCTTTGGGACAGCCCCGCGGGAGCGCAGATCTCACGAGATTTCAATGACGGCGATCCGGCATTCCACGAGTTCGACAGGGAGCAGGTCTCTCTCGGTTACGAGTTCGAACACCGGTTCGACGACACGTGGCTCGTGCGCCACAACCTGCGTTATCTGAGTGTCGACTCCATCGCCGACGATGTCGCGACCCTTTCCTTGGCGTCCGACGGGCACACCATCAATCGTTATGCGCTTGCCACCGACGAATCCGCGTCCGGTATCGCCTCGGACCTGCAAGCCCAGGCGGAGTTCGACACCGGACCGGTGCGGCATACGACGCTGGTCGGTTTTGACTATCAGTACCTGGACTCGAGCCAGGTGCGGGACTTCGGACTCGCCCCCTCGATCGACTACCTCGATCCCGAATACGGCATTGCCACTGATCTGACCCTGTCAGCCTTCACCGATCAGGATCAGACCATCGCCCAGGCCGGTCTCTATCTCCAGGATCAGGCCAGTTTCGGAAACTGGACCGTTCTCCTCGGAGGTCGTTTCGATCATGTGCGTACCGATACCGACAACAATTTGACGAGCAGCAATCAGAGCCAGAACGACAACGCCTTCAGCTGGAAGTCAGGTGTCGTCTACAGTTTCGACAACGGTGTTGCGCCGTATGCGAGCTACTCGACGTCGTTCCTTCCGGTGAGCGGGACCGACTACCTCGGGGACGCGCTGGACCCGACCACGGCGAAACAGTACGAGATCGGGGTGAAGTACCAGCCGCAATCCTTCAACGGCCTGTTCACCCTCGCCTATTTCGACATTACCCAGGAAGACGTGGTCACCAGCGTCAGTCCGATCTCGCGCTATCAGACCGGCGAGGTGCGTTCGCGTGGGATCGAGGCGGAAGCGAAAGTGGCCCTGACCGAGCGGACCAACGTGATCGCGGCCCTGACCTATACCGACGCGGAAGTGACCGAAAGCGTCGGCTTCGACGAAGGCGATTCTCCGGTCGCCATACCGGACATCCTCGCCTCGCTCTGGGTGGATCACCGGATCGAGGAAAGCTTCCTCGACGGCGTCACGATCGGCGGCGGCGCACGCTATGTCGGCGAATCCGTGGGCGGGTACAGCCCCAACGCCTTCACGGTCGGCGCGACACGGCTGGACATGCCAAGCTATACGCTGTTCGACGCAATGGTCGCTTACGATCTGGGCACGCTCAGTGACCGCCTGGACGGGGTTTCCGCTCAGCTCAACGTGGCCAATCTGACGGACGAGACCTACGTCACCTGTCTGGCCAACAATTTCTGTAACTACGGCAATGGACGAACGGTCTATGCCACCCTCAAGTACCGCTGGTGATCCGGTGACCGACATCGCAAGACTCGGTGCCGGGCCACACGGGCCGACGCGCTGGCAGCAGGTCAAGATATTGTTCGGGCTCAACGCGCTCTATGTGGGGTTCGGATTGGTGATGGGGGTCGTCAATGGCGGGTTGCCCACGGTGATGCGAGCCCAGGGCATGGAGATCGGCTCGGCCGGATGGCTGTACCTGCTTTACCTTCCATTCGGTCTGACCTTCCTTTGGGCACCGTTCGTCGACCGAAACCCAGTTCCGTGGATTTCCCGTCAACTCGGCTGGATCGCTGCGATGCAGGGTGTTGCTGTATCGCTGCTTGTGATCATCGCGTTCGCCGAGGGGACGGCGCTCTGGATCCTCTTTGCTCTCGGGCTGTCCGTTGCAGTCGCGATCGCAACGATGGACATCGCCCTCGACGCGCAGGCGGTCCGGTCCGTCTCCGAGAATTGGCGGCCGACCGCAGCCGCGACAAAGTTGGCGTCTCTGTCGGCCGGAGCCATGCTTGGCGGAGGCGCCTTCGTGGCCATGTTTTCCGAGCTTGGCTGGCGAACGGTGTTTTTGCTCGTCGCCCTACTGCTGACCGGGTTTCTGGCTCCCGCCCTTGTATTGATTCCCCGGGACGAGCCAACCGGCATTGCCTCCGGGAGCGCTCCGGCGGCGGGTGCGGCGAGCCTGTTACGGTTGCTTTCCGTTCCCGCACTGCGCCGGCGTCTGGTGTTGCTGACGATCGCCTGCTGCGTCCTGTTTCCCGCTTCCGGCCTGAACCGGCTGATGCTGGTCGACATCGGCGTGCCTCTCCAGGAAATCGGCTGGCTCGTCGGCACCCTCGGGCCGCTTTCCATGCTGGCGATCTCGATCGTTTCGATCCCGCTGATGCAGTCCATCGGGCTCCAGAGGAGCTTGCTCGCTTTCATGGTTCTCGTCTTCGCAGCCCTCGCGGCCCTTGGCTATGGCTACCTCGAGGCGGACCGCATGACGGCGATTGCGGGCGCTGTGGCGATCGGCGCTGCGGTGAGCGGCATCTATGTCGTCATCGCGGCGAAAATCCTTGGCTGGGCAGCAGGCAGCCAACCCGCGACAGATTATGCCGCCTATTATGGCATCAGCCGGTTTGCCAGCACGCTCGCCACAATCGCGGCGGCCCAGGCGGTGTCCATGCTGGGCTGGGATTGGTTCTACGCCTTGGTCGCAGCGGCAATGCTCGCGGCAACGTTCATTCTTTACCCCCTGACTGGAAGAGAGACATGACGATATCGCATTCGATCCAGAAGACCTTCGAGGGCGCGGAACCGGACGCGGTCCTGTTCGATCTCGGCGCATGGCCGATCGTCCATGTCCGCTTTCCCGAGCTCGACGAGGAAGACCGGGTGTCGCGAATTCTAAACGGGTTGAAATGCCTTCTTGCGCAGCAAACGCCTTTTGTCGCGATCTGGACCCCGGCCTCCCACGATCACGACGACGAACCTCACGAGGACGAACGCACATCCAACATCTGGATCAAGCAGAACCGGGACGCATTGAACACCTACTGCAAAGGGTATCTCTACATCACTCAAGACCCGGAACTACGAGACCTTCTGACAAAGCGTATCGGGACGATTTCCGGCCGCTTGTTCGACTTCCCCATGGCCGTTGCCGGATCGCGCGAGGATGCTGACCGGCAAGCGAATGAATTTCTGAACGTCTAACGGAGTCAGCTATACTTGGTACGCCCAGTGCCAGGTATGACAGATGAAAAGAATAGAAAACGCTTAATCGCTATGTCTCTGTAGAGCGGGGAAGTCTCAAACGCTGCACTTGGTGGGAAATTGCTTCACTGGCGGCTCATTAGGGCGAACGGTGTAGCATCTCGAAACGGCCGCTTTGGGTCGAGTGTTGCACAAGACTGTGTGACCAACGCAGCGTGGCTCTTCTTACAGGATTGGTCGCGATTGCTAACTTCGACCGGCCTTTCATGAACAGATCACATTCGGAACCGGTTTCGGAGGCCGAGACCGATTAGGAACAGGAACACGAACCCGATAGCACCCTGAGTGAGACTGAGGATGTCGATCCAGAGTCCAGGATTCGTTCCGTAGAGTAGATCGAACGCGTCGGTCCGTACCGTACGGGACGAGGGAATGAATGGCAGAGTATTGGCGAGTGAGGCGGACACGGCCTCACCGAGCACGTCAATGTCCTTGCCCAGTTCCGGGGACGCTAGGGCGGCATAGACCACGACGAACAGCGCAATGCTTACAAATAGGCCAATTACTGGCCGCGCGACCGATTGGCCGTAGTCGCAAAGCAAGTCGTAGGCCCAGTCGAGCAGTGAAGCAGCCATGCGGTAGCGGGTCCACCGCTGCGCTTGGCATTCGCCGCCGAAGAACCTAAGCGCGGCTTCGTGATGGCGGTTGGCCTCGGCCAGTTCCTTCAGCCGCCGCAGCGCAGGGACCGCGTCGTTAACAGGGTGAGGGTCCCCAATCCTCCCCCATCCGCGAACGAAAAGTCGATGGATTGGCTCGACTGTTAGGTTCTGCAGATCGATATGACCTTGGGTGATTGTGCTGCGGAGATCCGGTATGCAGTCGAACCGGCCTTCGATGAGGACAACACCTTGGAACTGGCAGAATCTGAAAGACAGCTTTTTAATTGAGTATGCTTCCTCATCACGCGTGCGTTGGCCTTTAGGGCTCAAGGGAAGAGGAGATACAAAAACGAACCGGCCGCCAAACCTCGCAAAATCGAATGTGAAGCGGGCTCGATTGAAAATTGGATTTATAACAAGGACGTCGCACTCCTCAAAAACCGCAGACATGAAGTTGACGCGAGTTCTTTCGAAACTAGCGGCACCGAGGTCGAGATAGCCTTTCGCGAATTTAGATGCGACAAACGATAGGTCATTATCTCCGAATTTGGCGCCGCGGAAGGAGACGGCGCCTCGAGGAAAATGGTAACCGTCGAAAGAAACCGGTCCGTATTGCTCGGCATGCTGGGAGAAATCCACGCCCTTGAAGCTGACATCGGCCTCAGCGTTTTCATCTATCCAGGCATTCCAGGCATCCTCGCCCTGCTTCCACAGCGCAATCGCCTCGCCACCCTCGAGCACGATCCGATCGTCCGCCATGTTGATCCTTTCACTCTCTTCCACGCCGAGGAGCGTGCATAACCAAGTTTGGCCGACTGCAGGACCAAGAACGGCCATACGACGGTCTCGGACCAATACGGTGAGATGTTAGCCGCAAACAGCGGTCAATCAGAAATTAGCTACTCTATGTCCGTTTAGGGTCGCAACCAGACATCGGATACAAGAAGGTCGCACCGATCAACTGGCAGAGTCATAGCGAGTAGTCGGCTCGGATAGGGCGCGCCGTTGTGCCCCGCCCGCTTGCAGAATGCTTCCAGACACACAAGAGGCCTCACCGGGGTTTTCGCTAAGGTCCCGATATTCTTAGTTACCGGGGGGCAGGGTTTGACCCCGCGACCTTCAGGTCATCAATTTGAACCGTACCCCTATTCCACCTGACTCTCTTGTCCCGATGAACTCGATCCCAGCGTCCTCGATTACCGCCACAATATCGGCCAACGTCCTGTCGTAGGGCTCCCGCGCCTCCCGCTCGAAGTCGGCCAGCGTCTGCTTGCCGACCTTCGCCCTCTCGGCGAGCTCGTTCTGGCTCCACCGGAGCAAGGCCCGGGCGGCACGGCATTGAGATGGGGTTATTCTATTAGGGTCAATATTTTTCATTGACATTTGCAGTGACTTTGATGCAATATATTGATGTTGTCAATTGTTATTGGGATTTCTCCAATGAAGCAACTCTCCGTTTCTGCCGTCGCTGTCGCCGGGGCTCTCGACGCGGTCTCTGATCTTTCCGACAAATGGCTCTCCCGCTCGAACCTTCGCGATTTCCTCGATGCCGTCGATGTGACGGACGGGGTGACGCGAGTTTTCTCCGGCTTCGTCTCTGTCGCAGACTATGTCGAGGCTTCCGGGCTTCTTGCTGACCTGGTCTCCATGCTCAGCATGATGAGCGACCTGATCATCGCCTGAGGACCTGCGTTCATTATGCGCTTCGGCTTGACCTCATATTCCCCGGCTTTTGTTTGCCGGCTTTCTCACTCGCGGACGTCCGCGAGCGACGCTCCGCGTCTTCTCTCCGTGTTCATTCGTTTTTTGATAGCGCGCTGACCGCCGGCAGCTCCGGCGCCTTCCTCCGAACCTTCAGTTTTTTGCTTTTCCCGTCCTTGGGAAGGAATGGTCATGCGCAACAAGACACTCGAAGATCAGCTGAGGCTGATCGACACCACCAGTGCGTGGGAACTCTGGCGGACCGTGGAGCCGCGGTTCCTCTCTGAACGCTCCTCCATCCTGTTTCAACTCTATTACCGTCTCGATCCGGCCCTGAACGCGATCTGCCGCATCCACCCGCAACTGGCGGAAGATGTTCGGGCACTGCTCGATGCCAGGCTGGACATCCTGCCGAAGCTGCTCACCGCTCTGCCGGCAGATCCGGGCGAAGAGACCGCCCGCTTCGATATGCGGATGACCATCGTGCTCTACAGCTGGGTCATGGGCGTGCGCGCGGATCTCAGGCCGGGACAGGTCAATCCGCTTGCCGCAAACATGCTGGCCCGGGGTCTGATGCATTTTGCCGACGGTCTACGAGCGCCAACAATCGTACAATCGAGCCGTCCCCGCCAAGAGCGCTCCCGAGAAGAGCGGCAGACGGTCGCGGAATGGAAGCGGCGGCGGCGCCATCTTCTCACCATGGCCGAGGGCTGGATCCGTCTCGATCCGCTTGCAAGGGCCTTCGAGGCCCTGCTGGATTACGAGAGTCACCAGCGCTACCGCACGGCAGCTGTGATCCTCTCGGCGGCCGGCGATCTCTCCGACACCAGTGCGACACGCGATGCGCTCGAGCAAGAGGATCGCGCGCGTGGCGGCGGTCCGGCCCTGCCCGAGCCCCGGAAGACCGAGGAGGGCATGCCAGGCAGCGGCGCCGCCAAGCTAACCGTGCTCCCTGCTTACGTTCCTAGGGACGAGTTGCAGCGCCAGGGATGGGACCGGCTGGCGAAGCCCCTGCCTCTCTTGGGCAACAATCCCAACGAGCTCAAGCGTCATCTCACGCGAGAGTTTTCCTGGATGGCGGATGCGGTTGACCATATCCGCCGCGATCTCGCTCTTGGGCGCCTGCGCAAAAATGCGTCCTCCGCGATCCGCATCCGGCCGCTGCTTCTGCTCGGGGAGCCCGGCACCGGCAAGTCCCGGTTTGCCCGACGCTTTGCCGAACTTGCAGGGCTGCCCATGAGGACCATCGGCTGCGGCGGCAACAGCGACAACCGGGATCTGGCTGGCACCTCCAAGGGATGGTCGACGGGCGAGCCTTCCGCGGTTCTTCGTGCGATCCGCGACGGCAACTGCGCGAACCCCATGATCCTCGTCGACGAGGTCGAGAAGGCGGGGCTCTCAAGGCACAACGGTCGTATCGTCGACACTCTGCTGGCGATGTTGGAGCCAGAGACGTCCAGGAGCTGGTACGACGAGTATCTCTGCACCGCCGCCGATCTCTCTGCGGTGAACTGGATCCTCTCGGCGAACAGTCTCGCCGGCCTTCCAGAGCCGTTGCTTAACCGGGTCACCGTCGTGCGGGTTACGTCGCCGAACGCCAAGCAGCTGCCGGCGATCCTCGACAGCCTCAAGACCGAGATCGCCAATGAGCTTGGTGTCGATCCTTTCGCCCTGCCGGAGATTCATCCGGAAGCGGAGAGGATGCTCGAACAGGCCTTCGCCGAGGGTCAGAGCATCCGGCGGATCAGGGCGGCGCTGCTGGCCGCGATCGGGGCGAGTGTCGACGGGCCGCGGATGCTGCATTGAGGTGACGAGGGTAGGTCTCCTCATTCCCCTCCGCGGCCAAAATCGCACTCAAAAATAACCAGGAGCCGAAGCTGCAGGCTGGCTATCGGTTGGGGGCCGACGGCCATGCCGCAGGGCATACTCCAACGCAAGCTTGTCGACGAGAAGAGCGACCTGCGCGCCATGCTGGCCATCACTGCCCCCCTCGGCCTGTTTCCTCGCTGCGGCTTCAGGACCCAGTCGCTTTTCAAGTTCATTGGTGACGGCGAGGTAACCGCCAGCGACCCACGCGGTCGGAACACGAGACTGCTCCTGCTCCCGAAGGTTCTGAACATCCACCGCCGCCGTCGTTCGATGGTAGTGAAGCAATTCCTGATTGCTCAGTTCCTTAAAAACGACCAATTCGCCCTCAAACGTTTCCCAGGCCGGAACCAGGACAATGATCATGTTGTCGTTCTGCTTCATGCCGCTTCTCCCAAGTCTGTCGGAGGATCAGGAACCAGCCCGAGCTTTCGAAACCCGCTGATTGATTCGAAAGCCCATTCGAGTAGCTCGCGCTGCTCGAACTGAGCAAGCACGTCACCGGTCCAGCCACTTCCGGAATCCACTGCAAGGTCAGCGAATTTGCGCACATCATCAGAACAAGCTTCGGAGAGTGACAGAGAGCCCGACCGCACATGTTCGAAGAGCCCGCTATAGCAATATGAAACCGTCAAGAACCTGACACGGGCCCTCTTCTCCAGGACCGAGATGCAATAATTCATTCCATCCCAGTCGAGTCCGGAGTCCTGATCATGCTTCCTGTCAAGAATGACGCAGGTGATTTCGAAGCCAACTTCGCGTTGGAAGCCGCCAAGAGCTTCGAACAAGTCATACGGTTCTCGGAAAGTACTGTCGTGCAGGGACAGCGTGACGATCAGCTGCGGAGCGCGATACCCTTGACGCAACAGGGCCTGAAGGTCTCTGAATCGGCTCCACCGGTGCAACAGCTCAACCCCGACATCCGGGGTCGCTTCCACGACCAAGTCGTACTTCACCAGACTTCGAGCCAGACAGTCCAGCTTGGCATCATCCTGGGCACTGCGATTCAGAAAGCCGGGCCCGGCCTCGGGGATGGTTATCTTCCCAACTTCTCTGCCGGTTATGTTCTCAAGGTTCCTGTGGTCATCGCCCGAACCGCTGTCGAGACAGACGAGTTGCCGCGGCCTGTTGGCCAGACTGAACCCGAGATCGCAGAGCGCAGGCACAATCAACCTCTCGGATCGATTTTGAGCGTGGACAATCAGCAAACTTTCCGCGCCGGGAGCCGTTGCATTTTCAATGAGATCAAAATCGCTCATTTGGCTCGCACCTCGAAAAGGCCACTAAGGTCCAGCTCAACTTCGCCTTTAGGCACAGCGGGCGCTTTTTTCTGGCTCTCACCAATAGAAGGGCTTTCAGCCGGAATGTCGTTCGGCGCGTCCCGGTGACATGCCGCTACCAGCTGATCGCGTCCCGCGGGCTGCGGACGCGGTGGATTGCCGGACTCGATCTGTGAGACCAACGAGCGAAGATCACTTCCGGAAAACTTTCCCGTACTCCAGCAGATACCAAGCTTACGCAGCTCTTCTGCAACCGCAGGCCACGAGCCCAGGATGTCATACATGTCCTTCACGTCCTGGAGCTGGCTGGCCACAAACACCTTTGGCCCCGAAGCCCGCTTCCGCGAACCAGACGATCGCTTTGCAGCTTCCCTCGCCACTTCGAGAAGCTTCTCCCGGCTCACCATGTTGATCTCCCAAAAAAATTTTGCCGATTGGGATTCCTGTCTTGCCCCGTTACTGAGGGCGCTTCTCCGATTTCTGTCCCGGTGTGTTCGAAGGGACTAATACCGTCCGTGACTACACTTCGCTGCGGATGCCAATGTGACCGGCGATGCGCCAAGCGCCGCGCTGAAGCGCTGCGCAGCCGCTGTGCAGCGCTGCGAGGCAGCCGGTTCGTAGCGCTTTCCAATAGCGCTGCTGCAGTGCTGTCAGAAGCCAAATGCGCTGGGAAGATGGTCATGGCGGACCTCCTCTTCTTCCGGGGTTGGGAGACGATGTTCGTGGCCGTCGGCTTCGAGATCGCGGACGTGCTCCGGGACAGAGATGGACCTCCGAAGCGGAGCCGCGAGGAACTCTTTTTCGAATGGTTTGGCGGCGCGCTGGATCTTCTGCTGCATGCCGTGGTGCGATATCGACTTCCCCGTCAGCGGGTCCGGCAGCGCCACGAAGGCATGCAAATGGTATACGCCACCCTCGTTTGCCGGCGGATGCAACGCGGTCAGGGCCACTCGGTCCGGGATCTCCAGCGCATGCATCGAGGCGATGAACGCCTCGGTCAGCAGCTCGTATTGTCTGTCCACCAAAAGTGAACTCGGCGGCGGCGAGAAGACTGCGTGAAGAAACGGCTTCTTCAGCTTGCGCACACTGCGTCCACAAGCACGCATCACGGCACAGGCGGCAGCAAAACTGAAAGAAGCAATCTCATCGAGACCGCAATTCCATAAAGCGGTCCATTTGCCGGTCCTTCCCGGATCAAGCCGGACGGCCTCCCTCAATACGTATTCGGGGCCGCTGGTCCGAAGACCGTGCGTCTTAGCGATGGTAATCATGCTTGCGCACCCCGTAGGCGTGTTCAGGCGCAGGTGCGATCGAGCGGAGCGAAACGCCATTGTTCCTCCCCAGCCCGCCTTCGCTGATCGCCAAGACGGCTCGATTTGCTGCTTCGACAAGTTCTTCGACGGCTTTGCGAGCCGGCTCCGGCAGATCAATCGCGGAACCCAGCAGCTGCCCCGCCTTCAGTATCGCGAGTGCGCCTCCCAACTCTCCCTGCAACGGAAGGCTAAGGGATTGTTCGAAGCCAAGATCCCGATGGCCACGACACTGAAGGCCTTCAACCACGAACTGCTGCATGAGCATGGATCTTGATCGAGCGCCCTCAATCTTGACCTGCCGATCAAGTTGTTTGAGCAGTCCGGCGGAAAAGTTGATCGAGGTTGGCCGGGTTCTACGCATGGTCCCCGCCAATGAAACGGTCAATATCCGAGGCACGGAAAAGCGTACGACCGCAGATGCGTACCGGCTCTGGCAGCTTCTTTTGAGCCATCAGGCGATATGCCGTGCTCCTGGAGACCTGTAAGATCTCGAGGAGTTGGTTTAGAGTAATCAATCTCTGCATGAACTCTCTCTCGCCATTATCAAAAAATCTGGCGAGATATTTTGTATATAAGCAATTGACCTTCAATGTTATGTATAATATATAAACTCAAAATCTAGATTTTTGAGATTGATTATTTCTATCAATCAGAGAAATATGAGAAAATTTTTTGATTTTAGTATATGTTGAATGCGAATATTATGATTAATTGTTTCCACAAAACACAGAAACCATTGCCCACATAGCACGACAGAAAGCCGACAATCGATCAGAAACAGACGACTACAATGACATTGCCGAGCAGATTTGTCTGAGGTGCCGGCCTGTATCGTTGGGCCGCGACTGCTCTAAAGTGCGCGGTGAACACCTATGGCAAAATACTCGGTATTCTCGGCCGACGCGGCGGCAATCACGATATCTCGAATCAGATGAAGAATGGCGACAGCACAGCAATTTTCACTCGTTGAGAGATCACCGCTGGCGGCAGATAATCTCCTCAGATCTTGGGAGACGTCCAAGCGTCCATTGGATAGAGCTGATCGGCAATGACTTTCAGATCCCTCTGAAAACCAACTCTGCTGATGGTAAAAATGTGGGGTTAAAATTCCAAGAAATAGAATTTTTCAATAATAACATATATTTAAAAAGAAAAATTGGTAGCGGAGGAGGGACTTGAACCCCCGACACGCGGATTATGATTCCGCTGCTCTAACCAGCTGAGCTACTCCGCCCCATGAGAGGCCCGCACAAGGCGTCCTGCCCGCGCGGAGCCACGCATATAGGCGAGCCGGGCGGGGCTGTCAACAGAGCGGTGGCGGGTAATGCGCCCGGCGGCGCTCAGCCGAAATATTCCGGGAAGTGCGCGCGGATTTCACCGGTCGCGGAAACAGTGCCTCTCAGATGCTCGCGCACGGCCCGTTCCGCGGCGTCCGGGTCCTTCAGCTCCAGGCAATCGATGATCCGCCTGTGCTCGCGCAGGATCGACCTCGCCTTGCCCTTGCTCGGCAGATGCAGGTTGCGCAGCCGGTCGAGATGGGCGCGGCGGGCGCGGACGATATCCCAAAGGCCCGCGAGATCGGCGAGCTCGTACATCCGGCGGTGCAGATCGTTGTCCGCGGCGGAAAAGGCCGCGAGATCGCCGGATTTCAGGAAAGCGTTCTGGCGCTGCAGGATCGCGCGCAGGTCGATCAGCTCGATCTCCGTGATCTTTCCCGCTAGGATGCGCGCAATCTCGACCTCGACGCTTCGCCGCAGGACATGTGCCTCGCGCGCGCTTTGCACGTCGATATAAGAGACCACGGTGCGGGACTGGGGGAAGATATCCACCAGCCCCTCCTCCTCCAGCAGGATCAGGGCCTCGCGAACCGGCGTCTGGCTGACGCCGAACCTGTCGGCGATATCCTTCTTCGAAATCGACGCCCCCGGCGGCAAGACCAGGTCGACGATCTGCGCCCTGAGCTCCGCGTAAATCTGCTGGACAGCCGTCACGCGCTGTCCCTTGCCCGCGGGAATATCCGCTCCGGCGGCACCCGCTGAACCATCCGGCATTGCCTGCATTCCGCTGCGAGGATCCCCGATCCGGCCGTTGACGCTCTGAACCTAAAATATAATCTAGCACATCTGCGGCTAATTGATATATTAGCCGCCGCACACGTCAAAAAGAGAAAAATCTCAGGCGTAACGGGAGGAGTTAAATTCACATGATCAAGAAATCTTTTATGGCCCTCGCCATCGCGGCGACGGCCCTGACGGCGGCTGCGGACGGCGCGATCGCCAAGACCCTGAAAGTCCAAGCGAGCTCGAAAGCGGGCGACTGGGCTCACCGGTTCATGACCGACGATTGGGCCCCGAAGCTGGGCGAGATGACCGGCGGCAAGGTCGGGATCGAGGTTCTGCCGACCAAGGCCGTGGTGCCGCACCGGGAAACCATCGACGCGGTGGCGAACGGCATTCTCGACGGCGACCTGAACGCGGTCAGCTATTTCTCCGGCCGCGATCCGGCCTTCGCGGTGATCGGCGACCTGATCGCCGGCTACGATACGGTCGACCAGGTCCGCACCTTCTGCATGCATGGCGGCGGCAAGGAGATCCTGCAGAAGCTCTACGACAAGTACACCAAGGGTAAGGTCCATGTCGTCGGCTGCGGCCCCTACGCGAAAGAGGCTTTCGTCTCGACCATCCCGATCAAGACCGTCGCCGACATGAAAGGCGTCAAGGTCCGCTCGCCGGAAGGTCTGGCCGCGGAAGTCTTCAAGCGCGCCGGCGCCGCGCCGGTGTCCCTGCCGTTCTCCGAGGTCTATACCGCGCTGGAGAAAGGCGTTATCGACGCCGCCGATGCCTCGGCCCACGTCAACAACAATGCCTCCGGCATGTACAAGGTCGCCAAGTATCCGATCTATCCGGGTATCCACTCCATGGCCGTGCTGCAGTTCATCGTGAACAAGAAGGTCTGGGACAAGCTCGGCAAGGAAGGTCAGACGGCGCTCGAGGTCTGGTACTCCTCTGCCTATGACGCCATGCGCCGCGAGGCGGACCTGCAGGATCAGGCGATCGCCGCCGAGCAGCGGGCCGGCAATGACATCACCGTCGTCGACTGGTCGACCGAAGAGCGTGCCAAGTTCCGCGAAATCGCGGTCGGCGCCTGGCACGACTTCGCGGCCAAGTCGCCGCTCGCCAAGGAAGCCCTCGACGCGCATCTGAAATACATGCGCAGCGTCGGTCTCCTGAAGGGCGAATAAGCACCCTGTACGCTCCGCCGCGCCCGGTATTGGGCGCGGCGGCTTCTTCTCTTCTGCTTTTTCCCTGACGATCAATGGAACTGGGCGCGCCATGACCGGATTCACGGAAACTATGGTTGGAGCGCCGGCCGGAGCGGCATTCGGACGATCAGTCGATCACGTAAGCCGTTTCCTTGGCCTGGCGGTCAGCAACCTCTACCTGCTCGCGGCTGCATGCACCCTCTGGGAAGTGATCGCGCGCTACATCTTCAACAGCCCCACGCAGTGGGTGTTCGAAGTCGTGATGGTGCTCTGCGCCTCGGCCTGGATGCTGTCTGCCGGGTTCGTCACCCTGCGCAAACGGCATATCGGCATCACCGTCTTCTACCTGATGGCCTCCGAGCGGGTGCGCTGGTGGCTCGACCTCTTCGCCATGGTGGTCGGCATATTCGCGCTCTACATGCTGGTCTCCGACACGCTGATCCGCGCCCTTGAGAGCATCGACCTTACCGAGCGGGGCGGCACCGCCTGGAACTCGCCGCTGCCGATGGTGCTGAAGACCGTTCTGGTAAGCGGCCTCTTCCTTTACCTCGTCCAGCTCCTGGTCAATCTCACGCGGCATTTCCGCACCAAGCCGCTGCAATTCGCCACGCTCGCCGTATTGACGCTGATCTGCCTCAGGCTGCTCGTCCAGATCTTCGGCCACTACGGCGGGGTCGAGAGCACCTGGTACATTCTTGAGGAATCCCTGGCTGAGCATGCCGGCACCGTTGTCGACCGCTTCCATGTCGACCGGGACGAGATCGGCATCGCGACGATCTCGCTCGCCATCGTCGCCGCGCTGCTCGTTCTCATGATGACCGGTATGCCGCTCGGCATCGTGACGCTGATCATCTCAGTGATGTGCGCGCTGATGTTCTACGGCACCACGGGCATGTACCTGGTCTCGACCAACGCGATGGACCTGCTGGAAAAGTACCCGCTGGTCGCGGTCCCGTTCTTCGTGCTGATGGCCTCGATCCTGGAACGGGCCGGGATAGCGCAGGACCTGTTCGACGCGATGTCGATCTTCGCCGGCGGCCTGCGCGGCGGCGTCGCCCTGCAGACCACCATCGTCGCGGTCATTCTCGCCGCCATGTCCGGCGTGATGGGCGGCGAGATCGTGATGCTCGGCCTCGTCGCGCTACCGCAGATGCTGCGGCTCGGCTACGACCGCAAGCTGACCATCGGCCTGATCTGCGCCTCCGGCGCGCTCGCCACCCTGATCCCGCCCTCGATCGTCATGATCGTCTACGGACTCAGCGCCAATGTCGGCATCGGCGACCTGTTCTCCGCGGGCTTCGTCCCGGGGCTCATGCTGGCCGCCTTCTACGTCACCTTCGTACTTCTGCGCTGTAACCTGAACCCGGCCCTGGCCCCGACGGCGGCGGAGATCGCGGAACGGACCGGGCAGGAGACCAAGCTCGGCAAGCACCAGATCTGGGCGGTCGCGCTCTGCATCATGCTCATCGTCTGCGTCATGGGCTCGATCTATGGCGGCATCACCAGTGTAACAGAGGCCGCCGCGGTCGGTGTCTTCGGCGCCATCGTGGTCGCGGCCGTGCGGTTCCAGTTCAACTACCCGCTGATCCGGGACTGCCTCGCCAACACCATGTCGGTGGTCGGCACAATCATCTGGCTGATCCTCGGCGCCGTCGCCTTCGTCGGGCTCTACAACCTGATCGGCGGCGCGGACTTCATGCGCGATCTGATCAAGGGCGCCGGTCTCGGCGCGCTGGGCACGATCTTCGTGATGATGGCGATCCTGGTCATTCTCGGCACTTTCATGGAGTGGATCGCGATCATTTTCATCACCGTGCCCGTCTTCGCCCCGGTGGTGAGGGACCTGGCGCCGGAACTCGGCATGGATCCGGAATGGGCCGCGGTCTGGTTCGGCATCCTGTTCGTGATGAACATCCAGATCTACTTCCTCAGCCCGCCCTTCGGCCCGGCCTGTTTCTGGCTGAAATCGGTCGCGCCGCGGGACGTCACGCTGCAGGAAATCTTCGTCAGCGTTATTCCCTTCATCGGCCTGCAGATCATCGGCATGCTGCTGGTCATGTTCTTCCCGCAGATCGCGCTCTGGATGCCGCAGCTGCTGAATTGATCGGAGACAGCCAATGTCGATGTATGACCAGCATGAAGACGACGAGAACGCCATCGCCGGTTCCTATGGCGCCTCGCCCACGGTGATCGGCGTTCTGATCGGGCTCGCCCTCATCGCCTTCATGTTCGCCCTAGCCGACGGATTTGCCTGACCATGAGTGACCACAAGAAGAAACCCGAGGACCTGCGCAGCCACCGCTGGTACGGCGTCCAGGACCTGCGCGCCTTCGGGCACCGCTCGCGCACCATGCAGATGGGCTACGACGCGGAGGACTGGACCGGCAAGCCGGTGATCGGGATCATCAATACCTGGTCGGACATCAACCAGTGCCATGTGCATTTCAAGGAGCGCGTCGCCGATGTGAAACGCGGCGTGCTTCAGGCGGGCGGCTTTCCGATCGAACTGCCGGCGATCTCGCTCTCCGAGCCGCTGGTGAAGCCAACCACCATGCTCTACCGCAACCTGCTCGCCATCGAGACCGAGGAGCTGATCCGCTCGCACCCCGTGGACGCCGTCGTCCTCATGGGCGGCTGCGACAAGACCACGCCGGGCCTGCTGATGGGCGCGATCTCGATGGATCTGCCGACGATCTTCTTCCCGGCCGGCCCGATGCTGCGCGGCAACTGGAAGGGCGTGAAGCTCGGCAGCGGGTCCGATACCTGGAAATACTACGACGACCTCAGGGCCGGAAAGATCACCCAGCAGGACTGGAACGAGGTCGAGGAAGGCATCGCGCGCTCCTTCGGCCACTGCATGACCATGGGCACGGCGAGCACAATGACTTCGATCGCCGAGGCGCTCGGCTTCGTCCTACCGGGCGGCGCCTCGATCCCGGCCCCCGATTCCAACCATATCCGGCTCGCCGCCCAGTGCGGCCGGCGGATCGTAGAGATGGCCTGGGAGGATCTGAAGCCGAGCGACATCCTGACCCGCGATTCCTTCGAGAACTGTATCGCGGCCGCCATGGCCATGGGCTGCTCGACCAACGCCATCATCCATGTGGTGGCGATGGGCCGGCGGGCCGGCTTCGATATCGGGCTGGAGGATTTCGACCGGATCGGCCGCGACGTGCCAGTCGTCGCCAATATCCGGCCGAACGGCGATACCTACCTGATGGAGGATTTCTATTACGCGGGCGGTCTGAAGGCGATGCTCAAGACCATCGAGCCGCACCTGAAGAGCGACGCGCTGACCGTTACCGGCAGGAGTATCGGCGAAAACATCGCGAGCGCGCAGGTCTATGACAGCGACGTCATCCGCCCGCTCGACAATCCGATCTACGAGAGCGGCGCCCTCGTCGTGCTGAAAGGCAATCTCGCGCCCGACGGCTGCGTGATGAAGGTCTCGGCCATGGACAGCCGGTTCCTGAAACATACCGGCCCGGCATTGGTGTTCGACGACTACCCCGCGATGAAAGCCGCCATTGCCGACGAGAACCTGGACGCGACGGAGGACACGGTCCTGATCTTGCGCAATGCCGGGCCGAAAGGCGGGCCGGGCATGCCGGAATGGGGCATGCTGCCGGTCCCGACCAAGTTGGTGAAACAGGGCGTGCGCGACATGCTGCGCATGTCGGACGCGCGCATGAGCGGCACCAGCTACGGCGCCTGCATCCTGCATGTCGCGCCGGAGGCCTATATCGGCGGACCGCTCGCGCTGGTGCAGACGGGCGACATGATCACCGTCGATGTCGAGAAACGCCTGATCCAGATGGAAGTCGACGACGCGGAACTGGAACGGCGCCGGGCGGCGTGGAAGCCCCTCGCGCCGCGCTACGAGCGCGGCTACGGCTGGATGTTCTCCCAGCACATCCTGCAGGCCGATTCCGGCTGCGACTTCGACTACCTCGAAACCGATTTCGGCGCCCCCGTCGACGAACCCGCCATCTTCTGATCCCGGAGCACAGAGCATGTCCAACAAGAGCCTCAGCGCCGAAACGCGCGAGAAACTGATGAAAGTGAGCACGGCGACGATCTGCACCGCGCTCTTCAAGGTCGGGCTGAAGAACCAGTTCATCCAGGACGTGCTGCCGCTCGGTTTCACGGGGCGGAACATGGTCGGGCAGGCCTACACTCTGCGCTACATCCCGGCACGAGAGGATCTGAACCCGATCTCGGTCTTCCAGGACCCGGCCCACCCGCAGCGTGTCGGCGTCGAGGAATGCCCCGAGGGTTATGTAATGGTCATCGACAGCCGGAAGGACCCGCGGGCAGCCTCCGCGGGCTCCATCCTCGTCACACGGCTGATGAAACGGGGCTGCGCCGGCATCGTAACGGACGGCGGCTTCCGGGACGCACCCGAGATCGCCGGGCTGGACATGCCCGCCTACCACAACCGCCCCTCGGCTCCGACCAATCTCACCCGGCACCAGGCGATCGAACTGAACGGCCCGATCGGCTGCGGCGACGTTGCGGTGTTTCCCGGAGACGTGATGGTCGGCGACGGCGAGGGTGTTGTCGTGATCCCTTTGCATCTCGCCGACGCGATCGCCGCCGAAGCGACCGAGATGACGGCCTTCGAGGATTTCGTCACCGAGCGCGTCTTCGAGGGAGAGGCTGTGATCGGGCTCTATCCGGCCACGACCGAAAAGGCGAAGGCGGATTTCACCGCCTGGCGCGCAAAAACCGGGCGTTAGGCCTCCTTCACCGCCCCCTCACCCAAACGAAGCAGCGGCCAATCATACGAAGCCGCTTGACGAGCTGGATTGAGTCGGAATGGATCGGAGCTGGCGCAAGAGGATGTCTCTCGTCGCCGGCTTGAAAATCGTTCCAGCCCAATCGATACCCGACTGATCGAGCTTGCTTCGGCAAGTCACATCGGCCGTCCAGGCGATGATCGGCAGCCGTTCGCGACCGGGAATATCGCGGATTGCGCGTGCTGCGGAAATCCCGTCCATGCCCGGCATGTTGATATCCATCAAGACGACGTCGGGGCAGCGCACTCTGGCCCAGTGGATCGCCTGCTCACCGGACCGGGCCTTGTGCGCCTCGCACCTGAGCTCCTTTAGATAGCATTCCGTGACAGCAAGGTTCGACTCCACGTCATCGACGATCAGGACGGACAATCCAAGACTGGCTCCGTCCTTTCGGTTCGCGGACTCCTTGAGACTTTCGAAAGACGTGTATAGATGACTCACGTCGGTGAGCCGTAAAGTGAACTCAAAGCGGCTTCCCGCCCCGTATCTGCTGTCCACCGTGATGTCGCCGCCCATGATCCGCGCGAGCCGCCGCGAGATCGGCAAACCAAGCCCGGAACCGCCATACTGCCGGGTGATCGACGCATCCGCTTGTGAGAAGGGTGCAAAAACGGCATCGGCCTTAGCTTCCGGAATACCGATGCCATTGTCCTCGACAACAATTTCGATCATGGAATAGCCGTCCGCTTCGGGATGCACCGATACTGTCATCGAGACCTCTCCACCCGGCGCAAACTTGATGGCGTTGTCGACAAGATTGCAGACGATCTGCTTGAAGCGTCCCTCGTCCCCCACCAACACGCACCGTGTCTCGGGCGCATGAACGGTCAGCGTTACCTGCTGTTCCCTCGCTTTCATCTCGAAAGTCGCTTGGATCGCCTCTATCTGGTCATTGAGGACAAAAGGCTCCTCAACTATCTCAAGCCGGCCGGACTCGATTTTCGAGAAATCCAGAAGATCGTTAATGAGACGCAGCAGGTTCCGGCCCGATATACCAATATGACCCGCATAGCCTCGAACCGTTCCATGTGCATCGCCGACCTCGAGTTTGGATTCAATAAGCTCGGCAAATCCAATCACCGCATTCAGCGGCGTCCTGAGTTCATGGCTCATATTGGCCAGGAACTGGGATTTGGATTCGACCGCGGCCTCGGCCCGTTCCTTTTCAGTTCGGAGTTCTGAGGTTCTTTGCTGCACCCTCGCTTCGAGCAGGTCCCTTTGCCCGCGCAGTCGATCAAAAGCCCTTTGGCGTTCCGACAAGGCCCAAACAAGCCCGAACGCCATCACGCAAAGCAAGGCAAACAGAGCGTACACAATCTTAGAGAGAAAATACTCGCTTTCGGTCACATAGATCACCCTCTCGCCGCGCCAGCGGGATAGGATTTGGTCCATGGTGCCGTTCGCACGCAGGCGGTCCAACCCGTCGTTGACCGCAGCGAGAAGTTCGGGCAAATCGCGCCTTACGGCGATGTGCGATTCGAGTGTCTCTACCGGAGGGTCGACGACAGTGACGCCGGAGATCTTTTCCTCCGCGAGAATGAACTCGCCGACCCAGCGGTCGACGAGCACGGCATCCAACTCTCCCCGCTGTACCCTCCGGAAACCTTCTGCCCAAGAGTCAATTCTATCGACAAAGATCTGTGGATGACGCGCCAGTATCGAACGGGGGAATCCGCCGGCTTCGGCACCAACTGTTTTTCCGTACAATGAGGGTAGATCTCGAATGTCGGACCGGTCATGCCGCCGGAAGATCGTGAATTCCGATGTCACAAGTGGCTTGGAAAAAAGGAGAAACTCTTCACGCTCAGCGTTTTTGTTGAGCTGGACGAGGCCCTGCGCTTCTCCTTCCTTGACCCTATCCTGGGCGCGACTCCAATCGTCAGTGTCGAACGCGAGTGGCTCCGCACTGATCCCGGCGAGCTCTCGCATGACATCGACGACGAGGCCACGCGCCTCTCCGTTCACATGATAAATCAATGGTGGAATGCTGTGATTGCCGAGAAAAAGCGGCTTGCGTGCTTGGGTGTCCGCTGCAAGGACACAGGTGCTCGAAATAGCAAACAGGAAGCATGCCGCGACGAACCTGCAGAATGATCGTCTACCCGTCGGTGACCTCATCAACTCACGCTCCCTTAATGGCGCCGAAACGACACGCCTCACCAAGGCGTGACGCCCTATTCAAAAGTCGTCCCCAATTTGAGAGAGCCGCATATGCTCCGCCCCAACCGCAGAGCACTAAACAGATGCATCTAAAACTTGTTTTCCTAACAAAAAATTAATCTCAATCAGAAAACTGCATCATATGGCGACACAATTTTTCCAAAAAAAATCTTCTTGGCCTCTCCGAGTTTCCAAATGTCAGATCGATGCCTAAAGGCTTGGTCCAGCGAAAAAAACTATCGGTCCCATCTATCAAATTTGGTTATTGAGCAGGTCAATTCATCTGAGCGGAACTACAATTATACATTATAATTTTATCAAAATATTCTCCAAATTAAATCTATTTTAACTAACTCAGGCCAAATCTTTAGGAGACAAGTCAGCCCTCTGAGAAGGATCGTTCCGAATGAGCCCCAAGGTTGGCATCGTAGGTCGGATCGTCCTTGCGCTTCTCGCAGTCGGCGGCGTCTCGACCGGCTCCAGCATTTACCTGTTGCACGAGACGCATCTCCAGCGGGAACGAGACCACTTGCAGGACGAAGTCCGCATTGTCTCCAACCTGATCGCCTCCGTCGCGGCATTCGACCGGAAGTTCAGTGCAAGTGACCATCCGGATGGCGCGTTGGCCGCAACGCTGGACCAGACGCGAGAGGCCTTTGACTCCCAAGACGGACTGAGCGCGGCGGGAGAGCTCATTCTCTTCCGCAGGGCCTCCGGCGACCGCTTTGTAGCAATCGTCCACCAGAACATAGACGGGCGCAGAGAAGCGCGCGAACACGACGAAGAGGTCTTCCTTGGGACGCCATATGGAGAGGCCCTTGCAAAGGGCTTTCAAGGCGCAACCGGAACAGCGCGTTTCCAAAGCAGAATCGGCGAAGACATTCTGATCGCTTACGCGCCGGTCAAGGGTACGGATCTCCTGACCGTTGCGGAGGTCCGCGTCTCGGACGTCAATGCGCCTTTCATCCAGACCATCTTGATAGTGATATTGATCGCGACCGTTGTCGGCTTGCTCGGAACGGTCGTTGCACGGAGAGAAGCCGTGAACGTGGTCGATGCGCTAGATTCCGAGCGGAAGAAGCTGAAGGACTTCGCGGATTCCGCTTCCGACTGGCTCTGGGTCCAGGACGAGAACTTTCGGTATGTCAGCGTCGACGACAGCGCGAGGCCGCACACCCAGCTGCGCGTGGAGCAGGTCCTTGGCATGCGACGCGAGGACTCCGCCGACGAAAGCACAAGCACCGAGAAATGGCTACAGCTCCGGGAAAAGCTTAAAAACCGCGAGCCGTTCAAGAACTTCGTATACAGGGCCCGGTCAAAAGATGGAGAACGGGTAGCCCTCTCGGCGAGCGGCGTTCCAGTCTTCGACAATAGTGGCCGGTTCCGGGGATATCGAGGGACCGCGACGGATGTGACCGAGCGCCTCGACAGAGCTCAAAAACTGGCCGATGCGGAGGAACGAACCCGGGTCGCCTTCGATAGCATGACCGTCGGTGTCATCGAAATCTCCCGCCATGGCGGCATCGAGGCCTTCAACCCGAAGGCCGAGCAAATGTTCGGATATCGTGCCGAGGAAGTTTTGGGCAAGAACGTCTCGATGTTGATGCCGCAACGGTATGCACGCGACCATGACGGATTTATCAAGCACTTTGTCGAGACCGGCGAAAAGAAGATCATCGGCACCGGACGCGAAGTCAGCGGGCTGACCAAGAACGGAGACGAAATCCCGATCCATCTCGGCGTCGCGGAAATGAATGTCGGAAACGAGCAGCGTTTCATCGGCTCCCTGACGGACCTGAGCACCCAGAAAAGCCTCGAAACCATGCTGCGCCGGTCCACCAAGCTCGATGCCATCGGGCAGCTTTCCGGCGGTATCGCACATGACTTCAATAACCTGCTCGGCATCGTCCTCGGCAATCTCGAACTGATTCAGAGAAAACTCGAGCCGGACAGCCGCCTCTTCCAGCAGGTCGAAAAGGCCATCGGCGCCGCAAAGCGCGGCGCGGGGCTCACCCGCAAGCTGCTGGACTTCTCGCGCCAGGCACCGGAAGCCCAGCAGCTCGACATCGTCGATACGACCGAAATCATCTCTGGCCTGGAGGATCTGATCGGTCGCTCCCTCAGCGCGAATATCGAAGTCAAAACGGACCTCACGGAAGACGCCCCGCCAGTCGAATGCGACCGCTCCGACCTCGAAGACGCCATCATCAACCTCGTCATGAACGCGAAGGACGCAATGCCAAAGGGCGGTCGCATAAGAATTGCGAATTCCGCGCGAACCGTTGAGCCGGGTGAAAGGCTGGCTTTGGCCGGGCTCGCCCCCGGACAATATACCCAAATCGACATCTCGGACTCCGGAAGCGGAATGTCCAGGGAGACACTCGACCAAATATTCGATCCGTTCTTCACCACAAAGCCCGCCGGAAAAGGCACCGGGCTCGGCCTGCCAATGGTCTACGCCTTCGCAAAGCGCTCCGGCGGTCACATCCTCGCTTATTCGGAGCAAGGCACCGGCTCCAGCTTTAAGCTGTACCTCCCGTCTCATACGGGCACAGGAACCGGCTCGCGGATCGGAGACCGTGCCGACGACACAGAAACAATTCGGGGAGGCACGGAGACAATCCTGGTCGTCGACGACGAAGAGGGCCTGCTGGATATCGCCAGGAGCGTTCTCGAAGAACGCGGCTATTCGGTCCGGACCGCCGTCTCACCGGCAGCGGCCCTTGAGATTCTCAATGGGGACGGTGAAATCGACCTTATCTTCTCCGACTTCATCATGGCCGGGGAAATGAACGGCATCGAGCTGATCGAAAAGGCCGCCGAAATCCGGCCACGGGTGAAAAAGCTGCTGACCTCGGGCTTCACCGGCCATGCCTTCAATCCCGAAGAGGCGCAGCACTGGGCAGCCAAGCTGATTGCCAAACCCTATTCGAACCGCACCCTCGCGACAGCGGTCAGAGCCGCCCTTGACGAGGAAATCTCGTCATGACGCTCAAAATTCTGGTGGTCGACGATGAACCCGACTTCGCGGCATTCGTCGCGGACGCGGTCGAGGAACTTGGACACGCCCCGGAACTCGCGACGACACCGAAGGAGTTTGCCTCCGCCTATTCGAACGAGACGGACGTGATCTTTCTCGACCTTTTCATGCCGGACATGGACGGCATCGAAGTATTGAGATTCCTTTCCGAAAACGGCTCGAGAAGCTCGGTCGTGCTGATGAGCGGTGGAGACGAGGCCTTACTGAAAGCCGGTCGAGAGATCGCGCAGGAGCGCGGCATTTCTGTGCTTGGTGTCCTGCACAAACCCATCCAGCTGGATTCGATTTCGGACGTTCTCGCAAACAAGGCACCGTAGCGCGTGCAAGCCGGCAACCCGTCTCTGCACACAGCGCCGACGAGATCAGACGCGGGCTGGAAGAGGATGAATTCGTGCTGTTCTATCAACCGCAGATTTCCCTTGCGGATGAAACGCCGTCCGGCGTCGAGGCACTTCTCCGCTGGAATCATCCACAACACGGACTTGTAAACCCCGCCAACTTCATCCCGCAGGCGGAACAGTCCAACCTGATCGGCCCACTGACCGAGTACGTGATATCCCAAGCGTGCGGAGATCTGTCAGAATTGAGGGAGAATGGATTTTCGCCCCGTATGTCTATCAATCTTTCCGCCGCATCGATCTACGATCTGGAACTTCCGGAAAAGCTCTATAATTTTTTCGGAAGGCACCGTATCGAGCCTGGCCATGTCGCCCTGGAACTCACGGAAACAGCCGTCATGGCGGATGCCGCAGCGTCGATCGACATCCTGACACGGCTGCGAATGAAAGGTTTTCATCTCTCGATCGATGATTTTGGCATCGGCTACTCCTCGATGGAGCAACTGGTGCGGATCCCGTTCTCCGAATTGAAGCTCGACCAGAAGTTCGTCAGGGGTCTGCTGAAATATCCCGAATGCCGATCGGTGACCGAAGTTACGATTGCCTTGGCGCACAAGCTCGGCCTAACGGTGGTTGCCGAGGGCATCGAGGACGATGCGACCCTCGACGAGGTCCGGAACCTTGGCTGCGAAGAAGGTCAGGGCTTTGTTATCGGACGCCCAATGCCGCTGGAGCAGATCACGGGCTGGCTCACAGAGCGAAACGCCGCTGCCCACTGATCAGCACTCAGCGCTTCTCCCCGCCAGCGATCAGCTTCCTCCGGAGCCAGCTTGATGAACTGTCCATGATGAACACCATCACAATGATCAGACCGATAATATAGAAGGTGTTCTCCCAATCCCGCTGGGTCCGCATTGTCTCTACCAAGACAAGCCCGATACCGCCGGCGCCGAGCGCGCCGATCACCGTCGCGGAGCGGGTGTTTGACTCAACGTAGTAGAGAAACTGCGAGGTGAAGACCGGCAGGATCTGCGGAATGACTCCGAAACGGTAACGCTGCCAGCGGTTGGCGCCGGTGGATTCGACGCCTTCGACCTGCTTGCGATCAATATTCTCCAGCGCCTCCGAGAACAGTTTGCCGAGCGAGCCGGTATCGGTGAAGGCGATGGCAAGCGAGCCGGTCAGCGGGCCGAGCCCGAAGGCCCGGATGAAGATCAGCGACCAGATCAGCATGTCGATGCCGCGCACGAAATCGAAGATCCGCCGCACGACGAAACGCAAGGTGCCGTTCGGGTTGAAGTTCGAAGCGGCGACGAAGGCGAGCGGGAGGCCGCAGGCGGCTGCCGTGACGGTGCCGAGTACGGCCATCAGGATGGTCTCGAACAGAGCGACGGCCACAATACCGTGCTGCCATTCCGGGTTGCCCCAGAAGCTTGAGAGAATGAACCGCCAGTTCGGCATGTCCGCATCCAGGCGCTCGGGAGAGCCGGCAATCTCCAGCAGCTCACCGAACGATTTTCCGTGCAGCACCGAGGTGAAGGGGAACCAGAAATTCTCCCAGCCATAGTCGAACTTGTGGATCTCGATCTTCGCCCGGGACATCTGCACCCGGCGGGAGAAGGTCGGGCGGGCGTCGAGCTTCACATCCCGCGCCTTCAGCCAGTCCGGCACCGGACCCTCGGGGAGCTCGGTCACGATCTTCTTGCCGACGAGTTCCGAGCGGATCGTGCCGTAGCCCGGCACTTCGAATGCGAGGCTCTTGTCCTCCACCCGGACGACATAGCCGTCGCCGAGATCGACGGAGAACTTGTCGGCATCGCCCCGCACCCAGTCCGGCAGGTCCTTGTAGGTCGCGTGGCGCTCGCCCTCGATCGCGACCTCGAAATCGCCGCGCCGGAGATTCTTCGTCACATGGGTCTTGTAGGCGACCGAGTCGGAGATCAGCAACGCCCCCTTGGAGAGCTGCGCACGCTCCAGCAGCGCCGTAATGTCGAAGGCGTTCCAGGCGTAGATCAGGTAAAGCGCCACCCCCACCAACAACAGCATGGGTACGGTAGATGCCTTCCTGACGGAAACACGGACGGTCTCGGCCATAAGGGCGGTGCTTTGCTCTGTTGCGGCGACCATGTGTCCCTCCGCTTAGCTGAAATTCTCGGCGCCGACGAAGTGGCGGCGGAGATAGGAGGACAACTGGTCGATCGCGACGATCGACAGGAACAGCATCAGGAAAAGCGCAGCGACCTCGGAGCCGGCCCCCCATCCGATCGCACGGCTGAGCTCGGTGCCGATACCGCCGGCGCCGACGAAACCAAGAATTGCGGAGGCTCGCACGTTGATTTCGAAGCGCAGGAGGAAATAGCTGCTGTAGTTCGGCAGCACCTGCGGAATGACCCCGAAGCGGACCCGCTGCAGCCAGTTGCTGCCGGTCGCCTTCAGCCCCTCGAGCGGCTTCACGTCGATATTCTCGTTCACTTCGGAGAACAGCTTGCCGAGCGCTCCCGAGGTATGAAAGGCGACGGCTATGGCGGCCGGAACCGGGCTGGCGCCGAGCACGAAGATCAGGAAAAGAGCAATGATCAGCTCCGGAAAGGCGCGCATGATGTCCATGATACGGCGCACGACCGGGATGATCGCTGCCGGGACCTCAAGGTTCCGGCTCGAGGCGAGAGACAGGACGGTGGCGAAGACCGCCCCGATGATGGTCGCAACGGCCGCAATATTGATGGTCTCGATCAGGGCAGGCAGAAACTTTGGAAACAGAGACCAGAATTCCCAGCCTTGATCCCAAGCCTGCATCACAATCTGCGACGGATAGTCGAAGAATTTCAGCAGCCCCTGAAGGAATCCGCCGGAATTCAGCGCTGATGCTTCGCGATAACCCGCGGCCACGACGGCGATCAGAAGCACCACCGAGAGCCCGGTATAGAGCCGGCGGCGGCCTTCGAGCGCGAGCAAGTCCTGGCGCATCACATCGACCATAGGGAATATCCTGCTTGAGAAACGGAGCGGAGACCTTGTCCCCGGGATCCGGTCGGGACCGCGCTCAAAGGCGCGGTCCCGAACCGTATCGTTTGAGGAAACGCCTGCGCGTTCCTTACTTCATCTTACGCTTGCGCGCTTCGATGATGACTTCATAGGTCTCGTGGGAAACCGGGGCCATGCCCTTGATTTCACCGGCCATGAAGCTGTAGGCGCATTCCGGATCGAGCGAAGCGAGGCCGGCGATCAGGCCGGTAACCTTCAGCTTGACGTCGGACGGCAGGTCCTTGCGGAGCACGACCGGGCCTTCCGGAATGACCTTGGACTTCCAGATCTGCACCAGCTGGGTCATGTCGACGAGACCGGCGTCGGCGGCCTTGCGCAGCGCGCCGCTGTTGTAGCCTTCTTCCCACTCGCCGAGGCCGTCGGCCCAGGTCACGCCGGCGTCGATGTCGCCGTTGGCAACCGCGACGATGGTCTGCTCGTGACCGCCGGTGAAAACGACCTCACCGAAATAGTCGCCGCTTTCCATCGGGAAGCCGGCCGCCGGGATTTCAATGGACGGGATCAGGTAGCCGGAGGTGGAGTTCGGATCGCCGAAGCCGAACTTCTTGCCCTTCATGTCGTCGAGCGACTTGATGTTGCTGTCGACGCGGGCGAAACCGATGGAATGATACCCCATGGAACCGTCGGCATTGATCTTGACCAGGACCGGCTCGACCGCTTCCGGATCGGTGATGTAGGTCTTGGCGTAGCCCGAAGCACCGAGCCAGGCCATATCGAGGTTACGGCCGATCAGGCCTTCGATGACGCCGTTATAGTCGGCCGGCGCGAAGATCTTCGTCGGAACGCCGAGCAGCGCCTCGACCTTGGAACGCACGCACTCGTTGGAGCGCAGACGGTCGGACTGGTTTTCACCGCCGAGCACGCCGATGCGGAACTCGGAGATCTTGTCTTCAGCATGGACGTCGGCAGCGCCGAACGCCGTCATGGCGACGGCAGCCGCCATCGCGAAATTGCGAACGAACTTCATCCCTAATAACTCCCTAGGTTGCATTTGCCGCACGGACTCAGCTCTCGGCCGGGATCACGCCGTGGCGGCATTCGCCTCAGCAACCTGGGCCCCCTGGCCCGCCGCTGAGGGATTGGATCTGGCGCGCACCGGCGCGCCGCTGGAAATGCTGGTCGAGGTCACAGACTCGTTGAGGCCCTCTTCGGCGCCGTAGATCTCGCGCGCGGCCTCCGGCGTCAGCGCGTCCGCCGGGCCGTCGAACACGACCTTGCCCTGCGCCATGCCGATGACCCGGTCGCAATAGGCGCGCGCCGTGTCGAGTGTATGCAGGTTGCACATCACGGTGATGCCGTCGCGGTCGTGGATTTCCCGGAGCGAGCCCATCACCACCTCGGCGCTCAGCGGATCCAGCGAGGCGATCGGCTCATCGGCGAGGATGATTTTCGGCTCCTGCATCAGACCGCGCGCGATGGCGACGCGCTGCTGCTGTCCGCCGGAAAGGGTTTCCACCCGCTGTAGCGCCCGCTCGGCAAGACCGAGCCGGTCGAGTGCCGCAAGCGCATCGTCGATATCGCGCTGCGAGAAGATCTTGAACATGGACCGCAGCGTGCCGTGCTGGTTCAGCCGGCCGAGCATCACATTGGTGACGACGTCGAGGCGCGGAACCAGATTGAACTGCTGGAAGATCATCGCGCAGTCCTTCTGCCAACGCCGCTTGGCATTGCCTTTCAGACTGAGCACGTCCGTTCCCTCGACCAGGATCTGCCCCGAGGTCGCGGGTGTCAGACGGTTGAAGAGACGGAGGAAGGTCGACTTGCCCGCGCCGGACCGTCCGATCACTCCGATCATCTGCGGCTTGTCGACCGTGAAGGTCACGGAATCGACCGCGACCATGTTTCCGAAGGCTTTGGTAACGTTTTTGAACTCGATCATGCCCACTCCTGAATCTCGCGCCGTGCGGGGCTTTGCTGAAGCCCTCCGGGGCCGCCCCCGTGAGAGGCCGGAATTTCGGACAAACGGCAGGGAAAGATCACACCGCGCGAGAACCGACTTCGGCGTTGGTATCAATCGAGAGGGTCGTTTGCGTGACGCTTTTGCTTCAGTTTCATGAAGCCCGCAGAGGCGGCGGCGACGCTCAGTTGCTGGCTACGGAAAGCGAGATCCGCTTGAGATCGGCCTCGATGAAGGTCTCGTAGTCGGCATGGTCGACCGGGAAAAGACCGGTGATCGGGCGCCCGAAAGCAGCGGCGAGGCAATCAGGCGCGGTCTCGCCGATATGGGCCATCCGGTCAGTCACGACCTGCTTGACGTCCTCGGCGAGCGCCTTGCGGAGCACAATCGGACCGTTTGGCATCAGGGAGGAGCGCCAGACTTCGACGAAGGGAGACCCCTCTGTCCCGGACTTGAAGCTCTGCAGCGGATCGGACGCCGCTTTGCCGCTGTCCGTCACCCAAGTGAAGGCCGCATCGATCGCGCCGCTTTCCAGCGCGGTCAGATTGGCGTGATGACCGCCGCTGAACTGCACGGTACGGACCTCGTTCTCGGTCTTGAAACCGTCCCGCTCGAGCGCCACGGACGGCACGAAGTATCCCGGCAGGGATCTGTGATCGGCAAAGCCGATTTCCCTGCCCTTGAGAGCGTCGAGCGTCGTGATGTCCGATTGCGGCAGCGACAGGGCGACCGCACGGTAGCCTTTGGAGCCGCCCCGACCGCTCGGTGCCAGGACCGGCTGAACCGCAGCCGCGCTCGCCCGCCAGAGCGCGCTATAAGCACGTGGCGAAAGCGAAGCGACATCGACCTCACCGGCGATCAAGGCATCATGCAAGGCCTTGCCGGACGCGAAGGCATTCACCGTCACCGGCAGCCCCAGCCGGTCCGCAAGGTCGCGCATCAGGCATTCTTGCGCCTCAAATCCGTTTTCGACGGCCATCCCGCCGAGGATACCGATCTTCAGACTTTCCGCGGCCGGAGCCTGTCCGGAGAGCATCAGCCCCGCAACCACGCCGAGCGCGGCGGCGGTAGACATCGCACGCTTGAACGCCTGTCGCATCGCTCTATCCAATTCGGTCAATAGCTGGCCCGGCCCCTGAAGATGGAGCCGCTCACCTGTTAAGTCGCGGGACTCTACAGGATTAGATTGACCGTTTGATGACGGTAAGGTTGCAGTCGCGACCCGATTCGGTGTCAGACCGCGTTCCAATCCGGGCAGGCCCGGATTTCGGCCTCGGCAATATCGATGAAAGCACGCACCTTGCGGGAGAGGTGGCGGTTTGCGAGGTAGAGGATGGAAATCGGCAAACGGTCTCCTTCGTAGCGCTCAAGCACAGGCACAAGGTCGCCCGCCCGGATATTGCCGTCCACAATGTAGCTTGGCACGATCCCGATCCCCTCACCGGAGAGGATCAATTGCCGGACGGCGGACGCCCCGTTGACCCGGACCCGATGATTGACCGGAACGCTCAGGGCCTCCGCGCCGTCGCGGAAGCTCCACTGCGCGGATGCGCGCCGGTTGGTATCGAAGATGCAGCGATGGGCCGTCAGATCCGTCGGATGCGCGGGAGTGCCGTGGGCGTCCAGATAGGCGGGTGTCGCGCAGGCGATCAGCCGTGTTTCTCCAAGCTTGCGTGAGATCAGGGTGGAATCCTGCAATTGTCCGATGCGGATCGAGAGGTCTATCCCTTCGTCGATCAGCGAGAGATGCTGGTCGGTCAGACGGAGATCGAGCGTGACCTGCGGGTTTGCGGCAAGAAACTTCTCGACCGCTCCCAACAGGTGAACCTCGCCGAAGGTCAGCGGTGCTGTGACCACGAGATTGCCGCTCGGCGTCCCGCCTTCGTCCCGCATGGCGGCGCGAATTTCGTCGAAATCCTCCACGAGACGGTTGCAGCGCGGCAGATAGGCGCGTCCGCTTTCCGTCAGGGTAACAACCCGCGTCGTACGGTGAAGCAAGAGAACGCCGAGTTCGTCCTCCAGAGCGCGAATGTTCTTGCTGACATTCTGGGCGCTGGTACCGAGCCGGTCCGCCGCCCTGGAAAAGGACATGGTGGCCGCCACCGCCGCGAACATGCGCATCTGCTCGATCGAATCCATATTTGCAACATAATGTTTATTATCATTCAATAAAAGACGCTCTTATAACTAATTTCCGCCATAATTAATTCTCGAGTCATCGACGGCGCGCGATGCCGCTCCGGAAACAGAAAGGATGCCCCGATGACCAACACCTCGAATGCGGATTATGCCGCGCTCCTGCTTCGTCTCTCCCTCGGCGTGCTCTTCATCGCGCACGGCGCGCTCAAGCTCTTCGTCTTCACGCCAGCCGGCACAGTCGGCTTTTTCGGGAGCCTCGGCCTGCCCGCCATCTTCGCCTATCTCACCATCCTCGCCGAGATCGGCGGCGGCGCCGCGCTGATCGCCGGTTTCGCGACCCGCCTCGTCTCCATTGCCACCCTGCCAATCCTGCTCGGCGCGATCTTCCTGGTGCACGGGGCCAACGGCTGGCTCTACAGCAACCCGAACGGCGGCTGGGAATTCCCGGCGTTCTGGGCCGTGGCCCTGATCGTCCAGGCCCTGCTCGGCGACGGTGCCTATGCGGTCAAGACCCCTCGCCTGCTCGCCCTCACGCCGGCCAGCGCGAGCGAGTAGGCTCAGCGACATGACCAAGCAACCCAGCCTTTTCCTGCCGCACGGCGCGCCCGACCTGCTGCTGACGGAGCATCCCGCGAAACGCTTTCTCGCGGAGCTCGGCAGCCGGGTCGGCCGGCCGGAGGCTATCCTTGTCATCTCGGCGCACTGGGAAAGCCCGCGCCTTGCCCTGACCACCGCCAGCACACCGGAAACCGTGCACGATTTCTACGGCTTCCCGGCGGAACTCTATGAGTACCGTTACCCTGCAAGGACGGATGCGGGCCTGAGCCGCCGGACAATCGAACTGCTCGCCGATCTCGGCTACGCCGCGGAGGCCGACGGCGCCCGCGGTTTCGACCACGGCGCCTGGGTGCCGCTGCTGCTGGCCTTTCCGGAAGCCGATATCCCTGTCGTGCAGCTCTCGCTGCTCGCAGGCGGTACCGCCCGGCAGCATTTCGAGATCGGCCGGGCACTTGCGCCGCTCCGTGCGGAGGGCGTTCTGATCGTCGGCTCCGGCTCGGTCACGCACAATCTGCGCGCTCTCGGTCCGGAGGGGACCCCGCCTCCGGTCTGGGCGACCGCGTTCGACGATTTCGTCGCCTTCGGCACTGAGTCCGGAGATTGGGACGATCTCATGCACTTTCCCGATGCCCCGGATAGTGCGCGTCTCGCACATCCGACGCCGGAACATTTCCTGCCGTTTTTCGTCGCCGCCGGCGCCGGAGATACGGATCACGGAACGCGCCTGCACCGGAGCTTCAGCCACAGCTCAATCAGCATGTCCGCCTTCTCCTTCGGCGACGGAGCCTTGGCCGCCTGATCCTAGTCCGCTGGCATCCATGCCCTCCGCGCCATACTGAATGCCCGCCCGGCCGCCTTCCCGCCGGGCGGGCATTGCCGCTAGGCTTGCCGCAATAAGAACAAACATCCAGGGAAGGACGCTCACAGACATGGAAAAGATCGGATTCATCGGCCTCGGCGACATGGGCGGGCCGCTCGCCCGCAACCTAAAGGCCTCCGGCGCGGACATGATCGTCTATGACATCAATCCGAAGGCCGTTGCGGCGCTGGCAGCCAAGGGCGCGGAGGCCGCCGGCTCCGTTGCCGAGGTGGCGAAGGCCGCTGACATCGTCATCACCGTATTGCCGGCCTCCCCGCATGTGCGCGAAGTGGTGCTCGGTCCCGGCGGCGTGCTGGAAAATGCCAAGCCCGGCACGCTGGTGATGGACATGAGCACCATCGATCCCGAGACCACGGACGAGCTCTCGAAAAAGCTGGTCGAGGCCGGCCTCGCCTTCGTCGACTCGCCGATCGGCCCACCGTCGAGTTCGCCGAACGTGGCGAGTCGCTCTTCATGGTCGGCGCCAGCAGCAACGATTTCGGCCGGGTGAAGCCGTCGCTCGAAGGCATGGGCTCGGTGATCCATCATTGCGGCGGCCCGGGCACCGGGATCCGCACCAAGCTGGTGAACAACTTCCTCGCCATCTCGCAGAACCAGCTCAGCGCAGAGGCGATCGCCCTCGCCACCGCCCTCGGACTCGAGCTGGAACAGACCCTGACGGTAGTGAACGGGACCACCGCGACGAACGGCTCGCTGACCCTCGGCTGGCCGAACAAGGTGCTGAAGGGCGATATCGAGCCGGGCTTCAAGATCGACCTCGCGCTGAAGGATCTCTCCCTCATCATGGAGGCGGCCAAGAGCAAGAAGCTGCCAATGATGATGGGGGCCGCGGCAAAGGAATCCCTCACCATCGCCACCACCGGGCTCGGCATGGGCGAGAAGGATTTCTCCGGCCTGCTGCACGCCCAGTGCAAGCTGGGCGGCCTGACGCCGCCGAAGCTGAAGGGCTAGGGCTCAGACGTCGCCGGTTGCCGCCCGCTTGAGGGCCTTGCGGGCGAGCGACCAGCGGTGCACCTCCGACGGACCGTCATAGATGCGGAAGCCGCGAACCTCGCGGAAAATCCGCTCCACCGGCGCGTCCGAGCTGGTGCCGATGCCGCCGAGGATCTGCACGGCGTTGTCGACGATGCGCCAGATCGCTTCAGAGCATTGCACCTTGGCCATGGAGCTTTCCTCGGCCGCGGTCTCGCCCTGATCCAGCAGCCATGCCGCCTGCATCAGAGAGAGCCGGGCGGTGCGGATATCCATCTCGTTGTCCGCCAGCATGAAGCCGACGCCCTCGTGCTTGCCGAGCGGCTGGCCGAAGACGACACGCTTGTTGGCATAGGCGAGCGCGGTGTCGTGCGCCCGGCGGGCGGCGCCGAGCCAGCGCATGCAGTGGGTCAGCCGCGCCGGGGCGAGCCGCACCTGGGCCTGCTTGAAGCCCTGCCCAGCTGCCCCCAGAACGTCCGACTGGTCGACCTTCAGATCCTCGAATTCCATTTCCCAGTGCCCGCCGGCGAAGGCGGTGTCGAGCGTGTCCATCTGGCGCACGAGCTTGATGCCGGCGCGGTCGCTCGGAACGATGAACATGGTCGCCTTGCCGTCTTCCGGGCCGCCCTCGATCTTCGCCATGATGATGGTGAACTCGGCGCCCTCGGCCCCGGTGATGAACCATTTCCGGCCGTTGATGACATAGCCGTTGCCATCCACCTTTGCCGTCGTCGCCAACAGCGACGGGTCCGCACCGGCGCCGTCCGGCTCGGTCATCGCGAAACAGGAGCGCGCGCCCTTCGCCAGCGGTGCCAGGAACTGTTCGCGCTGGGTCGGGCTGGCGGCGACCTCCAGGAGATGCGTGTTGCCCTCGTCCGGCGCCCCGCAATGGAGCGCGGTCGGGCCGAGCAGCGAATAACCCGCCTCCTCGAAAACAAAAGCCCGCTCCAGATGCCCGAGCCCGAGGCCGCCGAACTCCTTGGGGGCATGCGGCGCGAAGACGCCGGACGCGCGGCCGAGATCGGTCAGCTCGCGGCGCAGCTCCTCCGTCGGACCGTGCTCGGTCCAGCGCGGGTCCTTCTCGAAGGGGATCACTTTTTCCCGGATGAAGCTCCGGGCCTTGTCTGCGAGTTCCGCGATATGCGGCGGCGTTGAGAATTCCATGTCATTTTCCTCCCTGCCCGTCCGGGCAGCTTCGATTCACGTCCGGCTCTTGCGGCCGAAACGATCCGGTGCGTAAGGCGCGAGATCCAGATTGGGGCGTTTCCCGGAAATCAGCTGGGCCAGGATCCGTCCCGTCTTCGGTCCGCCCGTCAGGCCGACATGCTGATGCCCGAACCCGAGCCAGGCGCCCTTCAGCGACGGGATCTCGCCGATCACCGGGATCGAGTCCGTCGGAGCCGGGCGGTGCCCCATCCAGGTGGTCTCTTCCTTGAAGGTCAGGTTCGGCAAGGCCAGCCGAACGGACCGGCGCAGCAGTTCCAGAGGGGCCTCGGAAGGACCCGCCTCCAGCCCGCCGAACTCGACCACACCCGCGGCCCGGAGCCGCCCGTCCATCGGGGTCAGCAGGAACTTACCGGAGGCAACCGCGACCGGTGTCGACGGCATCGCCGAGGGTTCCCAGAACTCGAGGTGATAGCCGCGCTCGCTCTCCATCGGCATCTCAAGCCCAAGCCCGCCGAGCAGGCGTCCGGACCAGGCGCCGAGTGCAACCACCACCGCGTCGCCCGCGATCGTCTCGCCGCCCGCCCTGACACCTGTCGCGCGTCCGTTGTCGCGGACGATCCCCGAGACCTCCGCCTTGACCAGTTTGCCGCCTTCGGCCTCCAGATGCGCGGCCAGCGCCTTCACATAAGCGCCCGGGTCGGAAATCCGTCCATGGTCGAGGAACCGCACACCGTAGCCGAACCGCTCGCCGAAAACAGGCTCCCGCGTCCGGACCGCTTCCGTATCAAGCTCCTCGAAACGGAAGCCGTGCGCCTTGCGGATCGACCAGGCGAAGGCGTCGCCCTCGAAATGCGCCTTGTCGTCATAGGCGACGAGATAGTCCGAGGGATGGATGTATTTTTCCGCCCCGGTGCCGGCCGCGAGCGCCTGGTGATCGTTGACGCAATCGCCGACGATCGGCACCAGCGCCTTGGCGATCCGCTGCGTGTCCTCCGCATTCGCATGGGAGAGATAGCGCAGCAGCCAGGGCAGCATTTTCGGCAGGTAGGACCAGCGCAGGAACAGCGGCTGGTCCGGATCGAACAGCATCTTCGGCGCCTTGGCGATCAGCCCCGGACCGGTGACCGGCACGATCGAACCTGAGGCGAGCAACCCGGCATTGCCGTAGCTCGTCCCGCCCGCCGGCCCTTCCCGGTCGACCAGGGTCACCTCATGACCGTCGCGCTTCAGCCAGATCGCGGTCGAGACGCCGACGATGCCGGCACCGACGACGATCACGTGTTTCTTCTCCGGGGATTCGGCGCTCGCCGGTTCCATCATCCACGCTCCCGAAAAGGATGTGCACCGGATCGTAAGTGCTTGCCGGAACTGTGTATAGGTGCCGTGCGGGACGGGTCTGATGCACGGGCGGAAAGGGAAACGAACAACGTAATATTCGAATGAACTCAGCGTATTATCTTCATTCCGCCATCAATCGTTCGCCGAACTTTCACATGCCGGTGACACGAACGTTCGAACGATCCTGATATCCGATGGCTCTTCCTGCGTTGGGGAGTGTCGGACCTCGTGGACACACCTTCTAAGACCATCACGCGTCACCGGATCCCGCTGCGGCCTTACCTGCTGCTGCTGCCGGCCTTTCTCTGCCTTGCGGCCTTCACCTACTGGCCGATGCTGCAGGTGTTCCTCGCCTCGCTCACGGACAAGAAGCGGGCGGGCGATGCCGGAGATTTCATCGGTATCGGCAATTACCGGACGATCTTCACCGAAGCCGACTTCCTCGGCGCGCTTGCGAACAACGCGCTCTATGCCGCCGGGACGGTGATCCCGAGCGTCGTTTTCGGCTTCCTCTTCGCGCTGGCGCTGCGCGAGACGACGAACCTGTCCGCAATCCTGCGCTCCGCCCTCTTCTTCCCGACCCTGGTGCCGCTGGTCGGCGCGGCGGCGATCTTCATCTTCGTCTTCATGCCGGATATCGGGCTGCTGGATTACTACCTCGCCAAGCTCGGCCTCTCCGCCACCAACTGGCTTGGCGATCCGGACCTTGCGCTGATCTCGCTGATGGCGCTGACCACCTGGAAGAATGCCGGCTACTACATGCTGTTCTTCCTCGCCGGACTGCAGGGCGTGCCGCAGGACGCGGAGGAGGCCGCGAAGATCGAAGGCGCGAACTGGCTGCAGCGGGTCTATTTCGTGATCGTGCCGATGCTCGGCCCGACCTTCGCCTTCGTCGTCGTGATCGCGCTCATCAGCGCCGTCAGCCAGGTCGATCACGTCATCGTCATGACCGAGGGCGGGCCGAACAACGCGACCAATCTGCTGCTCTATTACATCTACCAGCAGGCGCACGAGTTTTACGACCTGGGCAAGGCCACGGCGGCCACCGTGGTCACCCTCATCCTACTGCTTACGCTCTCCTTCCTGTCGCTCAGGACCATGGAGCGGAAGGTGCATTATGAAACCTGAGCGCAGCGGATACCTCTCGCTCGGCGCTTTACTCGCCGCGATCATGTGCGCCGTGGTCTTCCTCTGGTCGACGCCGTTCCTCTGGATGATCGTCGCGAGTTTCCGGCCGGACGGTTTCGGCGGGCTCGGCATGGCCTCGCTCTTTCCCGATTTCGTGCCGACGCTGAAGAGCTACCATTACGCGGTCGAGGACGGCGACTGGCCGCTCTGGTTCATGAATTCCGCCATCCTGGTGACCGGCACGCTCGCGGTTCAGCTCGTCACAATCAGTCTCGCCGGCTACGCCTTCGCGCGGATCCGTTTTCCCGGCAAGGACGCGCTTTTCTACCTCTTCCTGCTGCAGCTCATGCTGGCCCCGCCGGTGCTGATCGTGCCGAACCTCACCACGCTGGTGCATCTCGGTCTCTACGACACGCTGCTCGGCGTCATGGCGCCCTACTGGGGCTCGGCCTTCGGCACCTTCCTGATGCGGCAGACCTTCCGCACGATCCCGAAGGATTTCGAGGAGGCCGCCATCATCGACGGCGCCTCCTGGTGGCAGGTGCTCCGTCACGTGCTGCTGCCGCTCTCGATCCCGGGGCTCACCGCCTTTTCCATCGTTTCGGTGGTCTATCACTGGAACGAGTTTCTCTGGCCCCTGATGGTCATCAACGATCCGGACAAGATGGTTCTGACCGTGGGCCTCGTCAGCTTCGCGCAAGGCGCGGAGGGAGCGTCGGACTGGGGGCTGATCGCCGCCGGGACGCTCTTCATCATGGCGCCGCTCTTCATCGCCTTCACGGCGTTCCAGCGGCAGTTCGTCAACAGTTTCATGTCCTCGGGCGTGAAATAAGGAGCTTTACGATGTTCTTCAGGTCTGCGGTTGGCGCCCTCTGCGCCGGTCTGATCGCCTCGTCCGCCGTTGCGGCCGAACGTATCGAATTCATGTTCCCGGCCCCAGTCCAGGGCAAGCTGTCCCGGGAAATGCAGAAGCTGGTGAAGGAGTTCAATTCCTCCCAGAGCGATGTCGAGGTCGTCGGTGTCTTCACCGGCAGCTACGATGAAACCAAGGTGAAGTCGCAGGCCGCCGCCGAAGCCGGCAAGCCGCCGGCGGTCGTGCTGATGAGCGCCAACTTCGCCACCGAGCTCGCCATGAACGACCTCATCGTTCCGATGGAACAGCTCGCCGGCGATACCGATCTCGGCGCCATGATGGAAGAGTTCTGGCCGGCCGTACGCCCGAACGCGCATTTCGCGGGCAAGGTCTATTCGATCCCGTTCCAGAACTCGACGCCGATCCTCTATTACAACAAGGAACATTTCGCCGAAGCCGGCATCTCCAAGGCGCCGGAAACCTGGGCCGAATGGGTCGATGCCGCCAAGAAGCTGACCAAGGCCGACGGCGAGCGCTGGGGCATCATGATGCCGTCCAACTACGACTATAACGGCTGGCTGGTGCAGGCCCTGACCATGGCCAATGGCGGTCAGTTCTACAACAACGTCTATCCGGGCGAGATCTTCTACGACCACGCCTCGACCCAGGGCGCGCTCAAGTTCTGGCGCGACTTCGCGCATCAGCACAAGGCGATGCCGACGGGCGTGACCAACTCCAAGCAGGTCTCCACCGCCTTCTTCTCCGGCAAGGCCTCGATGATCGTGCTCTCCACCGGCGCGCTCACCTTCGTGCGCGAGAACGCGAAGTTCGACTACGACGTCGCTTTCATGCCGCGCAACATCCGCAACTCGGTTCCGATCGGCGGCGCCTCCCTGGTCTCCTTCAAGGGCACCACCAACACCCAGAAGAAGGCCGCCTGGTCCTTCATCTCCTGGCTGACCTCGGCCGAGAAGATCGGCCACTGGTCTCGCTTCACGGGCTATTTCGCCCCGCGCAAAACCGCCTACGACCTGCCGGAAATGAAGAAGTTCGTCTCCGAGCATCCGGACGCGCTGCGCGCCGTCGAGCAGCTCGCCTATGCCGGCCCGTGGATCGCGACCTACAACACTGTCGCCGTCCGCAAGGCCGTCGAGGACGAGATGCAGGCCCTGCTCTCCGATCCGGAACTGACCTTCCGCGAAGCGGCCGCCCGCGCCCAGGAGAACGCCGACAAGGTGCTGGCGCCCTATGCGGAACAGACGGCGCTGTCGCTGCAGTAATCGCAGACAGCCCTATCGGGGAAGCCCCGCCGGAAACGGCGGGGCTTTTCCTGTTCGGGGGCACTGGATCTGGACCGCCGAACGGACCCGCTCTAGGGTCGCGCGATGTACTGACTTACCAGGGAGGCCGGGAATGACCGAAATCGCCTCATCTCGCCCCATCACCGGCAGGTGCTACTGCGGCACCACACGTTTCCGGGCGTCCGAGGCGCCGACAACCGTCTCCTACTGTCACTGCGGCGATTGCCGCAGGGTCACCGGCGCCCCCGTCGCGGCCTTCGCGTCGTTCAGGGAAGAGGCCATCAGCTTTTCGCCGAACGAAGGCCGGACGGTCAGCGCAAATCCCGGCGTCACGCGCAGCTTCTGCGAGACCTGCGGCTCCCCGCTGACGGGCCGTTACGACTACCTGCCCGGCAAGGTCTATGTCGCTCTCGGCCTGATCGACCAGGCCGGCGATTTCCCGCCGGAGCTCCACTCGCACCACGACAATTGCCTGTCCTGGCTGCATATCGAAGACGGACTGGAGCGCCATTCAGGCTCCGCGCGTTCCCGGCTCAAGGAATAGCCGTCCGGGCCAGACGGCCGTTCAGATCCCCAGCTTGTCGCGAAGCGTGTACCACCAGGAGCCGGCGACCGAGTAAGGCATCCGGAACAGCCTGCCGCCCGGGAACGGGTACCAGGGCACGTTCTCGAAAATGTCGAAGCGGGAACGGTCGCCGTCGATCGCCTCCGCGAGGATGCGGCCGAAGGTGTGCGAGCCGGTGACGCCGTGGCCGCTATAGCCGTGCGCGAAATAGGTGTTGTTGCCGATCCGGCCCATCTGCGGCACACGGCTGAAGGAGAGGGCGAAGTTGCCGCTCCAGGCGAATTCGATCTTCGCATCCTTCAGCTGCGGGTAAACCTTCAGCATGTTCGGCAGCAGCTTGGCGCGGATATCGCTCGGATCGGTGCCGCCATAGACCGTGCCGCCGCCGAACAGCATGCGCTTGTCGGCGGAAAGGCGGAAATAGTCGAGGATGTAGCGCACGTCCTCGACGCAGACATCGGTCGGGATCAGCTCCTTCGCCCGCTCCTCGCCGAGCGGCTCGGTCGCCATCACCTGGGTCGAGACCGGCATGACGCGGGGTGTCAGCGTCGGCACGACATGCCCGAGATAGGCGTTGCCGCAGAGCACCAGCGTCTTGCAGGTGATCGAGCCGCCCTCGGTCTTCACCACCGGCTTCGCCGCATTGGTGTCGACATGCACGACGGGCGTCTGCTCGTAGATCTTCCCACCAAGTTTCTCGAAGGCCGCCGCCTCGCCGAGCGCGAGGTTCAGCGGGTGCATATGGCCGCCGGACCGGTCGATCATGCCGCCGGCATAGACGTCCGAGTTGACGTGCTTGCGGAGCGCGGCCCTGTCGAGCATCTCCTGGTTCTCGATGCCGTAGCTCGCCCAAAGCTTGAGGCGCTCTTCCAGCTCGCGCATATGGGCGCCGGTATATGCGGTGAAGACGTTGCCGTCCTTCAGGTCGCACTGGATGCCGTAGGTCTTCACCCGCTCGCGAATGATCTCGCCGCCCTCCTGCACCAGCCCGGCGACGAAATTCGCGGTGTCCGCCCCGTAGCGCTTCCGGATCGTCTGCAGGCTGGCATTCAGCCCGTTGACGATCTGGCCGCCGTTGCGTCCCGAAGCGCCCCAGCCGACCCGGGCCGCCTCGACGATCGCGACCTTGTAGCCTTTCTCGACCAGATGCAGCCCGGTGGAGAGCCCGCTATAGCCCGCGCCGACAATCAGGATGTCGATCTCGATATCGCCCTTGAGCGAAGAACGTTCAGGCGACGGGTTGGCACTTGCGGCGTAATAGCTCGTGGTATGAGCGACGGCACCGTGGCCGGCTTTTGCCCAGGGGATCATCAGACGACTTCCAGATAGGTGTCATACTCGAAATCCGTCACCTGCCGGGCGAAGCGTTTCAGCTCCTGCATCTTGCTTTCGACCAGCATGGTCTGCAGACGTTTCGAGTAAATCTTCTGCACCTGGGCGCCACGCCGGAAGGCCTCGATCGAGGTCGCCCAATCCAGCGGCAGATGCTCCAGTTTCATGCTGTAGGCATCGCCGCTGATCGGATTTTCCGGTTCCATTTCAGCTTCGATGCCGATCAGCGCCCCGCCCAGGATGCTGGCGAGGACCAGATAGGGATTGGTGTCCGCACCCGCGACCCGGTGCTCGATCCGGCGGGCCTTGTGGTGGCCGCCCGGAATCCGGATCGCAGCCGTCCGGTTCTCGTAACCCCAGGCAACACTGGTCGGCGCGTGCGCTCCGGGCAGCAGGCGGCGGTAAGAATTCTCGTGCGGCGCGAAGACGAGGGTGTTTTCCGGCATTGTCGCCAGCAAGCCGGCCACCGCGTTCAGCATCAGCGGAGAGCCTTCCTCGCCGCCATTGTCGAACAGGTTCTCGCCGGCCTTGTTCTCGAGCGAGAAATGGACATGGAAGCCGCTCCCGGCGCGCTCGCCGTAGGGCTTGGCCATGAAGGTCGCGGCAAACCCGTGCTTGCGGGCGATGCCGCGGACCAGCCGCTTGAACAGCACCGCATCGTCGGCCGCCTTGAGGGCGTCGGCAACATGCATCAGGTTGATCTCGAACTGGCCGGCGCCGTTCTCGGAGATCGCGGCGTCGGCGGGGATGCCCTGCTCCGCGCAGGCATCGTAGACGTCGTCCAGGAACTCGTCGAAATGCTGCAGCTCGTCGAGCGAAAGTGCCCCGTCCGAGCCGAGCCGTTTCTCGGTGACCGGCGAGCAGGGCGGCTGCGGCTGGGTGCCGCTCGGATCGTAGAGATAGAACTCAAGTTCCGTGGCGACGACGGGTGTCAGGCCACGCTCCGCGTAACGCTGGACCACCTGCGCCAGCGCCCGGCGCGGGTCGCCGGAAAAGGGCGTGCCGTCCTCCTCCCGCATCCAGAGCATGGCGAGGGCCGAGGGGCGGTTGGTCCAGTTGATCAGGACGATCGGCCGGCCGGTAAAATCGCAGATCCCGTCTGAATCGCCGGTCTCGAAGACGAGCTCGCTGCCCTCGACATCCTCGCCCCAGACATCGACGCTGAGAACCGAGAGCGGCATGCGCAATCCGCCGCCGAGGATCTTCGCCGCCTGCTCGATCGGCAGGCGCTTGCCGCGCATGGTTCCGTTCAGGTCGCAGACGCAGGCGAAAACGGATTCGATTTCCGGGTATTCCTGCAGCAGGTGGTTCAGATTGTCGACGGACACTTGGGCCTCTTGTGGGCACGTCACGGGAGTTGTGTTTCCATGATCTGTGACCCGTTTTGACGTTCTGTCAAACCGAATATGGAGGCGTGAGAGGAGGCTGCGGAAGCGCCGCCTCAGTCCGGCACTCTGACGATCAGTTCCATCTCGACCTGCAGGTCCGGTGCCGCGAGCGCGGCGACGCCGACCCCGGTAACGCTCGGCTGCACGCCGTCGAAGGCGGAGAGGAATTCCGGCATCAGGGCTTCGAGCCGTTCCGGTGTCAGATCGACCACATAGATCCGAGCCATGACGACGTCGGCAAAGCTTGCTCCGACCGCATCCAGTGCCGCCTTCGCATTCGCGGCGACCAGTTTCATCTGCTCCGCAAGATCGCCCGGAACCGCCGCGCCGTCCGGACTCCATGCCACCTGCCCGGAGATGAAGGCCATCCGGCCGGGCTCGACGATGGAGATCTGCGAATAGCCAATCTCGGCGGCGTTCGGCAGCGTGGACGGGTTCAGGCGGACAATGGGATGTGACATGGCCGGTCTTTCCTGATTGGAGAGCACAAAATTGAAATGTCCGATAAGGCAGATCGGCTCTATATGTGCATGGGATTGCCAGATTTCAGCTCGCAGTCGCCGGGGCCGCTGCGCTGGTGGAGCGCGACCTGCAAAACCGTCTCCGATCGCTACTCCGTCGATAACGCGAAGCAGATCACGGCGATGAAGCGGACAATTCTCTAGTCGGACGTATCCATTTCGGCGATCACGCGGATCTCGATGACCGCCCCGTCGCGCCGCAACCCGGCGACCTCGACCGCCGTCCATGCCGGAAAGGGCTCGCTGAAATGCTCCAGGCGAACCCGGTCGATGGCCTCGAAATGCTCCCGGAGACCGACATGGTAGGTCGTCATCTCAACCACCGCGTCGAAACCGACGCCCGCTTCAGCCAGGATCGCGCCGATCTTTCCGAGCGCATTCCGCATCTGGATCGCGGCATCGCCGGGCATGGTTCCGTCGGCATTGCCGCCGGTCGATCCGGTCAGAAAGAGATGACCGCCGGAAAGGATAGCCGGGGACATCTTCAGCTGTTCCGCGGCGGCACGGAGCGCCGGCGGCACGATCGCGCGTTTTCTCATCCTTGCGTCCCTTGAGCTGAGCGGTGCGAACCGGACCGGCTCCACCTGCTGAAGAGCATATCAAAGTGGGGAGAGAGACCGCCAGTCCGCCACCGTCAACTGGCGGCCACCGGTGTTACATCGCGTATCGCATGTGCCGTCCCGTCCGCCGCGAAGAAATGCGCATCGCCGGGCTCGAAACCGATCTCGATTTCCTCTCCGGACGCCGGACGGACGCCGTCGCGATGCTTCAGGCAGGCCCGCTGATCGCCGAAGGCGACATGCACCAGCGCCTCGCCGCCGAGCGGCTCCACAAGCTCGACACGGGCAGGCCATTGAACCGGCATCGGTCCCTCTTTCTGACAGAGCTTGAGATCGTCCGGGCGGATGCCGATCTCGGCAGCGCCTTCCGCCGGCAAGGCGGTGTTGAATTTTTTGGCCGGCAGGAAATTCATCACCGGAGCGCCGATGAAGCCGGCCACGAAGCGGTTGGCGGGCCGGGAATAGAGCTCGTCCGGCGTACCTATCTGCTGGATCACGCCGCCATTCAGCACCACGATCCGGTCCGCCATGGTCATCGCCTCGACCTGGTCGTGGGTGACGTAGATCGTCGTCGTGCCGAGGCGGGACTGCAGCGCCTTGATCTCGGTCCGCATGTGATTGCGCAGCTGGGCGTCGAGATTGGAGAGCGGCTCGTCCATCAGGAAGGCGTCGGGCTGGCGGATGATCGCGCGCCCCATGGCGACGCGCTGGCGCTGGCCGCCGGAGAGCGCCCGGGGCTTGCGCTCAAGCAGACCACCCAGGCCCAGCATCTCCGCGGTCTCGCGCACGGCGGCATCGCGTTCGGCCCGGGCGACGCCCTGCAGGCGCAGCCCGAAGCCGATATTCTCGGCCACCGTCATATGCGGATAGAGCGCGTAATTCTGGAACACCATGGAGATGTTCCGTTCCTTGGGCGACACATCGGTCACGTCGCGATCGCCGATGAAGATCCGCCCGTCGGACACGGGCTCAAGCCCCGCAAGCATGCGGAGCAGCGTGGTCTTACCGCAGCCGCTGGGTCCGACATAGACGACGAATTCGCCCTCGGCGATTTCCAGATCGAGGCTTCTGATCACCTCGACCTCGCCGAAACTCTTGGAAATGTTCTGGTACCGGATCCCGCTCATCGATCGCTCCTTTGAAGAAGCGGTCTTTCTACCCCCGTGAGACTACAGGGTTATGAAAGCGGGATCCGAATTGTGTCAGGCAGCCTTCCGGTCCGCATCCCGGTTCTCGGCGGTCTCGACAAGCGCACCGTGCAAAGCCTTCACCGCCTCCTCGAACCGGTCCTCCTCCAGGATGAACATCATGTCCACCTTGCGGGAGAGCCGCTGCACGCCGAGAAGCTCGATGCCGGCCTCCGCGAGGGCCGTCAGGGCCGTCGCTTCGAGCTCCGGCACCGACATGTCGCTCCCGATCGCGGACACCAGTGCCACCTTGCGGGTCGCGATTTCCGCCGTCGGGAAGGCCTCGCTCAGATCCGCGATGACGCGTTTCACCGCTTTCGGCGAACCGGCGAGATAATGCGTGATGGTGTTCGCGTTGGAGGACTTGGTGACGATGCGGACATTGTGCCGCTTCAACGCTTCCAGAATTCCGGTGTCGTAGCCCTTCACGCCGACCATCTCCTGCTCGAAGAATTCGAGCATGTGCAGGTCCTTGATGCCGGTCACGATCTCGACCCGCGGATCTTCCGAAACGTAGTCCTCGCGGAACATCGTCCCCGGATCGGCCGGATCGAAGGTATTGCGCACGCGGAGCGGAATGCCGGCCTGGCGGAGGCCCTTGGCCGCGTTCGGATGCACCGCTTCCATGCCCATGTTGGAGAGCTGGTCGGCGACATCGTAGTTGGTCTGGCCGATGGTCCGCACGCTTCCCTCGCCCACCAGCTTCGGGTCGGCGCTGGAGAGATGGAACTCCTTGTGGATCACCGCCTCGCGCGCCTCGGTCACCACCGCAAGGCGCGAGAACGTAACCTCGGTATAGCCGCGGTCGAAGCGGCGGACCATGCCGTCATTGCAATGGGCGTAGCCGGTGACGATCGGCAGTTCCTTCGCAAAATCGATCCCGTCGAGCGCGCGGGCGATCCGCTCGTCAAGGCAGGGCTCGCTGTCGTCGCGCCAGCCGGTGAGGTCGACAAAGACGGCGTTGATACCGTTGTCCTTAAGCAGGAGCGAGGTGTTGAAGGCGCTGTGCGCCTCGCCGAGCCCGGCCAGCATCTCGCGCACGGTTTCCAGGTGCCGGTCGAGACGGAAATGGCCATGCGTGCAGAGCCGCTGCAGGTCGAGCAGGCAGTTCCGCATGCCCTCTATGCGGTCGCGCACGAAGCCGTCGGCAAGCCGGCGGGAAGCCGGGTCCGCGAGCACGTCCGCGTTCTTCGCGATCATGTCGTCGGCGAGCCTGGTGAGCGCATCGCCCCAGGCCCAGTCCGACTCGGCGCCGGCATATTGCGCGAACACACCGGGCGCGCCGGTTTTCTTGTGCTCCAGAAGCTTGTCGGTCATCCCGGCATAGGCCGACACCACGAAGATCCGGTTGTACGGATCGGCATCGGTATGCGCCCTGAGGAACACGTTCTTCAGGACGGCGTCTGTATTGGCGATCGACGTGCCGCCGATCTTCTCCACCGTATGGCGGGGCGAGACTGGCTCAAGCATGGTTTCTCCAATGAACAATCGAGCGAGACGCGGGTCGCGGCCTTTTCAGGCCGCGTCCTCCACGTCGGCGGCATAGGCGCCGGTCTCGTCATGCACCTCACGGCCGGAAACCGGAGGATTGAAGCAGCAGGCGACGATCATGCCCTCGGGGCCGCCGCGCAGGATGTGACGGTCATGCTGGTCGAGCGCATACATCGTGCCCGGCTTGATCTCGTGGGTCTCGCCGGTCGCGATATCGGTGATCGAACCACCGCCGGAAACGCAATAGACCGACTCGAAATGGTTCTTGTATTCGAACTCATGGGTCGAGTTCGGGAAGATCGTCGTGATGTGGAAGCTGAAGCCCATCTTGTCGTCCTTCAGCAGCATCCGGACGCTTTCCCAGCCCTCGGTCACCACATGACGGTCGGTATCGCGGCAATCTTCGTAAGTACGAACAATCATTTGTCTTTCCAATGAGTTAGTGTGTCTTTGGCGCGGCGCGGCAATTACGCGGCGTCGGCGCTCTTGCTGGCGATGACGGAGGCCATGGACTCCGCGAGGATGTCGAGGCCCTTCTCGAACTGCGTCAGCTCGATGGTCAGCGGGGCCAGAACCTTGACCACCTCGCCATGGGCGCCGGAGGTCTCGATGATCAGGCCGCGCTTGAAGCACTTGGCACAGATCTCGTCCGCCAGTTCGCCGGAGCCGACATCGATGCCGCGGAACATGCCGCGGCCCTTGACCGTTCCGCCATGCTTCGCCGCGAGCGCGACCAGGCGCTCTTCCAGGAACTCCGCCTTCACCTCGATCTTCTGGGAGAAGCTGCTGTCGGACCAGAACTTCTCCAGCGCGACGCGGGCGGTGACGAAGGCATGATTGTTGCCGCGGAAAGTGCCGTTGTGCTCCGCCGGGCTCCAGATATCGAGATCCGGATGCAGCAGGGTCATGGCGAAAGGCAGGCCCATGCCCGAGAGCGATTTCGCCATGGTGACGATATCCGGGCAGATACCGAGTTTCTCGAAGGAGAAGAAGGTGCCGGTCCGGCCGCAGCCGGCCTGGATGTCGTCGACGATCAGCAGCGAGCCGTGCTCGCGGGCAACCCGCTCGACGGTCTGAAGCCATTCGGCGCTGGCCTCGTTGAGGCCGCCCTCGCCCTGAACCGTCTCCAGGATGAAGGCCGCCGGCGGCTCGTAGCCGCTGGAGGGGTTGTTCAGCAACTCCTCCAGCACCTTGCCGCTGTCGATATCGTCACCGAACGCCCGGTCGTAGGGCATACGGTCGACGCCCTCGAGCGGACGGGAGGCGCCCTTGCGGTGATAGCCGTTACCAGTGCAGGCGAGCGCGCCGAGCGTGACGCCGTGGAAGCCGTTGGTGAAGGCGATGATGCGGTCACGGCCGGTCACCTTGCGGGCGAGTTTCAGAGCCGCCTCGACCGCGTTCGCACCGGTCGGGCCGGTGAACTGGACGCGGTAATTCATTTCCCGCGGCTTCAGGATGTGGTCGCTGAAGGCTTGCAGGAAGGCCCCCTTCGCCTCGGTATGGAAATCCAACCCGTGGGCGATGCCGTCGCCGGCGATGTAGTCCACCAGCGCCTGCTTCATGTCCGGGTCGTTATGCCCGTAGTTCAGAGAGGAGCAGCCGGCGAGAAAATCGATATAGGTCTTGCCGTCGGCGGCCGTGATCTCGGCGCCGGAGGCGGACGTGAAGGTCGTCGGGAACGAGCGGCAATAGCTGCGCACGTTGGATTCGGTATTTTCGTAAACGGAGAGGTCAGCAGTCATGATGAGTCCTTTCGACGTCATGTCTTGGCTGTGAAAGTCGGCTCTGAGAAATGGATGGCGGAGCGGATCAGGCGGCGCTGGCCATGTCCCCGGTCTCGATCGGGCCGATCCGGCAGAGATATTCCGTCGCATGCTCGCCATCGAAATGATCGTCGCGGCGGAAATGGGGACGTTCGGTCAGATCGCCGTCGAATTCCGACGCGATCGAGCGGAACAGCCCCCAGGAAGCGTCGTTGTCGCGGGTGATGGTGCTCTCGATATGGGAGACATCCTCGCAGACTTCGCGGTCCAGCAGCGCCTTCAGCATCTTCTTCGCGAGACCGCGGCCGCGCATTTTCGGCGCGACGGCGACCTGCCAGACAAAGAGCGTGCCCTGCTTGGCGGGCGGCAGATAGGCAGACACCCAGCCGACAACTTCATCGTCGCGTTCGGCGACGATGCAGGTGTCGGCAAAGTGCGTGCACTGCAGCAGGTTGCAATACATCGAATTGTCGTCGAGGGCGTCGAGTTCGCCGATCAGGCGCCAGACAGACGCTCCGTCCTCGGAGGTCGGTTTTCGGAATCGCACGCCGCCGGACATGGCCGGCCCCGGCGCCGCTTTCTTGGAAATCTCGATTTGCATCTTTGCCCTCGCTGCAAAAAGTCGGCAATTAGTTAGTTAGACAAACTAATAAAGTCAACAAAGGTTCCATAACATTCGAAATTTTTCTCGGCTTGCCGCGCCGAAAAAGCATCAGGAATAAAATAATTTTCCTCAGAATGAGCGCATTAAAAGCTAACGCCGGGCCTCCGGACAAATTTTTGCATCCGAAAAACATCGCAAGTCAGAATTTATTTTACTTAGATTATCCAACTAATTTCGTTTTTCGCGCTTGGCGCCCGCCGACAAACCGTCTACCGAGGATCTCAAGATGACGGAAAACCGCTCACAGCATGCCCTGATCGTCCTGCGCCAAATCCTGCGGGCAACGGAAAACCGCGCCCGCAAGCTTTCGCGCGAGTCCGGACTGACAGCCTCGCAATTGCTGCTGCTTCAGACTCTGGAAGACGAAGGCGAATGCACCGCCGGCACCATCGCGGCGCGGCTCGGCATCACCCAGGCGACCACGACATCGCTGGTACAGAAACTGGAAGCCAAGGGACTGATCACCCGCAAGCGCGGCGACACTGACCGGCGCAAAGTCTGGCTCACGCTGAGCGATACGGGACGGCAGAAACTTGCCGATGCGCCGGACAGCCTTCAGGATCTTTTCAGTCGGCGCTTCGAGAAATTGGAAGACTGGGAGCAGATGATGCTGATGGCGAACCTTGAGCGGGTCGCCTCGATGCTCGATGCCGAGGAGATCGACGCCTCCCCGGTGCTCGATATCGGCGCGCTGGACCGCGAAGCCTAACAGCGCTCATTCCGGTGGGGACACGTCCGGGGCTTCCTCAACCTGATCGAAATCCTCCGCCTATCGGCTCCCCATTGTTTCGCCCTGATTAAGGACCGCGCGCTCAAAAGAGAACAGCCTCGGTTGCATCGAAACGGGCGACTAATTTCACCGATGTGTCCGGTAGCACTCGACATTCCGCTCGAACTGTCGAAAAGTCTGCTTTCGAATGAAAGAGAAAATCTTCACTTGAAACCCGGCGACGGTTCAATGCGCAGAGACTCAAAAGCAGGGAGGTACCAACATGAACAGACGCAAGATCTTAGGCTTGGCGGCAGCAGCTGCCGGGATTGTCACCCTGGCGTGGACGGGCGCATCGCATGCACTTGATTCCCGCTTTCAGGACAAGAATGGCGATCTGGTCGCCGACACGCCGACCGATCCGTCGCAGCAGGTCGATCCGGGCACCATCATCTTCGCCTACACACCAGTCGAGGACCCTGCCGTATATGCGAAAGTATGGGACGGGTTCCTGCGCCACATGGAGAAGGTAACCGGCAAGAAGGTCCAGTTCTTCCCGGTGCAGTCGAACGCCGCCCAGATCGAGGCGATGCGTGCCGGCCGCCTGCATGTCGCCGGCTTCAATACCGGCTCCAACCCGCTCGCTGTCAACTGCGCAGGGTTCGTCTCCTTCGCCATGATGGCGAACAAGGCGGGCGAGTTCGGCTACAACATGGAAATCATCACTTACCCGGGCAGCGGAATCGAAAAGGTCGAGGACATCAAGGGCAAGAAGATGGCCTTTACCTCGCAGACATCGAACTCCGGCTTCAAGGCGCCATCAGCGATCCTCAAGGCCGATTACGACATGATCCCCGGCCGCGATTTCGAGCCGGTCTTCTCCGGGAAGCACGACAACTCCATTCTGGGCGTCGCCAACAAGGACTATCCGGCGGCGGCCATTGCCAACTCGGTCTGGCACCGGATGCTCGCCCGCGGCGTGGTCAAGGACGGTCAGATCATTTCCATCTACAAATCCCAGACCTTCCCGACGACCGGATTCGGCTATGCCTACAACCTGAAACCGGAACTTCAGGAGAAGATCAAGGAAGCCTTTTTCTCCTTCGACTGGGAGGGCTCTGCCCTGAAGGAGGAGTTCGCGCGCTCCGGCGAGGAACAGTTCATTCCGATCACCTACCAGGAATACTGGGACGTGATCCGGAAGATCGACGCCGCCAACGGCGTTTCCTACGCCTGCAAGTAAAACGAACCACCGTTCAAACGACGTGATCGCCAGACGCGATCAAAAAACAAGAGTTGAGGAGCGCCTGCATGTTGCGACTTGAAGGTCTGTCGAAAGTTTACGGGACAGGCGATCGGGCGCTCACCGACGTTAGTCTTTCCGTCGAACCCGGTCAGGTCATCGGCCTGATCGGGCCGTCGGGAGCCGGAAAATCCACTCTGATCCGGTGCGTGAATCGGCTTGTTGAACCCACGTCCGGGAAGATCTTCCTGGGCGATCTCGAGATCACCGGTCTCAGCCGGGGCGGCCTGCGTCAGGCCCGCCGGCGGATCGGCATGATCTTCCAGGAATATGCGCTGGTCGAGCGCCTGACCGTGATGGAGAACGTGCTCTCCGGACGCCTCGGCTATGTCGGCTTCTGGCGCAGTTTCTTCCGCAAGTTTCCGCCCGAGGCGATCGAGAACGCCTACCGGCTGCTCGACCGGGTCGGGCTCAGCGCGCATGTGAACAAGCGCGCGGATGCGCTTTCCGGCGGCCAGCGCCAGCGCGTCGGTATCGCCCGCGCGCTTGAGCAGGACCCGGACCTGCTGCTGATCGACGAGCCCACCGCCTCGCTCGATCCCAAGACCTCGCGGCAGATCATGCGCCTGATCGTCGAGATCTGCGACGAGCGCGGACTGCCCGCGATAATCAACATCCACGACGTCGCTCTGGCGCAGCAATTCGTGCGCCGGATCATCGGGCTGCAGGCCGGCAAGGTCGTGTTCGACGGTAGCCCGGACGAACTCGATGCGGACGTCCTCACCCGGATCTACGGCGAAGAGGACTGGTCCGCGACCATCCGCAAGGTCGATGAAGACGGCGAGGAGGATGGTGAAGACGACGATGCGGGTTCGGAAGAACATGTCGCCGCACTCGACCGCGAGCGCATGGCGGGCCTGACATGAGCGCAAGCGGCGCAACCTCCTATCTGCGAACCTGGTCGCGCCCACCTTTCGTGAAGCGCGCCTGGCTGCGCTGGACGCTCTATCTCGGCGCGCTCGCCTATTTGATCCTCTCGGTCGGGTCGGTAGAGGTGAACTGGGTGCGCGTCTGGGAAGGCCTCGACCGCGGTCTGCGCTTCATCGAGGGCTTCCTCGTGCCCGACTTCACCAGCCGCTGGGAAGACATCCTCATCGGCATGGAAGAAAGCCTGACAATGACCGTTGCATCGACAGTGGTCGGCGTCGCGATCTCGGTCCCGATCGGCATCGGCGCCGCGCGTAACATCGCTCCCCTGCCGATCTATGCCGTCTGCCGGGCGATCATCGCCCTCTCGCGCAGCTTCCAGGAGATCATCGTCGCCATCCTGTTCGTCGCGATGTTCGGCTTCGGACCGCTCGCCGGGTTTCTGACCCTCTCCTTCGCCACCATCGGCTTCCTCGCCAAGCTGCTGGCCGAGGACATCGAGGATATCGACGAGAGCCAGGCCGAGGCGGTGCGCGCCACCGGCGCCGGCTGGTGGCAGATCGTCAATTACGCGATCCAGCCGCAGGTCATGCCGCGCCTGATCGGCCTCAGCCTCTACCGTCTCGACATTAATTTCCGCGAGTCCGCCGTGATCGGCATCGTCGGCGCGGGCGGCATCGGCGCCACGCTGAACACCGCCATGGACCGTTACGAATACGACTCGGCGGCGGCGATCCTGATCCTGATCATCCTGATCGTGATGGCGGCGGAATATTCCTCTGGCTATGTCCGGAAGTGGCTCCAGTAATGAGTGACACCCAATTCGACAAGTCCTGGCGGAAGCGGACAAGCAAACAGGAACTCGCGCTCTGGCTCGGCTGGCTGGCTCTCGTCGCGTTCTTCGTCTTCTGCTGGGAGGTGATGAACAAGAACACAATCTGGGCCTTCGTCTCCGACGCGCCCCGACAGGCGATGGATATCGGCTCGCGCATGGTACCGCCGCGCTGGGACTATCTGCCGAGCCTGATGGAACCGCTCTGGGACACCATCGCGATCGCCACGCTCGGCACGCTTATGGCGCTCTTCATGGCTGTTCCGGTAGCTTTCATGGCCGCCCGCAACACGACGCCGAGCACCCGGTTCGTGCGCCCGATCGCTTTGCTCATCATCGTCTCGAGCCGCTCGATCAATTCCCTCATCTGGGCACTGCTGCTGGTCGCGATCATTGGGCCCGGCGTGATGGCGGGGATCGTCGCGATCGCCTTCCGCTCGATCGGCTTCGTCGCCAAGCTGCTCTACGAGGCCATTGAGGAGATCGACGCGGTCCAAGTCGAGGCTGTCTCCGCCACCGGCGCGAGCAAGGCGCAAATCATGGATTACGCGGTCGTACCGCAAATCCTGCCGGCCTTCGCCGGGATCACCGTGTTCCGCTGGGACATCAACATCCGGGAGTCGACCGTGCTCGGACTGGTCGGCGCCGGAGGGCTCGGGCTTCGTCTTCAAGAATCCCTGAATGTTCTCGCCTGGCCCCAGGTCACGGTGATCTTCATCCTTATTCTGATAACCGTTCTGGTAAGCGAGTGGGTGTCCGCCAAGGTGCGGCACGCCATCATCTGACGGCGGCCACCAGCGGTCGCGATCGAGGCTATGGAAATTCTCATCAATATACTTGGAGGGGTTGCCCTGCTCCTCTGGGGCGTACGTATGGTGCGGACCGGTGTTACGAGGGCATTCGGATCCAGCATCCGGCGCGGGATCGCCGCCGCCACACGGAACCGGCTGAGTTCTTTCGTCACCGGCCTCGGCGTCACAGCTGTCCTGCAGAGCAGTACGGCCACCGCGCTGATTGTCAGTTCGTTCGGCAGCCGGAAGATGATCGGGGTCAGCGCTGGGCTCGCCATCATGCTGGGCGCCGACGTCGGCAGCACGATTGTGGTTCAGGTATTGGCATTCGACGTCACCTGGATGTCCCCGGTCCTCCTCTTTATCGGGGTCACCACGTTCCTCTCGTCGGAGAATTCGCGCCGCAAAGCCATCGCCCGGATTTTCATTGGGCTCGGCCTGATGCTGCTGGCCATCAAGCTCGTGATGCTTGCGTCCGTTCCCTTGCGCGAAGGTCCTACGATCTCGATGCTGCTGGCCCCGCTGAGAAGCGAACCGGTGCTCGCCATCCTCTTCGCCGCGCTTCTGACCTGGATGGCCCATTCCAGCCTGACAGTCATCGTGCTGATCATGACCCTGGTCTCGCTCAACGTGGTCGAACTTCAGGTCGCGATCATGCTTGTACTGGGCGCGAATATCGGTAGCGCGATCACACCTGTTGCCATGAACTGGGGGGCGGAACCGGCGGCGCGGCGCGTGCCTGTCGGCAATCTCTTGATGCGCACGGCCGGCGTCATCTCGCTGTTCGCCTTCATTCCGTGGATAGTTCCGGCCTTCTCGGACTATTCCGTCGATTCCGCCCATCTGATCGCGAACATCCATACCGGCTTCAACCTCGCCGTCGCGTTTGTGTTCCTGCCGGTAATCGGGGGGATCGCCCGTTTCGTGACTCGGATCCTCCCGGATCGCCCGGGAGCGGAGGACCTTCTCGCCCCCCGGCATCTCGAAGAAGAAAGTCTCGACACCCCGACCGTTGCGCTTTCGGCCGCGGCGCGGGAAACCCTGCGCATGGGGGATACGGTTCAGTCGATGCTCCTGCGCTCGATGGACGTGCTACGCGGGGGAACCCCCGAACAGATCAAGGAAATCGAGCGCGAAGACGACGTTGTCGATGCATTGCACGAGGCCGTGAAACTCTATCTGACGAAGCTATCGCGTCAGGAGCTCGACCCGGCGGAGAGCCAGCGGGTGGTCGAGATTCTCAGCTTCACCACCAACTTGGAGCATATCGGCGACATCATAGATAAGAACCTGATGGAGCTTGCCGCCAAGAAACTCAAGGACGGCGCGGTGTTCTCTCATGACGGCCTCGAGGAACTGGAGGCGTTTCATGCCGAGGTACTCGCGAATCTGAAGCTCGCGCTCAGTATTTTCATGACCGGAGATCATCGATTGGCGCGGCGCCTGATGGAACAGAAGGTCCATATCCGCGAACTTGAACAGAGGTTCTCGGAGGCACACTACACCCGTATCAGGGAAGGCAAGGCGGAGTCGCTCGGTAGTTCCTCCCTGCATCTGGACGTATTGCGCGACCTGAAGCGGATCAACAGCCACATAACCTCCGTCGCCTACCCGATTTTGGAATCGACCGGGCAGATCGCGGAGAGCCGGCTGCGCGACGAGGCCCCCTAGCGTCCCTTCCAGACCGGATCGCGCCCCTCCGCGAACGCAGTATAGCCTTCGCGATTGTCCTCGGAATCGTAGAGCCGGTCGACAGTCTCGAACTGCCTCTTGGTGATCCGGTTCATCGCGTCCTGGAAGGTCATGTCCTCGGCCTCGCGGACGATCTCCTTAATGCAGGCGAAGACCAGCGGCGGACCTGAGGCGAGATGCTTTGCCAGCTTGCGCGCCTCCTCCATCAGGGAGGCCGCCGGATGGATGCGGTTCACGAAGCCCCAGCGCGCCGCCTCCTCCGCCTCGAGCCAGCGGCCGGTGAAGAGCATCTCCATCGCAATGTGATAAGGAATGCGCTTCGGCAGCTTGACCGTCGCCGCGTCCGCCACGGTGCCCGAGCGGATTTCCGGCAAGGAGAAGGTCGCATGATCGGCGGCAAGGATGATGTCGGCCGAAAGCGCGAGCTCGAGTCCGCCGCCGCAACAGATCCCGTTCACCGCCGCGATCACCGGCTTGTTGAGACCCCGCAGCTCCTGCAACCCGCCGAACCCGCCGACGCCGTAGTTCCCGTCGACCTCGTCGCCGGCAGCCGCCGCCTTCAGGTCCCAGCCCGGGCAGAAGAATTTCTCGCCGCCGCCGGTGACGATACAGACCCGAAGCTCCGGATCGTCACGGAACGCGGCAAAGGTATCGCCCATGATCTGGCTGGTCGCGAGATCGATCGCGTTCGCCTTCGGCCGGTCGAGGGTGACCTCGAGGACATGCCCGTCCCGCCGGGTCTTGATCGGGCCTTCGCTCATTCTTCATCTCCCATCCTGATCAGGGCGTCCACCGCCATCGCTCCGTTCTCAAGGCAGAGCAACGGGTTGATTTCGACTTCCTCGATCCGTTCGGCATGCGCCGTGACGAAATCCTGCACCGCGAGGACCGCGCGGACAATCGCTCCGCGGTCGGCCGCGGACGCGCCGCGATAGCCGTCCAGCAGCGGCGCCATGCGCAAACATGACAAAGCGGTATCAATATCCTCGGCGGTCACCGGCAATAGCAGGCAGGTACTGTCGTCGAGGATCTCCGTCTTTGTCCCGCCGGCGGCGAGCGTCAGCAGATATCCGTGTGCCGGATCCAGCGTGACGCCAACCAGTAGCTCCGCCACCGCGCCTCCGATCATCGGCTCGACGAGAAAGCGATCCGCGCTCATCCCGCGCGCTGCGTCCATCAGCGCCGCCTCGCCGTCGATACCGAGTGCGACGGCACCCGCCTCACTTTTATGCGCCAGTCCGAGACCTTTCAGCACCAGCGGGTAACCGACCTCGGCCGCCGCTGTCGCAAGCCCGCCGCAAGCCGCTTCGACAGAGCCCGGTACCGGCACGCCGAAACCGGCGAGCAGACGCTTGGCGTCACCCTCACCGACGACCCGGCTGTCCTTCGGCGGCAAGGGCGGCAGCGGCGCGTGATCGGCGAGCCGCGCCCGGCCGACGAAAGCCGCCGCCTCCACGGCTGCCAGCGCGTCGTCCAGCCCGGCCAGAGGAGCAATCCCGCGGGCCATGATCTTTTCCGCGATTTTTTCCGGCAGGTTTTCCGGCAGGGAAGCAAGCACCCCCATAGGCTTGCCGGTTTCCGCCACCGTCATCTCGACCGCGTCGATCACCTTCTCCCAGTCGGCGACGCTGCCGAGCCCGGCGCGCGGAAAATCGAGCACGGCGAGGCCGAAATCCGCCGCGCCGCGCATCATCGCGCTGAAGGTGCGCGCGGTCGCGTCCGTGTCGCCCCAGATATAGGTGTGATAGTCGAGCGGATTGGCGAGCGCGACCTTCGGGCCGAGCGCCTCGCCGAGGTCCCGCATCTGGTCCCCCATGAGCGGCGGATAGCCGAGATCGAAACCGAGCGCGGTGTCCGCCATCATCCCCGCCTCGCCGCCGGAGCAGGACATGGAGGCGATCCGGTTGGAGGCGAGCGGCCCCGCGACATGCAGCAGCTTCAGGGTTTCAAGGAACGCCGACAGGCTGCGCACCTCGGCAATCCCGAGGCGTTGCAACAGAGCGGAGGCACCCGCGTGCCCGCCGGAAAGCGATGCCGTATGCGAAACCGCTCCGGCGCGCGCCTCTTCGGACCGCCCGACCTTGAGCGCCACGAGCGGCTTGCCAAGCTCCGCCGCTTTCCGCGCCATCGCGGCGAAGGCGGCGAGATCGCCCACGCCTTCGATATAGAAACCGAGCGCCGTCACCCGATCGTCCGCCAGCAGCGCCTCGGCGATCTCCGCGAGACTGGTCTGCGCCTGGTTGCCGACCGTCGCCATGTAGGCGATTGGCAGGCCGCGCTGCTGCATGGTGAGGTTGATGGCGATGTTGGAGGACTGGGCGACGATCGCGACCCCGCGCTCTACATGCCGGCCGCCATGCAGGTCGGGCCAGAGCGCCACGCCGTCGAGGTAGTTGAGAATGCCGTAGCAGTTCGGCCCGAGTACCGCCAGCTCACCCGCGGCTTCGATCAGCTCCGCCTGCAGGTCGGCGCCGTCGCCGGTCTCCGCCAGCGCCTCGCTGAAGCCGCTGGCGAAACAGACAGCTCCACCGGCACCGCGCGCCGCGAGCGCCCGGACCGCCTCGACGGTGGCATGACGGTTGATGCCAATGAAAGTCGCGTCCGGCGCTCCGGGCAGATCCTCGATGGACGCATAGGCAGTACGCCCCGCGACCTCGGACCGCTTCGGATGCACCGGCCAGACCGCGCCCCCGAAACCGATCTTGGCGCATTCGGAGACCACGTTGGCGCACCAGGCACCGCCACCGATGACCGCAATAGACTTCGGCCGGAACAGGCGTTCGAGCCCTGGACGCATGGCCTCAGGCGCCGAGTGGCCGGAGCAGTTCCCGGCTGATGATGTGGCGCTGGATCTCGGAGGTACCGTCCCAGATCCGCTCGACCCGCGCGTCGCGCCAGAAGCGCTCGATCGGGAAATCGTCCATCAGGCCCATGCCGCCATAGATCTGCAGGGTGGCGTCCGTCACCCGCGCCAGCATCTCCGAGGCATAGACCTTGGCACTTGCGATCTCGCGGTTCGCCGGCAGTCCCTGATCGAGCCGCCAGGCGGCGTAGAGCGTGAGCCAGTCGGCGGCGTCGATCTCGGTGATCATGTCGGCGAGCTGGAAGCTGACGCCCTGGAACTTGCCGATCTGCTGGCCGAACTGCTTGCGCTCGGCCGCATAGGCAAGACCCATGTCGAAACAACGGCGTGCCCGCCCGACGGACATGGTCGCCACCGTGATGCGCGTCGCGTAGAGCCACTCGTTCATCACCGCGAAGCCGCCATCGACCTCGCCCAGCACCTGCGCGTCCGGCAGTCGGCAATCGTCGAATTCCAGGATCATGTTCTTGTAGCCGCGATGGCTGACAGACTTATAGCCGTCGCGGATGGTGAAGCCGGGTGTGCCCCGGTCGACGAGGAAAGCGGTGATCTTCTTTTTCGGCCCGCGCGGCGTCTCCTCCTCGCCGGTCGCGATGAAGACGATGATGAAATCCGCATGGTCGGCGCCGGAGATGAAATGCTTGGTGCCGTTCACCACCCAGTCGCCGCCGTCGCGCTTCGCAGCGCAGCTCATGCCCCGCACATCGGATCCGGCACCGGGCTCGGTCATCGCCAGCGCGTCCATCTTCTCGCCCTTCACCGCGGGCGTCAGGTAGCGCTCGATCTGGTCGCCCTTGCAGGCCATCAGGATATTCTGCGGGCGGCCGAAGAAGTGGTTGAGCGCCATCGAGCCGCGGCCGAGTTCGCGCTCGACCAGCGCGAAATCGAGATGGGAAAGCCCGCCGCCGCCGACCTCTTCGGGGAAATTGCAGGCATAGAAGCCGATATCGAGACATTTCTGCTTGATCGCGTCGGCCTGCTCGGGCCGGACCTCGCCGGTGCGTTCGACCTCGGCCTCGTGCGGGTAGATCTCGGTCTCGACGAACTCGCGCACGGTCGAGACGATCATCTCCTGTTCTTCGCTCAAGCCGAAATGCATCAGAGCAGCTCCCTTTCGTCCGGTTGCGGGAGAACGGCATGGGCCGCCGCGAGCGCCTCCACCTTCTGCAGCACCGCATCGTCCGGCACGGAGGACCGGCGGGTCGTGAGATCAACATGGATCATCAGCTGCTCGCCGGTCGCCAGCTCCTCGCCCGCCTCGTTCTTCATGCGGTGGAAGACGCGGTACTTCTTGCCCTTGCCTTCAAGCACCTGGCTGTCCACCAGGATGCGCTGGCCGGCGAGGGTCTCGTTCAGATAGCGGATCCGGCTGTCGACGGTGAAGTAGCTCTTGCCGCTCTCGATATAAGCAGGATCGGCGCCGACGAGACGCATCATCGCGTCGGCGGCGTCCGAGAAGACCTGACCGTAGCGGCTCTCGTTCATGTGCCCGTTATAGTCCGTCCAGTCGACGGGCACGGTGCGGTCGATGGTGCGGACCAGCGCGCCCTCGGCCGCCGGCCGGGCCAATGTCTCCTCATGCTCGGCGATCAGCTTTCCGGCCGCCGCCCCCTGCTGTTTCAGCGCCCGCATCATGGCGACCAGATTGTTGTCGCGCAGCCGCTCCAGCTCGCGGATCGTGAGTGCGCCGGACTGGGTGTCCGACTGGTCGGCGATCTGCTTGATGAGGTCGTCGGTCAGCTCCGGCACGTCCATCAGCTTGGTCCAGGGCCATTTCAAGGCCGGACCGAACTGGGCGATGAAATGCGCCATCCCGGCCTCGCCGCCGGCGATCCGGTAGGTCTCGAACAGCCCCATCTGCGCCCAGCGGAGACCGAACCCGTAGCGGATCGCGTTGTCGATCTCTTCCGTTGTCGCGACGCCGTCCTTCACCAGCCAGAGCGCCTCGCGCCAGACGGCCTCGAGGAACCGGTCGGCGATATGGGCGTCGATCTCCGCGCGCACGCGGAGGGGGTAGAGCCCGACCGATTTCAGAATAGCTTCCGCCGCGCCCACGGCCGCCTCGTCCGCGCCCGGTCCGGGGACCACCTCGATCAGCGGCAACAGGTAGACCGGGTTGAAGGGATGGGCGACGAAGATGCGGCCCGGATGCTTGGCGCCCTCGGAGAGCTCCGACGGCTTGAAGCCTGAGGTGGACGAGCCGACCGGCGTCTTCATGGCGGCCGAGGCCTCGATCTTGGCGAAGACCTTGTGTTTCAGGTCCAGCCGCTCTGGCACGCTCTCCTGGATATAGACCGCGCCCGCAACCGCCTCGGAGATCGTCGCGACATGGGTCAGCGTTCCTTCTTCGGGCAATGCGATTTCGTAGAGCATCGGCAGGGCATGACGGGCATTGCCAAGCACTTCGGACATCTTGCGCTCGGCCTCGGGATCGGGGTCGAACAGGCGCACGTCCCAGCCGTTCAGCAGGAAGCGCGCCGCCCAGGCGCCGCCGATGACGCCGCCGCCGATGATGGCGGCCGTCTTTTTCGCGGAACTCATTTCGGCGCCCGCTTCACGAGGCCGAGCTTGTCGCGGACGGCTTGCGGCCCGATCACCGTCGCCCCGAGATTCTCGATGATGGTGACCGCCTTCTCGACAAGCTGCGCGTTTGTCGCGAGCTGTCCCTTGGCGAGCCAGAGATTGTCCTCCAGTCCGACACGGACATTGCCGCCGGCCAGTACGGAAGCGGCGACATAGGGCATCTGGTTGCGGCCAAGCGCGAAGGCCGACCAGGTCCAGTCCGCCGGGACATTGTTCACCATCGCCATGAAGGTGTTGAGATCGTCCGGCGCGCCCCAGGGAACGCCCATGCAGAGCTGCACCAGCGCCGGCGAGGTCAGCACACCGTCCTCGACCAGCTTCTTCGCGAGCCAGAGATGCCCGGTATCGAAGGCTTCGATCTCCGGTTTCACGCCGAGCTCGGTCATCATCGACCCCATCGCGTCGAGCATGCCCGGCGTGTTGGTCATGACGTAGTCTTTTTCGGCGAAGTTCATGGTGCCGCAATCGAGCGTGCAGATCTCCGGCAGGCACTCGGCGATATGGGCGACGCGTTCCTCGGCCGAGACCATGTCCGTGCCCTCGACCAGCGGCAGCGGCTTCGAGGGGCTGCCGAACACCAGGTCGCCCCCCATTCCGGAGGTCAGGTTGAGCACCACGTCGACCTCGGCGTCGCGGATCCGGTCGGTTACCTCTCGATAATATTTCAGGTCGCGCGAGGGCGTGCCGGTCTCGGGATCGCGCACATGACAGTGCACAACGGCGGCACCGGCCTTGGCGGCGGCGATGGCGCTCTCGGCGATCTGCTGCGGGCTGCGCGGTACGTGCGGGCTGCGGTCCTGCGTGCCTCCGGATCCGGTCACGGCACAGGTCACGAAGACTTCGCGGTTCATCTCAAGAGGCATCCCAATCTCCCGAAGGCGGTCATTCAATCGATCGGCGTCAGCCTAAGATGCGTTGACAGACGCCATCATGCCAAATTAGCTGCTTTGCATGCCGATTTGGATCAATCAGCGCGGCGGCACCCAGGAGGTCTCGGTCCTTCTGTTCGACCGCTTCTCCAACTACTGCCTCGCCAACACCATCGAGCCGATGCGGGCGGCGAACGATTTTCTCGGCGGGGCTGCCTATCGCTGGCGTCTGGTCAGCCTCGACGGGTCACCGGTCGTCTCCTCCAGCGGCATCCGGCTGATGCCGGACGGAAAGCTGGCTGACGAGCCCGGCGGCGACGCGCTCTTCGTCCTGCCGAGTTATGGCTACAGGAAGCTTGGAACCCCGGCCTGCCTTGGCGCGCTCAGGGCCGCCGCGCGCCGCTTCGAGACGCTTGTCGGCCTCGACGCCGGCAGCTGGCTGCTCGCGGAGGCGGGGCTGCTGAACGCCTATGCCGCCACGATCCATTTTGACGAATTCGACCGGTTCTCGGAGCAGTTCCCCGAAGTGAATGCCCGCCGGGAGCGCTGGATTATCGACCGGGACCGGATGAGCGCGGGTGGCGCGACGACCGCGTTCGAGCTCATGCAGCATCTCATCGCCGCCGCTCACGGCAGCGCGGTTTCGATCGAGATCGCCGGATTGTTCATGCAGGGGGAGGAGACCGTCCGGACCCTGGCGGGCACTGCCGCCGGCGACCGCCGGGTGCAGCGCGCGGTCGCCCTGATGCGCGACAATCTCGAGGCGCCGCTTCCCATAGCGGAGATCGCCCGCGCCGCGGGCTGCCGCCAGCGCGATCTGGAGACCCGCTTCCGCCGCGCCTTCGGCACGGTCCCGCGCACCGTCTATAAACAGCTTCGGATGGCGGAAGCGCTGCGCCTCGTGCGCGAGGGCGATCTCGCCATCGCCGAGATCGCGGTCCGTTGCGGCTATGGCGACGCCAGCGCCTTCACGCGGGCGTTCCGGCGCACCTACGGGCAGACCCCGAGATCGCACAGTCCCTGACTGCGCTCGGGAGGCAGTTTGTAAAGTTAGGTAATTTCCCGTGTGGCCACGACGGCTCGCGGAGGTGGGCGCGTTACGGGGGTATCACAGATCCCCGGAGGCAGGCATGGCAGCCCCCACGACGCATCGAAGCGGCATTGCCCGATATTCCACCATTCAACAGGCGGAGGCGTTCAAGCAGGCCTCCCTACCAACCGCCCTCAAGACCGAACTCGCGGCGATCCGCGCGGCAAACAGTGCGGCAGCCTCTGGAAAAGCCAGCGATACCAGAGAGCTCGCCGAGGCCAATTCATCGCGCGGCTTCGCCGAGGCGCTAGCAAACGCGCTGCATGCAGGTGACAAACCCCGTCCACTTTCCGGCTTTCGCCCCCTCGCCCGTTTCCCGATGCATGGCGACGAATGAGGTCTTTCAGACCCGGCTCCAAAACACCCCGCCCCGAAATGCGATGCATAATTCTTATACGAGTATGCCGCTATTGAATTTGAAGCCTGACCGACATCAATAAAAACTCCCCGCAAGTTCGTCGCATCCAGTCAGTGGGCCGAATTCTGCCAGAGAAGCAGAGCGAATGCGGCGCTGATACAGCTTCAAAAAACCTATACCGAAGGACAGGGAGGTTCAGGGTATGAGACTGATTTCACGCGTGCGCAGCCTTGCGGCCAGCGCGGCGACTATCGGCATTTGCGCTTTCGGGGCTATGAGCCCGGCCGCCGCCGATCTCGATCTTTCCGGCAAGACCGTCGATTTCGTCATTCCGTTCTCGGAATCCGGCGGCTCCGCGAAATGGGCCAACTTCTACGCCCCTCTGCTGAGCGAGGCCCTGCCCGGCAAACCGACCGTGGCGGTGAAATACATGCCCGGTGCCGGGTCCACCAAAGGCGCCAACTGGTTCCAGAAGCAGAAATACGAGGACGGCACGCTGATCTTCGGCTCTTCCGGCTCGACCCAGTTCCCCTACATGCTGGACGATCCGCGGGTACGCTACGAATACAACGACTGGAACGTGGTGCTCGCCTCGGGCGTCGGCGGCGTTGCCTATCTGCCGCCGGACATCGCCAAGAAATTCGACGGCGACGCGGACGATCTCGGCGATATCGACTTCATCTGGGGCTCCCAGGGCGCGACCCGTCTCGATCTCGTCCCTCTGCTGGCCTGGGAGATGCTCGGCATGAAGGTCGAACCGGTCTTCGGCATCAAGGGCCGCGGCGCCGGCCGCCTGATGTTCGAACGCGGCGAGGCCAATATCGACTACCAGACATCGCCGGCCTATCTGAAGGCCGTCGTTCCGCTGGTCGAAGGCGGCAAGGCCGTACCGATGATGAGCTGGGGCGTGCTCGACGCCAATGGCGACATCGTGCGCGACCCGACCTTCCCGGACATGCCGACCTTCAAGGAAGTCTGCGAGGCGACCGCGGCCTGCGAGACGTCCGGCGATGTTTGGGATGCCTGGAAAGCCTTCTTCATCGCCGGCTTCCCGGCGCAGAAGATGGTCTTCCTGCCGCAGGGTGCGCCGCAGGAGGCGATGGACACCTACAAGAAGGCCTTCGAGGCTGTCATCGCACGGCCGGACTTCAAGGAAATGGCCGCCGCCCGGCTCGGGATCTATCCGCAGCTGACCGGCAAGCAGGCCGATGCGACGCTCAAGCTCGGCACCCAGGTTCCGGCGAAGGCGAAGACCTTCGTGAAGACCTGGCTGAACGAACGCTACGGCGTGAAGCTCAACTAAGCCTTCTTCGGAAACGCCCCCGAGCCGGTTAAGCTCGGGGGCGCGTCCATTTTCAAGCATCACGGACCGACCGATGGACCTGTTGTCGACGGCGCTTCCTGCCCTGGGCGAAGCGTTTTCCCTGATTCTGCAGCCGGAGCAGCTCGGCTATCTCTTTCTCGGCGTGGTGCTCGGCCTTTCCGTCGGCGTTTTCCCGGGACTTGGCGGCATTGCCGGACTCTCAATGGTTCTGCCGTTCATCTTCGGCATGGATCCGGTCTCCGGTCTCGCCCTCATGGTCGGCCTGATCGCGGTCATTCCGACCTCAGACACCTTCGCCAGCGTGCTGATGGGCATTCCGGGCTCCTCGGCGAGCCAGGCGACTGTCCTCGACGGCTTTCCGCTCGCCAAGAAGGGCGAAGCCGCGCGCGCGCTGTCCGCCGCGTTCGCCTCCTCCCTTTTCGGCGGCCTGCTCGGCGCTGCGGTGCTCACCGTCTTCATCCTGATCGCCCGCCCGATCGTGCTCGCTTTCGGGCTGCCGGAAATGCTGATGATCACGGTCCTCGGGCTTTCGGTCGTCGCGATCCTCGCCGGGCGAGTGCCGCTGAAGGGCGTTGCGGCTGCGGGTCTGGGCCTCATGGTCGGCACCATCGGCGAGGCCGGAGCCGGGGGCAGTCTCCGCATGTCGACCTACGACATCCCCTACCTGATCGACGGGCTAAGCCTCGTCATTGTCGGCCTCGGCATCTTTGCCATCCCGGAGATCGTCGGCCTGCTCCGGCACGCCCGCCCGATTTCCTCCGATGGCGGCCTCGGCGCCGGCTGGGCGCACGGCGTCCGGGACTGGTGGCGCAACAAGTGGCTCTCCGTCCGCTGCTCGGTGATCGGCGTGATCGTCGGCGTCATTCCCGGCCTTGGCGGCGCGGTGGTCGACTGGATCGCCTACGGGCACACCGTACAGTCGACGAAGGACAAGTCCGGCTTCGGCTCCGGCGACATCCGCGGTGTCATCGGCCCGGAATCCTCCAACAATGCCAAGGAAGGCGGCGGCCTCGTCCCGACCATCATCTTCGGAATTCCCGGCAGCGGCTCGATGGCGGTCTTTCTCGGCGGGCTCGGCCTGCTCGGTTACGATGCCGGTCCGCAGCTGATCCAGTACGATCTCGACATCACCTATACGATCATGTGGTCGCTCGCGATCGCCAATGTGGTCGGCGCGGGTCTTTGCATCATGCTTTCCGGCACCATCGCCAGGCTGACCACGATCCGCTTCACGCTGCTGGCGCCTTTCCTCTTCATGATGATCGCCTTCGCGGCCTTCCAGTCGCGCCAGGATCTCGGCGACCTGGTCTCTCTCTTCGCCGTCGGCCTGCTCGGGATCTTCCTGCGGCGCTTCGACTGGTCGCGCCCCGCCTTCCTGATCGGTTTCGTGCTCTCGCACCAGACCGAGAACTTCACCAACATGGCGAACCAGGTCGCTGGAGCGAAATTCCGCATCGGTCTCGAGGCCGGCTTCAGCTACATCGCCTCGCCGATCGTCCTGGTGATCCTCGCCATGACAATAGTCTCGGTCGTGATCGGAATCCGGCAGGCGAAACAGCTTCTGCCCGAAGGCGAACTGCAGACCGGTGGCAAGCGCGCGCCGCTGGTCTTTCTGCTCGCGGTTACGGCCTATCTCGCGGTCGCCTGGGTCGATGCGCTGCAGATCGATCTCGTGAGCGACAAGATCTTCCCGCTGACCATCTCGTCGGTCTCGCTGATCTGCTGCCTCGCCCTCCTGATCCAGATGATGCGCGCGCCGGAGAGCCATGCAGTCTTCGCCGACCGGGAGAAGTCGGGCGAGGACGCGCATGCGACCCACGGGCTCTGGGGCACGCTTGCCTGGTTCGGCGCCCTGCTCCTGCTCTCTTCGCTGATCGGCTTCATCCTGGCGCTGGGAATCTTCCTTGTTGCCTTCTTCGCTTTCAGGGCTCGGCTCAGATGGCATCGGATCCTGCTCTTCAGCGGCGCCGGGATCGGCCTGCTCTGCATCATGGCGTACGTTCTCAACCGCGATTTTCCGCCCGGCCTGCTACAGGAAATGGTGCGCCTGCCCTGGCCTCTCGGCTGACCGTCACCAGACAGAATTCATTTGAAAGGACCGCCGCCATGATTCCCGAGACCTGGAACGAGGAAACCGACGTCGTCGTCATCGGCTTCGGCGGCGCGGGGGTCGCAACAGCCGTCACAGCTTTCGATCTCGGCGCGGAAGTCACGATCCTCGAGAAAGCACCCGAGGGTCTGCATGGCGGCAATACCCGCGTGGCGGCGCAAGGCTATCTCAACTCCTCCTCGGAGGAGGAGGCGGCGACCTATCTTCGCGCCCTCTGCGGCCGCTATCCGGTCCCCGAGGAGATGGTCCTGGTCTGGGCGCACGAGATGTGCCGCAACAACGAATGGCTCGCCGGGCTCGGCGGCGATCCGCAGGAACACCAGCACCCGCCGGCCGGCATCGAATTCCCGGAGTTGCCGGGCGCCTTCAGCTCGCACAAGTTCCATGACGGCCCGAAACTGGGTTACGGCCTCACCTGGCAGCGCTTCGAGAGTTTCGTCCACGAGCGCGACATCAAGGTCCATTACGAAGCTCCGGCGCGCGAGTTGATACAGCACCCGGAGAGCAAGGAGATCCTCGGCGTCAGGGCGGAGAAGGACGGTCGCCCCTTCACCGTGAAGGCGAGACGCGGCGTCGTGCTCACCTGCGGCGGCTTCGAGAACAACCAGGAGCTCATCCGCACCTATCTGACGGGCGTGCCCTACTGCTACCCGTCCGGCACGCCCTACAACGAGGGCGACGGCATCCCGATGGCCCAGGCGGTCGGCGCCGATCTCTGGCATATGAACAACTTCGCCGGGCCGTCCATGGCACTCAAGGTGCCGGAGTTCCCGGCCACGCTCTCGATGCAGCCGCTGCATTTCTCCAAGGAGTTTCCCGGCGGGATGATCGTCGTCGGCCCGGACGCCCGGCGCTTCGGCGACGAGAAGTTCAAGACCCGCCACGGCAAGGTCCCAGCGAACGGCACCTGGCGGGCGCTGCAGGTCCCGTGCCCGATGTACATGATCTTCGACCGCCCGCTGATGGAGGCCGGCCCCCTCTACAACAAGGAGCCGAACCGCGGCTGGACGGCGATGATCGACCGCTACGACTGGAGCGACGACAATTCGGCCGAGCTGGAAAGGGGATGGATCAAGCGGGCGGACACGCTGGAGGCCCTGGCGGAGACGGTCGGCCTCGATCCCGCTGCCCTGAGGGTCACCGTCGAACGCTGGAACGGCCAGGTCTCCACGGGCGGCGATCCCGATTTCGGCCGCAAGCTGATGCTGGCCCCACTTGCCGAACCGCCCTTCCATGCCGTCGAACTGTCACCCTCCATGATCAACACCCAGGGCGGGCCGCGGCGCAACGAGCAGGCCGAAATTCTCCGGCCGGACGGAACCCCTATCCCCCGCCTCTACAGCGCGGGCGAGCTTGGCTCGATTTTCAGCTATCTCTATCAAGGCACCGGCAATATCGGGGAATGCCTCGGCTTCGGCCGAATCGCGGGACGGAACGCGGCGGCACAATCGCCATGGGGTTGAGATCCGGCATCCGCCCGAAGAGCCTGGCAAGCCCCGCTCCCGTAGTTTTGGAGCGCGCTTGGCGACGGTCAGGCCAAAGAGTCGCAGGCACGCTCATCCCGCAATGGATGCAAGGCCATTGATCGCAACATGTTGATTTCTGTTAATTTATTGAAATACATCATTTTTTCATGGCGAATGCCATGAATGTAAGGAGTTGAAACGCACCCCGGCTTGCGGCTAATCCTGATGCCGACTGGCAACAGGTGAACCTATGCGCAAGCAAGACCTCTCCCTCACGAATGTCGAGCGGTCGCTCGACCCGGATGAACTGATTGTCACCAAGACCGACCTCTCCGGCAAGATCCGCTACGGCAACAGGACTTTCTACAAATTCGCGGGTTACAGCCCGGCGGAATGCGTCGGCACCCAGCACAATATCATCCGACATCCGGCGATGCCGCGGACGGTCTTCAAGCTTCTGTGGGACACGATCAAGACCGGCGACGAGGTCTTCGCTTACGTTAACAACCGGTCAAAGAACGGCGACAATTACTGGGTCTTCGCGCACGTGACGCCAAGCTGGAACGAAGCCGGAAAGATAGTCGGGTACCACAGCAACCGGCGCGCGCCGAACAAGACCGTGATCCACGAGCATATCGAGCCGCTTTATGCCGCCCTGCTCGAGATCGAGCGTACGAGCGGAAGCCCGAAGGACGCGCTTGCGGCCGGGGAAAGGCAAGTTCACGAACTGCTGCAGTCCAAAGGCATGTCCTTCAACGAACTCATGTTCGCACTGGGGGTTTGAGAGATGTTCGTTTCTTCCGGCAAGGCCGATATCAAAGCCGCGATCCCGATCCTGAGAGAGCTCGCCCGCGGCAACTTCGAGAGACGCATCACCCAAATTTCCGGGAACTCCGAAACAGCGGAGCTTCTGCATCTGGTCAACGATCTCGTCGATCGCTGCGATGCCTATATCCGGGAATCCGCCGCCTGCATGACCCATGTCAGCGAGAACAAATACTACCGGAAAATCATCGAGACCGGGATGCATGGCGACTTCCTCGCAGCGTCACGCAAGGTGAATGGCGCCCTCGCCGCGATCGACACCCGGGTACAACAATTCTCCGGTGTAACGGAGGAATTCGAAACCTCCGTACAGCAGATCGTCGAGGCAGTCGCGGCCGCCTCCGGTCAATTGACCGCATCCTCCGATTCCATGAGAAGCATTGCCACGGATACGAGCGAGCGGGCTACCTCTGTCGCGGCCGCGGCGGAGGAGGCCTCCGTCAATGTGCAATCCGTCGCCTCGGCCTCCGAGCAGCTCTCCGCGTCAATTGCCGAAATCAGCCACCAGGTCTCCAACGCCTCGACTGTCGCCAACGAGGCCGCCGCTCTCACCAGCCAGGTCTCAGACCGGGTCGGGAATCTCGAACAGGCGACCGGCAACATTGTCGGAGCGCTTAAGATCATCAGCGAAATTGCCGAGCAGACCAATCTGCTCGCTCTCAATGCGACCATCGAGGCCGCGCGGGCGGGCGAAGCCGGAAAAGGCTTCGCGGTCGTCGCCAGCGAGGTGAAGGCACTGGCCAACCAGACCTCCGGCGCTACCGACGAGATCAACGGCTTCGTGCGCAGCATCGAGGAAGCCAGCCAGCAGACGATCGAAGGCATCCGGGCCATTCAAAAGCAGGTAAACACGATCAACGAGGCCAATTCGGCGGTTTCCGCGGCTGTGGAAGAGCAATCGGCTGCGACCCGAGAGATCGCCGGCAATATCGAGCAGGCATCGGCCGGGACATCTGAGGTGACCGAAAACATTTCCGCCGTCACTGCTTCCGCCCAGGAGACAAGTCGGACCGCTGAAGAAGTTAATGGCGCTGCAACCACCCTCTCCGGGCAGGCCGCCTCCCTGCGCGAGATCGTCGGCGGTTTCCTCAACCGCGTACGCACAATGGTATGACCGCCAGGGGGTATGACCGTCAGGCCAGGTCCGAATGCCCGTTCAGACATGCAAAAAGCCCGTCACGAGGACGGGCTTTTTGCAGTTCGAAGAGGTTAAGCTTTTTTATTTTTCGCATAGATGACCTGGCGGCGACCTACTCTCCCGCGGCTTAAGCCGAAGTACCATTGGCGCGGAGGGTTTTCACGGCCGAGTTCGGAATGGGATCGGGTGCGGGCCCCTCGCCATGACCACCAGGTCATCGATGCGAAGAATGGAACGGGGTTCGTGTTGGATGTCTGCTTTCGGCGAAGGGCAGTGCCCTTCGGTCCGGTATTTGGTTCTGTATGAGTTATGTATCAAGCCGATCGAACGATTAGTACCGGTTAGCTTCACATGTTGCCACGCTTCCACACCCGGCCTATCGACGTGGTGGTCTTCCACGGTTCTCGGCGAGACCTGGTTTCGAGGGGGGCTTCCCGCTTAGATGCCTTCAGCGGTTATCCTTTCCGCACTTAGCTACCCTGCTGTGCCGCTGGCGCGACAACAGGTCCACCAGAGGTGCGTCCATCCCGGTCCTCTCGTACTAGGGACAGCTCCTCTCAAGTCTCGAACACCCACGGCAGATAGGGACCGAACTGTCTCACGACGTTCTAAACCCAGCTCACGTACCACTTTAATCGGCGAACAGCCGAACCCTTGGGACCTGCTCCAGCCCCAGGATGTGATGAGCCGACATCGAGGTGCCAAACACTCCCGTCGATGTGGACTCTTGGGGAGTATCAGCCTGTTATCCCCGGCGTACCTTTTATCCGTTGAGCGATGGCCCTTCCACGCGGGACCACCGGATCACTATGACCGACTTTCGTCTCTGCTCGGCCTGTCGGCCTCGCAGTCAGGCAGGCTTATGCCATTGCACTCGTCAGCTGATTTCCGTCCAGCTTGAGCCTACCTTCGCGCGCCTCCGTTACTCTTTGGGAGGCGACCGCCCCAGTCAAACTACCCGCCATGCAGGGTCCCGGACCCGGATCACGGGCCGCGGTTAGATATCAAAAAACAAAAGGGCGGTATTTCAAGGG